>NZ_FNKT01000006.1:0-133850 GCF_900102995.1 Brevundimonas sp. 374 | reverse complement strand
GTCGCCGGGGTCAGATTGCACAGGCCTTGCGTGCCCGAGACGGCGCGCACGGTGCCGATGTCGCCCGAGCGGTAGCCGCCTTCCAGTTCAACGCGCCAGTTCGGGTTGAAGCGGTAGCCGAGGCGAGCGAACGCCGCCCAGCCGTCGTTCACTTCCCAGTTCCAGTTGGCGCCGGTCGTGGACGATTCAGCGTTGATATCGTCGATCATGTGGTAGCCGGCGTCGATGGCGCCGTACCAACCATTGGGTTCTGCCGACGCAGCACCAGCCGACAGGGCCAGGGCGGCCGCTGCGCTGGAGGCCAGCACGAAAGTCTTCATACGCATAGGGGGGTATCCCTCCGCCTCTGTTATAGTAGGGGGCGGGTCTACCGCCTACGCGGGTCTTACCAGCCTTGCCGTACAAGGTCGAGGCGGAAACGTGACGATGCCGACCAGCAAATCTGAGACCGTGGCCTTGATGATACACGTGAATTTCGGGTTGAGCCACAGAATGGTTAATCACAAGCCCTCGACACGTCACAATCTAGGACCGCGCGGCGGCATAACCTATGCGAGCGTCACGTCTCGTTTTTTGGATCGACCATCTGCATCCCGAGCCAGTCCGCAATCAGCGCCGGCTTGTCGGCCCCGTCGATCTCGACCGTCAGTTCGTGTTTCAGCAACCAGCGTCCGCTGCCCTTGTCGTCGGCCGATAACAGCTTGAAGCGACCGCGAATGCGTGATCCCGCCGGCACCGGCGCCAGGAACCGCAGCTTGTCGAAACCGTAGTTCACGCCCATCACGACGCCATCCAGCGGCGCCACGGCGTCATAGCTCATGGCTGAAGCGAGGCTCAGGGTCAGAAAGCCGTGCGCGATTGTCCCGCCGAATGGCGTGGCCCTGGCCGCTTTCGGATCGACATGGATGAACTGGTGATCTTCGGTGCAATCGGCGAAGGCGTCGATCCGGGCCTGGGTGACGTCGAACCATTTCGACACCCCGACCTCCTCGCCGATCAGTCCCTGTAGCTCACTAACCTTGGTCATCGTACGTTTCCTGAATGCGTTTGAGGCGAGGTTGGCCGACCGTCGCGGGCAAGGGAAGACCCTCAGCCGCCGAAGCGCCCCTCGATGATCTCGGCGTACAGCGTCGGATCGACGTTGCCGCCTGAAAGCACAATGGCCGTCGTCCGTCCTTTCGTCTCGATCTTTCCGGCAAGCAGGGCCGCGAGCGAGACGGCGCCGCCTGGTTCGAGGACGATCTTGAGATGGCGGAACGCGAACCGCATCGCTTCCGCAACCTCGGCATCCGAGACGGTGATCGCCCCCGCCAGCCGTCGATTGATCGGCCAGGTCAGCACGCCCGGCATCGGCGACATCAGAGCGTCGCAGATCGAGGGCGCGCCCTTTGGATGACCGACCCGCTCTCCGGCCGCCAGCGACCGCGCCGTGTCGTCGAAGGCTTCCGGCTCGACCACGAACACCTTCGTCGCGGGACTGCGTTCGGTCATGACCAGATTGATCCCGGCCATCAGCCCGCCGCCGGAGGCACCGCACAGCAACTGGTCGAAGGGCGCATCCGCCTGGTCCAGCATTTCCAGCGCCGCCGTCCCCTGGCCCTCGATGATGAAGGGATCATCAAAGGGCGGAACCAGGATCGACCCGCGCTCGGCGGCGATGGCCGCGCCGATCGCCTCGCGGCTTTCAGTCCAGCGGTCGTAGAAGCGCACCTCGCCGCCGAAGCCGATCACGCCCTCGACTTTCACCCTAGGCGAATCCGACGGCATGACGATGATGGCCGGCGTCCCGACCATGGCGGCGGCAGCGGCCACCCCTTGGGCATGGTTCCCGGACGAGAAGGCGACGACGCCGCGCGCCTTCTCATCGTCGGTCAGTCGGCTGATGCGGTTGTAAGCGCCGCGAAACTTGAAGGCTCCGGCGCGCTGCAGGCTTTCTGCTTTCATCAGAACCCGCCCGCCGACCACCGCGTTCAGAGCCGGGCTTTCGAGCAGGGGCGTGCGGACGGCGACCCCGTCGATCTGGCGGGCAGCGTCGAGGACGCCTTCATAGCTGGGCAGGTGCGTCGTCATATGCTCCCCTTAGCCCAAGACGCAGCCGGGAGAGAACCATGAGCCTGATCCTCGCCATCGACCAGGGCACGACCTCGACCCGCGCCATCGCCTTTGAAGTCGCGCCTCAAGCCGCGCGAAGCGCGGTAGGCGAGGAAAAAGGGGATCTAAGGCCCGCCGCGGTCAGCCAGATCGAGCTGGCCCAGCATTTCCCCAAGTCCGGCTGGGTCGAGCATGACGCGGCCGAAATCTGGACCGCGACGCTCCAGACCTGTCGAGAGGTGGTGCGCAAGGCCGGCGGCGTCGCCCGCTTCAACGCCATCGGCATCACCAATCAGCGGGAAACGGCCGTGATCTGGGACGCGGCGACCGGCGAGCCGCTGCATCGCGCCATCGTCTGGCAGGATCGCCGCACGGCCGACGTCACCGCGCGCCTGACCGCCCAAGGCCACGAGCCGAGGGTCCAGACCATGACCGGCCTGGTCCTTGATCCCTATTTCTCGGCGACCAAGTTCGCCTGGCTGCTGGACGCCGTGCCCGGATCGCGCGAGCGGGCGGCGAAGGGCGAGGTCAAGCTGGGCACGATCGACGCCTGGCTGATCTGGAAACTGACCGGCGGCCGGGTCCACGCCACCGATGCGACCAATGCGTCGCGCACGTCTTTGATGGATCTGAGGACGGTCGAATGGCGCGACGATCTGTGCGCCTTGTTCGACATCCCGCGCGAAGCCCTTCCCGGCATCGTCCCTTGCGTAGGTGTGATCGGCGAGAGCGATCCGGCGCTGTTCGGCCAGCCTCTGCCCATCGCCGGATCGGCGGGCGACCAGCAGGCGGCCCTGGTGGGGCACGGGGCGTTGGAGGCCGGGGACGCCAAGATCACCTATGGCACCGGCGCTTTTCTGGTCGCTAATGTGGGCGCGGAGCCGGTGGCTTCGACACGGCGTCTGTTGGGCACGCTCGGCTATCAGGCCGATGGCCAGTCCGCCTATGCGCTGGAGGGGTCGATTTTCTCGGCCGGCTCGGCGATCCAGTGGCTGAGGGACGGGGTCGGGCTGATCTCGGAGTCGCGTCAGTCGGAGGCGATGGCGCAGACCCTCAAGGACAACGGTGGGGTCTATATGGTCCCGGGCTTCACCGGTCTGGGCGCGCCATGGTGGGAACCGGAAGCGAGGGGGACCATCGTCGGGCTGACACGGGATACCGGTCCGGCCCATTTCGTACGCGCCGCGCTGGAAGCCCTAGCCTATCAGACGCGCGACCTGCTCGACGCCCTGGCCGCCGACGGCGCCCCGCCGCTGAAGACACTGAAGGTGGACGGCGGCGTCACCGCCAACAGTTTCGCCATGCAGTTCGTCGCCGACATCTGCGAGGTCGAGGTGGAGCGTCCGGCCTTCCAGGAGATGACGGCCCTGGGCGCCGCGCGCCTGGCGGCCCTGGGCGTCGGCCTTTTGCCGGACTTGGAGGCGCGCCCGGCCGAGGCGCCCGCCTGCTGGAAACCGCGCATGAAGGCGGACGAGCGCGAGCGTCTGCTTTCCAGCTGGCGTCGCGCGGTGAAGGCCGCCATCATCGCCGCGCCGGACCGGGTGTGAGATCCGGACGGCTCAAGGAAACGACGAGGACCGCCGCATGACCGACGCCGCCCTGCTGGACGCCCAAAGCGCCTTTTCCGGCACGCGCGAGGTCGATCCGCGCTATCGCCTGGACGAGGCGGCGCTGGACGCCTGGATGCGCGCCCACGTCTCGGGATACGCCGGCCCGCTGACGGTGCTACAGTTCAAGGGCGGCCAGTCGAACCCGACCTATGAACTGGTGACGCCCACGCACGCCTATGTGCTGCGTCGCAAACCGCCCGGCGTCCTGCTGCCCAGCGCCCACGCCGTCGATCGCGAGTTTCAGATCATCTCGGCTCTGGCCGCGCAGGGCTTCCCCGTCGCCAAGCCTCATGCCCTATGCCTGGACGAAACCGTCATCGGCTCGATCTTCTATGTGATGGACAAGGTCGAGGGTCGGATCTTCTGGGATTTGAAGCTGCCCGGCCTGACGCCCGTGGAGCGGCGCGCCGTCTATGAAGCCCAGACGGACACGCTGGCCCGGCTGCACGCCTTCGATCCGGCCGCCATCGGCCTGGGCGACTACGGCAAGGCCGGAAACTATTTCGCGCGTCAGGTCGGCCGGTGGACCAAACAGTATCATGCGTCGGAGACCGAGCCGGTTCCGGCAATGGACCGGCTGATCGCCTTCCTGCCCGACAGCCTCCCGGCTGAAGGCCCCAGCCGCATCGTCCACGGCGACTTTCGTCTCGACAACATGATCTTGGCGCCGGATCGAGCAGAGGTTCGCGCCGTGCTGGATTGGGAGCTATCGACCCTGGGCGATCCGATGGCCGACTTCTCCTATCTGCTGATCGCCTGGGCTATTCCGGCTTCGCTGCGCAACGGCCTCGCCGGGGCTGATCTGGAGGCCCTGGGCATCCCGTCCGTGGAGGAGACCGTCGAACGCTACGCCGCCGCGACAGGCATGCGGCCCGCCAACCTCGACTGGCTCTACGCGTACAACCTGTTCCGCCTGGCAGCGATCTGCCAGGGCATCGCCGGCCGCGTCCGCGACGGAACCGCCGCCAGCGCCCACGCCAGAACGATGGCGGCCCAGGTCGGTCCGCTCAGCGACGCGGCGTGGGCCTTTGCGAAGAAGGCCGGCGCCTAGTCCCTGACTGCGGCGCCCAGGATGCGCTTATCCGTCTTGCCTTGCACCAGCACCGCCACGGCCTCGCCGGGGCGGGCGGACGGCAGGGCGTAGAGCATCGGGCGGCCGCGCCATTCGCCCAGGCGCGTCACGCCGCGCACGACGTTCATGTGCCGCACGGCCTGGCCGCGGTTCTCGCCCTGGCGGACCTCGACCACCTGAGGGCCGGGCGTATAGGTCACCGCCACCACCTCGGCGCCGCCGGCCGGCGCGCGGCCGGAGCCGACGCCGACGCCGGCTCCGTTCTCACGGAATTCGATCTCGGGCGGCCAGGCCTGACGCACCGCCTCCTGGCCGATAGCGGTTTCCAGTTCGACGCTGCGGGCGCCTGACACCTGACGTCGGCCGTCGATCACGACCTGGGGCGTCGAGACGCCGCGCTGGCGCAGTGCGGCGCGATAGGCGCGCTGGCGCTGAACGAACTCGGGCCGGGCGAATGTGTCGGTCCAGCCCAGATAATCCCAGTAGTCGACGCCATAGGTCAGGGCGATCACGCCCGGCTGGGCCGCCGCCTTCTCCACCGCCGCATTGGCTTCGATGCAGCCGCCGCAGCCCTGGGCGGTGAACAGTTCGACAACGACCGGCGGGCCGCTGGCCGTCGCATGACGCGGCGCAAGCGGCGGACGCCCCGCCGCCGGCTGGGCCGCCGAGGCGACGGACATGAGGGCGCCCGCCATGACCGTGCCCGCGATGATCCAACCCTTGGTGTTCATGCCGTCGTCTTTAACCCTCGGCCTGTCCCGTCGCGCCTCATAATCGCGTGAGCCAGTCAGGGCTCAAGCAGCGCGAAGCGCGATAGCCCCAAGGCACAAGCCTCAATCCATCAGCTGTTGCGACAGATAGACATAGTGGCGAGCCCAGCGACGGGCGTTGGCGACCGGGTCGGCGTCATTGGAGTGGCCGCCGGCCGTGTCCTCATAGTAGAGGTGGTCATAGCCCATATCGCCCAGGCGCGCGGCGAACTTGCGCGCATGGCCGGGGTGGACGCGGTCGTCGCGTGTGTTGGTGGTCAGATAGACGCGCGGATAGGGCTGGCCCGGACGGAGTTGCTGATAGGCGGAGTATTTCGCGATCCACGCGGCTTCTTCCGGGATGCGCGGGTCGCCGTATTCGCCGATCCACGACGCCCCGGCCGGCAGCTCGTGATAGCGCAGCATGTCCACCAGCGGGCTCTCGATCACCGCCGCATTGAACAGTTCAGGGTGCTGGGTGATCGACACCGAGGTCAGGACCCCGCCGTTCGACCGACCATAGATGCCCAGGCGACGCGGGCTGGTGATTCTGCGCTGTTCCAGATCGCGCGCCACGGCGGCGAAGTCGTCAAAGGCCTTCTGACGATCGCCGTCCAGAGCCGACTGGTGCCAGTCGGGCCCGAACTCGCCACCGCCGCGGATATTGGCTTGGACGAAGACGCCGCCCCGCTCCAGCCACAGCTTGCCCATCTCGGGCTTGTAGGCCGGGTTGAGACTGACTTGGAAACCGCCGTAGCCGAGCATGACGGTCGGGTTCGACCCATCCAGCTTCATGTCGCGCGGGCGGGTGACGAAATAGGGAATCTTGGTCCCGTCGGCGGAAGTGGCCTCGTACTGTTCGGTCACGTCGCGCGACGCGTCGAACTTGGCCGGCGCCGACTTCAGCGGGGTCAGGGTCGCGGCGTCCGCATCGGCCAAGCTTAAGGTCGGTGGAACGAGGAAGCCCTGGGTCGAAACGAACACTTCGCCGCGTGCTTTGGACGAGTCGCCCAGACCGACGGCGAGGTTGTCGGGGACGGTGATGTCAGTCGCGCCCCAGAACGAATACTGTCCCTCAGTCCCCGTCCGCTGAAAGCGAACCAGACGTCCCGCAACATTATCCGAAATGGCGGCGATGAGGGTGTTGTCGAGAACCGCCACACTCTGGAGAGATTGACGGGGATTTGGAACGAAAATCCCGACTGGATCGCGTCCGTCCGTCATCGGCGCCGGTGGAACGTTTGTGGGCGACGGAGCAGCGGATAATGCTCTTAAACCGACGATCAGAAGCGCTCCTGGCTTGTAGTCATGTGCGAGCCAACGCCACTGCTCGTCGTTCGAGAATACAAGCTGATCGCCAACTACGCCGAAGACGCTGACGCGGGCTGGCAGATTGAGCTTCGTCGCCTTGCCGTCGTGACCGAGGCTCCACGTCTCCGACCGGAAGGTGTCCAGCGGGCGGGTGATGATGACGGCGGTCACCTTGCCGTCCTTGTCGCGATAAACGGCGGGGCTGACGCCGTAGCCGCCGTCGCCCTGTTCGCCGCGATAGACCTCGGTCGCCTGGGCCAGGGTCTGGCCGCGCTTCAGCGTCTTGACGATGAAGGGATAGCCGGACTCGGTCATGGTTCCGGCGCCGAAGTCGGTGGCGACCAGCAGGGTCTCGCGGTCCAGCCATTCGATGCGGTGCTTGCCCTCGGGCAGACTGAACCCCGCATCGACAAACCGTTTGGTGGTCAGGTCGAACTCGCGCACGACCACCGCATCCTTTCCGCCGTCGGACAGATTGATCAGGCAGCGGGTGTCGTCCGGCGCCAGGCAATCGGCGCCCTTGAACACCCAGTCCTTGCCCTCGGCCTTGGACAGAGCGTCGATGTCCAGCAGCGTCTCCCATTGCGGCGTTGCGGTCCGGTAGCTGGCCAGCGTCGTGCGACGCCAGACGCCCTTGGGATTGGTCGCGTCCTGCCAAAAGTTGCCGATGCCGTCGCCCAGGAAGGACGGGCTGGGGATGCGATCGGTCGCCGTCAGGATCGCCTGGGCCTCGGCGCGGAAGGTTTCGTAGCGCGGGTCGCCGGTTAGGACGGCGAGAGACTTGCGGTTCTCCTCAGCGACAAAGGCCATCGCCTCTGCCCCGTCCACCTGCTCCAGCGCCAAATGATCGTCCGCCGCCGCGACGCCCGCCGGGGTCAGGTCGCGGGGGAAGTGAGGCGGAGGGCTGTCGTTGGTCGAGACCACGACTTCGTCAACACCTCTGGCGACCGGCGTACTCGCGCAGGCGGCCACCAGAAGGGCCGGGATGGCGGCTGACAGGATCAGGTGACGCATGGCTTGAACTCCGCAAATCTGATCCTCCCCCGCGTCGCGGGGGAGGGGGACCGCCATCAGGCGGTGGAGGGGGACCGCCGTCAGGCGGTGGAGGGGGCGGAACCAGACACGGTGCGCGGGGTCGCCCCCTCCACCACTTCGTGGTCCCCCTCCCCCATTTCGCTGCGCGTCATGGGGGAGGATCGAAGAAGACCTATTCCTGCGCCGGCGTGTCCATCAGGCGGCGCGACAGATAGGTGTATTCCAGCGCCAGGCGACGCGCGGTTTCACGCAGGTTCGCCCCCGCCGCGTGGCCGCCGTCGACGTTTTCGTAGAACAGGACCGGATAGCCCAGCTCCTCAAGCCGCGCCGCCGCCTTGCGGGCATGGCCCGGATGGACGCGGTCGTCCTTGGTCGAGGTATGGATAAAGACCTCGGGATAGGGCTGGCCCGCACGCAGATTCTGATACGGCGAATATTGCTGAATCCAGGCGCGCTGCTCGGGGATGTCCGGGTTGCCGTATTCGCCGATCCAGGAGGCGCCGGCCAGCAGCTTGTGGAAGCGCAGCATGTCGAACAGGGGTACCTGGATGACGGCGGCGTTGATCAGGTCCGGCCGCTGGGTCAGCATTGCGCCCATGAACAGCCCGCCCTGCGAGCCGCCCATGATGCCCAGCTTTGGCTGGCTGGTGATGTCGCGGGCGATCAGGTCCAGGGCCACGGCCTGGAAGTCCTCGTGCGCGCGCTGGCGGTTCTGTTGCAGGGCCGCCTCGTGCCAGCGAGGTCCGAACTCGCCGCCGCCGCGCGTATTGGCGATGACGTAAACGCCGCCCCGCTCCAGCCACAGCTTGCCGACCGTCGCCGAATAGCCCGGCAGCAGCGAGCTTTCGAACCCGCCGTAGCCGTACAGAAGCGTGGGGTTGGACCCATCCAGCGGCATGTCCGCCTTGTGCACCACGAAATAGGGGATTATCGTCCCGTCGGCCGAGCGGGCCTCGTGCTGATCGACCGTCATGCCGGCGGCGTCGAATTTGGCCGGCATCGACTTGACCTGATCGACCGCGCCGGTCGCCGCATCGGCCAGCCACAGGCTGGACGGGTTCAGATAGCCGGTGACGCTGACGAAGACCTTGTCATCCTTCTCCGAGGCGGAGCCGACGCCGACAGAGACGTTCTGGGGCAGGTCCAGCGTCGTGTGGGCCCACTCGCCCTGACCGGGGGTATAGACCCGCACCGAGCCGCGCACATTGTCGTACAAGGCCACGACCAGCCTATTGCGCGTGACGTTGACGCCCTCGATGGCCTGACGCTCGCTCGGACGCAGCACCAGCTGAGCCGGGGTCGACTGATCGGCGAGCCAGGCCTCCAGCGGCCAGGCGACCAGGTCGCCGGTCTTGAAATCTTGACCCGACGGCGCGGTCCAGTCCTGTTTCAGCGACACCAGAAGCTGGCCTTGGACCAGGCCGGTGATGTCGGACTTGGCCGGCAGCTGAAGCTGGGTCAGGACGCCGTCGTCACCCAGGCGCCAGGTCTCGGACGAATAGAAATCCACCGAACGGTTGATCAGCGTCGCCTTCACCACCCCGTCGGCGTCACGCAGCGTATAGCCGGACACCGAAACGTCGGTCGGCTGGCCGGTGAACAGGGTCTCGGCCTCGTCGGGCGTCTGGCCGCGCTTCATCCGCTTGACCACCATCGGATAGCCCGAGTTGGTCAGGGTGCCGGGACCGAAATCGCGCGAGATGAGCAGGGTGTCCTTGTCGATCCAGGATGCGCCGCCCTTGGATTCCGGCAGGGTGATGCCGCCGTCGACGAACTTGCGCTCGACCGTGTCGAACTCGCGCAGGGTTACCGCGTCCTTGCCGCCGTTCGACAGGCTGATCAGGCAGTAGCGCTCTTCGGGCTGCAGGCAGGTCGAGCCCTTGTAGACCCAGTTCTGGCCCTCGGCCGCCGCCAGGGCGTCGATGTCGAGGATGTTCTGCCACTCGGGCGTGGCGGTGCGATAGCTGTCCAGCGTCGTGCGACGCCACAGCCCGCGCACATGCTGGGCGTCCTGCCAGAAGTTGTCGATATGGCCGTCGTGGGTGAAGCCAGGCGACGGGATGCGGTCCTGGGCCTGGACGATCTCCAGCGCCTGCTGATGCAGGGTTTCGTAGCGGGGATCGCCTTGCAGGACGGCGAAGGTGCGTTCGTTGTGGGCCTTCACCCACTCCATCGCCCGCTCGCCCTCGACCTCTTCGAGCCACAGATAGGGGTCGGTCGCATCGCTCGTCGCGAAACCGCCAGATGCGGGGGCGGGTGAGGAGGCTGGGGTCTGGGCCATGGATACCGAGGTCAGGCTGGTGGAGGCGAGAAGCGTCGCAAGCGCGACGGCGGAAGCACGGATCATGGACAGGTCCCCGAAAACGAAGCCGGCACCTTAACGACGCCTTCCCGTGCGGCAAGCCGTGCGACCTTACCGTTTTGTCACACCGGCGGGACGCGCCGCCTCAACCCTTGTCGGGAATGCAGAGCAGCTTGCCGCACGCCTTGCAGTGGACCGCGTCGGGGTCGTGATTCTGCAGGCCGCAGCGGTCGCACGGAAAGTGCACCTTGTGCGGTCGGATCAGGGCCTGGGCGAGGCGCAGGAACAGGGTGATGCCGACAAGCATGACGGCGATGGACAACAACCGCCCCCACGGCCCCGGCAGGGTGACGTCGCCAAATCCGGTCGTCGTCAGGGTGGCCACTGTGAAATACAGCGCATCCACATAGCCGGCGATGCCGTCATGCCCCCTGAAGGTCGCATAGACGAAGCCGGTTGCCACGAAGACGAAGGTGATCAGATTGGCCAGGGCGCGGGCGATCCCTTCAACCCGCGTATCGTCGAACCGCGCCCCCACGGTGCGCCAGAAGAAGTCCGAGTTCAGCAGGGTCCACAGCCGCAACATCCGCAGGAAGCCGAGATTGAACAGCCAGGCCGGAAACAGCAGGGTCGCCAGCACGAACAGGTCGACCCAGACGATCGGCCGCTTCAGCCAGTCCTTGATGTTCGCGTAGGCATAGGCCCTCGCGGCCAGGTCCAGGGCCAGGATGGCGGCGATGAAATAGTCTAGCGCATAGAAGGCCCAGCCCATGTTCTTCAGGATGGGCGCCGCAAGGAAAAAGCCGATGATCGCCAGGTCGATCACGATGACGGTCAAGCGGAACCGCACCGCCGCCGGTTGGCTGCCATGATACAGGTACCGCAGCCGGGCGCGCAGTCGCAGGCCGTTGTCCTTGGGGTCGGTTTCGGTCTGGGACACGCTGGTTTCCGCGACGCTGGGTTGGGCCTATATGGCCTGCATGACCCGTCCTTTCGTCAAGATGAACGGCGCCGGCAATGACTTCGTCGTCGTCAATGCGCTGGAACAGCCGTTCGCTCCCAGCGAGGACCAGATTCGTGCGCTGGGCGACCGCCAGACTGGCGAAGGCTTCGACCAGCTGATCGCCATCGAACCGTCAGACACGGCCGACGCCTTCATGCGGGTGTGGAACGCCGATGGATCGATGGTCGAGACCTGCGGCAACGCCCTGCGCTGCGTCGGCTGGCTGTTGATGCAGGCCAACGCCTCTGACCGCGTGGTGATCGACACGGCGGGCGGCCCGACCACCGCCACCCGCGCCGGCGACCACCGCGTGACCGTGGACATGGGCAAGCCTCGCCTGGACTGGACCCAGGTGCCGCTGGCCGAAGAGATGGACACGCGCGGGATCGAGCTTCAGGTCGGGCCGATCGACGCGCCGATCCTGCATACGCCCGGCGCCGTCTCCATGGGCAATCCGCACGTAGTCTTCTTCACCGACCGCCAGGACGACGGCTTCGTCACGGGATCCGGCTCGCTGGTCGAGCATCACCCGCTGTTCCCGCAAGGGGTCAATGTCGGATTCGCCAATGTGCTTGACCGGGATCACATCCGCCTGCGGGTCTGGGAGCGGGGCGCCGGCCTGACCAAGGCCTGCGGCACCGGCGCCTGCGCCGCCCTGGTCGCCACCGCGCGGCGCGGCCTGACCGAACGCAAGGCGACGGTCGTCGTCGATGGCGGCGAACTGGTCATCGACTGGGATGTGGAGACCGATCACGTCCTGATGACCGGGCCGGTCGAGATCGAACGGACGGGCGTGCTGTCGATCTGACAGCGTTGACGCTGACGCGAAGGTAAGGCTCCAGGCCGATTGCGCAGGCTTCCTCCGCGTCAAGGGTTGGCGCGGCCCGTCCCAGCCTCTAGGACACGAACGGTTACAGCCACGCCGACGCCCTGGACGACCGATGCCCGATCAGACCGAAAAGCAAACCTTCTCCGACGACGAAGCGCTGGACTTCCACCGCATCCCGACGCCGGGCAAGATTTCCATGGCGCCGACCAAGCCGATGGCGACCCAGCGCGATCTGTCGTTGGCCTATTCCCCAGGCGTGGCCGTGCCGGTCCTGGCCATCGCCGCCGATGCGGACAAGGCCTACGACTACACCTCCAAGGGCAACCTGGTCGCCGTCATCTCGAACGGCACCGCGATCCTGGGCTTGGGCAACCTGGGTCACATGGCTTCCAAGCCGGTCATGGAGGGCAAGTCGGTCCTGTTCAAACGGTTCGCCGACGTCGACAGCTTCGACGTCGAGGTGAAGACCACCGACCCGGACGAGTTCATCACCGTCGTCAAGAACATCGGCGACACCTGGGGCGGCATCAATCTGGAGGACATCAAGTCCCCCGAATGCTTCGTCATCGAAAGCGAGCTTCAGGACCTGCTGGATATCCCCGTCTTCCATGACGACCAGCACGGCACCGCCATCATCTCGACCGCCGGCCTGATCAATGCGGTCCATATCGCCGGCAAGAAGCTGAACGAGATCAAGGTCGTGCTGGCCGGCGCCGGGGCGGCGGGCCTGTCCTCCATCGCCCTGATGAAGGCCGCGGGCGTCAAGGCCGAGAACACCGTGATCTGCGACCGCGACGGGGTCGTCTACAAGGGTCGCGACCACGGCATGGACCAGTGGAAGGCCGCCCACGCGACGGATACGCCCCTGCGGACCCTGGCCGAGGCCATGGTCGGCGCCGACGTGGTGCTGGGCCTGTCCGCCAAGGGCGCGATCACCAAGGAGATGGTCGCATCGATGGCGCCCAATCCGATCATCTTCGCCATGGCCAACCCCGACCCCGAGATCACGCCCGAGGACGTCAAGTCGGTGCGTTCGGACGCCATCATCGCCACGGGCCGCTCGGACTATGTGAACCAGGTCAACAACGTCCTGGCCTTCCCCTATCTGTTCCGGGGCGCGCTGGACGTGCGCGCGCGCCGCGTGAACCACGAGATGAAGATCGCCTGCGCCCAGGCCCTGGCAGCCCTGGCGCGCGAAGACGTGCCGGACGAGGTCGCCGCCGCCTATCGAGGACGCAAGCTGAAGTTCGGCCCGGACTACATCATCCCGACGCCCTTCGATCCGCGCCTGATCTGGTACATCCCGCCCTTCATCGCCCAGGCGGCGATGGACACCGGCGTGGCCCGCGTCCAGATCGAGGACATGGACGCCTATCGTCACGCGCTGCGTTCGCGCGTCGATCCGTCCGCCGCCCTGATGCAGAAGATCAGCTCGGCCGTGCGCGGCGGGCCGAACAAGCGCGTCGTCTTCGCCGAGGGCGAAGAACCCGCCGTCATCCGCGCCGCCTGGGGCTTCAAACAGGCCGATCTGGGCACGCCGATCCTGGTCGGCCGCGAGGATCTGATCCGTCAGAACGCGGCAGAGGCCGGTCTGAACTTCGACGAGCTGGGCATCGAGATCACCAACGCCCGCGTCTCCGACCACAATGTCGAGGACACCGACTGGCTTTACGAAAAGCTGCAGCGCCGGGGCTATCTGCGCCGCGACGTCCAGCGGATGATCAATCAGGACCGCAACTATTTCGCCGCCACCCTGGTCGCCAAAGGGCGGGCCGACGCCATGGTCGCGGGCGTGACACGCAACTTCAACATGGCGCTGAAGGAGGTCCAGCGCGTGCTGGACGTGGACGACACCCTGATCGGCCTGTCGATCCTGCTGGCCAAGGGCCGCACCCTGTTCGTCGCCGACACCACCATACACGAGCTGCCGAACGCCGAGGAGTTGGCCGACATCGCTATCAAGGCCGCCGATACGGTCAGGAAGCTGGGTCGCAATCCGCGCGTGGCCTTCCTGTCCTATTCCACCTTCGGAAACCCGCCCGGCGACCGCGCCGAGAAGGTGCGCGAGGCGATCCGCATCCTGGACAAGAAGGGCGTCGATTTCGAATACGAGGGCGAAATGCCGCCGGAAGTCGCGCTGGATCCCAAGGGGCATTCGGCCTACGCCTTCAACCGCCTGACCAAGCCGGCCAACGTCCTAGTCATGCCCGCCATCCATTCCGCCGCCATCTCGACCAAGCTGGTTCAGGCCCTGGGCGGCGCGACCGTGATCGGACCGTTGCTGGTCGGTCTGGAGAAGCCGGTGCAGATCGTCAGCTTGGGCGCCTCGGTCAGCGAGATCATCACCGCCGCCACCTTCGCCGCCTATGACGCCGGTCCCGCCTTCCAGGGCTCGGGCCTGACCTCGGCGCCGCGCCCCCCCGCGGCCGTGGTCGAGCGTTGAGCGAACCTTCGCCCTTTCCACCCGCCGCCCCGCCGCCCCGGCGGGTGGAGCCGGGCCTCTATCTGGTCGCCACCCCGATCGGGAATCTGCGCGACATGACGCTGAGGGCGCTGGACGTGCTGGCCGCCGCCGATCTGGTGCTGGCCGAGGACACCCGCGTCACCGCCAAACTGCTGAGCGCCTATGGACTGAAGGCCAGGCTGGAACGCTGCGACGACCATGCGTCCGGCCGCGCCGCCGAACAGGCGATCGAACGGCTGCGTGAGGGTCAGGTGGTGGCCCTGGTTTCGGATGCGGGCACGCCTCTGGTCAGCGACCCCGGCTTCGTCGTCGCCCGCGCGGTGATCGCCGAGGGCCTGCCCGTCCATCCGATCCCCGGCGCCTCAAGTCTGTTGGCCGCCCTCTGCATCGCCGGCTTGCCGGCCGACCGGGTGCTGTTCGCCGGCTTCCTGCCGCCCAAGACGGCAGGCCGCACCGCCGCGCTGGAAGGCTTGAAGAGCCAGCGCCAGACGCTGGTCTTCTTCGAAAGCGGGCCGCGCCTGAAGGACAGTTTGACCGACATGGCCGCCGTGCTGGGTCCGCGCCCCACCGCCGTCGCCCGCGAGCTGACCAAACTCTATGAAGAGTGCGTGCGCGGGACGCTGAACGACTTGGCCGTCGATCCTCGCCTGGACAGTCCCAAGGGCGAGATCGTCGTGGTGGTCGGCCCCGGCGAAGAAATCCAGGCGACCGAAGCCGACGCGGACGCCGCCCTGATCGACGCGCTCCGGACCCTGTCCACCGGCGACGCTGCCTCCGAGGTGGCCAAGGCCCTGGGGCTGAACCGAAAGATCCTGTATCGCCGGGCGCTGGAGCTGAAGGGCAAGTGAAGCGCCTGTCTCGTCCCGCGCCGGTCCGTCGCCCCAAGGCGGCGTGGCGTCGGGCGAAGGGCGGGGCGGCGTTCAAGTCCGGTCATGCCGCCGAATGGATCGCGGCCTTCTGGCTGATCCTGCGCGGCTATCGCGTTCTCGGCTTCCGTCTGAAGAGCCGGGCCGGCGAGATCGATCTGCTGGTCTGTCGCGGTCGGGTGTTGGCGGTCGTCGAGGTCAAACGCCGCGCGACGATGGAGGCGGCCCTCCTGGCGCTGAAGCCGGTCCAATACGATCGACTGATCGCGGCGGGCGAGGCGATCCGGCGCAATCGGCCAGGCCTGCAACGTCTGGAATTGAGAATTGATATGGTGGCGCTGGCTCCTTGGCGCGTTCCACGTCATCTTCGCGGCGTCGAAAGGCGCTGACGAGGGGATCGCATGACGCGCGAGGAGGCCGAGGCCGTCCTGACCGCCGCCGGTCAGGCCGAAGACGACGCCTTCCCCCTGCTGGAGGCGGCGATCGCCTGCGCCATCCATGACCATCCGTTGCGTGATCCCGAGCCTGTACGCGCGCTGGCCCGCAACGCCTGCGAGCGGCTGAAGGAGCGGATCGGCGGCGAAGGCCCTGACGAGGCCCTGGCCGAAACCCTGTGCGCCGACCTGCGGCTGAACGGCGACCTGATCCATTACGACCATCCCGACAACACCGACATCATCGCGGTCGCCGAGCGGCGGCGCGGCCTGTCCGCCGTCCTGGCGGTCTTCTATCTGCACGCGGCGCGCGCGGCCGGCATCACGGCGGCCGGCGTCGATTTTCCCGGCCATTTCATGGTTCGCGTCGAGACGCCCGAAGGTCCCGTCGCCTTGGATCCATTCAGCCAGGGGCGGCTGATCCTGCCCAGCGAACTGACCCGGCGCGCGCTTCGCGCCGGTCTGATGCCGCACGTCGCGGATCGGCTGGATCTTCTGATGGCGCCAGTCACGGATCGTCAGTCGCTGATCCGGCTGCAGAACGTGCTGTTCAGCCGCGCCATTCGCGGTCGGGATTATGAGGGCGCCGAGCGGTCGGCCCTGCGTCGCGCCCTGCTGGATCCCGAGGACCACCGACCGTGGCTCGACGTGGCCTCGGCGCGCGAGAAACAGGGCGCGCTTGCCGGCTCGCTGCAAGCCTTGGCGCGCGCTCAGGGTCTGGACGGCGTCGAGGAGGCGCGGCGGTTCACGACCTTCGAACGCGTGCGGATGCAGTTGAACTAGACGACAGCCTCGCCGCGCAACAGCCGGGGCAAGTCGCCTGTCGCGCCGCCCGCCTCCTGCATGAAGGCGCGGCGCAGAGGGCCGATGCGGTTGACCGCCGCCATGCCCAAATCGCGCGCCAGACGCACCGGCGCGATGTCGTTGGAGAACAGACGCACGAAGGCGTCGAAGCCCGCCGCTAGGGCCGCATTGTCAAACCGGCGCCAGCGGGCGTAACGCTCCAGAACGGTTTCCGACCCGATGTCTTCGCCCAGACGCGCGGCCTCGGCCAAAACCTCGGCCAGAGCCGCCGCATCCTTCAGCCCCATGTTCAGACCCTGGCCCGCAACGGGGTGAACGCCGTGCGCCGCATCCCCGATCAGGGCGATGCGCGGCGCGATCAGTTTCTCGGCCAGGCTCAGCGACAGCGGATAGACGAAGCGTGGGCCCTCGACCGTCGCCCCATCAAGAAACTCACCGAACCGCCGCATCAGATGGGCGTGGAAGGCGTCGTCCGAGGCGTCGCGCAACGCCTCGCCCCGCCGCGTCGTCTCGGTCCAGACCAGGCTGGCGCGCTGATCGGTCAGGGGCAGGATGGCGAAGGGGCCGCTTGGCAGGAAATATTCGTGCGCGACATTGCCGTGGTCGCGACCCAACCGCACCGTGGCCACGACCCCGCTCTGGCCATAGCCCCAACCGACGGTTTCGATTCCGGCGGCGCGACGCACGGTCGAGCCTCGCCCCTCGGCGCCGACAACCAGGGGCGCGATCAGGGTCGATCCATCGGCCAGGGTCACGGTCGCCTTGCCCGCATCGGTCGCGACGCTGGCGACGGTCGCCGGCGCCCGCACCGCGATCCCGGCCTGCGTCACCGCCTCGGCCAAGGCCGCGCGGATGCGGCGGTTCTCGACCATATAGCCCAGCGGTTCGCCCCCGGTACGCCCGCCGATTTCGTCGGCGTCGAAGCGCAGGAAGGCGGGCGAGGCGGACCGGCTGGCCGCGCCCGGCCGACGCCCATCCGTCACCAGAATATGGTCCATCCGACAGGCGTGGGGACGAAGGCTTTCGCCCAGCCCCAGCGCGTCCAACATGCGGAAGGTCGAAAAGGCCACGGCGGTCGAACGCCCGTCGAAGGTCGGCGCCGACTGGGCGTCGAACGGCTGCGGATCGACCATGACGACCTTCAACTGCGCTTGCGCCGCCGCCAGGGCGAAGGCCGCCCCGGTCAGCCCCGCGCCGGCGATGACGATGTCGTAGCGTTCAGTATCAGACATGGAAGGTTTGTCGCGCCGTCGCGGCCAAAGGTCCAGAGGACGGTTTGTCCATCGCCAAGGCCAAGCTGGTAAACAGCCCCTTAACCCTGTGGGTGCGACAAAGGCGGCTGAACGTCAGCCGCAGGAAGGTTCGATCCTTCATGTCCACCGCCCTCGTCATCGGCCGCCAGGCCTGGATCAGCGCCCGCATCCTGTGGGACGCGCCCTTCGTGGTGCGGTTCAGGGGCGTCTTGCAGGCCCTGCTGGCGACCCTGCTGCTGGTCGCCCTAGTGTCGTGGAATCCGGCGGACGCCAGTCTGAACGCCGCCTCCAGCCTGCCGACGACCAACTGGCTGGGGGCGAACGGCGCCCTGTTCGCCGACCTGTTCATGCAATCGCTGGGTCTAGCAGCCTGGCCCGCCGCCCTGCTGCTGGTCGCCTTCGGCCTGGCGCGCGCGGTCGGCGATGCGATCCAGCAAAGGCTCAAGCCCACGCCGTTGAAAGCCCTGGCCGCGACTGGCGGGGTGCTACTGCTATCTGGCGCGCTCGCCGCCCTGGCCGCGCCCGCCGCCTGGCCGCTCGCCGCCGGTCTGGGCGGTCTGTGGGGCGATGCGGTGACGGGGCTGGCGGCGCGCGGTCTCGGCGCCCTGCATATCCCCGGCGGCCGCATAATCGCGGGCCTCGTCTTCCTGGTCGCCGGGCTGTGGCTGGTCGGTTTCGCCATTGGCCTGCGTGCCATGGATTTCCTGGACGCCCTGCACTGGGGCAAGTCGCTGCGCGCACCCGCGCCGCCTCAGCCGAAGCCCCAGGCCGCCCGCGAAAAGGCGCCCGCCAAGGCCCGAGCGCCCCGCGCCGCCCCACCGGAAGAGGCGCCGCTGGCCCCGACCTATGCAGAAGAGCCGCCTCAGACCGCCTATGACGACCTGCCGCCTTGGGAGGACGACGCCGTCCAGCCCGCGCCCCGCCCCTCGGCCGCCCGCCCGGTCGAGCCGCGCGTCGCCGCGGTCAAGGCGCCCAAGGCCCGCAAGGACGACGTGGACCAGCAGGCCTTCGACTTCGTGCGGCCGGAAGGCGATTTCGACCTGCCGCCGCTCGGCATCCTGACCAAGCCGGCCCAGCGCGTCGGATCGGTGGACGAGGACTCCCTGAAACAGAACGCCAAGATGCTGGAGGGCGTGCTGCAGGAGTTCGGCGTGCGCGGCGTGATCGACCAGATCCGCCCCGGCCCTGTCGTGACGCTGTACGAATTGGTGCCTGCGCCGGGCGTGAAGCACGGCCGCGTGGTCGCCCTGGCCGACGATATCGCCCGGTCGATGTCCGCCCGCGCCTGTCGTATCTCCGTGGTCCAGGGCCGCAACGCCATAGGCATCGAACTGCCCAACGCCAAGCGCGAGACCGTCTATCTGCGCGACCTTCTGGCCAGCGCCGAATACGACAAGAAGGGGCATCTGCTGCCCTTGGCCCTGGGTGAGACCATCGGCGGAGAACCCTATGTCGCCGACTTGGCGCGGATGCCTCACCTCTTGATCGCGGGCACCACGGGCTCGGGCAAGTCGGTCGGGGTCAACGCCATGATCCTGTCGATCCTGTATCGCCACAGCCCGGCCGAGTGCCGCTTCATCATGATCGACCCCAAGATGCTGGAGCTGTCGGTCTATGACGGTATCCCGCACCTGCTGGCGCCCGTCGTGACCGATCCGAAGAAGGCCGTCGTCGCCCTGAAGTGGACGGTGCGCGAAATGGAGGATCGCTATCGCCGCATGTCCAAGCTGGGGGTGCGCAACATCGCCAGCTACAACGAGCGCGCCCGAGAGGCCCAGACCAAGGGCGAGCATTTCGAACGCACGGTCCAGACGGGCTTCGACGACCAAGGCCGCCCGGTCTATGAGTCCGAGAAGATCCGCCCCGAACCCCTGCCCTTCCTGGTCGTCGTCATGGACGAGATGGCCGACCTGATGTTGGTCGCCGGAAAGGACGTCGAGGGCGCGGTTCAGCGTCTGGCCCAGATGGCCCGCGCCGCCGGCATCCACCTGATCATGGCCACCCAGCGCCCGTCGGTGGACGTCATCACCGGCACCATCAAGGCCAACTTCCCGACCCGCATCTCCTTCCAGGTCACGTCCAAAATCGACAGCCGCACCATCCTGGGCGAGCAGGGCGGCGAACAGCTGCTGGGCCAGGGCGACATGCTCTATATGGCCGGCGGCGGCCGGATCACCCGCCTGCACGGCCCGTTCGTCGACGACAAGGAAGTCGAGGACGTCTGCAAACACCTGAAGGCCCAGGCCGAGCCCGACTATCTGGATTTGATCACTGACGAGCCGGACGGCGACGGCGACAACGGCTATGACGAAGGTGGCGGCGGAGGCTCGGGCGACGACCTGTACGATCGCGCCGTCGCCGTGGTCACCCGCGACCGCAAGGCCTCGACCAGCTACGTCCAGCGTCGGCTCCAGATCGGCTACAACCGCGCCGCCTCCCTGATCGAGCGGATGGAGCAGGAAGGCGTGGTCAGCCCCGCCAACCACGCGGGCAAGCGCGACGTCCTGGCCGGCCCGCCGCCGATGGTGTGACGAAAATCGAGGAACGGCTGCGGCTCGGAGCCGTTGTCTGACCCGCTATCGCGTCCAAGCTTCAGCATTTCGATGAACAGGGCTTCATCGCAGCGCCGGAATATGGTCAGGCTCGCGTCATTCCGACGCCAAGCCGACCGGGCAAGACGGCAGGATCGACAACCATCCCGAACGGGAGACGAACTTCATGACCTCGCGCGCCAAGACAGTGGCTATGGCCACCCCCGACCTGCACCGCCGCAGCCTACTGCTGGGCGCCGGCCTGACGACCGGCCTGATCGCGCTGGGCGCCTTCGACGCCGCCCACGCCCAGTCCAACCTGCCGGCTGAGGATCGCGCCGTGGTGCAGCAGGCGCAGGGCTATCTGCAGGCCCTGACCTCGGCGCAAGGCACCTTCACCGAAACGGGTCCGAACGGCCAGACGCGTCAGGGCCGCTTCTATCTGCAGCGTCCGGGCAAGATGCGTTTCGAATACACCAACCCGGCCGGTCTGCTGGTGGTGTCGGACGGCTATAACGTCAAACGCTACGACCCGCGTCTGAACAGCTTCCAGCAGGTGCCGTTGGGTCGCACCCCCCTGTCGACCTTCCTGGCGCGCAACGTGCGCCTTGACCAGGGCGTCCGCATCGAGCGCGTGACCCGGATGGCCTCGGGCGCCTTCGCCATCACGGCGCGGGATTCCAACCGCCCGAATGACGGTCAGGTCGTGCTGGCCTTCGCCGGCAATCCGATGCGTCTGCAAGAGTGGACCATCACCGATCCGCAGGGCGCCCGCACCCGGACCCAGCTGACCTCGCTGCAACCGGCGTCCGGCCTGTCGGCGCGCCTGTTCCAGCTCAGCGACCCGACCCGCCGGCCCGGCCGCAACTAAGGGCGTTCTGGGGGCGGGTGACCATTCCTCAACCCCTGTTTCGCTAGACTGGCCGCATGAGCGCGACCGCCCCGCCATCCGGCGTCCCATCGCTGAAATGGATCGCGGCGGTCGGCGCGGGCGGCTTTGCTCTGTTCATGCTCGGCGCACTGGTGGTCGAACCGGCTCTGAACCGCTTGATCACGCCGACCGACGCCTCCGCCAGACCTCGCGCGTCCGGACAGGTCGAGGTCGGGGAAGTCGTGCTGTCCGGACGCTACGTCGCGGCCAAGTCCGACATGGCGCTCGACGCGGACGGCGGCGCGCTGAGCACGACCACGGCCGGCCGCCTGACCTCGGCGCCGCATCGGCTGGTTCAGGCGGATCAGCCGGCCAGCGTCTCCAGAAGTTTCACCGACGCCATGGCCGTGCCGCCGATGGCCCAGATCGAGGTGCGGCGCGTCACGGCTGACGACGACACGCGGCTGTGCGCCGGTCATCCCGTCGGATGGCTGGCCCTGGCCGTGCGGCGCGACGGCTTCGTCCTGATGCCGGTGCGACAGGGACCGCCTCCGGGCGCCCTGCTGTCGGACGACCGCCTGTGCGCCGTGCTGGACCTCAGCCGATGATGCGAGCGCTGGTGCTGGCGGCGCTGGTCGGGCTGGTGGCGGCGCTTCTGACCTGGACCCGGCCGGGCGCGACGGGTGGGACGGCGACAGACCCTGTCGTCATTCAGGTGCTCGACAACGGCTTTCACACCGATATCGCCGTACCGCGCGCCGCGCTGGAACGTCGCGGCGGTCCTCTGGCCCGTGCGGTCCAAGCCTTGGCGCCCGGCGACTGGATCCTGATCGGCTGGGGCGATGCGAAATTCTACGTCGATCAGCGGCCGATTTCGGATCGCTTGCCCGACGGGGCGCGCGCCTTTCTGCATCCCGGCAATCGATCGGTGCTGATGCTGGCCCCTCGAGCCGAGGATCCGCGCCTGGCCTATGGCGAAGACAGCGCCGCCCTGACCCTGAGCCGCGCCCGCTTCGAGCGTCTGGCCGCGCGGGTCGAGGCCTCGCTTGATCTGTCGAACGGCCGGCCGCACATCGCAGCCCTGCGTCCCGGCGACGACGCGCGCTTTTTCGCCAGCCGCGAGACCTTCTCCATACTGCACCTGTGCAATCACTGGACGGCCAGTGTCCTGAACGCCGGCGGCGTGGCGATCCGTCCAGTTCCGGCCATCACCTCGGGCGAGGTGATGCGCTCGGTTCGGGCCGCCGAACGGGCGCGAAAACTGGACAGACCCCCGCTGCGGGACTAGACCGCCCGACTTTCGCCTATCCGGCCGGGTCCGATCCCCAGCGGGCGAACAAGAAGGAGAGGCCGATGGCCCACAAGCAACACACCCGCAACGCCTCCGGTCCCGCCGGACCCAGCCAGCGCCAGCTGCGCGCCGGCGAGCTGATCCGTCACGCCCTGGTCGACATCCTGCGCGAGGAGGATATCCGCGACGAGGCCCTGGCCGGAGTGTCCATCACCGTGACCGAAGTGCGCCTGTCGCCGGACCTGAAACACGCCACCTGTTTCGTCGAGCCTCTGGGCGCCGGGGTCGAGGCCGCGCCGACCAATGGCCATGAGAGCGAAATCATCAAGGCGCTGAACGTCCACGCCAAATTCGTGCGCGGTCAGCTGGGCCGCCGCCTGGACATGAAGTTCACGCCCGACCTGAAGTTCCGCCACGACGAAAGTTTCGACGCCGCCAGCCACATCGACCGCCTGTTCGACGACCCCCGCGTCCGCGCCGACCTGGAGCGCCGCGACGACGAGGACGATCAGTGATCCTCCGGCGTCAAGTAGCGCGAAGCGCGGTAGGCCAAGCATAATGGGCCGCAAGAAGAAGGGCGACATCGTCGACGGCTGGGTTTGCCTGGACAAGCCGTTCGAGATGGGATCGACCGAGGCCGTCAGCCGCATCCGTCGCCTGTTCAACGCCCAGAAGGCCGGTCACGCCGGAACGCTCGACCCGCTGGCCAGCGGCATCCTGCCCATCGCGCTCGGCGAGGCGACCAAGACCGTGCCGATGATGATGGAGGCGCAGAAGGTCTATCGCTTCACCATCAACTGGGGCGTCTCGACCGACAGCGTGGACCGCGAGGGCGAGATCATCGGCCGCTCCGACGTGCGCCCGACCGTCGATCAGGTGAAGGTCACCCTGCCGGCCTTCGTCGGCGAGATCGACCAGACGCCGCCGCGCTTTTCCGCAATCAAGGTGGACGGCGCCCGCGCCTATGACCTGGCCCGCGACGGGGTGGAGTTCGAGCTTCAGGCCCGCCGGGTGACGATCCACTCGGCCGAGGTGACGGATGCGCCCGACGCCGACCACGTGGAACTGACCATCCGCACCGGCAAGGGCGTCTATGTCCGCTCGCTGGCCCGCGATCTGGCCGCCGCCCTCGGCGCCGAGGGTCATGTCAGCGCCCTGAGACGCGAGCGCGTGGGGCCGTTCAGCACGCAAAACGCCGTCACTCTGGATTCTCTGGAGGAAATGGTGCATAGGGGCGCCGCCTCGGAAGGCTTGCTTGCCGTCGCGACCGCTCTGGACGACATCCCGGAACTGGCCGTGAATGAACAGGACGCCTTCTCGCTTCGGCAGGGACGCCCGATCGTTCTGCTCCCCCGTCAGGTGGAAACCCTCAAGGATCGTCTCACCGGCGGTTCGCGCACGGTTTCAGCCTTTCAGGGCCAGACCCTCGTCGCCCTCTGTCAGTTGCGGGCCGGCCGGCTAGAACCCGACCGCGTTTTCAACCTCTAGGCCCGCGCCATCCGGCAAGGGCCGAGACCCCACGGCCTCAAGTAGCGCGAAGCGCGATAGGCCAAGAAAGGACTCTACGATGTCGGTTACTGCTGAACGCAAGCACGAGATCATCGCCGATAACGCCCGCTCCGCTGGCGACACCGGCTCGGCCGAGGTTCAGGTCGCGATCCTGTCGGAACGCATCGCCAACCTCACCGAACACTTCAAGACCCACAAGAAGGACAACCACTCGCGTCGTGGCCTTCTGAAGATGGTGTCGCAACGTCGCCGCCTGCTCGACCACCTGAACAAGGTCGACGCCGGTCGCTACCAGGCGCTCATCTCCAAACTGGGCCTGCGCCGCTAAGGCGTCGGAACAGTGTAGAATACGCTTTCGAGGCGCGGGCGGTCACGTCCGCGCCTCGTTGTGCAACTAAGCGCTTCCAGGCCAAGTGGCTGCCGGTTGGCCGCCCGGGAAGCGTGACTACAAAAATACGACCTGTGCGCCGCAGGACTTACCGGCGCAGCTGCGAGGGCCATGACGGTCCTCTCCCGGTCGTCGCGATGGCGCGGCGGCCTCTGGATCGAAGGACTGAACGCCGACGCATCCGCCCCATGATGGGACCCCGCACGGAATACGCCGTCCGGGATACGAAAGACGAAATATGTTCGACATCAAACGCAAGACGATCGACTGGGCCGGCCGCCCGCTGACCTTGGAAACGGGCCGCATCGCCCGCCAGGCCGACGGCGCCGTGCTGGCGACCTACGGCGAGACCGTGGTTCTGGCCACCGTCGTCTATGGCCGCGCGCCCAAGCCCGGCCTGGATTTCTTCCCCCTGACCGTCAACTATCAGGAAAAGACCTTCGCCGCCGGCAAGATCCCGGGCGGCTACTTCAAGCGTGAAGGCCGTCCGTCCGAGAAGGAAACCCTGGTTTCCCGCCTGATCGACCGTCCGATCCGCCCGCTGTTCGTCAAGGGCTTCAAGAACGAGACCCAGGTCGTCGTGACCGTGCTGCAGCACGACATGGAAAACGATCCCGACGTTCTGGGCATGGTCGCCGCCTCGGCCGCCCTGACCATCTCGGGCGTGCCCTTCATGGGCCCCATCGGCGCCGCGCGCGTCGGCCTGATCGACGGCGAGCTGGTGCTGAACCCCGCCATCGACCTGATCCCGTCCTCGGACCTCGACCTGGTGGTCGCCGGCACGCAAGACGCCCTGATGATGGTCGAATCCGAAGCCAAGGAGCTGTCGGAAGAGAAGATGCTCGAGGCCCTGATGTTCGCGCATGCGGGCATGCAGCCGGTGATCGACGCCATCATCGAACTGGCTGAACACGCCGCCAAGGAGCCCTTCGACTTCCAGGCCGAAGACCACTCCGACGTTGTCGCCTCGATCAAGTCTCTGGTCGGCGAAGACATCAAGAGCGCCTACACCCACGCCGGCAAATACGAGCGCCGTTCGGGCGTCGACGCCGCCAAGAAGGCCGCCGCCGCCAAGCTGGTGAAGACCGACGAGAACCCCGACGGCGTCGACGGTTCCAAGTTCTCGGCCGCCTTCAAGGAGTGCGAAGCCGAAGTCCTGCGTCGCGACATCATCGAGAACGCGCACCGCGTCGACGGCCGCGCCCTCGACAAGGTCCGTGCCATCGTGTCGGAAGTCGGCGTCCTGCCGCGCACCCACGGTTCGGCCCTGTTCACGCGTGGGGAAACCCAGGCCCTGGTCGTCGCCACCCTCGGCACCGGCGAGGACGAGCAGTACATCGACAGCCTGCAGGGCACCTACAAAGAGAACTTCCTGCTGCACTACAACTTCCCTCCCTATTCGGTGGGTGAAGCGGGCCGCATGGGTTCGCCCGGCCGTCGCGAAATCGGTCACGGCAAGCTGGCCTGGCGCGCGATCCGTCCGATGCTGCCGACCAAGGAAGACTTCCCCTACACCATCCGTCTGGTCTCCGAGATCACCGAGTCAAACGGCTCGTCCTCGATGGCCACGGTCTGCGGTTCGTCGCTGGCCCTGATGGACGCCGGCGTGCCGCTGGTTCGTCCGGTCTCGGGCATCGCCATGGGCCTGATCCTGGAGCCGTCGGGCGAGTTCGCCATCCTGTCGGACATCCTGGGTGACGAAGACCACCTGGGCGACATGGACTTCAAGGTCGCCGGCACGTCGGAAGGCATCACCAGCCTTCAAATGGACATCAAGGTCGCCGGCATCACCAAGGAGATCATGAAGCAGGCCCTGACGCAGGCTTCGGCCGGTCGCCTGCACATCCTGGACGAGATGTCCAAGGCCATGGATGCGCCGCGCGCCGAACTGGGTGAACACGCGCCCAAGATCGAAACGATCAAGATCCCCGTCGACAAGATCCGTGAAGTCATCGGTTCGGGCGGCAAGGTCATCCGCGAGATCGTCGAGAAGACCGGCGCCAAGATCGACATCGGCGATGACGGCACCATCAAGGTCGCCGCCAACGACCAGGAGAAGATCGACGCCGCCAAGGCCTGGATCCAGTCCATCGCCTCGGAGCCGGAAGTCGGCACCATCTACTCCGGCAAGGTCGTCAAGGTCGTCGATTTCGGCGCCTTCGTGAACTTCTTCGGCGCCAAGGACGGCCTGGTCCACGTGTCCCAGATCGCGCTGGAACGCGTCGCCAATCCGGCCGACGTCCTGTCGGAAGGCCAAGAGGTCAAGGTCAAGTTCCTGGGCTTCGACGATCGCGGCAAGACCAAGCTGTCGATGAAGGTCGTCGATCAGGCCACCGGTGAAGACCTGACGGCCAAGATCAACGCCGAGCGCGCCGAGCGCGGCGAAGAGCCCCTGTCGGAAGACACCGGCGGTCGTCCGAAACGTGACGGCGGTGATCGCGGCGGCGATCGCGGACGTCGTCGTCGCGACTAAGCGACCTCGCATCCAAGACTGATGAGGCCCGGCGGAGCAATCCGCCGGGCCTTTTTCTTTGGGGCGGCGCACAGACTGTCCGCGATTTCACTTGCCGCTTCGGCCCATGCAGTTTCCATTGCCGCATCCAGATTTCGAGGGGCCGTTCCATGTTCGATCGTCGTCGTCTTCTTCAGTCCGCCGCGCTGGGCGCCGGCCTCGTCGCCGTGAGCGGCCCCGCCTTCGCGCGTCAGGCCGGGGCATCGCAGGGCGACGCCGCCGCCCCACTCAAAACCTTCATGGACGCCACGTTCGAGCAGACGCTGGACAAGAGCCCCGAGCTCGTCACCATGTTCGGCCTGGACAAGGGCGACCGCGCCGCCGCCAAGTCCAAACTGACCGTTCCGACACGCGCTGAGGAAGACGACCAGCGCGCCTTCACGCGTCGCCAACGCGCCGAACTGTCCCGCATCGACCGCTCTAAACTCGATGCCCGCAACGCCAACTACTACGACAGCCTGACCCAGAATCTGGACGGGGTGATCGCCACCTACGACATCCCCTACGGCCAGGGCGGCTGGCCCAATCCGTACCGCGTCAGCCAGCAGGGCGGCGCCTATCAGTCCACGCCCGACTTCCTGGCCAACCAGCACACCATCGAGACGGCCGCCGACGCCGACGCCTATGTCGCCCGCGTCAACGCCTTCGCCGACGTGTTGATGGCCGAGACGGATCGACTGAAGGAAGACTATGCGCTGGGCGTCATCCCGCCCGACTTCATCCTGGCCAAGGCGATCCGCCAGCAGGACGGCGTCCTGGCGACGCCTGCGGCGACCTCGCCCCTGACCCAGTCGGTCGTGGATCGGGCCCGCGCCAAGGGCCTGAGCGGCGACTGGGGCGCGCAGGTCGAACGGCTTGTGACCGAGCGGGTCTATCCGGCCCTGGCCGCCCAGAACGCCGTGCTCAAGGCAGCCCAACCGAACGCCGTGCACGAGGCCTCAGTGCGCCGCCTGCCGCAGGGCGAGCAGTATTACGCCAACAGCCTGCGCTACATCACCACGACCCGACTGACCGCCGACGAGATCCACCGCACCGGCTTGGAACAGATGGCCGATCTGACGGCGCGCGCCGATGTCCTGCTGAAGGCGCAAGGCCTGACGCAAAGCTCGGTCGCCGAGCGGATCAAGGCCCTGGGGGACGATCCCAAATACGTCTACGCCAACACCGACGCCGGCAAGGCCGAGCTGATCGCCAAGCTGAACGCGCAGATGGCCGATATGCAGGCCCGCCTGCCCAACGCGTTCGGCCGCCTGCCCAAGGCCAAGGTCGAGATCAAGCGCGTCCCGCCCGAGATCGAGGCCGGCGCGCCGATGGGCTATTACAACTCGCCCAGCCTGGATGGGACGCGGCCCGGCATCTACTGGATCAATCTAAAGGACACGGCGGAATGGCCATCTTGGACCCTGCCGACCCTGACCTATCACGAGGCGACGCCGGGCCACCATCTGCAGATCAGCCTGCAGCAGGAGAGCGAGTCCGCGCCGCTGCTGATGAACCTGCTGGGCTTCTCGTCCTACGTCGAGGGCTGGGGGCTGTACGCCGAACAGCTGGCCGACGAGCTGGGCGCCTATGAGAACGATCCGGTGGGTCAGATCGGCTACCTGCAATCGTTGATGTTCCGCGCCGCGCGCCTGGTGGTCGACACCGGCATCCATTCCAAGGGCTGGAGCCGCGAAGAGGGCATCCGCTACATGATGGAGGCCTATGGCGATCAGGAAGGCGCGGCGACGTCCGAGGTCGAACGCTATTGCGGCTGGCCGGGCCAGGCCTGCGCCTACAAGGTCGGTCACAACGAATGGGTCCGCCTGCGCGAAAAGGCCAAGACGACCCTAGGACCCAAGTTCGACATCAAGGGCTTCCACGACACGGCGCTCGCCGCCGGCGGCGTGCCCCTGTCGGTGCTGGAGCGGATCGTCGACGGCTGGGTCGCGACCCAGGCCTGAGCACGGCGGCCGCGCCGGGCCGACGAAGTGGATCGGGACGCGTCGGCGCGACGCGTCCGCCCTTTGAGAGTTGCCGCATGATCGATCGTCGCCGACTTCTGCTGACCGCCGCCGCCGCGGCTGCGGTCGCGCCTTCCGTCGCGCAGGCCCAGACCCAGAACCAGACCACCGCCGCCGATGCGGACGGACGCCTGAACGGCCTGCTGGACGGCTGGTTCGAAGCGGACATCGACGAAAATCCGGAGGGTGCGACCAACCTTGGCCTGGACCGCGGCACGCGGGCGGGGCTTTCTGCAAAACTTAGCGAAGCCGGACCGGCCGCCTTCCGCAAGGATCGTCAGAAGGCTGTGAGCCGCTGGGCGCAGTTGAACGCCTTCGACCAGAGCGGCCTGTCGCCCGCTGGGGCGCTGAACTACGCCATCGCGGCCTTCGGAGCCGAGACGGCCGCGCAGACGGCGCGCTTCGACTACGGATCGGGCCCGGGACGGCCGTCGCCCTATGTCGTGACCCAGCTGTCGGGCGCCTATTTCAGCACGCCCGACTTCCTCGACAACCAGCACCGGATCGAGGACGCAGCGGGCGCCGACGCCTTCCTGTCGCGGCTCGAGGCCTTCTCCGGCGTGCTGGAGGGCGAGACGGCCAAGATCCAGGAAGATGCGGGTCTAGGCGTTGTGCCACCAGACTTCATCATCGACCGGATGCTGCCGCAGATTCGCACCCTGCACGACACGCCCGCCGCCGATCTGGCCATGCTGAAGTCTCTGGCGCGCAAGACCGCCGGGCTGGATCTGACCGGCTATGACGCCCGCGCCGCCGCTATCGTAGACCAGAAGGTGAAGCCGGCCCTGGCCGCCCAGATCGAAGCGCTGGAGTCCCTGCGCCCGCGCGCCACCCACGACGCCGGGGTCTGGCGCTTGCCGGACGGCGAGGCCTTCTACGCCGCCGGGCTGAAGGCCAATACGACCACGACTTTGACGGCCAACGAAATCCACGCTCTGGGCCGCGAACAGGTCGCCGAGATCAGCGCCGAGATCGACGCCATCCTGAAGGCCCAGGGCTATACGCAAGGCACGGTCGGGGAACGCATCCAGGCTCTGAATAAAGAACCCGCCCAACTGTTCGCCAATACCGATGCGGGCAAGGCCGAACTGCTGGCCTGGCTGAACACGCTGGTCGCCGATCTTGAGCCGAAACTGCCCCAAGTGTTCGGCCGTCTGCCCAAGTCCCACGTCGAGATTCGGCGCGTGCCGGTCTCGATCCAGTCGGGCGCGCCGGGCGGCTACTATCAGGGACCGCCGCTGGATGGATCGCGGCCGGGCGCCTACTACATCAACCTGCGCGACACCGGAAACTGGCCGCGCTTCGCCTTGCCGACGCTGACCTATCATGAAGCATCGCCGGGGCATCACCTTCAGGTCGCGCTGCAGCGCGAGTCCGGCGAACTGCCGCAATGGCGACGGGCGGGGGGCTTCTCGGCCTATAACGAAGGCTGGGCGCTGTATGCCGAGGCGGTGGCGGCTGACGATCTGGATGTCTATGCTGACAATCCATTGGGTCGGGTCGGCTTCTTGATGTCCTATCTGTTCCGCGCCGTGCGATTGGTTGTGGACACGGGCCTGCATTCCGAGCGCTGGAGCCGTGAACAGGCGGTCGACTATATGGCGGCCTCGGGAGCCAAGCCGTTGGATGCGTCCAACAGCGAGATCAACCGATACTGCGTCTGGCCCGGCCAGGCCTGCGCGTACAAGGTCGGCCACACCGTCATCGCGCGCCTGCGCAAAGAGGCCGAAGGCCAGCCCGGCTTCGATCTGCGGGCCTTCCATGACAAGGTGCTGGAGAACGGATCCTTGCCCCTGGCCGTCCTCGAACGCGTGGTCCGAGGACAGGCCTAGTCGGCGACGGTCAGGCCGTCGGCCTGGCGCAGGCGGTTGTGGATGTCGGTGGCGGCGACGGCGGCTTCGGCGGTCGCGACGGCGATCTGGTTGAGGCCGCGCACGACGTCGCCGGCGGCATAGAGGCCCGGCACGCTGGTGGCCTGATGCAGATCGACCTCCAACCGGCCGTCGTCGGCCAGACGCGCGCCCAGCCCCCGGGCGAGTTCGGCGTTCGGCGATGTGCCCAGCGCCGAATAGACCAGGTCGAACGCGCGACTCTGGCCGGCGTAGCTCAGCGCCATCACTCGGTCGTTCTCGATGTCGATCGCGTCCAGCGGCGCCAGGATCAGTTCGACGCCCAGCCGTTCCAGTTCGTCACGCCGGCTGAGCGCGTCGGGCGCGCCAATATGGATCAGGGTCACACGGTCGGAATAGGTGCGCATAAAGGCGGCCTCGCGCGCGCCCTTGTCGCTTTGGCCGATGATGGCGACAGCCTTGTCGGTCGCCTCATAGCCGTCGCAGATGGGACAGATGCGGACCAGCGCCTTTTGCACCGCCGCTTCGACACCGGGCAGATCCGGATGATGATCGACGACCCCGGTCGCCAGCAGGACGGCGCGGGCGCGGATAGCGCGGCCATCCATCTCAGCAACGAAGCCGTCGCCGTCGTGGGTCAGGCTCCGGACGCGACCCGGTTCGACGACCGCGCCATATTCCTCGGCCTGTTCGCGCATCCGCTTCAGGATGTCGGCGCCGGTGATGCCGGCCGGAAAGCCCGGCATATTGTGGCTGAGCGGGATCCAGCAGGCGCGGGGCGCCCCGCCATCCACCACCAGGGTCCGCCGACGAAAGCGCCCCAGATAGGTCGCCGCCGTCAGGCCGGCCGGACCCGCGCCGATGATCAGAACCTCCGGATCGGTCACCGCGTGCGCCAGGTGACAGGCCAAAGGTCGGACGGCACGCCGGCGCATTCGCCCATCACGCTTTCCTGCGTCAGTGTGAAGCCCTGTCCCGTCCAGGCCCAGGTCTGCGCCGCGCCGCAATCCCCGATGCCCCGCGCCTTGGCGAAGGCCGACAGGGTTCGGGTCTTGGGATCATAGGCGCCGTTGACGGTCGCGTTGTCCGGCATGACGGGATCGGAGCCCGGACCTTCCGATCCGGCGAGGATTGCGGGCCGGGGGTCGCGACCGCCCGGTCCTGTCAGATACCAGTTGTGGGTGACGTTATAGGCCCCCGATCCGCAGGGCACGGCCCACAGCTCGGTGCGGGCGTCCAGCCGGGCGGACATGACCATGTCGCTGACGGCCGGCATGGCCGACGCCTTGAGGCAGTCGCCGACCTCGGTGCGAGCGCGCAGCGCGGCGGGCAGGCGCTGGTTCTGATCGCCGAAACCGGCCTGATCGACGGCCGGAGCGGGCGTCACCGTCGGCAGCGACGGCGCGATCGGCACAAGGGCGGCCGGGCGGTCGCCGCGTCGGATCAGGGCGGTTGGCGTATTTAGACGTCCCTGCTTCTCGTCGATCCACAACAAGGCCGCGGCGGCGCCGTGCAGCGAGACCTCCTGGGTTGCGGCGCCGCGAATGCTCATGACCTTGCCCTGAGCCAGGGCGTCGAGGGCGGCGCGAGCGCCGTCGCTGATTTCGCCGATCGGCGTCTCGACGTTGCCCGCGTCGCTGAGCACAGCCGGATAGGCGCGGCCGTCGATCGTCAGGCTGAGCGGCTCAGCAGCCTTGGCGTCGCCGTCCGGCCAATAGCCGAAGAGGATTTGCGGCTGGGCGTCCGGACCGGGCGCCAGGGTGATGCGGACCCAGCCAGCGGCGAACTCTGGCGCAAAGCCGAAGGCCCAGCATGTCCCGTCGTTGCCGCAGGTGGCGCTCCAGTCACGGAAGGTCTTGGTTTCAGGGCGGATCTGCAGCACCGGCGCAGCGGCGGCCGGTGCAGACGGACCGGCGGCCTGGGTCGCGGCAGGCGTCTTGGCCGCATCCTTGTCTCCGCATCCGGCGATGGACAGCGCAGACAGGACAAGGGCCGAAAGGGCGACGCCGCGCCACAGGCCGTTCAGGGTCATGCCTTCTTCAACTCCGACGGCTTGTGCGCCGCGCGTGCGCCGGTCTTGGCACTTTCGACGATATACTCCGGATTGTCCTTGGAGGCCGCAACCTTATGGCCCTTGATCTTGGTTTCCGAGGTGACCTTCTTGACCACCTTGCCGGTCGTGGTGCCCTGGCTGTGGTCCCACTTCACCTTGTCGCCGGCCTTTAACGTCTTTTCTGACATGACGATGACTCCTGCTGTGTCGCTTCCTGTTCAGCGATCAGCCTGCGCATCAGTTCCGCGTCGACCACGGGCGGCGCCTCGCAGAAGGTGACGATCCAACGATCCACCAGCTGGCGCTCTTCTTCCGTCATCCTGCCGTCCGTCTCTGTTGCTGGGCCCAAGAGAAGTCCGGGCTGGCCAAAGGGTTCAGGAACGATCTGCGTTATTCCGGGCGGCGACGACGGGCGGCGGGGTTTGCGCGGGCGCGCGGCCTCGCTATACCGCCGCCACGACATTCCCTTCCCCACAGTCACAGGCGGACCGCACGCATGGCCAAGATCAAGGTCGAAAACCCCATCGTCGACATCGACGGCGACGAAATGACCCGCATCATCTGGCAGATGATCAAGGACAAGCTGGTCTTCCCGTTCCTGGATCTCGAGCTGGACTACTACGACCTCGGCATGGAGCACCGCGACGCCACCGACGACCAGGTGACGATCGACGCGGCCCACGCGATCCAGAAGCACGGCGTCGGCGTGAAGTGCGCCACCATCACCCCGGACGAAGCCCGCGTGCAGGAGTTCGGCCTGAAGAAGATGTGGAAGTCGCCGAACGGCACCATCCGCAACATCCTGGGCGGCGTGGTCTTCCGCGAGCCGATCATCTGCTCGAACGTGCCGCGCCTGGTTCCGGGCTGGACCCAGCCGATCGTCGTCGGCCGTCACGCCTTCGGCGACCAGTACAAGGCCACCGACTTCCTGATGCCCGGTCCCGGCACCCTGACGATCAAGTTCGTCGGTGAGGACGGCGAAGTCATCGAGCACGAAGTCTACAAGGCCCCGGGCGCCGGCGTGGCCATGGCCATGTACAACCAGGACGCCTCGATCCGCGAGTTCGCCCACGCCAGCTTCGCCTATGGCCTGCAGCGCAACTATCCGGTCTATCTGTCGACCAAGAACACGATCCTGAAAGCCTATGACGGCCGCTTCAAGGACCTGTTCCAGGAAGTGTTCGACGAGCACTACGCCGCCGAGTTCAAGGCGCGCGGTCTGACCTATGAGCACCGCCTGATCGACGACATGGTCGCGGCCGCGATGAAGTGGTCGGGCGGCTTCGTCTGGGCGTGCAAGAACTACGACGGCGACGTGCAGTCCGACGTCGTGGCGCAGGGCTTCGGTTCGCTGGGCCTGATGACCTCGGTTCTGATGACGCCGGACGGCAAGGTGCTGGAGACGGAAGCCGCCCACGGCACCGTGACCCGCCACTATCGCCAGCATCAGAAAGGCGAGGCCACCTCGACCAACTCGATCGCCTCGATCTTCGCCTGGACGCGCGGCTTCAAGCACCGCGCCAAGCTGGACGGCAACGCCGCCCTGGACCAGTTCGCCGACACCCTGGAGAAGGTGGTCGTGGACACCGTCGAGGCCGGCTTCATGACCAAGGACCTGGCGCTGCTGGTCGGCGACCAACAGGGCTGGCTCACCACCGAAGGCTTCCTCGACAAGGTCGCCGAGAACCTGAAGACCGCTCTGCCGGACGTGGGCTGAGGACGACGTTCCTCCCCCGCTGCGCTGGGGAGGAACGCAAGAATACCAGCCCCGTCGGATCGCTCCGGCGGGGCTTTTCGTTGTGCGAAGGGCGGGGGCGTGCATGATCGGCGGTAATGAGGATGCGTTCGTGAAGCGGCTGTTCGGAAACCTGGTGCTGGCAGCGGTTGTCGTGGCGGTGCTGTCCTTCTTCGCGGCGCCCGCGGTGGCCTTCTTCGCCATTCGGTCGGCGGCCGAGGCGAACGACGTGGCGGGGCTGGCGCGGCTGATCGACTTCAACGCCGTGCGCCAGTCGTTGCGGCCGCAGCTGGCGGGACGGCCCGAGGCGATGGCGCCCGCGCCGTCCTTCCTGGAAGACCCCATCGGCGCCTTCCGGCGCCAGATCGAGCAGAATCCGATCCTGCGCCAGCCGGACGTCGACGCCTATCTGACGCCGGCCGCCCTCGACGCCCTGCTGAAGGGCGAGGGCCGATACGCCAGCCAGCGCACGTCGGCGGGCGTGGCGCCGGCCTCGGAGCGCAGCCGCAAGCCCTGGCCCAGTCCCGCCTACTGGAGCGTCAATCGGGCGCGCATGGCGGTGACGGATCAGGGCGGGTCGCGCACCCTGTTCACCTTCGAGCGGCGCGGGCCGTTCGAGTGGAAGCTGGTTCACATCGGCCTGCCCGACGGGACGGCGCCGGCCGTCGCCGTCACCCCGCGATAAACCCGGCAACCGACGCCGCCCAGCCTGCGTTGGCTTTCCAAGGAGACGACATGAGCCGCAAGATCATCACCGGAGCCCTGATCGCCGTCGTCATCGGCGTGGTCGTCGCCCTGTTCGTCTCGCCCTTCATCGCCGCCCAGGCGCTGGTGCGGGCCGCGCGGACCGGGGATGCGGCCGGGCTGGAGCGGCAGGTGGACTTCCCGGCGTTCCGCACCAGCCTGAAGAGCGAGCTGAACGCGCGCGCGGCCCTGGAAATTCGCAACCGGACCAAGGGCGACACGGGTCTGGCGGCGCTGGGCATGCTGCTGGCCCCGTCGCTGGTCGAAGGCGCTGTCGACAACTTCGTCACGCCACAAGGCATCGCCGCCATGGTCCGCTCCGGCGAGACGCCCGAGCCGGAACGGCCCGTGCCCGCTGACGACACCCCGGCCGTGGACAAGGACAAGATCCGCCAGTCCTGGGCCTATCGCGGGCTCAACACCTTCGCCGTCACCCTGACGCGCGACGACCGGCCGGACGATGCGCTTGTGCTGATCATGGAACGCCGGACGCCGTTTACCTGGAAGCTGGCCGGGGTCGATCTGACGCCCGACCCGATGGATTGAGACGGTCGGGGACAAAAACACCGTCTAAAGTGTCTAATTCGTCTGATTGGACGGCGGGCGCCGATCAGAAAGTGAGTGCAGTTAGCGCACTTTTGCCTTGGGTGGGCGGCCTCCTCTTTGGTGAGCAGAGAGTATAGGCCGTCCCTGCGGCACGCTCAGGAAACGGACGCTGCGGCCAGATAAGCGTTTGATATCGCTTGGCATGCCAATGAAGATTGTGACGGGAAGAGCCTCGTCGCCAGTATCTTTCGTCATCCTCCGGCAAGCCGCTTGCGGCGCAGACCGGGGGACCCAGCGGCGCCGAAGGCGATCTTTCGGGGGCGCTAACGGTCAGCCAACCATGCCGCGACAGTGTCGCGCTCCCGCGCGCCGCTGGGTCCCCCGGTTCCGCTGCGCGGACCGGAGGATGACGACAGCGCGGTGATTAGCCCGCCAACGCGTTCCGCACCGCCGCCAGGCCGTCTTCGGCCTTGGAGCCGTCGGGGGCGCCGCCTTGGGCGAAGTCGGGCTTGCCGCCGGCGCCCTGGCCGCCCATGGCGATGACGGCGGCGCGGGCGAGGTCGGCGGCGTTGACGCGGTCGGTCAGGTCGGAGGTCACGGCGACGGTGACGGCCGCCTTGCCCTCGGTGACGCCGATCAGGGCGACGACGCCGGTTCCGACCTGTTTCCTGAAGTCCTCGGCGACGCCGCGCAGACCCTTGCCGTCCACGCCGTCCAGCACGCGGGCCATCAGTTTGACGCCGTTGATCTCCTCAGGCGCGGACGACGCGCCCGAGCCGCCGCCCAGGGCGAGCTGCTTCTTCAGCTCGGCGACTTGTTTCTCCAGCGTCTTGACCGAGGCGGTCAGGCTGTCGACGCGGGCGGGGACGTCGGCGGTCTGGACCTTGAAGCTCTGGGCCAGCGAACGGGCGACGCCGGCCTGGGCCAGCAGATACTGACGCGCGGCCTCGCCGGTCAGGGCCTCGATGCGGCGCACGCCGGCGGCGACGCCGGTTTCCTGGACGATCTTGAACAGGGCGATGTCGCCGGTGCGGGCGACGTGGGTGCCACCGCACAGTTCGACCGAATAGGGGGCGTTTTCGCTGACCAGCGAGCGGCCCAGCGTCAGGACGCGGACTTCGTCGCCGTATTTCTCGCCGAACAGGGCGATGGCGCCGGCCTCGATCGCCTCCTGCGGGGCCATCAGCTTGGTTTCGGCCGGGACGTTCTGACGGATGACGGCGTTGACCTCGGTCTCGATGGCCGACAGTTCGGCCTCGGTGAGCGGGGCGCCGTGGCTGAAGTCGAAACGGGCGCGCTCGGCGTCGACCAGCTGACCCTTCTGGGCGACTGCGGGGCCGAGCACATTCTTCAGCGCCGTATGCAGCAGGTGGGCGGCGGAGTGGTTGGCGCGGCTGGTGCGGCGCTTCTCGGCGTCCACCAACTGGGCGGCGCGGGTTCCGATCTCCAGCTTGCCGGCCGTGACCTGGGCCACCAGTACGTGCAGGTCGCCGGCGTGTTTGCGCACATCGATGACCTCGGCCTCTCCACCCGGCCATTCCAGGGTTCCGTGATCGCCGGCCTGGCCGCCGCTTTCGGCATAGAAGGGGGTGGTGTCGAACAAGACTTCGACGATGTCGCCCGCCTCGGCGGTTTCGACCGGCGCGCCGGCGTTCATCAGGGCCAGGACCTCGCCCGAGCCTTCGATATTGTCATAGCCGGTGAAGACGGTCGGCCCCATCCGGTCGCGGATCGCCAGCCATTCGTTGGTGTTGGCGGTCTGGCCCGAGCCCTTCCAGTTTTCGCGCGACCGCTGGCGCTGTTCGGCCATGGCGGCCTCGAAGCCGTCGACATTGACCGAGAAGCCGCGACGACGGGCCTCGTCCTGGGTCAGGTCCAGCGGGAAGCCATAGGTGTCGGACAGGGTGAAGGCCGTCTGGCCGTCCAGCATGTCGCCGGGGCGGAAGCCCTGAACCGCCGTGTCGAACAGCGCCATGCCGCGGCCAAGCGTGGTGCGGAAGCGGACCTCTTCCTGCTTCAGCGTGTCCTCGATGAAAGGCTGGGCGCGGGCGAGTTCGGGATAGGCGTCGCCCATCTGGGCCACCAGGGTCGGGACCAGACGGTGCATCAGGGGATCGGCGGCGCCCAGTAGGTGGGCGTGACGCATGGCGCGGCGCATGATGCGGCGCAGCACATAGCCGCGACCTTCGTTCGAAGGCGTGACGCCGTCGGCGATCAGGAAGGACGACGAACGCAGGTGGTCGGCGATGACCCGGTGGCTGGCGGCCTGATCGCCGTCCGCCTTGGTCGAGGTGGCGTCCTCCGAAGCCGCGATCAGGGTCTTGAACAGGTCGGTTTCGAAGACCGAATGCACGCCCTGGAGCACGGTGGTCATCCGTTCCAGGCCCATGCCGGTGTCCACGCTGGGTTTGGGAAGGTTGCGAACGATCTGATCGTTCTCCTTCTCATACTGCATGAAGACGTTGTTCCAGATCTCAACGTAGCGGTCGCCGTCCTCGTCCGGCGAGCCGGGAGGGCCGCCGGCGATCTTGTCGCCGTGATCCCAGAAGATTTCGGTGCAGGGACCGCAGGGACCCGAGTCGCCCATGGCCCAGAAGTTGTCCGAGCCGGCGATGCGGATGATCTTGTCGTCGGAGAAGCCGGTGACCTTCTTCCAGATCGCGGCGGCCTCGTCGTCATCGATATAGACGGTGACCAGCAGGCGTTTGGGGTCCAGGTCGAAATCCTGGGTGACCAGGTTCCACGCCTTCTCGATGGCGTGTTCCTTGAAGTAGTCGCCGAACGAGAAGTTGCCCAGCATCTCGAAGAAGGTCAGGTGGCGCGCCGTATAGCCGACGTTGTCCAGGTCGTTGTGCTTGCCCCCGGCGCGCACGCATTTCTGCGAGCTGGTCGCGCGGGGATAAGGCGGCTTGGCGGCGCCGGTGAAATAGTCCTTGAACGGCACCATGCCCGCGTTGACGAAGAGCAGGCTCGGGTCGTTCTGCGGCACCAGCGGCGCCGAATGGACCTTGGCGTGGCCGTCCGCCGCGAAATAGTCGAGGTAGGTGGCGCGGATCTCGTTCAGGCTGGGCATTCGGCGTGTCTTCGGCTGGGGCGGTCGCTAGGAACCGGCGTCATATAGGGTTTTGGCGGGGAGCGCATCATCTGCGGGGGATGCGGCGTGCGAGCCAGAGAACACGCTGTCTCCTCCCCGCTTTGCGGGGAGGGGGACCGCGAAGCGGTGGAGGGTTGAGGCCGCCTTAAGGCCCTTGATCGGTGACGCTCCGAAGAGCCCCTCCGTCACGGCGCTGAAGAAGCGCCGCGCCACCTCCCCGCAAAGCAGGGAGGAGACGGGAGCGCCCGCCTCACACCTTCGGCGGCGGGCCGAACTTGCCGGACTGGTAGTCCTGGATCGCCTGGATGATCTCGTCGCGGGTGTTCATGACGAAGGGGCCGTGGCTGAAGACCGGCTCGCCGATGGGATCGGCGTGGCCCAGCAGGACGACGGCGTCGGTGGTCGCCGTGATCTGGACCGCATCGCCGTCGGACAGGGCGGCGAGGTTCCATTGGGGCACGGGGGTTCCGGCGACGGCGATCTCGCCCTTGACCCCATAGAGGAACACGTTGCGGCCGGAGGCGACGGACGTCTCGAACGTCGCGCCGGCGGGCAGGCGCACGACCGCCAGATGGATGTCGATCAGGGACTGGATCGGCGCCTTGACGCCCAGCCAGTCGCCGGAGACCGGCTCGACCGTGACGCCGGCCTCGGTCGTGAAGGACGGGATGTCGGACTTCTGCAGGCCCACATAGTCCGGCTTGGTCATCTTCAGCCGCGACGGCAGGTTGACCCACAGCTGCAGAATCTCCATCGGCCCGCCGTCGCGCTTGAAGGCGGCCGGGGACAGTTCGGCGTGGATCAGGCCCGACCCGGCGGTCATCCACTGGATGCCGCCCGCCTTGATGATGCTCTCGCCGCCGCCGGAATCGTTGTGGGCGAGCTCGCCGTCCAGGATGAAGGTGACGGTCTCGAAGCCCCGGTGCGGGTGCGGGCCGAACGGCAGGCCGGCGTTGCCCGGCGCATAGGTCTGGGGCCCGTGGTGGTTCAGGAACAGGAAGGGATCGACCTGGTCCAGGCCGGGGCCGGGCACCGGACGGCGGGTGGTCAGGTCGCCGATGTCGTCGCGATGGGCGGGGTGCAGGCGAAGGACGGAACGGGGCTGGGTCATTCGCTACATATAGGGTGGCGGATCGGCGGTGGCGAGATCAGCCTGGACGGGTCGCCGTGACGCGACGGGCGCGTCCGTCCCGGATCCATTCGCCGGCCCAGCTGTCCGCCGCCGGATGCAGATGCAGTTCACCTTCGGACAGAGGAATGACGACGACCTCGCCCTGGGTCGAGACCGGGCCGGCGAAGCCCGTTCGGTCGACCCCGGCCGGCGCATCCAGACGTCGCCAGGCGCCCTCTACCCGACGGCCCTCGCCCCGGTCGGTCAGGGACAGCGACAGCAAGGGCTTTCCGTCTGGCTGGGCGATGCGCCAGCGGCCGTCCAGCGGGCCCATTGCGGCTTCGGCGTCGATCGCGGCCTGGGCGACGCCTTGATCGTAGGTCGTCTGACTGTCGGAGGGGCTGAACTCATAGTCCCCGGCGTAGTCATCGACCGCGACGGGAGCCGTCAGAGGGCGGCGATGCAGGTCGATCTCGCCGTCCCCCTCGGCCGTTTCGCGCCCGAAACGGGACGGCGGCTGATAGGGGCGAACGGCCGGCGCGCGATAGGTCTCAGGCGTCGCTTCCAGAAGACCGGTCGTCTGAATGGCGGGCTCCAGGGCGACGGCGGAAATCAAGGCGAGCTGCAACATGAGCCCACCCTGCCAAATCGCCGGGCGCGTCGCCTAGCCGTCGAACGGACGCGGAACGCAAACGTGATCCGTCGTGATGGAACCGACGTAAACCGCACAATCCGTCGATCTGGGGGTCTGTGCGTTGACACCGGCCCCACAGGGTCACAAAAGCCTTCGCAACCGCACACGGCGATTGAATTCATTCGCTTTTGAGAACCATTCGCATGAACCAGCCCAACCCGACGCCGGGTGGCGCCTCAAGCGACCGGACGGGTCGCTTCGTCACTCAACCGAACGGACATATCGCGCCGCTGTCGCCCCACATGGGCGTCTGGCGCTGGCACGTCACCATGACGGCCTCCATTCTGTTCCGTGCGACGATCATCGCCGCCACGGTCGGCGTGCTGTTCGTCCTGGCTTGGCTGGGCGCGCTGGCGTTCGGGCCCGAGGCGTTCCAGAGCGCACTCGATCTGGCCGGATCGCCGCTGGGCCTGCTGGTCTTCTTCGGTCTGACGGTCGTGCTGTTCTCCTTCATCCTGAACGGCGCTCGCCACACCTATAACGACACCGGCAACGGGCTGACGGTGAAGTCGGCGACGGCCCTGTCGAACATCGCCGTTTGGGGGCCGATCCCGCTGGCCGTGCTGTTCTGGATCGTGCTGTTCGCCACGGGGAGAGTTTCGCTGTGAGCGGCGCCGCAAAGTTCAAGAACAACGTCAAGGTCTCCGAGCGTCACGGCGCCGGCGAATGGCTGATCGAGCGCATCCTGCTGGTGGCTCTGCTGCCGCTGGGCCTGTGGGTCGCCTCGACCGGCTTCACCCTGGCGGGCGCCGGCTATGACGCGGCGATGGCCTGGTTTGCCAATCCGCTGAACGCCGCCCTGATGGCGATCACCGCAGTGATCTTCTTCGGCTACGTCAGCCTGGCTTGGAAAGTCATTCTGGAAGATTACGTGCCCAGCGTCGGAACGCGCGGCCTTCTGGTCCTGCTGCTGAACGTCGTCTTCCTGGTGCTGGCCGCCGCCAGCGTCTTCTTCATCGTGCGGCTGGCGCTGGGTTCGGCGCCGCTGCCCGCTGGTTTCGGAGCCTGATTAACTGATGGCCGCTTACGAACTGATCGATCACGAATACGACGTCGTCGTCGTCGGCGCCGGGGGCTCGGGCCTTCGCGCCGCGCTCGGCGCCGCCCAGCAGGGACTGAAGGTCGCCTGCGTGACCAAGGTCTTCCCCACCCGCTCGCACACCGTCGCGGCCCAGGGCGGCATCTCCGCCTCGCTCGGCAACATGGGCGAGGACAGCTGGCAGTGGCACATGTACGACACCGTCAAGGGGTCGGACTGGCTGGGCGACCAGGACTCGATCGAATATCTGGTCCGTAACGCGCCCAAGGCCGTCTATGAGCTGGAACACTGGGGCGTGCCCTTCAGCCGCACCGAAGAAGGCAAGATCTATCAGCGCGCCTTCGGCGGCATGACCCGCAACTTCGGCGAAGGCCCAGTGCAGCGCACCTGCGCCGCCGCCGACCGCACCGGCCACGCCATCCTGCACACCCTGTACGGCCAGTCGGTGCGCCGCGAAGTGAAGTTCTTCGTCGAATATTTCGCGCTGGACCTGATCATGCAGGACGGCGCCTGCACCGGCGTGACGGCGCTGCAACTGGACAACGGTCAGCTTCACCAGTTCCGCGCCAAGATGGTGGTGCTGGCGACCGGCGGATACGGCCGCGCCTATTTCAGCGCCACCTCGGCCCACACCTGCACCGGCGACGGCAATGCGATGGTGCTGCGCGCCGGCCTGCCGCTGCAGGACATGGAGTTCGTACAGTTCCACCCGACCGGCATCTATGGCGCCGGCTGCCTGATTACCGAGGGCGCGCGCGGCGAGGGCGGCTATCTGACCAACTCGGAAGGCGAGCGCTTCATGGAGCGCTATGCGCCGACCGTGAAGGACCTGGCCCCGCGCGACATGGTTTCGCGCTCCATGACCATCGAAATCCGCGAGGGTCGCGGCGTGGGTCCGAACAAGGACCACATCTTCCTGCACCTGGATCACCTGGATCCAAAGATCCTGCACCAGCGCTTGCCGGGCATCTCGGAGTCGGCCAAGATCTTCGCCGGCGTGGATGTGACCAAGGAGCCGATCCCGGTCCTGCCTACCGTCCACTACAACATGGGCGGCATCCCCACGAACTATCACGGCGAAGTCCTGACGCTGCGCGACGGCAATCCCGACAGCGTGGTTCCGGGCCTGATGGCCGTGGGCGAGGCGGCGTGCGTTTCGGTGCACGGCGCCAACCGCCTGGGCTCCAACTCCCTGACCGACCTGGTGGTGTTCGGCCGCGCCGTCGGCCTGCGCTGCGGTGAAGTCGTCGACAAGGCCTCGGCCGTGCCGTCGGCCTCCAAGAGCCAGACCGACCAGCACCTGGCCCGCCTGGATCGCTTCCGCTACGCCGACGGCTCGACCCCGACCGCCGAGCTGCGTCTGTCGATGCAGCGCGCGATGCAGGCCGATGCGGCGGTGTTCCGCACCGGCGAGACCCTGCAACAGGGCACCGACAAGCTGCGCACCATCGAGGCGGCCGGCGCCGACATCAAGACCACTGATCGCGGCCTGATCTGGAATACGGACCTGGTCGAGACGCTGGAGTACGACAACCTCATCGCCCAGGCGATGGTGACGATCGAGGGTGGTCTGAACCGCACGGAATCGCGCGGCGCCCACGCCCGCGAGGACTATCCCGATCGCGACGACGTCAACTGGATGAAGCACACCCTGGCGTGGAAGCGTCCGGGCGAGCAGGTCCAGATCGATTATCGTCCGGTCCACAACTACACCATGTCCGACGACATCGCGTATATCGAACCGAAGGCGCGGGTTTACTAAGATGGTCCAGCTTACTCTCCCCAGAGGCTCCAAGCCGACGACCGGCAAGGTCCACAAGGCCGCGCCGGGCTCCAAGGACGTGAAGACCTACAAGGTCTATCGCTACGATCCGGAAACCGACGCCGATCCGCGCTGGGACACCTATGAAGTGCCGACCGGCGACCACGGCCCGATGCTGCTGGACGCCCTGATCCACATCAAGAACACCATCGATCCGACCCTGTCGTTCCGGCGCTCGTGCCGCGAGGGCATCTGCGGCTCGTGCTCGATGAACATCGACGGGCGCAACGCCCTGGCCTGCACCAAGGGCTGGGACGAATGCGCGTCCAACAACATCACCATCTCCCCCCTGCCCCACCAGCCTGTGGTCAAGGATCTGGTGACGGACCTGAGCCTGTTCTACGCGCAGTACGACTCGATCCAGCCGTATCTGCAATCGGACGAGCCGGACCCGGAGAAGGAACGTCTGCAGACCCCGGCCGAACGCGAGAAGCTGGACGGCCTGTACGAGTGCATCCTGTGCGCCTGCTGCTCGACCTCGTGCCCCAGCTACTGGTGGAACCAGGAAGAATACCTGGGCCCGGCGGCGCTGCTGCAATCCTATCGCTGGATTTCCGACAGCCGCGACGACGCGACCCAGAAGCGTCTGGACGACCTGGAAGACCCGTTCAAACTTTATCGTTGCCACACGATCATGAACTGCGCCCAGGTCTGCCCCAAGGGTCTGAACCCGGCCAAGGCCATCGCCGAGACCAAGAAGCTGATGGTTGCGCCGAGCCGCAAGAAGGCGGCCTGAGTATCCGGCGCCGGGGGCCTTGCCTCCGGCGCCGCCTCGTTTAAGAGCGGCGCATGGCCAGCATCACCTATATCGAGCATGACGGAACCGAGCACGTCGTCGACGTGAAGTCGGGGCTGAGCGTCATGGAAGGCGCGATCCGCAACAATGTGCCGGGCATCGACGCGGACTGCGGCGGGGCCTGCGCCTGCGCGACCTGCCATGTCTATGTCGACGACGCCTGGCGCGAGGCGACGGGCAAGCCGTCGGCCATGGAAGAGTCGATGCTGGACTTCGCCGAAGAGGTCGAGCCGAACAGCCGCCTGTCGTGCCAGATCCGGGTGTCGGACGCGCTGAACGGCCTGATCGTGCGGTTGCCGGAAAACCAGCACTGAAATGATCGACGCGGGGCTGATCGACCAGATCGGCCGATGGATCGACCAGCGCGCCGAGGCGATGGGCCAAGACGGTCCGCCGCCGATCCTGGGGATCGCGGGATCGCAGGGTTCGGGAAAATCGACCCTGGCCAAAGCCGTCGCCGAACGGTTCGGCGGGGTGAGCCTGTCGCTGGACGACGTCTATCTGACGAAGGCGGAGCGGGCGGCCATGGCGGCGCGGGTGCATCCGCTGTTCGCCACGCGCGGGCTGCCGGGGACGCATGACCTGGGCCTTCTGAACCGTCTGCTGGATCGGTTGCAGGCGGCGGCGCCGGACGATCTGATGCCTCTGCCGCGTTTCGACAAGCTGGCCGACGACCGGGCGGCCGAGGCGGACTGGCCTGTCGTGAAGGGTCGGCCGCGGGTCATCGTTCTGGAGGGATGGTGCCTAGGCGCGACGCCGCAGGCCGAGGCGGACCTGGTTGCACCGATCAACGCCCTAGAAGCCCAGAAGGATGTCGGGGGCGAATGGCGCAGGGCGGTCAATGCAGCGCTGAGCCAGCCCTACCTCCGCCTGCGCGCGCGGCTGGACGCTCTGGTCTTTCTCAAGACGCCGGGGTTCGATGTCGTGCTGGACTGGCGCTGCGAGCAGGAGGCGGGATTGATTGGGCAGGACGCCGTATCGCCCGAGCGACGCGCGGCCCTGGCGGTCTTCATCCAGCATTATGAGCGCCTGAGCCGGCATATGATGACGGGCGGCGTGGAGGCGGAAATGATCGTCGCCCTGGACCGGGACCGCGGGGTTCGCAGCCTTGAAGGCGGGCTTGGCGCCTGAGCCGCATCTGTGCGTTATCGGACCATGAGCCTGTTTGGATCCAAGCCCACCGTCGAGCCCGACCGCCGCATGGGCGCGCGCCGACCCGCAAACGCGCGCGGCGTCATCTGCGCGCCCGGCCTGGAGACGGCGTGTCTGATCGTCGATCTGTCGGACGCGGGGATGAAGCTGCGGCTGGACAGAGGCGGGGCCTTGCCGCGCGAGGTGGTCGTGGTCGATGTGGCCGCGGGCGTCGCCTATCCCGCCACCGTCGTCTGGCAGCGCGGGCAGGCGGCCGGGCTGAAACAGACCGGGGCCAAATCGCTGAGAGGCCTGGCGCCGGCGAGGCTGATCCCCGCGCGCGACGCCTGGCTGAGGGCCGGCGGGCGCTGATCGGCCCGGTTAGTCCGCCGTGTCGGCGGGCATGGAGCCGGCGTTGATGGCGATGCGGCCCACCAGCCCCTTGACGATCAGGTCCAGCGCCGATCCCTCGCGATAGTCGGCGGCGGCGACGAAGTTCACCCGGTCCTCCGAGATCAGGGAATAGACCTTCTTCTGATCCCGCTCGTTCGAGCGCGGATCATAGACGGCGATCGAGAAGCCGCCCTTGGTGTGCATCATCTTCATGGTCGGCACGTCGGTGTCGCCGTCGCCGATGAAGATCATCCGGTCGAAAGGCACGGCGCGCTCGTCGTCGGGGATGAAGTGGTTGATGCGTTCGTGCTCCCAGTGGTTCTTCACGCCCTTGTTGATGCGGAACAGATACTGGGTCTTGGTGGTGTAGTTGACGCCGACCGCCGGCCAGGCCGCCTCGCCCTTGTCGTCATAGACGTAGTGGGAGGCGAAGACGTGGGTCAGGGCGGGGCGGATCGGCGTGCCGTCGATCATCTCCTCCAGCCCGGCGGAGATGATGTAATGCTCGATCTCCAGCCCGTATCTGGCGCCGAAGGCGTTCATCCGGTCGAACCAGCTGAGATCCTTCAGACCCTCGAACAGGGCCACCGCCTCGCCGTGCTGGCGCAGGGTCTCGCGCGTCACCGGGGCGCCGTTCTGACGCGCGTGGTGCAGCATCAGCTGCATGTACATCAGGATGCCGTCGCCGTCGGCGTCCTTGGTCAGGCGTTCGGCCTCTTCCCAGAAGGCGCCGATGCCCATGCCGACGGAGGGGATGAAGGACACCTCCTGCATATTGCCGCGCGCCAAGGTGCCGTCGAAATCATAGATCAGGGCGGTTTTCAGCAGCGGGGTCTTGGGTTCGGCCGTATCGGACATGGGGCGAGATCCTTGGTGGAACCCGCCCTCTATATCAGCCCGCCGCGCCCGTCGATTGGCGCCGCTGGCCGAAGGTGGGCGCCGCCGCCTTCTGCTCGGCCCAGTAGTCGGCGCCCGTCGTCGGCTTGAACATGGTGCGGGGCGACCCGTTGCGGGCCACCACGGCGAAGGTGTTGGTCGAGGCCTGATAGATCAGGGTGTCGCCATTTGGCCGTTTGACGGTCTCGGCGTCGCGCGGAGGCTTTGTCGTGAAAGCCGTGACCTTCGTCAGATAATCCTCGGCTGAGCGCGCGCCGAAGTCTGCGCCGTTGCGGTCGTAGAGACGCGCGATCTTGGCGTCGCCGGTTTCGCGCCGATTGGCGGTCAGGACGGGCTTCTCCTGAGGCGTCGCAGCCTCTTCGCTTGCCGTCGGCATGGACGTCAGGGCGACGGGTTCGGCGCTCGCCGTCCGATCCCGCGTCTCGACCGCCGAACTGTTGTCGCAGGCACTCAGCCCCAGCAGACCGCACAGGACCAGCGCGGCCCCTCCCCTTGTCAGCGTTCTCATTCTTTCCTCCAGATACCCGCTGGACGCGACGAAAGCACAACTTTATTGTTCGCGCAATGTTCTCGTCTCGACGGCGTCACGCGCGGCGGCTAGACCGTGAGCATGGACAATCGCCTCCTTTCGAACCGCAAAATCCTGCTGATCGTGGGCGGCGGCATCGCGGCCTATAAGGCGCTGGAGCTGGTGCGGCTGATCGCCAAGGCGGGCGGGCAGACGCGGGTCATCCTGACCGAATCCGGGGCCGAGTTCGTGACCCCCCTGTCGCTGGCGGCGCTGAGCGGCCATCCGGTGCGGTCGGGGCTGTTCCACCCGGACGACGAGACCAGCATGGGGCATATCGAGCTGTCGCGCTGGGCCGATCTTGTGGTGGTGGCGCCGGCGACGGCGGGGCTGATCGCCAAGGCGGCGAATGGTTTGGCCGACGACCTGGCCTCGACCACCCTGATCGCCACGGACAAGCGGGTGCTGTTGGCGCCGGCGATGAATGTGCGGATGTGGGAGCATCCGGCGGTCCAGGCCAATATGGAGCGGTTAAAGACCTTTCCGGGCTTCCATGGCGTGGCGGTGGTGGGGCCGGATGACGGAGAGATGGCCTGCGGTGAATATGGGCCGGGTCGGATGGCGGAGCCCGCCGCGATCCTAGAGGCCATTGCGGGCCTGCTGGCCGGCGCGGCCGGACGACCGCTTAAGGAACGCAAGGCCGTGGTTACCGCCGGGCCGACGTTCGAACCGATCGACCCGGTGCGGGGCCTGACCAACCGCTCCAGCGGCAAACAGGGCTACGCCATCGCCGCCGCTTTGGCCGAACTGGGGGCCGAGGTGACGCTGGTGTCGGGGCCGACGTCGTTGGCTGCCCCGACCGGCGTGACGCGGATCGATGTGGAGAGCGCGCTGGAGATGCAGGCGGCGACGCAGAGCGCCCTTCCCGCCGACATCGCCGTGCTGTCGGCCGCCGTCGCCGACTGGCGCGTGGACACCATCGCCGGCGGCAAGATCAAGAAGGGACCCGGCGGCCCGCCGACCCTGGCCCTGATCGAGAACCCCGACATTCTGGCCGGCGTCGCCGCGCCCGGTCCGAACCGCCCGGCCCTGGTCATCGGCTTCGCCGCCGAAACGACGGATCTGGAAGCCAATGCGCGCGCCAAGCTTTCGCGGAAGGGCTGCGACTGGATCCTGGGCAATGACGTGTCCGACGACGTGTTCGGATCGGACGGCAACGCCGTGCTGCTGGTCACTGCCGACAAGACCGAAACCTGGCCGCGCCAGTCCAAGACCGCCATCGCCCGGGCTGTCGCCGCCCGCATCGCCGATCATTTCAAGGCTGCTGAATGACCGAGACCCCGATCCAGATCCTGCGCCTGCCGCATTCCGAAGGCTTGCCCCTGCCCGCCTATGAGACGGCCGGTTCGGCGGGCATGGACCTGCGCGCCGCCGTGCCGGAAGACCAGCCGATGACCCTGGCGCCGGGTCAGCGGGTGCTGGTGCCCACGGGGCTGAAGATCGCTCTGCCGCTGGGGTATGAGGCCCAGGTGCGGGCGCGCTCTGGCCTCGCTTTCAAACACGGCATCATCTGCCCGAATGCGCCGGGCACCATCGACAGCGACTATCGCGGCGAGTGCGGCGTGATCCTGGCCAACATCGGCGCCGAGCCCTTCATCATCCGCCGCGGCGAACGCATCGCCCAGCTGGTGATCGCCCGGCATGAGCGGGCGGGCTGGATAGAGGTGGAGACGCTGGATGAAACCGCACGCGGGGCGGGCGGATTTGGTTCGACGGGACGGTAACCCTCCTCCCCATGACAGATTTTTCAACGGCTATCGCTGACGCATCGAGCGGCAAGGGTCATCGTTGCATAGGTGTAGAGGCCCTGCTCGCCTTCATGATTACGCTCGAACCAAAGGCGGGTTGGATCGATCTCATTGAAACCTATGAGATCACAGGAAATCTGGAGGTTCCGCGAATAGATCTCAGCATTTACGGCGATCACGGCGCCTATGATCAACCTGCCCCGGAACGCCGACGTTTGGCCAGAGAACGGGTTGAGGGGATGCTGGATGCAGTGTCTCGCGAGCAAAGAGAGTTCATTTTTCAGGTCTGGCTAGACAGCGCGGAATAAATGGCTCGTGGCTAAACCAGCGGCGCGGTCGGCTGGATGAGGCTGGCCTTGCGGCGGATATGTTCGCGCCAGGCGGTGTAGAGACCGCTGCTGGCGATCAGGGCGGCGCCGGCCAGGGTGGTGAGGGTTGGGGTCGCGGCCATCAGCCACCAGCCGAAGACAATGGCGCCGACGATCTGGAGATAGTCGAAGGGCGCGACCACGGAGACGGGGGCCTTTTGCAGCGAGGCGGTCATCAACAGCTGGGCCAGGCCGCCGGCGATGCCCGATCCGATCAGCAGGCCGAAGGTGCCGAGCGCGTGCCAATGGCCGACGAAGGGCAGCAGGATCGCCCCCACGACCGAACAGGCCACGAAGAACCAGAAGACGATGGCGGCGACGTGTTCGGTGTCGCGCAGCTGGCGCAGGGTGATGGTCACGCCGGCCGTCAGCACCGCCCCGATCAGGGCGAAGGCCACGCCGGCCAGCGGCAGGACCGAATGGCCGACGCCCGGCCGCATGACGACGATCACCCCGATGAAGCCGATCGCGACCGCAGCCCAGCGGCGCGGGCCGACCGCCTCCTTCAGCACGAAGAAGGACAGGATGGTGGCGAAGATCGGGGCGGTGAAGCTGAGGGTCGTCGCGTCGGCGAGGGGCAGCAGCGTCAGCGTCTGGAACAGGCACAGGATGGCCGCGACGCCCAGGGCGCTGCGTCCCAGATGGGCCAGGGGGCGGCGCGTCGACAGGGCCGACAGGCCGCCCGGCTGGGTCAGCACCCACGCCAGCACCACCGGCAGGCCGAAGAAGGCGCGATAGAACAGCATTTCCGGCGCCGCCACGCCGTCCTGCGACGCCAGTTTCAACGTCGCCGTCATGATCGAGAAACAGCCGGCGGCGGCGATGCGCAGAAGAATGCCGCGGACGACATCCTCGCCCGCGGCTTTCGATGGATCAGGCGAAGGCCGCGCGGCGGCGACCATGTCGCGCTTAGGCCTGGCCGGTTTCGACAGGCTGCTGGGCGATCTGCTGCTGGCGCGCGATGTAGATGGCCGCGAAGTCGATCGGGTCCAGCTGGAACGGGGGGTAGAAGCCGCCGTCGGCCGTGGCGCCCGAGATGATCTCGCGCGCGAACGGGAACAGATAGCGCGGGCATTCGATCAGCAGCAGGGGCTCGATGTCCTGCTCCTGGACGTTGGCCAGCTGGAACAGGCCGCCATAGACCAGTTCGACGTGGAAGACGGGCTGGTTCTCGTGCGTCGCCTTGATGGATAGCTTCAGGTCCAGTTCGAACAGGCCGTCCGGGCGGCCCTGGGCGGCCATTTCAACGCCGAGGTCGATCGCGGGTTTGCCGTCGATGCGCAGGGATTCCGGGGCCCGCGGGTTCTCGAACGAGAAGTCGCGGACGTATTGCGCCAGGATGCGGAAGCCGGGACCGGCGGGCTGGCCCTGCTGGGCGTCGCCTTGTTGCGGCTGTTCGGCGGGAGGAGCGGCGTCGGTCATGAAACAGTCTTTGGCGCAGTTTGGGGCCGATGAGGCCGGAATGAGGCGCCGCGACTACCATGCCGGGACGCTTGGCCGCAACGTCGCGCGCGCGATTGGGGGCGCGCTTCGCCTTGCCTCACCCTATATGAGCCCGTAATCACGCCAGACTCAGTGTTTGGCGCACCCGTCGTTCGCTACAGGAATCTCCTCTTGAACATGCCGGTTCAGTTCCAGGTCGTCGTCTTCGCCTTCATCGCAGCCTTTGTGCTGTTCCAGCTCTACAATGTGCTGGGCAAGCGGGTGGGCCGTCAGCCGCAGGAAGACACCAAGATCGCGCCGCCCGGCCCGGCCCAGGCCGAAACGCCCAAGGTCGCGGCGATCGACCCGGCGACCCTGGCCTCCATCGCCAGCCTGAAGGCGCGCGATCCGGCGTTTGACCCGGCCCGTTTCCTGGACGGCGCGCGTCAGGCCTATGAGACCATCGTGCGCGGCTACGCCGCCGGCGACCGGGCCGCGCTGAAGCCGTTGCTGAAGCCGAACGTCTTCGCCTCGTTCGAGGCCGGCATCGCGGCGCGCGAGACGCGCGGCGAGACCGAGACCGTCGAGTTCCTGTATCCGCCCCGAGCCGATCTGGAAGGCGCGGTCGCCGAGGGCGACAAGGCCGTGGCCAAGGTGCGCTTCCTGGCCGAACTGCGCAGTCGGGTGACCAAGGCCTCTGGCGAAACGGCGGACGCGACGACGGGCGAGCCGCTGATCGAGGAACGCCGCACGGCCGAACACTGGACGTTCGAACGCACCCTGGGCGCGACGGACCCGAACTGGGTGCTGGCGCGCGTCGAGCCGGCCAACGCCTGATGGCGGTTCGCGGCCGGTCGGGCGCGCTGGCGACGCTGACGGCCGCCCTGGCTGTCGCAGCCTGTTCGACCGGGCCGATGACGCCGACGGGCGCGACGGGGACGACAGGGCCGCAGACAGGGCCGATCCCCTATACGCCATCGCCCAATCCGACCCCGCTTCCCGCGCCGTCCGACGCCCTGAGCCCCGCCGTACTGCCGGGCTGGAGCCAGGAGGACCATCTGGCCGCCTTCCGGGCCTATGTGGACGGGTGCGGCGCGGCGCGTGACGAGGCCGCCCGCCGGGTCTGCGGACGCGCCAAGGCCATGGCGACGACGATGACGATCACGCCGTCGCAGGCGCGCGCCTTCTTCGAGGCCAGCTTCAGCGCGATCCCGGCTCAGACGCCGGACGGGCGACCGGGCCTGCTGACCTCCTATTTCGCGCCCGAATATCCAGCGCGGCGACGGCCGGACGCCGAGTTCTCGGCCCCCGTCCTGCCCAAGCCCGCCAATCCACGCGCGGCCGGCGACCGCGCCTATATCGAATCCGCCGCACGGCCCGAGCAGGCCTTGGCCTGGATGCGGGCCGAGGACCTGTTCTTTCTGCAGATCCAGGGGTCGGGCTATCTGACGTTCGAGGACGGCACGCGCGGCCGCGCCGCCTATGCCGCCGACAACGGCAAGCCGTTCGTGGGCATCGCCCGACCGATGGCGCAGCAGGGATTGTTGCCGCAGAACGGCACCTCCGGCGATGCGATCCGGGACTGGTTGGCCAGCCATAGGGGCTATGAGGCGCAGGCGGTCATGGCGCTGAACCCACGCTACATCTTCTTCCGGCTGGACCCGGACGATGACGGCCACCCGGCGGGGGCGGCGGGCGTGCCCCTGACCGAGCGGCGGGCCATCGCGGTCGATCCGGCGCACTGGCGTTATGGCGAACTGGTCTGGCTGGAGGCCGACGGGGGCAATCTGCGCGGCGCCACGGCCAGCTATCGCGGTCTGGCCATGGCGCTGGACACCGGATCGGCCATTCGCGGACCGGTGCGCGCCGACCTCTATATGGGTCGCGGCGACCGCGCGGGGGCTGAAGCCGGGACCGTGCGCCACCCCTTGCGGATGTGGCGCCTGGTCCCGAAGGGTTAGGCGACGGTCAGGGTCACCGCGATATTGCCCCGCGTGGCGTGCGAATAGGGGCAGACGGTATCCGCCTCGGCGACAAGGGCTTCGGCCTCGGCGCGATCCACGCCAGGCAGGCTGACCTCCAGCGCCACCTCCAGGCCGAAGCCCTTGTCGCTGCGCGGACCGATGCCGACCGTGGCGTTGACGGCGGCGTCGGCAGGCACCTTGGCGTGACCGCCCTGAGAGGCGACGAACTTCATGGCGCCGAGGAAGCAGGCCGCGTAGCCAGCCGCGAACAGCTGTTCGGGGTTGTTGCCGACGCCGGCGCCGCCCAGCTCCTTAGGCGTGCCCAAGGCGACATCCAGAGCGCCGTCGGTGGTGGCGGCGCGGCCGTCGCGGCCGCCCGTGGCGACGGCGGTGGTGCGGTACAGGGTGTTGATGGACATAGAAATCAGCTCCGAAAGGCCATAAATGTCGTGCGCGATCTAATCGCGTGCCGTGGTTTAGTGCGCCAGGCAGGAGGCGTCAAGCTTGCGATTGTATCGCGCGCGATTATTATCTGGCCTATGACCTCATCCGCCCCCTCCCCCGCCGCCATGGCCGTCGATGACATGCTGTGTTTCGCCGCCTATTCGGCGAACCTGGCGTTCAACCGGTTCTACAAGCCGCTGCTGGACCGGATGGGCCTGACCTATCCGCAGTTCCTGGCCATGGCCCTGCTCTGGCGTGAGGACGAACAGACGGTCGGCCGGCTGGGCGAGCAGCTGTTTCTGGAATCCAACACCCTGACCCCGCTGATCAAACGACTGGAGGCGGCCGGGCTGGTGACGCGCGCCCGCGACAAGGCGGATGAGCGGGTGGTGCGCGTCAGCCTGACCGACGCAGGACGGGCGTTGGCTGTCGAGGCCGCCTGCCTGCCGCAATCGGTATTGGACGCCACCGAGATGACGCCCGAAGCCCTGACCGACCTGCGCCAAGGCCTGGGGGCGCTGCGCGACAAGCTGCGGGCGGCCCAGCCGCCGGCCGAGGGCTAGGCCAGGTCTTCGATCTCGTCTTCGGTCAGTTCGCCGGGGACGATGGTGACGGGCAGTTTGCGGCCGCCGATCTGCGCGCCTTGTTTGATGATGGCCGAGACCAGCGGGCCGGGGCCGCGCGAGCTGGTTCCGGCGGCCAGGACGAGGATCTTGATGTCGGGATCGGCGGCGACGACCTTCTTGATCGCGGCCTGGGCCTCGCCCTTTTCGATCAGGAAGACTGGCGCAGCGCCGGAGCGGGTCTGCGCCTCCTCGCCCAGGCGGTTGAGCAGAATCTCCGCCTCCTGGCGCTGCTGGCGTTCGATTTCCTCGCGCACGCCCGACCAGTGGGCGTCGCTGTCGGTCGGCAGGACGCGCAGCATGACCACGCGCCCGCCGGTCGATTTCGCCCGGCGCGAGGCGAACCGCAGGGCGGCCTCGAACTCCGGACTGTCGTCGACGACGACGAGGAACTTTCTCGGCATTGCGGCCTCCCCAGCCTGATCAGCGGCTGAAGAGGCCGTGCGACGACGGCTTCGTCAAGCGAAGACCCGCTGCTCAGCCATTCACGGCCGCCGTCGCCAGATCGCGGATAGTCGCGTTGGCGATCGTCAGTTTGGCGAAGGTCCAGCCCGAGCCCGACTGTTCGATCTCGTCCACCGAGGCGCGCACGCCCTCGACCGTCGCCTGTTTGGAGCCGATCCAGGCGTCCACGGCGGCTTCGGCCGCGTCCTCGCTCACGCCGACCGACGGATCGGAGGCGCGGGCGACGGCGCGGGTCAGGGCCGCCTGCTCGTTCATCAGATCCTCGATCAGACGACGGACGGCGAGACGATCGAAATGATCCGCAGACGGAATGGAGCCGGCGGCGGCGCGCAGACGGTCGAAGTCGAAGGCGGCGCCGACCTGGTGATACAGGCGCGCCATGGCTGCGACCGGCCAGTTCGCTTCCTGCGCCAGATCCCCGATGTCGGAGGCGGCGACGAGGGGGCGCATGATGGCGATGCTGCGGGTCAAATCCTCAGGCGCGCCGTGGTCGGCGAAGCGTTTGACGCGCGCATCCAGGCGCCCCTGTTCGAAGCGCGACAGGACCGGCGCGCCCTCGGCCTGCAGGGCGTCGGCGATCGGACGATAGCGGTCGATCAGGGCCTGAACCGACAGACCGCCCTTGGCGCGGCGGGCCAGCCAGAAGGTCTGACGACGCAGGACAACGGCGATTTCCTGGTAGAGGGCGATCTGGGCCTCGGCCGAGATCTTCAGGTCCAGGGCCGAAACGGCGTCCCAGGCCTCGTCCAGACGGAAGACGCGGCGCGCGGCCTCGAAGGCGATGATCAGCGCGGTGGTGTCGCATTCCGCCGAGCCGCGCAGGCGGTCAGGGAAGGTCGGGCCGCACATGTTGACGACTTCGTTGGCCATGACGGTGGCGATGATCTCGCGCCGCAGACGGTGGCTCTTCATCTCCGGTTCGAACCGGGCCAGGGCCTCGGGGAAGTAGCGGACAAGGATCTGTTCGAAGAAGGGATCCTCGGGCGCCTGCGAGGCGACGATATCGTCCGAAAGCTCCAGCTTGGCGTAGGCCATCAGGACGGCCAGCTCCGGCCGGGCCAGCGGAATGCCCGCCGTCATCAGCTCTTTGACGCGGGCGTCGTTGGGCAGCCCCTCGACCTTGCGGTCCAGCTTTCCGCGCGCCGAGAGGCTCTGCATGAACCGCTGCTGGGCGTCCAGGGCGCCGACGCCTTCGGCCTGCTGCAGGGTCAGGGCGAGGGTCTGGTCGTAGTTGTGGGCCAGCACCTTCAGGCCCACCTCGTCGGTCATGGAGGCCAGAAGCGGCGTGCGCTCCTCAGCCGGCAGGACGCCGTTGGTCACGGCCGAGCCGACCAGGATTTTGATGTTGACCTCGTGGTCGGAGGTGTCGACCCCGGCGGAGTTGTCGATGGCGTCGGTGTTGATGCGGCCGCCGGCCTGACCGAAGGCGATGCGTCCCGCTTGGGTGAAGCCGAGGTTTGCGCCCTCGCCCACCACCTTGACCCGCAGTTCGTCGGCGTTGATGCGCAGGGCGTCGGTGCCCTTGTCCCCGACCTGGGCGTCGGTTTCGGCCGCCGATTTCACATAGGTGCCGATGCCGCCCAGATAGAGCAGTTCGACCGGCACCTTCAGGATGGCGCGGATCAGGCTGACGGGGTCCAGTTCGTCCTCGGCGATGTCCAGGGCCGCCTTGATCTGGGGCGTCAGCTGGATCGACTTGGCCGAGCGCGAGAAGACGCCGCCGCCTTCCGAGATCAGCGCCTTGTCATAGTCCTGCCAGGACGAGCGCGGCAGGTCGAACAGACGCTTGCGCTCGGTCCAGCTGGTCACATGATCCGGGTTCGGATCAATGAAGATGTCGCGGTGATCAAAGGCGGCGACCAGGCGCGTGGCCTTGGACAGAAGCGCGCCGTTGCCGAAGACGTCGCCGGACATGTCGCCGACGCCGACCATGGTGAAGGGCTGGGTCTGGATGTCCTTGCCCATCTCGCGGAAGTGGCGCTTGACCGCCTCCCAGGCGCCGCGCGCGGTGATGCCCATGGCCTTGTGGTCGTAGCCGATGGAGCCGCCCGAGGCGAAGGCGTCGCCCAGCCAGAAGCCGTAGGCGGCCGAGACGCCGTTGGCGATGTCGGAGAAGGTCGCCGTGCCCTTGTCGGCGGCCACGACCAGATAGGGGTCGTCGCCTTCCCAGGCGATGACATTGGCCGGATGGGTCACTGAACCGTCAGCGGCGATATTGTCGGTGATGTCCAGAAGGCCGGACAGGAAGGTGCGATAGGCACGGATGGCCTCGCCCTGGATGGCCTCGCGGTCCGTCGTGCGGGGCAGTTGCTTGGGATAGAAGCCGCCCTTGGAGCCGACCGGCACGATGACCGCGTTCTTCACCTGCTGCGCCTTGACCAGGCCCAGGACCTCGGTGCGGAAGTCGTCGCGACGGTCCGACCAGCGCAGACCACCACGCGCGACGGGACCAAAGCGCAGGTGCACACCCTCGACGTGCGGCGCCCAGACGAAGATTTCGCGATAGGGTTTGGGCAGGGGCAGGTCGTCCAGCTCGCGCGAGGCGATCTTGATCGAGATGTGCGGCTTGGGCTGACCGTCGGCGTCCAGCTGGAAATAGTTGGTGCGCTTGATCGCGCCGATCAGGGCGGCGATCCGGCGCAGGGCCCGGTCGTGATCCAGGCTCTTCACGTCCTGCAGCAGGGTGACGATCTTGGCGTCCAGCTCGGCGACGGCCGGCGCGCGGTCGTCAGCCGAGCCCCCTTCGGGCGCGAACTTGGCCTTGAACAGCGACAGCAGGGCGCGCGCCACGTCGGGGTATTCGCGCAGGGCCTCTTCCTGCACCGTCTGGGAAGGGTCGAGACCCGTCTGCTGGCGATAGTGGGCCAGGGTGCGTATCAGGGCGGCGTCGCGCCATTCCACGCCCAGTTCGATCACCAGGCGGTTGAAGCCGTCGCTTTCGTTGCGGCCGGTCCAGACGGCGGCGAAGGCGTCCTCGAAAGGTCCCTTCACGTCATCGAAGACCAGCGCCTCGCCGCGCGGATCCTCCATCAGGAACTCGTGGACGTGGATCTCCTCCTCGCCCATCGGGCGGATCGGATAGCCGTATTCCTCCAGTGTCTTCAAACCCATATCGGCTAGGATCGGCAGGACGTCGGACAGGGGAACGGCGGGGCCGCGACGATAGAGTTTGAAGCGGAACTGCAGGCGGCTGTCGTCCGGCGTGCGGAAGGCGCGCACGGCGACGGCCTTGCCCTCGCCGGGCAGACCGGTCTCGTTCAGCCGGTGTACGTATTGCAGGTCGGTCGCGGCTTCGTCGGCGTCATAGCGATCGCGATAGGCGGCCCCGAAGGCGCGGGCCCATTGGGCGCTCAGCGGGCCGACGGCGACTTCCTCGACGCCCGAGCGACGCAGGGCGCCTTCGAAACGATCGACCCAGCCGCGACCGGCCTCGGCGACGTCGGCTTCCAGTTGGGCGGCGTCCGGGATCGGGTGGGCGCCGGGCTCCACGCCGATGATGTAGTGGATGCGCACCAGGGGCGCGTCCGACAGCTGCGGATACCAGGCCGAGATGCGGCCGCCCCAGGCGCGGGCGACGATCTGGCCAATGCGTTCGCGCACGGCGGAATCGAACTTCTCGCGCGGGATGAAGCACAGAACCGAGACGAAGCGGTCGAACGGATCCTGGCGCGAGAACAGGCGGATGCGCGGCCGGTCGTAGAGGTGAAGGATGCCCAGGGCGATGGACAGCAGCTCGTCCTCGCTGACCTGGAACAGCTCGTCGCGCGGGTAATTCTCAAGGATGTTCTTGAGGCGTTTTTCATTGTGGCTGCCGGGCGCCTTGTCGGCGCGGGCCAGGGCGTTGGCCACCTTGCGACGCAGCAGCGGCACCTCGGTCGCCAGCTGGTCGTAGGCTTCCGACGTGAACAGGCCGACGAAACGGGTCTCGCCCGTCGCCTTGCCGTCCGGGCCGTAACGCTTGACCCCGACATAGTCCATGTAGGCGCGACGGTGGACGCGCGAGCGGGCGTTGGCCTTGGCCACCGTCACCGGTTCGCTGAGATCCAGCTGGCGGCGCATCTGGCGCGTCAGGACGGCGGGTTCGGAGGCGCGGCGCAGCACGGTGCGCTCGGGATCTGCCAGAATGCCCAGGCCGTCGGTGGACAGTCCCAGCGGCGCCTCGGCCTCATAGTCGCCGTCGGCGTTCAGCGGATAGTCGTAGTCGCGCGCGCCCAGGAAGACGAAATGGTCGCTCTTCAGCCATTTCAGGAAGGCGATGTTCTCGGCCAGGACGGCGGGATCGACCGGGGGCGGGGTCTCTTCCAGACGCTGCACGGCCTGGCGCATCAGGGACGTCATGGCGTCATGATCGGCGACGGCGGCGTGAACGTCCGACAGGCTCTGGGCCAGACCTTCGCCCAGGGCGTCGCGGCGCTCTTGAGGCACGCTGTCGATGACCAGCATGATGATCGACAGGCGGCGGCCGTCGAGCTCGACCACCGGGTGGAACAGGGCGCGCACGGACACGGCGGCCTCGGCCAGGGCCCCCATGACGCTGTCGACCAGGAAGGGAGCGTCGGACTGGACGATGCGCACCAGATCGTAATCCAGCACCTTGTCCGATGCGCCGTGCAGCGGGCCGACGGTGATGGCGGGAGCGGCCGCGTCGGTCGGATAGGACTTGGCGGCGGTCCAGGAGGCGGCGAGCAGGGCGGCCAGATCCTCGCCGCTCAGCTCAGGCGTCTCATCGGCGGAATAGTCTTCGTGCGCCTGGGTCAGATAGGTCTGTTCGACTGCGCCGGGCCCGGTCCCCACGATCTTGGCGAAGGCCGCCTCCAGCGCGGCCTTGGTGATCGGCTGAACGGGTTGGCGCAGATCGTGGGCGGTCATGGACGAGCAGTCTCGAACGACGCGGCAGGGCCGCAAGGGATGCGGCGCGACGGGGCGCCACCCCCGCTGACTAGGCCAGGTCCGGTCGCTCGGGAAGCCCCTGGCGACCGTTCATTGTAATGATCAGTGATCAGGTTGGAATTATTGTGCAGCGCCACAAAGCAGAAAGCCGCCGGACTGGGGGAGTCCGGCGGCCTGCGCGAGCGGCGCCTGGAGGGGAGGGGAGGGCGCCGGCTTCGCTTCGCTGCGGTTCGGAGGGGGAGTGTCCCGCAGCGTCGAAATCGGAAATGGGAAGCCCCCTGCGCGGTTCAAGAGCGGATCGGCCGGAATCTTTCGCGACATTTTGGCGCCTCTGAGCGGCGATGAAGACGTCGGCGAATGCGGGCGACAACGGATTCCGCTGCTATGCGTTAGGATGGGTCAACGGTGAAGCTGGAGCACCCGATTACATGCGTCGCTTTTTGATGGGTTCGATCGTGGCGGCCGTGGTCGGCCTGCTGCTCGCCGGCGCCGGATACTGGGCCTATTGGAACTTCTATTCGCGGTTCCAGCCGGTCACGATCAGCCGCAATCAGGCCGAGGTGCAACAACTGCTGGACGAGGCGTCCTGGGTGTCGGACGGCAGCGGGGGACAGGCCCTGTATATCGTCACCTATCGCGACAGCGCCTCGGCCCTGCGTTACGCGCGCGACGAGGCGCCCAAGCTGAAGGCGGCGGGGATCGAGACGCGCTACATTCTGTTTGCCCGCCCCGATCTGGAGGGTGCGGCGCAATCGACGGCGGCGGAGCGAGCGACGGTCGCGGAGCTGTGGCTGACGCGGGACTGGCCGCTGTATCAACGCTGGATGGCGACGCCGGCGAACAGCTGGACCGCTGCCGGCGTGCCGCAGGCGGACGGCAATCTGGCGCGCACCGCCGTGGTCGAGGCCGGCCGCCGCTTCAACGAACGGCTGAGCCAGCTGCTCAAGGAGTCCGGCGTCGACATCAGCTATCCGCTGATCCTGTGGCGCGACAAGCAGGGCTTCCTGAAGGCCTGCGGCTGCTCGGATCGGCAGGCCTGGGCCTTCATCCGAGATGATGTCGGCGCGCCCGACCGGTTGGGCCAGTCCAACACGGGACCGATCGCGCCCGAAGAAGCGGCGCCGGCGCAGGACGCCCGCCCCTCGGCCATGCCCTATCCGGACCTGCCGGCGATCCCTCCGGTCAATGCGCCGGGGGGCGGGACCACGCCGACGCCGCCCTCGCCTGAAGCCCGCCCGGCGACCCCGCCCGCATCAAACCAACCGAGGACGCCGCCGCGCACGCCCCCGGCGCCCAGCAAGCAGGACGACACGACCTTCTACTGATCAGAGGGATCGGCAGGCCGCGATCAGACGATCGACGTCCTCGGCGTCCTGATACAGGCCGAATCCGAAGCGGATGACGTCGTCGCGCACATCGGTGACGATGTTCGCCGCCCGCAGACCCGCGCACCAGGCCTGGGCGTCGGGATGACGCAGGGCGAGGAAACGGGCGCGCGGCGCGTCGCCCTCGACCGGATTGAGGATTTCGGCTTGCGACAAGACCCCGGCCTGTCCAGCCTGAACGGCCTGCTGGAACTTGGTCGCCAGATCGCGCGCATGGGCGGCGATGGCGGCGGTGTCGAGCCCCTGCTGATCCAGCGTTCGGCGCACGGCGTTGAAGCGATACAGCGGCGTGCAGTCGAAGGTCGCGCCCCAGAAGCGACCGCCGTCGCTGCGATACTGAACGCCGCCGGGCGGACCCGACAGGTCGCCGAATTCCGCGAACCAGCCGGTCACGACAGGACGCGGGCAGAAGCCGGGCGGGGCATGCAGGAAGCAGACACCCTCGCCCGACATGGCGTATTTGTAGCCGCCGGAGACATAGAAGACCCGGTCCGCCACCGCCGACAGGTCGGTCGGGGTCGCCATGAAGCCGTGATAGCCGTCGATCAGAACCCAAGGCCCTTCGGGTCTCGCCAAGGCGGCAAGCTCCTCGATCCGGTCGAACAGGCCCCCGGTGCGGAAGAAGACCTGGCTGACCACGATCCAGTCGTAACCGCCCCTGGACGCCTCGGCGACGAAGCGATCGGCGAAGGTGTCGAAGGGCGCCAGCGGAACGCGCGTGACCACCGCCGCCCCGACCTCTTCCCACCGCTCGGCCTGACGACGGAAGGAGTGAAATTCGCCGTCGGTCGCCAGAATGCGGACCGGCTTGGTCTCCACGCCCGAAAACAGGCGCAGCAGGAAGTCGTGGGTGTTGGACGAAAAGACGATGCTGTCGGGCGAGGGCAGTCCCAGCTCGGCCGCGACATGGGCCTGGGCCTCGGGGATCACCTGACCGAAGACGAGGTCCCACTTGTGGTCGGCATGCAGGTTGGCGTCGAGCCAGGTCTGCTGCTGCGCCTCGAAACTGGCGTCGGGCCAAAGGTGATGGCTGTGCGCGGCGAAATGCAGCCGGCCGGGCGCCGCCGACAGGGCGCTGGAGAAGAGGGACTTGTAGGTCATCCCTCTTCTTTAGGACATCTCACCCAGCGCTCAAGCAGCGAGCCGCCACGCGGCGAGCGATAGCGCCGCGCGTAGCGCGCCTCTTAAACGAGAGCCCCGTGGCAGTGTTTGAACTTGCGGCCCGAGCCGCAGGGGCAGGGAGAGTTGCGGCCGGTCATTTCCCAGCCGGGCGGCAGGGCCTCAACGGGCAGCTTCGAGCGGTCGTCGCCGATCAGCGTGCCTTCGGGGTTCTGGGCCGACGGATCAGCCATCTCGTTCTCGCCGGTGCCGGGGTTCAGGTGGATTTCCTGGAACTCGGGCAGTTCGGGCGGGGCCTGGAAGCGGAACTCGACCGTCATCAGCCAACGGGTGACGTTGTGGCGCAGATCGTAGAGCAGGTTCTCGAACAGCGAGAAGGCTTCGGTCTTGTATTCGTTCAGAGGGTCGCGCTGCCCATAGCCGCGCAGGCCGATGACGCCGCGCAGGTGGTCCAGATGGACCAGGTGCTCGCGCCACTGCATGTCGATCATCTGCAGCATGAACTGCTTTTCCAGACCGCGCGTCTGGTCGGCGCCGATCTGTTCCAGGCGTTCGGCGGCGCGGGCGTCGGCGGCGGCCAGCAGCCGCTCCTCGATCTCCTCGTTCGACACGCCTTCCTCTGCGGCCCAGTCGTGCAGCGGCAGCTCCAGCCCCAGGGTCGAGCGGACCTTCTCATCCAGGCCGTCGATGTCCCACTGCTCGGCATACGCCTTGGGCGGCATATAGCGTTCGACCAGGTCCGACACGACGTCGCGGCGGAAGTCGCCGACCAGTTCGGACAGATCCTCGGAGTCCATGAACTCCTGACGCTGTTCGAACACGGCCTTGCGCTGGTCGTTCACGACGTCGTCGTATTTCAGCAGGTTCTTGCGGATGTCGTAGTTGCGGGTCTCGACGCGCTTCTGGGCGGTCTCGATGGCGCGGTTCAGCCAGGGGTGGGTGATGGCCTCGCCCTCCGCCACGCCGAAGGTCTTCATGATCGAGTCGAGGCGGTCGCCGGCGAAGATGCGCAGCAGGTCGTCCTCGCAGGACAGATAGAATTTCGAGGTGCCGGGGTCGCCCTGACGGCCGGTGCGGCCGCGCAGCTGGTTGTCGATGCGGCGGCTCTCGTGGCGCTCGGTGCCCAGGACGAACAGGCCGCCGGCCTCCAACGCAATCTTCTTCTGGACGGCGATCTCGGCCTTGAACTCGGCCTCCTTGGCCGCTTCCATTTCCGGTGTGACCTCGACGGCCATGTTGCGTTGTTCCAGCAGCCACTTCTGCATCTTCATCTCGAGGTTGCCCCCGAGCTGAATGTCGGTGCCGCGGCCGGCCATGTTGGTAGCGATGGTCACCACGCCGGGCAGGCCGGCGTCGGCGACGATATAGGCTTCTTGCTCGTGCTGGCGCGCGTTCAGGACGCTGTGCGGAATGCCACGTAGCTTGGTCTCGTAGGTGATGTCATAGGCGGCGTCGCCGATCTTCTCGGCTTCCTTGGCCTTGCCCGCATATTCCGGCTTCAGCGTGCGCGAGGTCTCGACCTTGTATTCGAAGCGGCTCAGCAGGTCCGACAGCTGTTCCGAACGCTCGATCGACACGGTGCCGACCAGGATCGGCTGACCGGCGAGGTGGCATTCGGCGATCTGGCGCGCGATGGCCTGGTTCTTCTCGGCGTGGGTCCGATAGACCTCGTCGTCGTAGTCCTTGCGCTGGATCGGCCGGTTGGTCGGCACTTCCAGCACGTCCATCTTGTAGATGTCGCCGAATTCCTGGGCCTCGGTCGCGGCCGTGCCGGTCATGCCCGACAGCTTTTCGTACAGGCGGAAGTAGTTCTGGATCGTCACCGAAGCCAAGGTCTGGTTCTCGGGCTGGATCTTGACGTCTTCCTTGGCCTCAATGGCCTGGTGCAGGCCTTCGGACAGGCGGCGGCCAGTCATCATGCGGCCGGTGAACTCGTCGATCAGGACGATCTCGCCGCCCTTGATGATATAGTCCTTGTCGCGCTGATACAGGGTGTTGGCCCGCAGGGCCTGGTTGGCGTGGTGAACCAGGCTGATGTTGGCAGCGTCGTACAGGCCCGTGGTGTCGGCGGCGAAGTGACCGCCGGCCTCCAGGGCTTCTTCCATCCGCTCGGAGCCCAGCTCGGTCAGCAGGACCTGCTTCTGCTTCTCGTCGAGCTCGAAGGTGTCCTTGTCCTTGATCAGCTCTTTGATCAGGCCGTCGAGGATCTTGTAGAGATCCGAACGGTCCTCGGTCGGGCCCGAGATGATCAGAGGCGTGCGCGCCTCGTCGATCAGGATGGAGTCGACCTCGTCGACGATGGCGAAGTTGTGCGGACGCTGCACCATCTCGCGCCGGTCATAAACCAGATTGTCGCGCAGATAGTCGAAGCCGAACTCGTTGTTGGTGCCGTAGGTGACGTCGGCGTTGTAGGCCTGCTGGCGCTGGCCCTGGCTGAGGCCGTTGACGATGACGCCGACCTCGAGGCCCAGGAAGCGATAGACCTTGCCCATCGTCTCGGCGTCGCGGCGGGCCAGGTAATCGTTGACGGTGATGACGTGCACGCCCTTGCCGGGCAGGGCGTTCAGATAGACCGGCGCCACGGCGACCAGGGTCTTGCCTTCGCCGGTCCGCATTTCGGCGATGCCGCCTTCATGCAGGATCATGCCGCCGGCCAGCTGAACGTCGTACTGACGCTGGCCCAGCACGCGCTTGGAGGCTTCGCGCACGACCGCAAAGGCTTCGGGCAGGATCTTGTCCAGGGTTTCGCCGTTCGCCAGCCGATCGCGGAAGGCGTCGGTCATCATCCGCAGTTCGTCGTCGGACAGGGCGGCGAACTTGGGCTCCAGCGCATTGATGCGCTGGGCGTGGTCCTGGAAGGCCTTGACCTTGCGGTCGTTGGAAGAGCCGAAAAGTTTCTTGGCGAAGCCGAGCATATTGGATCCGGTAAGCGGTCGAGCGTCTGCGAGCTGAGCGGCTCTGAAATCCCGTGAGGGGCGGCGATACGGACGCCGTGAGAGAGGCCCTGACCGACCGCAGCCCCGGAGCGCCGCATCAGGCGCGCGCGAAGGGCCGCGCAGACGATCAAAACCCCTCGACTTGGGCGCAGGCGGGACTTAAGCACCGGCCTAACCCCTGTCAACGCGAGGGGCTTTCGGCCGCCTTCGACGGAGCGCCCCCTTGACCCCCTTCCGGCGATCTTCACGCATTCTTACGGCGGCCTTGCTGACGGCGGCGCTTTCGACCGCCGCCTGTTCGCGTGGCGGCGACAACCGGCCGCCCGAACAGGGAGACCAGGCCGTGGCCACGGTGCAGGACGAGACCATCTGGGCCTCGGACGTGAAGCGCGAGGCGGTTGCCCAAGGTTTGATCGGCGAGGACGAGGCGCTGGACACGACGTCGGACCTCTTCCGCCGGGTGCTGGACGAGGTGATCGACCAAAAGCTGCTGGCCGGAGAGGCGCAGCGGCGGCGGCTGGACTCCTCGCCCCTGGCGCAGCGGCGACTGGAAGCGACGCGCGAGCGCATCCTGGGCGACATGCTGGTCGAGAGCGTGGTCAACAAGGCCGTGTCGGACCAGGCGGTGCAGACCCTGTACAATGAGCAGCTGCGACTGGCGAAGACCTCGGAAGAGATCCGCGTGCGGCTGATCCTGTCGCGCACCAAGCCCGAGGCGGACGCCGTGATCGGCATTCTGGGCCAGGGCGCCGGCTTCGAAGCGGTGGCGGCGGAGCGGTCGGTCGACGAGGCGACGCGGTTCTCCGGCGGCGATCTGGGGTATTCGACGCTGGAGGTGATGCCCCAAGCCTATGCCGACGCCCTGCGCGACAAGCCGGCCGGTGCGACCGTCGGGCCCTTCCAGACCGAGGGCGGCTGGGCCGTTCTGAGGGTCGAGGACCGGCGCAAGGAAAACCCGCCGACGCTGGAACAGGCCCGACCGCAGATCGTGCGCTATCTGACCTATGAGGGCGTGCGACAGTTGCTGGAACAACTGCGCGGCAAGGCCAAGGTGGATGTCCTCTTGCCCGCGCAGACGCCGCCCGCATCGCCCACTCCTTCCGCCCCTTCCGCTCCTCCGGGCGCCTGACATGACCAAGCCTCCCTCCACGACCGGCCAGAAGATCGAGCATGCGTTCGAAAAGGCGCTGGACCCGTTCGCTACGGCGCTAAAGCGCGCCACCCGCACGCCGGGATCGGATGTGGCGCCAGCCGCCTCGCCTGCGCCGGCCGCCGCTGGCAAGCCGGGTCTGGCCATCTCGCCCTTAGCCGTGCCGTTTCCGACCATTCCGCCGATTGGCGGGGTCGAGATCGCGACCGCGCGCGCCGGCTTCTACAAACATGAGCGCGACGACCTGGTGGTGTTCCGCTTCGCGCGCGGGACCAGCTGCGCCGGGGTCTTCACCCGCCACAAGATCGGCTCGGCGCCCGTGGACTGGTGCAAGAAACACCTGGCCGGGGCCGAGGGCGGCAAGGATGTGCGCGCCCTGGTGATCAACGCCGGATGCGCCAACGCCTTCACCGGCAAGGCCGGCGCGGACGCGGCGCGGCGCACGGCCTCGGAGGTCGCCAAACGGTTCGGCTGTCGTCAGCGCGACGTCATGCTGGCCTCGACCGGCGTGATCGGCGTGGTGCTGGACGACAAGAAGATCGTCGCCAAACTGCCCGAGATCGAGAACGGACTGGAGGCGGACGCCTGGGCCCGGGCCGGTCGCGGCATCATGACCACCGACACCTTCCCCAAGGGCTCCTACGCCGAGGCCGAGATCGAGGGCTACAAGGTCCGGATCGCCGGCATCGCCAAGGGATCGGGCATGATCGCGCCGGACATGGCGACCATGCTGGCCTTCATCGTCACCGATGCGGACATCCATCCGAACGTGCTGCAGGCGCTGTTGGGCCTGCACGTGCGCACCACCTTCAACAGCGTGACGGTGGATGGCGACACCTCGACCAACGACACGGCCCTGCTGTTCGCCACCGGCACCTCGGGCGCGCCGCGCATCGGGCGGGTCGGCGATCGCCGCCTGAAGAGCTTCTCGGCCGCCCTGGACAAGGTGATGCTGGATCTGGCGCACCAGCTGGTGCGCGACGGCGAAGGCGCGACCAAGTTCGTCAAGGTGACGGTGGACGGCGCCGCCTCGCCCGCCTCGGCCCGCAAGCTGGCCAAGTCCATCGCCGACAGCCCCTTGGTCAAGACCGCCATCGCCGGTCAGGACGCCAACTGGGGCCGGGTCGTCATGGCGGTGGGCAAGACCGAGGAGCCGGTCGACCGCGACCGCCTGGCCATCAAGTTCGGTCCGCACCAGGCCGCCATCGACGGCGCCCCGTCCCCGACCTACGACGAGGCCAAGATGACCGCCTATATGAAGAACCCCGAGATCGACATCACCGTCGATGTGGGTTCGGGACGGGCGTCGGCGACCGTGTGGACCTGCGATCTGACCAAGGGCTACATCGAGATCAACGGCGACTATCGCTCGTGACCGCTGCGTCGCTTCCCACCGTCCTGGTCGTCGCCGTCGCCCTGATCGATGTGGATGGGCGGGTGCTGATCGCCAAGCGTCCTGAAGGCAAGAAGCTGGCGGGGCTGTGGGAGTTTCCGGGCGGCAAGGTCGAGCCTGGAGAGCGGCCGGAACAGGCGCTGATCCGCGAGCTGAAGGAAGAGCTGGGGATCGACGTTAGCGAAAACTGTCTGTCGCCGTTCGTTTTCGCCAGTCACGCTTACGATTCGTTTCACCTGTTGATGCCATTGTATCTGTGCCGACGGTGGGACGGCGTGGTCACGGCGCGTGAACACGACGGCCTCGCCTGGGTGAAGCCGAGCAAGCTTTCGGACTATCCCATGCCGCCGGCGGACGAACCTCTGGTCGCCTGGTTGCGCGACCTGCTCTGACCACCGCCGACCAGGGAGGCCGGCCATGCGACGTCTTATCGGCCGGTTCCTGCGCAATGAGAGCGGGGCCACAGCCATTGAATACGGGCTGCTCTGCGCCCTGATCTTCCTGGCGATCGTGACCTCGATCAGCGCCTTGGCGAACAGCCAGAACGGCGGCCTGGGCGCAACGGTGAACAAGCTGAGCGCCGCCATACAGGCCGCGATCAGCTAGCCCGGCTCTTCGCCCGTCATTTCCTTGACGCCCAGGGCATCGGCCAGCCGCGTCTTGGCCGAGCCGCGCGGCAGAGGTTTCTGCTGGCTGTCGTGAGGTTTCCAGCCGGCCAGATGGATGATCTCGAACGTCGCCGGGATGCGGCCGTCGTCGAGACCGTATCGCTCGGCATAGAGGGCGGCGGCGCGCGCCACGATGCGGCGGCTTAGCGGCCGAACAGGTCCGTTCAGCACATTGGTCTCGCCCATGGCGCGCAGGTCGCGGATCAAGGCGAACAGGTCGGTGTAGCGGACGGTGAAGCGGTCCACGTCCGACACCGGCAGGGCGAACCCGGCGCGCTGCAACAGGGCCGCCCCGTCATAGCCGTCAGCGAAGGGCGAGACACGCGCCTGGGCGCCGCCGCGCTCCTCCAGTTCGACCTCGGTCAGGACGGCGCGTAGCTCTTTCAGGGTGCCCGCGCCGAACAGCGTGCCGATGAACAGGCCGTCCGGTTTCAACGCGCGCCGGATCTGGGCCAAGGCGCCCGGCAGATCATTGGCCCAGTGAAGGGTCAAAAGGGAGACGATCAGATCGGTCGAGGCGTCGGCCAGCGGCAGCGCGTCCGCACCCGGCGCTGCGCGCTGGGCCAGGGAGACGGGCGTCTGGATAGGACCGACGCGGCCGGCGGCGTCGCTGGACCGGACCGCCGCATCGAACACGCCTGGATGGGCGGACAGATCGACCGCAACGGGAAAATCGCGCAGTATGGCTTCCAGGCTCTCGGCGGCGTTGGCGGCGGCGCGGGCGTGCAGGAAGTCGGCCTGGGGGAACCGGGCGGCGGACCGCGCCAACCGCGCCTGACGTCGAACGGCGTCGAAGATGCGCGGGGGGCCGTCGGAAGGGGACTGGGGGGCGGTCATGGACGCACAGGATGGGGGCTGGCGGCGCGCCTGGGAAGGGGCGGGCCGTCACTTGCGCGGAGCGGGGCGGGGACTGGCCGACCTGATCCTGCCGCCGATGGCGCACGACAGCCGAGAGGCGACGGCTGCGGCCGGCCTGACGCCCGACGCCTGGAGCCGGATCAAATTTCTGGAAGCGCCGGTCTGCGACGGCTGCGGGGCGGCCTTCGACTTTGACGGCGGCGCCTTCGCCGAGGATCGCTGCGCCGCCTGTATCGCCAAGCCCTACGCCTTCGAGAGGGCGCGGGCGGCCTGCCTGTATGATGAGGCGTCGCGCAGTCTGATCCTGAGGTTCAAGCACGGCGATCAGCAACAGTTCGCGCCCCTGTTCGCGCGCTGGATCGGGCGCGCCGCCGCCGACCTGGTCGAAGACGCGGACGTGATCCTGCCCGTGCCGCTGCATCGGTTTCGCCTGTTGTCGCGACGGTTCAACCAAGCGGCCGAGATCGCCCGGCCGCTGGCCCGGCACGCCGGCCGCGACTATTTGCCCGACGCGCTGGTCCGCACGACCCACACGACCAGCCAGGGCGGCAAGAGCCAGCGCGGGCGGCGGCTGAACGTCAAGCAGGCCTTCGCCGTGACCGAGGCGGGCCGGCGTCGGATCCGGGGGCGACGCATCCTTCTGATCGACGATGTGTTGACCACGGGCGCGACCGGAGAGGCCTGCGCGCGCGCCCTGATCGACGCCGGAGCGCGCGCCGTCGATCTCGCCGTCATCGCGCGGGTGCGAAACGCCCGTGAACTGACTATGTGAAGAGCGCCCTATCACTCGCCGCGCGGCGGGTCGCTGCTTGAGGGCGCTGAATTTTATATTGGAGATCTGAACTTGGCCGACGTCGTCATCTACACCAAGCCTGGCTGCCCCTACTGCTTCAGCGCCATGTCGCTGCTGAAAAAGAAGGGCGTGGACTACACTGAGATCGTCGCCTCCAACGATCCCGACAAGAAGGCCGAGATGGTCGAGAAGTCAGGCGGCCGCATGACCTTCCCGCAGATCTTCATCGACGGCCAGCACGTCGGCGGTTCCGACGACATCCACGCGCTGGATCGCGACGGCAAGCTGGACGGACTTCTGGCCGCCTGATCCATGAGCAGCGGGCTCGACATCGCCCTGATCCAGACGCGCACGCCGGCGACGGCGCGAGCGGCGCTGGCCCATGTCGAGCCGCTGATCCGCGAGGCGGCGTCGGGCGGAGCGAAGTTCATCCTGACGCCCGAGGGGACCAATGTCCTGGAGCAGCGCCGAGACCGGCGCGATGCGGCGATCACGACCGAGGACGAGGACGTCGTCGTGCTGGGCCTGCGTCGTCTGGCGGCGGAACTAGGCGTCTGGCTGCTGATCGGTTCGGCCATCGTCCGGTCTGGCCAGGCGGGAGACGGCCGCGCCGCCAATCGGTCGCTGCTGATCGATGGGTCGGGCGGGATCGTGGCCCGATACGACAAGCTGCACGTCTTCGACGTGAACCTGCCCAATGGCGAGACCTATCGCGAAAGCGCGACGGTGCGGCCCGGCGACGGGGCGGCGGTGGCGGATACGCCCTGGGGCCGGCTGGGTCTGACCATCTGCTACGACATCCGCTTTCCCCACCTGCATCGCCAGCTGGCCAAGGCCGGGGCGTCGATGATCGCCGTCCCGGCCGCCTTCACCGCCCCGACCGGGGAGGCGCACTGGGAAACCCTGTTGCGCGCCCGCGCCATCGAGACGGGGGCGTTCATCCTGGCGCCGGCGCAGGGCGGACTGCACGACGACGGTCGCCGCACCTGGGGGCGATCGACCGTCGTCGGCCCGTGGGGCGAGATCATCGCCAAGGCGGATCACGACGAACCTTGCATCGTGCGTGCGAAACTGGACATGGAGGCCGTGGCCAGGGCGCGCGCCGCCGTGCCCAGCCTGACCCACGATCGCGATTTCCTGCCCGCTGTTTAACGCCCCATGATCCGCTACGCCCTGAAATGCGACCAGGCCCACGCCTTCGAAGCCTGGTTCGGCTCCTCGACCGACTATGACGATCAGGCGGCGCGGGGGCTGGTGGAATGCCCGTTCTGCGGTTCGCACGCGGTCGACAAGGCGATCATGGCTCCGGCCGTCAGCGGCGCCCGCAAGGCCGATCCCGCCTCTGACGTCGCCGCCAAGATGCAGACGATGATGATGGCTGCCGCCCGCGAGGTCCGCGCCCATGTCGAGGCCAACTTTGACTATGTCGGCGACGCCTTCGCCCGCGAGGCGCGCGACATCCACGAGGGCCGATCCGAGAAGCGCGAAATCTATGGCGAGGCCACGCCCGCCGAGGTCAGGAAGCTGAAGGACGACGGTGTTCCGGTTTCCGCCCTGCCTGACGCGCCGCCAGACCCGTCCAAGGTGAACTGATGACCCTGCAATGGCGGCCCATGCGGCCTACGGACATCGATGCGGTGGTGGAGGTGGCGCGGCTGTCGTTTCCCGACCATTTCGAGGATCGCGCCTGTTTCGAAAACCGACTGGCGCTTTATCCGCGCGGCTGTTTCGTGCTGGGGGAGGGCGACGGCGCCGCGCGGGGCTATCTGATCGCCTATCCGTGGAAGGCCGAGAGCGCGCCGCCGCTGAACACGGTGATCGAGGGCCTGCCGGCTCAGCCGGATTTGATCTATCTGCACGATCTGGCCCTGCACCCCGAGGCGCGGGGCGGGGGCGTGACCGGCGCCATCGTCGAGCGACTGGCCGAACAGGCGACGGAAGACGGTTGGCCCGCCATCGCCCTGGTCGCCGTCAATGACGCTGTCGGCTTCTGGTCTCGACACGGTTTCGTCGAGCAACCCGCCGAGGCCATGGCGGCCAAACTGGCCAGCTACGGCGCCGACGCCCGCTATATGCTGCGACCGCTCTAGCGCCGATTCAGCGCGGTCTGGCCGCCCGCGCGCACGAAATGGATGCGTTGAGGACGGGGCAGGGCGACATAGGCCCGGCGTCTCATTTCACGCTCGCAGACGCTGGCGTCGCCAAGGCTGTCGGGTGTCAGGACGGCGCGATGGACGGCGCACCAGTCACGGCTGGCGGCGCGGATGCGGCCGGCCAGGATCATGGCCTCGCCGGGTCGGGCCATGTTCAGCCGCTCGGCATCCACATGCATGTCCGGCGCCTGGCCCGCGGCCAAGGCGGCGGCTAGCGCCGCTGCAATCATCAAACCCATCGTCATTTCCCCTTCGAAATGGGCCTGTGTCAGGCCCGTCGGGGGAAAGAGGCGTCCGTCAGCGGCGTCGGATGCGGCGTCGGGGATGAAATATCAGTAAGGCGGCGATCAGCGCGGCGAACGCCCGCTCTGGTCTTTCTGTCCACATGCCTGTAAGAGGCGCGCGCCTCCCGCATGCCTTTTCATGACCAGCGGCCGCCCGTATGCCGGCCGCGCCTTTTCGCGATACTCAAATGAACCTGCGCAACGTCGCCATCATCGCCCACGTCGACCACGGCAAGACGACCCTGGTGGACCAACTGCTCGCCCAATCCGGCGTCTTCCGAGCCAACGAGGCGCAGACCGAGCGCGCGATGGACTCCAACGACCAGGAAAAAGAGCGCGGCATCACCATCCTGGCCAAGTGCACCTCGGTGCTCTGGAACGGCAAGGCGGGTGAAACCCGCATCAACATCATCGACACCCCCGGCCACGCCGACTTCGGCGGCGAGGTCGAGCGCATCCTGGGCATGGTGGACGGCTGCGTCATCCTGGTCGACGCCGAAGAGGGCGTCATGCCCCAGACCAAGTTCGTGCTGACCAAGGCGCTGAAGATGGGCCTGCGCCCGATCCTGTGCATCAACAAGGTCGACCGCGCCCACGCCGATCCGGACCGCGTCCACAACGAGACCTTCGACCTGTTCGCCGCCATCGGCGCGACGGACGAGCAGCTGGACTTCCCGCACATCTACGCCTCGGGCCGCAACGGCTGGGCGACGCTGGACTTGAACCAGCCCAACGACAATCTGGCCCCGCTGTTCGACCTGATCGTCGATCACGTCCCGCCGCCCGCCGTCCAGGCCAACCGCGACAAGCCCTTCCGCATGCTGGACGTGCTGATCGAAAGCGATCCGTTCCTGGGCCGTCTGCTGACCGGCCGCATCGAGAGCGGCAAGGCCGTTCCCGGCATGGCGATCCACGCTCTGGACCGTGAAGGCAAGGAAATCGAACGCGGCCGCATCACCAAGGTGCTGGCCTTCCGCGGCCTGAAGCGTCAGGCCCTGGACGAGGGTTCGGAAGCGGGCGACATCGTCGCCATCGCCGGCATGTCCAAGGCGACCGTGGCCGACACCCTGTGCGCGATGGAAGTCACCGAGCCGCTGCCCGCCCAGCCGATCGATCCGCCCACCATCTCCATGACCGTCTCGGTCAACGACAGCCCCCTGGCCGGTCGCGAAGGCGACAAGGTCCAGTCGCGCGTCATCCGTGATCGCCTGCTGAAGGAAGCCGAGGCCAACGTCGCCATCCGCGTCACCACGACCGAAGGCGGCGACGCCTATGAAGTCGCCGGCCGTGGCGAACTGCAGCTGGGCGTTCTGATTGAGAACATGCGCCGCGAAGGCTTCGAGGTTTCGATCTCGCGTCCGCGCGTGGTGTTCCAGACCGGCGAGAACGGCGAGAAGCTGGAGCCGATCGAAGACGTCATGATCGACGTCGACGACGAGTTCTCGGGCATCGTCATCGAGAAGCTGTCGGCCCGTAAAGCCGAAATGACCGACATGGGCCCGTCGGGCGCCGGCAAGACCCGCATCAGCCTGAAGGCGCCGTCGCGTTCGCTGATCGGCTATCAGGGCGAGTTCCTGACCGACACGCGCGGTTCGGGCGTGCTGAACCGCGTGTTCAGCCACTATGAGCCGCACAAGGGCGCGATCGCCGGTCGTCTGAAGGGCGTTTTGATCTCGAACTCTGACGGTGAAACCGCCGCCTTCGCCCTGTGGAACCTGGAAGACCGCGGCATCATGTTCGTCGGCGCCGGCGAAAAGACCTATCAGGGCATGATCATCGGCGAGAACGCGCGCTGGGACGACCTGGACGTCAACCCGATCAAGGGCAAGCAGCTGACCAACGTCCGCGCCTCCGGCAAGGACGAGGCCGTTCGCCTGACGCCGCCGCGCCAGATGTCGCTGGAACAGGCCATCGCCTATATCGACGACGATGAACTGGTTGAAGTGACGCCCAAGTCCATCCGCCTGCGCAAGCAGACGCTGAACCCGTCGTTCCGCAAGAAGCGCGTTCGCCCGGAGTAGTCAGCAATCCCTGACTGACGTGCGGTGGGATGCGGCCTATAGACGGCTGACATGAACGCCTCGCCCAGTCTGGATGACCGCCTTGACGAGGCCGCCCGCGCGGAAGACCCGCGCGCGGCGGTCTCTGTCGTTTTGCGCGAGACCTATGACGCCGCCCGCGCCCGGGCGGAGCGCAAGCTTGACGGCGGCATGAAGGGCCGCGATGTGGCGCGTCTGTACGCCGCCGCCGCCGACGAGATGCTGGCCGGCCTGTGGCGGGTGGCGACCCAGACGCTGTGGCCGACCTCGCCGGTCGAGGCCGAGCGGCTGGCCTTGGTCGCGGTCGGGGGCTACGGCCGGGGCGTGCTGGCGCCCCATTCCGATCTGGACCTGCTGTTCCTGAGATCGTCCAAGGCGACGCCGCGCGGCGAGCAGGTGATCCAGTTCGTCCTCTATGTGCTGTGGGACCTGGGGGCCAAGGTCGGGTCGGCGGTGCGCTCGGTCGAAGAGTGTCTGAGCCTGTCGCGCACCGACATGACGGTGCGGACGACCCTGCTGGAGGCGCGTCCGCTGGCGGGGGACGAGGCGCTGGCCCAGCTGATGATCGGCCGGTTTCGCGACATGGTGTCGAAATCCGATCCGCGCCCCTTCATCGCCGCCAAGCTGGAGGAGCGGGCCGCCCGGCACGAAAAGGCCGGCTCGACCCGCTACAAGGTCGAACCCAACGTCAAGGACGGCAAGGGGGGCTTGCGCGACCTGAACACCCTGTACTGGATCGCCCGGTCTCTGGCGCCCGAAAGCCGGCTGGGCGCGACGGTGATGGACGAGCTGTTCACCCCGCGAGAGCGACGAACGTCGGACGAGGCGTTCGACTTCCTGTGGCGGGTCCGCATCCATCTGCATCTGATCGCGGGCCGGGCTGAAGAGAAGCTGACGTTCGACATGCAGCCGGAGGTGGCCCGACGCATGGGCTGGCGCGGGCGCGGCGACGAACCGGCGGTCGAGCGGTTCATGCGGCGATACTTTCTGGTGGCCCGCGACGTCGGCGCCCTGACCCGCGCCATGTCGGCCAAGCTGGAGGCGCGCCACCAGAAGACGGCGCATGGCCTGTCGCGTCTGATGGCGCCGTTCCGGCCCGCCCCCCGGCGCAAGCTTGAGGTCGAGGGGTTCTGGATCGATCAGGGGCGTCTGTCGGTCGAGGGGCCGGAGGTGTTCGCCGCCGATCCGGTCAAGCTGCTGACCCTGTTCGTCTGCGCCGACAAGCACGACCTGGACCTGCATCCGGACGCCTTTTCGGCGGTGACGCGATCGCTGTCGCTGGTGACGCCCCGGCTGAGGCGCGACCCGGCGGCGACGCGCGCCTTCCTGGACGTTCTGGCGCACGGGCAGCGGCCCTATCGCGTCCTGACCATCATGAACGAGACGGGCCTGTTGGGTCGGTTCCTGCCCGAATGGGGGCGGATCGTCGGCCAGACCCAGTTCAACATGTACCACGCCTATACGGTCGACGAGCATACGCTTCAGGCCATCGGCATCATCAACGACATCGCGCGCGGCAAACTTAAGACCGACCACCCCATGGCCAGCGAGATCGTGCACCTGATCTCGGACATGGAAGCCCTGATGCTGGGCATGCTGCTGCATGACGTCGGCAAGGGCGGCGAGCGGGGGCAGCTGGAGGATGGCGCTATCGCCGCGCGTCGGGCGTGCGAACGGCTGGGCGTCGATCCGCGCCGGATCGAACTGGTGGTCTGGCTGGTGCGCAGCCATCTGGCGCTGTCGGACTATGCCCAGAAGCGCGACCTGTCGGACCCGGCGACCATCCGCGCCTTCGCCGAACTGGTCGGCGATCCCGAGCGACTGCGAATGCTGCTGGTCCTGACCGTCGCCGATATCCGGGCCGTGGGGCCGGGGGTGTGGAACGGCTGGAAGGGTCAGCTGATGCGCACCCTTTACAATCAGGTGGCCGCCCTGTTCCGGGGCGAAGACGTGACACGCGAGGATCCGCTGGCGGCGCACCCGGCCCTGGTCCAGCGGGCGCGCGAGACGGGCGCCGCCGCCGAGAGCGCCCCAACCGCGCCGGTGCAGGGGCTGACGGTGCAGACCACTGAAATCTCCATCGCAGCGGCCGACCGGCCGGGCCTGTTCGCCGATCTGGCCCAGACCATGGCCGCCCTGGGCGCCGACGTGACCGACGCCCGCGTGGCGACCGAGGACGGCGTCGTCCTGGACGTGTTTCGTGTTCAGGACGGAGCGGGCCTGCCCTATGGCCAGGCCGAACCGCGTCGCCTGAAGGCCCTGGTCGAGGCGCTGGAAAAGGCCGCGCGGGGCGAGGGCCGCATCGGCCAGGCGCCCGATCCGACCGGCAATGCGCGCAAGGCGGCCTTCGAAGTCCGACCCGTGGTCATGGTCGATCACCACGCCAGCGAGGTCGCCACAGTGGTCGAGGTGTCCTGCGCCGACCGGCCGGGCCTGCTGGCGGACCTGTCGCGCGTGTTCAACGACGAAGGCCTGAGCATCCGCTCCGCCCATGTCGCCAGCTATGGCGAGCGGGCGGTGGACAGTTTCTACGTCGTGGATCGCAAAGGGCGGAAGATCACCTCGGAACAGCGGATCGCCGAACTGCGCACCGCGCTTGAGGCCGTGCTGGACAGCCGCGCGCCCGCGCCCGCCGGACGCAAGGTCGCCTCGGCCCGCGCCAGCGCGCGCGACGTCTCCGACCTGGGCCGCCGCAGCCCGCGCGCAAAGCCCGTATCGCCCGGCGAACAAGCGCGCTAAGCGACAACCTTCCTCCGCGCCCTGTCGAATGTCCGCATGAGCCTCGCCCGAAACACCCTGGTGCAGTCGACCCTGACGCTGGGCAGTCGAATTCTCGGCTTCGTGCGCGACATGGCGCTGGCGGCGCGCTTCGGCCAGGGACCGATGATGGACGCCTTCACCACGGCGTTGATGCTGCCCAACATGTTCCGCCGCCTGTTCGCCGAGGGCGCCTTCGCCCAGGCGTTCGTGCCGGTCTATGGCGGGGTTCGGGCGCGCGAGGGCGAGGAAGCCGCCGCCGTCACGGCGTCCGAGGCGCTCAGCTTCATGCTGGCGGTCGTCGCCGGCTTCTGCATCCTGCTGCAGGTCGTGATGCCCTGGATCATGCCGTGGCTGCTGTCGGCCTATCGCGACCAGCCGATGGTGCTGCGCGCCGCCGTGATCGCGACCCAGCTGGCCATGCCCTATCTGGCCTGTATGACCGTGGCCTCGCTGCTGTCGGGCGTGCTGAATACGGGCGGTCGGTTCGCCCTGTCGGCGGCCGTGCCGGTGTTTCTGAACCTGTGCACCCTGGCCGCCCTGATGCCGCCGCTGATCCTGCCGATCCCGCAGGAGACGGTGCTGCTGATGGTGACGGCGGCGGTGACAGTGTCGGGCCTGATCCAGGCCGGTCTGCTGTGGTGGGGCGTGCGGCGTCTGGGCGTTCGGCTGAAGATCGGCCTGCCGCGCATCACGCCGAATGTGCGTCACACCCTGGCGCTCGCCGTGCCCGGCGCCCTGGCGGGCGGGGCGCTTCAGATCAACTCTCTGGTGTCGCAGTTCCTGACCGGCTCGGACGAGGGCGCGCGCTCGGTGCTGTATAACGCCGACCGGCTGTATCAATTGCCGCTGGGCCTGGTGGGGGTCGCCATCGGCCTGGCCTTGGTGCCACGCCTGACCAAGGCGTTCGTCGACGGCGATCACGAGGGCGGGCAGAAGACGCTGGATGACGGCATCAACCTGGCCATGGCCTTCACCCTGCCCGCGGCGGTGGCCCTGTTCGTCATTCCCTTCTTCATCATCGACGCGACCGTAACGCGCGGCGCCTTCACTTCGGCCGACGCCGCCCGCACCGCCGATGTGCTGCGTCAGTTCGCCTGGGGCGTGCCGGCCTTCGTCCTGGCCAAGGTTCTGACTCCACCCTTTTTCGCGCGCCAGGACACGCGCCGTCCGATGATCTTCGCCGTGGCCAGCGTGGTCATCACCGTCATCCTGGGCTCGGCCCTGTTCTTCTGGTTCCGCCGTCAGGGCTGGGACGGGGTGCTGGGCCTGGCCATCGCCACCAGCACCTCGGCCTGGGTCAACGTCGCCCTGCTGGGCGGGGTCCTGATCCGCGAGAACAGCTGGCGGCCGTCGCCGGCCTTTTTGTCGCGCATCGCCCGCGTGATCGCCGCCAGCGCCATGATGGCCGCCCTGCTATTCGCCTCCGACGTCTTCTATCCGCAGCTTAGCCGCCTGTTCCTGGCCAAGGAGATCGCCGTCCTGGTGGTCTGCGGCGCCGGGGCCGGGCTTTACGGCTTCTGCCTGCTGGCGTTCCGGGCCGTCACCATCTCGGAACTGAAGGCCACGCTGAAGCGCGAGCCCGGCGGCGGCGCGGTCTCCGGTCTGGACTGACAGGCGGCGAACCGATAAGCGCGAGGCCATGACGACCTCGGGCCTGATCCATGACTTGCGATGGCGCGGCTGAGCCGCCGCCTGCCTCGCCACGCCTGCCTTTCGACCTTCCGAGACCCGATCCCATGACCGACCAAACCCCCGCCGTTGCGACATATGATGGCCCGCGCCGCATCCTGTCCGGCATCCAGGCCTCAGGCGCGCTGCACCTGGGCAACTACCTCGGCGCCTTGAAGCGGTTCGTGGAGCTGCAGGACCAGGGCGCGCCGGTCTATGTCTTTGTCGCCGACATGCACGCCATCACCGTGTGGCAGGATCCGGCCAAACTGACGGCCCAGACGCGCGAGATCGCCGCCGCCTATCTCGCCTCGGGCCTGGATCCGGAAAAGGCGATCATCTTCCCGCAGTCAGCCGTGCGCGCCCATGCGGAACTGGCCTGGATCTTCAACTGCGTCGCCCGTCTCGGCTGGCTCGACCGGATGACCCAGTTCAAGGAGAAGTCGGGCAAGCACAAGGAACGCTCCTCGGTCGGCCTGTACACCTATCCCGTGCTCCAGGCGGCCGACATCCTGCTGTACAAGGCCACCGAAGTGCCTGTCGGCGAGGACCAGAAGCAGCATCTGGAGCTGACCCGCGACATCGCCGCCAAGTTCAACAACGACTTCGGCGTTCCCGGCTTCTTCCCCGTACCCGAGCCGATCATCCAGGGACCGGCGACCCGCGTCATGTCCCTGCGCGACGGGGCGGCCAAGATGTCCAAGTCGGATCCGTCCGACAACAGCCGCATCAACCTGACCGACGACGCCGACACGATCGCCTCCAAGATCAAGAAGGCCAAGACCGATCCCGAGCCGTTGCCGGAAACCCTGGAGGGCCTGAACGAACGGCCCGAGGCCAAGAATCTGGTCGCCATCTATGCGGCGTTGGCGGGCCTGACCCGCGAACAGGTGATCGCACAGTTCGGCGGCCAGGGCTTCGGCGCCTTCAAGCCGGCGCTGGCGGACCTGGCGGTGTCGTCTATGGCGCCCGTGACGGCCGAGATGCGCCGTCTGATGGACGATCCGGCCGAGATCGACCGCGTGCTGAAGGCCGGCGCCGAACGCGCCGCCGAGGTCGCCGATCCCGTGGTGGACGAGGTCAAGAAGATCGTCGGCTTCTGGAGGGCGTAATGGGGGTCTATGAAGCCAAGGTCGTCTGGAACCGCGGCGACCAGCCCTTCCTGGACAAGCGCTACAGCCGGGCCCATTCCTGGAGCTTCGACGGCGGAGCGGTGGTGCCGGGGTCGTCGGCGCCCTCCAGCGTGCCCGTGCCAATGTCCGATCCGGCCGGCGTCGATCCGGAAGAGGCGATGATCGCCTCTCTGTCCAGCTGTCACATGCTGTGGTTCCTCGCCTTCGCCGCCAACGCCGGCCTGGTGGTCGACACCTATGTTGACGAAGCGTCGGGCAAGATGGGCAAGGACGAGAACGGCAAGCGCTACCTCGCCGAGGTGACGCTGCGCCCCTTCACCAGCTTCACCGGCCGCGAACCCGATCAGGCCGAGATCGACGCCCTGCACCACCAGGCCCACGATCACTGCGAAATGGCCCATTCAGTCCGCGCGACCATCACGGTCGAGGCGACGATCGGTTAGGCGGCGACCGCCGTCTCTTCCTCGACCAGGGACCTGAACAGAGCGTGGGCGGCGATCATGCCGTCCGAGGTCGCCAAGGTGATTTTGGAGGCGGCGCGCGCCAGATCGCCGGCGGCGAAGACGCCCGGCTGGGTCGTCTGCTGCATGGCGTCCACCTTGATCACTCGCCCCATCGGGGTGTCGGTCATCTCGCAGCCCAGCCGCTCGGCGAACGGGCTGGCGACACGCACATTGGCGCCGACGAAGATGGCCTTCAGCTCGACGAACCGTCCGTCGGTCAGCCGCGCGCCGCTCAGGTCCGGCGCCTCGCCCTCCAGCCGCGCGATGGGCGTGGCTTCGATGGTGACCCCGCGTCGATCCAGCAGATGGGCCTCCTCGGGCGACAGGCCGACGTCCAGATCCATGAACAGGGTGACCTGGCCCCATTCGGCGACCGTCGCCGCATACTGGACCACGTGATCGCCGCGCCCCAGCACGCCGATGGGGCCGCCGCCGATCTCATAGCCGTGGCACCAGGGACAGTGCAGGGCGGTGCGGCCCCAGCGTTCCTTCACCCCCGGGATGTCGACCAGCACGTCCTCGACACCGTGCGACAGCAGCAGCCGGCGACCGCTTGTCCGTGTGCCGTCAGCGAAGGCGACCGAGAAACCGCCATCGATCCGTTCGACCTCGACCGCCTCCGCCATGCGGAAGGCGGCGGTCGGATAGGCCGCGACCTGGGCTCGAGCCGACGCCGTGATCTCAGCGCCGGGCTTTCCGTCATTCGTCAGGACGCCATGGGCGCGAGCGGCGAACCGATTGCGCGGCCGGCCGTCGTCGATGACCAGAACGCGGCGGCGCGCGCGGACCAGCTGCATGGCTGCGGACAGGCCGGCATAGGAGCCGCCTATGATCAGGGCGTCGTGCGGCATGACGTCAGGACTTTCGAGCGTGGGCATGCAGGAGGTCTCTCTTGGGATGTTCGGCCATGCGGCGCGAGAAATCCGCCGCCAGATCGGCCAGGGTTATGTCGTTCAGGCGCCCGATCAGCAGGGCGCGAGCGGCGGCGTAGGTCTCGGCCAGGGCGTCGTTGACCGCCGCCTCGACCAGGCAGCCGTCGGCCTCGATAGGCGGAGCGGCCGGAAACAGATCCGCGCCGCCGAGGGCCGCGTTCACCTGGCCCAGGGTGACCTGATCCAGCGATCGCGACAGACGCCAGCCCCCGCCATGCCCCTTTTCCGACGCCACCAATCCCTGCTCGCGCAGGCCAGCCATGGTTCGGCGCACCACCACCGGATTTGTCGAAAGGCAGACCGCCAGCTGATCCGAGGTCATGGGCGAGCCGGTGCGTGTCTCATGCTCGGCCATGTGCAGCAGGGCGTGGAGGATGTTGGACAGTCGGGAATCCCTTTTCATGTAACCGCAATTGTTACGTGATGGATCGCCCGTCAAGAGCGCGGGTCAGTTTTCTTTTTCAGCCGTGTGGGACGGCGTCGGTCAGGAAGGCGCCAAACCGGCGCAGGGCCTCGGCCGTCAGGGTCGGATCGTGGCGCATCGGCCCATTGTTGGTGGGTTCGTCGAAGGCGTGGGTGCCCCCGGCGATCCAGCTTTCGACCTGGGAGCCGCAGTTGCGGATCATGGCGTTGACCTGTTCGGCGTTGCGAACGGTCGTCAGGTGGTCGCGCTTGCAGGTGACGGCCAGAACGCGCGGGCAATGCCGCCAGGGCTTCAGCCGGTTGAAGGCGAACGGGCCGATGTAGGGATAGGCCAGCCACACCGCCTTGACGCCGGACAGGCTGGCCTCGGCGGGATCGGTCACGCCAAAGGCGCCGGGCGTCGGCGCGCCGCTCATCATCTCCATGATCGACCAGCCGCCGTGGCTCCAGCCGGCCAGGGCCAGCTTCGTCGCGTCGACATCGGGGCGGGCCGAAACGCCTCGGATCGCCGCCAGGACGTCGCCCACCCGTTCATAGCCCCGGAACGACAGGCCCGTGCAGACCGCCGCCAGAGTGAAGGCCCGGCCCCAGCCGCGCGGGCCGTAGGAATCGATGATGAAGGCGCGCCAGCCCGCCGCCTTGGCGACCTCGGCATAGCGGGGCAGGTGATCGCGCAGACCCCCGCAGCCGTGGAAAAGCAGCACGGCGGGGCGAGGCCGCTCGTCGTCCGGCCCGACGACGGTGACATGGGGCTCCAGCCGGGCCCAGCGGCGCTTCAGATCGTCCATTTCCGATTTACGCCGCAGCTTACGCTCCAACGCCAGCCCCTCTTGCGCATTTCCTCATTCAGATATATCTGAACCGCTGTGAATAGATATATCGAAAAGGAATCGATCATGAGGTCCAAGGGGATCTTGCAAGGACGCCGCAACGGATGCGGCGAAAAACACGGTCGCCATGGCGGCCTGGCCTTCGGACGTGGCATGCGCGGCGGGCGCGGCGCGGACTTCGGTCCCGGCTGGGAAGGCGGCGAGGCGCGCGGACGTGGTCACGGCCATGGCCGGCGCGGCGGCGGGCGCCTGTTCGACCACGGCACGCTGCGCTGGGTGCTTTTGTCGCTGATCGCCGACAAGCCCAGCCACGGCTATGAGCTGATCAAGGCGGTCGAAACGAGACTGGGCGGCGCCTACTCGCCCAGCCCCGGCGTCATCTATCCCAGCCTGACCTTGCTGGAGGAGATGGGCGCGCTGGAGTCCGAGGCCCAGGGCGGCAAGAAGCGGTACGCTATTACCGAGGCCGGACGCGCCATGCTGGCGGAAAACGAAGACGTGCTGAAGGCCGCCGAGGCGACGATGGACAAGTTCGCCGCGCGCGCTCTGCGTCCGACCGCCATCCAGGACGCCATCGGCCGACTGCGCCACACCCTCCATGGGCGGCTGACCGGCGAGATCGCCCTGACCGACGCTCAGGTCGAGGCCATCGCCGCCGTTTTGGCCGAGGCGGCCGACAGGATCGAAAAGGCATGAGCGCGCGCGAAAGCCGTCGCGTTCGGCACGAGCTGAAGTTTCGCACGCTTTCGGTCGTCTCGGTCGAAGGCCTGACGCCCACGCTGAAGCGGGTGATCCTGAGCGGCGACGACCTAGCCGGCTTCGTCAGCGCAGGATTTGACGATCATGTGAAAATCTTTCCCGTACGGGACGGAGAGACGCTGAACCTGCCGACCGTGGGGCCAGACGGGCCGGTGTTTTCAGAGCCCCCGCCGGTCGCGCGCGACTACACGCCTCGGGCCTATGATCCCGCGACCAACCGGCTGACCATCGATTTCGTCCTAGGACATAGCGGTCCGGCGACGGAATGGGCCGAAGCGGCGGCGCCTGGATCGATCCTGGGCGTCGGCGGGCCGCGTGGGTCGTTCATCGTCCCGGTCGACTATGCCGACCATGTCCTGATCGGCGACGAGACGGCCTTGCCCGCCATCGCCCGCCGTCTGGAGGAACTGCCGGCCGGGGTGCGCGTCCTGACTGTGATCGAGGTTGCAGACGCCGCCTCGCGATTGACGCTGACGAGCCGCGCGAACCTGACGTCAGTCTGGGTCGAGCGCGACGGCGATCATGAACAGGCCCGCGCCCTGGTTTCGGCCGCGAAGTCGGCGGCGGCCGACGTATCGCGCGACGACGCCTATGTCTGGATCGCGGCGGAAGCCCAGGCGGCCAAGGCGTTGCGCGGCGCCATGGTCGCACTCGGTTTCGCCCCCAAGGCGATGAAGGCGGCGGGCTACTGGCGTCTGGGCGATGGCGGCGCCCTTGGCGTCATCGAAGACTGACGTTCAACGCGCCCGGCGCAGCGTCAAGTTCAGCCGGCCGCCGCCGGGGATCAGGCGCGACGATCCGGCCAGCACGCGGTCGACGCCATGACGGGCCAGGCGCGCGGGGCCGGTCAGGGCGCAGACGTCGCCGCTGTCCAGCCTCAGCGTCGTGGTGCGTCCGCCCTCCGCCGCGCCGATGCGGAACGTCGCCGTGTCCCCTAGCGACACCGACAGTACGGGCGCGCCGAGGTCGGCTTCGTCCTTGTCCTGGTGCAGGCCCATCTTCGCCGCATCGCGATACAGATTGACCAGACAGGCGTCCGGCGGCGTGGGCCAGGCGACCGTCGCGTCCCACAGGTCGAGCAGCACAGTCGGGATCGCGGGCCACGGTCGCCCGGTTTCGGGATGGGTCGACTGATAGCGATAGCCGCCCCGGTCGGAGACCCAGCCCAGAGGCCCGAAGTTGCTCATCTGAACCGAAAAGGGCCGACCGCCCGGCGTGGTCGGCCGATAGAGGGGCGCATCTTCCAGCCGGGCGAACACCTCCCCGATCAGATCGGCCTGCGCCGCAGCATCGAGCGCCCCCGGCCAGAGCCGGAAGCCCTCAACGGCGGTCTTCACCTCAACGGGTGTAGGTGTATTCGCTGACCTCACAAACATTGATGCGCGACCGCGTCAGCTCCTGACCGTTGGTGAACTCGGCCTTGAAGTCATAGATGCAGGCGCCCGAGCCGTCATCGATGTTGATGCGCACATCCTGCCCGCTTTCCAGAACGTCCGAGCCCATGATGTCCTCTTCCCAGTCGTCGCTGCGTGAATCCGACGCGTAGAAGCGCAACATGGTCCAGCCGGTGCGGTTCTTGATGGTGACGTGCCGATCATAGCCGTCCTTCGACTGCACCATGGGCATCGCAGCAGGCGGCGCGGCGACCGCCGCGGAGCCGACAAGAACGGCAGCCGCGACGACGGCTTTGAGCAGGGTCTTGATCATTGTTTCCTCTCTCTTCCTCGATCGCGATCCCCAGAGCGCGATGCAAAATCTTATGCGCCGTAATCGCCGCGCCTGCATCTTCGAATTTCAACGTTCTTCGAAAGCGTTGAATCGCATAACGCCCTTGCGGGCCGGGGGGATTTTCCCATATCGGGGCCAGCTTCGGAGAAACCCCGCGAAACTTGGGGCTATCCAGCCTGATCCACGCCAACCCAACCGGGGGCGGTCACGCGCGGCGCTTCGTCGAAGGCCGCCGCATCGCCCGCCGAACCAGAGAGACTGAAGAACACATGGCCAAGATTATCGGCATCGACCTGGGCACCACCAACTCGTGCGTCGCCGTCATGGACGGCAAGACGCCGAAGGTGATCGAAAACGCCGAGGGCAACCGCACGACCCCGTCGGTCGTGGCGATCCAGGACGGCGCGGAAGTGCTGGTGGGTCAACCCGCCAAGCGCCAGGCCGTCACCAACCCGTCCAACACCTTCTTCGCGATCAAGCGCCTGATCGGCCGCAACTTCGATGATCCCGTCGTCGCCAAGGACAAGGGCATGGTGCCCTATGAGATCGTCAAGGGCCCGAACGGCGACGCCTGGGTGCGCGCCTTCGGCAAGGACTATTCCCCGCAGCAGATCTCAGCCTTCACCCTGACCAAGATGAAGGAAGCGGCCGAAGCCTATCTGGGCGACAAGGTCACCCAGGCCGTGATCACCGTGCCGGCCTACTTCAACGACAGCCAGCGTCAGGCGACCAAGGACGCCGGCAAGATCGCCGGCCTGGAAGTGCTGCGCATCATCAACGAGCCGACCGCGGCGGCCCTGGCCTATGGTCTGGAAAAGAACGACGGCCAGAAGATCGCCGTCTATGACCTGGGCGGCGGCACCTTCGACGTCTCGATCCTGGAGATCGGCGACGGCGTGTTCGAGGTGAAGTCGACCAACGGCGACACCTTCCTGGGCGGCGAGGACTTCGACCTGCGTCTGGTCGACTACTTGGCCGACGAGTTCAAGAAGGAGCAGTCGGTCGACCTGCGCCAGGACAAGCTGGCCCTGCAGCGCCTGAAGGAAGAGGCCGAAAAGGCCAAGAAGGAGCTGTCGACCACGACCCAGTACGAGGTCAACCTGCCGTTCATCACCATGAACGCTTCTGGCCCGCTGCACCTGAACATCAAGCTGACGCGCGCCAAGCTGGAAAGCCTGGTCGAGGATCTGGTCCAACGCACGATCGAGCCGTGCAAGAAGGCCCTGGCCGACGCCGGCCTGAAGGCTTCGGACATCGACGAAGTGGTTCTGGTCGGCGGCATGACCCGCATGCCCAAGGTCGTGGAAGCCGTGAAGGCCTTCTTCGGCAAGGAGCCGCACAAGGGCGTGAACCCTGACGAAGTCGTGGCCCTGGGCGCCGCCGTTCAGGCCGGGGTTCTGCAAGGCGACGTCAAGGACGTGCTGCTGCTGGACGTGACGCCGCTGACCTTGGGCATCGAAACCCTGGGCGGCGTCTTCACACCCCTGATCGAGCGCAACACGACGATCCCGACCAAGAAGAGCCAGACCTTCTCGACCGCCGACGACAACCAGTCGGCCGTGACGATCCGGGTCTTCCAGGGCGAGCGTCCGATGGCGTCGGACAACAAGATGCTGGGTCAGTTCGACCTGATGGGCATTCCGCCCGCACCGCGCGGCATGCCGCAGATCGAGGTCGCCTTCGACATCGACGCCAACGGCATCGTCAACGTCTCGGCCAAGGACAAGGCGACCAACAAGGAGCAGTCGATCCGCATCCAGGCGAACGGCGGCCTGTCAGACGCCGACATCGACAAGATGGTCAAGGAAGCCGAAGCCAACGCCGCGACCGACAAGGCCAAGAAGGATCTGGTCGAGGCGCAGAACGCCGCCGACAGCCTGATCCACTCGACCGAGAAGGCCCTGGCCGAACACGGCGACAAGGTCGGCGCGGACGAGAAGACGGCCATCGAGACCGGCCTGGCCGAGCTGAAGACCGCGCGCGAAGGCACGGATCCGGAAGACATCCGCGCCAAGACCAACACCCTGGTCCAGGCCTCGATGAAGCTGGGTGAGGCCATGTACGCCCAACAACAGGGCGACACCGCCGCGGAAGGCCAGCCGGCCGACGACGGCGTGGTCGACGCTGAGTTTGAGGAAGTGTCGGACACTGACGGCGACGACAAGAAGAGCGCCTGATCCGTCACAGGTCGCTGAAATGATACGGCCCCGCTTGTCTTGCGATAGGCGGGGCCTTTTCATGAAACTTGCATCATTGGTCCCGGACCCCATGTCAGCCGGGACATCGATTTCGACCAACGCTCGATAAGAGGCGAGGCGAAAGCGAACGGGGAAGTATGAGGACGAACGCCCGATGGCGCGTGATTATTACGAAGTTCTGGGTGTCGAACGCACGATCGACGCCCCCGGCCTGAAAGCCGCCTACCGCAAGCTGGCCATGATCCACCACCCGGACCGCAACGGCGGTTCGGAAGAGTCGATGGCCAAATTCAAGGAGCTGTCCGAGGCCTATACGGTGCTGTCGGACGACAACAAGCGCGCGGCCTATGATCGTTACGGCCATGCGGGTGTGAACGGCGGCGGGGGCGGCAATCCGTTCGGCCAGGGCGGCCAGGGTTTCTCGGACATCAACGACATCTTCTCCCAGGTCTTTGGCGACGCGTTCGGCGACGCGTTCGGTGGACGCCAGGGCCGGGGCCAGCAGGGCGGACCGCGCCGGGGCTCGGACCTGCGCTACGATCTGGAGATCACCCTGGAGCAGGCCTACAAGGGCGAGGACGTCGAGATCGACATCCCCTCGACCATGACCTGCGACACCTGCGAGGGGTCGGGGGCCAAGCCGGGCACCAAGCCTGTCACCTGCACCACCTGCCAGGGCGCCGGTCGCGTGCGCCAAGCGAACGGCTTCTTCCAAGTCGAGCGCACCTGCCCACGTTGCCACGGCCAGGGTCAGATGATCGCCGATCCCTGCACCACCTGCCACGGGCACGGCCAGGTGCGCAAAACCCGGACCCTGAACCTGAAAATCCCCGCCGGCGTGGACGACGGTTCGCGCATCCGTCTTTCGGGCGAGGGCGATGCGGGCCAGCGCGGCGGACCGCGCGGCGATCTGTATGTCTTCATCTCGGTCGCGCCGCACGACCTGTTCGAGCGGGACAACCTGGACCTTCTCGTCACCGTGCCCGTGCCGATGACGGTGGCGGCTCTGGGCGGCGAAATCGACGCCCCTTGCCTGGTCTCCACGGCCTGCGACGGCAAGTGCAAGGCCTCGGTCGCCGTGCCGGCCGGCGCCCAGACCGGCAAGACCGTGCGCATCAAGGGCAAGGGCATGCCCCATCTGAACGGCCGCAACCGGGGCGATCTGGTGGTCGAACTGTTCGTCGAGACGCCCACCGATCTGACCGCGCGCCAGCGTGAGTTGCTGGAAGAGCTTGCCCTGTCGTTCGGGGAGGGGCAGAACCCCAGGAATTCCAGCTTTGCCGGAAAGGCGAAGCGTTTCTGGGCCGACATCCTGGGCAGTCAGGACGCGGACGGGTCGAAAGAGAACGCGGTTTGAGCGCAATCTTCCACGCCGGCATTTCCGGCTATCGCGGCCGGATGGGGCGTGCGGTCTCTCAGGTTCTGGACGCTCGCGAAGACGTGGTGGTCGCCGCCCGCTTCGATTGGGGCGAAACCGCCGACCTGTCGCTGTGCGACGTGATCATCGACTTCTCGACCCCGGCCGCCTCGGTCGCCCTTGCCCAGAGCGCCGCCGAGCGCGGCGGCCCGGCCCTGGTGATCGGCTCGACCGGCTTCACGGACGAGCAGGAAGCCGACCTGATGAAGGCCGCCGAGAAGGTCGCCATCGTCAAGAGCGGCAACTTCTCCCTGGGCGTGAACATCCTGATCGGCCTGGTCCAGCATGCGGCCCAACGTCTGGACGCCCAGGATTGGGACATCGAGATCACCGAGGCCCACCACCGCCGGAAAGTGGACTCACCTTCGGGCACGGCCCTGATGCTGGGCGAAGCGGCAGCCGAGGGGCGGTTCGCCGATCTGGCTCAGTTGCGCACCGCCCCCTACGACGGCGTGCAGGGCGAGCGGGAGACCGGCAAGATCGGCTTTTCCTCGATCCGCGCCGGCGGGATCGTGGGCGAACACACGGTGCTGTTCGCCTCAGAGGACGAGGTTCTGACGCTCAGCCATTCGGCCATCGACCGGTCGCTGTTCGCCCGCGGCGCCGTCGCCGCCGCGGCCTGGGTCCGCACCCGCCGCCCCGGTCTCTATGACATGCAGGACGTGCTTGGCTTCAGGCAGGCCTGATGCCCAAGGGCGATTGCCGCCCTGCTATGTTCGCGACTCGGTCACGACGTCAAAACAGATCATCTCCGTCATTCCGGGGCGGCCAAAGGCCGAACCCGGAACCCAGGAGCGCAATCTCATTCTAGAAATGCGTCCGGCATCCCGGCCTCACGCCTAGCTTCCGGGTTCCTTGCTCCGCTCAGCCCCGGAATGACGACGGCTTTTCAGGGTCGTCTTGGCTACGCGGCGTCTTCCTGCGCCGGCAGGCCGTAGGCGTCCCACAGCGACCGATCCTTCAGCGCCCTGGCGAGGAAGGCGACGTGGGCGGCCTGTTCCTCGGGTGTGGAGCGCGGCGCCAAGGGGCGAGGGCGCTGGCCGTAGGCGGCGGTTTCGATGACGCCGCCGGGACCACGGCCGACCGGCGCGGACGACAGGTCCAGCACCCGTTCCTTGCCGCCGCGAAGCTCCAGATAGACCTCGGCCAGCAGACGAGCGTCGATCAGGGCGCCGTGCAGCGTCCGCTCGACCAGCGACACCTTGTAGCGTTTGCACAGGGCGTCCAGTGAGTTGGGCATGCCCGGAAACCGCGTCTGGGCCAGTTTCAGCGTATCGATCCAGCGCGCCTCGCCGGTGATCGGCCGGCCGCACCGCGCATATTCGAAGTCGATGAAGTTCCGGTCGAAGGCGGCGTTGTGGGCGATCATCTGCGCATCGCCGATGAATTCGATCAGGTCGTCGGCGATCTCGGCGAACTTGGGCGCATCCTTGACCTTCTCGTCGGTAATGCCGTGAACCCGGATGGCGTCGGGCGGGATCAGCCGCTCGGGATTGACGAACCGATGGAAGGTCCGCCCCGTCGGCAGCAGGTCCTGTATCTCGATACAGCCGACCTCGATCAGCCGGTCGCCCGTCTTGGGGTCGAAGCCGGTGGTTTCCGTATCCAGAACGATCTCGCGCGCCATTCGCCCTTAATGGCGGCATTCGCCTCAGCGCGAAAGGCTCGCCGCGTCGCGCCGGGGAGATATCCACGACGGGGCCAGAACGGCGGCCACGATCGCCTCGACCTCGGCCCGAGCAGCCTCCAAACCCCGGCCGGTGTCGATGACGAAATCGGCGCGGGCGCGCTTTTCCGCGTCCGGCATCTGGCGCGCCAGGATGGCGTCGAACCGTTCGCGGGTCATGCCGCGAGCCAGGACCCGCTCCGCCTGGATCGCCGGATCGGCGGTGACCACCACGACGGCGTCGACGGCCCTGTTCCCGCCCGTCTCGAACAACAGGGGAATGTCCAGAACCGCCAGTTTCACACCGGCCGTGCGCGCCGCCTCCAGGTCCGCCGCGCGCCCCTGGGCGACCAGGGGGTGGACGATGGCTTCCAGACGACGGAACGCCGTGTCGTCTTTCCCAAGCGCCTCGGCCAGACGCGTGCGATCGACCGCGCCGTCCACCACGACGCCGGGAAAGGCATCGCCCACAGGGCCGACCGCCGCACCGCCAGGCGCGTAGAGGCGGTGAACCGCATCGTCGGCGTTCCAGACGACCGCACCCAGATCGGCGAACATGGCCGTCGTCGTCGACTTGCCCATGCCGATGGAGCCGGTGAGACCGAGCAGGATCATGCCGTCTCGCCCAGATGCGTCATCAACAGGGCGCGAAGATCGAGAGGCGGCGGCGGGCGGCGGAACAGGGCTTCGAACGACGGCGCCGCCTGGCCGATCAGCATGGCCAAGCCATCCACCATCGGCAGGCCGCGTTCGCGCGCCGCCATCAGGAAGGGCGTGGCCAATGGCTTGTACGTCATGTCCATCACCACCGTGCCGGGCGCGATCCGGTCGAAGTCGATGGTCGGCGGGACGCTGAGCGCATTGATGACCAAGGCTGCGCCGTCAAAAGCGTCATCGGCCGTCATGACCCGAATCGACGGCCCGAGATCGGCGGCCAAGGCCTCGGCGCGTTCGGGGGAGCGGTTGACGATGCGCACCTCGGCGCCGGCCTCGACCAGGGCGCCGGACCCTGCGCGGGCCGCGCCGCCGGCGCCCAGCATCACCACCGGCCGCCCGGCCACGTCCAGGTCCGGCGCCTGTTCCTTCAGGCCGCGCATCAGGCCGGTCCCGTCGGAACTGTCGGCCAGCACCCGCCCGTTTTCGAACTGCAGTATATTGGCCGAAGACGTCAGCCTCGCCGCCGCCGTCGCCTGATCCGCCAAGGCGAAGGCCTGTTCCTTGAACGGGGCGGTGACGTTCAGTCCCATGATCAGACCGGCACGTCCCGCTGCGACCAGGGCCTCGAACCCGGCCGCATCGGCAGGGGCGAAGGGGACATAGGCGCCGTCGATGCCGCCGGCCGCCAGCCAGGCGTTATGGATGACCGGGCTGAGCGAATGGGCGACCGGGTTTCCGGCGATCCCGGCGACCATGGCGGTCCCGGTTATGCGGTGCGTGCTCATGCCGCGATCACCCCCGCCCGACGCAGCTCTTTCAACACCGGCCAGAGCGGCAGGCCCAGCACCGTGAAATAGTCGCCGTCCACCGCCTCGAACAGCTGCGAGCCCAGCCCCTCAAGCCGGTAGGAGCCGACGCAGGACAGCAGGGCCTCGCCCTCGGCCGCCAGATAGGCGTCGAGGAAGGCGTCCGAGAAATCGCGCATCCGCATCTGAACCGTATCGACGCCGGACCAGACGATCTGGCCCTTGATGGCCAGCGCTGCGCCGGAGTGCAGTTGGTGAGACTTGCCGCGCATGGCCTTCAGCCGCTCGCGCGCCGCGTCCAGAGACCTGGCCTTGGAGACCAGGCCGCCGTCAAAGGCCAAGGTCTGATCCGAGCCCAGCACCCAGGCGGTCTCGTCGTCGCGCGAAACGGCCAGGGCCTTGGCTTCCGCAAGACGAACGGCGAGGGCGGCGGCGTCCAGATCGGTCGAGACGGCCTTGATCGCGTCCTCGTCCACATCGGCGACGCGCACCTCGAAGGCGACGCCGGCGTTTTCCAGCATGGCGCGGCGGGCCGCGCTCTTGGAAGCCAGGATGAGAGTTCCGCGCTCAAGCAGCCCGGAGGGCGATAGCGCAGCAGGAATACTTTTCACCAGGTCGTCCCGATCTTGTGGTTGCGATGCTCGCTCAGCAGATTGGTGATCGCCGCCGCCGTCTCTTCCACCGAACGGCGGGTCACATCGATGGTCGGCCAGCCGCGCCGCTCGAAGGCCCGGCGCGCCTTGATCGTCTCGTCGCGCACGGCGTCCTGATCGGTATAGTTCGACGACTGGCTGGCGTTCAGGTTGTCGATGCGGTTGCGCCGGATCTGAACCAGCCGATCCGGCGATACGGTCAGGCCGATCACCAAGGGGTTCTTCAGCTTGGTCAGCCGCTCGCCGTCCTCCTGACCCGGCACCAGGGGCACGTTGGCCGCCCGGATGCCCCGGTGGGCCAGATAGATGCAGGTCGGGGTTTTGGACGTCCGGCTGACCCCGCACAGAACGACGTCGGCGCCTTCCAGCTGATCCAGAGAGCCCTGGCCGTCATCATAGGCCATGGCGAAGTCCAGCGCCGCGATCCGGTTGAAATAGTCGTGGTCCAGCGCGTGCTGGGCGCCGACGCGGGTGGACAGGGCCGCGCCGAGATAGCGCGACATGGCGCCGACCAAGGGATCCAGCGCGCCGATCTGCGGCATGTCCAGGCGACGGCAGCCTTCTTCCAGCTGCTCGCGCAGATCGCGGTCGACCAGGGTGTGGAGAACGACGCCCGGCGCGGCCTCCACCTCCTGCAGCACCCGCTCCATCTGCTTTGACGATCGCACCAGGGAATAGATGTGCTCGATCGGAATGACGCCGTCGAAGCGTGCGGTCACTGCCTTGGCCATGGCGTTCAAGGTCTCGCCGGTGGAGTCCGACACCAGGTGAACGTGGAAATAGGTGGCCAGACGGGCCGGTCCCGAGGGTCTCGCAGGGCTCATGAGACTGTCTGTCTCCCTGTTGAAAGTTGGGGGACGGCGTTGGACCGTCGGGGCGCCGTTTTTCTTAGCCGCTGATCGATCCGCCCGCGAGCGGGGATGATGGTGGATCGCGTTGGTCGTCCGCCGCCGGATCATCCCAAGGCGGAAAACCGAATTTCCAACCGCTGTGGAAATCCTAATGAAAGGTTAACGGCGCTTAACCGCGTTCACAGCCGCAAGTCCCCGCAAACCCTTGCCCGTTAAGGTTTCGTTAGGGATTGTCCACCGGCGGGATTGGTCGTTTCGACATCCCCGTTAGGGATATGGCAGACGTGGATATCCGCTTTTGTTCCGCCGCCTCCGATCGAGTCATCCCCGCCATTCCACCGCCCTACCTGCCACTTCGAATCTTTTAATTCTTAATCTGATTAGGGATTGAGAGCGGGGGGCTGTGACCTTAATCCTCCGGGATGACCGATCAGACCCAGAATGCCGATCCGACACCCTTGGTGCTCCGGGCTCTCCGCGGGGAGACGCTGGAGCGTCCGCCGGTGTGGTTCATGCGCCAGGCCGGTCGGTATCTGCCGGAATATCGCAAGCTGAGGGCCGAGGCGCCCGACTTCATCGCCTTCTGTCTGAACCCTGAAATGGCCGCCGAGGCGACGCTTCAGCCGATGCGCCGGTTCGGCTTCGATGCGGCGATCGTCTTCGCCGACATTTTGCTGATCCCGCGAGCCCTGGGCCAGGACGTCTGGTTCGAGACGGGGGAGGGGCCGCGTCTGGGCGAAATGCCGATTCCGGGTCGGATGGCCGAGCTCGCCCCGGCGGCGGGCGAGCATCTGTCGGCGGTGGGTGAGACCCTGTCGATCGTGCGCGCGGCCCTGGAGCCGGAACGCGCCCTGATCGGCTTCGCAGGCGCGCCCTGGACCGTGGCGACCTATATGCTGGACGGCCAGGCGCGCACCATCGGCAAGGGTGAACGCGCCCAGGCCCGCACCTACGCCTATGCCGATCCCGAGCGCGTCGATGAGACGCTGGAGGTTCTGGTCGAGGCCACGGCCCGATATCTGAAGATGCAGGCCGACGCCGGCGCCCAGGTTCTGAAGATCTTCGAGAGCTGGGCCGAGGGTCTGCCGGATGATCTGTTCGAAAGATTGGTCTTGAAGCCCCACCAGGCGCTGGTGAAGCGCACGCGGGAGCTGGGGGTCACTGTACCCCTCATCGGCTTCCCACGGGGCTCTGCGGCGCTCGCAGAGCAGTATGCCGAGGCGGTCGAAGTCGACGCCGTCGCCCTGGACACCGCCTGCCCGCTCGAGGTCGGAAAACGCGTGCAGCAAATCAAGCCGATCCAGGGGGCGCTCGACCCGCTGTTGCTGCGCGTCGGCGGCGATCTGCTGGACCGACGCGTCGATCAACTGATGGAGGCGTGGGGGCAGGGACCCTGGCTCTTCAACCTGGGCCACGGCATCCTGCCGGACGTGCCGATCGACCATGTCGAACAGGTTCTGAGACGGATCGGCGCCCAATGAGCGATGCGACCCCCGGCCGCCGCATTGCGGTGGTGTTGTTCAATCTGGGCGGGCCGGACGATCAGGCTTCGGTCAAGCCGTTCCTGTTCAACCTGTTCAACGATCCGGCCATCATCGGCCTTCCGGGTATCTTGCGCACGCCTCTGGCCAAACTGATCTCCAGCCGGCGCGAAACCAGCGCCCAGGCCAACTACGCCCTGATGGGCGGGGGATCGCCGCTGCTGCCCGAAACCCGTCGCCAAGCTGAGGCTTTGCAGGCGGTGCTTGGCGCGCGGCTTGGCGGCGATGAGGTCAAGGTCTTCATCGCCATGCGCTACTGGCATCCGTTGACCGAGGAGACGGCGGCCGAGGTCGCCGCCTTCGGACCCGACGAAGTCGTCCTGCTGCCGCTCTATCCGCAGTTTTCGACCACGACGACGGAATCCTCGCTGAAGGCCTGGAACGCCGCCTATGCCGGCCCGGGCGTCAGCCGCGCCGTCTGCTGCTATCCGGCCGCGACAGGCTGGGTTGAGGCCCAGGCCCAGGCGATCGGCGAGAAGCTCGACGAGGCGGTAGGTCAGCCGGTGCGGGTGCTGTTCTCCGCTCATGGCATCCCCGAGAAGCTGGTGACCGGCAAGGGCGATCCCTATCAGGAGCAGATCGAGACGACGGTCGCCGCCGTGGTCGCCGCCATCGAGGCCCAGCGCGGACCGATCGACCACGCCATCTGCTACCAAAGCCGGGTCGGGCCGATGAAATGGCTGGGCCCGTCAACGCCTGAAGCCATTGAAACGGCGGCCAAAGACGGCGTCGGCGTCGTCGTCACGCCTATCGCCTTTGTCTCGGAGCATATCGAGACCCTGGTCGAACTGGATATCGAATATGGCGAACTGGCCCACGAAAAAGGGGCCAGTCCCTATTTGCGGGCGCCGGCGGTCGGGATCGAGCCGCTGTTCATTGACGCCTTGACCGATGCGACCGTGGGCGCGCTATCCCACGCGGGCGTCGCGCCGTTCGGCCAGGGCTGCAAGGCGGACTGGAAGGCTTGTCCGCATCGTAAGGGAAGGCAGGCGGCGTGAACACCTATGATCTCGCACGCGGGCTGCACATTCTGGCGGTGATCGCCTGGATGGCGGGACTGCTGTTCTTGCCTCGGCTCTACGCCTATGACGCCGAGCAGAACGCCAAGCCAGAACCGCTGAAAAGCGAGATGCAGACGCTGCTGCGCCTGTGGCAGACGCGACTGCTGCGCATTATTCTGAACCCGGCGATGATCCTGGCCTGGGTCTTCGGGCTGTGGCTGATCCACATCGACGTCTCGGCGCGCGGCGCCGCCTTCTTGGGCGAGCCGTGGATGATCGCCAAGCTGGCGGGCGTCTTCCTGCTCAGCGGTTGGCATGGCTTCCTGGCGGCCCAAAGGAAAAAGATCGCGGCCGGCACGTCGAAATATTCAAGCAAGTTCTGGCGCATGACCAATGAAGTGCCCTTCGTTCTGGCGATCATCATGGTGCTGTCGGTGACGACCGAGTGGACGTTCCGTTAAGCGGCTCCGCTTGACCTGACCCGCCGCCTGTGGTTCCGCTGGCGGCGAACCGTTCGGCGTCCCGCGCCGGCGGTCCCTCTCTTTCGTGACGCCTGCAGGCCTTGGAGCCAGCGGGAGCCCGTCGCACCTCCCTTCGGCCTTCCGGCCAGACATTTTCAGAGACCCGCGCCGCAGCCGTCTGGCCGCGTGCGCCCGCGAGCCTGCATTATGACCGACATCCGCGACACCAATACCGACGCCCCCGAGAACGAAGGCGTGGAGGTTGAAACCCCCACCCATCACGGCGCGGCGCATGAAGCCGGCGAGGCGGCGGGCGCCGATTCTGGCGTGGACACGACGGCAGACGACGAAGAGGACGGCGAGCCCGTCGTCGCCAACGGCCGCATCACGCTCGCCGAACTGAACGAGAAGACACCGGCCGACCTGGTCGCCTTCGCTGAACAGCTGGAGGTCGAGAACGCCTCCAACTTGCGCAAACAGGATTTGCTGTTCGCCATCCTGAAGGCCCTCGCCGACGAAGAAGTCGAGATCATCGCCGACGGCGTCCTGGAAATCCTGCCGGACGGGTTCGGCTTCCTGCGCAGCTCGGACGCCAACTATCTGCCGGGTCCGGACGACGTCTATGTCTCGCCGTCGCAGATCCGCCGCTTCGGCCTGCGCTCGGGCGACACTGTCCATGGGGCCGTGCGCGCGCCGCGCGAAGGCGAACGCTACTTCGCCCTGCTCAAGGTCGACACGATCAATCTGGAAGACCCCGAAGCGGTTAAGACCAAGGTCCTGTTCGACAACCTGACGCCGCTCTATCCCGAAGAGCGACTGCACATGGAGATCCAGGATCCGACGTTGAAGGATCGCTCGGGCCGGGTCATCGATATCGTCGCGCCGCTGGGCAAGGGCCAACGCTGCCTGATCGTGGCGCCGCCGCGCGTGGGTAAGACGGTGATGTTGCAGAACATCGCCAAATCGATCGAGCGGAACCACCCGGAGGTCTTCCTGATCGTCCTGCTGATCGACGAACGCCCCGAAGAAGTGACGGACATGCAGCGCACGGTGAAGGGCGAGGTTGTCGCCTCGACCTTCGACGAGCCTGCCACCCGCCACGTCGCCGTCGCCGAAATGGTGATCGAAAAGGCCAAGCGTCTGGTCGAGCACAAGAAGGACGTGGTGATCCTGCTGGACTCCATCACGCGTCTGGGCCGAGCCTACAACGCCACCGTCCCCTCCTCGGGCAAGGTGCTGACGGGCGGTGTCGACGCCAACGCCCTGCAACGGCCCAAGCGCTTCTTCGGCGCTGCGCGTAACGTGGAGCAGGGCGGTTCTCTGACCATCATCGCGACGGCCCTGATCGACACCGGCAGCCGCATGGACGAAGTGATCTTCGAAGAGTTCAAGGGCACCGGCAACTCGGAAATCGTGCTGGACCGCAAGGTCGCCGACAAGCGCATCTTCCCCGCCATCGACGTGCTGAAGTCCGGCACCCGCAAGGAAGATCTGATCACACCGAAGGATCAGCTGGCCAAGACCTACGTCCTGCGTCGCATCCTGAATCCGATGGGTCCGCAGGACGCGATCGAGTTCCTGCTCGACAAGCTGCGTCAGTCCAAGAACAACTCGGACTTCTTCCAATCGATGAACACCTGATCCGTCATCCTCAAGCAGCCACGCGCGCGGCGCGTGGCGTTAGGGTAGAAATGGCGTTTCACGTGAAACAGGAGGCCATGCGATGAAGGTCAATGTGGAAGTCGATTGCACGCCGGCGGAGGCGCGCGCCTTTCTCGGCCTGCCGGACGTGACGCCGCTGAACGAGGCCATGGTCGCGGAGATGCAGAAGTGGATGGAGGCCAATGTCGCCGCCATGCAGCCCGAGGAACTGATGAAGACTTGGACCAGCTTCGGCCTCCAAGCTCAGGACCAGTTCCGACGCCTGATGGAAGCGGCGGTAAAGTGAGCATCCGCCCGGTTCGGAGCCGCTCGGTCTGAGTTGATGATCGATACCATATTCGCCTTGGCAACGCCGCCCGGCCGAGGCGCCATCGCGGTTCTCCGTTTGTCGGGCCCCGGCGTAGAGGCCGCGTTGACGGCGCTGGGCGCGACCCGTTTAACGCCGCGCATGGCTTCGGTGCGCAACCTCAGCCATGCCGGCGATCACATCGATCAGGCGCTGGTGCTGCGTTTCGTGGCGCCAAACAGTTACACGGGTGAGGACGCAGCCGAGCTGCATCTGCATGGCGGTCGTGCCGTCATCGAGGCCGCCAGTCGCGCCTTGATCGCACTGGGCTTGCGCCCGGCGGACCCCGGCGAATTCACGCGCCGCGCGTTTCAAAATGGCCGCATGGATTTGGCGCAGGCCGAGGCGGTCGCCGATCTGATCGATGCGGAGACCAGCGCCCAGGCCAAGCAGGCGTTGGGTCAGTTGGATGGCAAGCTCAGCGAAACCTATGCCTGCTTCCGCCGTGATCTTCTTCACGCCTTGGCTCTGGTCGAGGCCGAGATCGATTTTCCGGATGAAGAGGTCCCGGACAATCTGGCCCGTACGGCGGGGCCTGTGCTGGACCGGCTCGGCGCCGACCTGAGACGCGCGGTCGATACGGGGCGGCGTGGCGAACGGGTGAGGGATGGTTACCGCATCGTCCTGATCGGTGAGACGAACGCCGGCAAGTCGTCGTTGTTCAATGCGCTCGTTGCACGTGAGGCGGCCATCGTGACGCCGATCGCCGGCACCACGCGGGATGTGCTGGATGCCGATCTGGTGATCGGGGGCTATGCCGTGACTTTGTCGGATACGGCAGGCTTGAGAGACAGCGACGACCCCGTCGAGGCCGAGGGCGTGCGCCGCGCCCGGCTTCGCGCCGAACAAGCCGACTTGCGTGTCTGGGTTCGCGCGCCGGGTGATCCGGACGGGGTGGCTGCTAACTACGTCAAGGATGGCGATCTGATCGTGGCGACCAAGTCCGACCTAGGCGCCGGCTCAGCCGATGACGAGTATGAGACTTTAGCGGTGAGCACCGTGACCGGTGCCGGCCTGGCTGAGCTTCGAGAATGGATTGCTGCCCGTCTTGCCCGGGACCTGTCAGGCGCCGACTTCCCTGCCGTGACGCAAGAGCGCCATCGGCTGCGTTTGCTTGAGGCGTTGGAAAGCGTCGATGCGGCGCGGGCTGCGCTCAATGTGGCGCCGGAAATGGCTGGCGACGATCTGAGACGGGCTGCCGACGCTCTGGGGCGCGTGACAGGTGCGATTGGTGTTGAGGACATTCTGGGCGAAGTCTTTTCGACCTTCTGCATCGGAAAGTAGGTCTAGCCATACCAGCGTTTCACGTGAAACAGAGGCGAGGCACAGCGTGACGAGGTTCGCCTGCCTCTGGCGATCACACCCTTTTTGCCCTATGTGGCAGCGATGATTTCTCCCTCAGATCGCGTATTCGACGTCGTCGTCATCGGCGGCGGCCACGCCGGCTGTGAAGCGGCGGCGGCGTCCGCGCGGGCGGGCGCCCGCACCGTCTTGCTCACCCAGAAGGTGGAGACGATTGGCGAGATGTCGTGCAACCCGGCTATTGGGGGGCTGGGGAAGGGGCATCTCGTTCGCGAGATCGACGCAATGGACGGCGTGATGGGACGGCTGGCCGATGTGTCAGGCATCCAATTCCGCCTCCTGAATCGATCCAAGGGCGCCGCCGTCAGGGGCCCGCGCAGCCAGATCGACCGACGCCTCTATCGCGAGGCCATGCAGGCCGAACTGCAAGGGACGCCCAATCTGACCCTGATGGCCGGGACGGCCGAGCGGCTTGTCCTTGAAGGCGACCGTGTGGTCGGCGTCGTGACCGGCGCGGGAGAGACGGTTCGCGCTGGGGCGGTCGTCCTGACGACCGGCACCTTCCTGAATGGCGTCATCCATCGCGGCGATGAACGCATCCCGTCGGGGCGGCATGGTGAGGAGCCCTCGACGGGTCTGGCCGCCGATCTTCATGCCGCCGACCTGATGATGGGACGTCTGAAGACAGGCACGCCCGCACGCCTCGACGGTCGGACGATCGCCTGGGAGCGTCTGGAAATGCAGCAGGCGGACGAGGCGCCGTCAGCCTTTTCCTTCCTGACCGACCGGATTGACGTGCCCCAGATCGCCTGCGGCGTGACCCACACGACGGAGGAGACCCATCGGATCATCGCTGAGAATCTCGGCGAGAGCGCCGTCTATGGCGGCAAGCTGTCGGGGCGGGGCCCGCGATATTGTCCGTCGATCGAAGACAAGGTCGTTCGGTTCGCCGACAAGACGAGCCATCAGATCTTCCTGGAGCCGGAAGGATTGGACGATCCGACGGTCTATCCGAACGGCATCTCAACCTCGGTGTCGGAGCCGACGCAGCTCGCCTTCCTGCGAACCATCCCGGGATTGGAAGCGGTCGAGGTGTTTCGATACGGCTACGCCATCGAATACGACTATGTCGACCCGCGCGAGCTGACGGCCGCGCTGGAGGTGAAGAAGCGTCCGGGACTATATCTCGCCGGACAGATCAACGGCACGACCGGCTATGAGGAGGCCGCGGCGCAGGGGCTGATGGCGGGACTGAACGCCGCGCGTTCAGCGGCGGGCCAGGAGCCGGTGATCCTGGGGCGTGATCAGGCCTATATCGGCGTCATGATCGACGACCTGGTGACGCGCGGCGTTACCGAACCGTACCGTATGTTCACCAGCCGGGCGGAATATCGGCTGACGCTGCGAGCCGACAACGCCGACCTCCGGATCACACCCCTTGCGATCGAGCTGGGCATTGTCGGGGGGGAGCGGCGGATTCGTTTTGAAGCGAAGGCTTCGGCGCTTGCGGCAGCCAGCACTGTTTCACGTGAAACACTTTTCACGCCCAATGAGGCCGGCGCGCTAGGCATCTCGGTCAATGCTGATGGTCGTCGGCGCTCGATGCGCGAACTGCTGGCTTTCCCCGATGTGACCTTGGAGCATTTCATCTCGGCAGTGCCCGTCATCGCCGATTGGACCGATGACGTCCACGAGCAGGTCCAGATCGACGCCGCCTATGCCAACTATCTGGATCGACAGTCGCAGGATGCGGATGCGCTGAGGGCGGAAGAGGGGCTGATGCTTCCGACCGATCTCGACTATGGCGCCGTTGGCGGTCTGTCGAACGAGGTGAAGGAAAAGCTGGCGCGCGTCCAACCGCGCACCTTGGGCCAAGCCGGTCGGATCGAGGGCATGACACCCGGCGCTTTGACGGCGCTTTTGGCCTATGTGAAGCGCGCACCCAAGGCGTCGGTCGCAGCTTGATGTTGGAGGCTGAACAAAAGGCGTTCCGTGCACGCGCCAATGCGTCAGCGGAACAGATCGCCGATCTTGAAGCCTTTCGACTGAGATTGGTCGAGGCCAATGCGGTGATGAATCTAGTGGGACCGGACAGTCTGCCGGACTTCTGGAACCGCCATGTCTGGGATAGTGCGCAACTGCTTGATCTGGCGCCGGACGCGAAGACCTGGGCGGATCTGGGGGCAGGGGCCGGCTTTCCCGGACTGGTTCTTTCCATCATGCTGAAGGGGCGGGAAGGGGCGCATGTCTGGCTGATCGACAGCTTGGCAAAGCGCTGCCGGTTTCTTCAGGAGGTGGTGGATGCGCTGTCCTTGCCGGCGACGGTCATCGTCGGCCGGGCTGAGGCGCAGTCTGTGACGTGTGACATCGTCACCGCACGTGCCGTGGCACCCATGGAGAAACTGCTGGGTTATGCACAGCCCTACTTCCAAAGAGGTGCACAAGGTCTGTTCCTGAAAGGGGAACGTGCCGAATCCGAGTTGATCGAAGCGCGGAAATCCTGGCATTTCGAGGCTGAACTGGCCCCGTCGCAAAGCGACGTGCGCGGCCGCATCGTGACAATCCGGAGCCTCCGCCGTGCCCGCTCAACGCGCTAGAAAGCCCGCCCGCGTCCTCGCCGTGTCCAACCAGAAGGGCGGGGTCGGCAAGACGACGACGGCGATCAACCTCGGCACCGCCCTGGCCGCCATCGGCGAGCGCGTGCTGATCGTGGATATGGACCCGCAGGGTAATGCCTCGACGGGTCTGGGTGTTCCACGTGAAACACGGCGCGTCACCATCTACGACGTCGTGGTGGATCAGCGCTCCATCGCCGATGCCTCGGTGCAGACGACGGTGCCGGGTCTGTGGATCGTGCCCGCCGACGCCGACATGTCGGGCGTCGAGATCGAACTCAGCCAGGCGGATCGCCGGTCCTATCGGCTGCGCGACGCCCTGCGCGCCCACGACGATGGCCCTACCGCGTATGACTATGTGCTGATCGACTGCCCCCCGTCGCTGAACTTGCTGACTTTGAATGCGATGGCGGCGGCGGATGCGGTGCTGGTGCCGCTGCAATGCGAGTTCTTCGCCCTGGAAGGCCTGAGCCAGCTGATGCGCACCATCGATATGGTCAAGCACAGCCTCAATCCATCGCTGGAAATCCAGGGCCTGGTTCTGACCATGTTCGACCGTCGTAGCGCCCTGTCGGGACAGGTGGCGAACGACGTCCGGGCCCACTTCGGCGACAAGGTCTATGAGAGCGTGATCCCGCGTAACGTCCGCGTCGCCGAGGCGCCGTCGTTCGGCAAGCCCGCGCTGATCTATGACCTGAAGTGCGCCGGCAGCCAGGCCTATCTACGGCTGGCCAAGGAAGTGGTGAAGCGCGAACGCCAGCGGCTGAAGCTGGCCGCCTGAAATCTATTGGAAACGGAACAGTATCTTGGCTGAACGACAAAGAGGTCTGGGCCGCGGCCTGTCGGCGTTAATGGGACAGGACGCCGAGGCTCCGGTCGCATCCGACGCGCCCGTGCCCGCCGGCGTGCAACGCGTGCCGATCGAAAGCCTGAAGCCCAATCCGGACCAGCCGCGCAAGACCTTCCGCCAGGAGGATCTGGAGGAGCTGACCGCCTCGATCCGCGACAAGGGCGTGCTACAGCCGATCCTGGTGCGGACCCAACCGGGTGAGGACGGCGTCTGGCAGATCATCGCCGGCGAACGCCGCTGGCGCGCGTCACAGGCGGCGCGCCTGACCGAAGTGCCGATCGTGGTCCACGAAATGGACGACGTCGAGGTGTTCGAGGTCGCCATCGTCGAGAACGTCCAGCGCGCGGACCTGAATCCTCTGGAAGAGGCCGAAGCCTACCGCGTGCTGATGGAGCGCTTCGGGCGGACGCAGGATGCGGTGGCGGGCGTGGTCGGCAAGAGCCGCAGCCATGTGGCCAACACCATGCGCCTGCTGCAACTGCCTGAGCGGGTGCTGTTCTATGTGCGCGAGGGCAAGCTGTCTGCGGGTCACGCCCGGGCGCTGATCAACACACCCGATCCGGGCCAGTTGGCGGACATCGCCTTCGTGGATGGTCTGAGCGTTCGTGAGACCGAGGCCCTGGCGCGCCGCGCGGTCGAGGGGCCGAAGCCGACGAAGGCCAAGTCGGCGCCGGCGGCCGGAAGCGGGGAGGGGGCGGCCGATGTCGCCGCCCTTCAGCAGGATCTGGCCGACGCGCTGGGCCTGAAGGTGCAGTTGTCGGACAAGGGCGGTAAGGGTGAACTGACGATCGGCTACGGCTCGCTGGAGCAGCTCGACGACCTGTGCCGCCGTTTGATGCGCGGCTGAGCGGCGGACTGTGCTAGGGTGTCGATATGACTCAAGACACGACACCCACCGCCGCCGAAAAGCTGAAACAGGCGCTCGCCGCCAAGAAGGCCAAGGCGGGCCATGGGTTCAACGCCCAACCGGGCGCCAAGGCCGAAGAGAAGGCTGTGTCGGCGCGCAACGTCGCCATGGCCCAGCCCGCCTTCCGCAAGGCGTCCAAGCGCGGCTAGGGCTACAGCCCCAGCCGTCTGGCGCGACCAGCGATTTCCAGCAGCAGGCGTTCGGCGATCAGTTGGTCCGGCATTCCGGTCGTCTTGGTGGCGACATCGGCCGTGTTGATGCTGTCCAAGACTTCGTCCAGGGCTTCGAGCCGCCAAGATCGCGCCTGACGCAGCATTTCCGCCTCCTGTTTCCAGAAGACGCCGGCGGCCTTTGCGGCCTCCTTGGCGTTTGCGCCGTTGGCCTGCAAGATGTTGATCCGGCGTAGCTTTCCGAGATGGATCGCGGCGGAGCGAACGGCGAGCACCGACGATTCGCCCTCGGCGAAGGCGCGCCTGAGCCCCGCCTGCGCCGGGCCGGGACGCGCGCCGAAAGCCTGAAGCGCCGCATCCGACAGGGAGGCGTCCGGCTCGACGCCCAGATGGTGCTCGAGCGCGTCCATATCCAGAGTCTTGCCGGAGCCGGGGCCGATGAACAGGGCCAGTCGCTCGATCTCCTGCCGCATCAAGCCCCGCTCGCGCGGCAGGCGGGCGACGAAACGGTCCAGGGCGTCGGAGGTCAGGCCCACCTTGTCGGCGGCCAGGGCTTCACGGACCATGCGGGCGACATCGCCGGTTTCGTCCTCGTAGCAGACGATGCCGACCGCGCCGTTTTCCTTCTCGGCCGCCTTTCTGAGCGCGGATTCGCGGCCCAGCTGGTCGGCCTCGACCACCATCATGGCGTCGGGATTGTAGCCGCCGTCGGCGTGGATCTTCAGCGCGGCTGCGACAGCCTTGTCCACGCCGGGCTTCAGCGCCGACAGACGGATGCGCACCAGACGACGGCCGCCCATCAGGGACATGGCCGTCAGCGCTTCTTCCAGCTTCGTTTCATCGCCATCGATGTCGCTGTCGGTCAGGACGGTGACGTTGAAGGGGTCGTTCAGGTCGGGCGTGACCGTTTTGCACAACACCTCGGCCCGCTCGGCGACGCCCGACCGGTCCTTGCCGTGGATCACCGCCGCCCGGATCGCCGGATCGGGCGCCTTCAGGAAGCGATCGATCTCGGGGCGTTTGGCCAAGATCACGGGTTCGACAGCGCCTGCATAAGATCCAGTCGGATCAGGCGAGCCAGTTCGGCCGCGGCGCGCTCCTCGCCGTCCTGCTGGGCGGCGATGGCGGCATAAGGCTGGTCGGCGGTGGCGTAGGTCGTGGTGACCGTTTCCGTGCCGCTGACAGGCGTTCCCCCGGCGGCCGGGGTCAGGGTCCAGGTCGCCTTGACCGTCAGCTCATAGCGGGTGGCGGTGTCGTCGATGCGGCGACCCAGCGAGCGGCGGTTCTGCTGGACCTCTGTCGTCAGACGATACAGCGGCGTCGCGCCGCGATCCCAGGCGAGGACGTCTTCCAGCTGCTCGCGCAGGCGATAGCCAAGGCGGTCATCCTGGGTCGTGACGGCGATCCGGCGCAGGGAAGAACCCACGGCCGGCTCGGCGTACATGGGCGTGAAGCCGCAGGCGGAAACCGCCAGAGACGCGAGAACCGCGCAAGCCGCCGCAATACGCATCAGCCGGCCACCAGATTGACGATGCGGTCCTTGACCACGACGATCTTCTTCACACTCAAACCCTCCAGCCGCGCCTTGACCGTTTCGTCGGCCAGGACCAGGGCTTCGACCTCGGACGGCTCCATGCCGCGCGGCACGCGGATTTCCGCGCGACGCTTGCCGTTGATCTGGATGGGTAGAACCACCTCATCGTCGGCCGCGAGCGCAGCGTCCCACACGGGCCACGGCGCGTCCAGAACCATCCCGTCTTCCCCCAGGCGCGTCCAGGCCTCTTCGGCCAGGTGCGGGGTGAAGGGGGCGATCAGACGGGCCAGCGCCGACAGGGCCTGACGCTTGGCGTCGCCGCCAGCCTGTGCGGTGTCGCGAATGGTGGCGACGAAGGCGTAGAGCTTGGCGATGGCCGAGTTAAAGCGGAAGCCTTCGACCCCTTCGGACACGGCCTTGATGGCCTTGTGCGTCTCGCGCAGCAGGTCGGCGTTGGCCTTGTCCTCGCCGGCGAAACCGGCGTCATAGGTGTCGAACAGGGTCCAGGCGCGCTGGACGAAGCGGCTGGCGCCCTCCACGCCGCCAGGGGTCCATTGCACGTCCCGCTCGGGCGGGCTGTCGGACAGGACGAACAGGCGACCGGCGTCCACGCCGTGGCTTTCCAGGATTTCGGCCGGAGCGACGACGTTCTTCTTGGACTTGGACATCTTCTCGATGTCGCCGATGACCAGGGTCTCGCCGGTCGAAAGCTGGCGGGCCGAGCGGATGCCGTTGTCGTTCTTGAGCTCCACGTCGGTCGGCTCGACCCAGGCGCCGTCGGCGCGGCGATAAGTTTCGTGGACAACCATGCCCTGGGTGAACAGGCCGGCGAACGGCTCCTTTACCGACAGCATGCCGGCGTCGGACAGGGCGCGGGTGATGAAGCGGGCGTACAGCAGGTGCAGGACCGCGTGCTCGACCCCGCCGATATACTGATCGACGGCCAGCCAACGGTCGGCGGCGGCCTTATCGATGGGGGCCTCGGCCGTCGGATCGGTAAAGCGGGCGAAATACCAGCTGGAATCGACGAAGGTGTCGAGCGTGTCGGTCTCGCGCGTAGCATCCGCGCCGCACGACGGGCATTTGACGTGCTTCCAGGTCGCGTGACGCGCCAAAGGATTGCCCGGCACGTCGAAGGTCACATCATCGGGCAGGACCACCGGCAACTGATCGGCGGGCACCTCGACGACGCCGCAGGACGGGCAGTGGATGATCGGGATCGGGCAACCCCAATACCGTTGGCGCGAAACACCCCAGTCGCGCAGGCGATAGATGGTCTCGGCGCGGCCCTGGCCTGCGGCCTCCACCTTGGCGATCGCGGCGGCCTTGGCGGCCTCGACGTCCATGCCGTTAAGGAAGTCGGAGTTGAAGATGCGGCCGGGGCCGACATAGGCCTCGGTTCCGATCTCGACCGTGTCGGCGTCGTCGGGCTTGACCACAGGCGTCACCGGCAGATCGTATTTGCGGGCGAAGTCGAGGTCGCGCTGGTCATGGGCCGGGCACCCGAAGATGGCGCCCGAACCATAGGTCGACAGCACGAAGTTGGCGGCCCAGACCGGCAGGGTCTTGTCCGGATCGAAGGGGTGGCGGACGCGAACGCCCAGATCCACGCCCAGCTTCTCGGCCTTTTCGATCTCGGCTTCGCTGGTGCCCGTCTGAGCACAGGCCTTGATGAACTCCGCCACGTCCGGTCGGTGTTCGGCGATGGCCTTTGTCAGGGGATGGTCGGGCGCCAGGGCCAGGAAGCTGGCCCCGAACAGGGTGTCGGGGCGGGTGGTGTAGACCTCGATCGGATCGCGGGCGTGATTGGGTTCGCCCTCGGGGGAGGCGGGCAGGAAGGCCGGCGCCTCGGCGATGTCCCACCACAGGGTCGCGCCCTTGGACTTGCCGATCCAGTTCTCCTGCATCAGCCGAACCTTTTCCGGCCAGCGGTCCAGGGTCTTCAGGCCGTCGATCAGGTCGTCCGCATAGTCGGTGATGCGCAGGAACCACTGGTTCAGCTTGCGCTTCTCGACCAAGGCGCCCGAGCGCCAGCCGCGTCCATCGATCACCTGTTCGTTGGCGAGGACCGTGTTGTCGACGGGATCCCAGTTGACCACCGCATCCTTGCGATAAACCAGACCGCGCCGATACAGCTCCAAGAACCAGGCCTGCTGCTTGCCGTAGTATTCCGGGTCGCAGGTGGCGAACTCGCGCGACCAATCCAGCGACAGACCCAGCAGCTTCAGCTGCTCGCGCATGTTGGCGATGTTGGAATAGGTCCAGCCCTTGGGATGGATGCCGCGCTCCATGGCCGCGTTTTCGGCCGGCATGCCGAAGGCATCCCAGCCCATCGGGTGCAGAACATCGTACCCTTGCGCGCGCTTGGACCGCGCCACCACGTCGCCCATCACATAGTTGCGGGCGTGACCCATGTGGATGTTGCCCGACGGATAGGGGAACATCTCGAGCACGTAATATTTCGGCCGGCCGGTGTCCTTCGTGACGAAGGCGGAAGCCTCGGCCCATCGGGCCTGCTGGCGGGGTTCGGCGGTCTTGGGTTCGTAACGGGCCACGGTCGTCCTGAAAGTCGAAAGGGCGCTGACGCCCTCCCGGCTCAACTAGCCCGAAGGACGACAGCGCCCAAGAAGTAATGCGTTTCGGCGTTCCCAGCAGGTCTGACGAAACTAAACCAGTAGGCGCTCAAGTAGCCCAAAGGGCGGTAGCGCCTAGAAATAAAGCGAGCGTCGGCTTTAGCCGGCGTTCGACAGGTTCAGCTGGCGCGCCTTGGTCAGGATGGCGTTTTCCAGATCGGCCTCGGTCTGGGCGGCAACCGGGGCGGCGGTCCACTGACCATCGGCGCCCTTCACTTCCTTGGTCACCGTGACGTTCAGCGCGTCGGCGCGCAGACGGGTGTCCAAGATGAAGACGGTCGCCTTGAAGCGCTCGTTCGGCGTCTGGGGGTTGATGTACCAGTCATAGTTGATGACGCCGCCCCACGGATCGGCGGTCAGCAGCGGCATGAAGCTGAGGGTGTCGAGCGAGGCGCGCCACAGGAAGGCGTTGACGCCGATGCCCTGTTGCACGTTCGTCTTGGGCGCAGACTTCTTGCCGCCGACGAAGGGAATGCTCGAGCAGGCCGACAGGGACGCGCCCAGGGCCACGCCCGAGACCAGCACGACCGCGACGTTCCGAACCAGGGCCTTGTTGAGGCTCATCAAGAGAAGTCTCCGTAAACTCAGGGACGTGAGAGCCCTCGCCCGCACGCGCGCACGGCATGAGAAATGCCGACTGCCAGGCTCTATAACACGGCGAAAAGGGGCGATGACAAGGCGAAGTCGGTTCCCGTCGCATCGCACGTCGCGGTGTTTTGTGAAGGGCATGTGAGATTTCGCCGGAATCCGCCTGAATCCCGTGACGCTTGAGACACATACGCCGACAACAATGTGCGGGAACCTTGTTATCGCCGGCTCATTGCGTTGACCGCGTAGACACCCGGTGTCTAATCGCGGGGCTCACGACCATATAAGGTCGGTTCAGGGTTGAAACGCCGCCTCATGGCGGGGTTCGAAGGATTTGGTATGCGGTTCGGTGGTTTCCTGGCTGTGATGGTGGCGACGACGGCGATGGCAGCGTCGACGTCGGCGCTCGCCCAAAGCACATCCACCGTTTCCCTTTCGGAGGCCCAGGCGGCGCAGCGCAACGCGCCGGCGCCGCAGCGTCGCGGTCTGCGCCTCAACGACCGTGGCCGCTGGGGTCTGGATTTCAACCTGAATCAGCCCGTGGGTCGCGAGACCGACTGGGGTGATGTCGAGGCCGGCGCCTATTACCGCCTGAACGACCGTCTGCGTGTGGGCGCCGCCGCCGCCGTCAGCTCGCCGGAAGCCGATCCGGCCCGCGCGCCCGAAACCAACGGCCGGGCCCAGCCCCGCGTCCGTCTGGAAACCATCTTCAAGTTCTGATTTCGACCGGTCAGCGAAACGCTGACTGAATCGCATTCACCGCTGCTAAGCCGCATGCGCCTGTGCGTGCAAGCGTTGCGGCGTTCTCTGGCGTGACGCCGCCCAGCGCATAGACCGGCAGGCCGGCGGCTTTCACATGCTGTTCGAATGCAGTGACGCCCAATGCGGCTTTACCGGCGGACGCGCCGCCCGCCGAAAACACCGGCGACAGGATCAGGGCGTTCAGGTCTTCGGGCGCGGCCGAAGAGCCATGCCAGGCCGCCGTCAGGATCCAGCCAGGTCGGTCCGAGCGGATGCGCGCTGCTTGGTCCGCCGCCCGTTCGGGCAGGTGTAGCCCGTCGGCGTCGATCGCCTCGGCCAGATCAGGGTCCAGCCCAACCAGCAATTTCACGTCCCGACCGGCCGTCGCATCCCGAAGCCGATGCCCCGTCTCGACGGCATTGGAGGCGCCAAAGGCGCGATAGACCACCGCCGAGCCGGCGGGCAGGCGCGCCGCCGTCTCCCACGGTCTGGGCGTGCGATCCGGGTCGGTGAAGAACAGCATCGGCGGCAAGGCTGCGGCTGCCGGGCTGACAGCGGCGGCGGCGCGGTTTAGAGCGGTCGCGGCGTTCCAGAGCGCGCGCGCATCGTCGCTGTAACCGGCCGGCAGGATCATGACCTCTTCTTCCTCCGCTTTTTCCGCCCCGTCCATCGCCGAAAGGGTCGCCGAGGTGCAGGCGCGTATCGACGCCGCCTGCCATGCAGCCGGTCGGGATCCAGCGGATGTGACCCTGACCGCCGTCTCCAAGACGCAAGCCCCCGAGGCCATCGACGCCATACTGGCGACGGGTCAGCGGATCTTCGGCGAGAACCGGGTGCAGGAGGCGCAGGGCCGTTGGGCTGACCGTCGCGGGGAACTGCCGGGTCTGGAACTGCGGCTGATAGGCCCGTTGCAGACCAACAAGGCCGAGGATGCAGTCGCCCTGTTCGACGTGATCGAAACCCTGGACCGTGAAAAACTGGCGCGAGACTTGGCGCAGGCGGGCGAAAAGCGCGGCCGATCGCCGCGCGTCCTGGTCCAGGTGAACACGGGCGCGGAGCCCCAGAAGGCCGGGGTCCTGCCCGATGCCGCCGACGCCCTGATCGAAGCGGCCCGCGACACCTATGGGCTGACGGTCGAGGGTCTGATGTGCATTCCCCCGGCGGATCAGGACGCAGAGCCGCATTTTCAGATGTTGCGGGCCATGGCCGAACGCAACGGCTTGTCGGTCCTGTCGATGGGTATGAGCGGCGACTACGAGACCGCCATCCGGTGCGGCGCGACGCACGTCAGGGTCGGAACGGCCTTGTTCGGGGAACGAAATCGACCCGAAACGCCCTCTAGCTCGTAACCCGATGTGAATATTCGCACCCCCAAGCCTTGGCGCGGGGGCCAAGCCTCGCCATTGTCTGTCCCATGCCTACGCCCAAGACCATTCTGATCATCGACGACGACGACGACCTGCGCGAGGCCCTGGCCGAGCAGCTGAACCTGCACGAGGAGTTTCGCACCCAGCAGGCGTCGACCGCCACGGACGGGGTGCGGATGGGGCGCGAGATCCGCGCCGACCTGATCCTGCTGGACGTCGATCTGCCCGACATGGATGGCCGCGAGGCCTGTCGCCTGTTGCGCAAGGACGGGGTTTCGACCCCGGTGATCATGTTGACGGCGCAATCGGCGGACGCCGACGCCATCCTGGGTCTGGACGCCGGGGCCAACGACTATGTCACCAAGCCCTTCCGGTTCGCCGTGCTGCTGGCGCGCATCCGCGCCCATCTGCGCAGCCATGAACAGTCGGAAGACGCCGTCTTCACCATCGGCCCCTACGAGTTCCGGCCCGCCGCCAAGGTGCTGATGGACTCAAAGGGCAAGAAGGTGCGGTTGACCGAGAAGGAAACTAATATCCTGAAATACCTCTATCGCGCCGGGGCCAAACCGGTGTCGCGCGAAGAGTTGCTGACCGAGGTCTGGGGCTACAACGCCGGGGTCACGACCCATACGCTGGAAACCCATATCTATCGCCTGCGCCAGAAGATCGAACCGGAACCGGGCCATGCGCGTCTGCTGCTGACCGATGCGGGCGGGTATCGACTTCAACCCTGAAAGCGCCTGGACGACAGCGTTCGCGCAGGCGATGAAACGGCATGATCGCCGCCTTCGCCCTCGCCGCCTTGCTCCAGCAATCACCGATGCCGTCCGTGGCGCCGGACGGCGTATTCCGATCGCGCGGCTATGGCCTGGTGATCGTCCGCGCCGGGCAAGACCTCCGGGTCTATCACGAGGCTGGCGGGGTCTGCTGGCCCGACCCTGATGGGGAAGATCTGAAAGACAGCTTCGCCGCCGTCGTCGCCGTGGCTGGCGGCATAGGCTTGACCGAAGCGCACGACGATCAGGCGAGCATCTATGTGTTCGACAGGCTGCCGGCTTTGCCCCCGGCCTGCCAACATCCAGATTCGAGCGACCGTGCCGCCGTCCTGGCCATCTCGGATTTGATGCAGGCCTACTATCCCGGTTTCGAGGCTCGAAAGATCGATTTCCAAGCCCGTCGCAGCGAGGTGCTTAGGCGTCTTTCACAGACGCCAACCCCCCTCAGGCGTTCGCCGCCGCCGCCGACCTTCTATCAGGACTGGATGACGCACATATCGAACTGAGCGCAGAAATCGAAGGCCGCGATCAGGACCTTCAGGTGTCGAGCGGACGAACCCTGGACGCGGTCAACGCCCGCTCCGAGCCAAGACCCGAGAGAGCGTGGCTGGGCGCGTGGCGCGAAGGCGTCCTTCAGACCATCCTTGACGGTGAAGGTCACGCCGTCGCCAACAATCGGGTCTTCTGGGATGTGAACGACGGCGTAGGCTATCTGGCGATCGTGACCATGGGAGGGTTCGACGCCGAGGACGCCGCTTCCACAGAGCCGCTGGAAGCCGCGCTGGACGAAGCGATGATCGCTTTCGACGGGACGCGAGCAGTCATCGTGGACGTGTCCAACAATCGCGGCGGTTATGACTCTGTCAGCCGGTTGATCGCGTCGCGTTTCGCCGACCAGCCGCGCGTCGCCTACACCAAGAGGGGCTGGGGATCGGGCGTCGCTCCGCAGGTCGTGGAGGTGCGACCCTCGGATCGACCGGGCTATCACGGCCCTGTCTGGCTTCTGACCAGCGATATCACCGTCAGCGCCGGCGAGACATTCAGCCAGATGATGACGGTTCTGCCCAATGTCACGCACGCCGGGACCCGGACGAGAGGCGCGTTTTCGGATCAGAGCCCCGTGGTTCTCGCCAATGGTTGGCGCTTCGCCATGCCCATGGAGCTTTACGTCGATCCGCAAGGCCATCTGCTTGAAGGACGCGGGCTGACGCCGCAGGTCCGCATCGACCTCTATCCCGAGGGCGATCTGGACCATGGTCACGCCAAGGCCGTGAAGGCCTTGATGCGACGACTTTCGCATTAGGCCGCTTCACCTCGATCAAACCGGCGGACGGCCCAAGGCTGACGGAAGTTATCGGCGGATCGTGAAAAGCGGCAGGAAGACGTGGACCAGCGGGCCGATGGCCAGGGCGTAGAGCACCGTGCCCACCCCGACCGAGCCGCCCAACAGCCAGCCGACGGCGATAACGGCTAGTTCGATGGCCGTCCGCACCCATTTCACCGGCCAGCCTGTGCGCGCAACGATGCCGGTCATCAGGCCGTCGCGGGGGCCGGGACCGAGGCCTGCGCCGATATAGGCCCCGCTGGCCACGCCGTTCAGGACGATGCCGCCGATCAGTAGGCCGGCCCGGAGCGGTAGGTCCAGGTCGGACGGGATCCAGTCCAGGCCGAAATTGGCGACCGTGCCGATGACCAGCACATTGGCGACGGTCCCGATCCCTGGCTTCTGGCGCAGGGGAATCCATAGCAGCAACACGGCCATACCGATCAGATTGACCACCAGACCGAAGTTGATCCCGGCGGGTTTCGCAAACCGCTCGAACACCCCTTGGTTCAGCACATCCCACGGATCCAACCCGAGATCGGCGCGGACGATCAGGGCGATGGACAGGCCGTAGAGAAAAAGGCCGGCGAAGAGCTGGATCAGGCGACGGGTCATAAATCGATCTGATGCGCCAAACTGGCTATCGAAAATAGAGCCAGTTATGCCATTCTGGCCTCATGTCGTCGCGGTCGATCGGTCTTGTTTCTCTAACGCGCCATCTCGGCGCCTGGCGGTCGCCGGGCGCGGGCGCGGCCTATCGACAGCTGGCGGGTGCGGTACGACTGCTGATTCTGGACGGACGACTGCCTTTGGCGGCGCGGTTACCGGGCGAGCGGGAACTGGCCCAAGCGCTGGGCTTGAGCCGAACGACCGTCTCGGCCGCCTACGGACGCTTGCGGGATGACGAGTTCCTGACTGGCGGGCAGGGCGCCGCTGCACGCACCAGCCTGCCGAACGGACCGACGCCACGTCACGAGGCGACGCAAACGGACAAGCCCGGCCTGATCGACTTGACCGCCGCCGTCCTGCCGGCCGATCCCAATGTGCATGCGGCCTATGTGCGGGCGCTGGAGCGGTTGCCGGCGAACCTGCCAGGACATGGTTATGAGACGGCGGGGCTGGAGGAACTGCGTGAGGCGGTGGCGGCCGGCTATCGGCGGCGCGGCCTGGCGACCTCGTCGGGGCAGATTCTGATCACGCATGGCGCGCACAACGGACTGGTCCATCTGCTGCGCCTGACGACGCGCCCCGGCGCCCCGGTGGTGTTCGACCATCCCACCTATCCGCAGGCGATCGACGCCATCCTGGCGGCGGGCGGTCGCGCCGTGCCCGTCGCCTTGCCGGACGGCGAGGGCGAGGAGGGTTGGGATGTCGAGGGTCTGATTGCGGCCTGCCGAAGCAGCAACGCGGCGATGGCCTATCTGGTGCTGGACCACAACAATCCGACCGGGCGGATGATGCGAGCGGCGGACCGGACGCGCTTGCTGGCGGGGCTGAAGGGGTCGGAGACTCTGCTGGTGCTGGACGAGACCCTGGTCGAACTGACCTTGAGCGGACCGCCGGCGCTCAGCGCCTCGGCCGTCGATGCGCCGCGGATCGTCAGACTGGGTTCGATGTCCAAGAGCGTGTGGGGTGGTTTGCGGATCGGTTGGATTCGCGCTGACCGGGCGGTGATCCAACGTCTGGCCCAAAGTCGCGCCAGCTTCGATCTGGGCGTTCCGATCCTGGAGCAGCTGGCGGCGGTCGAACTTTTGAACGACGGCGGCAAGGCCTTGGCGGCGCGCCGGCCCCTCTTGCGCGCCCGGCGGGATCATCTGCGGGCGCGGCTCGCTGAAAAACTGCCTGACTGGGTCTGTCCGCGCCCGGCTGGAGGCCTGTCTCTATGGGCGCGGCTGCCGCAGCCGATCAGTTCCGCTCTCACGATCGCGGCCGAGGCCGAAGGCCTGCGCCTCGCCGCCGGTCCGCGATTCGGCGTCGATGGCGCCTTCGAACGCCGGCTGCGCCTGCCCTATACTTTGCCGGAAGATCAGCTGGACGAGGCGGTGATCCGGCTCGGGCGCGCCGCCAGAAAGGTCGGCCGGGGGCGAAAGGCGCCGGCGTCGGTCAAGCCGGTCGCCGTCTATTGAGGATCAGACGTCCAGATCGACCGTGACCGGCGCATGGTCGCTGGGACGATCCCACTCGCGGACATCGTCGTGGATGCGGGCGGTGTCCTTCACCACGGCGGGGGTCAGGCCGGGCGACGTCCAGATGTGGTCCAGGCGCAGACCGCGATTCGATTTGCGGAAGTCGGCGGCGCGATAGCTCCACCAGCTGGCCAGTTTCTGGGGCTCAGGGAAACGGTCGCGCAGCACATCGGCGAAACCGCCCGTCTCCTGAAGCCGGTTCAGGGTCTCCACCTCGATCGGCGTGTGGCTGACGATCTTGGACATATAACGGTGGTTCCAGACATCGCCCTCTCCCGGTGCGATGTTGAAGTCGCCGGCCATGACCAGAGGGCGAGACCTGTCCTGCCTGGCCACGATGGCGGTCAGCTGTTCGTAGAAGTCCATCTTGTGATCGAACTTGGGGTTCAGGGCCCGGTCGGGAACGTCGCCGCCGGCCGGGATATAGAAGTTCTGCACATCGATGCCGGACACGCGGGCCGAGACGCAGCGCGCATGACCCAGTTTGCAGACTTGGAATGTGTCGCTGTCCTCAAGGGGCAGGCGGCTGGCGATCGCGACGCCGTGCCAGCCCTTCTGGCCCGCCACGCGAAGGTGGGGCAGGCCCATCTCCTCGAAGGCGCCGCGCGGGAACTGGTCCGTGGTGCATTTGATCTCCTGCAGCATCAGGACATCTGGCGCGCGTTCGGCGACGAAACGGGCGACCTGGTCGATGCGCAGGCGGACGGAGTTGATGTTCCAGGTGGCGAGGCGAAGGGTCATGCCCCCGTCTAGCAGGCGCGCGGCGTAAAAAAAGCCCGGCCGCGACGGGCCGGGCTCTGGGAGGTTCGTCTCTCTCGCCGCCGGGGAGGGGGATATTCCAGGGCGGTAGAACGGCCGCCGCCGTTCCTGTGCTCAAAGTGTCACTGGTGAGCATAAAAGTCAAACCGTCACAATCGACGCTTGCGCGTGCTGATTATGAAACAGTCAGGACGCGGATCAGTCTCGCGGCGTTTGCGCCTGCGGCGCCGTCGCCCATTCGCCGCGCCAGTCGTAGCTGAGCGTCACGCAGTGCCGATAGGCGCCGTCCGACCACCGACCCACAGCCTGCATGGTCAGGGGACGGGGCGCACGCACGCGGCCCATGATCAGCCAAACCTCGTCGGCGCCGGGACACAGGGCGCGCGACAGGCCGCGGCCGTCGCCATCCTGATCGATGGCGTAGATGTCGTTTTCCTCAGCGCCTTGCGGCAAAACGCGTCGCGCGGCGTCCGGTCCGCCGCGCGTGAAGCCCGCAGTGCCGCGTGCAGTAGTGGAGAACAGACGCTCGACCTGCACCGCGCCGAACAGACCGCGCCGCACCTGCAAGGTGACGCCCTTGGTCAGCGCCTGGGTTATTCTGTCCGATGCATTATAGGCCAGGTAGCGGGTGTCCGCATGGGCGGGCGCCGCCGCCGAACCAACGGCGATCAGGGCGAGAGCGGTGGCGGTGATACGGCGCATACGTTTCTCTTCCTCAGGTTTTGCGGCGAGAACGGGGCCTGACCCGATCAGTGCTCGCCGAGGCAGCGCAGCGCGACCTCGAGATTGCGCAGACCGTCTTCGCCGGTGACGGCCGGTGTTTCGCCGGTCGTGATGGCGCGGGCGAAGGCCTCCAGTTCTTTTTTCAGCGGTTCGGCCGGCCAGCTGTTCAGCATCCGGGTCGAATAGGAGCCGTCCGGTTGCTGGCCGAAATATTCGGTGACCTGGCGCGTGATCAGATCGGCGACGATGAATTTGGTTTTGGTCGCGACCTGCAGCGTGCGGGTCTTGTAGGGGGTGACCCAGTTGGTGGTGATGTGGGCGATCACCCCGCTGTCCAGGCGGAACTGAAGCAAGGCCGTGTCCTCGCGGTCCGCGCGCGTGCGGGCCAGTTGCGGCTGGACCTCGACGATCTCGGAGCCCGTCAGGTGTCGGATGATGTCGATGTCGTGCACCGCCAGGTCGATGACCACGCCGACCTCGCCCATGCGGGGCGGGAAGGGACCGACGCGGGTTATCTGGATCGAGATGATGTCGTCGTCGGCGACGGCGCGCTTGACGGTTTCGACCGCAGGATTGAAGCGCTCGACCTGACCGACCATCAGAACGCGGTCATTGGCCTTGGCCGCATCGATCATGCGCTGGGCGTCGGCGACGCTGGCGGCGATCGGCTTTTCCACCAGAACGTGGACGCCCTTTTCCAGCAGGGCGACGCCGATTTCGGCGTGGAATCGGTTGGGCGTGGCGACGATGGCGGCGTCCAGACCGGCATCGACGAAGGCTTCAGCCGCCGTGACGGGCGATGCGCCATACGCGGCGGCGACGCCCTCGGCCGTCACCGCATCGGGATCGAAGACGGTGGTCAGATCGAACTCGCGCATCTCGGCCGCGACGCGCGCATGGTTGCGGCCCATGACACCGACGCCGGCGACGCCGATCTTGAGGGCGGGAGTATTCGGCATCGGCTTAGCCCTTGTAGCTGGCGACGGCGGCGACGACCTTGTCCTGGGTCGCCTCGTCCAGATCGGCGTGCATCGGCAGGCTGAGGACCCGGTCCCTCAGTCGTTCGGTGACGGGCAGGCCACCCGCGCCCTGCGGGAAGCGCTGATAGGCCGGCTGCATGTGCATCGGCACCGGATAATAGACGGCGGTGGGCACGCCGCGATCCTTCAGGTGCGCGGCCAGCCCGTCGCGATCCTCATGCTCGATCGTGTATTGCGCCCAGATGGAAACGCCGCCGTCGATGACGTGGGGCACGGCCGAGACATGGGGTGCGAGGCGTTCGTTGTAGCGGGCGGCGATCCGGTTGCGCCACTCGATCTCCTGACCGAAGACCTTCAGCTTCTCGATCAGGATGGCGGCCTGGATGGTGTCCAGCCGGCTGTTCATGCCGATGCGCATGGCCAGATATTTGGGGTCGTGGGCGAAGGCGGCGGCGCCGGCCTCCAGGTCCTTGGCGACGACCTTGCCGTGCACGCGAAGGGAATCCATTTCCTGAGCCAGATCGTCGTCGTCTGTCAGCACCGCCCCGCCGTCGCCGTAGCAGCCCAAAGGCTTGGCCGGGAAGAAGCTGGTCGTGGTGACATCGGCCCACTTCAGCGGATGGTCGCCGTTCAGGGTGCATCCGAAGCCCTGCGCCGAATCCGAGATCAGCTTGAGCCCGTGGCGGTCGCAGATAGCGCGGATGGCGGGATAGTCGGCCGGCTGACCAAACAGATCGACGGCGATGACCACCTTGGGCGTCAGGCGACCTTCGGCCTTGACCGCTTCGATGGCCGCCTCAAGCTTGGCCGGGTCCATATTGTAGGTGTGGGCGTCGACGTCCACGAACACGGGCGAGGCGCCCAGCCACGGCACGACCTCGGCCGTGGCCGTGAAGGTGAAGCTGGGGCAGAAGACGGCGTCGCCGGTGCGAACGCCCCAGGCGATCAACGGCAGGATCAGGGCGTCGGTGCCGTTGCCGCAGCCCAAGGCGTGTTTGGCCTGACCGAAGGCGGCGAGGTCGGCCTCGAACTGGCGGACCTGCGGACCCATGACCCAGGCGCCGCCGACAACGGCTTCCTGAACGGCGGCCTCGATCTTGCCGCCGAGGCGCTGGCGCTGGGCCTGAAGGTCGATGAAGGGGATCATGGGGGACGCTCTCCACGGGGGAATCGGGGGCGGCGGCCGGACAGGCGGGCCGCGAATGTCGGGTCGTCCTAGCAAGATCGGGCGCGCGGGCCAAATCGCGCGGCGTCACATCGCGTTGCCCTTTGCTACCGCACACAGGTCTTGGCGCCCGTCGGCTTGCGGCCTAAGCCAGCGCCATGACGACGCTTTCCGCCACCCGGACCAGGGTCTCGAACTGGCTGTTCGACCATGTCCTGCCGCTGTGGGCCGAGCGGGGCGTGGACGCTCAGGGGCGCTTCTTCGAGCAACTGGATTTCGACGGCCGGCCGGTGACCGGCCTTCGTCGTCGCACGCGGGTTCAGGCGCGTCAGATCTATGTGTTCTGCGAAGCGGCCGCCTTGGGATGGGCGCAGGGCCGTGCGGTGGCCAAGGCCGGGCTGGATCAACTGATAGCCGACCGCCGGCGTGACGACGGCCTCTGGGTCTCGGCGACCGATGACGACGGCGTGGTGGTCGATGAGACGCCCGATCTCTACGACCTGGCCTTCGTCCTGTTCGCGCTCGCGGCGGCGAACCGCGTCCTGGATGATGCGCGAGCGCGGCCTCTGGCGCTTGAGACGCTGGCTGCGATCGATCGGTTGATGGCGTCTTCGCAGGGAGGATGGGAAGAGGCTTTGCCGCCACGCCTGCCGCGTCGTCAAAATCCCCACATGCATATGCTGGAGGCCACGCTCGCCTGGCAGGCGATTGCGCCCGATCCCGCGTTCGAGGCGGCGGCGCGGGTGTCGCTGGACCTGTGCAAACACCGCTTCCTGATCGACGGCGCGATCCGCGAATACTTCACCGAGGACTGGTCCGCCGATCCGGCGACGGGTCGTGTGATCGAGCCGGGCCACCTCGAAGAATGGGCCTGGCTGCTGAAACAGGCCGGGGACGACTCAGATTTGGCCGCGGCGCTGCATCGTCGAGCGGCGGCGCAGGGTTATCGCGACGGGTTCGCCATCCGTGAGATCGGCCCGACGGGAGAGGTGCTGGATGACGGACGCCGTCTTTGGGCCCAAACCGAGGCCATCCGCACGGGGTTGAGTTTTGGCGACGCAGGCGTTTCGGCAATGATCGCCGCCGTGTTCGACACGCATCTGGCCACCGCTGTGCCGGGCCTCTGGGTGGACAGCTACGACGCCCAAGGCCGCTCGCACGATGCGGCGGCGCCCGCCTCCAGCCTCTACCACCTGATGACCGCCTTTTCTGAACTGCTTCGGAGCAACGCATGACCCGCTGGCCCGCCGCCTTTCTGGATCGGGACGGGGTGCTGATCGAGGACAGCGGTTATCCGCATCGTCCGGAGCATCTGACGCTGATCCCGGGCGCGGCGGCGGCGGTGCGGCGGTTGAACCAGGCCGGTTATCGCACCGTGATCGTGACGAACCAGTCGGGTGTGGCGCGAGGCCTGTTCAGCGAAGAGACGATGAACGCCTTCAACGATCTGCTGGTCGCGCGACTGGCCGAAAAGGGGGCGATCATCGACGCCGTCTATTCCGCGCCCTTCCATCCCGAGGCGATCGAGGCGCGCTATCGCCATCCCGACCACCCTGATCGCAAGCCCAATCCGGGCATGTTGCTGCGCGCCATCGAAGAGCATGATCTGGACCCGACGCAGTCATTCATCGTCGGCGATCAGAAGCGGGATCTGCAGGCCGGTGAGCGGGCCGGGGTGGCGGGCTACCTTTTCAAAGGCGGAGATCTGGACGCCTTCGTGCGCGATGTGGTCGGTCTCTAAGACCGGGCGTCGCATTTCCTCGCTTGGTGAATTATTTTGAGCCAAAATCGGAGGACATCGCCAATGAGCGCGCCCTATCCATTCGTTGAACGCCGCTGGACCTCGCCGGATGGGCTCACGCTCTTTGCGCGGGATTATGCGCCCGGTTCCGGCGTCGCGCGTCCCCCGGTGATCGCCATCCACGGCCTGACCCGCAACAGCGCCGATTTCGAAGCCATCGCGCCACTGCTAGCCCAGAGCGGGCGGCGGGTGCTGGCGGTGGATGTGCGCGGGCGCGGCCTGTCGGACCGTGCGCCCGACCCCATGACCTATATGCCCGACGTCTATGCGCGCGACGTGCTGGCCCTGATGGAGCAGGCCGGGATCGATAAAGCGGTCTTCGTCGGCACCTCCATGGGCGGGTTGATCACCATGGCGCTGACGGCGATGCGGCCCAAGGCGGTGGTCGCCGCGATCCTGAACGACATCGGGCCGGAGGTGGCGCCGGAAGGTCTGGCGCGCATCGCCGCCTACAGCGGCCAGCCGGTCGAGATCGGCTCCTGGGCCGATGCGACGGCCTATGCGAAGCGGATCAATGCGGTGGCCTTCCCGCACTATACCGATGCGGACTGGGACGCCTTCGCCCGGCGCATTTTCCGCCAGCAGCCCGACGGCGAGATCGCGCTGGACTACGATCCCGACATCGCCGTGCCGATCCGAGCGGCGGGCGCCAAGGCGCTGGTCCCGAACCTGTGGCCCATGTTCCGACGCCTCGCGAAGAAGAAGCCGACGCTGCTGGTGCGGGGCGCCGGCTCGGATCTGCTGAGCGCCGACATCGCCGCGCGGATGAAAAAGGCGGCCCCGACCATGGCCTATGTCGAGGTTCCCGGCATCGGCCACGCGCCCATGTTGGACGAGGCCGAGGCCAAGGCGGCGATCTTCGAATTCCTAGCCGAGGTCGATTAGTCCCTGGTCGGATCGACCCGCGACATGTCACCGTAGGTCAGGGCCAGGAAGACGTCCTCCAAGTCCGGATCTTCGGTGGTGATGTCGGCGATGGTGACGCCGGCGGCGCGCACGGCGTTGATGACCTGCTCGACCGACGACTGCCCCTTCTTGTAGGCGACCGCGAAGGCGCCGCCCGGACGGGGCGTCACCTCGAAACCGGCCAGCGCCGGCGGCGTCGCCTGGGGCGTTTCCGGCGTCACGACGACATTTCGGCTGTCCAGACGGCGCAATAGCTGCGGCGTCGGCTCGCAGGCCACCACTTCGCCCCGGTTGACGATGGCGATGGTGTCGCAAAGCTCCTGGGCCTCCTCGAGATAGTGGGTGGTCAGGACGATGGTCACCCCCTCTTCGTTGATGCGGCGGACGTAGGCCCACAGCTGGCGACGCAGTTCGACGTCCACGCCGGCCGTCGGCTCGTCCAGGATCAGGATGGGCGGATTGTGGACCAGGGCCTTGGCCACCATCAGGCGGCGCTTCATGCCGCCGGACAGGGCGCGGACATAGGCGTTGGCCTTGTCCGACAGGCCCAGCGCAGCCAGCAGTTCGTCGGACCGCCGCTCGTCCTTGGGCACGCCGTAAAAGCCCGCCTGCACCTCCAGCGATTCGCGCGGGGTGAAGAAGACGTCGGCGACGATCTCCTGCGGCACGACGCCCAGAGCGGCGGCGGCGTCGCGCGGCTCCTTGTCGATGTCGCGACCCCAGATGGTCACCGAGCCCTCGGACTTCTTCACCACCCCGGCCAGGATGTTGATCAGAGTCGACTTGCCGGCGCCGTTCGGGCCCAGCAGGCCGAAGACCGAGCCGCGCGGAATGACCAGATCGACGCCGCGCAGGGCCGTCTTGGGCGCGGCCTTCTTGGATCCGGCATAGGTCTTCTTCAGTCCCCGCACCTCGATGGCGTTGTCGGGCAGGGCGGGGGTCTCTGACATGGTCGGCTATTCACTCGGACGGGACGGCGAGCGGCATAGGTAGGGCGAGTGACCGCAATCGCCAACCTGTCTCGCCGACGCCATCCGACAAGCAGACCTGTCCATGTGTCAATGGTGCTTGACGCCACCCATCTATGTGTCTAGCTTGCTTGTCATAAAGACAACCGACCTTGATGGAGATCGCCGTGACCCCCGTTCAAAAAGCCAAGACGCCTCTGACCCGCACCCGCCTGATCGGCTTCGTCGCCATGGCGGTCTGCGCCATCGGCTATGTCGGTGGAGGACTGGCGCTGCTGGCGGGCAAGACCGGTCAGATCGAGATGACACATGCCGCCATCGCCGGCGCCGCCCTGCTGCTGATCGGCGAGATCGGTCTGTGGGTCGGCGCGGCCTGTCTGGGCCTGACGCTGTTCAAGAAGCGCAAGGCGATGCTGAACCGGCTGCTGGGTCGCCGGACCGCCGAGGTTTGACCTTCAGGCCTGCGCCGCCTAGGAAGCGCGCAAGCCTTTCAGACCCGGACCGGACCATGCCTCCCCGCCATTCCGACGCCATCATCCCGCCGCCCGAAGAGATCGTCGTCTCGACCAAACGCGTGGCCTGCGACGGCGGCGGCGGGGCCCTGGGTCATCCGCTAGTCTATATGGACATGGGTGAGGACGACTTCATCGAGTGCGGCTATTGCGACCGGCGTTTCGTCCTGTCGGCCCAGACCCACGACGAGAACGAATATCTGAGCCCCGCCGCCCGCGCGCCCGAGGCCCACTGAGACCGTAACCTCAGTTCAATCGCGGTGTTGCGGCGGTTGGGTCTATAGACGGCTGACACGCTGTTCGGACGGAGACGAGCCTTGCGCTATCTGCACACCATGGTCCGGGTAAAGGACATCGACGCCTCGCTGCACTTCTATTGCGACCTTCTGGGTCTGCAGGAGGTGCGCCGCACCGAGAACGAGGCGGGCCGGTTCACGCTCGTGTTTCTCGCAGCGCCCAAGAATCTGGAACAGTCGGCGGCGGAACGCTGCCCCGAGGTCGAGCTGACCTTCAACTGGGATCCGGAAGAGTATCAGGGCGGCCGCAACTTCGGTCATCTGGCTTACAAGGTCGATGACATCTACGCCGCCTGCCAGAAGCTGATGGACGGCGGGGTGACGATCAACCGTCCGCCGCGCGACGGCAACATGGCCTTCGTCCGCTCGCCCGACGGCATCTCCATCGAATTGCTTCAGGAAGGCGCGTCGCTGGCGCCGGCCGAGCCCTGGGCCTCCATGCCGAACGTCGGCGCCTGGTGATGACGGCGCGGACGGCGGCTCTGCTGACGGTTGCGGCGGTCGTGCTGTCGGCCTGCGCCTCGACCACCGAGAGCAACACCGGCCGCACGGCGACGGAGCAGCTGCTCTTGGCGCGCGCCTCGGACCGGGCGGTCGAGGGGCTGGTCCTGCCATTGCCGACGGGCGCTTCGGTCTTCATCGACGACGCCTACTTCCAGGGCGAGGGCACACGCTACGCCGTCAGCGCGATCCGGGGGGCGATCTCGGACGCCGGTTTCAGCCTGGCCCGCAACAAGGACGAGGCGAACGCCGTGTTCGAAATCCGCGCGGGCGCGCTTTCGCTGGAGCAGATGCGGCGCGTCTTCGGCATTCCCGAGATGCGGATCCCGATCAACGAGACCTTCAACGTCGTCTCCCTGCCGGAACTGTCGGTCTACAGCCACCGCGACCGGGTCGGGGTCGCCGAGTTCTCCGGCTTCCTCTACGAAGCCAAGACCGGTGCCCCGCTGGGCGCCGTGGTGCCGATGATCGGCACCTATCGCATCCGCAGCCACAAGGCCTTCATGGTCGTGTCCTGGGGTCAGCAGCAGGCCCAGCCGGGTCAACGCGATCCCGGATCGAGCTGGACCGAATTCTGACGCTGACGCGGGGGCGTTGGAGCCCTATGTTCCGGCCATGACCGAGACGACTGCGCCCGAAAATCCAGAGACCGAACGCCCGATGACGCAGGACGGCCCTGCGCTGCGGCTGTGGATGATCGACGCCTCGGCCTACATCTTTCGCGCCTATCACGCCCTGCCGCCATTAACGAGAAAGTCCGACGGCCTGCCGGTCGGCGCGGTCCAGGGCTACTGCAACATGTTGTGGAAGCTGCTGAAGGACATGAAGGGCGCCGATGGTCCGACCCATCTCGTGGCCATCTTCGACCACTCGGAAAAGACGTTCCGCAACACCCTGTACGATCAATACAAGGCCCACCGCCCGCCGCCGCCCGAAGATCTGATCCCGCAGTTCCCGCTGGTGCGCGAGGCGACGGCGGCGTTCGGCGTGCATTGCGTCGAACTGCCCGGCTATGAAGCCGACGACCTGATCGCCACCTACGCCTGCAAGGCGCGCGATGCAGGCGGGGAGGCGGTGATCGTCTCGTCGGACAAGGATCTAATGCAGCTGATCGGCGGCGGCGTTGTGATGTGGGATCCGATGAAGGACCGGCGTCTGGCCGAGCCCGAGGTCTTCGAAAAGTTCGGCGTTGCGCCTGAGAAGATGGTCGATCTTCAGGCCCTGATCGGCGACAGCGTGGACAACGTCCCCGGTGCGCCAGGCATCGGACCGAAGACGGCGGCGCAGCTGCTGGACGAATACGGCGATCTGGACACCCTGCTGGCCAACGCCGGTGAGATCAAACAACCCAAGCGCCGCCAGACTCTGATCGACTTCGCCGACCAGATCCGTCTGTCCCGCGAGCTGGTGCGCCTGACCTGCGATGCGCCGGCGCCCGAGGCGATTGACGATTTCGCCGTGCGCGATCCCGATCCCGCGATCCTGTCGGCCTTTCTGGAGACGATGGAGTTCCGCTCGCTGCAGCGCCGCGTTGGCGACGGCAAGGCCGGGCCCAGCGACGTCTCCGCCTTTGCGCCCAAGCGCGCGCCGAACCTGAACGCGCCGGTCGCGACGCCTCGCTACGGCCAGGTCGTCGAAGGTCCGGCCGAGGTTCAGACCTTCGATCACGCAGCCTACGAATGCGTTCAGACTGAAGAGGCGCTGGATCGCTGGATCGCGCGTGCGACCGAGGTCGGCGTCGTCGGCTTCGACACCGAGACCGATACGTTGTCGGCGACCCATGCGGGCCTGTGCGGCGTGTCGTTGGCGGTGGGGCCGAATGAGGCCTGCTACATCCCCCTGACGCACGAGCACGAGCCGCAGGCCGGCGAGGGCGGTCTCTTCGGCGAAGCGGGCGAGGCGCCGGAGCCGATCCATCAGCTGGATAAGCCCACGACCCTGGCCAAGCTGAAGACGCTGCTGGAAGACCCGTCGGTCCTGAAGGTGCTTCAGAACGCCAAATACGACATCGCCGTCATGGCGCGTCGAGGCATACGCGTCGCGCCCTATGACGACACGATGCTGATCTCCTATGTGCTGGAGGGCGGACTGCACGGGCACGGCATGGACGAGCTGGCGCGCCTGCACCTGGGCCACGAGCCGATCCCGTTCAAGAGCGTGGCGGGTACTGGCAAGAGCCAGAAATCCTTCAGGCACGTCGCGCTGAAACCGGCCTCGGAATATGCCGCCGAGGATGCGGATGTGACCCTGCGGCTATGGCGTATTCTGAAACCCCGTCTGGCGCGTGAGGGCCTGTCCACCGTCTATGAGACGCTGGAGCGCGGCATGCCGACGGTGCTGGCGGACATGGAGTTGAATGGGGTTCGCATCGATCCCGACCGGCTGAAGCGGCTGTCCAGCGAGTTCGGCCTTCGCATGGCCGAGCTGGAGGCCCAGGCCCATGAGATCGCCGGACGGCCCTTCAACATCGGCTCGCCGCGCCAGATCGGCGAGATCCTGTTCGGCGAACTGAACCTGCCGGGCGGCAAGAAGACCGCCTCGGGTCAGTGGGGCACCGACGCCAGCGTGCTGGAGGAACTGGCTCTCAGCCACGATCTGCCGCGCGCCATCCTGGACTGGCGCCAGCTGTCGAAGCTGAAGGGCACCTATACGGATGCCCTGACCGCCGCCGCTGATCCCAAGACCGACCGGGTGCACACCAGCTATCAGCTGGCCGCCGCCACCACGGGCCGTCTGGCGTCCAGCGATCCCAACCTGCAGAACATCCCGATCCGCACCGAGACGGGCCGCGAGATCCGCCAGGCCTTCATCGCCGCGCCCGGCAATGTCCTGATCAGTGCCGACTACAGCCAGATCGAGCTGCGCCTATTGGCCCATATCGGCGACATCCCCGAGCTGAAGCGCGCCTTCAAGGCGGGACTGGATATTCACGCGGCGACGGCGTCCGAGATGTTCGGCGTCCCGGTCGAGGGCATGCCGTCCGAGACCCGCCGGCGCGCCAAGGCCATCAACTTCGGCATCGTCTACGGCATTTCGGCCTTCGGCCTAGCCAACCAGCTGGGCATCGATCAGGGCGAGGCGGGGGCCTATATCAAGACCTATTTCGAACGGTTCCCCGGCATCCGCGCCTATATGGACAAGACCAAGGCCGAGGTGCGCCAGACCGGCTTCGTCTCGACCGTCTTCGGCCGCCGAATCCACATCCCGGCCATCCACTCCAAGTCCGGCGCCGAGCGCCAGTTCGGCGAGCGCGCCGCCATCAACGCCCCGATCCAGGGCGCGGCCGCCGACATCATCCGCCGCGCCATGATCCGCATGCCTGCCGCCCTGACCGACGCCGGCCTCGGCGCGCGCATGCTGCTTCAGGTTCACGACGAACTGGTGTTCGAGGCGCCGGAAGCCGAGGCCGACCGCGCCATCGCCGTCATCAAACGCGTGATGGAAAACGCGTCGGACCCAGCCGTGGCCCTGACAGTTCCGCTGGTGGTGGATGCCCGCGCGGCCTCGAACTGGGACGCGGCGCACTAGGAACGGGCTAGGCGGCGATCATGCCGATGTCGTCTGGGAGTTCGCCACGGCCGAGCAGGCCGGTTTCGAAATCCATGAAGATGTCCATCAGCTCCTCGACGTTCACCGGAGAGGCCGACGGGCCGAAGCGGAAGCGCCAGTAGCTGACGATGTGCTGGACGGCGCCCAGTTGGTCGCCCAGCTTGGCGAACATGGACGGGGCGTCCAGCAGGAAGTCGCGGAAGGCGATGGGGCGGCCTTCCTGGGTCAGTTTGGCGTAGGCGTCGTCATAGACCCGCAAGGTTCTACTGACCTCGTCGCAGGTCTTGATGATGCGACCGCGCAGGACATCGCGGCTGCGCGCCAGATATTCCTTGGCGGCACGATCGACCTTGCCGACGGGCTTGATGGTTCGCACGGCCTCGGCGACACCGGCGACCTCGCCCAGCAGGGCGGCGAGCGTCCATTTGTAATAGAGGAAACCTTTCCAGCAGAAGACGCCCTCCTGATACTGTTCGGGCGCCAGGCGCAGCGTCAGTCTCAGGGCGTCCAGCTGATCGCCGGGCGTGTTCGACAGAATCTTGGACGCCATCCGCCCGGCGGAGTCCGAATTCACGGCCACGGTATCCGCGCCCAGGCTCAGCGTCACCAGCGGCTCGATCTCGCTGCGGACGAAGGCCAGCATGCGCTGAAGATCACTGTCGCTGATCGAGAAGTAGCAGGGCGAGGGGTCCAGGCCGCCGCGACGCAACTGCTCCCGCAGCAAAAAGGGGTCCAGCGACGGCAGTTTGTCGATCAGGCGCAGGGTTTCGATATCGGGGTGGTTGGGCGCAACGCCGAACGCCTCCATCATCATCCGCTCGAAGCCGATCTGATTGACGAAGACGTATCGGCCGCCGGTCTTCAGGTCCGCATCGTCGATGGGGATGACGACCTTGGTCGCGACCTGCCGTCGGCCGGTGAACAGATCGGTCTCGTTGCGCCGGAGACGATGTTTGATGATCAGGGCGCGGTTCAGCGCCGCCGTACGGAAGATTGGACGCGCCGCCCAGTCGGGATTGCGCACGGCGCCGTCGGGCGCGCTGTCGCCGTTCTCCTCCCACACGCGCAACAAATTCAGCACGCGAGCTGTGGAGGCCGAGCTCTTGAGATGCTCCAGGTTGCGGACGGCGCGATCAGTCATGGCGCTGACGTTACGCCAACAATCGTCACCAAATGGCTTAGCTCGGGAAATAAAATATCTGCGGTCCGCGAATTTCTGCCGTTCGACCCCTCTCACCGAAAAGGTCTCTGAGCGCTGCGCTGGCGCGTGACGGCGATCCGGGTCTAGAACGACGGCATGCAGATTTTCGACATTCTGATCATCCTCGCGATCCTGGCCGTGACCATCACGCTGGGCTTCGGCCTCTATTCGCTGTTCCGGGGCGGGGACTATGCGCGCAGCCATTCCAACAAGCTGATGCGGCTGCGCGTCGGGCTTCAGGCGGTCGCCGTCATTCTGCTGGTCGTCGGCATGATGTGGAAGGCGACGCAGGGAGCCTGATCATGGTGACGCTGAACAAAATCTACACCCGCACGGGCGACGACGGTCGCACGCGTCTGGCGTCTGGCGCGCCGGTGTCCAAGAGCGACGCCAGGGTCGAGGCCTATGGCGCGGTCGATGAGCTGAACGCGGTGATCGGGGTCGCCCGGCTGAACAGCGGCCAGAACGACCGGATCGACGCCATGCTGGGCCGGATCCAGAATGAGCTGTTCGACCTGGGCGCCGATCTGGCCACGCCTCTGGGCCCGCCGCCGGCCTGGGAGGCCTTGCGCATCGTCGAGAGCCAGGTTGCGCGGCTGGAGCAGGAAATCGACTGGATGAACGAGAGCCTGAAGGCGCTCGACAGCTTCATCCTGCCGGGCGGCGCCCCCTTGTCGGCCCATTTGCATGTCGCGCGCACTGTCTGCCGACGGGCCGAACGCGAGGCGGTGCGCCTGATCGAAAACGGCGAGGCCGTGAACGTCGAGGCGGTCAAATATCTGAATCGCCTGTCCGACCATCTGTTCGTCGCTGCTCGACGCGCCAACGCCAACGGTGCCAGCGACATCAAATGGAAGCCCGGCGCGACCCGCTAGGCGAAACCGGTCAGGCGGCGGGACGCGCCGCCGCCAGTGCGGCTTTCTGACGCTCGGCCTCTGCGGCGCGGGCGCGGCTCTGGGCGGCGAGGTCCTGTTCGATGCGAACCAGCTCCCGGTTCTTCTCGGCCGAAGCCTCGGCGCGCGACACGCCATTGGGGCGGCCGGTGATCTGGGCGATGGAGATAGGCTGGGCGCAGATGCGGCTTTCCATGTCGTACCATTTTCCGGCCGCCTCGCAGCGTTTGCCGGGCGCGACCCAATAGTCCTGCAAGGCAAAAATCCCGACGACCGTGATGCCGAACAGGCCGAAGAAGATCATCGCCAGGCGGGGAAAGGTCAGGAAACGCTTCATCTCGTGGTCCGTTGGATAGGGATCGAAGCCACAGCTTGACCCCACGTTACGTTGACAGGCCTTCGCGACCGCTCCATGTCCTGCCCACACATTCAGGCGATTTCACGGATAGACCCATGAAGGTACTCGTCCCCGTCAAACGGGTGATCGACTATAACGTCAAGGCCCGCGTCAAGGCGGATCAGTCGGGCGTCGATCTGGCCAACGTCAAGATGAGCATGAACCCCTTCGACGAGATCGCCGTCGAAGAGGCGGTTCGTCTGAAGGAAGGCAAGGAACACCATGCGGCCGGCACCGCGACGGAAATCGTCGTGGTCTCCATTGGCGTGACCCAGGCCCAGGAAACGATCCGCACGGCGCTGGCCATGGGCGCGGATCGGGGGCTGCTGATCCAGTCGGATACGGACCTGGAGCCGCTGGCGGTCGCCAAGCTGCTGAAGGCGGTGGTCGAGGAAGAAAAGCCCGACCTGGTCCTGATGGGCAAACAGTCGATCGACGGCGACAACAATGCGGTGGGCCAGATGCTGGCCGCCCTACTGGACTGGCCCCAGGCGACCTTCGCCGGCAAGCTGGTGATCGAAGGCGGCAAGGCCACGGTGACGCGCGAGGTCGATGGCGGCCTGCAGACGATCGCCGCCGAACTGCCGGCGGTGGTGACGGTGGACCTGCGGCTGAACACGCCGCGCTACGCCTCCCTGCCGAACATCATGAAGGCCAAGAAGAAGGAGATCGCCATGAAGGCGGTCGCCGACTACGGCGTCGATGTCGCCGACCGTCTGAAGGTCATCAAGGTCACCGAGCCGCCCAAACGGTCGGCTGGCGTCAAGGTGGCCGATGCGGCCGAACTGGTTTCCAAGCTCAAGTCTGCGGGAGCGCTGTAATATGGCTGTCCTCGTCATCGCCGATCACGACGGTTCGACCGTTCGCGACACCACCCACAAGACCGTGACCGCCGCGCTGGGCCTCTCGTCCGATGTGGACGTTCTGGTCCTGGGGCAGGGGGCGCAGGCCGCCGCCGATAGCGCCGCCAAGATCGCGGGCGTCCGCAAGGTACTGTTGGCTGATAGCGCCGGTCTGGGCAAGATGCTGGCTGAGGCGGTCGAGGCGACCGTCCTGCCGCTGGCCGGGGGCTACGACGCCATCCTGACGCCTGCGACAACGGACGGGAAGAACTTCGCCCCGCGTCTGGCCGCCAAGCTGGATGTCGCGCCGATCTCGGACATCATCGAGGTGGTGTCGGCCGATACCTTCGTGCGCCCCATCTATGCCGGCAATGCGCTGGAGACGATCCAGTCGGCCGACGCCAAGAAGGTGATCACGGTGCGCCCGACCGCCTTCGCCGCCGCCGCCGAGGGCGGATCGGCTGCGGTCGAGAGCGTCGCCGGCGCCGATGCGCCCAAGACGGCCTTCGTGTCCGAGGAAATGGTCAAGTCGGACCGGCCCGAACTGGGCGCCGCCAAGATCATCGTCTCGGGCGGTCGCGCCCTGGGCTCGGCGGACGAGTTCCATGCCGTGATGGAGCCGCTTGCCGACAAGCTGGGCGCCGCCATCGGCGCCTCGCGCGCAGCGGTCGACGCCGGCTATGCGCCCAACGACTATCAGGTCGGTCAGACCGGCAAGGTGGTCGCCCCGGCGCTCTACATCGCCATCGGCATCTCGGGCGCGATTCAGCACCTGGCCGGGATGAAGGACTCCAAGACCATCGTCGCCATCAACAAGGACGCGGACGCCCCGATCTTCCAGGTCGCGGACTATGGTCTGGTCGGCGACTACAAGACGGTGGTGCCGGAACTGATGGCCGCCTTGGGCTAGGCCCAGGTCGAATCGATCTGAAGAGGGCGCGGCGCCGATCGGAGCCGCGCCCTTTTTCTTGCCCGTAGAGGACGGCATGGCGAACTTGCCCATAAGGCTGCAGCCTGGCGCTGCGGCCGATCGCATTGATGGCTGGGCGACCGACGCCGAGGGACGACCCGTGCTCAAGGTGCGCGTCCGCGCCCGTCCGATCGAGGGAGAGGCCAACGACGCCCTAATCCGGATGCTGGCCAAAAGCCTTTGCGTGCCGAAGTCGTCGATCAGCGCGGGACGCGGCGCTCAATCACGTTTGAAGATGATTGTTGTGCAGGGCCTGGATGACGAAGAGCTGCGCTCGCGCCTCGTCGACGGCCTTTCTGGCGATTGAGGAGAGCCATCCGGCCGATTGGTGCGTTCTGCATCGGAACAGGAGACCAGCCCAATGACGATGGACGCCCGCATCCTCCACGCCCGCAGCGGCGTGACGCTCGAGCAGAAGGGCGATGTCTATGCGGTTTCAAGCCTGCGGCTGTCCGAGCCGGCGACTTTTGCGGACGAGGCGGATGCCCAACGCGCATTCGACAATGAGGTCGTGGCCTCCGAGCAGGATCCCGAACTGATGTCGCGTCTCGGCGGGGCCTGAGAAGGCGAAACGCCTGTATTTACGGGCTTGAAAAAGGCTCGAGGATTACGATTCCTGATCGCCGATCATGAGTCTTCGAGAAACTTCCCCTTGTTGGTCAGAATCCGCTTGCTGACAAATCCGCCTCTCCGTATAGAGCCGCCTCGCTCGGAAACGGGCCGGCCGGCGGGGCCGCGGGGGTTTAGGTCCTCACGGTTTCACGGAAGAAAGAAGCGAAAAACTTCTTGCTTTCATCGGTTGGTTTAACTAGGTTCCGCGCTCCAATCGAATCGCCGACGGGTTTTTAGAGGTAAGCCTCGCTTTCCTCCGGTGGTTTCTTGCGGTCTGAAGGGTTCGCTCTTCTCTCCGAAAGATCTCTGAAAAGAGCGGTTGACACGGGGTTTGCGGTTCTCTAAATCGCCGCCTCCGCCGACGACACGGCGCTAAACGGTCGGGCCTCTCCGGAGGTTCCAGGTCTTTGACATTGTTGATTTGGAAAGAGAAACGCAGGCGGCGGTGTTCTTGCGATGACCCTAGAAGGTCATCATACGACACTGACTATCTGCGGTCTTTTTGAAAAGATACCATGCGTCGGTCTTTGGATCGATGACGTGGGAACTCGTCAATAAAATACGTAGAACTAATGCCAAGACCGCTTCGGTGGTCTTCAAGCTTAGGTCAGAAGTCAACTCAACCTGAGAGTTTGATCCTGGCTCAGAGCGAACGCTGGCGGCAGGCCTAACACATGCAAGTCGAACGAACTCTTCGGAGTTAGTGGCGGACGGGTGAGTAACACGTGGGAACGTGCCTTTAGGTTCGGAATAACTCAGGGAAACTTGTGCTAATACCGAATGTGCCCTTCGGGGGAAAGATTTATCGCCTTTAGAGCGGCCCGCGTCTGATTAGCTAGTTGGTGAGGTAAAGGCTCACCAAGGCGACGATCAGTAGCTGGTCTGAGAGGATGATCAGCCACATTGGGACTGAGACACGGCCCAAACTCCTACGGGAGGCAGCAGTGGGGAATCTTGCGCAATGGGCGAAAGCCTGACGCAGCCATGCCGCGTGAATGATGAAGGTCTTAGGATTGTAAAATTCTTTCACCGGGGACGATAATGACGGTACCCGGAGAAGAAGCCCCGGCTAACTTCGTGCCAGCAGCCGCGGTAATACGAAGGGGGCTAGCGTTGCTCGGAATTACTGGGCGTAAAGGGAGCGTAGGCGGACATTTAAGTCAGGGGTGAAATCCCGGGGCTCAACCTCGGAATTGCCTTTGATACTGGGTGTCTTGAGTATGAGAGAGGTGTGTGGAACTCCGAGTGTAGAGGTGAAATTCGTAGATATTCGGAAGAACACCAGTGGCGAAGGCGACACACTGGCTCATTACTGACGCTGAGGCTCGAAAGCGTGGGGAGCAAACAGGATTAGATACCCTGGTAGTCCACGCCGTAAACGATGATTGCTAGTTGTCGGGATGCATGCATTTCGGTGACGCAGCTAACGCATTAAGCAATCCGCCTGGGGAGTACGGTCGCAAGATTAAAACTCAAAGGAATTGACGGGGGCCCGCACAAGCGGTGGAGCATGTGGTTTAATTCGAAGCAACGCGCAGAACCTTACCACCTTTTGACATGCCTGGACCGCCACGGAGACGTGGCTTTCCCTTCGGGGACTAGGACACAGGTGCTGCATGGCTGTCGTCAGCTCGTGTCGTGAGATGTTGGGTTAAGTCCCGCAACGAGCGCAACCCTCGCCATT
>NZ_FNKT01000002.1:0-568163 GCF_900102995.1 Brevundimonas sp. 374 | reverse complement strand
CTCGAACACCGTCACCGTGTCCAAGAACGACATCCGCGGCCTGGTGAACAACTCGGGCGCCGGTTACGACTCCAACGTCTTCCAGGCCAACCTGCCTTACTCGGTCACCGGCACCTACACCGCCGGCGCCGTCGGCTCCACGGCCGCCGCGACCAACGGCAACTACATCAACCTGGCCGCCAACGCCAACTCCACCAGCGCCAGCCACGGCGCCTGGAAGTCGGCCATGGCCCTGAACGTGAACATCCCCGTTCCGTCCAAGTCGCTGCTCGCCGGCGCCTATGAAGGCCAGCTGACCGTCAACATCCAAGCCTTCTGATCTTCAGAACGACTTGAGAAACGGCGACAGGGGGGTCTGCATGTCCCCCCTGTTTGCGTTTCAGTCACCATTGTTACGCCATGCTTAAGTGAAGCTGGCGCGACGCTTGCAGCAGCCTGGGCGCGGCGGCTCGCGACGGGAATCTCAAGCCGGCGTCAGATCGGTCTTCGGGGGAAGTAACACAATGTCTTCATTGTTCAGCGTTTGCAGGGGCCGGTCTGTCGCCTTGGCGATCAGCGTGTTTGCTGTTGCGCTCGTGATCATGGCTGTCGCCGGTGCCGCATGGGCCATGCGCGTGTCGCCGATGGTGTCCGAACTGACCACGACCGGCGCCGGATCGGCCGCCCGGATCGAGGTCGGCAATGTCGGATCCGTCGCCTTGCCGTTCGAGACGCGCATCACGCGCATGGATATCGACGCCAACGGCAATGTGACCGAGACGGACGCCGACGACGACTTCCTGGTCTTCCCGCCCCAAGGGCTGGTGCCCGTCAATGGTCGTCAGGTGGTTCGGGTCCAGTGGGTCGGTGATCCCAAGATCGAGACGTCGCACGCCTACTACCTTTGGGTCCGCCAGTTGCCGGTCGCCACCGACCCCACCGCCACGCCCGAGAGCGGCGGCGCGGTGTCGGTCCAGGTCCTCTATACGATGAAGGCGCTGATCGTCGTGGCGCCGCCCGGCGCCGAGCCGAAGGTCGAGGTCGTCTCGGTGACGCCCGCCTTGGTCAGCCCGCCGGCGCCGGAGATCGATCCCACCCTCACGAATGGTCAGGCCGCGCCGCCGCCGCCTGCGGAACCCGGTATCGAGATCGTCGTGTCCAACACCGGCAAACGCTATGCCTTGATGAGCGGCGCTACCTGGATCGTTGAAGGCACCGATACCGCCGGCCAGCCTTTCCGCCGCGAATACGACAGCGGTGAGATCTCCAAGACCGTCGGCGTCGGCTACCTGGCGCCCGGCGGCGGCAAGAGAACCTTTAAACTGCCCACCGGCACGGCGCTGGATCCGGCCAAGCCCGTCACGTTGAAGTTCGGACGATGAGAGCGCTGGGGGGCGTCTCGGTTCTCGCACTGGCCTGGGGGCTGGCGTGCGTTCCGGAATCATCGGCGTTGGCCGCCATTAGGGCGGCTAGCGTGGCCTACGAACAGGCGGCGCAGGAAGCCACGGCGGCTCTGAATCGAGCCAGTCTGGCGGCCGGCGAAGCCGCCGCCTCTGGCGCTCAAGCCATGCAGGCGGCGGCCTCGCCCGCGCCCGCCCCAACGATGGCCGGGGCTGCGCCTGAGACGCCGGCTCCGGTCGAGCAAACGCCGCCGACTGCATCTGCGCCTGCCGCGCCGCGCGAACGTCGCGACATCAACCCCTACGATCGCGACATCCCGATGACGGTGCCGCTGAACTTCAACAGTCGCGTGCTGGGTGAACTCCCGGTCGTCTTGACGCGCGACGACCGCTTCATCGTCGATACGGCGGGCTTCAAGACGCTGATCGATCCGCTGCTGACCCCTGAAGCCCAGACCGAGCTCGCGACGCGGCTGCAAGGCGTCACGTCGTTTGCGCCCGAAGAGATCAACGACACCGGCATTCAGCTGGACTATGACCCGGAACAGCTGGCCGTTTTGGTCCTGCGCATTGATCCGACCAAGCGCACAGTCGAGTCGCTGTTTCGCGGCGGCAAGCCCGAAACGCCGGGCCTGCCGCCCGAACCTTTCAGCGCCTATCTGAACAGCAACGTCTCGATCCAGCGGCGGGAATCGACAGGCGATGTCAGCAAGCCCAGCGTCTTCTTGAACGGCGCCATCCGCTACAAGCGCCTGGTGTTCGAAGCCGACGTTCAGGGCCGCGAGGATCTGTTCACCGGCGAATACAATGTCGAGCGTCGCTACGCCCGGTTCGTCTTCGATCAGCCCGAAGACTATCGCCGCTGGTATCTCGGCGATCTGGAACCGGAAATCCGCGGTCGTCAGGGCTTCTCGCAGCTCGGCGGCGTCGGCGTGTCGCGTCAGCGTCAGCGCTTCGACTCTTTCCGCAACAATGTCCTGGCCGGCGGCCGTCAACTGGTGCTTCAGGAAGCCTCGACGATCCGTGTGCTGAGAAACGGCGTCTTCGTACGCGAGTTTCGCCTTGATCCCGGCCAGTACGACCTGACGAACCTGCCGCTGGAAACCGGCTCCAACGACATCCAGCTGGAAATCCAAAACGACTCGGGCCGCGCCGAAACCGTCGCCTACAGCGCCTATCTGGACGCTATCGAACTTGAACCGGGCGACTACGAATACGGCGCCTATTTCGGCGCGATCAACAACGGCATCTTCGGATCGCCCGACTATTCCGGAGGCGAACTGGCCTTCACCGGCTTCTGGCGCAAGGCGTTCGAGAACCGACCTGCTGTGGGAATCGGCTTCCAGGCGTCGCAGGACGCCCAGACCTTGTCGGGCCAAAGCCAATTGATCCTGCGCAACGGCGCGCGCGTTCGCCTGGACGCCGCCGCCAGCAACGGCGATCCCGGCGTCGGTTACGCGTTTGCGCTGGGCTACGATCACGTCGTCGATCTGGGCGAGACCTTCGATAGCTGGACCGTCGTCGCCGACTTCACGTCAGAAGACTTCTCCTCCATCGGCAATCCGACCGGCCAGAACCCGACGTCATGGGTATTCTCCGGCGGCTATTCGCACCAGTTCTCGCAGGACTGGCTGGCGAACGTCAGCGCTTCCTATCGGATGAGCCGCAGCGATCTGATCGACGATTCCTATTCGATCAACGCGACCTCCACCTACCGGTTCGCGCCGGAATGGAGCGCGCAGGTCGGGTTGGAATATTCCGACTTCGGCGCCAGCTTCGGCGGCCTCCAGTCCGGCGGCTTCGGGGCAACCTTCGCCCTGATCTGGCAGCCGCGATACGATCGTCGTGTCGAAGGTCGCTATAACTCGGCCCGCAACAGCGGCAGCGTGCGCGCGCAACAGTCCAGTGAGAACCGCGTCGGTTCCTTCGGCTATTCGCTGGCCTCCACCTATGACGATGGTCCAGCGACCGTTTCGGGCCAGGTCGATTATGTCGGCAACCGCTTCGACGCCAGCCTGAGCCATACGGCGTTCGGGCGGGACTTCTCGAATATCACCCAAGAGCAGATCACAAACCTGCGCTTCGGATCGTCGATCTCGACCACCGGTGGCAAGGTCGCTGTGGGCCGCAACATCTACGACAGCTTCGCCATCGTCTATCCGCACAAGAGCATCGACGATCACCCCGTCATCGTCGGCGACAGCTTCGAAGGCGGTCGCTACACGGGCCGTAGCGGCCTGCTGGGCGGCGCGGTGGCCAATAATCTGACGGCCTATGTGAACCAGTCGGTGCGTTATGACGTGCTCGACGCGCCCTTGGGCTACAACATCGGCGACGGCATCGCGCGCGTCCGCCCGACCTACAAGAGCGGCTACGCCATCCAGGTCGGCAGCGCCAAGTTCGTCAGCGCGCTGGGTCGTCTGGTCGGCAACCAAAACCGTCCTGTGTCGCTGATCTCGGGTCGTGTGACGCCCCTTGATGATGCGAACGCACAGCCCGAACTGTTCTTCACCAACTCGGTTGGACGGTTTGCGGTTCAGAACCTGGAGCCGGGCAAGCGCTATCGCGTCGAACTGTTCTCGACGCCGGCGCTTGGGTTCGAGTTTACGGTTCCCGCGGACAACGAAGGTCTGCTCGATCTCGAGACCATTACCGTTCCGCTCGACGTGCCCGAAGCCTGAGCCCAAGACTTAGCCGAGGAGGCTGAAATGTCCCGTAATCGTACATCCGCCCTGCTCCTGGCCGCTGCTGCTGCGACGGCGACCTTGATGGCGGCCGCGCCCAGCCAGGCTGCGCCGGGTTGCCAACTGGTGATCGAATCCGGCGCCGATCAATGGATGATGCGCTACGAGCCGTTCGATCAGGACGTGGCCATGCAGGAATTCGATGTCGCCGTGGTGAACCAGGGCGACGGACCCTGCACCGCCGTCAGCCGAGTCGAACTGCGCGGCGAGCAGTTCGGTCTGGTCAACGAAGCCGGCGCCCAGCGCATGGCCTACGCCCTGGTCGACGAGCGTGGCGGCGCGGATGTCACGCCGCGCGCGGGCCAGAGCGCGCGCCGCATCGGGGTGCGGCCGCTCAACCTAGCGGCCGGCGAGCGTGGTTTGATGCGCTTCTCCTTTACCGCCGCCCCGGCTGAGACCCTGTCGGCGGGTCTCTATTCCCAGAACGCCTTCATCAATCTGGAAACACCGGACGGCCGACCGCTGGCGGAAAAGCCCGTCACGCTTAGCCTCCAGGTGCCGTCAGCCGCCGTCATGGGTCTGAAGGGCGAGTTTCGTCGCAACGGCGGCACGCCGACGATCGACCTGGGGGAACTGACTCAAGGCGTTCGGCAGCTGCGCACGACCCTCTATGTTCTGAGCACGGCCGGATACAGCGTGTCGGTGGCCTCGCAGAACCAGGGCCGCCTGCGTCAGGGCGCAAGCGAATGGTATGTGCCCTATGGTCTGGTGCTGGGCGATCGCGAAATGGACCTGTCGCGCGGCGGTCGGGTCGATGTGGTGTCGCGTCGCGCGCGGCTGGACGACTATCCGCTGACGATCAGCGTCGGCAGCACGACCGGAAAGCGCGCCGGCGATTATTCCGACATCCTGACCTTTACGGTCGCCGCGCTTTAAGCGCCGGCGCCAAACAAAAAGAGGCGGGGACGTCGCGCGTCCCCGCCTCTTTTCAATTGAGATGCATGTCGCCGTCGATCAGATCGGCTGGATCGTCAGGGCCAGGATCAAAGGCTGTTCCAGTTCGACTTCGTCGAAGCGATAGGACACCGAACGGATCGTCGCGATGCTGGAGCGGCGCAGGGTCTGCATGCCGGACTTGTCCAGATCGAACGTCCGGTCGCCATAGAACATCACTGCTTTTTCGGTCAGCGACAACGGGCGATACTGGGCCGAGACGGTGAAGCCGCCGGGGCTGTTGCAGGCCTCGACCACCTCTCCAGAGCGACCGGCGGCGGCTAGGACCGGCGAGGTGGGCTTGACCCAGCACGCGACAGGCACGGTGGCGCGAAGGCGATAGGTGCCGCCTGCGGTCGGCCCGGCGAAGGCGGGAGCGGCGGCGGCGACCAGGCCGAGCCCGAGCGTGGCGGCGGCGAGAGCGCGAAGGATACCTTGGGTCATCTGCGGTTCCGATCTGCACATTGCAGAGGAACACTAGAACGCCGCCCGTTAAGGTCACGCGAGCGAACACACCTAACGCGGCTTAACCTTGATCGCCGACGTTAATGCGTCGGAAGGCATGATAATGTGTACAGGAATACTAAAGCGGACCCGGCCTAATCACTGATTGAGCTCAAGTCGCGCCGGACCTATGCGGTCTGTTCGAGGACTGCCACCGCTTCATTCTCACGCGCATAGCGCTGGGCGATGATGCTGCAGGCGAACAACTGGATCTGGTGGAACAGCATGATCGGCAGGACGATCAGGGGCACGGCGTGACCGGCGAACAGGATGCCGGCCATGGGGATGCCGGTGGCCATGCTCTTCTTGGAGCCGCAGAACAGGATGACGATCCGGTCGGGGCGGTCGAACTTCAGCGCTCGCCCGGCGAATAGGGTCAGGGCCAGGACGATGGCCAGCAGGGCGATGTTCAGGCCGATGACCTTGGCCAAATCCAGCGGCGCGACCTGGGACCAGACGCCGGCGACGACGCCCTCGCTGAAGGCGGCGTAGACGATCAGCAGGATGGAGCCGCGGTCGACCAGGCCGGTCAGTTTGGCGTGGCGGGTCAGCCAGTCCTTCAGCAGCGGGCGGCACAGCTGGCCCACGGCGAAGGGGGCCAGGATCTGCAGACCGATGTCGAGGATGGACTGCAGATGGATGCCGCCATTGGCGCCGCCGATCAGCAGGGCGACCAGCAGCGGCGTCACGATCACGCCCAGCAGGTTCGACAGGCTGGCGCTGGTCAGGGCGCCCGCGACATTGCCGCCGGCGATGGAGGTGAAGGCGATGGACGACTGCACCGTGGACGGCAGCAGGCACAGATAAAGCATCCCGGTCAGCAGATCGGGCTGAAGCGATCCTCGCATCAGAAAGACCAGGCCCAGCCCCAGCAGCGGAAACAGCAGGAAGGTCGACAGGAAGACCGTGCCCTGAAGCCGCCAGTGCAGCAGGCCCGCGCCGATGGCCGCCGGCGACATTCGCGCGCCATACAGAAAGAACAGCAGGGCGATGGCGGCCTTGACCACCCCGTCCATGACGACGGCCGCCTGTCCGCTGGCGGGGAACAGGGCCGCCAGGATCACCATGCCGATCAGGGCCAGCAGATAGCCGTCGATCGGCAGGCGGGATAGGAAACGAGGCATGGACGGCTCAGGCTGCGGCGGGGTGACGCACAGATAGGCGCATCAGCCCCCGCATTGAACCCGCGTCTTCAGGCCCCGGCGCGGTTCTTGACCAGATCGTCCACGACCGACGGGTCGGCCAGGGTCGAGGTGTCGCCCAGTGAGCCGATCTCGTTCTCGGCGATCTTGCGCAGGATGCGGCGCATGATCTTGCCCGACCGGGTCTTGGGCAGGCCCGGCGCCCACTGGATCACGTCGGGGGCGGCTATAGGGCCGATCTCGTGTCGAACGTGGGCGACCAGCGCCTTTCTCAGATCCTCGGTCGCCTCGGCCCCATTGTTCAGGGTGACATAGGCGTAGATGCCCTGGCCCTTGATGTCGTGCGGATAGCCGACGACCGCCGCCTCTGCGACATCGTCGTGCAGGACCAGCGCGCTCTCGACCTCGGCCGTGCCCATCCGGTGGCCCGAGACATTGATGACGTCGTCCACCCGGCCGGTGATCCAGTAGTAGCCGTCCTCGTCCCGGCGGCAGCCGTCGCCGGTGAAGTAGCGGCCGGGATAGGTCGAGAAATAGGTGTCGAAGAAGCGCTGGTCGTCGCCATAGACGGTACGCATCTGGCCCGGCCAGCTGTCGGTGATGCACAGATTGCCGGAAACGGCGCCCTCCAGGGGCTGGCCCTCGGCGTCCACGATCTGAAGCTCGACGCCGGGCAGGGGCAGGGTCGCCGAGCCGGGTTTCAGGTCGGTGGCGCCGGGAAGGGGCGTGATCAGATGGCCGCCCGTCTCGGTCTGCCACCAGGTGTCCACGATGGGGCAACGGCCGTCGCCGACCACCTCGTGATACCAGCGCCAGGCCTCCGGGTTGATCGGTTCGCCAACGGTTCCCAGCAGACGCAGCGAGGCGCGCGAAGAGGCCTTCACCGGCGCATCGCCTTCCCGCATCAGGGCGCGCAGGGCCGTGGGGGCGGTGTAGAAGATCTCGACCTTGTGCTTGTCCACCACCTGCCAGAAGCGGCCGGCGTCGGGATAGTTGGGGACGCCCTCGAACATCAGGGTCGTCGCCGCATTCGCAAGCGGCCCATAGACCATGTAGGAGTGGCCCGTGACCCAGCCCACGTCGGCGGTGCACCAGAAGACCTCGCCGGGGCGATAGTCGAAGACGATCTCGTGCGTCCAGGCGGCCCAGAACAGATAGCCGCCCGTGGTGTGCAGCACGCCCTTCGGCTTACCGGTCGAGCCGGAGGTATAGAGGATGAACAGCGGATCCTCGGCGTTCATCGGCTCGGGCGGGCAGTCGGCGTCGGCCTTGGCGGCCTCCAGCCCATAGTCGAAGTCGCGGCCCTCGATCATCGGCACGTCGGCGCCGGTGCGGCGGATGACTAGGACGGTGTCGACCTTCACCTTCGTCAGGGCCTCGTCGACATTGGCCTTCAACGGAATGTGCTTGCCACCGCGCAGACCTTCGTCGGCGGTGATGACCAGGTTGGAACCGCAGTCCTCGATCCGGCCGCACAGGCTGTCGGGCGAGAAGCCGCCGAAGACGACCGAATGCACCGCACCGATCCGCGCGCAGGCCAGCATGGCGTAGGCGGCCTCGGGGATCATGGGCAGATACAGGGTGATCCGGTCGCCCTTCTTGGCCCCATGCGCCTTCAGCACATTGGCCATGAGGCACACCTCGGCGTGCAGTTCGCCGAAGGTGATATGGCGGCTGTTGGCGGGATCGTCGCCTTCCCAGATGATCGCCGTCTCGTCCTTGCGATGGGGCAGGTGACGGTCGATGCAGTTCGCCGAGACGTTCAGGACGCCGTCCTCGAACCAGCGGATGCGGAAATCTTCCTTGTTGAAGGAGACGTCCTTGATCCGGGTCGGCGGGGTGATCCAGTCCAGACGCTTTGCCTGTTCGGCCCAGAAGGCGTCCGGCGTCTCGCGCGCGGCGATCCGCGCCGCCTCATACGTTTCCCGGTCCATATGGGCCTTGGCGGCCCAGTCGGCGGGGACGGGATAGAGGGCGGGATCAGGCACGCGAGACGTCTCCGGCATCAAATCAGAATCCGTATTTGGCGAACAGGATCAGACGGGTCATGTCGCCGCTGGCGCCGGTCTCGATCTCGCGGTCTGCGAACATCAGCTCGGCCCCGACATCAAACGCCGTAACCGGCGACCAGATCAAGTTGGCGTGGAGGCTCTGGGCCGAACGGTTGGCGGCCAGGCCTGTAAAGCCGGTGTCGTTGTCCACCTTCTGCGCCGACCAGATCAGGCTGGAACGCCAGCCGGGCGCCCAGACGTGACGATAGGCGGCGAAGCCGGCGACGACGCCGATCGCATCCAGATCGCCCGAGCCGTTCAGCACCGCGTCGTTGGAGAAGTTCAGGCCGACATAGCGGCCGATGCCCTCGCCGCCCGTCACCATCAGGCGCAGATCGTCCTTGGCGCCGACCTTGATCTTGGTCGAGGCGGACAGACCCCAACCCGTCGCGGTGGAATCGATGTTCGTCGCGGGGTTCTGGTATTTCAGCTGACGCAGCAGACCGGCGATCTGGACGTCGCCCCAAGGCTTGGACACCGCATAGCGGGCGGTGAAGTCCGGCAGGCTGTTGTCGTCGGCGACGATGCGCGCGCCGCCGCCGTACGGGGTTACGGTCGTCTCGGGGTTCTCGACCGAGACCGAGAAGGGACCGCGCGTATAGCGGACCTGGACCTGACGGGCGAAGACCGTGCCCTCCGCCGCGCCGATGAAGTCGGCGGATTCAGGCAGGACGGCGGTGTTCTGGAAGTTGGTCCACTCCTGCCCGATCAGCCAGTTGTCGATGGTGATGAAGGCGCGACGCAGGGCCGGGTTGGCCGGGCTGGTGGTGCGCTGGTCGCCGGCACCGGGCAGGGTCTGGAAGTCCATCTCCATCCGGGTGCCGATCTTGTGGCCGCCGATCATGCCGTCGGTGGTCAGCCAGAACCGGGTCTGGCGGGCGTTGAAGTCGGTCGCCGTATCCTCATCGGTCCCGCCGATGGGGATGGAGCCGGGAATATGGAATTCACGCAGCGCGTCGCCATTGACCGGATCGCCGCCGGAATAGCGAGTGGCGTAGGCGTCCACCTTGACGAAGCCGCCGAACTTGACCGTGTGGTCGCCGATGCGGAAGCCGTCGCCGGGTGCGGCGGGCGCCGCCGCTTGCTGAACCGGGGCGGGCGCAGCCGGGCGGGTCTCCAGGCGGATGATGTCCTGCTGTTGCGCCGCCTGCTGGGTTCGCGCGGCGACGACCTCGGACTTCAGGGCGTTCAACTGGGCTTCGAGCTGAGCGATGCGCGCCTCGAGCGCGGCCTGGTCCTGGGCCGAGGCCAGGCTGGGCGTCGCCATCAGCGCAACGGCGGCGGCTCCCGCCATCAGGCTTGTCTTGATCATGATGAACCTCCCGCGCCCGTCTCGCGCGGGCGTCCCTTTGACGACCTTTCCGCCTCCGGCCTCGGGGAGCCATTGGCCATTGGTCTAATTTCGACCAAAGTCGAACCGCGCCATGATGGCGACGACGCGGCCGGTCAGACGCCGCGCACGGAAGGAAGCCCATGGATCGCATCGTCGTCGCCGACGACCATCCCCTGTTTCGCGCCGCCCTGCGCTCGGCCGTCGACAAGGCGGCGCCGGGCGCGGAGGTGGTGGAATGCGCCAGCCTGGCCGAGGCCAAGGCGGCGATGGTTGCGGGCGCCGTCGATCTGTTGCTGCTGGATCTGAAGCTGTCGGACAGCGAGGGGATGGCGGGCCTCGCCGCCGTGCGGGCCGAACAGCCGGCCGTGCCGGTGGCGGTGGTCTCGGCCAGCGAGGACGCGCCGGTGGTGCGTCACGCCCTGGGTCTGGGCGCCGCCGGCTTTATTCCCAAGTCTTCGTCCCTGCCGCAGATGGTCGAGGCGATCGCCGCCATTCTCGCCGGCGACAGCTGGGCGCCGGATGTGCCCGAGGCCGACGACGATCTGGCCGGCCGCGTGGCCAGCCTGACGCCGTCGCAGCTGCGGATTCTCGAAGGGCTGAAGGCCGGCCGGCTGAACAAGCAGATCGCTTTCGACCTGGGCGTCTCCGAAGCCACCATCAAGGCGCATCTGACCAGCGTGTTTCGAAAGCTGGGCGTTCACAACCGGACCCAGGCGGTGATCCTGGCCAAGTCGTTGGACCCGGCTTAACCCGCCAGCTCCTAGCTCGACAGGAAGGCCTTCAGCGCCGCCGGCTTGATCGGCTTGGGCAGAAGGACGGCGCCGGCCGCCGTGGCCTGTTCGTTCAGCCCGTCGCGGGTGTCGGCGGTGACCAGGGCGATGCGGCGCACGCCCTGGGGCCTCAGCCAGTCGATGACGGCGAACCCTTCGGGCCCATCGCCCAGATGCAGATCGACCACGGCGGCGTCGAACGGCCCTTGCGCCGTCTTGGCCGCCTCGACGCTGGCGACCAGCGTCGGCCGCGCGCCCCAGCGGGTGAGCAGGGCGTTCAGCGCGTCCAGAATCACCGGCTCATTGTCCACGCACAGCACGCGCAGACCCGCCAGCGGCAGGCGCGCCTCGCGCACCGGCGGCGCCTCGGCGGGCAGGTCGGCCGCGCTGCGCGGCACGGTGATGCGGAAGGTCGTGCCGCGCCCCACACGGGAACTCAGCTCCAGCGGGTGATCGAGCAGGCTGGACAGGCGGCGCACGATGGCCAGGCCCAGGCCTGCGCCCGGTTCGTCGACAGCGCCCGGCAGACGCACGAACTCGCCAAAGACGGTTTCGTGTTCGGTGTCGGGAATGCCGCGTCCGGTGTCGCAGACGAACAGCTGCACCGTCTCGCCCCGCCGACGCGCCCCGACCAACACCCGGCCGACATCCGTATACCGGATGGCGTTGGCCACCAGATTCTGCAGCATGGAGCGCAGCAGATCACGGTCGGACGCGACCCACAGGCGGCTGGACATCACGGTCAGATCCAAACCCTTGGCCTCGGCCACGGGCGCGAACTCGCGGCGTAGTTCGTCGAACAGGCCGCCCAGCGACAGCCGCGCGACATTGGTCCGCACGCCGCCGGCCTCCAGCTTGGACAGGTTCAGCAGGGCGGTCAGTAGACGGTGGGCGCTGTCGATGGCGCGGTCCGCGTTGACGGCCAAGGTGCGGCTGGTCGCGTCTTCCAGCGCCGGCTCCTCCTTCAAGGCGGCGATGAACAGCCGTGCGGCGTGCAGCGGTTGCAGCAGGTCGTGGCTGGCGGCGGCCAGGAACCGGGTTTTGGAGGCCGTGGCGTCCTCGGCCACGCGCCGGGCCTCGTCCAGTCGGGCGGTGCGGTCCGCCACGCGCGCCTCCAGCCGTTCGTTGGCCTCCTCCAGCTCGCGCGCGGCTTGGCGCAGGGCGGTGATGTCTGTGTAGCTGGTCGCGTAGCCGCCGCCCGGGATCGGCGCGCCTGAGGAGCGCAGCACCCGGCCGTCGGGCTGCTGGCGTTCGTGGTCGTGGGGAATGCGGCGGCTCAGCGCCTCCAGCCGTCGCTCGACCCAGGCCTCGATGTCGTCCGGGCTCTCGCCGCGCTCGGCGTTCAGGCGATAGATGACGGCGATGGGCAAGCCGACGTGGACGAAGCCGGCCGGCAGGTCGAACATGGCCACGTAGCGCCGGTTCCAGGCGGTGACGCGCAGATCTTCGTCCACCACGATGACGCCCTGGTCGATATTGTCGAGCGTGGTCTGCAGCAGGTCGCGGTTGAACTGGACGGCCTGGGACGCCTCGTCCAGCATCCGCACCACGTCCTCGGGCGCGCGCCCGACGCCTGCCAGCGCCGCCGCGATGACCCGCCGGGCCGAGGCCGCCCCGATGGCGCCGGCCAGCATCCGCTCGGCGGCGCGCGCCAGGGCCGCATCGGCCGGATCGGCGTCGCGCAGCTTTGTGTCGGTCTCATCGCCCCAGGCGGTGAAGGCGCGCTCGGCCCGTTCGTCGCCGATGAAGCGGGCGACCAAGGCGCGCAGATCGCCGACCGAGGCGCCCGACGGCGCGGGCCGGGCCTCCATCCAGTCCGGTCCCAGCCGATCCACGAAGGCGCGGGCCTGAACCCGGTCGATCAGGCGGGGCTGAGCAAACCGCGACACGCCGACATAGGCCGCCAGGTTCAGCGCCAGGCTGACGAAGACGCCGAGCGCCAACGGATCCTTGACCCCCAGCATGACGTGCAGGTGCCAGGGCGCGCCGGGCGACAGCTGGGGCATGGCCAGCATGACGATCCAGACGCCCATGCCGACCGTCATGCCCGCCAGCGCCCCCTGCGCATGGCCGCCGCGCCAAAGGACCGCGCCGAACAGGGCCGGCGCCAGCTGGGCCATCGCCGCGAAGGATACCAGCCCCATGGCCGCCAGGCCGCGCGACTGGTCCGTCGCCTGATAATAGAGCCAAGCCAGCAGCAGGACCGCGACGATGGCCCCCCGCCGGACCTGAAGGATGGTCCCAGCCATGTCGGAGGCGTCGCCGCGCACCCGCCAACGCTCGCGCGCCAAAAACGGCAGGATCAGACTGTTGGACACCATGGCCGACAGGGCGACGGCCTCGACGATGACCATGGCGGTGGCGGCAGAGAAGCCGCCGACGAAGACCACGGCGGTCAGCAGGGTCTCGCCGCGCTGGAACGGCAGGGCCAGCACCAGCAGGTCCGGGTTGACCGACGGCGCGAACAAGGCGCCGGCCGCCACCAGCGGCAGCACCGCCAGACTGGTCAGCAGCAGATAGAGCGGAAAGATCCACCGTGCGCGCTTCACGTCCGACGGCTGACCGCCTTCGACGAAGGCGACGTGGAACTGTCGCGGCAGGCAGAAGATGGCCAGGGTCGACAGCAGGGTGATGGCGGTGAAGCGCGGCGTGACCTCGGGCGGCGCGGCCAGGGCGCCAAGACCCTCGATGATGCGCGGGGGCGAGCCTTCGTTCAGCAGCAGGACCAGGGCGAAGACGGCGACGAACAGCAGCGCGCCCAGCTTGACCATCGACTCCAGACCGATGGCCTGGATCAGGCCGCGATTGTGCTCGGTCAGATCGGGACGACGAGCGCCGAACAGAATGGCGAAAAAGGCCAGAACCCCGGCCAGCACTAGGACCGTCAGACCCTCCGACCCCGCGACCGGCGTGCCGGCGGTCAGCAGGGCGCCGGCCATCGACAGCGACTTCAGCTGCAGCGCGATATAGGGCAGCGACCCAAGGATGGCGACGACGGTGACGGCGGCGCCCAAGGTCTGGCTCTTGCCGTAACGCGAGGCGACGAAGTCGGCCATGGAGCCCACGTTCTCGCGCCGGGCGGCCGCCGCGATCCGGCGCCACAGCGGAAACAGCAGCGTCAGGCCGATCACCGGGCCGATGTAGATGGGCAGATACTCCCACCCGTCGCGCGCCGCCGTGCCGACGGCGCCATAGTAGGTCCATGAGGTGCAGTAGATGGCCAAGGACAGGGCGTAGACCGACGGCCCCAGCCCCTTGCCGCGCGCGCGCGCCGACGGCCGTTCCTGAGACCAGGCGACGGCGAACAGCACCGCCATATAGGCGGCGACCAGGCCGAGGATCGTCAGGCTGAACATCGGGACATCTGAACCGGGCCCGGGGTGTTTCACAAGCGAAAGGCGGGCCGTCCTGCGACGACCCGCCCTTCATTCCGCCTGAAAGCAGGATCAGGCGTTCAGATCGACGTCCTTGCCTTCCTTGACCAGCAGGAAGCCCAGAACGACCGTCCCCAGGGCCACCACGATCGGGTACCAGAGGCCGGAGTAGATGTTGCCCGTCGCCGCCACGATGGCGAAGGCGGTGGTCGGCAGGAAGCCGCCGAACCAGCCGTTGCCGATGTGATAGGGCAGGGACATGGAGGTGTAGCGGATGTTGGTCGGGAACATCTCGACTAGGGCCGCCGCGATCGGTCCGTAGACCATGGTCACATAGAAGCCGAGGATGAACAGGATCAGCACCACCATCGGCTTGTTGACCAAGGCGCTGTCGGCCTTGGCCGGATAGCCGGCGGCGGTCAGGGCCTCGCCCAGGCTCTTGTCCCAGGTCTTCTTCTGGGCGGCGAAATCGGCCGGGGCCATGGCGTCGCCCCGGAAGCTGGGGATGACGACCTGATCGCCGATGCGGACCTCGGCGACCGTGCCCGCCGGCGCCGCGACGTTGGTGTAGGTCACGCCCGCCTTGGCCAGATAGGATTTGGCCACGTCGCAGGAGTGGTTGAACACCGTCTTGCCTACCGGATCGAACTGCAGATTACAGTCGGCCGGATCGGCATAGACCGTGACGGGCGCCGAGGCGGCGGCGGCGGCCAGTTTCGGATTGGCGGCCTGGGTCAGGGCGTTGAACAGCGGGAAATAGGTCAGGGCCGCGATCAGGCAGCCGGCCAGGATGATCGGCTTGCGCCCCACCTTATCCGACAGCCAACCCCAGAAGATGAAGAAGGGCGAGGCGGCCAGGAGCGCGATGGTCAGCAGCACATAGACCAGGGTGGCGTCGACCTTCATGACCCGTTCCAGGAAGAACAGGGCGTAGAACTGACCGGTGTACCAGATGACGGCCTGACCGGCGGTGAGGCCAAGAAGGGCGATCAGCACCAGCTTCAGGTTGGGCCATTTGCCAAAGCTGTCCTTCAGCGGGGTCTTGGAGCCCTTGCCCTCGGCCTTCATCCGCTTGAACGACGGGCTTTCGGCCAGCTTCAGGCGGATCCACAGGGAAACGCCCAAGAGCAGGATCGAGACCAGGAACGGAATACGCCAGCCCCAGGCGGCGAAGGCTTCCTCGCCCAGCGTGTAGCGAACGCTCAGGATCACCACGAGGCTCAGCACCAGGCCGGCGGTCGCGGTGATCTGGATGAAGGAGGTGTAGTAGCCGCGTTTGCCCTGCGGAGCATGCTCGGCGACGTAGGTAGCGGCGCCGCCGTATTCACCGCCCAGGGCCAGGCCCTGGATCAGGCGCATCAGCACCAGGATAATGGGCGCGGCGATGCCGATGACCGCATAGGGCGGCAACAGGCCGACGACGAAGGTCGATAGGCCCATCAGCAACATGGTGACGAGGAAGGTGTTCTTGCGTCCCCACAGGTCGCCCAGCCGCCCGAAGACGATGGCGCCGAACGGCCGCACGGCAAAGCCGGCGGCGAAGGCCATCAGGGCGAAGATATAGCCGGTGGTTTCGTTGACGCCCGAGAAGAACTGGACGGTGATGATCGCCGCCAGAGAGCCGTAGAGATAGAAGTCGTACCACTCGATGACGGTGCCGACCGATGAGGCGAGGATGACCAGGCGATCGCTGCGATCGACGGTGTGCTCCTCTCCTCCGGACGCAAGGGGTGCGTCGGTTGCCATGATCCATTTCCTCCCGTGTCGCCGTTATCGGCCGTTCTGCACATCCTTCAGGATGCGTGGACGCCGACATTGACCGAGAGCGGGGCGGGTGGAGAGAGCGACTTTGGTCGAGGATCGTTGGTCGATCAGCCGTCGATGGAGATGACCGGGCCGAGCTTGGGTTGCGCCTTGCCGCGACGGGCGCTGCGACGCTTCAGCCAGGCGCGGATGCGGGTCTGGATTGGATTGTCGATCGCGAAGTGGAAGGCGAAGGCGAAGGCGACCGCCGCCATGACGCCCAGGCCCCACAGGCCCCATTGAACGAAGAGGGGCAAGGCGACGCGCGCCTCGACCGCATTGACCACGCCGAACCAGACGATGCGGACCACCTCGTTGGAGATGAACATGGAGAAGGAGACCATGGCGGCGGTCTCGACCCACTTCGAGGGCTTGGTCACAGGCACGGCGCCGGCGGCCAGGATGATGATCGAGATCAGCGTCAGGGCGACAAGGGCGTGCTTGTCGTGAAGCTGAAGCGCGAAGAAGCCGACGGCGGCCAGCACCCCGGCCCAGCCGGCCAGGCGCGGGGCGATCCAGACCTTCTGGGCGAACCAGGCCAGGCACATGCCCAGGAAGAACAGCGGCAGGGCGCGGATGATGCCGTAGCGCATGGGCATCTGATAGACGGGATAGCCGAGGAACGACCAGCACAGCTGGTTGGCGATCAGATATACGCCGACGCCGACGGCCAGGGCCGACCAAGGACCCAGACGCATCAGGCCGCGAATGATCCAGGGGAAGGCCATGTAGCAGCCGATCAGGGCCGAGATCGACCAGGTCGGGGCGTTCCAGCCCAGGCCGCCATGCACGCCATAGGACTGCAGCAACAGCAGCTGGGCCGGCAGCTGATCCCAGGCGAACCATTCGGGATTGCGGGGCGGCGAGCCGGCGGCGGTGGCCAACAGCACGAAGCCGACCAGCGACAAACCCATGATCAGGTGGGCGGGGACGACCCGCAGGAACCGCTTCAGGAAGAAGTCGTCGGGCGACATCCGACCCTTGTCCACCGCCGCGCCATAGACGCGCATCAGCACATAGCCGCTGTCGATCAGGAAGAAGTTGGTCAGCAGGAAGCCGCCGCGTTCGAAGATCGGATTGATCAGATGGGCGAGCGGCTCTGGCCCTGCGGCCTGGAAGTGATGAAGGATGATCAGGAAGGCCACGATGAAACGCAGCGCGTCCAGCCAGCCGCCGCGGGCGATCTGAACTGTCTCATTGCGGGTCGAAATCAGGGACCAGGGCATCGTCAGCGCCTCCTTTGATCCCTTCACCGCAAGCGTCGGGCCAGTTCGCCTGTCAGGCGAAGATCAGCCCCGCACCAGACGCAGAAACTCCTCGCGGGTGCGGGGGTCGTCGCGGACGACGCCGATCAGGTGGCTGGTCGACAGGCTGGCGCCGGGCGCATTGACGCCGCGCAGGGTCATGCAGCTGTGTTCGGCCTCGATCACCACGCCGACGCCGTGCGGCTTCAGCACGGTCTGGATGGCCTCGGCGATCTCGGAGGTCATCTTCTCCTGGATCTGAAGGCGGCGGGCGAAGCCGCGCACGACACGGGCCAGTTTGGAGATGCCGACGACGCGGTCCGTCGGCAGATAGGCGACGTGCGCCTTGCCCACGACCGGCAGCATATGGTGCTCGCAGAAGCTGACGAAGCGGATGTCCTTCAGCACGACCAGCTGGTCGTAGCCGCCCGTCTCCTCGAAGGTCTTCTCCAGATAGGAGAGCGGATCGACCTCATAGCCCTGAAAAAGCTCGCGATAGCTCTTGGCGACGCGGGCGGGGGTTTCCAGCAGACCTTCGCGGTCCGGGTTGTCGCCGGCCCATTCGATCAGGGTGCGGACGGCGGCTTCGGCGTCGGCCTGGGAGACTTTGGAGGCGGGGGCGTCGGTCATGGCGGCCTAGATAGCGGAGCATTTGAGGGAATGGGAGGCGAAGATCGGCCCCATTACGAGGCAGGCGCGCGTTCAGACGGCGAAGTCGGAAAAAGAGGGTCTAATTCGTCTAACTCGTCTGAAATCGAATGGATGGCGCTCCCCAAGGCGAAGGCGGGAAGGTCGGCATCGAAGCGGCGCCGTTCAAGGCCGAACGCGACATTTTTCGTGGTCAGGTCTGGACGAAGACGCGTCTGGTTAGCGGCCTGTTAACCATCCTGTCGGCATTTTCTGCCCAGTAGTTGCTGGAGTGGGCCGATGAACGGCGCGGAAGTTCTGGACGTCGGGCGCGACGCCATCTGGCTGACGATCCAGCTGTGCCTGCCGGTGCTGCTGGTCGGCCTGGTCGTCGGCGTGGTGATCGGCCTGTTTCAGGCCCTGACGCAGATCCAGGAACAGACCCTGATCTATGCGCCCAAGATCATCGCCATCTTCGTTTCGCTGATCCTGTTCCTGCCGCTGATGGGCGCCCTGTTGGGCGGCTTCATGCGCCAGATCGCGGCCCGCATCGCGGGGATGTAGTGGACGCTTATGCGACCGCTGATCAGGTCTGGGCCGGGGGGCTGATCTTCGCCCGGATCGCGGCGATCCTGATGCTGATCCCCGGCTTTGGCGAGGCCTATGTGCCCCCGCGCGTGCGACTGTCGCTGGCCCTGGTCATCAGTCTGGCGCTGTGGCCGGTGGTGCGCGGTTCGCTGCCGGGCCTGCCGGACAGCATGGGGCTGATGGTCGGGTGGATCATCCGCGAGGTGGTCGTGGGCCTGATGATCGGCCTTTTGCTACGCATGTTCATGAGCGCCCTGGCGACGGCGGGCGAGATCGTGTCGCTGCAGACGACGCTGAGCTTCGCCCAGACCGCCAATCCGATGCAGGCCCAGCCGGGTTCGACCATCGCCGCCTTTCTGGCCCTGCTGGGGGTGACGCTGCTGTTCGCCACCGACACCCATCACCTGTTCATCGCCGGCATGGTGGGCTCGTATCGGCTGATCTCGCCGGCCCAGCCGCTGATGATGGCCGACTTCACCCAGATGGCGGTGCGAACCTTGGGCGACAGCTTCCTGCTGGGCGTGCAGTTGTCGGCGCCGGTGCTGGTCTTCGCCTTGATCTTCAACCTGGCGTCCGGCCTTGTGGCGCGGGTCATGCCGTCGTTCCAGGTCTATTTCGCCGCCGCGCCCTTGAGTGTCATCCTGGGCCTGTCGATCTTCGCGCTGAGCCTGGGTGCGCTGGGCACCCTCTTCATCGACCGCTACCGCCGTCTGGCGGAGTATTTCGTGCTGGGAGGCCCCGGTGGCTGAAGGCGCGGATCCCGAGTCGAAAACCGAAGAGGCGACCCCGCGAAAGCTTGAGGACGCCCGAAAGAAGGGCGATGCGGCCAAGTCGCCCGACGTCGCCCAGGTGCTGTCGCTGGCGGGGGCGGCGGCGGTGATCCTGATGGGGGGAGGCTGGTTCGCCTCGTCCATCGCCGAACAGATGCTGCCCTTCATCGCCGCCCCGCACGAAATGCTGGGGGTGCTGAACTCGGGCGCGGGCAACCAGATCATGGTGCGCGCCGTCTGGGCCGTGGCGCCCTTTCTGGGCGCCGTCATGCTGGCGACCATCCTGGGCGGGGTCGGGGGCAATGTCGCCCAGTCAGGCCTGATCTTCACGGCCGAAAAGCTGAAGCCCAAATGGTCGGCGGTCAGTCCGATGCAGGGGTTCAAACGCATCTTCGGCCCCGACGGCCTGGCGCAGTTCGTCAAGACCTTCTTGAAGCTGATCGCCGTCTGCGTGGTGTGCTGGATGGTGTTGAAGCCGCACCTGCGCGAGTTCGAGAACATGGCCTCGATCAGTCCGCTGGCGATCCTGCCGCTGGCGCGCGACATGGCCATCTCGCTGTTCGTGGCCTCGATCATCCTGCTGGGCGCGACGGCCGGGGCGGACTTCATCTGGCAGAAGATGCGCTTCGCCAAGCGGATGCGGATGACCAAGGAAGAGCTGAAGGAAGACTTCAAACAGTCCGAAGGCGACCCGCACATCAAGGCCAAGCTGAAGCAGATCCGCATGCAGCGCAGCCGCCAGCGGATGATGGCCAATGTGCCAAAGGCCACCGTCATCGTGACAAACCCGACCCACTATTCGGTCGCCCTGCGCTATGAGCCGGATCAGGGCGACGGGGCGCCGATCTGCGTGGCCAAGGGCGTCGACGCCCTGGCCCTGCGCATCCGCGAAGTGGCGACCGAGCACGGCGTGCCGATCGTCGAGAACGTGCCGCTGGCGCGCGCCCTGTACGCCACCGTCGAGGTGGACGAGGTCATTCCGCGCGAACATTTCGACGCCGCCGCCAAGATCATCGGCTTCGTCTTCCAGTCCCGCAAGCGCCGGTAAGGCGGCGTCAGGATTTGGGCGTATGATCGCAACACTGATTCGCGAGGCTGTATGACGTCCACCCGCCGCCCTTCGTTCGACCTGTTGTCCGGCGTGATGGCGTTCGGCGTCGTGGCGGCGATCGCGGCCCTGGCCTACCCGGCGTTTCGCGCCAACCCGACCTCGGCGCCGGGACTTGTGCTGATTCTGACCGTGGGCGCGATCGCCCTGATCGGTCTGTTCGGCTTCCGCCGGGCGGCGGACGCCAAGCCGAGCAGCGACGCGGCCATCGAGGTGCTGGACGCCATGGCCGAACCGGCGGCGCTGGTGTGGGATTCAGGGCAGATCCTGGCCTTCAACGCCGCCTGGTCCGAGGCCAATGGGGCGACCGGCGCCCTGCCGCGCGGCAAGTCGGCCCAGGCGCTCTACATGGCCTTCGCCCAGGCGCGCAAAGGCGAGCCGGGCCGCGCCATCGTCATGATCGGACAGCGCGAGGTCGAGGTCGTCATCGGCCAGATCGGCGATGGAAAGACGGGCGAGGGACGGTTCCTGATGCGCGCTGCGCCGGACGCCGTCCTGCCCATCGCCGCCGCGCCCGTTCACACGCCCGCCGCCGCGGCGACCGGCGAGGCGCGCGCCATGGCCGCCGGGGCGCCGTTCGGCTCGGCCGTCATCGCCGGCGACGACCTGTTTTCAGGCCGGGCTGAAGAGGCCAATCCGGCGCTGGCGGTTCTGACCGGACCGGGGGCGGCGCGCGATGCGGCCTTCGGGCATCTGTTCGATCCGGGCGGCATCGCCGAGGCTCGGCTGAAGCTGGCGGGCGGATCGTCGGGCCCTATCGAACTGGTCGCGCGGGCCTATCCCGACAAGATGCTGCATCTGTACGTGGCGCCCGAGGGCGACAAGCGGCGCATCTGGCTGTTCGACGTCTCGGGTCAGAAGTCGATGGAGCTGCAGCTCAACCAGGCCCAGAAGATGCAGGCCGTGGGCCAGCTGGCCGGGGGCGTGGCGCACGACTTCAACAATCTGCTGACGGCGATCCAGCTTCAGCTGTCGGGTCTGCTGGAACGGCACCCAGTGGGCGATCCTTCGTACGAGGGGCTGAACGAGATCCGTCAGACGGCCATTCGCGCGGCCGATCTGGTGCGCAAACTGCTGGCCTTCTCGCGCAAGTCGACGGTCCGGCGCGAGCGGCTGGACCTGGGCGAACTGGTCGGCGAGTTCGCCATCCTGCTGCGGCGGCTGCTGCGCGAGGACGTGCGGCTGGAAACCGACTACGGACGCGACCTGCCGGTCGTGCTGGCCGACAAGTCTCAGCTGGAGACGGCGGTGATGAACCTTGCCGTCAATGCGCGCGACGCCATGCGCGGCGTGGTCGAGCCGGGCGCCGGCGTCGTCACCATCGCCACGCGCCGCCTGACGGGCGACGAGGCGCGGGCCCTGGGTTGGGTCGATGCGCCGACGGACGAGGTGGCCCTGATCGAGGTGTCGGACACCGGACCCGGCGTGCCGCCCGAACTGGCGGACAAGATCTTCGAACCCTTCTTCACCACCAAGGCGGTGAACGAGGGCACCGGCATGGGCCTGGCCACCGTCTATGGCATCGTGCAGCAGGCGGGCGGCCATATCACCGTCAGCAATATCGAGGGGGCTGGAGCCGCCTTCCGCATCTTCCTGCCGGCGGCGGGCGAGGCGGAGCTGGCCGAGGTTCAGCCGGTCGAGGTCAAGGCCAAGGCCCCGCGCGACCTGTCGGGCGCTGGCCGCATCCTGTTCGTCGAGGACGAGGACGCCGTGCGCGGCATCGCCGCCCGGCTGCTGCGTCAGCGCGGCTATGAGGTGATCGAGGCCGCCGACGGCGAGGAGGCCCTGCTGCTGGCCGAGGAACACGCGGGCCAGATCGACATGATGATCTCCGACGTCATCATGCCGGGGCTGGACGGGCCGTCCTTGCTGAAGAAGGCGCGCAAATATCTGGGCGACGCGCCGGTCATGTTCATTTCGGGCTATGCCGAAAGCGACTTCTCGGACCTGCTACAGGACGAGACGGGCGTGTCCTTCCTGCCCAAGCCGCTGGACATCAAGACGCTGGCGGAGCGGGTGAAGCAGGAGTTGCACGCGGGCTGATCGCCCGCATGAAGGGCGGGGTCAGGCGGCGCGGCGAAGCGCGGACGGCGCCTTGACATAAAGGCCCCGGCGGCCGTTCACAGCGCGGAAGGCGACCGTCTCGCCTTCCAGACTTTCGTCCGCGCCCAGAAGCAGGCAGCCGTCATCGACCAGGCGGCGTTCCAGTCCGTCGAGAAGACGCGCCCGACGCGACGGGTCCATATCTGTCATGACGTTTCGGCAGAAGATCACGTCGAAACGGGCGTCATCGGTCGGTTCGTCCAGCAGATTGGCGCGACCGAAACGCACGGCGTCGGCCAGTTCGGCCTTGACGATCCACTGGTCTTCCCGCGGTTCGAACCAGCGCAGCATGGTCTTGGCCGTGAGCCCGCGCTGGATCTCGAAGCCGGTGTAGAGGCCCGAGCGCGCCTTCTCGATCGCGCGCTGCGACAGGTCGGTGGCGACCAGATCGACATCGACGCCGATCTCCCTGGCCGTCATGGCGATGGACCAGGCCTCCTGGCCGGTCGAGCAGCCGGCCGACCAGATCTTGATCCGTCCGTCGGGCCGCGCCTTGGACAGGGCCGGCAGCAGTTCGGTTTCGAGAATGCGGAAAGGGGTGCGGTCGCGACGGAACCAGGTCTCGGCGTTCAGCAGGGCCTCGATCACCGACCAGGCCAGCGAGGCGACCGGATTGGCCCACAGGTTCGTCAGCAGAGCCTCGACATTGGCGTAGCCCTCGCGCCGCGCGATCGGACCCAGCCGGTGTTCGGCCAGGTGGATCCGATCCCGCGACAGCCGATAGCCGGCGCGGGTGGCGAGAAGGGACTGCAGCTTGTCGAAGTCCTCAGGCGTCATGCGGCGATCGCTCCGACCTCCGTCAGCTTGGACTGCAGGATTTCGCCGTCGAACGGCTTCATCACATAGTCGTCGGCGCCGGCGGCCAGGGCTTCGGCGATCCGCTCGGGGCGGGTCTCGATCGTGCAGAACAGCACCTTGGGTTGCTTGCCGCCCGGCATGGCGCGCAGGCGACGCAGGAAGGTGATGCCGTCCATCACGGGCATGTTCCAGTCCACCAGCAGGACGTCGGGCATGGCGCCGGTGCAATAGGCCAGGGCTTCGGAGCCGTCCGCCGCCTCATCGACCTCATAGCCCAGGCCCTCGACGATGCGACGCGCAACCTTGCGGATGATGCGGCTGTCGTCGACGATCAGGCAGGTTCGGAAGTCCAAGGTCGATCCCTCAATGACACGACGGCTTTCGCCCGTGGCGCATGGACTGTTTTTATCTCAAACGCCAGTTAATGAGTCGTTTGGAAACGCCTCAGGCGGGCATTCGCGCGACCAGTGCGACCTTTCCGTCTTCAACCTTGACGCGTAGAGCGCCGCCGGCCTCGTTCACGGTCAGCCACAGCCAGTAGGGCTGGATCCATTGGCCGGCCAGGCCCTCGACCAGACGTTCGCCGGCTAGACCCGTGACGGCCTCGGGCTTCAGCCGGGCGCGAGCGCCCTCGGCGAAGCCTTCCAGATAGAGCAGGCCGTCTTCCACCCGCGACTGAATGGTGGCGACGCCGCCCATCGGCAGGGCGCCGACGGTCAGATAGGCGAGGTTGGTCAGGGCGCGGGCCTGGGGCTTGGTGAACTCGCCGTCGGCGATGCGCCAGTCCAGCGAGGCGCGGCCGCCCTGGACCATGCCTGACACCAGGCCTTCGATCTCGCGGGCTGTGAACCGTTCGCTGGTGGTGGCGGCGCCGAAGGCGACACGGGCGAAATGCACCAGGGCGACCATCTTGCGCGCGCTCTGTTCGATCAGGGCCAGGGCGTCGTCGCGCATGTCCTGGGCCGTCGGATCCTGCATCAGGTCCAGGCCGGAAACGATGGCGCCTGACGGGCTGATAAAGTCATGGCACAGCTTGGCCGCGATGTAGGTCGCCAGCTCCGTCCCATCGACGGGAAGGTCCAGCGGAGCGGCGTCTGCGTCGTGGGTCGGGGTCATAGGTCTGGCGCGCTCAGGTCACAGTTCGTGTCGCGCGCGAAGTTGGAGTGATTTGCCGGTTCATGGAACCGCCCGGATGGTCTATCGACCCGCCAATGACGACCTCTTCCACACCTGCTCTTGAGCGCGATCTGACGTCCGGCGCGCTGTCCCTGGCCATCGCCGAGATCGCAGAGGAGGCCGCGCGGCTGATCCTGCCCTATTGGCGCGCAGGCACGGCGGTCGAGACCAAGTCCGACGACAGCCCGGTGACGCAAGCGGACCGGGCGGCTGAGGCTCTGATCCTGGAACGGTTGGCGGCCCTGTATCCGGGCGTGCAGACGGTGGCGGAGGAGGCCGTGTCGGCCGATGGCGCGCCTGAAACCGCCGAGGACTGGTTCTGGCTGATCGATCCGCTGGACGGCACGCGCGGCTTCGTGCGCGGCGGCGAGGCCTTCACCGTCAATATCGCCCTGATCCATGACGGCTATCCGGTCGCGGGCGTGGTGACGGCGCCGGCGACGGCGACGACCTGGCGCACCGACAAGCCCGAGGGCGGCGCCTTCCGGCGTCAGTTCGGCGCCCTTCAGGCCGGCGAGGCGCATTCGGGCGAGGACTGGCGTCCGATCCGGGTGCGCGACCGGCCGCAGGAAGGCATGGCCCTGCTGAGCCACAGCGTCACCGACGAAGAGGCGACGCGTCTGGCCGCCCGTCACGGCTGCTCGCGCTGGCAGGGGACGGATTCGTCGCTGAAGTTCTGCCTGATCGCCGAGGGGCGGTTTGACGCCTATCCGCGCACCGGTCCGACCTCGGAATGGGACACCGCAGCGGGCCAGGCGGTGCTGGAAGCCGCCGGCGGGCGGGTTCTGGCCGATGACGGGCAGCGGATGGCCTATGGAAAGACGCGGTTCCTGAACGGGGCCTTCGTCGCCATGGGCGGCTGAGGTCTAGGCCCTCAGAAGCGCCTCGGCGCGATCGGCAAGGGCGTCGACGCCCATTTCCCGGGCCGTCATCGCCGCCTCGCCCAGGATCAGCCCCAGATCGGTCGGGACGACGCCGCCCAGCCGATGCCGCGCCAGCATGATCTCGGCCATACCGATCTGATCGGCGGCCCAGTCGAGCGGCGTCGCCGTCGCCATGCGCGCCCGCAACCGGGTCTCCAGCGTCATCAGGGCGGTCAGGTTCTTGACCGCCTCTGCCAAGGCCACCTCACGCGTGATGCGCCGCTCGCGCGCCAGGGCGCCGATGATCAGTTCGCCGCCCTGCGTCAGGGCTTCCGCCTGGGTCAACAGCATCAGCGGCTGGGCGTCGTCGCCGACACGCAGCACCTGGATCGCGGCCCAGTCCAGCGGGCTGTGATCCGGCGTGAACTGATCGGCGGCGGCGTCGAACATGATCCGCCCCTGGTTGCGGGCCTCGTCATGCCCCGCAATGGCGGCTAGGGCTGACAGGCCAGCGCCGCACAGAGCGAGGGCGCGGGCGCGGGTCAGGGGGCGATGGTCAGGGGATGCGGCCTCGACCAGGGCGCCCAAGTCGCGGCCGGCCTGATCCAGAAGATGCACGTCGCGCTGCACCACGCCCATTTCCAGCGACAGGGCCGCGCGATCCATACGCAGATCCATGTCCTCGGCGTCGTCTCTGCGCACCGCCTCATCCATCAAGACAGCCGCCTGATGAAGGCGGGCGATGTCGCCGCTCAGCCGGGCGGTGCGGACCGTGAGCCGGGCGTGAAGCGCGGCCATGCCGACCGCGATGCGTCGGCTGCGCGGCTGCCCGACCGCCGCAAGGGTCGTCGCCGCGCGGTCCAGACGGCCGGGGTCGCCGCACAGATCAAAGCGCAGCATCAGCACCGCCGCCTTGGCCATGGCGGCCCGCGCGATCTGATCCTCGCCCACGGCTGAACGCGCCAAGCTGTCGGCGCAGCGTTCGGCCCGGTCCAGACTGTCGGCGGCGCCGGTGCGCCGGGCGTGTTCGCGCCACAGGGCGCAGGCGCGGTTCTCGGTCTCGAAGGGACGAGCGCAGGAGACGCGTCCGGCGTCCGTGGCCTCGCGTCTCGCCTCGGCGCGCAGCAGATCCGCGCCGATCAGTTCGACCCAGCCCAGGTCTTCGCTCTCTCGCGCCTGGGCGAAGAGTTTTCGAAGATCACGGCCGAATTCGAACATGCTGGACCTCGGTTATCCCGCTTCGGGACGCAGACTGCGTCACCTGCGGCGTCCAATGCAAACGCAGCGCCGGGAATGCGGTTCGGCTTGGCCTTAAGCCGACGACCTAGTCGAGTTTCGGCGTCTTCTGCTGGCAGCGTTGCAGATTGGCGCGGGCCTCGGGCGCCTCGGCGTTGAGCTGACGCACCGCGGTGATGCGCGCGCGGGTCTGATCGGCCTCCGCGGCCGGCGCCGTCTTGCCCGCCGCCGTCGCGGCCTGCATGGCCGCCAGGGACCAATAGAGCGCGGCGTCATACAGCCGACGCCCCTGGGCGCTCTCGCCGCCTTCAAGCTCGGACGCGGCCTGGGTCAGGCCCGCACAACGCACCGCCTCCTCATACGAAACCAGCCCCACGGAAGGGGCGGCCTGCAGCATAAAGACGGTGCTGGCTAGGGCGAGAAGCGTCGACATGACCTCAGAATGGCTCAGCTACGTGACCAAAGGAAGTCGTTAGCGGCGCCCGGCCTTAGCCGCGCTCCTTCGTCTTGGTGAAGGCGATCTTGGGGAAGCGTTCGCCGACATAGCCGGTCTCCCAGCTCGACTTGGCCAGGAAGACCGGGGCCTGATCGATGTCGCGCGCCATCTGGGGGCGGTATTTGCCGCTGAAGTCCTCGACGTCCGCGTCGGAGCCCTCCGCGCCTGGAGCGATCCAGCGCGCTTCGGCATAGGGGGAGGGTTCGAAGACGACGTCCAGGCCGTACTCCTCGCCCAGGCGGTCGGCCATGACTTCGAACTGCAGCTGGCCCACGGCGCCGACGATGAAGTCCGAGCCGATTTCGGGACGGAACAGCTGGGTCACGCCTTCCTCGGCCAGACCTTCCAGCGCCTTCTTCAGGTGTTTGGCCTTCAGGGGATCCTTCACGCGAACCCGTTGCAGGATTTCCGGCGCAAAGTTCGGCAGGCCGGCGAAACGGACCACGCCGCTCTCCGACAGGCTGTCGCCGACGCGCAGCACGCCGTGGTTCGGAATGCCGATCACGTCGCCGGCGAAGGCGTCGTCGGCCAGTTCCCGATCCGAAGCGAAGAACATGATCGGCGCATTGACCGACAGCGACTTGCCGGTGTTCTGCACCTTCAGCTTCATGCCGCGCTTGAAGGCGCCCGACGCCATACGGAACATCGCGATCCGGTCGCGGTGGTTGGGGTCCATGTTCGCCTGGACCTTGAACACGAAGCCGGTGACCTCGTTCGAACCCGGCTCGACCTCGGTCTCGACAGGGGCGGGGGCGTTGCGGGTCTCGGGTGGGGATTCCTTTTTGGCCTTCATGACCTTGGGCGCCGGGGCCCAGTCGCCGATGGCCTTCAGCAGTTCGTCGATGCCGAAGTGACGAAGCGCCGATCCCCACAGCACCGGCGTCATGTGACCTTCCAAGAAGGCCTGGCGGTCAAAGGCCGGATAGCCGCCCTCGACCAGTTCGACGGCCTCGGCCAGGTTGTCTTGTTCGCCCGCCTCGAAATACTGCGCCGCCTGGTCCAGCGGCAGGGCGGGGGGGTGTTCGGGATCCTCGGCCGAACCGGCGGCCTTGCGGGTGTAGGGCTGGAACCGGCCGGTCCCGACCTCGACCATGCCGCGCAGGCGATTGCCGCTCTCGGCCGGCCACCAGATCGGGGCGGGGTCCAGCTGAAGGCGTGACGCGATGTCGTCCAGCAGAGCCATCGGGTCCTGGGCCTCGCGGTCCAGCTTGTTGATGAAGGTGATGATCGGGATGTCGCGCAGGCGGCAGACCTCGAACAGCTTCAGCGTCTGCGGCTCGATCCCCTTGGCGGCGTCCAGCACCATGATGGCGCAGTCGGCGGCGGTCAGGGTGCGATAGGTGTCTTCGGAGAAGTCCTCGTGCCCGGGCGTATCGAGCAGGTTGAACATCTTGCCGTCGTGCTCGAACGTCATGACCGAGGCGCTGACCGAGATGCCCCGCTCCTTCTCGATCTTCATCCAGTCCGAACGCGTGCGGCGGTTCTCCCCGCGCGCCCGCACGGCGCCGGCCGCACGAATGGCGCCGCCGGCCAACAGAATGTGCTCGGTCAGGGTCGTCTTGCCCGCATCCGGGTGGGCGATGATGGCGAAGGTCCGGCGGCGCGCCGCTTCTTCAGGCAGGGTCAAGGAAGACATGGCGCGCGACTACCCTGCCGCGCGCCGAAAGTCACTCGTTGGCGGGAGATGGGGCGGATTCAGAGGGTGTTTGCGGAGGGGTTTCCGGCTCCGGCTCGCTGATCTGAGGCGCTTCGGCGTCTTGCGTGATCTCCGGCAAGGCCTGGCCCTTTTCGATGGCGGCGATCATGCCGCTTGCGAAGATGGAAGCGGCGCCGCCGTGCGGATTGTTAGCCACCGGTTTCAGCACCGCGATCGCCTCTTCCGGCTTGCCGGTTTTCACCAGGGCGTCCGCATAGGGGAAGCGCACCGCCGCCAGTTGAGGGGCGCGATCCAGCGCCAGGCCCAGGGTCAGCAAATCGTTTTCGTTAGGATAGCCGGGCTGGGTCCGACGGAGTTCGGACATCAGCATAAGGGTGCGGTAGTCGTTCTGACCGGCTGCATAGGCGCGAGAGAGATAGCCGCGCGCCTGGAAGCGCAGCGCCTGAGCCTGGTCGTCGTCTTCGGCCTCGCGCGCTTGTTTGAGCCGCTCCTGCGCCAGGAACTGCAGGGCTTCGACATGGTTCGGATTGATTTCCAGCAGGCGTTGAAGCGCACGTTCGCCAGCGGCGCGATCGCCGAAATGGAGACCGGCATGGCCGGCTGCGAGCAAGGCCAAAGGATCGTCGCCATGCCGGGCCGCCAGCCTGGCGACCTCTTGGCCCAAGGCCTGGCGATCTTCGTCAGGGACGCCGATCTTGAGCCGTTGATTGATGAGCAGGAGATCATCGGCGGCGGGCGACAGTCGCGTGACGACGATGTCGGCCGTTGGGAACTGGCCGCTGAGCGTTCTGCCCATCAGGCGACCACGGGTGTAGCGTCGAAGCGCGACCTGAAGGTCACGAAGCGACATGCCAGTGGAAGCCTCCATCGCAGCTACGGAGTCCTCACCGCCCGAAACGCGCTTCAGATAGTCTTCCAACTGCTCCAGGCGCGCAGGATCGCTGATGAACCAGTGGGTCAGCAGCCAGGCGATCGGATAGTAGGTCGCTTTCTGACTCTCGGATCGAACTTCACCCGGACGCTTGGTCAGCAGGACATCAAGCGGGATCCAGGTTTCCGCCATAATCCAGTAGGCGCGGTTCTGGTTGAACTGGCCCAGCTGAACTTTCCGATCTCGGACGTCGATGTCTGCGGTCATGTAGTATTCGGCAAAGCCTTCGACGAACCACGCCGGGTAGGATCCGGGGAAGTTGCCCAGCATGAAGTGGTGGGCGTATTCGTGCATCAGGATGTCGTCGCCCGACATCCCGCCGTCGCCGTCGCCTCTGATGGCGACCGCAAAGATATCCTCTTCCGTCGGGAAGTAGGTGCCCATCGTGTTTTCACCGCTCTGCGGGTGCACACGCGTCAGGCCTCGGCGACCGCCGACGAGATAGATCGGCATTTTGCGCTGCGGCTCATCCGAGATCGAGCCGCCGTGTCGGACCTGCATGACACGATCGAAAATCTCGAGTTTTTGGACGTAATCGCGCAGGGCGCGCTCGCCGCCGTCGCTATAGACGATGAAGCGTTCGCTTTCGGCCCGCAGCCAGTCCGCCCGTGCTGGCTGAGCCATTGCGGCAAACACAATCGATCCCACCGCCGAAATGGCGCAGGTTACCAGCTTCGAACTCATACAATCAGTCCCGAACATCCCGTGAGGGCGAAGGTGCAACTTCCACGCGCCGACGTCCAGCCGATTGGTCCACGTAAAATAACCCCTCGCCACGAAGGGCTATCGGAGTCATGCTCGGTTCTGGAGGAGACGATCAGGCCGTCAGAGTCCGACGCTCCCCTCCCGGATCGATCCGGGATAATAGGGAAAGGACAAGGACGATGGCTGTCATCCATCCTCAAGACCGTATCGCCCATGCGCCGCGTGAGCGGGCGCCGCTGCATCCGGCGGTGGGGCTGGTCGTCGGCTTCGGCTTTATCGTAGCCGTGGCGACGCTGGTCCATGTGGTGTTCAACGCCGTCTTCTGACGGCGTTTCAGGCCGCGATTAGGCGGCCAGGCGGTTCCAAACGGCGCGGTCGGCAGAGACGGCGTCGAGGCGACGGCCCTTGGCCTGAAGCTGGCGCATCACCTGTTCGGGCAGGGTGCAGAAACGCGGCTCGACCAGGTCGGGATTGCAGGCGGGTGCCGGCGCCGCGAACAGGGCGGCGTTCACGTCCGGGCTGCGCTCGGCGATCAGCCAGGCTAGGCGACGGGCGCGTTCGGGATCGTTGCGGTGAAGCAGCGGGTCCTCGGCGAACAGTTCGCAACCCAGTTCCAGCAGATAGTCCAGACCCAGCTTCTCGAACCGGCGCGCGTCGGCGGGCGTGACCGGGCAGGCCTCGTCCAGGTCGAACACGACATCGTTCAGAAGAAACAGCATGGGCGAGACGCTCGACTGACCGGACGCGAGTTCGTCCGTAAGCTCACAATAGGCGCCGTCGCTTGCAGTCCCGTTCACGGACGCGGTTAAGCGTTTGTGACCAGCCGGCTGTCGCCGTGGACGAAAAGCGACGGCGATGACGCGACGTGACCCTTGCGCCAGTGTGCGGCCTCGGCTTACCTGATCACGCATTGTTACAGGCCGGCGTCGCGCCGGAGAGAGGCCGTCATGACGACCCATGAAGATCGCGCCGGGCTGAAGGTCGCGGGCGAACTGATCGCCCTGATCGAGCAGGATGTACTGCCAGGGCTGGGGCTTGATGCGACGGCCTTCTGGAGCGGGGCGGCGGCGATCTTCGAGCGGTTCGTGCCCGAGAACCGTGCGCTGCTGGCGCGACGCGACGCCTTGCAGGCCCAGATTGACGACTGGCATCGGGCGCGGCGGGGCCAGCCGTATGATGTGGCGGCGTCGCAGGCCTTCCTGAAAGAGATCGGCTATCTGGTCGAGGAGCCGGCGCCGTTCACGATCGGGACCGAAGGCGTGGACGCCGAGATCGCGCGCATGGCCGGCCCGCAGCTGGTCGTGCCAGTGCTGAACGCCCGCTTCCTGCTGAACGCCGCCAATGCGCGGTGGGGCAGCCTGTATGATGCGTTTTACGGCACCGATGCGTTGGGCGACCTGCCGGCCGGCGGCGGCTATGACGCAGCGCGCGGCGCGCGGGTCGTCGCGCGGGCCAAGGCTTTTTTGGACGAGGCGGCGCCCCTGGCGGAGGGTTCGCATACGGATGTCGCCGGCTGGTCGGTAATTGATGGCGCACTGTCGCCCGCGTTGAGGGATGCAGGACAGTTCGTCGGTTTTACCGGCGAGACGACGGCGCCGTCTTCGATCCTGCTGGTCAACAACGGGCTGCACATCGAACTGGTGATCGACCGCAGCCATCCGGTGGGGCGCAGCGATGCGGCGGGGCTGGCGGACGTGGTGCTGGAATCGGCCCTGTCGACCATCGTCGATCTGGAGGATTCCGTCGCCGCCGTCGATGCGGCGGACAAGGCCGAGGCCTATCGCAACTGGCTGGGTCTGATGCGCGGCGATCTGTCGGCGACGTTCAACAAGGGCGGCGAGACCCTGACCCGCGCTCTGGAGCCGGATCGCCAGTGGACCACGCCGGACGGGTCGTCGGTGATCCTGAAGGGCCGCAGCCTGCTGTTCGTGCGCAATGTCGGGCATCTGATGACGACCCCTGCCATTCGTCTGGCTGACGGGTCGGAGGCGCCCGAGGGGATCCTGGACGCGATCGTGACCAGCCTGATCGCGCTGTATGACATCAAGGGTCTGGGCGGGTTCGGCAATAGCGCGACGGGCTCTGTCTATATCGTCAAACCCAAGATGCACGGGCCGGAAGAGGCCGCCTTCACCGACCGGCTGTTCGATGCGGTCGAGGATCTGCTGGCCCTGCCACGTCATGCGATCAAGGTCGGGGTGATGGACGAGGAACGGCGGACCTCAGCCAATCTGGCGGCCTGCATCCAGGCAGTGAAGGACCGGATCGTCTTCATCAATACCGGCTTTTTGGACCGCACCGGCGACGAGATCCATACGGCCATGCAGGCCGGGCCGGTTGTCCGAAAGGCGGACATCAAGTCCAGCGCCTGGATCGCGGCCTATGAGGCGAGGAACGTCGCCATCGGCCTGAAATGCGGCCTGTCCGGCAAGGCCCAGATCGGCAAGGGGATGTGGGCGGCGCCGGACCGGATGGCGGACATGCTGGAGCAGAAGATCGGCCACCCGAAGACGGGCGCGAACACCGCCTGGACGCCCTCGCCGACGGCGGCGACGCTGCATGCGCTGCACTATCATGCGGTCGATGTCTTCACGGTCCAGAAGAATGTGGCCGGGCGCGACACGCCGGGGCTGGAGGCCTTGCTGACCCCGCCCTTGGCGAACGGCGTCAACTGGTCCGGGGACGATGTGGCGGCCGAGTTGGACAACAACGCCCAGGGCATACTGGGCTATGTCGTGCGCTGGATCGATCAGGGGGTGGGGTGTTCCAAGGTGCCGGACATCCACGACATCGGCCTGATGGAGGACCGGGCGACGCTGCGGATCAGTTCGCAGCATATCGCCAACTGGCTGCTGCACGGGGTCTGCACGGCCGATCAGGTTGAGGCGGCCTTCCAGCGCATGGCGGCCAAGGTGGATGGGCAGAATGCGGGCGATCCGCTGTATCGGCCGATGGCGACGGACCCGGATAACAGTCTGGCCTATCAGGCGGCGCGGGCGCTGGTGTTCGAAGGCGTCGAGCAGCCGAACGGTTATACCGAGCCGTTGCTGCATGCCTGGCGGTCGAAGGCCAAGGCGGCTCAGTCCGTCTGACGCGCCTTGGGCGGAGCGGGCGGTTCCGGCGTCTCGGCCTCGTCGTCGGCCATGACGTCGTCGGCGGCGTCGTTGGCGGTTCGGGCGGGACTTTGCGGGCCGGTCGGTCGCGGCGGTGACCCGACGCCGTAGCCGAGGCGCTTCAAGGCCTCCTCGCCGTCCAGGCCGAAGGCGGTGCGCAGGCGAAGATCGGTCTGGGGCACCGGCACCTCCACGCCCGCTGCGTCCAGGGCGTCGGCGATCAGCCAGGTGTAGGCGGCGTGCATGGCCGCCGGGCGTTTGACGGCGTCGCGCGTCGGCCAGACCACCAGTTCGAACGACAGGCCCCGATCGCCGAAGGCCACCAGCCAGACCTGGCTTTTGCGGGCCTCCGTCTCCGGCAGGGTGAAGGGGCTGGCGCGGGCGGCGGCCAGAACCGCATCGCGCACCTGTCCCCGTTCCGACCCATAGCCGACGGTGAAGGGCACATGGATGCGACGGGTGTCGCCCTTCATCGTCCAGTTGGTCACGGGCTGTTCGATGAAGCGCGAGTTGGGCACCAGCACATTGACGTTGTCATTGGTGCGGACACGGGTGGCGCGAGGGCCGATCTCCATGATGGCGCCGCGAATGCCGATGTCCTCGATCTCGATATAATCGCCGACCGACACCATCCGGTCGAAGATCAGGAACAGGCCGGAGACGAACTCCTTGACCACGCCCTGCAGCCCGAGACCCACGCCGATGCCCAGCGCGCCGGCGAAGACGGTCAGGGACGACAGGTTCAGCCCCGCCGCCGACAGGGCCGACATGATCCCCACGACGATGATGCCATAGCCGGCCAGACGCTCCAGCAGATAGATCGCTTGACGACTGCGGTCCGAGCGCTCGCGCACCCGGCGCAGCGACCGCGTCACCAGCCAGTGGGCGGCGAAGGCGATCAGGAGGATCACGCCCGCGCTGACCAGACCGCCCAGCGTCAGATTGATCCCGGCGATGCGGGCGATCTGCGACCGCTCGATAGTGTCGAGGCCCAGCTTCTGGATCGGATTGGTCATCGCGTCCTAGAGCGTCCGGCGAACGGTCAAGGTTCCGAACCTAGATGGCGAAGTCCTCGGTCGAGAAGCCCCCGTCCAGCCAGGCGACGATGCGCTCGGCGGCGTCCTCGGGCGACATGGTGGTGGTGTCCACGACGATCTCGGGGTGTTCGGGCGCTTCATAGGGGCTGTCGATGCCGGTGAAGTTTTTGAGCTCTCCCGCGCGGGCCTTCTTGTACAGGCCTTTGACGTCGCGGGCCTCGGCCACCGCCAGGGGCGTGTCGACGTGGACCTCGACGAACTCGCCCTCGCCCAGCAGGTCGCGGGCCAGACGGCGCTCGGCGCGGAAGGGCGAGATGAAGCTGACCAGGACGATCAGGCCCGCGTCCACCATCAGTTTCGACACCTCGGCGACGCGGCGGATGTTCTCGACCCGGTCCTCCTCCGTAAAGCCCAGGTCGCGGTTCAGGCCGTGGCGGACATTGTCGCCGTCCAGCAAATAGGTGTGGCGACCGTCGGCGTGCAGCCGCTTTTCCACCAGATCGGCGATGGTCGACTTGCCGGCGCCGGACAGGCCGGTCAGCCAGACGACTCGGCCCGTCTGGTTCTTGATCGTGGCGCGCGCGTCCTTGTCGACCGACAAAGCCTGCCAATGGATGTTGTGGGCGCGGCGCAGGGCGAAGTGCAGCAAACCCGCCCCGACCGTGCGGTTCGAGATCCGGTCGATCAGGATGAAGCCGCCCAGATCCTTGTTCTGGGCATGGGAGGCGAAGGCGACGGGGGCGTCCAGCGACAGGTTGCAGACGCCGATCTCGTTCAGCTCCAGCCGCTTGGCCGGCTGCTGCTCCAGGGTGTTGACGTTCACCTTGTGCTTGGGCTCGGTGATCGTGGCGCCCACCAGTTTGGCGCCGATCTTGAGCAGGTAAGGCCGGCCCGGCAGCAGGGGTTCGTCGTCCATCCAGACCACCGTGGCCTCGAACTGGTCGGCCGCCTCGGGCGGGGCGTCGGCGCTGGCAAGGACATCGCCGCGCGAAACATCGATCTCGTCGGCCAGGGTCAGGGTGATCGACTGGCCGGCCACGGCCAAGCTCAAGTCGCCGTCGGCGGTGACAATGCGGGCCACGGTCGAGGTCTTGCCGGACGGCAGGACGCGCACCGGATCGCCCGGCCGCACGGTCCCGGCGGCGATCTGGCCGGAGAAGCCGCGGAAGTCGAGATTGGGCCGGTTGACCCACTGCACCGGCAGGCGGAAGGGGTCGGCCTGAAGAGCGTCCCCGACCTCCAGCGTTTCCAGCAGGGTCATCAGCGGCGGCCCGGCGTACCACGGCGAATGAGCGCTGGGTTCGGTGATGTTGTCGCCGCGCAGGGCCGACATCGGAATGGCGTCGAACGTCTTCAGCCCGATCTGACCGGCGAAGACGCGGAAGTCGGCGACGATGGAGTCGAACACAGCCTGGGACCAGCCCATGAGGTCCATCTTGTTCACCGCCAGGATGACGTGGCGGATGCCCAGCAGGCTGACCAGATAGGCGTGGCGGCGGGTCTGGGTCAGCACACCGCGCCGGGCGTCGATCAGGATGACGGCGGCGTCGGCGGTCGAGGCGCCGGTGACCATGTTGCGGGTGTACTGCTCGTGACCCGGCGTATCGGCGACGATTAATTTGCGCGTTTCGGTCGAGAAGAAGCGATAGGCGACGTCGATGGTGATGCCCTGTTCCCGCTCGGCCGCCAGGCCGTCGACCAGCAGGGCGAAGTCGATGTCGCCGCCCTGGGTGCCGACGCGGCGACTGTCCGCCTCCAGCGCCGCCATCTGATCCTCGAAGATCATCTTGGAATCGTAGAGCAGCCGCCCGATCAGGGTGGACTTGCCGTCGTCCACGCTGCCGCAGGTGATGAAGCGCAGCAGGCTCTTGTGTCGGTGGGCGTCCAGATAGGCGTCGATGTCGCGCGCGATCAGGTCGGACTGGTGAGCCATCAGAAATAGCCCTCCTGCTTCTTCTTCTCCATCGAGGCGGATTGGTCGTGGTCGATCATCCGGCCCTGCCGCTCGGATGTGGTGGTCAGAAGCATTTCCTGAATGACCTCGGACAGGGTCGCGGCCGTACTCTCGACCGCCCCGGTCAGGGGGTAGCAGCCCAGGGTGCGGAAACGGACGGACTTCATCTTCGGCGTCTCGCCGGGGCGCAGCCGGAACCGGTCGTCATCGACCATGATCAGGGCGCCGTCCCGCTCCACCACCGGCCGTTCGGCGGCCAGATACAGCGGCACGATGGGGATCCGCTCCAGGTGGATGTATTGCCAGACGTCCAGCTCGGTCCAGTTTGAGATCGGGAAGACGCGGATGCTCTCACCGGGCTTTTTGCGCGTGTTGTAGAGCCGCCAGAGTTCGGGCCGCTGGTTCTTGGGGTCCCAACGGTGTTCGGTGGTGCGGAAGGAGAAGATGCGCTCCTTGGCGCGCGATTTCTCCTCGTCGCGACGGGCGCCGCCGAAGGCCGCGTCGAAGCCGTAATGGTTCAGAGCCTGTTTCAGACCTTCGGTCTTCCACAGGTCCGTGTGCAGGGCCGAGCCGTGATCGAAGGGGTTGATTCCGCGTGCGATGGCGTCGGGGTTCTGGTGGACCAGCAGTTCGACGCCCAGATCGGCGGCGGCCTGTTCGCGCAGCGCGTACATGGCGCGGAACTTCCACGTCGTGTCGACGTGGAGAAGCGGAAAGGGCGGCCTGGACGGATAGAAGGCCTTCTTCGCCAGATGCAGCATGACGGCTGAATCCTTGCCGATCGAATAGAGCATGACCGGGCGCTCGGCCTCGGCCGCCACCTCGCGCAGGATGTGGATGCTTTCGGCCTCCAGGCGCTGAAGGTGCGTCAGGCGCGGCGCGGACAGGGTTGGGTTCGCAGTCAGAATGGCAGTATCCACCGAGGGTCTCCGTCGAGCGGAGGTGACAACGCCAATGTGCGACGTAAGACAAGCGATTGATACTGCCACGTCCTGTGAGATTTCCGACCTGACGGGCAAGAGGTCCAAGAACAGCGTTGTGACGTAGAGGAACCAGGGTCGCGGAAAGCGGCTTATGGCATCAAAACGGAAACGCCCATGTCCAGCCTGAAATCCTACGCCGCATCCGCCGCCGCCGCGATCGCGCTGGCGGGATGCGTGACCGCACCGTCCCCGTCCGAATATCGCGCGCCGCAGCCGGCCAAGCCGGTGGATGTGCAGCGTCTGTGGTCCGGGCGCTGGCACGAGATCGCGCGCCTGCCGGATCGGCTGACCGACGGCTGCGTCGCCGGCGCGTCGATCTATACGCCGGTCGAGGGCACGCGGGTCGACGTGCGCGACACCTGTCAGGTCGGCACGCCGGACGGCAAGGAAAAGGCCATCGGCGGGCGGGGCGAAATCCTCGATCCGGGCACCAACGCAAAACTCAGGGTGAGATATCTGGCCGGGTTCGTGACCTGGGACTATTGGGTGCTGGATCGGGCGGACGACTACAGTTGGTTCATCTCGGCTGATCCGACCTTCAATCGCCTGTTCATCTACACGCGCGATCTGCCCAGCGAGCAGCAGGTGCGTGCCTTGACCGAACGGGCGCGGGCCCTCGGATACGACGTCAGTCGACTGGAGTTCCCGGCCCAACCGGCGCGGTAAGGATCAAAGGCCATGCGCTCTTCCCGGACGGTTCTGTTCGCCTCGACACTGCTCGCGACAGTGATCGGTCTGGGGGCCTGCGCGGGCGGGACAGCCTTGCCCGTCGCGGCGGGGTTTGGGCCGGACCCGCAACTGCCGGCGCCGCGTCAGGGCTTGTTGCCGACCGTCAATATCGCCCCGGCGTCGAGCTGGCCCGAAGGCGCGACGCCGGTCGCGGCGGCGGGTTTGCGCGTACAGGCGTTCGCGACAGGCCTGGATCACCCGCGCTGGCTCTATCGCCTGCCCAACGGCGACATTCTGGTCGCGGAGTCGAATGCGCCGCCCAAGCCCGAAGACAAGAAGGGCGGTCTGCGTGGCTGGGTGATGGGCAAGGTCATGGCCAAGGCCGGCGCCGGCGTCCCGAGCCCCAACAAGATCGTCTTGCTGCGGGATGCGGACGGCGATGGCGCAGCGGAGATCAGGACCGATTTCCTGACCGGCCTGAACTCGCCCTTCGGCATGGCTCTGGTCGGCGACCGGCTGTACGTCGCCAATGCCGATGCGGTGGTGGCCTTCCCGTATCGGAGCGGCCAGACGCGCATCGACGCTGCGGCGATAAAGATCACAGTCCTGCCCGCCGGCCGCAATCACCACTGGACCAAGAGCCTGGTCGCCAGCCCGGACGGCCGGCGGCTTTATGTCGGGGTCGGCTCCAACTCCAACGTCGGCGAAAACGGCCTGGATGAGGAAGTCGATCGCGCCGCCATACTGGAGATCGATCCGGCCACGGGCGCGCGGCAGGTCTATGCTTCGGGCCTGCGCAATCCGGTCGGCATGGACTGGAACCCGCAGACCGGCCAGCTGTGGGTGGCGGTCAACGAGCGTGATGAGATCGGCGACGATCTGGTGCCAGACTATATGACCTCGGTGACGCCGGGCGCCTTTTACGGCTGGCCGTGGAGCTATTACGGCCAGACGGTCGATACGCGCCCACCCGCCAATCCGGCAATGGTCGCGCGCGCGATCCGACCGGACTACGCCCTAGGGGCGCACACGGCGTCGCTTGGGCTGACGTTCGGACAAGGCGCGAGCCTGTTGCCGCCAGCCCTCCGCTCGGGCGTTTTCGTCGGCCAGCACGGGTCGTGGAATCGCAGCGTGCGCAGCGGCTACAAGGTGATCTTCGTGCCGTTCGTCGATGGGCGTCCCGCCGGGCCGCCGCAGGATGTTCTGACTGGATTTCTGAACGCCCAGGGTCAGGCTCAGGGCCGGCCCGTCGGGGTGCAGATCGACCGGCAAGGCGCGCTGCTGGTCGCCGATGACGTGGGCAATGTCATCTGGCGCGTCAGCGGCGCTTGAACCGCGATCATAGAAAAAGCCCCGGCCGAAACCGGGGCTTTCCATTATTCTGCTGAGATCAGTTCAGCGGCTGGACCGTGATCGCCGGAACGGCGGGCGTGGTCACGACCGGAGCCGGGGTCGAGGCGGCCGGCGCGGCGTTCAACCGGCTCGTGCCCGACGTCGAAGCGGCCGGAGCGGTGTACGGTTGCGGACCCGCAGGCGTAGCCGGCGTCTCAACACGGGCGGCGGCGGGCCGTTCGACGGCAGGCGCAGCGCGACGGGCCACGGGTTCGGCGCGGCGAGCGACCGGCGCAGGCGCAGCAGCCGGCGTCGGAGCCGCAGCCGGCGTGGGCGCGACCTCGGTTGGGTCGGGCGTGACCGGCGCCTGCGCGGCCGTCATCGCGGCGGGCGCGGTCTGCATGGCCGGTGCAGCGGTCTCGGCGGGCTGGGCCGGAGCGGCCTGTTCGCCGCCCATCATCATGGCGACGCCGCTGCCCAGCAGCACCACCGCGCCGATCGGGGCAAGGATCATCCAGGTCTTCACGGACTTCCTGGACTTGGTCGTGCGGGCGTAGCGCGGGACGAAGGTCGTGTCCTCAGCGCGGGCTTCGGTATTGGCGTTGGCATAGGTCATAGACATTATTTCTGTCCTCCGTAACGTCGATCAACCAACCCGCCGTCCCGCAACGCCGTTCCGCGTAAAGGGCAAAAGCCCCGAAGAAACACCGTTTCCGCCCGGAATGCGGCGAAGACCGTGCGCGCGTCCGCCGCATTTGCCGTCAATGCGGCAATAAAAAGCAGGGCGGCGCTCTGGATTTCCGCCGCGTCAACCGAACAAATGGATCACGGCCGGACGGCAATTCGTCGGGTTCGCGACGGATTGCGGACCCTACGGTTGACCCGACAGGCCGCCTTCGTCCATCACCGGACGGGAGCGAACACGCATTGACCGGAGTACGGCGCGCATGGGTTTTGTAGCCAATATCCGTAGGGATGTCCGGTTCGCGCGCGGCCTGTTCCGTCTGTTGAAACGCATCAAGCCGATCGAGTTGGACAGCGACGTCCTGCTGTGTGACGACTTCGAAGAAGCCGTCGACAAGTTCGCCGACAACATCGCCATCGACGACGGTCAGCGCACCCTAACCTATCGCGACCTGGACGCCATGGCCAACCGCTTCGCCCACTGGGCCAAGAACCGGGGCCTGCGTCGCAGCGACACCATCGCCCTGATGATGACCAACCGGATCGAGTATCTGGCGGCGTGGATCGGCTTCTCCAAGGTCGGCATCGCCACCGCCCTGATCAACACCAATCTGAACGGGCAGGGGCTGGCCCACTGTCTGGCCATCTCCAAGGCCTTCAACGTCGTCGCGGATGAGGATTGCTGGCGTCAGATCGAGGAGGCGCGGCCTCTGGTCGACCACAACCTGGCGCTCTGGGTTCTTGGCCTGACCGACGATCTGGAAACCAGCGACCGTCGCGGACTGGACAAGCCCGTGCGCGGCGGGTCCTCGGTGCGGCCGTCCAAGTCGGCGCGCGAAGGCCTGACCAACCGCGACACCGCCCTTTATATCTACACCTCCGGTACGACCGGTCTGCCCAAGGCGGCGCGCATCCCGCATTCGCGCGCCCGGACCTATATGCGCGCCTTCGCCGGCGCCACGCGTTCGACGCCCGAGGACCGGATCTTCAACGTCCTGCCGCTGTATCACTCGACCGGCGGCTTGGTCGGCGTGGGCGCGGCGTTGCTGAACGGCGCGCGGCTGGTAATCCGCAAGAAGTTCTCGGCCAGCACCTTCTGGCCCGACGTGCGCTCGTCGGGCGCGACCATGTTCGTCTATATCGGCGAGCTGTGCCGCTATCTGGTCAACTGCCCGCCGCACGAGGACGAGACCAAGCACAAGCTGCGTCTGGCGTTCGGCAACGGGCTGCGCGCGGATGTCTGGCCGGACTTCCAGAGCCGGTTCAAGATTCCTGACATCCTGGAGTTCTACGGCTCGACCGAAGGCAATGTCTCGCTGTTCAACTTCGACGGCAAACAGGGCGCGATCGGTCGGGTGCCGAGCTTCCTGAAGTCGCAGATCAATATTCGCCTGGTCGAATTTGACGTGGAGAGCGAACAGCCCATCCGCGGCTCGGACGGCCTGTGTCGCCTGGCGCGCGTCGGCGAGGTCGGCGAGGCCATCGGCCTGATCGGCAACGACATCCGCCACGACTTCTCGGGCTATGCCGACAAGGCCGCCTCGCAGAAGAAGATCCTGACCGATGTGTTCAAGAAGGGCGACCGCTGGTTCCGCACCGGCGACCTCATGAAGCAGGACAAGGAAGGCTATTTCTACTTCGTCGATCGGATGGGCGACACCTTCCGCTGGAAGGGCGAGAACGTCTCGACCTCAGAGGTCGAACAGGTGCTGATGGACGCGCCGGGCGTCACCGAGGCCATCGTCTATGGCGTGCCCGTTCCGGCCCAGGACGGCAAGGCCGGGATGGCGGCCCTGGTTGTGCAGGGCAAGTTCGACGCCCAGGCCTTCTCCGACCATGTCGAGGCAAAGCTCCCTGCCTATGCCCAGCCGGTGTTCGTGCGGCTGATCAAGTCGGCCGAGACGACCGGCACCTTCAAATATCGCAAGGCCGATCTGGTGGTCGACGGGTTCGATCCGTCCAAGACCGGCGCCGCTCTCTACGTGCGGGGCGGGGCGACGGGCTATCAGAAGCTGACGGCGGCCGGTCGCAACGCCATTCTGAAGGGCGAAACGCGTCTGTAACGACTGGGAAGGCGGCGTTCGCGAAACGCCGTCTTAATGATTAATGGCGATAGTCCCGACCTCTCGCGTCAGGATTGTTCGCCCCCATGTTCCAGATCATCGGCATCGTGCTGCTGTTCGGCCTCGTCTTCGGCAGCTACGCCATTTCGGGCGGCAAGTTCGAAGTGATCCTGCACGCCGCGCCGCACGAGCTGATGGCCATCGGCGGGGCGGGCATCGCCGCGTTCCTGATCTCCAACTCCCTGCCGGTGATCAAGGGGTCCATGGCGGGGCTGGGCAAGACCTTCGCCGGGCCGAAGTGGAAGAAGCAGGACTATAAGGACCTGCTGTCGCTGCTGTTCCAGCTGACCAAGACGATGAAGTCCAAGGGCGTGGTGGCGCTGGAAAGCCATATCGAAAAGCCCAAGGAATCGACCATCTTCCAGAAGTATCCCAAGGTGCTGAAGGACCATTTCGCCGTCGACTTCATCTGCGACACCCTGCGGATGATGACGATGAACCTGGAGGATCCGCACCAGGTCGAGGATGCGATGGAAAAGCAGCTCGAAAAGCATCACCACGAGCATCTGGAAAACGCCCACGCGCTTCAGAACCTGGCCGACGGCCTGCCTGCTCTGGGCATCGTCGCGGCCGTGCTGGGGGTCATCAAGACCATGGGTTCGATCACCGAGCCGCCCGAGGTTCTGGGCGGCATGATCGGCGGCGCCCTGGTCGGCACCTTCATGGGCGTGTTCTTGGCCTATGGTCTGGTCGGTCCGTTCGCGGCGCGCCTGACGGCGATCATCAACGAGGAAGCGGCCTACTATAAGATCATTCAGTCGGTGCTGGTCGCCCACCTGCACGGCAACGCCGCCCAGATTTCGGTCGAGATCGGCCGGGGCGACATCCCGTCGTCGGCGCAGCCGTCGTTCGGCGAGATGGAAGAGGCGCTGAACAGCATCACCGCCGACTGATCCCGACTTTCCTGATCTTAACTTGCCCTGCTGCGCGCGGCGGCCCTATCGTTTGCGCCAAGAGACGTTCCGGTCTCGCAAGCTTCGGAGACATCTTCATGCGTATCAAAGCCCTCGTCGCCGCATCCGCTGCGCTCCTGGTCCTGGCCGCCTGCAGCAAGGCCCCGGAAGAAAAGGCCGAAGCGCCGGCCACCGATGCGGTCGAGGCCGCCGGCAGTGCTGAAGAAGCCGCTTTGACGGTCGATCAGGCCGCCAAGGACGCCGAAGCGGCGGCCAATCAGGCCATTCAGGAAGACACCGCCGCCCAGGCGGCCACGACGATGCAGGGCGCCGACGCCTCCGCCGCAGCGCCCGGGCCTGTCGCGCCGGCCGAGCCGGCGCACGGTCCGGCGGCCGCCCACTAGGCCGCGTCGAAACCTAAACCCGAAGAGGCCGCTCCAACGGGAGCGGCCTTTTTCATGTCGGCGACGAAGGTGCTAGAGCCGCGCGATGACGCCTGATGACGACGCCTCGCCCCTGCTGACCTGGACCGAAGAGGGCGAGCCGCGATCCGGCCGGTTCGGCGACGTCTATTTCTCCCGAGACGACGGCCTGGCCGAAACGCGGGCGGTGTTTCTGGAAGGTTGCGGCCTGCCGGACGCCTGGATGGGGCGGGATCATTTCACGGTGGCCGAGCTGGGGTTCGGCACAGGGTTGAACATCGCCGCCCTGCTGGATCTGTGGCGACGGACGCGGCCCGAGGGCGGGCGGCTGCACATCTTCTCTATCGAGGGGTTTCCGCTGACGGCGGCGGAAGCGGCGCGGGCGCTGGGCGCCTGGCCCGAACTGACGGAAGCGACCGAGGTCCTGATCGCAAACTGGCCGGCCTCGACGCCGGGCTTTCACCGGGTGGACCTGCCGGGCTTCGACGCCGTGCTGGACCTGGCGGTGGGCGATGCGGCCTGGGCGCTGGAGCAGTGGTCGGGATCGGCGGACGCCTGGTTCCTGGACGGTTTCTCGCCTGCGCTGAACCCGGGCATGTGGTCGCCCGAAGTGATGGCCTTGATCGCCAAGCGCTCGGCGCCGGGCGCGCGCCTGGCCACCTTCACCGTCGCCGGAGCCGTGCGGCGGGGCCTGGCCGAGCAGGGTTTCGTCGTCGAGAAGCGCCCCGGCCATGGCCGCAAGCGCGAGCGGCTTGAGGCTCATCTGCCCTCGGCTTTCGAACCGTCGCCGCCGCCCCGCGTCGCCGTGATCGGCGCGGGTATCGCCGGCGCATCGGTGGTGCGGGCCCTGAAGGCGCAGGGCGTCCGGGCTGTGGTGTTCGAGGGTGAGCGTCCCGGCGCGGGCGGCTCTGGCTTTCGGGCGGCCTTGGTCACACCACGTCTGGATGCCGGCGATCACGGCATCGCCGCCCTGCACGCCCAGGCGCTGGAGCGGGCGGCACATCTGTATGCCTCGATCCCGGACGCCGTATCGGGCCACAGCGTGCTGCAACTGCCCCAAGCGCCGCGCGATGCGGCCCGGTTTGAAAAAATCGCTCGCCAACCGATCTGGAATGCCGATGACATGGGGGTGCTGGATGAAGGAGCGGCGTCAGCGGTCGCCGGCGAAGCAACGGGGCAGGGCGGTCTGCTGATGAAGGGGGCATTCGCGCTGCGCCCTGCGGCGGTGCTCTCGAACTGGCTTTCGGACGCGGAGATGCGCTCTGAGCGCGTGACACGGCTGGAGCGCGCCGACGGCCGCTGGCGGCTGATCAGCGAAGCCGACGCGGTGCTGGGCGAGGTCGATGCGGTGGTTCTCGCCGCCGGCTGGGGATCGGCCGCCCTGATGGACGGGTTCGACCAGACGCCGCGCCTGTCGCCCGTGCGGGGGCAGGCGGACTGGATCGACGGGGACGTGACCATCCACCCCATGGCCTGGGGCGGCTATGCGGTTCCGACGGGCCAAGGCGTGTTGTTCGGCGCGACCCATGATCGGGGCGACACCTCTGCGGCGGCGCGCGAGGCCGACAGCGCGCGAAATCTGGCGACCTTGGAAGCGCGCCTGCCAGCGTTGGCCAAGCGCATCACGGCGGCCGGGTCGGTGCAGCATCGGGCTGCAGTCCGCGCCACGACGCCGGATCGCCTGCCCGTGGCGGGCGCTCTTGATGACGGTCTCTATGTGCTCGGTGGTCTGGGGTCGCGTGGCTTCTGCGTCGCGCCCTTGCTGGGCGAGCATATCGCCGCCCTCGTCCTTGATCAGCCCTCGCCCCTGCCGCGCGATCTGGCGGCGCGCGTGTCGGCCCGTCGGTCTGCGGTTCTGACGGACGCCCTTGCATCGTCCTCGCCGACGCGCGCAGGATGAAGCGGGGGCTTGTTCAGGAGTTGACTATGCATCGCCTAATTCTGTCGTCGGCTGCTCTCCTCGTACTGTCGGCCTGTGCGCCGTCGCCGGGCGTGACGACGGCCAGCCGCGCCGACGCCGGCCAGTGCTTCCGGCCCAATCTGGTGCGCAACTTCACCGCGCCGAACGACCAGACCCTGTATGTTCGCACAGCCGACGCGGGGGTGTTCCAGATCGAAACCCCCTTCTGTCGCGACATGACCCTCGCCCTGTCGATCGCGCTGGAACCTGTCGCCGGATCCAGCCGGCTGTGTCCCGGCGATCAGGCCGCCTTGCTCAGCCCGGCGACGGGACCTCAACCGTGCCGCGTGCGCATCGCAAAGAAGCTGACGACCGCAGAGATCGAGGCCCTGGGTCTCGCGATCGGCCCTGATCGAAAACGCTTCCGGAGCCTTCGGGAGAGATTGAATTCTCGCTCGCGCGGGTATGAAATGATCGTCTTGCCTGGGGAGGGAAGAGGATGATCAGAACAATCGGAATGGCGGCGATCCTGGCGACGGCGGCGATCGCATCGCCATCGGCGGCCGAAAGCTGGGCTGCGTTTTCACGCAGCGACGCCACCGTCTATCTGGTGGATGTCGATGCGCTGACGCCGGTGGATGGCGTGGCGACGACGCGGATGGCGCGGGTGCCCGCGCGCGGCGAGGCGACCAATCTCAGCCATGAGACCGAGGAGGTCATGGTGCGGTGTTCGGACGGCCAATCGCGTTCGGGCGCGACGGTGACCTATGGCGCGGATGGGGCGGAAACCGATCGCTATTCCGAGGATACGCCGTGGGAGGCAACGCCGGCCGGCGGCATCTATGGCGCGATCAAATCCTTCGCCTGCGAGGACATGCGGCCCCAGACGGCGGCCTTCCCGACCATCCAGGCCTTCATCGCGGGCGGACGCGGCCAGTAGGCCGCGCCTCCTGTGGTCCGCGTCATATGTAACGACAAAGCCCCCGGCTGAAACGAAACGGCTTTTTCAAGCGCGGTTCAGAATTCTTGAGATCGCTGGGTCACAACGTCTGAGACTACGAGCCGCTCAGTTCATAGTTTCTGAGACCGGGAATCTTCAATCAAAAATTGTGAAAGCGGGAGCCTGGCGATGAGGCTCGGTCTCCGATCAGTGACAGTCAGTCGGTCCCTGCCTGTAGCGCGCAGTGATTTTGCATCGGCGCGCGACTAGGCTGTCAGAAGCAGCTCCATCCCTCAAACATCCGCCGGTTTGGTGCCAAAAATCGCGCTGGAGTATTGGTGGTCGTCGTCGTGTCCCCCGACGACGAAGCATCTGGATTCACCCATATCTTGACCGGTCCATTAGCCCACGTGCGAATGCATGCGACACGTGAACGTGCTGAATTAGGTCCAGCAAAGCTTGTGTTTAGGCGCAGCTTGATGGGGTAGTCTGTTTACCTCAAGTTGTGAATCGATGACCAAGCTTCCAGTTCTGGAGGACTAACTCATGATCAACGCTATGGCCGAAGGGCTCGCGCGATCGGGGGAAGCAACCGGCGTCTCAAGCGGCTTCGATCGCGACTGGATGATCCACGCGGTCGAGTCGATGCTGCGCCAGGCGTTTCCAACCCTCATCATCGTCGGCGCCGGGGCGTCCATCTATTTCAACGACGCATGTCGCGCTTTGCTGCCCCTGTCGGCGGTGCAGGGCGGCGTATTTGCGGAAATGGCGCCCTCGTTATCGACGCAACTTGCAGCAACTGTCGCTAACGCTTGGGGCGGGGACGCAGGAACGGCGGACGATATCAAGATTCATATCGACCGACCCGAGGGTGCTCGAGAGGTGTGGGTGACTGCCGCTGTCACCCCTATTGCTCGAAACGGCAAGGTTCACGCTGTGCTTTGTGTTCTTCGCGACGTCACCGAAGAAAGAAGTCTAAGAGCGCGTCTGCTGACTGCAGAGTCCACTCTCGATTCTTTGGCGAGGCTTGCTCCCCTGTTGCTGTGGCGTTTGGATAGCCGCGGTGTAATCCGATGGATGAATGAGCGGTGTCGGACGTATCTAGGTGCTGATCTGCGCCAAGCGCGGACAGACGGATGGATGGACTGGCTGCACCCCGCTGAGAGAGACCGTATCATCGCCGACTGGGGTCGCGCTCTCACCTTGGCCAGACCCTTCGAAAGCCGGCATCGACTCCGCAGCGCGGACGGCGCTTACCGCTGGTTCACTGTACAGACGCTTCCCCAGTTCGACGCGGAAGGGGATTTGTCCGAGTGGCACTCAGCCGCCTTGGAGGTGCTGGATGGAGATACCGCCGGCCCCGAGCGCCGTCTGCTATGGACCGTCGACGTCGCCGACTGGACCCGTCGTTTTCTTAACATCGACACCCAGATCACCTGGCCCGGGGATCGCCCCTCCGTCGTCGCCTGGAACGATCAACTCGCTGCGGTTCTGGACGAGGACCGCCCCGCGTTTCGGGCCGCGCTCGAGACGCTGATGACAGGCAGGTCTGCGGAGGCCGCTTATCGCGTCCGTGGTAAGAGCGGGAGCCTGCTTTCGGTCGAAGACACGGCCTTCCCCCTGATCGAAGCGGACGGGACCATTAGTCGGTTCGTCGGCGAGTCCCGAATCCGCACCCAGGCTAGCAGGGCGGTTCTGTTCGTGGACCCTGCTCGTCGGGGTTGTCAGGTGTGCCGCGCGCTCGAGCTTGATGAGATCCGCGTGGATGTGACGGGTGCGTTGGATCAGACGCTCAGGACGCACACCGGCGTCCAAACCATCGTTTACTGTTCCGACTCGACCGTCGTGGACATTCTGCGTGCGACCGAAGTAGTTGGGCGCGAACTGCCGCATATTCCGCTGGTCATACTGGGCGATCCAATGGCGACGCCGCGAGAGATTATCGCTCTGCACAATGCTGGAGTCGCAGACCTTCTGTCGTACGCAGATTGCGATGACGCCAACGTTGCCGCCATTGTGGCGAGCTGCAAATTGACAAGTCAGAACAATGACCTAATCTTACCTAGTAGGCCTACTAAGCAGGTCCTCACACGGCTTTCCCGCCGTGAACAAGAGATTCTAGAGCTGGCCGTCGAGGGCGGTACGTCCAAGACGATTGGAAGAGCGTTGGGGATCAGCCCCAGGACCGTGGATTACCATCGCGGCAAGGCGCTTGATAAGCTGGGTTTGAAGACAGTCAGCCAAGCGTCTGACCTTTTCACCCCTGCTCCAGTCCGACTCCAGCGCCGATACTAAGCAGGAAAAGTATGTCCCTCGCGCAAGCGCCAGGGAATCGCAAACACGTCACGATTGTGTCGAAGCCCGCATTAGCCTCTCCGTTCGGGAGCCGTCGATGAGCTCCCGCCGCTGGGAGGACCACGATGCACACCCGTCCGACGACCGACCGACTGCCGTCTATCAGCAGCGCCACCTTGGCCACGCGCCTGGTGGTCGCCGCCGTCTACGCAATAGGCGCGTTGGCGCCCCTGGGCGTATTCGCCGCTGCTGCACCGGCGCGCGCACAGACGAGCATTGTGGACGTTTGCACTGGTGTCGCCCTGCCCCGATCCGCAGTGACGGACATCATGCGGCCGGTGATCACGGGAATCGCCACCCCGTTGGAAACGTCGATCAACAGTCTGCTGAACATTCTTGCGCCACGGCTCAATCTCAACGCGACCACTCTGCTGAACAACGCGGCCAGCGGTCAGGACATCCGCCTGAGCGTCCTCGATGTGAACGGCAACGTCGTCAATCTCCCCGACGCATGCATCAACCAAGCCGACGCCTTCACCCTCGAGACCGAGCAGGGGATTTCGATCGGCGGTAATCGCATCACCGGCTTGGGCTCAGGCGCCGCCGTCGCCATCGCCGGCGAACTCAACTCCATCGCCTTCGGCAACGGCGCCCTGACGGCCGCCACGGCGGTCGATGCGATCGCGCTTGGCCGCGAAGCGGAGATTTTGGGCGGGGCCTCGGGCTCCATCGCCATGGGCGCGGACGCGTCCGTGGCGGTCGCCAACAGCCTGGCCCTCGGCGCCGACAGCGCCGCCCTGCGTGGCGCCTTGGCCAACTATGCCGCCCTGGGGCTTTCGACGCCGCAGACCTCCGTCGGCGAGGTGTCTTTCGGCGCGGCTGGGGCGGAACGCCAACTGACCAACATCGCGGCCGGTTCGGCTTTGACCGACGCGGTCAATGTCGGCCAGCTTCAGGGCGTCTCCACCAGCCTTCAGGCCCTGGCCGACCTGGCGGTCACCTATGACGACGCCACGGCCGCCACCCTGACCTTGGGCGGAACAGGAGGCACGCGCATCACCAATCTTTCGTCGGGCCTTCTCGCCCTCGGCTCCGCCGACGCCGTCACCGGCGGCCAGCTCTTCGGCCTGGGCTCGAGCCTGGCGGCCGAGATCGGCGGCAGCACCCTCTTCAACCCCGCCACCAGCACGATCGACATCGGCCTCACCTACGACGGCGTGGTGTACAGCAGCGTCCAGGAGGCGTTGGACGCCATCTTCACGACACCGGGCGGCGGGACGCCCTTCCTGTCGGTAAACTCCGCTCTCGGCGGCGCCTTGGCCGGCGGGCTGAACTCGACCGCCGTCGGCCCCGCCGCCTCGGCCAGCGCCGACAACAGCGTCGCCCTGGGAGCATCCAGCACGGCCGACCGGGGAGCCTTGATCGGCTATGGCGCCCTCGGCCTGGATGCGATTCAGACGTCGGCCGGCGAAGTGTCGATCGGGATTGCTGGCGGCGAGCGTCAGCTGACGAACGTCGCGGCCGGCTCGGCGCTGACCGACGCGGTCAATGTCGGCCAGCTGTTGGGCGTCTCCGACGACCTGCAGGCCCTTGCCGACATCGCCGTCGCCTATGACGACCCCACGGCGTCCAGTCTGACGCTTGCCGGTCTGGGCGGCACGGTCATCGCCAATGTGGCGGCGGGCGACCTCAGCGCCGGCTCCACTCAGGCCGTCAACGGCGACCAGCTGTTCGCCACAAACACCCAGGTCGGCTTGAACACCACGGCCATCACCAATCTCACGACGGACCTCGGCGTCCTGTCCGATACGGCGGTCATGTATGACGATCTGTTGGCCGGGCGCGTGACCCTGGCTGGCATAGACGGCACCGTCATCGGCAATGTCGCCGCCGGCGCGCTGACGGCGACTTCGACCGAGGCCGTCAACGGATCTCAGCTGTTCGCCACCAATACTCAAGTCGGCATCAACACCACGGCGATCACCAATCTTACGACCGACCTCGGCGCCCTGTCCGACACGGCCGTCATGTACGATGATCTTCTGGCCGGTCGCGTGACCCTGGCCGGCGTCGATGGGACCGTCATCGGCAACGTCGCCGCCGGCGCCCTGTCGGCGACGTCGACCGAAGCCGTCAATGGCGCACAGTTGTTCGCCACAAACACCCAGGTCGGCATCAACACGACCGCCATCACCAATCTGACGACGAACCTCGGAACGCTGTCTGATACGGCGGTGATGTACGACGATCTTCTGGCCGGCCGCGTCACCCTGGCCGGCGTGGACGGCACCGTGATCGGCAACGTCGCCGCCGGCGCCCTTTCGGCGACGTCGAGCGAGGCCGTCAACGGCGCACAGCTGTTCGCCACCAACGCCCAGGTCGCAAACAACACCGCCGATATCATCACAAACACGACGGCGATCACCACCATCACCAACAGCCTGAACAATGGCGCGATCGGCGTGGTTCAGTATTCGAACGCCGCAAACCCAACGGTTCCGAACGGCGGCGTGGCGACCAATGACGTGACCTTCGTCGGCGCCCTGACCGGTCCGGTCGGTCTGCATAACGTCGCCGCCGGCCTGATCGCCTCGGGGTCCACCGACGCCGTCAACGGCGGCCAGGCCTTCGCGCTCGGCCAGAGCCTTGCCGCCGGCTTCGGCGGCGGCTCCGCTTTCAATCCGCTGACCAACACCCTGGGCGTCGCCATCACCTATCAGGGCGTCCAATACGCAAGCCTCCAGGCCTTCCTGAACGCCCTCTCGACGGCTCCGGTCGGCGGCGGCTCAAGCGTCTATTTGGCCGTCAATTCGAACCTGGCGCCGGCGACCGCTCAAGGTCAGGACGGCGTCGCCGTCGGCCCTGAAGCCCAGGCGGTCGCCGACAACAGCATGGCTCTGGGCGCAGGCAGCGTCGCCGATCGCGCCGCCCAGACGGACTATGCGGCGCTGGGCGTCACGGGCCTCCAGTCGTCGGTCGGTTCGGTCTCGTTCGGCTCGGCCGGCGCCGAACGGCAGCTGACCAACGTCGCTGCGGGCACGGCCGCGACCGACGCCGTCAATGTCGCCCAGCTGCAAGGCGTCTCCGACAGGGTGGGCGCCCTGGCCGGGACCGCCGTTTCTTACGACACAATCACCCGCGACACCCTGACCCTGGTCGGCGCCAACGGCACGACCATCACCAATGTCGCCGCAGGACAGGTCAATGCGACCTCGACAGACGCCGTCAACGGATCGCAGCTGCACGCGACCAACACTCAGGTCGCGCTCAACACCACGGCGATCACCAATCTGACCAACAACATCGCCAACGGCAGCCTGGGCCCCGTTCAATATAGTGATGGCGACGACCCCGAGATCCCGAACGGCGGCGTCCGCTCCGACGACCTCACCCTGGTCGGCGCCAGCGGCGGCGCGGTGGGTCTGCACAATGTCGCCAACGGCCGGATCGCGGCCGGTTCGACCGACGCCGTCAACGGCGGCCAGATCTACGAGCTGGCCTTCGCGGCGACCAATGCGGTGCAGTACGATACCGACGCCAACGGCGGACGCACGAACAGCATCACCTTCCAAGGCGGCGACGCCACGGCCCCGGTGACGTTGAACAATGTCGCGGCAGGCGCGGTGACGGCCACCTCCACGGAAGCCGTCAACGGATCGCAGCTGTTCCAGACCAACCAGGCCGTCGCGACAGCCCAGACCACGGCCGACAACGCCCTGGCCCTGGGTCAGAACTCGCTCCAGTATGCCGACCAGGGCCAGACCCGCGTCGTCCTGGGTCGCAGCAACGGGCCGGCGGTCACGGTCAGCAACGTCGCCGCCGGGGTCGCCGATACTGACGCCGTCAATGTGCTGCAGCTGCGCGAGAGCATGAACGAAGCGATCCAGCAGTCGAACACCTACACCGACATGCGGCTGGCGGCGGTCAACTACAATGTCCAGGAAGTGCGCAAGCTGGCCTTCGCCGGCACGGCGGGCGCTCTGGCGGCGGCCGGGATGCCGCAGATCGCCGAGCGCGGCAAGTCGATGTTCGCGGTCGGCTACGGCACCTACGAGGGCCAGTCGGCCATGGCGATGGGCTACTCCCGCGCCCTGGGCGACGGCTCCATGGTCTTCCGGGCCGGCGCGACCTTCGACACCCAGAACCATGTCGGCGCCAACGCCGGCATCGGCTGGAGGTTCTAAACCGGAGCGGGGGAGCGAAGGCTCCCCCGCTTTAATGGTGACACCCTATTGATCGCAAACGTGACGCCGATTCGCCGTTCGCCCTTGATCAGCAATGACGGTTTTGAGGCGATGAACCTGCTTCAGCTCGCAACAGATGTCGTGCTGCGATTCTAAATCGTGACTCCAACCAATGTGGTCGCGGCGCCCCTTTGGCCGTCAGACGTCGACGGCGGCGTCCAGGGCGTTGTCCTGGATGAACTCGCGCCGGGGTTCGACAACGTCGCCCATCAGTTTGGCGAACAGGTCGTTGGCGTCTTCCTCGTGCTCGACCGAGACCTGCAGCAGGGTGCGGGCGTTGACGTCCAGCGTCGTCTCCCACAGCTGCTCGGGGTTCATTTCGCCCAGGCCCTTGTAGCGCTGGATCGACAGGCCCTTCTTGCCCGCGTCCAGCACGGCGGTCAGCAGGTCCAGCGGACCGCGAATGGTCGTGGACTTGTCCTTGCGGCGGTAGGTGGCGGGGGCAACGAAGACGCCGTCGAAGGCGCCGGCGCGCTCGGCCAGACGACGGGCGTCCAGCGAACGGATCAGGGTCTCCTCCAGCACGATCGTCTCCTGCACTGCGCGACGGGTGCGGCTGAAGACCACGGCGCCCTGTTCGCCCGGCGCGCCCGCCCACTCCCCATCGCCCTCTTCGGCATACAGGTTCAGGCGCACGGCGGCGGCGGACGAGGCGGCCGCCATGTCTGCGTTGTCGGCGAACAGGCCGGCGAGCGCCGCCTGTTCGATGGCGAAGGCGGGGGCGCGCTGGCTGAGGCGATCGACGCCCGCGCTGAAGGCCTTGGCCTCGCGCACCAGGGATTGCAGGTCCAGACCCAGGCGACGCTCGCCCGTGGACAGGTCCAACTCCGCCTCTGACGCGCCTTCCTCGATCAGATAGGCGTCCATCTCGGCCTGATCCTTCAGGTAGCGCGACTGCTTGCCCTTGGAGACCTTATAGAGGGGCGGCTGGGCGATATAGACGTGGCCGCGCGTGATCAGCTCGGGCATCTGACGATAGAAGAAGGTCAGCAGCAGGGTGCGGATGTGGGCGCCGTCGACGTCGGCGTCCGCCATCAGGATGATCTTGTGATAGCGCAGCTTGTCGGCGTTGAAGTCGTCGCGGCCGATGCCGGTGCCCAGCGCCAGGATCAGCGTGCCGATCAGATCGGACGACAGCATCCGGTCAAAGCGCGCGCGTTCGACGTTCAGGATCTTGCCGCGCAGGGGCAGGACGGCCTGGTTCTCGCGGTTGCGCGCCTGTTTGGCGGAGCCGCCGGCGGAATCGCCCTCGACGATGAACAGTTCGGACTTGGCGGGATCGCGCTCCTGGCAGTCAGCGAGCTTGCCCGGCAGGCTCGAGATTTCCAGCGCGGACTTGCGCCGGGTCAGGTCGCGGGCCTTGCGGGCGGCCTCACGGGCCGACGCCGCCTCGATGATCTTGGCCACGATCTGCTTGGCCTCGACCGGATGCTCCTCGAACCAGGTCGCCAGGCCTTCCGAGCAAAGGCTTTCGACGGCCGGACGCACTTCGGAGGAGACCAGCTTGTCCTTGGTCTGGGAGCTGAACTTGGGATCCGGCACCTTGACCGACAGGACGCAGGTCAGACCCTCGCGCGCGTCCTCGCCGGTGACGGACACCTTCTCCTTCTTGCCGGCGCCCGAGCTGTCGATATAGCCGCCCATGACGCGGGTCAGGCTGGCGCGGAAGGCCGACAGGTGGGTGCCTCCATCTCGCTGGGGGATGTTGTTGGTGAAGCACAGCATGGTCTCGTGGTAGCTGTCGTTCCACCACAGGGCGAGATCCAGTTCGATCCCTTCCTTCTTGCCGCGAATGACGATGACGTCCTTCAGGATCGGCGTTTTGGACTTGTCGAGGTGGCGCACGAAGGCTTCGACCCCGCCCTCGTAGTGCAGGATCATCTCGACCGGCTCGGCGTGGCGCTGGTCGGCCAGTTTGATGACCACGCCCGAGTTCAGGAAGGCCAGTTCGCGCAGGCGGTGTTCCAGCGTCTTCAGGTCGAAGTCGATGTGGCTGAAGGTGGTGACCGACGGGAAGAAGGTGACCTCTGTGCCGCTCAGCGGCTTGCCGGTGTCCTCGCGAATGGGGGCGTCGCCGGTGACTTCCAGCGACTTGACCGTGTCGCCGCGCTCGAAGCGCATCTGGTGCGCCTTGCCGTCGCGATAGATCTTCAGCTCCAGCCAGTCGGACAGGGCGTTGACCACGGACACGCCCACGCCGTGCAGACCTCCGGACACCTTGTAGGAGTTCTGGTCGAACTTACCGCCGGCGTGCAGTTGGGTCATGATGACCTCGGCCGCCGAGACGCCTTCGCCTTCGTGGATGCCGGTGGGAATGCCGCGGCCGTTGTCGGTCACGGTGACCGAGCCGTCGCTGTTCAGGATGACCTGGACCAGGTCGGCGTGGCCGGCCAGGGCCTCGTCGATGGCGTTATCGACCACCTCATAGACCATGTGGTGCAGGCCCGAGCCGTCGTCGGTGTCGCCGATATACATGCCGGGGCGTTTGCGCACGGCGTCCAGGCCTTTGAGAACCTTGATGGAATCGGCGCCGTATTCGGGCAGGTCGGCAATCGGATCGGTCATGAAGTCATTGGCTCTGAAGTCCCGACCGGGACGGGGATGGAGCGCCGGACCCGGCGCTCGAATCGACGGCGGGATCGCACCGCGCCGAAGCCCGCAACATATAGGAAATTTCGGCGAAAAAGCGAGGAATTCCGCGATTGGAGCCTAGTCGGTTTCCAGCGCGCCGCCGGCCACGCGGACGAACTGGGCGCGGCCTTCCAGACCGGCGAACAGGTCGCGTTCCGTCCCGGTCATGAAGGCCTGAAGATCCAGCGCCGTGATCTCGTCGAACAGGGCCGTGCGGCGCGTCTCGTCGAGGTGGGCGGGGGCTTCGTCCAGCAGCAGGATCGGGCGCGCAGCATGATCTGAAAGCCGCGCGATCTGGGCCAAAATCAGGTTCAGGACCAAGGCCTTCTGCTCGCCCGAGGAGCCCTCGGCGGCGGGGCGCTGTTTCTCGCGGTGAAGCGCGGTCAGGTCGGTGCGATGCGGCCCGAACAGCGAGCGGCCGGCCGCGCCGTCGCGGGCGCGGGCCTTGGCCAGGCCGTCGCGGATGGCGGCGGCGATCTCGTCCTCCTCGGCGCCCGCTTCGGCCATTTGTTCAGCGCCGCCGTCCAGGCCGAGGTCGGCCTGCGGGAAGGGCCGATCGCTGCGGGCGTCGATGGCGGCCTGAAGCGCGTGCAGGGCGGCGACGCGGGCCAGGGAGGCGCGGGCGCCGGCCTCGCCCAGCCGAACCTCCAGGGCGTCCAGCCAGACGGGGTCGGCTTCACGCCCGTCCTGAGCGTCGTTCAGCAGGCGCAGCCGCTCGCGAAGAGCCTTTTCGTAGGCGGAGACGCTGGCGGCGTGGTCGGGATCAGCGGCGAAGACCAGCCGGTCGAAGAACTTCAGCCGCTCGGCGCGCGCGTCCGAGAACAGCCGGTCCTGTTCCGGCGTCGCCCAGACGGGACGCAGATAATCGAGCAGCCGCCCCGGCTGGGCCGTCTCGCCGTCGATCCGCACGATGCGCCGCGCGGCGCCCGCCGTCTGAACGCCGGTGCCCAGCCGCGTCTCGTCGTCCAGTTCGACCATGACCGCCCAGGCGCGTCCTGTCGCCTCGCCGGGCTCGCGCCGGCCCATCTCGGCGGCGGTCGCGCCGCGCAGCCCCTTGCCGGGGGTCAGGAGACTGATCGCCTCCAGAAGATTGGTCTTTCCCGCCCCGTTCGGCCCATGCAGCACGACAGGCCCGGAGGTCATCTCCAGCCGCGCCCCTGCATAGGAGCGGAAGTCGGTGAGTGTGAGGGAGCGGATCACGCTCGCTCTCTAACGCGCGTGAGGCAGGATTACACCCGCAGCGGCATCAGCACATATTGAACGCCCGGATCGCCCGGATCGAGCACCAAGGTCGGGGAGGCCGGGTCGGCGAAGCGGAAGGCGGCGTTTTCGCCGGTGATCTGGCCGGCGACGTCCAGCAGATAGCGGGCGTTGAAGCCGATCTCGAACGGTTCGTCGGAATAGCCGATCTCGACCTCTTCCTCGGCCTGGCCGGCTTCCATGTTGCGCACGGTCAGCTTCACGCGGTCGTTGTCGAACGCCAGTTTCACCGAACGGCTCTTCTCGGCCGAGATGGTGGCGACGCGGTCGACGGCCTTGGCGAACAGGGCGTTGTCGATGTCGGCCTGTTTGTCGTTGCCGCGCGGAATGACGCGCAGATAGTCGGGGAAGGCGCCGTCGATGACTTTGGACGTCAAGGACGCCTCACCCATGGAGAAGCGGATTTTCTGGGCCGAGACGGTGACTTCGACCGGGCCGCCGGCGTCGTCCAGCAGGCGACGGACCTGATCCACGGTCTTGCGCGGCACGATGACGCCGGGGCCGCCGGCTGCGCCCTCGGGCGCCGGGGTTTCGGCCAGGGCCAGGCGGTGGCCGTCGGTGGCGACGGCGCGCAACAGCGGAATGCCAGCCTCGGCGACCGTGTGCAGATACAGGCCGTTCAGATAGTAGCGCGTTTCCTCGGTCGAGACCGCGAACCGCGTCTTGTCGATCAGGCGGGCCAGATCTTCCTTGGGCAGGACATAGGAGGCGCCGGCGCTGTCGGTGGACATCACGGGGAAGTCGCCCGCCGGCAGGACCGGCAGGTTGAAGCGCGACCGGCCGGCCGAGACGACCAGGCGCGGATCGTCGCCCGAATAGAGCAGCGAGACCTCGGCGCCTTCCGGCAGCTTGCGCACGATCTCGTACAGGGTGTGGGCGGGCGCCGTGATCTGACCCTCGACCTGCACCTGGGCCTCGGCCTCGTCGACCATCTCCATATCCAGATCGGTGGCGGCGAAGGCCAGCCGGTCGCGGCCCGCGCTCAGCAGGACGTTGGACAGGATCGGAATGGTGTTTCGACGTTCGACGACGCTCTGCACGTGGCCCAGGGCCTTCAGGAGCGCGGATCGTTCGATGGTCAGCTGCATGTCGTCTCGCCCGGCGCGGCCGACTCGCAAGGCGGCTGCGGTTAAGTGACCTGGGACACTAGCGGATTGCGCGGCGGGAGCAACGGGTCAGACCCGCTGCTCCACAGCTTCAGCCCCGCAGCTTGCGCGTCAGAGCCTCGACGTCGCGGGCGATCTGATCGTCCTGCGGCATCAGCTCCTCGATCTTGCGCACGCCGTGCAGGACGGTGGTGTGGTCGCGCCCGCCGAAACGACGACCGATGTCGGGGTAGGAGCGGGTCGTGTGCTGCTTGCACAGATACATAGCGATCTGGCGCGGGCGGGCGACCGAACGGGTGCGGCGCTCGCTGAGCAGGTCGGCCTGTTTCATGTTGAAGTGGTCGGCGACCGTCTTCTGAATCTCGTCCACGGTGATGCGACGCTCGGGGCCGCCGCGCATGGCCATGCCTAGGAGGGTCGAGGCTTCGTCGACCGACACTGACGACAGGCGCGCGCCCGCAGCGGCGGCCAGGGTGTTCACGGCGCCCTCAAGCTCGCGCATCGAGCCGGGAGTGCGGTCCACCAGCTGGGCCAAGACCTCCGGGTTGGCTTCGCCCTGGACGACGCCCAGGGCTGACAGGGCCTTCAGACGGTTCTGGGCCACGGCGATCTTCAGCTCGCGGTCGCCCGCCTCGACCGGGCAGGTCAGGCCGGCGGCGAGGTGGCTGCGCAGGCGCGGCTCGACCTCGGTCAGGGCCATGGGCGCACGGTCGGCCGAGAAGACGATGCGCTTGCCGTCCTCGATCAGGGCGGTCAGGGTCGAGAGCAGTTCTTCCTGGGTCGAGGTCTTGCCGCCCACGAACTGGACGTCGTCCAGCAGCAGCATGTCGGCCGAGCGCAGGCTTTCCTTGAAGGCGGCGGTCGAGCGGTCCTGCATCGCCTTGACGAAGGTGGACAGGAAGCGTTCGGCGGTCAGATAGACGACCTTGGCCTCGGGACGCAGACGCTGGGCCTCCCAGGCGATGGCGTTCAGCAGATGGGTCTTGCCGTAACCGTAGGGGCCGCAGAAGAAGACGGGGTTGAAGTGACCGTCGGCCCAGCTGGCCACCTGTTTGGCGATGGCCAGGGCGAAGGCGTTGCCCTGACCCTCGACGAAGCTGTCGAACGTCAGGCGATCCTGCAGACCGGCGGCGCGTACGGCGCGGGCGCCGTCAGCGCTTATCGGGGCGGCGGGAGCCGTCTGCGGCGTGGCGGCGAAGGCGGCCAGGCGCGGGGCGGCGTCCACCACATTGCCCGGCATCACGGCCGAGGCCGGCGGCGCCGAACCCACTTCGGCGCGGCAGCGCACCTCGAGGCGGCGCGACAGGCCGTCCAGGCCCAGCCACAGCTCGTTCATGCGACGCAGGGCGTTCTTGCGCACCCAGTCGCGGGCATAGGCGGTCGGGGTGACCAGGATCAGATGGCCGGCGTTGTCCAGGCGGACGGCCGACGGGGCGATATAGGAGGAGAACGGGCCATCGCCGATTTCAGCGCGCAGGCGCACGGACGCCTCGCTCCAGATGCGGTCCGGATCCGTCAGTCCCGACGTCTTCGTTCCGCCTGCCATCGCCGTTGCGCCCCCAACCATCTTTGCCCGCCCACCTTAGAAGAACCATTCCGACCTTCCGCGCTTCAGGGCGATGGTTCAGGGACGACTTCTCCTGCGCCGAAAAGCGATGCTTTTCGGACGGGGTCTAACCTCTGAACAGACATCTCCCGCCGACGCGAAACACAGGCCTCGCGCCGTCTTCATCCGTGCTGGGATGGAAGTGCGTTAGAGGCCAAAACTTACGCTGCGAGCCGGGTGGGTCAACGCTGATTCGTTGGTCGATTCGCAGTTAAATTGTTTGACTCCGTCAAACCCTGACACCGCTTGGAATTTTGGCCGGATCATGGCTCGACGATCGGTGTTTTCGATTTTGACAGTTAGCGACACAACGCAAAACGGCGAAGGAGCTTGCGCGCCTTCGCCGTTGATATTGCTTTATAATCCCACAACGAAACAGCGACAGCTGCTCCGTCCGCTGTTGGATTAATTTTGGCTCAGGCGGCCGACAGCTTCTTCAGCTGGGCGGCCAGGCGCGAGACCTTGCGCGAGCCGGTGTTCTTGTGAACGACGCCCTTGGAGACGGCGCGCATCAGCTCGGACTGAGCCTCGATGAAGGCGGTCTTGGCGACGGCGGCGTCGCCGCCGGCCAGAGCTTCCTGGAACTTGCGCAGATAGGTGCGGACGCGCGAGCGGCGCGCCTTGTTCACTTCGGTACGCGCTTCGATCTTGCGGATCGCCTTGCGGGCGCCGGGGTTGTTGGCCATGTCAAACCTTCGAACGGAAAACGCCGCGGAGCACACGTCCACGGCGCGGAAATCTCAAGAGGGCGGGCCTATAGCCGAAAGCCCGGAGGCGGTCAACGCGGAGTCTTCATCGCTGGACTCCGAGGTTGGGCGAAGACGTCAGTTCGAGCGCGCCTTGCGCGCTGTCATCCAAACGCAACCCAACAGGCTTTAACGCGCTTTAGCGGACTTTCCGTCGCAGGTTTTTGCGTCGTGTTGAAAGTGCGCAACGCTTTCACTTTGTTCATGAATTGTGTCGTTTTACGGCCATGTTTGTCCCGTCCTGACAAGGGCTGAAATCATCTCCCGGATCGTCGTTCCATGACCCAGACCGCGCTTCTCCTGCTTGCGCTGGCCCCCGCCGCCGGTGTCGTCCAGCCTGTTCAGGCTCAAACCAACGAGGCCCAGCCGGTGGAAGCCCAGGCGCAGGTCCAGCAGGAAGAGCCGACGGTGGTTCTGCCGGACGTGGAGGTGACGGCGGCGCGGCGCGGGGTGGCCTTGGGCGGGCAGGAACCGATCGTCTCTTATGACGCCGCCCAGATCCAGGCGTTCGGCGCGACCAACATCGGCGAGCTGATCACCCTGCTGGAGGCCCAGACCCGCAGCGCGCGGGGCGGGTCTCCGGTCTTCCTGGTCAACGGGCGGCGTATCTCGGGCTTCCGCGAGATCCGCGGCATTCCGCCCGAGGCCATCGATCGGTTCGACGTCCTGCCGGAAGAGACTGCGCTGTCCTATGGCTACAGCGCCAATCAGCGGGTGGTGAACATCGTGCTGAAGGCGGACTTCAAGTCCCTGACCGCCTCGGTCAACGTCAGCCGGCCGGAGCAGGGCGGTCGCACGACCACCGCCAGCGAGAACAACGTCCTGCGCATCGCCGGCTCGGACCGCTGGTCTGTCGATATCAACGGCACGACCTCCAACACCCTGTTCGAGACTGAGCGCGACATTGATCGCAGCACGACGGCGGGCGGCGACAGCGAACTGGCCAACGCCTATCGCACCCTGCTGCCCAAGACGGACGAGCTTTCGGTGTCGGGGACCTACAAGCACGACCTGAACGACAAGGTCGGCATGACGCTGAGCGGCAGCGTGGAGGACTCAAACAGCTTCAGCTATCAGGGCCTGCCCAATGTTCAGCTGACCGTGCCGGGGACCAATCCGTTCTCGCCGACCGGTCAGGACTTCAATCTGTTCAGCTATCTGGACCTGCCCGGCGCCCTGACGCGCAAGACCGATACCCGCACGGCCGAACTGGGCACGGTGTTCGATGGCTATGTCGGCGACTGGCGCTGGACGGCGACGGGGGAATACAGCCGCGTCGAGACCGACACCACGACGGGACGAGGTGTGAACGCGACGGCGTTGCGGGCCCTAATCGCGGGCGATCTGACGGTCAATCCGTTCGGCGACCTGACGGACCGGGCCATCGTCAATCCGCGCGACACTGCCAACTCCGTGGCCCAGACGGCGACGGCGGAACTGGTGTTGAACGGGCGTCCCTATGAACTGCCGGCCGGCGACATCACCTCGACCTTCAAGGTCGGGGCTGGTCATCAATCGCTGGATTCCGAGAGCCTGCGGTTCTCCGAGAGCCTGGGTTCAAGTGTCGCCGTGGATCGGTCGCAGTCGCGCAACTCGGGCAGCGTCCAAGCCAACTTTGACCTGCCGATTTCCAACGTCGAGCGCGGCGTCCTGCCCAAGATCGGCGACCTGTCGGCCAATCTGAACCTGGCCTACCAAGAACTGTCCGACTTCGGCGGCGTATCCTCGGTCGGGGTCGGGCTGAACTGGTCGCCAGTCGAGCGGCTGTCGTTTTCGGCCAACTATTCCGACGAGGGCAAGGCTCCGACGGTCCAGCAGCTAAACGACCCGACAGTTTCGACGCCGAATACGCCGGTCTTCGACTTCCGCACCGGCCAGACCGTCGAGATCAACCGCATCACCGGCGGCGATCCCAATCTGCAGGCCGAGGATCGGCGAATCCTGAAGCTGGGCATGAACTGGCAGCCGGTGTCGGACAAGGATTTTCGCCTGAACCTGGCCTACACCCGCACCGAGGCGGACAATGAAATCTCCAGCTTCCCGGCCATCACGCCCGATCTGGAAGCGGCGCTGCCGGATCGGTTCGTTCGCGATGCGGACGGCAATCTGGTGTCCATCGACGCTCGTCCGCTGAACTTCTTCAAGCGCGAGCAGCAGGACGTTCAGTGGGGTTTCAACTTCTCGCGCCCGTTCGGCAAGCCGAACCCGGCGGCGGCGGGTGGTCGTGGTCCAGGCGGACGCGGCGGTCCTGGTGGCGGTCCGGGCGGCGGCGGAATGATGATGATGGGCGGACCGGGCGGACCGGGCGGCCCCGGCGGCGGACGGATGCGCGGCGGGCGGGGATCGGGAATGCAGCCCGGCCAAGGCATCTTCAACCTGTCGCTGACCCACACCTGGCGTGTCCAGGACGAGGTCACCATTCGCGACGGTCTGGCGCCGCTGGACCTGCTGGACGGCGATTCCATCTCCGGCTCGGGCGGTCAGTCGCGCCATGAGGTCCAGCTTCAGACCGGGCTCTCCAGAAACGGTGTGGGCGCCTTCGTCAACGCCAACTGGCGCTCGGGCACGACGGTCAACGGCGACGCGCTGGGTTCGCCCGATCTGGACTTCTCGGGCCGGACCACGGTCAATCTGTTCGCCTTCGCCGACCTGACCCAACGCACGTCGTGGGTCGAGCGCTTCCCGTTCCTGAAGGGCACGCGGATCGGCTTCGGCGTTCAGAACATCTTTGACGACCGCGTCTCGGTGACCAGCAGCGACGGTCAGACGCCGGTCAACTATCAGCGCGACTATCTGGACCCGCAGGGGCGCGTCTTCCGCATCAATCTGCGCAAGATCCTCTTCTAGAGGATCAGGGCCAGACGGTCGCCAGGGCGATCATCACGACGGCGGCGGCGAGCGCCAGGGGAAAGAAAAGACGGTCGGACATCGATCCGACCGTTACCCCGACCTGCGCGGCGCGACAAGCGATGGCGAGGCCCGCGAGCCTTGACCGACTTCGGAGGGCGTCCTACCCCGAAAGGCCGTATTCCGAAGGACCGACCGAATGACGCGCCTGATCCTGCTCCGCCACGGCCAGAGCCAGTGGAACCTCGAGAACCGCTTCACCGGCTGGGTCGATGTCGATCTGACGGCGGAGGGCGAGGCCCAGGCGCGTCGCGGCGGCGAACTGATCGCTGAGGCCGGGTTCAAGCCGACTGTGATGTTCACCTCGGTCCTGACGCGCGCCCAGCGCACCGGCGCACTGGCGTTGCAGTCGGCGGGCCTGACCGATGTGCCGGTGATCGAGGACTGGCGGCTGAACGAGCGCCACTACGGTGGTCTGACGGGTCTGAACAAGGCCGAGACGGCCCAGAAGCACGGCGAAGACCAGGTCAAGATCTGGCGGCGTAGCTATGATGTGCCGCCGCCCCCGCTGGCGCCCGGCGGCGAGTTCGATTTCAACGCCGACCCGCGCTACGCCGGCAAGGCCATTCCCGACACCGAAAGCCTGAAAACCACGCTGGACCGGGTGAAGCCCTATTGGGACGCCGAGATCGCGCCGCGTCTGAAGGCGGGCGAGGACGTGCTGATCGCCGCCCACGGCAACTCCCTGCGCGCCATCGTCAAACTTCTGTTCAACGTGCCGGACGATCAGATCGTCGGCGTCGAAATCCCGACCGGCAATCCGCTGGAGATCGATCTGGACGCGGACCTGAAGCCCACCGCCGCCCGCTACCTCGACGCCGCTCGCGCCGAGACATTGCCGACCGCATCATGAGCTGGAGCGAAGCCGACCAGGCCTTTATGGCCCAGGCGATCGCCCTGGCGACCGGCCGGATGGGCGAGACCTGGCCCAACCCGGCGGTCGGCTGCGTCATCGTCAAGGACGGCCGGGTCATCGCCCAGGCCGCCACCGCGCCGGGCGGTCGTCCCCATGCCGAGGAGCAGGCCGTGCCGGCCGCCGGCGTGGATGTCGTGGGCTCGACCGTCTATGTCACGCTCGAACCCTGCGGCGCCCGGTCGTCCGGCCGCAAGTCCTGCGCCCACTTTCTGACCGAGGCGGGCGTGGCGCGGGTCGTGATCGCCTGTATGGACCCTTCGCCGTTTGCGGCCGGACGCGGCACGGAGCGGCTGCGCGCGCAAGGGCTGACGGTCGAGACCGGCCTGATGTGCGAAGAGGGCGCGGCCCTGTGCGAAGGCTTCCTGCACCGGCTGGAAACCGGCCGTCCGATGGTGCGCATCAGCGAGGACGGCGCCGGGTTCGACGGCCGCTTCGTCGCCTCGCCCAAGGCCGATCTGATCACCGAGCTGAAGCGGCTCGGCGAAGCGGGCTACACGCGCCTGTGGACCGGGCCGGGCGAGCTGGCCGAGGCCCTTCAGGCCCAGGGGCTGCTGACCGTCTGAGGCGGCTTCGCCGTTCAAAGGTTTCTTAAGTCAGGACGCGTAATGTGCCCTGATGGCCCTCGCCGCTGAACCCCTCGTGAGAAAGCGCCTGACGCAGGCGGAGCTGGACGTCATCTGCGCCCGGCACGATCGGCTGTTCCAGGCCCGACCCGGCGGCGCGCGCGCCGTCTTCGCCTGGATGGACCTGTCGGGCCTCAGCCTGAAGGGCCGCAATCTGGCCGATGCCGATTTCGCCGCCGCCTGTCTGGAAGGCTGCGATCTGACCGGGGCCAAGCTGGACAACGCCAACTTCTTTGGCGCGGACATGCAGGACGCGATCCTGGCCGAGGCCAGCCTGCGCCGCTCCGACCTGCGCGGCGCCTGCCTGCGGGGGGCGGACCTGTCGGGGGCCGATCTGTTCGAGGCCGATCTGCGCGAGGGCACCATCGCGGCCGCCGACGCCAGATTGGGCTTTAAGGTCATCGAACCGCGCCACCGCGACGAGACCGAGGCCAGCGGCGCCTGCTTGGCCGGCGCCAATCTTCAACGCTCCAAGATGGCCGGCGTCATCGCCGTGAAGGCCGACTTCTCCGGCGCGGTGATGAAGGACTGCAAGCTGGTGCGGGCCAATCTGAAACAGGCGGATTTCCGCGGGGCCGACCTCGCCGGCGCCGATCTGTCAGGGGCGGACCTGTCGGGCGCGGACCTGCGCGACGCCATCCTTGTGGGCTGCAAGACGACCATGTGGCGCGCCGACGGCGCCGACATGCAGGGCGCGCTGACCGACAACAAGTCGTCCTGCGAGTCCGTGGAAAAGATGCCCGCCGCCGAGATGCTGCGCGAACATGCGCGCTGGTGCGAGACTGGTGGAGCCGAGGGGCAGCCTTCGGTCTTCAACGGCGTCGACCTGCGTCCGCTGAAGTCGATCACGGGCCTGAACCTGACCGCCCTGTCGGCCAAGGGCGCGGTCTTTTACGGCCTGGATATGGAGGGGGTGCAGTTGCAGGGCGCCCAGCTCGACAATGCCGACCTGCGCTCGGCCAAACTGCGGCGCGCCGACCTGCGCGGGGCGCGCCTGCGGGGCGCGCGACTGAACGGAGCGGACATGCGCGAGGCGCAACTGGGGCCGCTTCTGATCGCCGCTGACCGGCTGATGCCTGCAGATCTGACAGGCGCCGTGCTCCGCGGCGCGGACCTGTCGGGCGCCGACCTGAAGCGCGCCGTGCTGGCCGGCGCCGATCTGGGCCGTGCGACGCTGCACGGCGCCCAGACCCGTCAGGCCGACCTGACCGAGGCCAATCTGGCGGGCGTGCGCGGCCTGACCATCGATCAGGCCGCTTGAAGCCTTAGGCCAGCGCCTTGAGCTGATCGACCAGATCGGTCTTTTCCCAGCTGAAACCGCCGTCCGCATCGGGCTCGCGTCCGAAGTGGCCATAGGCAGTGGTGCGTGCGTAGATGGGCTTGTTCAGCCCCAGATGCTGACGGATCGCGCGCGGCGTGGCGCCGCCGATCAGGTCCAGAATCTTGTCTTCCAGCACCGCTTCGGAAATCTTGCCGGTGCCGTGCAGATCGACGTGGATCGACTGGGGCTTGGCCACGCCGATGGCGTAGGAAATCTGGATCGTGCAGCGGTCGGCCAGACCGGCAGCGACCACGTTCTTGGCCAGGTAACGGCAGGCATAGGCGGCCGAACGGTCCACCTTGGTCGGATCCTTGCCCGAGAAGGCGCCGCCGCCGTGGGGCGCCGCGCCGCCGTAGGTGTCGACGATGATCTTGCGGCCGGTCAGGCCGGCGTCGCCGTCCGGTCCGCCGATCTCGAAGATGCCGGTGGGGTTGATGTGCCAGACGGTGTTCTCGTCGGTGAAGCCTTCCGGCAGCACTTCGAGAATATAGGGTTTGACGATCTCGGCGACCTGCTCGGAGCTCAGCCCCTTGGCGTGCTGGGTCGACAGGACGATCGAGGTGGCGCGGACCGGCTTGCCGTCCTTGTATTCGATCGTGACCTGGCTCTTGGCGTCGGGCTCGAGCTGAGAGCCGCCGGCGTGGCGAACCTCGGCCAGACGTTTCAGGATGTTGTGGCTGTACTGCAGGGTCGCCGGCATCAGCTCCGGCGTCTCGTTCGAGGCATAGCCGAACATGATCCCCTGATCGCCCGCGCCCTCGTCCTTCTCGTTGGTCGAGTCGACGCCGACGGCGATGTCGGCCGACTGGGCGTGCAGGAAACAGGAGTAGTTCGCCGTCTCCCAGTGGAAGCCGTCCTGCTCATAGCCGATGTCCTTGACCGCGGCGCGGACCAGCGGCTCCAGGCTGTCGATGATGCTCTGGGTGAAGGCTTCGTTCTCTTCCTTGGTGTTGCCCGGCTGGGTGGCGCGAACCTCGCCGGCCAGCACGATGCGCTGGGTCGTCACCAGGGTCTCGCACGCCACGCGCGCCTCGGGGTCCTTGGCCAGGAAGGCGTCCACGACCGTGTCGGAGATGCGGTCCGCGACCTTGTCGGGGTGGCCTTCGGAAACGCTTTCCGAGGTGAAGAGGAAGGAAGAACGAGCGGCCAAGAGAGGCTCCTGTCAGTGTCAGACCATCAGACATATAAAGATATGCTTATATGTTCAAGTGATCTGACGCAGCGCCCAGTCGCCAGAAACTGCTTTGCGGCGTAAGCATATCGGCTGACTCCCCCTCATTTTAGGGTAAACAGACCCAAGGGGGTCCCCATGCCAGAAGGCCTGACGACGAGAGAGAGCGAATGTGTCCGCCTGGCCGGCCAGGGTCTCGAGGACAAGGAAATCGCTGCGCGCCTGCGCATCTCGCCGCGCACGGTCGGCAACCACCTGCATCGCGCCTACGCCAAACTAGGCGTTTCGGACCGCAAACTGGCGGCCCGGCGACTGAGTATTGGCTACTCAGAGGCGTCGATACTCATTCCCGACACCGGCCCCAATACGCTCAATGATCCCACGTCGGCCGAACAGTCGGACGATGCGGTTTCCGACCCAACGACTTCCTGGCTTCTGCCTGCGCCTCCTCGGGGCGCTCTGGCGAGAGTGGGGATCATCGTCGCCGGGGCCGCTATCGCCCTTCTGTTCGCCATCGGGATCGTGACGGCGGGCATGGTGGTTCCATCCCTTTTCGACCGGCTCGCTCCCGCTGAAATGCGCTGACCAAAAGGCTTAACGGGAGACGAGCCAATGAAGAACATGCACGTCGGCGTCCGCGTGGCGCGGCAGGTCAGAACCGCAGAACACGCCGTCGATCAGGCAATGATCGAGGTCTGCCGGCTGGTCCAGACGGCGCTGGAAGGTCGGGTCGAGGCGCGCCTAGCGGCGGAAGTCGGACAAGACGCCCTGGCCAATATGGTTCGGGGCCTGAACCACCTTACCGAGGTTCGCGGCGCGGTCATCGCCAGTCACGGCGAGCTGGCCCAAGTCGCCGACGACCATCAGGTCGGCTGGCATATGGACGGTGCGCACGAAGACAAGACGGTCAAACCCACTGGGTTCGCACCGGTTCTCGCCGTCGCCGCTTGATCGCGGCCATCGGAATGGGGTCGCCGCTGTCCTTGTTTCTGATGTGCCTGACCTACGGCGTCATGGCGCTTCTGCTCTGGAAGGGTCGCATGCCGGAGCGGATCGCCTTGGTCGCTTTGGTCGTGCTCAACTGGGGCACGCCATTGGTCGACCACCTGTTCATCGGGCATTTCCGGTGGGGGGTGGCGATCCTTTCGGTGTCCATGTTCTGCCTGCTGGCCTGTCTGGCGCTCCGTTACGACCGATGGTGGCTGCTTCTTGCCGCCGGAGCCCAGCTTATCGCGGTCTCGACCCATCTGGCCGGCATCGCCGGTTCTGACGCCCTGCTGTGGTCGATCGTATCGACCCGAATGGTCGTCTGGTTCGAGCTTCTGCTTCTCGCCCTCTTCGGCGTCTGGGAGGCCCAGTGCGCCCCCTACGCCCATGTCAAACCAGCGCGGGGATCGATCCGCGCGCTGCAGAAAGTCTGAATGTCATGAATACCCAAACCACCCCCGCCTTCATGCCGCTGTTCCGCTCGTGGCTGGAAACAGCTAATCTGGCGAAACAGGTTGGATCGTCATCGCTGTCCGCCAGCGGCGAGAACCTGCTCGTCGAACTGGATCTGGCGCCGATGGAAGCGGCGGAAACCACGCTTCTCGATCACGCCCCGACCTCGGCCGTCGAGGCGGTCTGCATGATCGAGATTATCCGCCAAAGCCTGTCCGACGCCGGCCGCTCGGACGGACGAGATGCTCGCGCCTTGGATGCCATCCAGTCGTGGCTGGCAGGCGCGGCTCTCGAGGGCGCCGACCATCGCGATGAGGTTGAGCAGTTGCTGAAAAGCGCCAGCAACCGGGCCTGATCAGCCGCGCAGGCCCTTGGCCACGGTCAAAAGGGCGTCGCGCTGGGCGGCGTCCTTGATGCCGCGGAAAGCCGCCAGCAGTTCGGCGACCCCGGGAGCGGCCAGCGCCAGCTCGTCGCCCTCGGTCGTTTCCAGTTCGCCCAGCAGGGCCGCGCCGGTCGATTTCAGCACCGAAGCGATCTGCAGCAGGCGGGCGGCCGAGACGCGGTTCACGCCCCGCTCGTACTTCTGGATCTGCTGGAAGGTCACGCCTGCGCCGGCGGCCAACTGCGCCTGGGTGATGCGCAGTTCCTCACGACGGGTGCGGATGCGTCCGCCGATGGCGATGTCTACGGGATCAACTGCGTCGTTCATGTCGGCCTGCGGGCATAGATAATGCGGCGCCATGGCCCCAAAACACCGACTCCGTCAAGCCAAAGCTGCTTAGCTAGGGATTGCTACGTGCGTTGCAGGTGACGATTCAACCATGAGGATATATTTCGGCGATCTAGACGCCGCCTCCCGCGCGAACCGCGCTCGGAGAAGTGGTGCCGCTTAGGTGACTCGAACACCTGACCCCATCATTACGAAATTCACTCTAGCAGGGTGGTTAAACCCAGCGCCTGCATGGCTTTCTGACAGCCCTGGACTGGGTCTTTTCCGGCTTTCCCAGCCACCTCCCAAACTGGGCCGAGTTCGCCCCTGAGGCGCTTCCTAGTTAGCGCCCGTTAGCTTGGGAAAGGTGAAAATTTCGACCCGTGCCATACCGACTGAACGTGTCGGATTCAGAACGTCCGACGTTGGGCTTCCACCGTCGCAACATCAGGCGCTTCACCCGGCACGACGATGTTACGGATGTGGAGCTCACGGTCGCGCCTCCAGTGAAGATATTCGTCTAGCGTCTTGGCGAGTTTTGATCGGTTGCAGGCCCGGCAGCACAGGGTGAGGTTGCCCGGATTTCCGCTCCCTCCCCGGGCGACGGGGGTTAGGTGGTCTAGTTCTCCACCGCCTTTCAAGTCAGCCTCGCAATAGCGGCACTTGTCCCCGAGGAGCACTCGCAACCCCTGACTGAGCGGGTCACGGCGATGGCGGCCCGATTGCCGGAATGCCAGAACTGGCGCTCTGACTGCCCGCCGAGGCTCCGGTAGGTGAAGGTTTTCGGGTTGCCGTCATCGATCTTCACGCAACGGCATCAGGATTTCATCGCCTTCATCGCCTCAGTGCGGAGGGCGGCCGGCATCACTCAGGTCGAGCTCGCTGAGCGGCTGGGGAAGCCTCAGAGCTTCGTGTCAAAGGTGGAGCGGGGGGAACGCCGCCTGGACGTGATCGAGTTTTGCCAAGTTGCCGAGGCGCTGGGCAGGATCCGGCAGGGCTACTTCGTCAATTCGCCGGCAATGGTCGCCGATGACGATCCAGCTGCTAGGGCGCTAGACGCACCCCCTTGGCACACTTCCTGCGGCTTCGCGGCGAGCGACCCGGCACAGCCGGCTTAGATCGCCGTCGAGGCGTGAAGGTCAGTGAGAAATTCCGACCCCGGCGCTAGGCCTGTTACAAGTAGTCGATCTCGCGCGCGTGTCGCAGCGACGTAAAGCAGATAGCGCTCGGTTTCGTAGACGTCATCCAGGTCTGAGGCCTCGACGATTGAGTCGATGCGCTCGGGAAGTGGCAGTACGTCATCGTCACAGGCCATGACGATCACCCAACGAAACTCCAGACCCTTCGCCAGATGCATGGTTCCTATCGAGATGCGGCCCTCGATGTGTGCTTGCCTGTCGGAGATTTCGATACAGGCTAGGCCGGCTGCAGCCACGGCTTCGCGAGCACGCGTCAGCTCCTGACGCGAGCGGACAAAGACCCCGACTTGTTCGGCGGTAACGCCGGCTGCCAGCGCAGACTGGAGGTGCTCGGCGACAGCCGATTGCTCTTCCTGTTCCGAGCGGAACAGCCGGATTTCCGGTGCCGGGCCGTCGAAGACTGAGATCGTGCCGCGCCGGTCCTCGTCTCGTCCATCCACATCGCGCAGCACCGGCGGCAAGAGCGCGTCGGCTGCCTCCCGTATTTGCTGTGAGGTGCGGTAGTTGACCTTGAGCGTGGTCGAGCGGCCACGAATGTCGGCGCCCAGGTCCCTCCAGGAGTAAGGCTGCTGGAAGATGCGCTGGCCCAGATCACCGGCGAAGAACAGCCGATCCGCGCCCTCCGGCGGCACGATCGCGCACATCAGCCGCAACTCCGCGACACCCAAGTCCTGCGCCTCGTCGACAACGACATGGCCGAACGGCTTGTCGGCTCGATCGGCATAGTGGTCAGCCAAGCGGTTAAACGCCATGGGCCAGGTCAGCAGGGCCTGCTCCGTCAGCTTGCCGCGCGCACTCTCAAATATAGGCCAAAGAGCTTGCCGCTGGCGGGAACCCAAACGGCTCTTGCGGCCAAGGCGCGGGACGACGTCATAGTCGTCCGCAGATTTGACTTCGCGCGGGTCGATGACCTGAGACCATTCTACCAGCAAGAAGCGGGTTGAGAATCCCTTCAGGCCTAGTTCGGCAGCCGCCTCCGCCAACGCGGCCTCGACCTGCTGCTCTGAAGCGATCCTCGGCTTGCGGCCGAAGGCGAGTTGGAACAGCTCCATCGCCAGGGCTTGGAATGAGGCGACAGTGATCCGTGGGGCGACTGACCGATCGGGTCCCATCAGCACGGCCAGCTTGGCTTCGAGATGGCGGGCCAAAGGCTCGGAGAAAGTCGTCAGCAGGACGCGTGCATCGGCATCCGCTCGCGCGGCCTTCACGGCGCGGTGCAGGGCGACGACCGTCTTGCCCGTTCCAGCCGATCCCGCTACCCGGGCCGGGCCGTTGTATCGACGCTCGACCACCGCGCGCTGCGAGGGGTGCAGGAATACCGACCATTTGTCCCAAGGCGCATCCAAAGCGGTGGCCAGTTCGTCCGCATTCTCGAAGGCGACGAAACGGCGACGGGCGTCCGGATGCTGATATGGATCAGGAGAAACTGGTTCGAGCTGCGGCTCGGGCGGCTTGAACCGACCGGTCGAGGCGTATTCCAACAGCGCCTCGGCAGCCTCCCCGGGCAGGTGCTGCACCAGGTCGAAGAAGGCGTCCTCGGTGGTGCGGCGCACCGGCGCGGTCCAGTCGGCCGGCACGCCGACGGCCAGAAGCACCTCATCGTCCAGACCATCGAACAGGAACCGCGCCGGCGCTTCATGCACGGTCGCGATGGCGGGTTCGGGTTCCGCCCACATACGTGCCAGATCAGGCTGAGCCTCCTCGACCCGCTCCAGACTCTCGACGATCTGAACAGCGCCCGTGCGCGGGTGGGTTTCGATCCGCCGCCGCTCGGCCCAAGCGTAGGCTTCATCGTGATGATCGACATAGGCGACCAAGAGGCTCGCGCCTGTTTTGTGCAAGATCAGGCGGATGTCGCGATTGACCCGGGCCGACCAGAAGTTTGGATCCTTGGACTTGTCGATCCGATGCATCTGCAACCCCGGCGCAGACGGGTCGAGCTGCAGGTCCATGACGCTGACCTTCACTGCCTTCTGGTCTTGCGCCGGCAGGCGGGCGAGGGCGTCGGTGAAGCTAGCGGCGAGGCGGAAGTCCACCTAGATTACGATCCACGATCGGCCAGAAGTCCACAATGGATTTGGCGCTGCTTTCAACATAGCTCGAAGCTCGGCGAAGTTCGGATCGTTTGGTCGTATCACCTTATAGCTGAAAAAATTCTTTGCTCGCCTTCGCATCTGCAAAATCGCTGGCCTTGGCGGGTGGGCGTCCGTTACTTCAATCGTCAAATTGTGGTGATGACGCACGACGGACCTTTGAACCGCGACATTGGACGGGTCATTCTCATTGACTAATGTGAAACTTGGAAGCGAAACCTGATCATAATCTAAGCCAAAATAGCTTTCCCATACCGGTCGAGGCGGCTGAACTTGACTTTCTCGCCCCTTACCTTGTTCGAGGGTGAGTTCCATAACTAGAGTTTGTAGCTTTGACTGTTGGGCACCCTCTGCTGGCGGAATTTTTGGCGGTCGGTATTTGGAAGAGAGAAACTGGAGATCATCGAGAGACATCTCAGTTATGCACAGCGCCCTTACGGCAGCCCGGACTGCCTCCAAGCGTGTTTTCCCGTCGAATTTTACGATCGCCTCAATAAGGTGGTCACGCGAATTGATGGAGACGTTTGCAGAGCCCACGAACGCGCTTCGATCGAATGCGAACATCTTCGCGTGGAGCTTTCGCGCGCTAAAAATATGGACGCCGGCTTTCCTAAGCTCGGCCAGTGATGACGGGTGAGTTGCTCCGGATCTGACGGTTGGAATCGTTGCGTCAACAACTAGGAAGCTACCTGCTCGAAGAGGAAGCAGCTCATGCCCACCCCTTCCAAAGTAGGCGACTGCCGCCATGGAGGGCTCTTTCGCAGCCCGCGCTGCTTTCGTGATGGTGGCCCATACACGAGGAGTGACAAGTTCAATCTTACTCACACCCTGAACACCTTCATCACCTCGTCGCCGAAGTGGTTGATCACCTTCACCGCGATCCGGCCGCTGCTCGGCCGGTCGAACGGCCGCGACACGTCGCGATACAGCGTCGACCAGGCGATCTCGTCGATCTCGGCCTTCAGCGCGGTCTTCAACGACTTGTAGGGATCGTTGGCACCCAGGAAGTAGGCGTGGCGAACGAAGAAGCTTTCCTCGTCATAGTCGGTGTCGATGAACCAGGCGGCGATCGACTTGGTGTCGCCACTGCGGATGTCGCCGGTGTTGGGGTCGAACACGTCCACGCCCAGCACCTTCACCTGAAGCTGGTCGCCGGCCACTGTCTCGATCTCGACGTCGGGCTCGCCGAAGACGATGAACAGGTTGCCCTTGCCGGTGTTCTTCAGCTCCCCTGCCATATGCAGGTCAGGATTGATCTTGGCGCGCAGGATTGGCAGCGGGCCGAGGCGGTTCAGCTCCGACGCATGGGCCTCGAAGTTGAAGGCGGCGGCGATCATGACATCGAAGCGGGCGTCGGTCGCCTCGCGGGCGGCGGCGGTCAGGTCGGGGCGGCTGGTGGTGCCGAACTCCGGGCCGATGAAGATGGCGGCGCGGCGCTCGACCTGTTCGCCCTCAGGCCCTTCCAGGAACCGACCCTCAGCGGCGATGTATTCGCCGGGCCATGGGGTCAGGCTGGTGAATTCGATCCGGTCGGCCTTCGCCCCCTGCTGCACGCCACTGGTCTTCAGGTTCTCCAGCACGATCTGGGCGAAATCGGCGGGCGGGGCGCTGGCCAGGTTGCGGCGGCGCTTGCCCTCGCTGGCCTGAACCTCGTCCCAGGCGGCGTCGGCGTCCGAGGGCACCACGCGGTGCGGCGACAGGCTCTCGACCGTGAATGGCCCGGCGACCCGCACCCTGGCCTTGTCCTCATAGGGCCGGTCATAGAGCAGTTCGACATCGGCGCGCTTGGCGATGCTGGCGTCGATCTCCTTCTGCCGGGCGATGCGGGCGTTCCACCAGTCGCGGTGTAGCGTGATGGCGGGGTCGTCCCAGCCGATCTGCGCCTCGCGAGGGATTTCCCACTCTTCGTAAGTGCGCCCCGTCTGGCGGTTCAACGCCTCGCGCAGAGGCTCCAGCTTCGCCTGCCACTGCTCCCAGATCACGTCGATCTCGGCGTTGTTTGCGACCGCTCCCGACGTAACCGTCTTGGCACGCTCGTAGACAAACCCTTGGCGGATATCGCCTTGAGCATTCGTCATGGGCTGGGCGACGCCCGAAACCTCCTGTTCCTTTTTCCGGCCCTCCGGACTGTCAGCCATCAAGTAATATGGATATCGCGCGCTCATCAGCCGGGTCCGGGCCAAGGCCAAGGCGACGCGGCTGGTATCCATGGTGATCCAGCGGCGGCCCCAATGCTCGGCGACGTAAGCCGTGGTCCCTGATCCACAGGTGGGATCGAGCACTAAGTCGCCCGGATCAGTCGTCATCAGCAAACATCGCTTCACAAGCTCGACGTTTGTTTGCACCACATAAACTGGCGATGCAGCGCCTCCGATGCCGTCCCACCAGTTAGATATCTGTTTGATGGAGGGAGACGGCGAAAACCGAATGAAGCGGACATCCCGGTCTAGCGGAGCCAATCGTCCCGCCAAGCCTAACCGCGTCATACCCGGCGTCGCATCGTCGTCCTCAACAACAGTATGCTTCCAGCAATTTCCCGCCGTAATCGGGAAGATGCGGCCCTCATAATGGAAGGGATGTGACTGGTTCCGACGATGGCCGCCGCTCTTAAGCGGATTGAGGCCGTAAGCTCGGGCCGAAGGGTGGCGCTGACGGAAGCTCAGATAGTCGTTTCGGTAGTCGATACCGTCACGTTCAGACAGAGCGCCGATTGAAAGCCTTTCTCCAGAATTCAGCTCTACATATGGGAAATCATCGAATATTTCTCCGTCTTCTCTAACATCCCATATTGGTCGGAATTTTATTCTTTGAGCATTCTTTGCATAAAAAATAATGTAATCATTTACAGCGTTTATGGTATTGCTTGTTTGGCTGCCTTTTTTCTTTGCCAGAATTTCAGCAATAAAATTCTCATTTCCAAAGACTTCGTCCATAACCGCTCGCACGCGATGGACATTCTCGTCGCTGATCTGCACGAACACTGACCCCGTCTCGTGCAACAACTCCCGCATCACCGTCAGCCGGTCGCGCAGATAGGTGAGGTAGGAGTGGATGCCGTCCTTCCAGGTGTCGCGAAAGGCCTTCACCTGTTCCGGCTCTCGACTGATGTCGGTCTGTTTGCCGTCCTTGACGTCGCGGCTTTGGGTCGAGACCTGCCAGTTCGAGTTGAACTTGATGCCGTAGGGCGGGTCGAAATAGATGCACTGCACCTTACCGGCCAGACGCTCCCGCTCGGCCAGGGACGCCATGACCTGAAGGCTGTCGCCTAGAATCATCCGGTTCGACCAGTGTTGGTCGTGCTGATAGAATTCGGTCTTCGCCTCAGCGTCGATGCCGTTGAAGTCGGCGAACAGGTCGATGGTGTCGGGCTGGGCCGCCTCGCCCTTCGCCGCCTCCGACCGTCGCTTCAGGTCGTCGATGATCGCCTTGGGGTGGATCTTCTCCTGGATATACAGCGGCGGCGTCTGGACGATCAGGTCCGACCAATCCTGGGTGTCCTTGCCGCGCCAGACCAGTTGCGCGTCGCCCAGTTCGACCTCGCCGGTCGCGGCCAGTTGCTGAACTTGCGCCTTCGTCAGCCGGATGCGCGCGCCGTTCCAGACGATCTGGGGGTCCAGGTCCTCGTCCCGCTCGCGCCGCTCGCCCTCCGCCAACGGTCGCGCGCGCGGATAAGCCACCGGCTGGGCCGGATTCATCTCCTCCAGATACTCGGCCGTCGACTGCAACTCCGCCGTCGGAATATTCTTCCGCGTCGCATCGTCGTGAACCAGGGTCGAAACCTGTTTGGGGCCTTTGGGCGGACGGGCCATCAAGCGGCTTCCCTTGTTTGAGTGTTCTGGCGCGAGATGAAAAGCCGCTGACGCGAGGCCTCCATCAGTATCTTGTCTGTGTAGCGGAGCGCTCGCGGGCCCGCGCCGAAAACATCTGACAGAGCGGAGACAGCTTCATTGATCTGAATCGCCTGCTCCAATGTCGGGACGCGCCCAACCTTTTCATCGCACAGACCCAGTTCGCGGACCGACGCCGCCAGGTGGAGATCTGGTTTGACCGCCAGCCCGAGATCGGTGAGCAGATGTAGGACCGTGATGTGGCCCCATCCCCGCCCCAGCTCTCCCTGAAGCTTTGGTACCAGCCGTGAAAGCGGCACGGACCGGAGATGGCGCGCGGGCCGTTCGCGGTCAACCGAGACCCAATCCCGCAGAAGCTGGGCGGCGCTCTGAATTCGAAACAAGCGATGCATAGCCACGATGGGGCGCACGCGCGCCTTGTCGAACAGGTCGCCTTCGCCGCGATAGAAGTCTTTTCGGTCTTGGCGCCCCTCAAAGGACAGCTGCATCACCGTCGCATCCAGGCCGATGCGGGCCCAGGCGCCTGCCATGTGCGGTTCCAGCATGGCGATGTTGTTCTCGGCAGCCTTAACGCGCGTAGCTGCGTAGAGCGGCTTGTCCCAGACCACCCGCCAAACCTTCTCCGCGTCCGCCTCCGCCGGATCGACGACGGCGTCTCGCAGGCGTTCCGCCTCGCGATGCCCGGCTGAACCGCGCAAGGCGACTTCCCAGTCCTGAAGGCGTGACATCGCAGCGGCCATCGCGTGCGCGTCGGGCTTTATGACGGCGTCTCTCGCTCCGCTCACGACAGGCCCTCCAGAACATGCCGGACAGCGGCGGCATAAAGTGCGATCCGCTCGGCTAGCCAATCCGTCGCTCGATCCCAAGTGGAACGGTCCGCCAAATCGATTTCCAGGCGCGAGGCGAAGGGATATGCCGCTTCGCCCAATCCCACACCCAAGCGAGCCGCGAGTGCAGCGGCGTTGGGAATGAGCACCTGCTCCAAAGTGGCCTCGCCCCGACCGCGCCCGCCGCGCAAGAACACGCCGACACTGTGTTCGCCTACCCAGGCCGAGATGACGACATCGGCGACCCCCGTCGGAACCCAACGCCCCGGTGACGAGGCGGGGGTCAGCCCTGAGCCGGGATGCCGCTGAACGGCATGATCCCAAAACGCCTGTCGGCGCGCGCTGGCGGGCGATTGCTCGGCCACCTCATTGGCGACTTCCTGAAGGCGGCGATCCCAGTCGTTCGGCCGTTCCAGCACCTCGAACAGGGGCGCGAACGCCGAGTCTCCGATCCTGACGACCCTCAGCTTGACGGCGAAGAAGCTGGCTCCGTCGCTAGCGTGTTGGTTCAGCCAGCGAACCGCCGAAAGATGCTCGTCGCGAAACGCTGGCGCGACCCAGACGACCGTCTTGGCGTCCAAGCCCGTCAAATAGGTCAGTATCTGGCCAAGATGCCGATGGTCGCCTTCCTCGAGCTGGTTCTCGATCAGAACGCGGTCGTTCGTCCGGACGTCGCGCGCCAGAATGTCGGCCGCGAAGCGCCCCACACGGACCTCCTGCCCTTCCAGTTGCAACTCGAGACCAAGCTCTCGACCTAGGCGGTCGAGGTTTGACGCCAGCCACGGGGTGAACACGGTCGCCTCGTGCGTCCACGCCGCGCGCACGGCGACGTCCTCCAGCGTTCCGAAGATGACCTCGGTCATGGCTTTTGCATGCGCCCGACGAGCACATCGAACTGATCCTGCGCAGCGTATATGTCGCGGAACTCCTCGAACGCCCAGCGCCCCTGAGTGCCCAGGCCGTTCACACCCGGAACCCAAAGCGTCTTCATCGTTTCGGCCTTGAGCTGCGCGTCGACGCCCCGATAGCCCTTGGTCTCCAAGATCAGATTGAGCGGTTCGTCGCCGCCGTCGTCGATGCGCACGATGAAGTCGGGGACGTAACGGCGCGGCACGGCGCCATCGCGATAAGGCACCTCGAACTGCATGCCCTGGTTTTTCACATAGGCGATAACGCGCGGATGGCGCTCCAGCACTCTGGCCAGTTCCGCCTCCCAGTCGCTGTCGAGGACGACATGGCTGACATGGCTGCGATCCGGCTCGGTCGTCCAAACGCCCTTGGTCGTGTTGAAGTTGACGAAGCGGGTCGATCCACGCGGGTTGTAGGCGTCCAGGATCGCCTTGATCCGCTTCTCTCCCTGAACACCTCGCTGGCAGGCCAAGAAGATCAGTTCAGCCGCCTTGCCTTCCAGCTCCGGATAGCGGATCGCCCCGATCGGTACGCCCTTGGCCGTCAGGTAGCCCTCGCTGATCCAGCGCCGCGCGATCCGCTGGAGATCGCCGAACAGGTTCATCGGCGGGTCCTGCCCCTCGTCGCGATAGCGGGTGAACAGCAGCCGCTTGGCGATGTGGTAGGACAGCTCGCTGGGCCGGGTGGACTCGATGATCTCGGGCGTCAGTTCGACGCCTTCACCGACGATCCCCTCGTTTTGCACGATCGACGGGCCGACATTGCCGGGATTCAGTTCGAGCCGGCTGTCGTCCGTAAACTCGGCTGTGATCCGTTCATCCGGCAGGTCGTAGCGGTAACCCTCGACGCGCGGGAAGATGATTTCTAGCTCAGGCTTGTCGACCAACCGCTCTTTGACCGCCTGGACCCGCGTGGACTTCGCCGGCTTCTTGACCTTGGCGACCACAGGCTCGGCGGTGAAGTTGAACGGAATGCCGAGGATGTCGGCATACTCCACATCAAACAGACCTTGGGCGTTCAAGTCGTAGGACTGGCGACGGAGGCCCCGGCCTACGACCTGTTCGCAAAGAAGTTGGGTCCCGAAGGCGCGCACGCCCATGATGTGGGTGACCGTATTGGCGTCCCAGCCTTCGGTAAGCATTGACACCGAGACCACGCAGCGAATTTGCTCGCCCAGACGCCCCTTGCGGCCCACCGTGTTCATGACCTCGCGCAAAACGTCCGTGTCGGTCAGTCCTTCGCCAGCGCGCTGGTCACCGGTGCGTTCGATCAGTTCGCGTTTGAACTGCTCGATCTCCGAACCCATCAAGTCGCGGTAGCTTGCGTCCAGAGCCTCGCCCGCCTCGAGCGCCTCGGAGTCTACCAGCAGGGTGTTGAATCGCGTCAGGCGGTTGCCATGCTGGTCGTAGTTGCGGAACAGCTCAAGGTGACCGGCGTGGCGGAACCGCATCTCGCCATCCTCATCGGGCCGCTCGAAGCCCGAAATCCACTCATAGACCAGCTTGGACGTCGCGGTGTTGTTGCAGACGACGATGAAGACCGGCGGCGTCTCCAGTCCTGCTTTCTCCCACTCGTCGAAGGTCTTCACATAGTGGCTGTAGAGGGCGTAGAGCGCCGTCTGGAGTTCGGCCGGGAAGGTCGCCGCCAGTGGGTCCAGGTCGCCCGACTTGCCTGCGCCCTTCTTGGGCATCCGCTTACCGATATGCTCCCACAGCTCGCGATAGATGGGGGCGTCGCCCGTCACGGCGTTGTCAGCGACCGGGATGCGCGGAAGCTTCACGATCCCGCACTCGATGGCGTCCATCAGCGAGAAGTCGGATACCGTCCAGGGGAACAGCGTCCCTTCCCGATAGCCGGAGCCTCGCAGGAAGAAGGGCGTGGCGGAAAGGTCATAGACCATCTGCACGCCGACCTTGCGCTTTAGCGCTTCCAGGCCGGAAATCCAGAGGCGCGCCGCCTCGGTATTGCGCTTGGCTTCCTCTCGCTCCTCGGCGGTGACCGGCGTCTCGGCGTCGCCATCCGGTCGTTCGCGATAGCAGTGGTGCGCTTCGTCGTTAATCACCACGACGTTCTTGAAGCCGAGCAGTTCGCCGCAGGCGCGCTTCAGCATGGCGCCTTCTGTCTCTAGCGTCTGGACCGGCTCGCCACGTCCCTGCAGGAAGGCGCGCCCGACCTTGCTCAGCTCCATCGTCTCCTTGCGCTTGAACACGTGGTAGTTGGTCAGCACGACCTTGGCTTTGCCCATGTCCGCCAGAAGGTCCTGGGGGACGAGTTCCCGACGGGCGTAGTAGTTGTCCGGGTGACTGGGCAGCAGGATCTGAAGCCGATCCCGAATGGTGATGCCCGGAGCCACGATCAGGAAGGCGCGGCTGAAACGGTCGCTGTTGGGCACCCGGACGGCGTTGAGGGTCTGCCACGCGATAAGCATGGCCATGACCGTGGTCTTACCGGCGCCGGTCGCCAGCTTCAGCGCCATGCGCATCAGGTCTGGATTGGCGGACTTGTTGGCCTGCTCGATATTGCGCCAGATCGGTGCGTGCTGCTTCTGGCGCGGTGCGACCTCGGTCAGCCAGATGGCCGTCTCGACCGCTTCGAGCTGACAGAAGAACGGACGCACCGTCTCGAAGTTATGGTGACGCCAGAACTGGAGAAGGCGCTGGGTAACGGGCGAGACGCCCCAGTCTTGGGGGTTCGGCAGACGACGCCAGTTCGAGACGTGAGTCCGAATCTCGTTGATGTTCTGGAGGGTGTAGGCTTGCCCCTCTTCGTCCTCCTGGCTGAACAGGTCTTCCTGTTTGGCCTTCTTGCTCTGCTTCTTGGCTGCTGGGACCGGGGAGATGAGCTCAGAGCGACGCCGGCCGTCGATCGGCGGTAAGTTGAGAGGCTGCCCCTTATCGTCGAGCGCGTGATGCCGGTCCGGCTCCTTGTAAGGGGAGTTCAGAATCGGATTCTCGAAAAAGCCGTCAGCCAACTGGTAGTCCCCCTCGTCGCCAGCAGTTAGCCGGCCTCCCCAAGCGGGCGCAACCGGTCCGCGAGTATCCGCTTCAGAATGCTCTCACAAACCTCATCTTCAAAGATAGCGGCCCAAAGCCCTCCCACCGCATACCCAAGCAACTCCCCAGCGGAAGCACCTTCCGGCTTATCCCGGCCGGGCGTTAAAGCTAGCGCTGCTCTGGAAAGGTGGTGCCGCTTGCGTGACTCGAACACGCGACCCCCGCATTACGAATGACCCACCAAGGCTAGAGGCACTCTGGCGTGGGAACTCGATATAGACTGGGATTTGCGCGCTTTCGCCCGCTTCCGTCGTCCGATCCTGCTGGAAGTGGTGGTGCCGCTTAGGTGACTCGAACACCTGACCCCATCATTACGAATTCGACGGAAGCAAATCCGTCAAATTCAGCCAGCGCATGGCTTCTGGCACCATTTCGCTGACGGCAAAAGGCCCTTACCCACACACTACCCATTCTGGGCCGAGTGTTCAGCTTGGGCGCTTCCTAAGTTACGATCGTTAGCTCAGTCGGACTTCAAATTTCGACCTGCGCCATACCTGCAAGGCCCAACGGACCGGAAGCTCACTTCGGTGAGCGGTCGCGCTTCGGGGACGGCTTCGAGCCAGCCGCAGAAGGCGTAAATTTGCGCCCTTTCGCGCCAAGTCCAATCGACTTTGCCAACTCAGACCGACGGGCTGAGTAGGCGGGCGAGACCATCGGGTAGTCAGACGCTAGCCCGTAGCGATCGCGGTATTCATCAGGCGTGAGCCCGTTGGTCGACAAGTGACGCTTCAGCGACTTGTAGGTTCGGCCGTCCAAGAAACTGACCAAACCTTCGTCGGTGATCGACTTCCGGATCTGGCCAGCACTTGCACGAGCGTAGATTTCGACCGCTTCCGGTTCAGGCTGGCCGACGTTCGCAAGGGCAGCATGAGTGGAATAGATCAGGTCTCCGATCCGCTCGGGCGGAAGGTCATTGTTGGACACGTAGTTGGCTACGATCCCGACGGTCATGTCGAGAAGCGAGGGTGTCGGCTGATCGGTCATGTGGGGCTCCCCTCTAGGCGCTGGCCGAACCCCAGACGGATCGACACTCCAAGTCTACCGTAAGCCGACACTTTCAATGTCTGCAATGGGTGGAAAGCGGACCTGAGTGAGTGCAATGCTTCAAGCTATGCAGGCTACGCCGCTGCAACTCATTGGAGAATCTGCCGTGCGGAAATACCTGATTATCGGCACTGCCGCTTTTCTAGCCAACTGCGATCAAGCGCCGGAAGTTTCGACAGTGGCAGCACTACTGCGGGACGGCCTTCCGGCTGCCTGCTCACATCAGGCGACCATGGCGGCACTCACTTCCGAAACGAGCAAATATAAGGGCACCGTAAGCTCCATCACCTTCGCGGGGCGAGACGCGTCTCTTTCCCAAGTCACGTGCGACGCAACGATAGGGGATGTGTCGATAACCTATCAGGTCAGAGAGAACTTGGCTCTGCCGGGCACTGTCACGGTCATCGTCAACCATCCACCGGCTTCTCCTGTCTCTTCTCCTGCAAACAGCGCTCCACCGGCTCTGCAGCCACGCCCGACGTTGGTGTCGGCGCGGGGGTACACCTTCAACGTCCCTACCAATTATCCTGCGGCATACTCCCTCTGGCGTCAGCAGACGGCCAGCCTTCCAATTCAGGGCCGTCCTTGGGTTAGATCGCTGAGCGGGACCGCTGCGGAGGTTAGAAATGTGCGCGTGAACGGAGACGAGTATCTGTATGGGTGGGTCTGCGAGCCCCACAACTGTGGTGGGAACGAAGCCGCCCTGCTGTTGACTCGCGATCAAGGCAGAGTGATCGGCCTCGTGCGACTCACCAATGAAAGGCGCGAAATCAACGACTATCAAGTAGGAACGCCAACTGGGCCGGAAACCCGCTGTTTACAGTTCTTCCTTGAGGATCGTTCTGACGCCACAACTTGCTTCTGATCCGGATGAAGCGTGTAGAGCAGGCGAATCGGGACTAGTCCAAGCTGTCCGCCGTCTACCTTGTGGCCCGCCGCAAAAGGCGTTGTGGGGCCTCTACGGGTCGATTACAGCCTTTGGCATTGCCGCCCAAATCTGACGCTCAGCTTTGTGTAAGAGCTTGGCCTGGCCTCACACATCGGCATCGTCGTCGTGGGGGTAAGTTGCTTCGTAGTGCTCGGATATTGTGCGTCCATCGGCAGCCTTCCAGTAACGACCAGGCTGAACTGCATACGGTGCGCCCGAAACAATCTGCTGAGCTCGGGTGAGCGATACAACCTCGTCCCTCAAACGAACTTTCTTGGCCTCGACGATTTCGATCACGTCGCCAGTCTCGACGTGGATCAGTTCAGATCCGATCGCCAAGCCCATTTCCTCGAAATTGAGAGGGGGCCTGCGCTTCTTCTGTTCGAAGCTCCGTTCGGCTTCATAGGCGCGAGGCTCGTCCTTCTTTACCTCACGCTCTGCCGCAGCCTCGGCTTCCGGTGTCAGATCGGTGCCTGGAAATGCGTTGAGTAGTTCAATCAGCCGGAACGGCTCCACCGAGAAAAACTCACGAGCAGGATTCACCCTTTCGCGACCGAACGCGATGTGGAGAGCCTTCTCGACCTTCACGGCGTCATGCACTCGTCTCGCTACAGCAACGCGGAAAGGCAGGGGCACACCGGTGGCTCGGCTCAACTCGGCGACACGTCGTTCAACCGTATCACCGGAGGTTCTGCCGATCTTGACGATGCCCGGCATGGCCTCGTTGGTCAGAACGTACACGATGCCTTCGATCGTGAGAGAGATTGGTGTTTCGTACATCATGCCGCGATCATATGAAGGGGGTTCAAGCTATATCCATAGCTGTCTCGCAGTGAAATTAACGAGAAACCGTGAAGAGTGCGTCTCACGTAGACACACGTTGTGGCTGTGGTTAGTTTCCTAGCGTTCACCCTCAGTGGACCGGCGGCTCAGCAGCCTACCCAGCTTTTCCCGCAAGGGGTTGGGTCGCCATTTATCCCCCAATCATTGTGCTAGACTCACGCTAAGGCTGTGCTAGATCGCGGTCCTGCCGGGACAGAGGGTCCCGCCGCTTACCGATCTTGGGGGATCTCTTGAATAAGCTTCTCGCGCCCGTGGTGTGCGCTTCTCTTGCCGTGTCCGCTTGCGCAACAAGCTACTCCGTCAAGCCTGTCGCAGCTGAAGGCCAGACAATTCGTTATGTGTCCGGCCAGGCAACGACCTTTGCCGAAGGCCGCAACGGCTCCGTGCAGGTCACGCCCCTAGGGGTGAATGAGAAGGGTCGCCTAGTCTTTGGCGTTGCAGCGTTCAACAACGGCAAAGAATCCGCGACCCTGGGCGTCGAAAACATGACTGCCACGGCTGGTGGTGCGCCCCTTCGCATTTTTACCCATGCAGAGCTTGAGCGAATGGCGAAAAACGACGCCACGATCGCGATGGTCGCTATGGCCGTAGCAGGTGCTGCGTCTGCGTATGCGGCAACACAGGGTCCGACTTACACAAGCACGATGACGACGCCACGCGGGGTCTACACGTATCAAGCGACCGATCACCTGGCGCAGGCGGCGGTCGCTGGGGCGGCTGTCGCTGGTACAGCTCTCACAATGAAGCAGATCAACGACAACCTCGACGGCACGCTAGCCGCTCTACAGGGTCAGATTCTTCAGACCACCACCATCGATCCAGAAACGTCCTTTGGGGGGCAGGTCGTCACGGACCGGGTGGCGATCCCAAGCGAGGGGTCCTTGGACGCTCTTCTAACCGTCTCGTTCAACAGCGACGTCTATCAGTTCCGGTGGGATGTCTCGAAGGCTCAATAAGGCCGCTAGTGCCCTACTAAGTTTGGCTGGCTTAGCCTGCTCAGTTTGGCCCATGGCTGCCATCGCTCACTCCGGCGGCTTGAATGCCGAGGGTTGCCACAACGATCGCCGCAACGGTGGCTATCATTGCCATCGCGGAGGCGGAAGTAGATCAGCGCCCTCTAGTCGCCAGGGTTTCAGCTCGGCACCTTCTGGCGGCAGGGCGTTCGCAAACTGCTCTGCGGCTAGGGCGGCCGGAGCGACGCCGGTAAGACGAGGTGATCCTGGATACGGGCCTCACCTTGATCGAGATGGTGACGGCGTGGGGTGCGAGCGGGGCTAGAACGGCTAGAGCAACAAGCGGAGGTTCAGAATGGTACGACCTTTTTGAAATAAAAACCTCTAGGGCGCAGAGATAATCAACCTTTATTTCGCTGCAGAAGATAAAAACCTTATCAAACACAATTATCAAAAATCTGTACGTCGAATGTATCGGACGAGTCGTGAAACTAATCAACTTTCTTGTTTGAATTCGAGTTATAATTGTGGTTCGTTTTAGTGTTGTGATGCGGGCACTTGTATTTTTTGCCGTAGCTGTGATGGCTTGTGCTACTGAGGCTCAAGCTCAATCGTCATGGATCTATGTGATCGATGGAACCGACCACATAACTGGTTTGAACAATAATTCTCGGACGAAAGTTGGAGCCTATTACCGAGCTTGGTTCGTCCGCGTCGTGAAAGTAAGAGAACTCGGTTACGACTACACTTTGATGCATTATGAGGCCGATTGCTCGGCTAATCGCATGAGGCGTTTGGCGTTTGCCGCCTACAAGCTCGACGGATCGAATGAGTTTGGTTCTTCAGAGATTGAGCCTTGGGAAGCCATTTTCCCGGAGTCCATCGCCGAAGCGATGAAAGACGAGGTCTGCAATCCCGCCCTGCTCGAAGAGCCTGGGTTCGACAACGCTAAGGCCTTCGCTCAATGGGGGCGGGCAAGTCTGCTAGCCGACTAAGACTCTAGCTTCCGAAGCGATGGGCGAGATTTCGGCAGCCCCACGCGGTGTCTGATCCCGGCGTCGGCTTTCTACAAGTTCACCGACGCCGAGCTCGGCCAGAAATGAAAGGCCGAGCGGGCTGTCTCGATGACGGGGGAGGCCTGGATACAAACCGCGCTACTGACCGTAGCTAATAAGATCGAGGGGGGCTCACAGCACATGCCGGTCCTCGGGTCTTAGGTGCTTGCTTCCATTAGATCGCTAAACCGTGTCGTGTAGCGGGGCGACCGATTGTTAGCTCTGGTGGACCAAGCAGTTGTCTTGCTGATCCCGCCTGGGCGTACGGTGCCTCGGCCAAAGCGCGCGTTTACAGCATCCAACGCCGCCATCAGCCTCTCTGAACGCACAGGGTCGCTCGTCGGCAGCAAGTTGGAAGTCGCTTCAGCCACGGCCTGAAGGTCCAGCAGGATCACCCCACACTTGGCGTAGCGAAGGCATGGTCTCCACATCGAACGGCCCGCGCGGACGGCCTGACGGATGATGGCAAAGCTGTCGTTGGTCGGCTCAATCTCAAACGACCGCTGGCCGTTGTACCAAGGTTCGCCCGAGTGCGGGTTGGTGTGAAAGAACACCTGCATCGCCGTGGCGGCCAGACCGTGTGTCCGGCACTTTTCAGCGGCTCTTGACGCATGAGCAGTAAGCGCTTCCCTCATGTCTTCCCAGGTCTCTACAGGGCGTCCGAACATGCGAGTGACGGACACCGTCTGCTTCTTCGCCGGAGCCAGCGTCAGAGGCATGCAGGACACCCCATTGAGTTCTGCATGGGTTCGCTGGCCGGTGACGGTCATCAGCTTCCTGATCGACGCCGAGGGCAGGCTGGCGAACTGATCCACCGTGAAGATGCCGAGCCCGTTCAGCTTGGCCTGCGACGCTCCGCCGACGCCCCAGATTTCTGAGATAGGCATTTCGGTGAAGGCCTGACGACGGGTTTCTAAATCGCTGAAATCGGACACGCCGATGTCCGTGCCCTTGGCGTGTTTGTTGGCCAGCTTGGCGAGCGTTTTGGTCGGGCCGATACCGACGCAGGTGGGGATCTTGGCGATCTGTCGAACCCGGTCGCGGACACGCCGGCAGTAGTCCACCCGCGCGAACTGAGTCAGGTCCAGGAACATCTCGTCGATGGAGTAGGGCTCCACGCGCTGAAAATGCTCTGACAGCACCTCAAACACCCGCCGGCTCATGTCCCCATAGAGCGCGTAGTTGGACGATTTGGCGATGACGTTGCGGAACTCAGGCCTTCGTTTCGACAGGTGCCAGACCTCGCCCATCTTGATCCCGAGCGCCTTGGCCTCTGCTGATCGGGCTATGGCGCAGCCGTCGTTGTTGGAGAGCACGATGACCGGCTTGCCCCTCAGCGTCGGATCGAAAGCCCGTTCGCACGAGACATAGAAATTGTTGCCGTCGATCAGCCCGAACATCAGACGTCTGTTCGCACCAAGGCGGCGATCATGGCCCACACCTCGGTGTCCTCGCTGATCGGCTGGGGCGCGTAGTTGGATGGCTCTAGCCACCACTCGCCATCCTTCTCGGTCAGGATCGCCAAGACAACGTCACCGTGAACGAAGGCGACGCAGACCTTGCCGGACTTGGGCTCCCCGTCGGTGTTGACCACCAAGATGTCGCCGGAGTGGATGCCGCGCTTCCGCAGGCCGTCACCCTTCACCCGCACGGCGTAGCGCTGTGGGCGTCTCAGCTCCAATAGCTCGGCAAGGTCAGGGACGGCTTCAACGTGATCCTGGGCAGGACTCTGAAAGCCGGTGGTTTCGTCCCCTCTGTATGCCTTAGCGCCCATGACGAGAACATATGCAGAACATTACCTTGTGTGGAAAGGCGTCTTGATGATGACCTGTGGACGGAGCATCCAGTTCGGTTGAACAAATCCACTTGCGAAACCGCGTTATTGCGCAGTTAGTCCAAGCCATGAGCGAACACGAAAAGCAGCTGGACGTCGCCATTGGCAAGGCCATCGGAGACCGGCGTGAAGCGGTTGGAATGACACAGCGTCGGTTGGGGGACGCGATCGGCGTCACCTTCCAGCAGGTGCAGAAATACGAGGGCGGCAGGAACCGGATCGCCGCGTCGAAACTCGTGCTCGCCGCCAAGGCGCTGAAGTGTGACGTGGCCGAGCTTGTCGGAGAGGATCGCGGCGATCACCCCGGAAGCGCCCGCTTGATCAGAGCCTGGTCCAGCTTGAACGAGAAGCAGCGCGAAGCCGTCACCACCATGATCGAGGCCTTCGAATAGGAGGCGCACGGTGTGCAACAACTATGCTTCACACGTTCCTGCGTCGCAGATCGCCGATGCCTTCAGCCAGACGGCTTTCCCGCTTCGCTTTGACGGTGGCGCGATCCCGAACATCGAGCCGAACGACGACATAAAGATCGGCGACACAGCCTCGATCGTGACGTGGGATGAAGGCCCGCTGCTGACTTCGATGCGGTGGTCGTGGCGATCTCCGCAAGGTCGTCCGGTGTTCAACTTCCGAAGCGACGGGCGAGATTTCAGCAACACCGCTCGGTGTCTGATCCCGGCGTCGGCCTTCTACGAATTCACGGATGCTGAGCCTGGACAGAATCGGAAGACGAAGTGGTCGTTCTCTATGGTAGGCGACAGCTGGTTCTGGATCACCGGGATAGTGAAAGACGGCGGTTGGGCCATGCTGACCACGGAGCCCGGACCTGACGTGTCGCCCTACCATGATCGGCAGATCGTCGTGCTTCCGCCTCCGGCCGGTCTGGACTGGCTGACGTTAAAAGGCCCTGCGACCGAGATACTGACGCCGTCGTCTGCTGGCTCGCTACACGTTGTGAAGGCATTTCCCTAAGCGCTTACACCGCGCGCATCGGCTTCTGGCAAAGCATACAAATCCTAAACCAACGGCTGTCAGGTTCGGCGGATGCTCCGGATCGTGTTTGCTACTGTGGGTCTCTCGTTGCTGGCGGTATCAGCAGTTCGCGCAGATCCATGCGAGGGACGGCTTCCGACAAGACCTGGCGAGGTGTTCGCCGGGACGGTCCGGTATGTCGGAGACGGCGACAGCCTGTGTGTCGGTCGGACTGCTGACCCCAATGAATGGATCGAAGTCCGCCTGGCCGATTTTGACGCGCCGGAACTTCGCGAGCCAGATGGTCGGCGAGGTCATGAAATTCTGACACGTCTGACGCGGGGACGTCAGGTCAACTGCGTCGCCACAAGGGGCCGTAGCGGTCGAGTCAACTCGCACGACCGGGTTATCGCAACGTGTCGGTTGAACGGCCAAACCCTCGGCAATCTGCTTAGGTCACGAGGCGCCCCGCAAGGCGGCAACTAGAGACGTGGTCGCTTTTCGGGAACGGTCGCGGCCGAGCGTCCGTGAGAACGGACGGGATGGTGCCAATCCAGAAGCGTCGCTAATCACAGGTTGCGAGCCCCAGCATTTGATGCGACAGCGTTTATATAATCTGGAGAGCCGCCAATGACGCTGAAAACAATCTTCATCACGACGTTTGCCGCGCTCATCGCAACCTCGGCGTCGGCCCAGGTTGGTGTGAATGGGCACTATCGATCCAACGGGACGTATGTCGCCCCTCACCACCGAACAAATCCGAACAGCACCGTAAATGACAACTGGACGACGCGGCCGAACGTCAATCCATATACCGGACGCGCTGGGACACGGTCACCTAGCTACGGTTCGACGCCGTCTTATACCGCACCTAGAACAGCCTATGGCTCGTCTTACGGCTCTTCATCTTCGAGCTCGCGTAGCTCCAGTTGGGGTTCATCCTCGTCGCGCAGCTCATCCTACGGTTCTGGATACAATCCGCGCTACTGAGCGCGCGCGGTCTAATCCGAACAGTTGAGGTATTGTGTGGGTGTGCGACTTTTCAGGGCCGAGGCGAAGCGAATGCAGGCGCTTGCGGATGCCGAGCCAGAACCACAAGCCAAACGAGCCTATATTGATAAGGCCGAGGAAATGAATCAGTGGGCAGAGGTAGCTTCGCTCCAGCGCAAGCTCGAGAAGGCTATCAGAGAGCATAAGAAAGCTGGCGGCAAATAGGGTCCAAATCCTGGCGAGGAGACATCTCTCGGCCTACTCGGGCAAAAAAATAATAGATTCCGCCCCACGAACTAGCCGAAGCCAGCGCGCGGGGCGGGAGTGAGGTTTAGGTGATCTGCTTTGCCGCTCCGGCCTCTACGGCCTTCAGCAACGTGTCATTAGCCAAATGCGAGTAGCGCTGAGTTGATTGGTAACTGGCGTGACCCAGCACCTTACCGACGGCGAAGAGATCAACGCCGGAGTTGACCATGAACGACGCCGCTGAGTGGCGCAGGTCATGGAGCCGAAGACCCGGCAGCCTGGCCTCCCTGATCGCCCGCTGCCAGCCGTGCTTTATGGACACGAAGGGGAGGCGGGTTTCAGGGTTGGGCACAAGCCACGGGCAGTCCTTGAAGCGCGGCAACTGTTCGATGATCGCCAGCGCGGCCGTCGAGAGCGGCACGTGGCGCGGCTTGCCGGTCTTGCTGGTCGGGATCAGCCACGACTGACGTTTGATATCCACGTTCTCCCACTTGGCGTCCAGCAACTCCCGTAGCCTTGCTCCGGTGAGGAGGAGCAGGCCGACGATGTGCTGAAGTTGTGGGTTCTGCGACGCCGCCACCGCCTCCCTCAACCGGCTCGCTTCCTCGGCTGACAAGAAGCGTTCGCGACCGTTCGCTAGCGGCTTACGTGGAATGCCCCGTGTCGGGTTTCTCTCCGTGCCCGGTACGTCCCAACCGGCCCCCAGCACAAATGATCGGCCTAGGATGACCCTCAACTTCTCCACCGACGCCGGGGCCAGACCGGCCTTGCGCTTTTCGCTCAGCCACAAGCCGACGGACTGACTGGTCATGTCCGTCAAGCGAGTCTTTCCCCACCGTGGAACGATGTGGTTTCGCATTGAGGCTTCCTGATCGGCGTATGACTTTAGGTGGACCTTGGCGAAGGCGAGGTGCCGCTCCGCCAACTCGCCGTAGAAGGGAATTGATCTGGCCAACGCCTTCTTTGCGCCAGGGTCGCCACCCATCACCACTTCTGACCGAAGTTCTTGCGCCTTTTTGCGGGCTGCGGCGCAGGTGACGTCATCGACACCGCCGATCTTGTACTGCCGCTGACGGCCGCTCAGATCGGTGTAGCGAATGTGGTAAGTGCCTTTTCCATTGGCGCGACGTTCCAGGATAAAGCCCGAAATAACAGTGTCATACCAATCGGTTTTCTTCTTTCCGACCTCGCAGCCGGCGTTGGCGACGAAAGCCTGAGTCAGGTGAGCTTTGGGCATAGTGAGTTTCCTTGTTATGGGTTGGGTTCGGACGAGCGCCATCACGCGGTGCCAGCAGGGGCGCAGCGGGGGGCGGTTTGCGGTGGAGTAGGAAGCCTGGAGCGGGATGGGCCCGCGTTGCCCCAGGGTGGCCCGCCTGGGCGGGGGCTGGGGTGGTCGGATAGCCGGGCTATGGGATGCCCGGAGCGGGCCTCAGGGGCTCGCGTTCTGCGTCGGCGGTGGCGGCGAGCGGGCCATCAAAACCGGCAAAACAGGCCGCCTCTTTCACCTGTTTTAGCGGGCCGGTTGTCGGGCGTCGGCGACGCGATCACCGACACCTAGTCAGCGATGACCCGCCACGTATTGCGCTGCGAATTCGGGCCTGACTCGATCCTCAGACTATTAGCCCAGCGGCTCCGATTCAGTTTGAGGTACCAGCCGAGTCTCTTCGTATTAACGGTGGAGCCGTCCATCACGCCGATCTCCTCCAGCACGTCGGCAAATCGGGCGTCTCTGGCGGCATACGGGACCACCTCACGCACCATCATGGGGTCATCGCGAAATAGCCGGGACCAGTGCTGCAGAAATTCGCCCAGCGTGTCCTGATCTGAGTCGTCCTGGACTTGCTGGATCAGGCTCGTTGCAGGGTCCGGCTCGCCGAGCCACAGGAGCGGTTGCCGGCAGGTCAATGACCATTCCTCAAAACTGCCGATCGATGGGACGTCGGAAACCGGTCTACCGGCCAGACGGTGAGCCTCGATAATGGTGAGGGCGGCCTGGACGATATGTGATCGCCTTTTCCGAACGTGGGCCACAGGATTAAACGAGTACTGCTGAAGCGTGGGTGTCTCACTCCGTGGGGCAAGACGGATCGACAGCACGCGGCGGCGCATATCTTGGCCGGGTTCTACGTTGTTGCCGGTGCCCATGAAGAGCACGTTGGTGCGCGCGGTGGCGGTTCGGCTTCTGCTGAGCACGCGCTCAGTGATGCTGGTGCTCGTCAGCGCCTTGTTCATGGGTCCGAGCGACTTCCAACCCGTTTGTACCTGCATGTCATCAAACAGCACCACAGCGGGTTTCTCGAGCAGCATCGCCAACAGTACCTTGGCTGCTTCTTCGGGCGTAGTCGGATAGCTCGTGTTGTAAGGCTCGCCAGCAGCAGCTGCCAACGCGATCAGCGCTGCTAGAAAGCTTTTCCCGCCACCGGAGCGAGGGGCGTTGATGTTGATGGCTGGGGCCAGCGGAAGGGATGCTCTTACGGCGGCGGTGAGGATCGCGGCGAGGGCGGCAGCTTGGTCGGCTTTAGTGGCGAACTGAAACTCCCGCAGAAGCCATTTTATGTAGGTAAGCTCACGTTCGGCATCCTCTCTTGTCGGATTTACTAGATTGTAATCGGCCTCGTCAAACCCTGCATAAGTTCCGGTCGCTTCGTCGTAACCTGCCTTGGACACCAGGATCCCATCTGCCCCATAGAAGGGCTGCCGGGACAAGCCGGTCAGAGGCTGGAGGTGGTGTCGATCCTGATTGTACCGCAGACTTTGAATTATGCTGGCGGGTGGGTCGCAACGCTCCCACTGGTTGCTCTTGGCCTTCCGATAATAGTCGATCTTCGACGCGAGGAAGGCGCTGACGGTCTGGTCGTTGACGAGTTCGGTCGAAATGTCATTCGGTGAGGGCTTGATGATGCGGACGATCGGGCCTCGCGCGTCGAAGTAGCTGCCGTCCGCCGCCAGCACTCGTTCTGACGCGGCCGCAGCACGGTGTGTTTCACCAGTCTGCATGTAGATGACGGCCTTTGCGCGGGCGACCTCTGGCGTAATGCCAAGGTGATCGATCAGGCTTTCCGCGTCGCGCTTTTCTGAATGATTGTGGGTGCAACGGAACAGGCCGATTGGGTGTCCAAAGCAGGGTTCCAGATATCCCGCTTGAGCTTGAACCTCCGAAGGATGCTCTGAAGCCCAAGGACATGTCACCCGGTGAAATCCGTCGCCAGCATCCTCGATGTAAAGGCCGTTCGCTTTGAGCGCGCTCACCACCGGATTTGCAGCGGGGGCGGGCGTATAGACGTCGTCGGCGAAGTCCTTCTCTATTGAAAGGTAGAGCGGTGGCGCTTCGGTTGGGCTCGACAAAACGGGCGAAACGGGTCTTGGCAGTATTTGATTGCCCGTTTCACCCGTTTCCGGCGCGACGTCGGGGAGGGCATTTTCCGCGGGTTCAGGCTGGCCCTTATCTGTCGGTTGGTTCGGATCGGTCGGACGTTCTGCAGTCATGGTGTTGGTCCTCAAGCGTCATTGGGATGTTCAGCACACGCCGGGATTGGCGGGGCACTTCGCGATTCGAGACGGCCGCTGCAGTCGGTGTCGCGTTCTCGCTGGGGAGGTTGTGGTCCCTCCGCATGGCCTTTGGAAAGCCCTCCGGACCGACTACCGGTTGCGGGTTTGGAGAGGTGCTAGCAAACGATCTTCCGCTCAACGTTTCCAATTTGGAATATCGTCACGCGCCAGCGTAAAGGGGTCCATCGGCGTTCGCCGGGTCGATTCGGGAGGCGAGATTTGGGTGGCAGCACAGACAAATCGCAGTTTGGCAGTTTGCGGGTGGCGTGGTTGGAGGCCTTCGTCTTGTCCGTCCAGTACGGTAAGCAAACAGCTGCGGCGTCGGAGATGGGCGTTACTCAAGGCACCATTTCGAAGCACATCGAGAATCTCGAGCTTTGGTATGGAGGCGGCCAGCACCGCGTCCTATTGCTACCCAACATGTGGCCTCCAACCCTGACCGATGATGGGAAGGCGTTCTTTCCAGTCGCCGAACGGGCGGTGGCGGGGTTGAGCGAACTGAAGGCGTCCAGACCAAGCCTAGACGCCCCCAGAAGCCCTCAGCCTGAGCTCGAGCTAGACGACCTAGTAAATAACAACGGCCTAGAGTGAATACGGCGCTGTCGGCGGCCAAATCCCGCCAACGCGACCACCACGACCACCAACCCCACGAGGCAGGCTAGGGGGTGAGCCACCGTCAGAGCAGACAGGCTGAGTGTTCCCAGGAAGACCAACGTCTGTCTCGGTCGTGTGATGAAGCTGACGATCAAAGCCAGCACCGCCAAGGCCACGGCGGCGACGATGACCGCCCTGAGCACGGCGAGTGCGACGCACAGGACGATCAGAAGAAGGAACCGGCTCATCATCGACCACCCACCTCGGTCCAGAAGTGGGCAAGGCAGAGATAGTGTAGGCCCATCTCCGTCGCTGGGCTGTTCTCGACGAAGACCACGGTGTCCCGCCCGCACCTGCCCCGATACACGATCTCGAACCAAAGCCCGAAATCCTTCAGGCTGTCGTAGGTCGGCTCCTCGGCATAGTCGTCGGTGATAGGCCAGCCCAACGCCGTATTGATCACGTCGGGGGTGTCGCCGCCCTGGACGACGACGATCCGGGTGTCTTCGCTAAGGTGCGACGGATGATCGGCGTAGGCCTGCCATCCACGATGAGCGATCAGGGCGCGCAGGTCGTCGTCTAGATCGGAGTCGCTGATGATGCCGGCGACGTCGGCGAGGGTGTTCAGGCAGATCATATGGATGGTGTCCTTCGGGCACAAAAAAGCCCTCGCGACGGGGTGTCGGAGGGCGCGGGTCGGATGGGTGTTTGACGCCTAGGCAGCGTCGGAAGTCGGAGGGCGGTCGGCAAAGCCCAGGCAGTTGAAGCGGAGGGTGTGGTTGGTGTCGGGGTGGTCTGCGACGAAGACGAGCATCCCGAAATCGTCTGTCAGGACGTAGGCCAGTTCCATCCAAGGGCCGTGATCATTGAACCACTCCCAGCCGGGCTGCTCGGCCTGATCGTAGCAGATGCTGAAGCCGACGGCCTCGTGGATGATCTCGGGCGGATCGCTTGGCTGGATCACCACGATCTGGAGGATTTCGCCAAGGGGACGGCGACGATCGGTGTCCACCTGCCAAACACGAAGTCCGATAAGGGCGCGAAGGGCAGGGTCGAGGGTAGGGTCTGTGAGCGCGGCCGTGACGGCGTCTCGGTCGGTGAGCGAAAGCATGGTCAGGGTGTCCTTTCCGGGCACGAAAAAACCCCCGCAGCGGAAGGCCACGGGGGTCGGTTGATGGGTGTGTTGGAAGGCGTCAGGTCGCCCTAGTGATCGGCCTAGAAGTCGATGACGGGCCTCGGCTTTTCAGGCTTCTGACCGAGGGCGGAGACGATGGTGTCGAAGGCCTGACGCCGACCAGCCGAGGCGTGATCTACCGAGCTGACGGGACGCTTGGCGAAATAGCCGACGCGGCGTCGTTGAGCCGATCCTTCAGGCGCTTTGAACGAGCGATGCCAGAGAGGGGCATGGTGCCGCTGTGAGAGACGGTGAAGTAGAAGCCGTCCTGCACCGTCCCGTCAGCCTTCCGGCCTCTGGAGGGGACCATTGTGCCGACGATCTGGTGGCTGTCGAACAGGAACTTGATCGTGGCTTGATAGCCCTTGTTGGGGTGTTCGACGCGCACGATCGGACTGGTGCCGAACTCGGCGTTTATGGCGTCCACCAGGATCTGATCGGCCTGCGCTTCGGTGATTAGATAGACTGGCTCGCGCTGGCTGACGTAGGTGCCGGGCGTCCGCGCGGGCGCTGAGGCACAACCGGCGACGACAAGAGCGCCAGCGACGAGGGCGGCATAGACGAGGCGCTTCATTGGACCCCGCCTTTGGCCGACTGAGCCCTCTCCACGCGCTTTCGCTGGCGGGTCGCTACATAGACACCTCCGAAGGTCGCGATCCCGACGGTGCCCCACAGAAGGAGGGAGCCATACCGGCTGACTTTCGCCAGATTGTCGGTGTAGCTCAAGGCATCTGCCATGTTCCGAGACGTAAAGTCGGGATCATATTTTTCCGATTTTGCATTGGCCTCGACGTTCGCATTGAAGCGCTGCACGGGCAGGTAAGCCTGAAGAAATAGGCTTCCGAGGATAACGTAGAATGCAGCTACGGCCGCTATTAATATGCGCACGGTGTTGTTGTTCATCTGATACGATCTCATGTGGTGTTGAGACGCGCAGTTATTTGCGCATCATATAAGATGCCGAGATTTGCGCTCGGCTTGATATCAGGCTGCGTTGTCGATGCAGGGCCTCTGCGCGGGCAGCAGCATCGACCCCAAGCTGACACCCCTACTTGATATTCATTTAATGGAATAAACTTGACCGCGCCGCGCTGTCAACGCATACTTCATGGACATCAGAGCGGTGATCGGCCGGAATGTGCGGCGGTTCAGGGTGGCGAAGGGGCTTACCCAAGAAGAACTGTCAAACCGCTGTGATTTTGACCAGCGCTACATCAGCCAGGTCGAGACGGGGCAGCGCAATCTGACCGTCCTGAGCCTCTACGAGTTAGCACAAGCGCTGGAGACGACACCAGTTGCTCTCATAACCCCTGACCAACATGTCGCTGGAGAAGGCTGATGGCTGGTCGTTTGGACGACGTAGATTGCGTCTATAACGGAAGAGAAGCGAGTTGAAGCCACACTCAACCCTGTTTCGAGCGAATCCAGTTTCCTAAATGACCGACACTGCGTGCAATAGGTCCTAATGCAGCTATCAAACAAAGAAGTGCCACGAGCATAGAAAGACACAAAACGGATTGGTTTAACGCGCTCAATGTTCCTGAAGAAGCGTTCGCTGTTTCGTTATCTAAAAATGGCATCTTAATGTGCCCGCTTAACGCGTAGACTGTAGCTTGTAGTGCACTACCCAAAGCACCTAGCGCTAAAACGGCTAGCACGTACGCCCAAATATTGTCTTTCGGGCTCTTGAACGAGGCGAATGCGGAAAAGTCTTCAATCCACTTGCGGTCATCGGCAGACTCCAACTTGGGAGCATCCTCGCGCCACTGATAGATCAACATACGGTCGCCGACATCACTAGCCTTCTTCCCACTTATTCGCTCGCCCGTCGGCGCTAGGTATTTCTGCCAAATACCAGGCTCCAGCCGTCGAGTCCTTTTAAACTGAACGTGCTGAACCAGCAGCTCATACCTAAAATCACGAATTAGAAAATATAGAACACGAACTATTCGGAACTCAGAGTTTTCTGACCATTTTACTACAGTGTCCGGAAAGCTACGCCGTTCGTTTAGCCTAAATTCATTTAGTTCGGTTCTATAAAATCTACTCAATAACCAGCTGTCCGCCGGAGAAGCGTAACTATAAAAGATCTTCCCGTTTTCTCGGCTGAGATGCACGCGGACTCGAAGGTATGCCGCTCCGCCCGGTGCTTGACGTAAACGTTCGCAGAATTCCGAACTAAATGTAATCACAGAGCCGTTTTGGCTGGCAGAGATCGGCACATACTCGATGGCGAAATCACGATTGGGCTTTAGGTCAAATATTCTGAATGCAGATCCATTGCTTCTTTTGACATCAAAGCTACCTTGATTATGAGAGGTGATTTCAACTGTATCGTTGAAAACAGCAGAGAGCGTTTCTCCGAACTTCAAAACCTCGCTTAAGTCTTCAATATCTGATATATTAAGCGCGGCCGGAATGTATAGGAACATTCTATTAAGATCATCGGGCTGTGTGATTTGAAAGCCAAAATCGATAGAACTTCGATCCTTTGGTAGATCACGCCAGACGTTGATGTGGAGTTCCAGAATCGGCAACTTGCCAATGACCGGTTCCGAGACAGATTCTGCCCATACTCCTAGACTTCCCCTCATTTCATGCCTTCCCTCACGCACAACCGCAGGGGGCGAGCCATCTCACGTATCCAAGATATGCTCAATCAAAATAGCAAAACCAAAAACAAGCTTATGGTCATCCCCCAGCAAACCAACGCCAAATGGTCACATTAACGCATGGAAAATGCCTTCGGTGTAATGTATCCCGTTGGGGTGTGATTCGGAGGTGATGCCTTGACGAAGGTTCGCGGCAAGATATTTGAACCGCAGGTTGCGTCAGCCGCTGCCGATGGAGACCACGTAGGCCAAAGACTGCGTGAGTTTCGGGAACAGGCGGGCCTCACGCAGAAAGACCTTGCGACTAGGCTCGGCATCGGCCAACCGGCCTTAGCCCGGGTTGAGCATCGCAGCGACATTCTTGTCTCGACACTCCGCGACTATTTAGGCGCACTGGGTGCCACATTAAGAATTAACGCTCGCTTTAACAACTCATCTCAGACGATTGAAAGCTTCCACGAAGCGGAAGCGACCATAGATCCTGATGACGGTGACCAGATGGTTCTTCCTCTAATGGGAGACGCCTTCGTCAAGCCGTCACGGGATGTAGTCTTTAGTATCAAACCAGAATACAGCCGAAAAATTATTGGCGGATCGAAAACAATCGAGCTAAGACGCCGTTTTCCGAAGACCGTGTCCGAGGGAACAAGGGCGCTGATATATGAGACTAGTCCTACACGCGCACTAATTGGGATGGCCGAAATTAGTGGTGTCAGCAGGATGTCCCCAGATGAACTGTGGGCAGCGTACTCGGAAGAAGCGTGCATTGCACGCACAGACTTTGATAATTATTTTTCCGGTGTTGAAGTGGGGGTTGCAATACGACTTTGCCGCGCAAGGCCTCTGCGTAGAACCATAGAACTGCCGGAGCTGCGATCGCGGTTTAGTTTTGAGCCTCCACAGTCATTCCTTTACGCGAGTGCGCAGATGCGGGACGCGATGGTAGATGAGTACGCCTAACTACCTAATCGACACGAATATATTTATAGGTCTGGAAGATCCTAAAGAGGTCTCCGCGAATCTTGCCGCGTTATTGAAACTGACAGGTCGCCATAACGTCGGCGTATTCGTCCATGAGGCGGCAGTGGATGACATCGAGCGCGATAAGGACGTCGCGCGCAGGAAAATCTCTCGTAGCAAACTCGATAAATTTCAACGTATCGCAAAAGTACGGGGGCTCAAGAAAGAGACTTTAGCGGCTAGTTTTGGACCGTTACCTAAGCCTAACGACCTAGTCGATGCGACACTTTTGCATTCTCTTGATATCGGGGTCGCGGATTTCTTGGTCACCGAGGATCGAGGTCTGCATGAACGGGCAAGGCGTCACGCATCCCACCTAGTGGAGCGGATACTATATGCTGCAGATGCAGTATCCTTACTTAAGTCGACATATGAGCCTGTAAACGTTCCGCTTCGATATGTCGAAGAGGTTGAAGCTCACTCCATTTCCCCGACCGACCCAATCTTTGAAAGCCTACGGGATGGATATCCTGGCTTTGACACATGGTGGCGCGAGAAGTGCGTCAAGCCAATGAGAAAGTGCTGGGTTGTCGTTGATGACGGGCCAGAGCTGGCCGGTTTGGTTGTAAGAAAAGACGAAACGCAGGAAGATACGGACGCGCGCTTGCCGGGACGTAAGATTCTGAAGATCTGCACCTTCAAGGTCAGGCCGGAAAAGCGAGGAGTAAAACTGGGGGAATTGCTTCTAAAACAAGTAATGTGGTTTGCACAATCTAACCAATATGACTTGGTGTATCTCACAACCTACAGGGAGCAGGCGACATTAATTGATCTTCTTCAGTATTACGGATTCGTCATCTCTTACGAAAAGCCGGATGGGGAGCTCGTTCTTGAAAAGATGATGTCGTCGAAGCCCTTGCAGCCGGACGGTGACCGGACGCCATTTGAGGCAGCCCGGGAAAACTATCCGCGATTCCGGGTCGACGACAGCGTTTCGGCTTACACAATCCCTATAAGAGCAGCTTTCCACGACATCCTCTTCCCAGATCTAGCGCAGCAGAGGCAGATAGACCTTTTCAGCCCCTCCATGCCGAGGCGTGCAGGCAATACTATTCGTAAAGTCTATTTGTGCCGCGCACCTGCATTGATCAAGGATCCCGGTGCCGTTCTAATTTTCTACAAAGGCAAATCCGACGAGCAACCATCTCAGGCCGTTACAGCCGTCGGCATTTTCGAAGACATGACTCTTGCCTCATCTGCTGAGGAACTTCGACGACTCGCGGGCGGCAGGTCCGTCTATAGCGATGCACAGTTGCGCTCATTCGCTGCGTCCTCCACCCACCCGGTGAAGGTCATAAATTTTCTCCTCGCGAGCTACCTTGAGCCAGCGGTCAAGCTTCCGAACTTGATGTCTATCGGTGCCTTCTCAGGCCATCCGCCTCAATCGATTGCTCGCCTTGCTCCTTCCAAACTCCGGGCGGTGCTTAAATCGGGCCACCTGGGGTTTGTGTCGTAATGCCTGCGTTGGCTCTCGTTGGCCTGTCCGGAGTCGGGAAATCTACGTTGTTGGCGTCAAGCCAAGATAAATCTCAATTTCTCCATGTTCAGGCTAGTGAACTAATCAAACTTGAGCAGGCCGCTCGGGGGGCGGAGATTGCATCAAGCGAAGCTCTCCGGCTTGGGCCGGTGATCGACAATCAGAGGCTACTCGTCGCCGGTTTCCGTCGGGCAACTCGAGGCGAGACCCGTCCTATCGTGTTCGATGGACACACAATCATTGATGGTTCTTCGGGAATTATCGAGATCGGATCAGACGTATTTGGGGACCTTGGCGTAAAACACGTCGTGATGCTTGTCGCGGACCCTGAAGAGATTTTGCGACGGCGAGCGTCGGATACAGGCCGAACCCGTCCAATGAGATCCATCGAGCAGATCGCTGCTCATCAGGACCGCGCAACAGAAGTTGCTAAGCAAATTGCTGACGATCTAAAGGTCGAGTTCGGCCTGGTTACCCAGTCAGAGCCTGAACGTATTTGGCACGCGATTGAGTCCCTTCGAACCTGATGTGTGTCACACCGACTGATCTTATCCGCCGTAAAACTTGGACGCATCAGCCGATAGCGTCCCACATTGTACCCACAACGTGCTTCCAGTCGGCAGGGGCTTCGGTTTCTTCGCCACGTCTGCTTCAGCTAAGCGAGGAAGGAAGGTCGTTGTGCCTAAATGCCCAAACACGCGACCCAACGACCTAGCAAGGCTTGAGGCACTTTCACTTGGGACCGGGAATGGATTGGGATTTGCGCGGTTTCGCGCGCTTCCGTCGTCCGTTCCTACTGGAAGTGGTGGTGCCGCTTAGGTGACTCGAACACCTGACCCCATCATTACGAATGATGTGCTCTACCGGCTGAGCTAAAGCGGCCCGGTTGCGACGGACGAAGCTGTCCGCGCGAGACGGGGTCTTTATACGGCCGGATCGCGCTTGCCAAGCGCGGTGTTCAAGATCGTGAGTAATGAGGTCTCGTCGGGCGATTTTGCCACAACGGGCGTCAGGCCCAGCGCGGCGAGCGGGGCCGCGGCGGCGGGAGAGATGCAGGCGAGGACGGCCTGGGCCAAGGGGGCGTGATGAAGCTTGGTGAGGGCTTTTCCGGCGCGGGGGGAGTGGATCAGAACGGCGTCGAACAGTGCGGGCGCTGCGACTGACGTTTCGATGGCGCGATAGACTGTCAGCGAATGGACCGACACGTTACGGGCGCCGGCGGTGGTGAGGGCAGCGGTGAAATCGCCGGCGGGGGTTTCCGCTTGAGGGACCAGGACGGCGGCGTTGGCGATGGCGCCGGCGATCAGGCGGGCGAGATCGCGCAGGTCGCCGGATGCGGAGTGGACATCGGCGAAGCCCGCATCATGGGCGGCCTGGGCGGTCGCATCGCCGACGGCGAAGACCGGACGGTCGCGGCGGGGCGTCAGGGCGGCGAAGGCGGCCACGCCGTTGATGCTGGTGAAGGCCAGGGCGGCGAACGGCGCCAGATCGGGGACGGGCGGCGTCAAGTTCTCAATGGTCAGAAGGGGCGCGACGATCGGCTCGAACCCCATGTCGCGCAGGCGGGCGGCGGTGCGCGCGGCGCCCGGTTCGGCGCGGGTGATCCAGACGCGTGTCGGCGTGACGTTCATCCGTCCAGGGTCGCGGGATCGACTTCCTGATCGCCGGCCGAGGCGTGGACCTCGCCGCCCAGGCGTTGGCCCATAGCGCGCGCGTCGGCTTCGGTCGGTTGGAAAAGATCGCCGACGCGGCGCCAGCGGGCGGACCCATCCGGGCTGAGCATTTCGGTGGTCAGGTGCAGCGCATCGTTGGCGATCAGAGCATAGGCGCCGACGGCGGTGCGGCACGACCCTTCCAGCGCCGTCATGGCGCCGCGCTCTGCGGCGATGCACAGGGCGGTCTCGGGGTGGTTCAGGGCGGCGACCCAAGGCTCGTCGATGTCGGCGGCGCGGGTCTGGATGGCCAGGGCGCCCTGGCCCGGCGCGGGCAGGAAGGCGTCCAGCGACAGTTTCTCGCGGATATGGTCGGTGACGCCCAGGCGCGTCATGCCCGAGACGGCTAGCAAGATGGCGTCGAAATCGCCATCGGCCGCGCGACGCAGGCGGGTATCGATATTTCCGCGCAGCATCTCGACCTTCAGGTCCGGCCGCAGGGCCAGCGCCTGAGCCTGGCGTCTCAGGCTGGCGGTGCCCAGGCGCGCGCCGAAGGGCAAGGCGTCGAAACTGTCGAAGTCGCGGCTGATGAAGGCGTCGCGGGCGTCCTCGCGCTCGGGGATGGCGGCGATGCACAGGCCCTCGGGCTGTTCGGCAGGGACGTCCTTCATCGAATGGATGGCGATGTCGATCCGGCCGGCCAGCAGGGCCTCCTCAATCTCCTTGGTGAACAGGGCCTTGCCGCCGACCTCCAGCAGGCGGCGATCCTGGATGCGGTCGCCGGTGGTGACGATTTCGACCAGAGGAACGGCGGCCTCGATCTCGGCCTCGGGCACGTTCAGGGCGCGGCCGATGGCGCGTTGCATCATGCCGGATTGGGCGAGCGCCAGCTTGGAGCGCCGGGTGCCGATGCGGAGAGGAAAGGTCATGAGCGTTGCGCACCGGTCGCCGGGTCGCTACCTCGACCCGATGGAGATGTCCGCCGACTATAGCAGCGGCGCCAAGTCAGCAACTGGACGGGATGTCCGGCCGTTGACGGTGCTGGGCCTTGAGACCAGTTGCGACGAGACCGCCGCCTCGGTCGTGCGCCTTACGGGCGGTCGGGCGGAGGTGTTGTCCTCGGTCGTTCACAGCCAGATCGACGACCATGCGGCCTATGGCGGCGTGGTGCCCGAGATCGCGGCGCGCAGCCATGTCGAAATGATCGCCGAGGTCACGCGCCGCGCGATGGCCGAGGCCGATATGGGCTATGACGGGCTGGACGGGATCGCGGCGACGGCCGGGCCGGGTCTGGTCGGCGGGGTCATGGTGGGTCTCAGCTTCGGCAAGGCGGCGGCGCTGGCGCGCGGCCTGCCGCTGGTGGCGGTCAACCATCTTGAGGGGCATGCGGTGTCGGCCCGGCTGGGGGCGGAGGTGGCCTATCCCTTCCTGCTGCTGCTGGTGTCGGGCGGCCACTGCCAGCTTCTGGAGGTGCGCGGCGTCGGTGACATGAGCCGGATCGGCGCCACCATTGACGACGCGGCCGGCGAGGCCTTCGACAAGATCGCCAAGGCCTTGGGGCTAGGTTATCCGGGCGGCCCGGCGCTGGAGCGGTTGGCCATGCAGGGCGACGGGTCGAAGATCGATCTGCCGCGCGCCCTCTTGGGCCGCAAGGATTGCGATTTTTCCTTCTCGGGCCTGAAGACAGCGGCCTTCCGCATCGCCCAGACCTGCGAGACCGAGCAGGACAAGGCGGACCTGGCGGATGCGGTGCAGAACGCCATCGCGCGCCAGTTGTCGGATCGGTCGGAACGGGCGCTGGCGGCCTATGCCGAAACCCATGAGCATCGGCTCTTCGTCGTCGCGGGCGGCGTTGCGGCCAACAAGACCATTCGCGCGACCTTGCAGGCGACGGCGGCGAAACACGGCTTCGACTTCCTGGCGCCGCCCATGGCTTATTGCACCGACAATGCGGCGATGATCGCCCTGGCGGGGGCGGAACGGCTGGCGCTGGGCCTTACCAGCGACATCGACGTGGTCGCCCGGCCGCGATGGCCGCTGGACGAAGCGCGCGCACTGTCCGATCCTTCGCACAAGCCGGGCCGCAAGGGCGCCAAGGCGTGAACGATAAACAAGCCTCGGGAGGGCGCATGGAATTCCGCACGGCAGGGGTCATCGGCGCGGGCGCCTGGGGGACGGCTCTGGCGCAGGTGTGCGTTCGGGCCGGACTGGACACGACCTTGCAGGCGCGCGAGCAGCAGTTGGTCGAGACAATGCGGGCGACGCGCGCCAACGACCTTTATCTGCCCGGCGTGCCGCTGGCCGACGACCTGAAATTCACCGCCGACCTGGCTGATCTGGGCGACTGCGACGTGATCCTGGCGGTGCCGCCGGCCCAGCATATGCGCGCGACGCTGACGGCGTTTGCGCCCCACTATCGCGCCGGCGTGCCGGTGGTGCTGTGCTCCAAGGGCGTCGAGCGCGGCACGATGAAGCTGATGACCGAGGTGCTGGCCGAGACCCTGCCGGACGCCCCCGCCGCCGTCCTGTCCGGCCCCAGTTTCGCGGGCGAGGTGTCGCGCGGCCTGCCGACGGCCGTGACCCTGGCCTGCGCCGATCAGACGCTGGGCGAGGCCCTGCTGAACACCCTGTCGGCGCCGGGCTTCCGGCCCTATCTGGCGACCGATTTGGTGGGGGCCGAGGCGGGCGGGGCGCTGAAGAACGTCCTGGCCATCGCCTGCGGCATCTCCGAGGGGCGTCAGTTGGGACGCAGCGCACACGCCGCCCTGATCACGCGCGGCTTTGCGGAAATGACCCGCCTCGCCGTCGCCATGGGCGGACAGGCGGAGACGGTGGCGGGCCTGTGCGGCCTGGGCGACCTGGTTCTGACCTGTTCCAGCCCCCAGTCGCGCAACATGAGCCTGGGTCTGGCCCTGGGGCAGGGGCAGACGGTCGAGCAGGCCCTGGCCGGCAAACGATCGGTGGCCGAAGGTTATGAGAGCGCGCCGGCGGTGCGCGAACTGGCCGCGCGTCTGGGCGTGGAAATCCCGATCTCTGAAGGCGTTGCCGCCCTGCTGGCCGGCGAGATCGACGTGGACGGCCTGATCGATGGTTTGCTGTCGCGCCCGCTGAAGGCCGAACGTGTCTGAAGCGGCCGAGGCGCCGGGCGAGCGCAAAAGGGTCTGGAAGACGCCGCCTGGCGTGGCGCTGTGCGCCGAGGGCGATATCGCCGATCCCGGCTCACGCGGCTTCGTGCTGCAGATCGGCGAGGCCTTCTTTCACGGCTTCGTGGTCAGGAAGGATGGTCAGGTCGCGGGCTGGGTCGATCGCTGCCCGCACGCCGGTTTTCCGATCGCGATGGAGATCGACCGGTATCTGACACCGGACGGCGCGCTGATCCTGTGCGGCTGGCACGGGGCGGTGTTCGAGCCTCTGACCGGCGAATGCAAGGGCGGCCCCTGCGCGGGTGGGCGACTGACGCCCTGGCCGGTGGTGGCGACGGGCGGGATCATCCGCACCGCCTAAAAAGACAGTCAGCGCGCCAGTTTGCCCTTGGCCTTGCCGGCGCTGAACACGACGTCGGGATCCGGTTTCTTGATGTCGATGCTGGTGTGGCTCAGCACCGACAGGATGTAGCGGCCGATGTTCAGGCGCGCCGTCTTCTTGTCGTCGGTGGCGACGACGGTCCAGGGCGCATAGTCGCGGTCGGTCTCGTCCAGCATCCGGTCGCGGGCGTCGGAATAGGCGTCGAACCGCGCCTCCGCCTCGGCGTCCAGCGACGACAGCTTGAACTTCTTCAGCGGATCCTCGCGGCGTTCCTTCAGCCGCTTGGCCTGCTCCTTGCGCGAGATGTCCAGCCAGATCTTGATCAGGATGATCCCGTCGTCCGTGAGCATGCGCTCGAAGCGCGGCGCATCGGTCATGAACTGGGCGTACTGCTCGGGCGTGCAATAGCCCATGACCGGCTCGACCCCGGCGCGGTTGTACCAGGACCGGTTGAAGATCACCGTTTCGCCCGCCGCCGGCAGGTGCGGGACATAGCGCTGGAAATACCACTGGCTGGTTTCGCGGTCGCTCGGCTTGGGCAGGGCGATGACGCGGGTCTGGCGCGGCGACATATGTTCGGTCAGGCGCTTGATCGCGCCGTCCTTGCCGGCGGTGTCGCGCCCCTCCAGCACGATGACCACGCGCGAGCCATGCTCGATGCTCCAGGCCTGGGTCTGGACGATGGCCAGCTGGATCTGCTCCAGCTCGGCGTCATAGGCGTCGGATTTCTTTCCCATGGCAAGAGAGTGGGCCGAGGGCCGGCAGAGAGCAAGGGCGAGGGAGCCGACTGCGAAGCTGGGCGTTAAGGCGCAGGGCCCGTTCGGCCTGCGAGGGGCCGAATGAAGCGCGATCTGGCGGACATGTGGAATCTGGTGTGGGAGCTGGCGCTGCTGGTCTGCGCCGGCTTTGCCTTGCTGAACTTTTTCGCTCCGCCCCAGGACCTGCCGTGGAAGCCGCTGGATCTGGATCGTCCGCTGGGCCGCGCGACCACCGCAAAGGTCGCCGCCTTCGACGTGCCGACCGCCGCCACGCCCGAGGCAGTCGAGGGCGCGACCGAGGCCTGTATGCAGGCGCTGCGCAATGCGGGGGTTAAGGTCGAACGCGCGCCCGACCGCGACGACGGCGGCTTCTGCGTGGTGCGCGGGGCGGTGCGGATCACGGGCGGCGAGGTGACGCCGCTGGCGCCGGCCGATGTCGTCATGCAGTGCCCGCTGGCGGTCCGCTATGTCATCTGGGATCGCCAGGTGCTGCGCCCGGCCTCGCGCGACATTCTGAGCTCCGCGCCCGCGCGGGTGGAAAACTATGGCACCTATTCTTGCCGCCGCATCTACGGCTCGCAGGATGAGGCCGAGCGGCCCAGCGAACACGCCAAGGCCAATGCGCTGGATGTCGCAGCGGTGACCTTGAAGGACGGTCGGACCGTCAGCGTGCTGAACGACTGGCGCGGCGACGGGCCGGCGGGCGAGCCGGGCGGCCGCTTTCTGCACGCCTTGCGCGACGGGGCCTGCCAGCTGTTTTCGACGGTCCTGACGCCCGACTACAACGCCGCCCACGCCAACCATCTGCACATCGACGGGGCCGCGCGGGGTCTCTGTCGTTAAGCCTGAATGCGTCTGGTGCGACTCGCTTTGCTGTTGACCGTCTGGAAAAGCCGGGTGACAACATCGCTGCAGTCCGGATTTCGCGTGGGGTCCAAACCCGCGTTTCGCTCCTTCGCCTGAACGAGCTGTCCAGATGGACTGTCGGGTCACCTCGAGAGGGATCCGCCTGGAAAAGCGCGTTTACGGAGACGCAGACATGGCGACCGGCACGGTCAAGTGGTTCAACCCCACCAAGGGCTACGGCTTCATCCAGCCCGATAGCGGCGGCTCCGACGTGTTCGTTCACGTCACCGCCGTTCAGAAGGCCGGACTTCAGGGCCTCGATGAGAACGCCAAGGTCGAATACGAGCTGGAAAACCAGCGCGGCAAGACTTCGGCGATCGACCTCAAGGTTCTTTAAGTCGATCCAGCCTTCAAGGCTTAGAGGCGGGCGCGGGAGTTTCTCCCGCGCCCGTTTTCTTTTTGAGCTATCGCGCTTCGCGCTACTTGGGCCCGTTCGATGCGTCCTGCGGCTGGGGCTCGGCGGCGTGGGCGGTCTTGGCGCGTTGCGACCGCTGCGCCAGGACGATGGCGCCCAGCACCAGGGCGCCGCCCAGGGCCTGAGCCGGCGTCAGGGTTTCGCCGAAGATCCACCAGCCCAGCAGGCCCGCGACGACCGGCTGGATCAGGATGGTCACGGCCGTGACCGAGGCCGGCAGTTTGCCCAGCGCCCAGGCCACGCCGCCTTGGCCGAAGACGTGCATCACGCCCATGGCGACGCAGGCGGCCCAGCCGGCCGGCCCGGCGGGGATGACAGCCTCGCCCAGCGCCAGGGCGACGATCAACAGAAGAGGCGCGCCCAGCAGCGTCGCCCAGAAGGTCACCCGCATCGCGCCGGCCGTGCGCCGCGCCGCCTGCACCGCCAGAAAATAGCCCGAGTACCAGACCGCCACCGACAGGGAGAACAGGTCGCCCAGCATCGGATTGGTCCCTTGGCCGCCATCGGCGCCCGCAGCCATGGCGAAGGCGCCGCCCATGGCCAGGGCCAGGGCCAGGATGAACAGCCGGTGCGGCCGCTCCTTCAGCACAAACCAGCCGAACAGGGTCACGACGACCGGCGTCAGGTTGCACAGCACCGTCGCGTTCGCGACCGAGGTCATGACGATGCCGTAGTGCCAGAAGCTGAGGTCCAGGGCGAAGAACAGGCCCGCCAGCAGCGCCCATTTCGATGGGGTCGCGATCCCGCCCGGCTCGCGCGCCGCCAGGATCGTCAGCAGGGGCAGGGCGAACAGGAACCGCCAGAACCCCGCGGCCGCCGGCCCCGTCTCGGTCAATCGCACCAGAATGGGCGCCAGGCCCAGCACGCTGGCCGCGATCAGCAGAACGATCAGCGCAAAGGCGCGCGAGGAAGGGCGAAAGGCCAGGGCGGACATGGCCCGGCTCTTACGACGCCCTGCGACCTGACGCCACAGGCGCCGTCAGACCACGCTTTACACGAGGGGGTCGATCCGCGACCGCAACACGACGCTGAGGCCCGGCGCGCGGTCGCGATAGTCGATCGTTCCGTCCAGCTGACCGACCAGGCTCTTGATCATCATCGAGCCGAAACCCTTGCCGGCCAGATGCCCGCCGGCGCCCTCGTCCTCCACCGTCATGCGGAAGAAGGCGCCGTCTTCCTGGAAGGCGATCCGCAGCGGACCAGGCTTGCCGCCATAGGCGTATTTCTGGGCGTTGATGATCAGTTCCGTCAGGATCAGGCCGATGGTGATGGCGCGCCCCGGCTCGATGCAGACGGGGTCCAGATCGGTTTCGATGGCGGCGGCCCAGTCGGGCCCCATGCTGGAGCCCAGATCGCCAATCAACTCGCCGATGTAGCGGCTCATGTCGATGGTCGTGACCTGATCGCTCAGATACAGCCGACTGTGGACCGCAGAGACGGCGCGCACGCGACGTCGCGCCTCGTTCAGCGCGGTTGCGGCCGAGCCGCCCGCCTGCTCTCGTGCTTGCAGGCCCAGGAAGCTGGACACCAGCGTCAGGCTGTTCTGAACCCGGTGGTTCACCTCGCGGATCAGATACTGCTGCTGTTCCAGCCGCAGGTCGCGCTCGGACAGGCGGTCCTGCAGCGATCGGTTCAGCCGTCGGATCTGATGGACTGCGGCGTAGTCGGCCAGCGCGTCCCTCAGCCGGGCGGCGGACTCCACGGCGGCGGGGCCCCAGCGGTGCGCGCGGCCCGAGACGGTGTCCGACCAGCTTTCGAACGAGGCGCGGGGCGTCAGAATGGCCTTGGGGCCAGTCTTCTCCGCCGTTGCGGGATTGCCGGCCCAACGCACCGTTTCCAGCACCTCCGAGCGGAACCACAGCAGCGACACCGGCTGATCCAGAGGCAGGGTCACCGCCAGCAGACCGCTGGCGTGTGTCTTCCAGGCCTCGGCGGCGGGCAGAACCGAGGCCAGGTTGTGCGACGAGACGGGGCGCAGGCCCGGCCGTCCCGCAGCCCAGGCGGCGATGGCGCGTACGCCGTCTTCGGGCGGCGTATGGCCAAAGGTCTGGATGTCCCCGTCGCTGACGATGGCCAGACCGTCCGCGCTGGTCAGTTGCATCAGGGCGTCAGCCTTTTCGCCCAGCGTCTCTCGCATCGGCCGGTCTGGCGACAGCCGTGAAAGCAGTTCGTCCTCCATCCGGCGCAGGCGCGTGCGCTCGCGATAGAGGTCGGCGTCGGTCTTGGACTTCAGCTGTCGCGCCAGATTACGCGCCAGGGCCGTGCAGCCCACGCGCAACTCATAGGGCAGCAGCTTAGGTGAGGCGTTGTGGCAGGCCACCAGCCCCCACAGGGCGTCATCGACGATGATCGAAACCGAAGCCGAGGCCCGAACGTCCATGTTGCGCAGATATTGCAGGTGGATCGGGGACACCGAGCGCAGGCCGCTGTCGCTCATGTCCAGCGGCGCCTCGCCAGGCGCGATGGGGCGCAGAGGCTGGGGCGTATAGCGGCTGTCGGGAATGACCCGCACGGGGTTGCGCAGATAAAGGGCGCGCGCCTGCTGCGGGATGTCTGTGGCGGGGAAATGATGGTTGAGGAAGGACCCGGACCCTTCGGCGCGGCTTTCGGCCACGACCTGACCCGCCTCGTCGTCCTGGAAGCGATAGATCATCACCCGGTCGAAACCGGTCAGGCGACGGAAGGCGTCCGCCGCCCGCTCGCACACCGTCTGGATCGTCACCGCCCGTTCCAGCGCGGCGCCGGCGGCATCCAGGTTGGCGATCAGATCGACGCCGAGGCGGGCCTGCTGCGAGCTCTGCTCGACCTCGATGATCATCAGATCGTTGATCGTGCCGGAAGTCGTTCCCGGCGCACGATGCACCACGACGTCGTATTCCAGACGATTGGTCGCGCGCCAGCGACAGGCGAAGCCGGCCTCCTGATGCGCGGCCATGGCGCGTACGGCCCGGTCGGCGACATCGCCCAACACGTCGGCGACGGTGCGATCGATCCAGACCTTGCGGCCCGTCAACTCCTCTATTGCGCCCGCCCCCTGGCGGATGGTCAGGGATTGCAGATCCAGCACCAGCATGAAGCCGTGCGGTTGGATCGATTGAGGAATGTGGATCGGCTCGCGATCGCACTCGTTCAGCGCGGCGTCGGCCAGGTCGAGCGTCTCGGTCATGCCGCGGCCTCCTGCGGCTGGGGTTGCAAGGTGCGGTGGGCGAAGGCGAAACCGTCGACGCCGCCCTTCACCACCTGATCGATCGTGACGTGGCCGCTAACGCAGGCCCGGTCCAGCAGGTCCATAAAGGCGCGCCAGCGTGCGCCGGTCTCTTCGCCATAGGGATCCAGAAAGCCGAGGCCGTCCAGATCGCGACCCTCGGCGGCCAGCCGGCGTCGAATGATCCGACCGCCCAGCATCGACCCTTCGGTCACATAGACCCAGCCCAGGGCTTCGCCGGCCGAGGGGGGCGAAGCCGGACGCGCCGGCGGAGGAACGCGCTGGCCCAGTAGCGTCAGGTCCTGGGCGATCCTGTTCGCGCGTGATCGCGGTTCGAAGCTGGCTTCCAGTTCAGCATTCAACGCCGCCGCCAGCGGATGGCTGAGCGGCTCCAGTCCGGCATGGAAGCGGTAAAAGGCCGCGACGGTCTCCGCCCGAGTGGCGGGGTCCGACAGACGCGGCTCGATCCGGGCCTGGACTTCCAGGGTTTCGTGGGCTGAGGCGGTGGCTTCCCGAAGAGCGAGAAGGGCAGGGGAAGCGATCATGGGGCTCAGATTAACACACTGTCTTGTCTTGTCGATTTGCACAGGCCAGAAGGCGCGGACCACCACGGAACGGCCCAGACCGCGTGGCGTTCACCAGCAACCTTCTCATCTCCCTTTGATCGGCAGATTTTCATGAAACTGCGCGTCCGCGCCGAACTCGTCTATCGTTTCGATCCGCCGACGGACGCCATCTACAAGATCCAGGTCGCCCACTGGCCGGGCCAGGACATTCTGGAAGAAGCCCTGACCTTCGACCCGCCGGTCGATTTTCACGAAGACGAGGACGTCGACTTCGGCGCCCGCACCCTGCGTTGCCATGTCGAGGGCGAGGTCAAGCTGACCTATGAGGCGGTGGTCGAAAACGGCGTGCTGAAGGGCCTGCCGCCTAGCGTATCCCAGCATGACTGGGGCGAACTGCCTGCCGAGGTCCTGCCCTATCTCCAGCCCAGCCGCTATTGCCCGTCGGATCAGTTCGGCCGCTTCGTGACGCGCGAGTTCGGCGACACGGCAGGCGGCGCGCGCGTGCTGGCGATCCTGAACTGGATCACCGAGAACGTCGATTACGAGCACGGCGTGTCGGACACCGAAACCACGGCGGCGCGCACCTTCATCGACCGGGCCGGCGTGTGCCGCGACTTCACCCACCTGGGCATGACGCTATGCCGGGCGTCGGGCATTCCTGCGCGCGCGGTCAGCGCTTTCGCCCACCAACTCAGCCCGCCCGACTTTCACGCCATCTTCGAGGTCTGGCTGGATAACGGCTGGTGGCTGGTCGATCCGACGGGCCTGGCGCCGGTCGAAGGCCTGGTGCGGATCGCCTGCGGGCGCGATGCGGCAGACATCGCCTTCCTGACGACGCAGGAGCGCTGTCAGATGGTGCGCCAGTCGGTGACGGTGGCGGCGGCTTAACGATTTTTATGTCCGCTCATCCCCGCGAAAGCGGGGATCTAGAGTTTTGGGCGCTCAGATGCAGATCAGAGTAGGCGTTACTCAATCCGATTTGCGATGTGAAAGGACTGGGTCCCCGCTTTCGCGGGGATGAGCGGGTTCAATGCGCCGCCTTCTGCGCCGCCTTATAGGCCTGAAGCTCGTCGATCACGTCCATCTGGCGCAGCACCTTGTTCTGCGGATCGATCAGGACATGGGCGCCGGCCGGAACCGGGATCTGGCCCCGCCCGCCGGTCATGGCCACGGTCTGAACGCGCCCGTCGATCTCGACCTCCAGCGGCATGGGGAAGACGCCGCCGTCGCCCGTCGTCCACTCCAGCTTCAGCACATCGCCGTCGCGGGTCTGGGTCAGCACCGGCAGGGCGGCGTTGTAGAGATAGCCGCGGAAGAACCAGCCGTAGTCCCGGCCCGTAACGTCGTTGATGATCGCGAGGAAGTCGCCAGTCGAACGATAAAGCGGCGCGAAGTTGCCTGGTCTGGGGTCGGCTCGCCCATAAACCAGACGCGTGACCGCATCGTGGAAGGCGGCGTCGCCAATCAGCATCCGCAGCGAATGGCTGATTAGCGAACCCTTGGAATAGATGTCATTGCCCGGCCCAACGTCGCCTTTGTAGACCTCGTCTTCGGTCTTGGGCGTGCCTGAAACGACGGGATGTTTGTTGATCAGACCCTCGCGCTGATTGGCCAGTTCGCGCTGCATATAGCGGTCGCCCAGCAGCCAGCGCGCATAGAGCGGCTGCATGTAGCTGCCCAATCCCTCGTGCAGCCACATGTCGTCGGCGTTCTGATTGGTCAGCTGATTGCCGAACCATTCGTGGGCAAACTCGTGCTGCAACAGCCAGTCATAGCCTCGCCCGTCGATCTTGTAGCTGTTGCCGTAGGCGTTGATCGTCTGGTGCTCCATGCCCAGGTGCGGGGTCTCGACCACACCCATCTTCTCATCGCCGAAGGGGAAGGGGCCGACGGTGGCTTCGAAGAAGTCCAGCATCTTTGGGAACTGGGCGAACAGGCCCTGGACCTGTTCGGGGGTGTCCGATTTCAGATGCCAGTATCGCATCGGGATCGTGTTGCCGAACCGGCTGGCGTAGTCGCCCGACACCTCTTCGTATGGCCCCACGTTCAAGGCGATGGCGTAGGTGTTGGGCGATTTCGCCGACCAGTTCCAGGTGGTCCAGCCGTCGCCGTGATCGACCTTGCCCAGGAAGCGGCCATTGGACGGCACCGACAGGGCGGATGGCACGGTGATGTGCAGATCGACCCGGCCCGGTTCGCCGTGCGGGCTGTCGATGCAGGGCCAGAAGATGTCGCAGCCCTCGCCCTGAACCGCCGTGGCGATCCACGGCTCGCCCGACGGCGCGGTGGACCAGACGAAGCCGCCGTCCCAAGGCGCACGGGGCGCCACGCGCGGCTGGCCGGCGTAGGCGACGCGCAGGGCTACCGACCGGCCCGTGGCCAGGGTCTCTGGCAGCTGCACCTTCAGCCGGCCTTCGAGGTTGGACCAGCGATCGACGGCGACCTCGACCCCGTCGATCTGGACCGAGGAGATGGTCAGCAGGGTGTCCAGTTCGACGACCAGAGCGGTCAGGGGCGCCTTGGCGGTGAAGTCCAGCACGGCGACCGCGTCGATGGCCTTGTCTTCGGGCAGGACCTTGATCGACAAATCGGCCTTGTCGAACTGCATCGCCTGCTGTTCCGGCGTCAGCGGCTGATCGGTGGCCAGGGTGAAGGCGGTCGATTCGCGCGGCGTCGGCGTCGGCGCCGGCTGGGCGACGGTGGCGCAGGCCGACAGCGTCAGGGCGCTGGCTGCGGCCAAAAGCAAAATCTTGATGCGCATGAACCGCTCCCCGTCTGAGGCGACAGGCTAGCGCGAGCGGGCAATGGCGCAAAGAAAAAGGCCGGTGTTTCCACCGGCCCTCTTCCAGAAATCTATGTCGCGGTCGCTGATCAGGCGGCGGCTTGTTCGGCCAGCTTGGCGCGAATCTGGCGCTTGATGCGCTGAGCGGCGATCGACAGCTGCTCGTCGCGGGCCTTGACGATGAAGACGTCCAGGCCGCCCTTGTAGTCCAGGGTGCGCAGCGCGGCGTTCGAGATGCGCAGGCTGAACGTCTGGCCCAGGGCTTCCGACGTGACCTTGACCGTCTTCAGCGACGGCAGGAAGCGGCGCTTGGTCTTGATGTTCGAGTGGCTCACGTTGTGGCCGACCATGGGGCCGATACCGGTGAGTTCGCAACGACGCGACATCGTCAGATCCTTAAGGTGCGGCGTCCAGCCCGAGCGTGGGAGAGGACGCATGAAACAGTTGCGCGCGGGAACCAGCCCGCGCGAGAGGGGGCCGTATAAGGGAAGAGGCGGTTCGGCGTCAAGCCGAGTCTGGACGCATCGTCCCCACGCCTCGTTCAGCCGTCATTCAAATGCCGCCCTGTATGGCCCATATGATGACGACCTCAAAAGAGACCCAAGCAGAACAGAAGGCTTCCATGTCCCGTCCGTCCTTGATCGATCGCCTGCCCAAGCGCGCGCTCGCCGTCCTGGCCCCGGTGATGGCCGGCGGCTTCATGCTGGCCTCGCCCGCCATCGCCCCGGCCCAGACTGCGGCTCAGTCCGAAGTCCTGCCCGGCTATTGGGAATACACCACCAGCGCGGTGGGCCAACGCGACACCGAGCAGAAGTGCGTGCGGCCCAGCGAGATCAACCGATTCTTCGGCGGCCTGTCGACCAACAAGTGGCGCTGCACCTATCCGACCCGCGTGGTCGGCAACGGCAATGCCCGCTTCGAGGGAACCTGCCAGGACCGCAAGGGCCGTCGCATCGCTGTTCGCCTGAATGGGACCTACACGGAAACCAGCTTCAGCTTCCGTGGCGGCGCCCAGATCGTGCGCGGCACCCCCTATATCCCCGCCAGCATAACCGCGCGGCGCATCAGCGCCCAGTGCCCGGCCAACGCCGAATACTTCTGACCCCGGCTCTGCGACGCATCAAAAAAAGGCCCCGGATCGCTCCGGGGCCTTTTCTTTAGTCCGAGACTCGAAGCTTAGGCGGCTTCGGCGGTCGGGATCGGCTTTTTGGCGCTGAGCGACTTGGCGAGCAGCTCGACGGCGGCATCCTTGTCGATCTTGTTGGCGGCGGCGACTTCGCGCGCCATGCGGTCCAGGGCCGATTCATAGAGCTGGCGCTCCGAATAGGACTGTTCCGGCTGGGTGTCGGCGCGGTGCAGATCGCGAACCACTTCGGCGATGGAGATCAGGTCTCCCGAGTTGATCTTGGCTTCGTATTCCTGGGCGCGACGCGACCACATGGTGCGCTTGATGCGCGCGCGACCCTTCAGGGTGGTCAGTGCCTTGGTCACGACGTCGTCGGCGGCCAGCGAACGCAGGCCGGCCGTGACGGCCTTCTTGGTCGGGACGCGCAGGGTCATCTTCTCGTGGTCGAAGGTCACGACATAGACCTCCAGCGACATGCCCGCGACTTCCTGGGTCTCGATCGCCGCCACTTTGCCGACGCCGTGCGCCGGATAGACGACCGCGTCGCCAACCTTGAACTCCAGACCAGTCTTGCTCGTCATAATCGTCCTTTCCCGGTCAGGGCCGGGCGAAACGAAGGCGCAGGAAACGCAAACAGGATCTCATCCGCCGGATCGCTCCGTCGGAGGGGATGATGTTGGGCGTCAAAAGCGGAAACGGATCACCAAACCTCTGGCCGATCCCGTCTAGGGCGGGATTCTGTCGCAAACACGGGCGGCGCGAAGATTTCGCGGACCGCCCGATCCAATGAAACAGAACCTATCACAAATCTGCGGAATTTCAAAACGTCCACAGGGCGGACGTGCAAATACGGCAAGGCTTGAGCGCCGCCAGTCCTTAAATCAGGAACCCTTGCCCGGCTTGGGGCTGAAGTATTTCTCGTATTTGCCGGTTTCGCGCTCGTACTGCTCGCGGTCGGCGGGGGGCGTGCCCTTGACGGTGATGTTGGGCCAGACCTTGGCGTATTCGGCATTGACCTGAAGCCATTTGCCGTCGGGCTCGTCCTCGGTGTCCGGCACGATGGCGTCGACCGGGCATTCCGGCTCGCACACGCCGCAGTCGATGCATTCGTCCGGCGCGATCACCAGGAAGTTCTCGCCCTCGTAGAAGCAGTCCACCGGACACACCTCGACGCAGTCCATGAACTTACATTTCACGCAGGCGTCGGTGACGATGTAGGTCATTGGGCGAGAAACGGGTGTCGGTCTGTGGGCGGGAGGCCTGCGACATGGCGGCCACGCAACCAACTGTCAACAGCGCGGCTTAAGGCGAGAGCCATTCGCAGCGCCTTGACAGAACGGCGCCTAATCGCAACTGTATTGATTGCATATCCGCCCCATCGACAGGAACTCCCCATGCGCACCCCCTTCATGAAATACGCCGTCGCCGCCGCCGCCGCCCTCAGCCTGATCGCAGGCGGCGCGGTCGTGGCTCAGGCCGCTCTGACCAAGAACCCCGCCGAAGTCAGCGCCGGGAACTACGATCTCGATTCCGGCCACGGCAAGATCACCTGGTCGGTCAATCACTTCGGCCTTTCGACCTATACGGGCCAGTTCGTGAACGTGAAGGCGGTGCTGAAGCTGGACCCGGCCAACCCGTCGGCTTCGACCCTGACTGCGACGATCCCACTGACCGACGTGGCGCCCAACGACGACCGTCTGAAGGCCCACCTGCAAACCGCCGACTTCTTCGACACCGCCCAATATCCGACGGCGACCTTCGTCTCGCGCTCGGTCACCGTCGACGCCGATGACGCCAACGAGGCGACCGTGGTCGGCGATCTGACCCTGAAGGGCGTGACCAAGCCCGTCACCATCGAGGTCGAGTTCAACGGCGCCGGAACCGTCATGGGCGCCTACAAGGCCGGCTTCGACGGCGAGGCGACCATCAAGCGCTCGGACTTCGGCATCAACTACGCCCTGCCGGCCGTCTCCGACGAGGTGAAGCTGCACATCGAAGGCGAGTTCGTCATCCAGAAGTAGGCCTGCCGCGCTGCGCGCGACTTGAGGCCGTTTAGACCGTAAGAGAATACAGGGCGCGGGCCTCCTCGGCCGGTCCGCGCCTTTCGCCAAGCCCCTCGACCTTCAGGCTGGTGACGTGTCCGTTCTGGGCGAAGGTCAGCAGGTCGCCGACGTGAATGCACCGGCTGGGCTTGTCGAGCCGCGTCTCTCGTCCCTGATGCGTCAGCCGCACCGCCCCCCGCTCCACCAGACCAGCCGCCAGGCCGCGCGTCTTCACGAACCGCGCGCGCCACAGCCAGATGTCGATGCGACAGGCGTTCTCGTTCAAGCCTTCGCCTTTAGACGCGGCCGACGACGCTTGGGTCGCGCAGGCGGCGCTTCGGTCAGGGCGGCCAGCGCCGCGAAGGGCGAATCCTTGACGATCTTCGGCGCTGCGCCCGGCTTGTCGGGAAGGCGGGCGCGTTCGACCTTCAGGGCGGCGATGATCTGTTTGGCCTGATCGGCGCGCCAGCCCAGATCGGTCAGGGCCTCGTCGGACAGCCGGCCGTGATTGGCGGCCCGCAGCTCGGCCATCTTCTCCAGTGTCTCGACCGGCGCCAGCCACCGTCCCGCCAATCGCATTCCTTGCGCGGACAACAGACGCGCCGAGGGCGGTTCCACGGGCGCGGGGATCAGATCGGGCGTCGCCGGGATCAGCGGCGCGGCGACGAAGGCTTGGGCGAAATGGCGCGCGCGCGGCTTCTGAAGACCGGGCAGCCACACCGAATGCGCCCCTATGCGGATGGCGAAACTGCGCAGCGTACGGCGCTCGACCTGACTGAGCGCGGCCAGATCGCGCTCGACTTCGCGCCGGTCGATCACACCCCCGGCCTCGATCAGGCGAAAGGCGACGCCGCGCGGCAGGCCCTTCAATGCCCCCGACTCCACCGCCTGACGCAGCCGTCGCAGATCGCGCAGCGCACGGCCCGCTTCCGCCGCCAGCCACGCCTCGATCCGGCGCTGGGCGCGCTCGCGGGCGGGCGTCGGTCCCAGATCGCCCAACAGGCGCACGGAGGGCGTAAAGGGATCGACCCCCTGCGGCGTCGCATTGATCTGCGCCGTCAGCACGCCGCGCCACAGCACCGCCCCGTCCGGCGTGACCGAAAACCCGTCGTCGGTCTCGGCCGCCAGACGCCCCAGCCGTCGATTGATCTCGGGCGTCACCGCACGCACGGCCGCCTGGCGCAGGGTGCGGTCTTCCAGGGCCGAAGAGCCCTTCTCCATCTGAAAGCGCACGCCCTCCAGCTGGCCGACGACCTGGCCCTCGACCGTAACCTCGCCGTCTTCTGCGACGCCTGCAAACGTGTCTTCGCGCACGTTCAGCGCTCGCATCAGGGCGGTAGTTCGGCGATCCACAAACCGGGCGGTCAGCCGCTCGTGCAACACGTCGGACAGCCGATCTTCCAGCGCGCGGGTCTTGTCGCGCCAGCCTTGCGCGTCGTGGACCCAGTCCGGCCGGTTGGCGATGTAGGACAGGGTGCGCACCGCCGACAGCCGCGCCGACAGCTGGTCGATCTGACCGTCGTCACGATCCACGAAGGCGAAGCGCGGCGCCATCCAGTCGTCGGTCAGCCGGCCGCGCTTGCCGGTCAGGGCGTGGAAGACGTCCTTGGCGAGCCGGGCGTGTTCATCCAGCGTCGTCTTCTGGAAGTCCGGCAACTGGCACGCTTCCCACAGCCGCATGACCGCCCCGCGCGAGCGCCCCACGCGCGCGATCTCCTCGTCCTTGATCAGGCGACGCAGCAGGGTCTCGTCCAGCGCCTCCGCCGTCAGGCTCAGCCCCGATCGTTGGGGCGTCACCGTCAGCGAGCGCAGCAGATCGGGCAGGGTGTCGAAATCCAGCCGGGCGTTCCGCCACTCCGCCGCCTCGATCGGATCGAACCGATGCTCGACCACCTGTTCGACCAGATCGGGGTCCAGATCCTCGGCCTCGGCCGTGACGCCGAAGGTGCCGTCGCGCAGATGCCGGCCGGCCCGCCCGGCGATCTGGCCGATTTCATGGGCGTAAAGCCAGCGGGTGCGCCGCCCGTCGAACTTTCTCAGGCCCGCGAAGGCGACATGGTCCACATCCATGTTCAGCCCCATGCCGATGGCGTCGGTGGCGACGAGGAAATCGACCTCGCCCGACTGATACAGGGCCACCTGTGCGTTGCGGGTGCGAGGAGACAGACTGCCCATCACCACCGCCGCGCCGCCGCGCTGACGCCGGATCAGTTCGGCGATGGCGTAGACCCGATCGGTCGAGAAGGCGACGATGGCGCTGCGGCGGGGCAGGCGAGTCAGCTTCTTGGAGCCCGCGTAGGACAGGGTGGACAACCGGTCGCGCGTTATGATCTCCACGTCCGGGACTAGGCGGCGGATCAGCGGCTCCATGGTTCCGGCGCCTAGGAACATCGTCTCGAACCGACCGCGCGCGTGCAGCAGCCGCTGGGTGAAGACGTGGCCGCGTTCGGGATCGGCGACCAACTGGATTTCGTCGATGGCCAGAAACTCGACCGATCGCTCCAGCGGCATGGCCTCGACGGTGCAGACGAAATAGTGCGGGCGCGGCGGGACGATCTTTTCCTCGCCGGTGATCAGGGCGACGGCCGCCGCGCCGCGCTGTTTGACGATCCGCTCATAGATCTCGCGCGCCAGCAGGCGCAGCGGCAGGCCGATCATGCCCGAGGCGTGACCCAGCATCCGCTCGACCGCCAGATGGGTCTTGCCGGTGTTGGTGGGCCCCAGGACCGCAGTCACGCGGGACGGGGCGAGGCCTGCGGACCGGTCGCTCATGTCGCGACTAAGGTGGCGACGAATCTCTTCGGGCTCAAGCGTCGCCGGCGCGCATTCCGATCCGGACCAGGGTGGACAGGTTCGCAGCCTGCATTTTCGTCATCACCTTTGCGCGAAAGATTTCCACCGTGCGCGGGCTGATCTCCAGCCGTTGGGCGATCTCCTTATTGGAGCAGCCGTCGATCAGGGCGTCGAAGACCTGACGCTCGCGCGGGGTCAGGGTGTCCAGTCGGGCCTTGGCGTCCTCGCGCGCGATCCGCTCGGCCTCAAGACTGGTCAGGGAGGCCAGGCAGCTGGAAACCGCGTCCAGCATTCGCTGCGGATCAAATGGCTTTTCGACGAAATCCACGACGCCCGCCTTCATCAACTGAACCGCCAGCGTCACCTCGCCATGACCCGTGATGACGATCACCGGCCAGGTGTCGCCGCGCAGGGTTTTCAGACGCCCGACCAGCTCAGAACCCTGAAGCCCCGGCATCCGCACATCGGTGATGACGCAGGCGCTGCGGTCTTCGGGCAGATTGGTCAGGAAGTCGTCGGCGCTGAGGAAACTGCGCGCCCGATACCCAGCCCCGCGCAGCATCAGCACCAGGGCGTCACGCATGGCGGGGTCGTCGTCGATGATGAAAACGGAGTGCGGGCTCATCAGATTTCGGACTCCGTGGGACGCGGCAGACGAAACGAGAAGGTCGCTCCACCCTGAGAATTCCGGCTAACGACCAAGGTCGCGCCATGGCTTTCGACGATTGAACGCGTGACCGACAGCCCCAGACCCATGCCGCCGGCCTTGGTCGTCGCCATCGGATGAAAGATGCTGTCGATCCTGTCTTCGGGGATGCCGTCGCCATTGTCGCACACCGCGATCTCATAGCCGTCCGCGCCCAGCGTCCGGCCGGTCACCGTCACGCGCGCGCCCTCGCGTCCGATGACGGCGTCCACGGCGTTGCGCACCAGATTGGCCAGCGCCTGCTGAATCTGAATGCGGTCGGCCAGAACCTGATCGTCGTCCTCTTCCACATCCAGGGCGATGGTCGTGTCGGTGTCCTGTCCCGTCAGGGCGAAGACCGGCGCCAGGTCCAGGACGATCAGCGAGGCGCGCTCTTCGGTGAAGGACCGCGAACCTGTGGCGACCTGTTCGCGCATGCGCCGAATGATGTCGCCCGCGCGCAGCAACTGGGTCTTGGCCAGGTCGATGGTCTTGGCCGGCCCTTCCGCGACCGTTCCCAGCCGGGTCAGTTCGGCCTGGCCGGCATGCAGATAAACGGTGGCGGCGGTCAGCGGCTGGTTCAGTTCGTGGGCCAGGGTCGCGGCCATTTCGCCCATCGAGTTCAAACGCCAGACGCTGCTGAGCTTGTCGTTCAGGTCGCGCTCGCCCTTGCGGATCGTCTCGGCCTGGCTTTGATCGCCCAACGTCAGGACGATGTGTTCGGGAGCGATGTCGTCGGGCAGGACGTTTGCGTGAAGCGTCAGCGGCGGCCCGGGCGTGTCTAAACTCCCGCTCGTCCAAGGCCCGGAGGATGGACCCAGCACCTCGCCGCCCTGACGGGCCTTCGCCAAGGCGGCGTCGTCGAAGCCGGGCAGCAGCGATCCGAAAGGCTGCGCCATCGCCGCCTCTCGATCCACACGCAGAAGATCGGCGGCGGCCGGGGTCACGCGGCGCGTGCGTCCTTCACGGTCCAGGGTCACGATCGGCGTTGTGGCCACGATGGTGTCGAGCAGCATCTCGCGCAGCGCCAGATCGCGCGTCAGGGCGCGGGCCTGTTCCAACGAGTCGATCAGCCGACGACAGACCTCGGCGATGACCCAGGCGATGACCGCGAAAAGCGCGGCGTTGGTCGCCGCATCCAGCACGCTTTCGCGATGCACCAGCCACAGATTGGCCCCGATGGCCAACAGGATCGCCAGCACGACTGCCCCCCTTTGCGCCAGCAGAGCCGTAACAATCACCGCCGGGACCAGCGGCAGATAGTAGAAGTTTCCAAACGGTTCGAGCGCGCTGCGAACCAGCGTCGCCACAAGAACAGCCAGACACGCGATCAAGACCCCGCTCCACCATGTCCTGGACCTGAAGATCATATCTTCGTGCTGTTCCTGGGTCGCTGGATATATTTCACCGGAGTGTGAATTCGGATGCGAAAACTCGCCTGACCTTAAGTCAACGGGCGTCGCCGCTTTTTTGACAACTTTTGTATAGGCGCATTTCGACTACGTGAACATACGTATTCGCTCAAATTCGGTTTGGAGTGGCTCGCCCCCCTGCCACCGACGCGGCTTGGACGCCGCGCGATACACCTCATGGGTTACGCAATCCTACATACGCTCCGGTTCAGATTTAATATTAATCATCGCCTCATCCTTGGGCTTCAGAATGCAGAAGCTTCAGGGATCACCATGTTTCGTTCGTCAGCCTTTTTTGTTGTCGCGGCAGTAGGCCTCGCAGCACCGATCACGTCCCAGGCCCAATCGTTCGGCCTCGATGTCGGTGTCGCCAGCCAGTATGTCGGCAAAGGGCTGGGCAAGAGCAATCAGGACGTTGCGCCTTTCGCCAAGGCCGAAGCCAGCTTCGGAGAAGGCTACGCCAGCGTCTTCGTCTCTGACGCCGCCGGATCTCAAGGCTACGACCTGGAAATCGTCAGCATGGTCGGTTGGCGACCCAAGGCGGGCGGTTTCACCTTCGATCTGGGGGTCATGAACCGCGACCTGCCAGGGTCGCGCGCCGGCGTCGACAAAAACTACTGGGAATATCAGGCGGACGCTTCACGCAAGCTGGGCCCCGTGGCGACGCGCCTGCGCGTCAACTATTCGCCCGACGGCTTCGCGGCGACGAAAGAGGCCTGGTGGCTGGAGCTTCAAGGCACGGTCTCCGTCGCCGCCAAGACAAAGATTTCCGCCGCCGTCGCCAACCGCATGGCCGACGGCGGTGTCGACTACAACGCCTGGAACGTCGGCGCCAAACAGAAGCTGACCGACGCGTTGGCCTTCGATCTGCGCTGGTACGACACCGACCGCCACAGCGCAGGCGAACCCTATGAGGGCCGCCTCGTCGCCGCCGCCACCTATTCGTTCTGAGTTACCGATCCACCGGGGGATGCTGAGTTGAAGTTGATTGAAAATATGCCCGTCGGCCGCAAGCTGTTCGCGGCCTTTGGTCTCGTTTTGGCGGCGATCGCCGTCATGGGCGTCGTCGTCGTCACGAGCCTGCTCCAGCTGGAGAAGGCCGGCGAAGTGCGCACGGTGGAAAACCAGGTCAATCGCGACACGGCGACGGCTGAGTTCTACATGGCGCGCCAGGAGAACGCCTTCCGCGGCTACCTTCTGTCTCAGGATCCCTACTATATCGAACGCGTCGATGCGCACCGCGCCAAGTTCCTGGCGGCCATGGACGAGCTGCGCGGCGAACTGCCCGCCGACCGCGCCGCCTTGGTTGACAAGGCGGTGGAAAGCAATGCGACTTGGTACAAGAATGTCGTGGAAGCCGGTTCTGCGATGGTCCGCGACGGTCGCGCGGCCCAGGCCGTTCAGATGGTCGGCCGCAACGGAACGGCCGACAACTACGTCGCGCCGGTCGAAGACACGATCGACCAGATCAAGAGCGCCAATGATGTGGCGCGCAAGGCCTCGACCGAGGCTCAGGCCGCCGCCAGCCGCACCGCGCTGATCGCCACGATCGTGGGCCTGATCTCGGCCCTAGTGATCGCCCTCATCGCAGGCTTCGTCGCGACGCGCTCCATCGTGCGCCCGATCTTCACGATGATCGGCTATATGCAAAAGCTGATGGCCGGCGACACCGACATCAAGGTCGCTAGCGCCGAGCGCAAGGATGAGTTCGGCAAGATGGGTCAGGCCATCGTGGCCTTCCGCGACGCCGCGATCGAAAAGGTCCGCGTCGAACAGGACGCCTTGGCGCAGCGCTCGATGTCCGAGCAGGAACGCGCCGAACGCGAGGCCGACAAGGCGCGCGAAGCCGCCGAGGACGCTCAGGCCATCGGCGCTCTTGGCGAAGGTCTTTCGGCCATGGCGAACGGAGATTTGACCTACCGGATCGACATCGAGTTCAGCGCCAAGACCGCGCAGCTGAAGACGGACTTCAACGCCGCGATCTCGCAGCTGCAGCAGGCCGTCTCGGTCGTGGTCAACAATGTCTCGGGCATCCGCTCGGGCGCCGGCGAAATCTCGCAGGCCGCCGACGACCTGTCGCGCCGCACCGAACAGCAGGCCGCCTCGCTGGAGGAAACCGCCGCCGCCCTGGATGAAATTACCGCCACGGTGAACAAGACCGCCTCGGGCGCCCGCCAAGCGTCGGACGTGGTTCAGGCCGCGCGCGGCGACGCCGAGAAGAGCGGCGTGATCGTGCGCGACGCCGTCCAGGCCATGACCGCTATCGAAGGCTCGTCCACCCAGATCAATCAGATCATCGGCGTCATCGATGAGATCGCCTTCCAGACCAACCTTCTGGCCCTGAACGCTGGCGTCGAGGCCGCTCGTGCGGGCGAGGCCGGTCGCGGCTTTGCGGTGGTCGCGTCCGAAGTTCGCGCCCTGGCCCAGCGTTCGGCCGAAGCCGCCAAGGAGATCAAGACCCTGATCTCGGCCTCGACGGGTCAGGTCGGCTCGGGCGTCAAACTGGTCGGCGAGACCGGCGAGGCCCTGCAACGGATCGTGGACCGCGTCGCCGAGATCGACAGCCTGGTCACCGAAATCGCGGCCTCGGCCCAGGAACAGGCCGTCGGTCTGGCCCAGGTCAACACCGCCGTGAACCAGATGGACCAGGTCACTCAGCAGAACGCGGCCATGGTCGAGCAGTCGACCGCCGCCAGCCATTCGCTGGCCCAGGAGGCGGAGAGCCTGCAAGCCTCGGTCGCTCAGTTCCGCGTCGGGTCTTCGCCGTCGCGCGCCGCTGCGCCCGCGCCGGTTCGCACGCCTGCGCCCGTCGCCAAGCCCGCGGCTCGCTCCAGTCACATGGTCGCCGCCCTGAAGACCATCGGCCGTGGCGGCGCCGCGCCCAGGCCTCAAGTCACCGCCGCCGAAGACGGTTGGGAGGAGTTCTGATGACCGAAACCCTGATCCTCTCCGACGTGTTGGACCTGAATGCGGCCGAGCCTCTGAAGGCCGAACTGCTGGCCCTGCGCGGTCATCCGGTGGTCCTGGACGCCTCTGCGGTTCAGCGCCTGGGCGGCCTGTGCCTTCAGATCCTGCTGTCGGCGCGAAAGACGTGGGCGGCCGACGGCGTCAACCTAAGTTTAGGGTCTGTGTCCCAATATTGGACGGAACAATGGGCGGCCTATGGCGCGCCGGACTTCAACACCGAGGGGGCGTTGGCATGACCAAGACCGTTCTGACGATCGACGATTCACGCACCATGCGCGACATGCTGCTGATGGCGTTGGAAGACGCGGGCTATACCGTGATCCAGGCGGTGGACGGCGTGGACGGTCTGGAGACCCTGGCGTCCAAGGGCGCCGACGTCATTATCACCGACATCAACATGCCGCGCATGGACGGCTTCGGCGTCATCGAGGGCGTGCGCGCCGATCCGAACCACCGCACCACGCCGGTGCTGGTGCTGACGACCGAGAGCGATGTCGAGAAGAAGGCCCGTGCTCGCGCCGCCGGTGCCACCGGCTGGATCGTCAAGCCGTTCGACCCCGTCAAGCTGGTGGACGCCGTCCGCCGCGTCGCCGCCTGATCGCTGAAGCCCGCCGGACGCCGACCCAATGGACGCCTTCGAAGCCATCAAAGCCACCTTCTTCCAGGAGTGCGACGAACTGCTCGCGGACCTGGAAGCCAAGCTGATGCTGCTTGAACAGGGTCAGACCGATCTGGAGACGATCAACGCCGTCTTCCGCGCCGTCCATTCGGTCAAGGGTGGGGCAGGGGCCTTCGGGCTGGAGGCCCTGGTCCGGTTCGCCCACGTCTTCGAGACCCTGATGGACGAACTGCGCGCGGGCCGTAAGCCGTGCGACGCGATCACCATCAAGACCCTGCTGCGCGCCTCCGACGTGCTGGCCGATCATATCCAGGCCGCGCAAGGGTTGATCCCGCCGGTGGACGAGGCGCGGTCCGCCGCCCTGGTCGCCGAAATGCAGGTCCTGACCCACGGCGGCGAGGCGCCGGTCGAGATCGAGGAAGACGAAGACGACTTCGGCTTCACCCCCATGGCCTTCGACATGGCGCTGGACGAGCCTGCGTCCCTGCCCATCGTCGACCTGGGCGCAGACGCGCCGTCGGTCGGCTGGCGCATCGTGTTCAAGCCGATGGGCCGGATGTACGTCAACGCCAACGAGACCAGCCTGCTGCTGCGCGAACTGGGCCGCCTCGGCCCGGTCACGGTCGTCGTGGACGACAGCGAGACGCCGACGCTGGACGCGCTGTCGATTGAGGACGGCTGCCTGACTTGGACGATCGATCTGGCCGCAGCCGTCGATGAGGCGGCCGTGCGCGAGGTCTTCGACTTCGTCGAAAGCGACTGCGACCTGACCATCACGCCCCTGGGCGCCGGCGGCGCAACCGACATCGGCGCGTTCGACGACGAACCGGCCGCCGTCCTGCCCGCCAGCGACGATCTGGATATCGCCGCCCTGCTGGCCAAGGCCTCCGGCGCCGCCGTCGAGCCGGCGGCCGAGGTCGTGCCATTCGCCCCCTTGGAGCTGGAGCGCACGCCGGCCCCGATCGCGGCTGCACCTGCCGTAGAGCCGGTGGCCGCCTCTGTCGCCGCACCCGTGGCGGCGACCCCCGCGCCGGCTTCCGCTCCTGTCGCGCCCGCGCCGGTGACGATCCGTGTCGATCTGGATCGTGTGGATCGCCTGATCAACGTCGTCGGCGAACTGGTCATCCAGCAGGCGATGCTGTCGCAGCGCGTCTTGGAAAGCGGTCTGGCCCGCTCCTCGGGCATCGCGCTCGGCCTCGAAGACCTGGAACTGCTGACCCGCGAGATCCAGGACAGCGTCATGGCCATCCGCGCCCAGCCGGTGAAGTCGGTGTTCCAGCGTATGCCGCGCCTGGTGCGCGAAGTCGCCGACATGGTCTCCAAACAGGTCCGTTTAGTCACGGCCGGCGAGGACACAGAGGTCGACAAGACCGTGGTCGAACGCCTGGCCGAACCCATTACGCACATGCTGCGCAACGCCATCGACCACGGGCTGGAAACGCCCGAGGAGCGCGTCGCCGCCGGCAAGCCGGCCGAGGGCACGGTGCGTCTCGCAGCCCTGCACCGCTCGGGTCGGATCGTCATCGAAATCTCCGACGACGGCCGCGGCATCAACCGCGAACGCGTCAAGAAGATCGCTGTCGACAAGGGTCTGATCGCCGCCGACGCCCCCCTGACCGATGAACAGATCGACAATCTGATCTTTGCGCCTGGCTTCTCCACCGCCGCCGTCGTGTCCGACATCTCGGGCCGGGGCGTGGGCATGGACGTGGTCAAACGCTCGATCCAGGCTCTGGGCGGCCGCATCTCCATCAGCTCGGTGCCGGGCAAGGGCTCGACCTTCACCCTCAGCCTGCCGCTGACGCTGGCGGTGCTGGACGGCATGGTCGTCACCGCCGCTGAACAGACGCTAATCGCGCCGCTGCCGGCCATCGTCGAGAGCCTGACCCCGCAGGCCGTCGACCTGCACTTCGTCGGCGGCGTGGATCCCGTCATCCGCTTCCGCGATCGTTTCCTGCCGCTGATCGACGTGGCCCTGATCATGGGCTTCCGCGAACGGCCGATGAACCCTACCGAAGGCGTCGCCGTGGTCGTCGAAACCGAAGGCGGTCAGCAGGCGGCCCTTCTGTTCGACGCCATTCAGGGCCAGCGCCAGGTGGTCATCAAGAGCCTGGAAACCAACTACCAGCAGGTCGAGGGCGTCGCCGCCGCCACCATCCTGGGCGACGGGCGCGTGGCCCTGATCCTGGATGTCGACGTGCTGGTCACCGACATGCGCCGCAAATCCGTCCGTCCCGACTTCAAGCTCGCGAGCTGAACCATGACCGAAGCCAAAGATCTCCAGCGTGAACTGATCGCCTTCCGCATCGGCAGTCAGGAATTCTGCGTCGACATTATGTCTGTGCGCGAAATCCGCGGCTGGACGCCGGCGACGCCTCTGCCCCGTTCGCCGGGATACATGAAGGGCGTCATCAACCTGCGCGGCACGGTCCTGCCGATCATCGATCTGGGCGCGCGCTTCGGCCTGACGACCTCGGAACCGACGGCGCGCCACGTCATCATGGTCGCCCATATCGGCGGCCGGATGGTCGGCCTGCTGGTCGACGCCGTGTCCGACATCCTGCAGATGAGCGAGGCCTCGGTCCAGCCGACGCCCGACGTCGCCAGCGATCAGGTCAAGACCTTCGTCAAGGGCATCTTCTCGATCGACGGCCGCATGATCAGCCTGATCGAACTGGATTACATCCTGCCGCAAGTCGAGGCCGAAGCCGCATGACCGCCGCCGCCGGCCGGGGATCGATCGTCGAAGGCGAGTTCGTCTTCACCGCCGAGGATTTCCGCCATATAGCCCAGATGCTGCACGCCCACGCGGGCATCGCCCTGAACGAGGGCAAGGCCGCGCTCGTGTATTCGCGGCTGGCCAAGCGGTTGCGCACCCTGGGTCTGACCAGCTTCCGCGACTACTGCGCCCTGGTCGAGCGCGTGGACGGCGTGGACGAGCGTCAAAAGATGACGGCGGCCCTGACCACCAACGTCACCCGTTTCTATCGCGAGCCGCACCATTTCGACGACCTGCGCGACCGGGTCATGCCCGAACTGGCGGCGCGCGCCCGCGCCGGCGGCCGGGTCCGTCTGTGGTCGGCGGCCTGCTCGAACGGGCAGGAGCCCTATTCGATGGCCCTGACCGTGCTTCAGGCCCTGCCCGAAGCGGCCGAGCTGGATGTGCGAATCTTGGCCACCGACATCGATCCCAACATGGTCGCCCAAGGCCATGATGGCGTCTATTCCGAAGAGGCGCTGGAGCCCGCGCCCGTCACCCTGTGGCGCAAATATTTCGACCGCGCCGATCGCGGCCAGTGGGTCGCGGGCGCGCAGCTGAAGCGTCTGGTCAGCTTCAAGGAGCTGAACCTGATCGGCGACTGGCCGATGAAGGGCAAGTTCGACGTCATCTTCTGCCGCAACGTCGTCATCTACTTCGACGACGCGACTCAGGAGCGGGTGTGGAAGCGGTTCACTCCGCTGATGAACCCCGGCGCGACCCTTTACATCGGTCACTCCGAACGCGTCTCCGGCCCGGCGACCAGCCAGCTTCAGACCGCCGGCCTGACCACCTATCGCTTGGGGTCTGCATGAGCCGCGTCCGCGTCCTCGTCGTCGACGACAGCCTGACCATGCGCGGGCTGATCTCGGCCGCCCTGAAGTCGGACCCTGAGATCGAGGTCGTCGGCACCGCCGCCGATCCCATTGAAGCGCGCGCCGCGATCAAGGCCCTGAATCCCGATGTCCTCACCCTGGATGTCGAGATGCCCAATATGAACGGGCTGGAGTTCCTGGAAAAGATCATGCGGCTGCGGCCCATGCCGGTGGTCATGGTCTCGACCCTGACGGCGGCGGGCACGGACGTGACCCTGGCCGCGCTGGAAATCGGCGCCGTGGACGCGGTGGCCAAGCCGGCGGTCGCCAGCGTCGATGCTTTCCACGACCTGATCGGCAAGGTGAAGACCGCCGCCCGGTCGCGCGTCCGCGCCCGCGGCGACACGCCCGCCGCCGCCGAGGCGCCGCGCGCCTATCATGCCGATCCCAATCAGATTCTCGCCATCGGTTCGTCCACCGGGGGGGTCGAGGCTCTGCTGACCGTGCTCAGCGGCTTCCCTCTGGATTGCCCCGCGACCGTCATCACCCAGCATATGCCGGCGACCTTCACCGCCAGCTTCGCCGCCCGCCTGGACCGCGTCTGCGCCCCGACCGTGACCGAGGCGGTGGACGGCGCCCCGCTGAAGCCAGGCCACATCTATCTGGCCCCCGGCGGCGCGACCCATCTTGAGGTGTCCGGCGGCCTGACGCCCCGTTGCCGCCTGATCGCCAGCGATCCCGTCAACGGCCACCGTCCGTCAGTCGATGTGATGTTCGAATCCGTCGCCCGGCTGAAGCGTCCGATGACCGGCGTCATCCTGACCGGCATGGGCCGCGACGGCGCCAAGGGCTTGCTCGCCATGCGCCAGGTCGGCGGCCGCACCCTGGGCCAGGACGAGGCGACATGCGTCGTCTACGGCATGCCCAAGGCCGCCCATGAAATCGGCGCCGTGGAGCGGCAATTGCCGTTGCACCGCCTGTCCCCCGCCATTCTCGAACTGTGCGCCGATCCGGCTGCGCGGTCAGTCGCCTAATCGGGAGCGTAACCTATGCCCGCCGCCGCCTCACTTCACTGCCTGGTCGTCGATGATCAGATGACGATGCGCTCGCTTGTCCGCACCAGCTTGCAACAGCTTGGCGTGCGCGAGATCCGCGAGGCCGCCGACGGCGAAATCGCCTTGCGTGAGATCGTGTCCAAGCCCGCGCACCTGATCATCTCCGACTACAATATGCCGAACCTGGACGGCCTGGGCCTTCTGCGCGCCGTGCGCGCCCACCCGCCGACCTCCAAGACCGCCTTCATCATGCTGACGGGCCGCGCCGACCGCGAGCTGGTCCAACGTGCGGTGCAGTTCGGGGTCAACAACTATTTGGTCAAGCCCTTCACCGTCGCCCAGCTGAAGGGCAAGCTGGAAGCCGTTTTCGGTCCCCTGACATGAGTTTCGCCGCCCTGAAGGACACGGTCGAAAAGCGCGTTCACGTCGGTCAGGGCGAGCACTTCATCACGTCCGATCCCAATGTCGTGCTCAGCACCATCCTGGGGTCCTGCGTCGCCATGTGCGTGCGCGATCCGCTGGCGGGCGTTGGCGGCATGAATCACTTCCTGCTGCCCGAAGGCTCGGGCGCGGGCACCGACGCGGGACGTCGCTACGGCGCCTATGCGATGGAGCTTCTGATCAACGACATGCTCAAGGCCGGCGCCCGTCGCGATCGGCTGGAGGCCAAGCTGTTCGGCGGCGGCCGCATGTTCGACAGCCTGCGCGACGTCGGGCGCAGCAACGCCGACTTCGCCGAGAAATTCCTGCGCGACGAAGGCATTCCCGTCGTGGGCGGCAGTCTGCGCGGCGACGGCGGTCGGCGCCTGCACTACTGGCCCGTCACCGGCCGCGCCCTTCAACGCGCCGTCACCGACGTCGTCGCCCCCAAACCCGTGCCCGTCATGGCCCCGGTCGATACCGGCGCCCTGGAACTGTTCTGAGCATGAGCGCCCCTCCTGAACACGCCGATCTGCTGGCCGCCGTCGCCGACGAGCTGATGCTGGTGCGCGAAGGCATCGACGGGATCGAGGCCCTGGTCAGTGATCTGGTCCGCCGCGCCCCGCCCGAGGAACGTCCCAACGCCCTGACCCAGGCCCAGGCCCTGGACGCCCTGACCCAGCGCCTCGAGGCTCTGTCCGGCGTCCTGCGCATGCTGGGCGGCGGCGCCAGCCCGTCCGAGGCCGTCAGCCGCCTGTCGCTGGCCGACATGGCCGGCCGCCTTCGTCCCGCCGCCGGCGAGCATCGCCCGCAATCGAACGCCGACGCCGGCGACCTCATGCTGTTCTGACGCCATGGCCAAGAGCGATCGGGTCAATCTGGCGCACACGACGGTCCTTCTGATCGACGACCAGCCCACGTCGCTGGATATGCTGGGTTCCATCGTCCAAGGCTTCGGCTGCAAGGAGCAGATCAAGTGCGCCTCGGCCCAGGCGGCCGTCGAACTGCTGGCGCGCCGCTCGGTCGATCTGATCCTGATCGACTGCATCATGCCGGACATGGACGGCTATGACTTCGTGCGCTGGCTGCGGCGCGACGCCCCCACGCCGACCCGCTATGTGCCCGTTATCATGATCCTTGGTCACGCCTCCCAGGCCAAGGTCCACCAAGGCCGCGACTGTGGCGCCAGCTTTATCGTCGCCAAACCTCTGTCGCCGTCTCTGCTGTTGAAACGGATCATCTGGCTGGGCGGTGAGGACCGCGATTTCGTCGAGTCCGAACACTACATCGGCCCCGACCGCCGGGTGCACAACTACGGACCGCCTCCCGGCACCGATGGTCGTCGCGAAAGCGACCTGACCGGTGATCTGGGCGAGGCGGTCGAGGAAAACATGGATCAGGACGAGATCGACATGCTGATGAAGCCGATGAAGGTCAGCCTGTGACCGAGCCTGTCGCCGCGCCCAAACCCTCCACCGTCCGCCGCGTCCACACCTCGCTCCAGCGTCAGATGGCGCGGCCCGGCGGCCGTCTGATCATCGAGGCCGAATCCCGCGCCAACCAGGCGCTGGATGAACAGCGCGACCATGTCTTCACCCTCCTGACGGCCAATGTCGACGCCATCGAGGCCCTGTGCGCGACCCGCCCGCAGGATGCTCCGGCCCAAATCTACGCCTTCGCCTCCGCCATGGTCGACATGGCCGGCTACCTCGATGTCCCGACCTTCTTCGAGGCCGCCTTCAGCCTGTGCGAGATCGCCGACCGGATGAAGAGCGCCGGCAGCTGGTCCTGGCCGTCGGTCGAGGTTCACGTGCGCGCGCTTCGCCTGACCCTGGCCGCCCAGGGCCAGACCAGCGCCGACTCCGACCGCCTTCTGGAGGGCCTGCGCGCCCTGACCGCTCACATTCCGCCCGTCGGTTAACGACCGTTCCGTTCTCGCGGAACAAGGGCGAAACGAATCAGGACCGAATCGCTGACATCGCCCGTTTCGTCTTTTGTTCACCGCGATATCTTGTAGGTTAAGGCCCCTTAACCACAAACGCTCACCACCGCAGTCGACCGACCGCCGCCCGACTTTTTCGTCGCCCCGACTTCCCCCCGCCGCCCCGACCCGCTACGGCGTCGATCGTGGCCCCGTAGCTCAGCTGCATAGAGCAAGGCTTTCCTAAAGCCGAGGTCGGAGGTTGGAGTCCTCCCGGGGTCGCCATGGCACTGTCGGGTGCATTCTAATCGTCGAGGGGCAGCTCGCTCTCGAATGGAATCCGGTCAATCGCCTCCCACGGGCCGTCCAGGTAGCGCCAGACGAGCAGGCCTTCAGCGAGAATGTCGAACGGCTCGAACTCAAATTGAAGGTACTCAAGCAGCTGTTTGGCGTCTGCGGGCTCAACCTTGTTCTGGATCGTGATGTGCGGTCGGAACGGGGTCTGATCCTGGCGGGTCAGCCAGGGCGAAAAGGCCTCCGCGAGCTGTCTACGCAGTCGGTCCAGATCGGCGGACGCCAGGCGGTAGGCCACGCCACGCCCCAAAGACCACGGGCCGCATACATCGAGACGGATGGGCGCCTGGCGACGGCACGCCGACTTCAGCGTCTCCAACACGAAGCCTTCCTGCGCCCCAGGGAGCGCGTGGAACAGTGTCAGGTGGGCTGGGACGACGTTGCGGTGGCGGGGGAAGTGCGCCTGGCGCAAGCCGTCGAACCAGTCGAAGGCGCCGTCGTCCAGGGCTGCGGTGATAATGAGCGGCGCAGGATCTGCCACGATCAAGCCTCCCGCCTAGCCAGACCGCGCCGCCAGGCCTGGGCGGACGCGCGATGGAGCGTCGCATGGCGGCGCGCCAGACGATCAATGTCGTGGTCATATCCACCGCCGATGACTCCGACGAGCGGCGCGACCGCCAGACAGGTTTCCAGCACATAGGCGTCGCGCTCAGCCAATCCCTCGTCGCTCAGCGACAGCCGCCCGAGCCGGTCGCTTTCGTGCGGATCGACGCCGGCGATGTAGAAGACGAGATCCGGCGCAACGCGTTGAAGCAGGTCGGGCAGAACGTCTTTGAGCCGGGCGACATAGGCCGCGTCGCCTGTTCCGTCGGGCAGGTCGATATCCAGATCACTGGGCCCCCTGCGCACTGGAAAGTTCTTTTCGCCATGCATGGAAAAGGTGAAGACGCGGGGCTCGTGCTCGAAGATGAAGGCGGTCCCATCGCCTTGGTGGACGTCCAGATCGACCACCAGGACCTGTCCGACCTCGCCATTATCGATCAGGGCTCGCGCGGCCACGCCGACGTCGTTGAAGACGCAGAAACCGGCGCCGCCCATCGGGCCGGCGTGATGGCTGCCGCCGGCCGTGTTGCAGGCGAGGCCATGGCGAAGGGCGAGACGGGCTGCGGTCAGCGTGCCGCCGACGGCGGCCTGCGTGCGTTTGACGACGCTTTGGGTGATGGGCAGGCCGATGACCCGTTACACCTTCGGCGGAACACGGGCGTCCAGGACTTGGCGCACATAGTCGGGGTCATGCACGGCGGCGAGTAGTGAATAGTCCGCAGGTTCGGGCTCCCATAGTCCCTCCGGTCCGATCAGCCCTTCCGCTCTCAGCACCTCCACCAGGCGCGCATACTTCTGCATCGGAAAGCGATGACCCGAAGGCAGTTCGGCGTTGTACGCCGGGTGGTAAACGATCGGTGGGAAGGGGCCTGATTCAGACATGAGTTCCGCAGACAACGCGCCGGCCTTTATGAGGCTGCATTGGGAAAGGTAGTCGAACCCTCTCGCCGAAGGCCTCAGTCCGCCAGTCGGTACCCCACGCCCGGTTCGGTCACGAGCAGGACGGGCTGGGCCGGGTCGGCCTCGAGCTTGTGCCGGAGTTGGCCGACGACGACGCGTAGATACTGCACGTCGTCGGCGTGACCGGCGCCCCAGATGGTCTTGAGCAGGTCGGCGTGGCCCAGGACCTTGCCGGCGTTGCGGGCGAGGTAGGCCAGGACGTCGTATTCCTTGGGGCGCAGCTTCACCCGCTCGCCGGCGCGGGTGACGATGCGGCGGTCCAGGTCAATGACGACATCGCCGGCCGTAACTACCCCGCCCGCGACCGGCGTCAGCGCGCCCTGACGTAGACCCGCGCGGATGCGCGCCAGCAGTTCGCCGACGCCGAACGGCTTTTCGACATAGTCGTTGGCGCCCAGGTCCAGGGCCGTGATCTTCTCGGCCTCGCGGTCGCGGGCGGACAGGACGATGATCGGCCCCTGATAGAAGTCGCGCGCCCTCGTCAGAACGTCCTTGCCGTCCATGTCGGGCAGGCCGAGGTCCAGAACCACGGCGTCGGGGCTCCACAGGGCGATGGCGCGCAGGCCCTCCTGACCGCTGTCGGCGCGGCGCGGTTCATAGCCGGCGGCGTCCAGGGCGGGGGCCAGGAAGCGGTGGATCTGCGGCTCGTCGTCGATGACCAGAACCTGGGGGCGAACGGCGGACATCACAGCAGATCCGGGTGGGTGGCGATGGACTTGGGCAGGCTGATCAGGATGCGGGTGCCGCCTTTGCCGTCGTCGTCGTCCTGGATCGGGCTGGCGGCGGCGATACGGCCGCGCATGGCCTCGACGAAGCCCTTGGCGATGGCCAGGCCCAGGCCGGCCCCCTTGGCGCGGTCGGTGGATTCTTCCATGCGGCGGAACTTGTCGAACACCCGTTCCAACTCGGCGGTCGGGATGCCACGTCCCTCGTCCTCGATGGAGATGACGACGGCGCCGCGATCCTCATAGGCCGCCAGTTCGATGGTCGTGCCGTCGGGGCTATAGGCGATGGCGTTTTCCAGGATGTTGACCACCGCCTGTTCCAGCAGGCCTGGATCGGCCTCGACCATGCTGAGCTGGGCCGGAAAATCGCGCGTGACCTTGCGCCGGCCCAGGCGGCGCGACACCCGGTCGGCGGCGGCGTTCAGGATGTCGCGCACATCGGTCCAGTCGGTGCGCACGTTCAGGCCGCCGCCCTCCAGCCGGGTCATGTCCAGGAGATCGCCGACATAGCGCGACAGGCGTTCGGCCTCTTCGCGGATGCTGAGCAGCAGGTCGTCACGGACCTCGGGCTTCAGGGTCGCGCCATAGTCGATCAGGGTCGTCGCCGAGCCCAGGACGGTGGACAGGGGCGTGCGCAGGTCGTGGCTGACCGAGTTCATCAAGGCCGCGCGGAAACGATCGGCGCGGCGCAGGGTCTCGGTCTCCAGCGCCTGACCGGCCAGATCGGCGCGCTCCAGCGCCACGGCGCCCTGGTCCAGCAGGGCCATGGCCAGACGTTCCTCGTCCGACCCCGCCGCCACCGCCGAGGCGTCGACGCCCGCCACGCCGGCCCGGCCGCGCACGCCCTGCAGGGGCTGAAACCGCCAGTGGGTCTGCGGCAGTGTGCCCGTGCCGTGGCCCGTGACCTCGCCGTGGGTCCAGGCCCAGCGCGCGGCGGCCATGGCGTCGGGGGCCAGGGTCACGCCCTCGGGACTGGCCGCCGTCAGAACGATGTCCTCGCCGTCGGGTAGCAGGACGACGGCGCTTGCGCCGGCGGCGGCCGAGGCCTGTTCGGCCAGGCTGCGGGCCGTGGTCGCGCGATCCTGGCCCGCCGACAGGGTCTGGCTGGCGGCCAGCAGGGCCGAGACGGCGGCGGCGCGCCGCTGGGCGGCTCTGGCCTGTTCGCGCACCCGCCCCGCCAGGGCGCCTGTGCCTAGGGCCACGCCCCAGAAGAGCAGCAGCGTCAGGAAGTCAGTCGGTGAACCGATCAGGAAGCTGTAGCGCGGCTGAAGGAACAGGAAGTTGTAGGTCAGAAAGGCCAGGGTCGCCGCCGCCAGCGCGGGTCTGAGGCCGTTCAGCACCCCGGCCGCCACCACCGCCGCCAGATAGATGACCCCCAGATCGACCCGCTCGAACCGGGTGTCCAGCAACAGGGCCGCCCCCGTCGCCGCCAGGACGAACCCCGCCCCGGCCGGATAGCCGCGCCAGTCCATCGCCGCCCGGACGCCCGACTTGGCCGCCGGTTCGGGCGCGGCCAGATCGCCCTCGGTCACGACGTGGACGGCGACGCCCTGGGCCTTGCGCAGCAGTTCGGTCGCCAGGGCCCGGCCGGTCCATTCGGCGAACCGCCCGCCGCGCGTCTTGCCGATGACGATCTGGGTGACGTTGTTGCGGTGAGCGTGGTCCAGAACGGCGCGCACGACGTCGTCGCCGCTGATCGTCACGGGCCGTCCGCCCAGCTGCTCGGCCAGCTTGAAGGCCTCGGCCAGCCGTCCCGCCGACCGGGCGTCGGCGCGCGATCCGCTGGGCCGCTCGACATGGGCGACCGACCAGGGGGCGTCCATCATCATGTCGGACATTCGCCGCCCGGTGCGAACCAGCGAGGCGGTCATGGCGTCGCCGCCGACCAAGACCAGGATCCGCTCGTTCGCCGCCCACGGCCCCGACACACCCCGCTCGCGCAGGTGGGTCAGCAGCTGGTCGTCCACCGTCTGGGCCGCGCGCCGCAGGGCCAGTTCGCGCAGCGCCGTCAGGTTTTCGATTTTGAAGAAGTTCTCGGACGCCACCCGCGCCGTTTCGGGCACATAGACCTTGCCTTCAGCCAAACGCACCCGCAGGTCTTCGGGCGTGATGTCGATGACCTCGATGTCGTCGGCGCCGGTCAGGGCGCTGTCGGGCACCGCCTCGCGCTGGCGCACGCCGGTGATGCGCAGAATGACGTCGGACAGGCTTTCCAGGTGCTGGATGTTCAGCGTGGTCCAGACGTCGATGCCGGCGTCGCGCAGCTCCTCCACATCCTGCCAGCGCTTGGGATGGCGCGAACCGGGCGCGTTGGAATGGGCGTACTCGTCGACCAGCAGCAGTTCGGGCCGTCGCGCCAGGGCGCCGTCGAGGTCGAACTCCATCAAGGCGCGGTCGCGGTGCTCGATCGGCGCGCGCGGCATGACGTCGAGCCCGCGCAGCAGGCTCATCGTCTCCTTGCGGCCGTGGGTCTCGACCACGCCGACGACGACGTCCAGACCCTCGGCCTTTCGACGGCGCGCGGCGCGCAGCATCTCATAGGTCTTGCCCACGCCTGGCGACATGCCCAGAAACACCTTCAGTCGCCCGCGCTTGCGGCGCGGAGCGGCTGAAGTCGCGGGCGTTTCGGGCGCCGTTTCGGGCAATCAGCCCTCCGCGCCGAAGCGGGCGTCCAGCGCGCGGTTGGTCATCAGCACATTGACGTGCGGCTGGCCGATGAAGCCGAGGAAGGCCCCCTCGATGTGCGCGTCGATGATGCTCTGGACCTGCTGCACGGGAACGCCTCTGGCGCGGGCGATCCGCGCGGCCTGAAGCCGAGCGTAGGCCGGAGACACGTCCGGGTCGAGACCGGAACCCGAGGTCGTCACCGCATCGGCGGGGATGATACCCGGACCGTCCTCAGCGCGGATGGCCTGGGCGCTTTCGGCGACGCGAGCGATCAGGTCCGGGTTCAGCGGCCCCATGTTGGAGCCGGACGAGGCGGCGGCGTCATAGCCGTCGCCCGCCGCCGACGGGCGCGGATGCAGATAGGTCGCGCCGACGAAAGGCTGGCCGATCAGGGACGAGCCGACGACCCGCCCGCCGGCGTCGCGCACCAGGCTGCCGTTGGCCTGGTCCGGGAAGGCGACCTGGGCGATGCCGGTGACGGCCAGCGGATAGGCCAGGCCCAGCAGCAGGGTGAACAGGGCCGTCATGACGAGGGCCCGGCGAAGTTGGTTGACCATGGTCGTCGCCTCAGAAGGTCGCCTTCAGCGTGGCTACGGCGCGCGCGCCGTAGATGTCGCCGAAGTCGTGTTGGTCGGTGTCGTGATAGCGCAGGTCCAGCGCCAGAGTGTCGGTCAGCTGATAGGCCGCGCCCAGGTTCCAGGTGGTGTAATCCAGGTCCGACGACACCCACTGACGCCCGACGGCGCCCGAGACGGTCCATTTGTCGGCCGGACTGACCGCGCCGTTGACCTCGGCATAGGTCGCCTCGTCCTCGGCCGCGCCGAAGAAGTCGGGTGAGTAATAGACGGCGGCGCCCAGGGTGGCCGGACCCACGGCGCGTGAGGCGGCGGCTTTGAACTCGACATAGTCATAATCGGCGCCGTCCGGCTGACCGGCGTAGAGATAGCCGATCACGCCGAAGTCCAGCGCATAGCCGGCGACCTCGGGCCGATAGCCGGCATACAGATCGACCTCGGCGTCCGTGTCGTCGCCGAAATCGACGTTGGAGGCCCAGCCGCCGGCGTAGAAGCCGTTCCTGGTCAGATCGACGCCGGCCGAGATCGCGGGGTTTTCCTGGGTCTGGCTGACGCCGCGGAAGACATAGTCGGAGGTGACGGCGACGTTCGCCGACACGTCCTGGGCCTTGGCTTCGCTGCACAGGCCCAAACCGGCGAGCCCGACGATACAGGCGGCGGCGAACCAGGCGTCATTGCGGCCCGAGGCCCTGGAGAAGGATTTACGCATTGGATTTCTCTATTCGAACAGGATGAATGGCCATGGGATTGGAGCGGGTGCGCGGATCGGTCTGCTGCAGCGTCGCCACGCCCCACATCACGGCGATGACCAGCACCGCCACGACGAGTTGCAGGATGCGAGAGACCTCCCGACGCATCACGCCAGACCCAGGCCGGAGATGAGCAGGTCGATCAGTTTGATGCCGACGAACGGGGCGATCAGGCCGCCCAGGCCGTAGATCAGCAGATTGCGACCCAGAAGCGCGCCGGCGCCGATGGCCCGGTATTTGACGCCCTTCAGCGCCAGCGGGATCAGGGCGACGATGACCAGGGCGTTGAAGATCACCGCCGACAGGATGGCGCTCTCAGGGCTGTGCAGACGCATGACGTTCAGCGCGCCAAGCGACGGCAGGGCCACCACGAACATCGCCGGGATGATCGCGAAATATTTGGCCACGTCGTTGGCGACCGAGAAGGTCGTCAGGGCGCCGCGCGTGATCAACAGTTGCTTGCCGACCTCGACGATCTCGATGACCTTGGTCGGGTCGCTGTCCAGATCGACCATGTTGCCGGCCTCGCGTGCGGCCTGGGCGCCGGTCTGCATGGCCACGCCGACATCGGCCTGGGCCAGGGCCGGGGCGTCGTTGGCGCCGTCGCCGCACATGGCGACCAGGCGACCCTTGGCCTGTTCGGCCTTGATCAGGCGCATTTTGTCCTCAGGCGTGGCCTCGGCGAGGTAGTCGTCCACTCCCGCTTCCGAAGCGATGGCGGCGGCGGTCACCGGATTGTCGCCGGTGATCATGACGGTGCGCAGGCCCATCCGGCGCAGGTCGGCGAAGCGCGCCTTCACGCCCGGCTTGACCACGTCTTTCAGGTGGATGACGCCGACTAGGACGCCGTTCTGGGTCACGGCCAGGGGCGTGCCGCCCGAACGGGCGATCCGGTCCACGGCCTGGCGGAACTCGGCCGGGGCCGCGCCGTCGGTCAGGTTCAGATCCTTCAGTACCGCATCGACCGCGCCCTTCCTCCAGCTGTCCTTGCCGGCGTCCAGGCCCGACTGGCGGGTGACGGCGGTGAAGGGAATGGCGACGGCGCCGGCCGGCTGATCGACCGAGACACCGGCGTTGCGGCCCAGCTCGACGATGGAGCGGCCCTCGGGCGTCTCGTCGGCGAGCGACGCCATGACGGCGGCGGCCAAGGCGGCCTCGGGGCGCACGCCCGGAACCGGGATGACTTCGGTCGCCATGCGGTTGCCGAAGGTGATGGTGCCGGTCTTGTCGAGCAACAGGGTGTCGACGTCGCCTGCTGCCTCCACCGCACGGCCCGAGGTGGCCAGCACGTTCACCTTCAGCAACCGGTCCATGCCGGCGATGCCGACGGCGGAAAGCAGGCCCCCGATCGTGGTCGGGATCAGGGTGATGAACAGGGCGCCCAGCACCATCGGATCCAGATCGACGCCGGAATAGGCGCCCAGGCCCACCAGGGTCACGACCGCGATCAGGAAGATCAGGGTCAGGCCGGCCAGCAGCACGGCCAGGGCCAGCTCGTTCGGCGTCTTCCGGCGGTCCGCGCCCTCGACCATGGCGATCATGCGATCAAGGAAGGTCGAGCCGGGCTTGGCGGTGATGCGCACCTTGATCCAGTCCGAGACGACGGTCGTGCCGCCGGTGACGGCGGAACGGTCGCCGCCGCTTTCACGGATCACCGGGGCGCTCTCGCCGGTGATGGCGGCCTCGTTGACCGAGGCGACGCCCTCGATGATTTCGCCGTCCGAGGCGATCACATCGCCGGCCTCGACCAGAATGATCGACCCGACTTCAAGCTCAGAGGCGTTGGTCGGGACCACGCTGCCGGTCTTCGGATCGACGATCAGCTTGGCCTTGGTCGTGACGCGGGTGGTGCGCAAGGAATCGGCCGCCGCCTTGCCCCGCCCTTCAGCGATGCTTTCGGCGACGTTGGCGAACAGGACCGTGGCCCACAGCCACAGCGCCAGCTGCACCGCAAAGCCCGCCGACTGACCGCCCGCGATGGCCGCAGCCGCCGAGAGCGTGGACAGAAGCGCCACGATCCAGGTGGTGAAGATGACCGGATTGTTGATCAGCTTTACGGGGTTCAGCTTGACGAAGGCGTCGCCCACGGCGCGTCCGATCATCTGTCCCGAGAGGCCGCCCGCAAGAGGCGACGCACGGCCGCCCTCGCGGGGATCCAGAGTTACTTGTGTCATGTCAGGATGTCCGAAGGATCAGGCGCCGGCGACCGCCGCGAGCACCTGGAAGTGCTCGACGATCGGTCCCAGGGCGAGGGCGGGCAGGAACTGCAGGCCGCCGAGGATGAGGATCACGCCGATCAGCAGGCCGATGAACAGGCCGTTGTCGGTCGGCAGGGTGCCGGGGCTGGGCGCCAGCTTGGGCTTGACCACCAGGCTGCCGGCGATGGCCAGGACGGCGACGGCCGGAACGAACCGCCCGAACAGCATCCCCAGACCCAGGGTCGTGTTCCACCAGGGGGCGTTGGCGGTCAGGCCCGCAAAGGCTGAACCGTTGTTCGCCGCCGCCGAGGTGTAGGCGTACAGGATCTCGGAAAGCCCATGCGGTCCCTTGTTCAGCAGGCCCGCCAGCGCCGTCGGAAAGACGGCGGAGATCGCCGAGAACCCCAGCACCGCCAGCGGCAGGATCAGCACCGCGATCATGGCGAACTGGATCTCGCGCGCCTCGATCTTCTTGCCCAGATATTCCGGCGTCCGCCCGACCATGAGGCCGGCGACGAAGACCGACAGCAGGGCCATCACCACCATGATGGCGATGCCCGAACCGATCCCGCCCGGCAAGATCTCGCCAAGCTGCATCAGGAACATTTGCAAGGCTCCGCCCAGCGGCATGTAGCTGGCGTGCATCGAGTTGACCGAGCCGTTCGAGGCGCCGGTCGTGACGACGGACCAGACGGTGGAGGCCGGCGCGCCGAAGCGGACCTCCTTGCCCTCCATGTTCACCGAGGCGTCCACCTGGGCGGCGACCAGGGACGGGGCCGGCTGGGTCTCGATGAAATACATGGCGGCCGAAGACACGGTCAGGATGATCAGGGCCGCCGCCGCCAGGGCGCGGATGTCGCGTCCCGCCATGGCCGTGCGGCCGAAGGCGAAGAAGGCCGCCCAGCCCATGACGTTGATCGCCACGGCGGTCAGCAGATTGGTGATGGCGTTCGGGTTCTCGAACGGATGGGCGCCGTTGACGTTGAAGACGCCGCCGCCGTTGATGCCCAGCTGTTTGATCGCCACCTGGCTGGCCGCCGGGAACAGCGGCAAGGTCTGGGATCCGCCCTCGATGCCGGTCGCCGTCACATGGGCCGCCAGGCTCTGAACGATGCCGAGACCTGACAGGGCCACAGCCAGGATCAAAGCAGCGGGCAGCAGGACATACAGCGTCGTGCGCGTCAGATCGGCCCAGAAGTTGCCCACCCCCTCGCCGCGATTGGCCACAAAGGCGCGCGCCAGCGCCGCCGCGATTGTCGCGCCCGTCGCCGCCGAAACGAAGTTCTGCACCGTCAGGCCGACCATCTGGGTGAAGGTCGACAGGGTCGCCTCGCCGCCATAGCTCTGCCAGTTGGTGTTGGTCACGAAGCTGACGGCGGTGTTGAAGGCCAGATGCGGCGACACGCCTGCGAACCCTTGCGGGTTCAGCGGCAGCACGCCCTGCAGACGCAAGATCGCATACAGCAGGACAAAGCCCGCCAGATTGAAGGCCAAAAGGGCGCCGGCATATCCCAGCCAGCCCTGGCTGCGTTTCGGATCGACGCCGGCGGCGCCATAGAAGACGGCCTCGACCGGCTTCAGCACCGGGTCCAGCCAGGTCCGCTCGCCGTTCCAGACGCGCGACATATAAACGCCGATGGGCCAGCCGAGCATTACGGCCAGCCCAAGGGTCAGGGCGATCTCGCCCCATCCTTGCATGTTCATGAAATCCGTCCCGGTTCCTCAGAACCGCTCGGGCCGCAGCAGCGCCGCGACCATGTAAACGGCGACGACCAGCGCCCCCGCCCCCCAGAGCATGGCGATCATCGTCACACCCGTTTCAACGCTGTGGCCAGCAAGGCGAAGACGGCGAACGCCCCCGCACCCACCGCCAGAAAAATCACATCGGCCAATCCGGCCTCCTCGCTCAAGTTCGAGCGGGAACAGACCACCGGGCGGCATAATGGCGCGATGCGAGTCCGGGCCGCCGACCTAAAGGATTCATAAAACTAAGGAAGCTGGGTCGGTCGCAGCGCTGGCGACATTTGAAGCGCCCGCAACCCGACCTTCTGAAGCAAGGGCGTGCTTGAGGATGCGCCGCGCAGCGCCCGGCCGTTTGGCTTCAGATCAAATAAGAAAAGCGCGGCCTTGCGGCCGCGCTTCCAGGTGTCTTCGTCGAGATGATCAGCCCCGACGGTTGTCGTAATCGCGGCGTTCATAGCGGATCTGGGCCGAGAGGCGGTCGAAGCGACGGTCCAGGTCCTGGCGTTCCCAGGCGGTCAGGCCGCCGCGGCGGTAGTTGGCTTCCAGGCGCAGCAGGCTGTTGAACTCTCCGCGCAGACGGGTGGCTTCGCGGCGGCTCAGCTGGCCGTTGCGGACGCCCTGATCGATGCGGCGATCCAGGTTGGCCTGGCGGGCGTTGATCGACTGCCACGAGCCATAGCTGGCGTGATGGGGCGGGGCCGGGCGGTGGTGATAGGATTGGGCGAAGGACGGGGCGGCGACCGAGGCGGCGGCTAGGGCGATGGCGGGGACGATGAGCTTGCGCATGGCGATCTCCTCAAATGTTCTGCCGGTCAGGGTGACCAGCGATGAGGCGATTTGAGCACCCGGCGACTGAGCCGGTTCTGAACAGGATCGATCAGGTTTGGTTCATCTGGATGAAAAAGACGTCACACCGCCGTCTTCTGATTTGGTCTCCGGTTTGGAGCAGCGTTCGCTTTAAACTATACGACGTATTCAGCGCCCGTTCAGATGATCGGGACTAGATCGGTCGCCATGTTTCGTAAACCCGCCCCTCTCCTGATCGCCCCTCCGGCCCTGGCCCTGGCTCTCGGTCTGGCCTTCGCGCCCGTCATGACGACGTCGGCGCAGGCCCAGTCGCGCGATCAGGACCAGCGCTCGCAGGACCGTGGTCCACGCGTCAGTCCCGACGAGGCCCGTCGTCGTGGCGGCGAGGCCGGCGGCGGTCGCCCCATCGACACCCAACCGCGCCGCGACGGCAACTATTCCGTCCTGGTCGAACGCGACGGACGCGTGCGGGAGGTCGTGGTTGACGGCCAGACCGGACAGGCGCGTCCCGACAACAACAATCAACGTCGCAGGCCGAACTGATGCGCGTGCTTCTGGTCGAGGACGACGCAGATCTGTCGCGTCAGCTTAAGGCGGCGCTGGGCGACGCGGGCTATGCCGTGGACCATGCGCCGGACGGCGAGGAAGCCCACTATCTGGGCGAGAACGAGCCTTATGACGTCATCGTCCTTGATCTGGGCCTGCCCAAGATCGACGGCGTGTCGGTGCTGGAGCGCTGGCGGCGAGAGGGCAAGACGACGCCGGTTTTGATCCTGACGGCTCGCGGCGCCTGGTCGGACAAGGTGGCGGGCTTCGACGCCGGCGCCGACGACTATCTGACCAAGCCCTTCCATACCGAGGAGTTGTTGGCGCGTCTGCGGGCGCTGCTGCGCCGCTCGGCGGGCATCGCCTCGGCGACCCTGTCGTGCGGCGGCTTGCGGCTGGATCCCCGCGCGGCGCGGGCCAGCGTCAATGGCGAGCCCCTGCGCCTGACCTCGCTGGAATACCGGCTGCTGCACTACATGATGATGCATCAGGGCCGGGTCATCAGCCGCACCGAACTGGTCGAACACCTCTACGATCAGGACTTCGACCGCGATTCCAACACCATCGAGGTCTTCATCGGCCGGGTGCGCAAGAAGGTCGGATCGGACCGGATCGAGACCGTGCGCGGCCTCGGCTATCGGCTGACGCCGCTGGCGGGCGAATCCGACCCGGCGTGACCGAGGCGACGGCTTCGAAACCCAACGCCGACGCGCTCCACGACTGGGGCCGCTGGTTCGGTCGCCCCGGTCGCTCCCTGACGCGCCGGCTGATCTGGCTGGCTTCGGCCTGGATCGTGGTCGCTCTGGTCATTTCAGCGCTGGTGCTGACCCAGGCCTTTCAGGAATCCGCCCTGCGGCGTCTGGGCGCCATGCTCAACGAGACGATCGACGAGATCGTGGTCGGCGCCAGTCGCACGCCGCAGGGCGAAGCCATTCCGCAGATCCAGGACGCCAGAACTCTGCGGCTGCTGTCGGGCAAATACTGGCAGATCATGGAGGTGCGCCCCGACGGGCGGCTGGTCAGTCTGGCGCGTTCGACCTCGCTGTGGCGCTATGATCTGGCCCTGCCCGCCGACCTGCCCGCGCGCCTGGATGCGGCTTTCGGCGACGTCATCACCTTCAATACCACCGGCCCCAAGGACGACGCCGAGACGCGCGAGCCGCTGCGCGTCGCCGCCAGCATGAAGTCCATCCCCCGGCACGAACATCCGGTCATCTTCATCGCCGCGCTGGATCGCTCGGACGTCGATGCGGACACGCGTCAGTTCGCCCGCGTGACCTGGATCGCCCTCCTGATCTTGGGGCTCGGACTCGTATCGGCGGTCTTCATCCAGGTGCGGATCGGCCTGCGCCCCCTGTTCGACCTGCGCGATGAGATCGCGGATGTACGTAAGGGCAGGTCGGCGCGGATCGGCCGCTCCTATCCGCAGGAAATCCAGCCCCTGGCCGAGCAGGTGAACCGCCTGCTGGATCACAATCAGGAAGTCGTGGATCGACAGCGCACCCACGTCGGCAACCTGGCCCATGCGCTGAAGACGCCGATCTCCGTCATGCTGGCCGAGGCGGGGACGAGCGAGGGCGATCTGCCCGAGTTGGTGCGGCGCCAGACCAAGATCATGCAGGGCCAGGTCGATCACCACCTGCGCCGCGCCCGCGCCGCCGCCCGCGCCGCCCACGGTCTGGGCGAGACGACGCCCGTCGCCGAGGTGCTGGACGAGCTGGCGGTGATGATCGAACAGGTGTTCCGTGACAAGAACGTCGAGATCGACTGGCGCGCGCCCGACAGCCTGTCCTTCCTGGGCGAGCGTCAGGATTTGCAGGAAATCCTGGGCAATCTGATCGAGAACGCCGCCAAGTTCTCCAGGCGCCGGGTGCGCGTCTCGGCGGGTGGCAGCGGCTTGGGGCAGATGATCCTGGTGGTCGAGGACGATGGTGCGGGGCTGCCGGCGGATCAGCGAGACACGGTCATGCAGCGTGGCGCGCGGCTGGACGAGAGCGCGCCGGGTTCGGGCCTGGGCCTGTCGATCGTGGACGACCTGACGCGCGCCTACGGCGGGCGGTTGATGCTGTCGGACAGCGACATGGGCGGGCTGAAGGCGGTGCTCGAACTACCGGCCGCCCAGGTCGACTAGGGCTGCCGGTCTCCGCCCCGGCGGTAGCATTCGCAGGCCGCCCGCTCCAAGGCGGCGCGATCCAGCACCGTGATCCGGCCGCGCGAATAGGCGATGGCCCCCGCCTTCTGAAGCCCCTGCGCCGCCTCGTTCACCGTGGTCCGCTGCGAGCCCAGCATGGAGGCCAGATACTCCTGCGTCAGGTTCAGGGTGTCGCCCTCGACCCGGTCGTGGCAGCGCAGCAGCCATTTGGCGAACCGCTGGCCGGCGTGGTGCAGGGCGTTGCAGGCGGCCGACTGCTCCAACTCGCCCTGAAGCCGCGCCATGTATTCGGCGACGGCGTCGCGAACGCCCGGCCGTTGAGCCGACAGGGCGCGGAACTTGGCGGCGTCCACCCGGCGCGCCGTTCCGACGACCTGGGCCACGCTGCGGGTGTGGGCATGGTGCGGCACGACCGAGGCGACGACGCCCAGCACGCCTTCGCGCCCGATCATCACGGTCTCCACGGTCCGGCCGTCCTCCAGCACTGCGACCGAGGAGCAGAAGCCGCTGTCGATGAAATGCAGGTGTTCGATGGCGTCGTCAGGCTCGCTGAACACATGGCCGGGCGCGAATTCCACCGGAGTGGCGATGGCGAGGAGAGCGTCGCGATCGTCGGGGTTCAGCCCTTGGATCAATCGGTTGCCAGGCGAGAGGCGGTTCATAAGTTCGCGCATAAGGCGATCTGAGCGCGGCGTCTGTCGAAACTCGACACAGCGTTGCTATATGTCACGCGGCTTTCTGGGGAAAAGTCGTGTCTTTACCGCGTTGTGTACGCGATCGGGCAGAGCGCAGCCGAGGCTCAGCGGGTGACGCGGCCGACCAGGCGCCCGGCTTCCAGCACTTCGACGCCCACGCAGGAGGCATGGCGCGCCAGCTGCGACCGCGCGGCTTCCAACGCCGTGGCGTCGTCGGCGCCGTCGAAGAAGTCGAGCATCGGACGGCGATCCGCCTCGTCGAAGAAGTGAAACTCGTAAATGTTCAAGCGAACGGCTCCCAACGATGCGAACCGTAGCGGCATACGCCCGCCGGCGTCTGTCGGATGTCGACACAGGGTGGAAGCGGAGCCTTTGCCTCGGCCGGCGCGTTGAGGGCGGCCTGACGTGGGAGACATCATGAAAGCCGCCAAGACCCTTCGCCTGCCGCCGCTGGTGACCCTGATCGAATGGGCGGCGCGGGTCGGCTATGGGGCGCGAGGCTTCGTTTACCTGTCGGCTGGGGCGCTGACCCTGCTGGCGGCGACGGACCGGATCGGCGATGCGGTGGGGACCAGCGGGGCGGCGGGCTGGCTGGCCGAGCAGCCGTTCGGCAAGGTCTGGCTGGTGCTGCTGGGGCTGGGCCTGTGGGCCTTCGTCGGTTGGCGGGTCTTGCAGGCGGTGTTCGACGCGGATCACGAGGGCCGCGACCTGAAGGGCTGGACAACGCGCGCGGGCCAGGCGGTCAGCGGCCTGTTCTACGGCGTGCTGGCGTCGGGGGTGTTCGAATATCTGGACGAGTTCGGCGAGGCGACGAACGCCTCTGCGGCCCAGGCCGAGAGCGTAGCCGAGAACCAGGAGAAGGCGGCCATGCTGCTGGGGATGCCGTTCGGCGAGGTGCTGCTGATCGGGGCGGGGCTGGTGGTGCTGGGCGTCGGCGTCGGCAATATCGTCAGAGCCATCCGCGACGACTTCGACGACGCCCTGGCCTGCCCCAAGGCCTTCTGCGGCACGGCGACGGCGCTGGCGCGGGCGGGCTATGCGGCGCGCGGGTTCGCCTATCTGCCGCTGGGGGTGTTTGTGGTTCTGGCGGGGCTGCATGCGCGCTCGGGCGAGGTGACGACGACGGCGGCGGCGCTGGATGCGCTGGAGGCCCAGCCGGGCGGATCGTGGATCCTGGGGCTGACGGCGGCGGGGCTGATGGCCTTCGGCGCCTTCGCCTTCGTGGAGGCGCGCTGGCGCCGGATCCGCCCACCCAGGGATTTGAGCCTGGGCTGAGACTTGTCGCGCGGCGCGGCGTCGCCATATCCTTATGCAACACACGCTGTTCCAGAAGGCCGCGCCATGAACGCTCCGCTCAAGACCCTGAAGATCGACTTCGTCTCCGACGTCGTCTGCCCCTGGTGCGTGGTGGGGCTGGGCGGGCTGGACACGGCCCTGGACGCGCTGAAGGACGAGGGGATCGCCGCCGACATCGCCTTTCAGCCGTTCGAACTGAACCCCCAGATCGCGCCCGAGGGCGAGAACATCGTCGAACACATCGGCCGCAAATACGGCGCGTCGCCTGAGCAGTCCGCCGCCAACCGCGCCATGATCCGCGAGCGGGCGGGCGAGGTGGGCTTCGACATGCGCATGACCGACGACAGCCGCATCTGGAACACCTTCGACGCCCACCGCCTGCTGCATTGGGCGCACGAGACGGCGCCGGACAGGCAGAAGGCGCTGAAACAGGCGCTGTTCACCGCCCACTTCACCGAGAACCGCAACCTGACCGACGCCGGGGTTTTGACCGTCGCCGCCGAAAAGGCCGGGCTGGACCGGGCCGAGGCGGGCGAGGTGCTGGCCTCGGGCCGCTACGCCCAGGCCGTGCGCCAAGCCGAAGATCTGTGGCGCGCACGCGGCATCACCTCGGTCCCGGCCGTGGTCGTCGAGGGCAAATATCTGATCTCGGGCGGCCAGCCGGCCTCGGTGTTCGAAGAGGCCCTGCGCAAGATCGCGTCGGAGGTCTAGGCCGTCTCCTCCCTGCGCAGCGGGGAGGCGGCGCGGCGCCGCCTGGCGCCGTGACGGAGGGGTTCCTTCTGTAAAATCGACGTCTGTGAGGCCTCAACAGCCCCTCCACCCCGCCCAGAGGGCGCGGTCCCCCTCCCCATCGCAGGCGATGGGGAGGAGACGGTCAGTCCGGCGGTCGGGGGACAAAAACACCGTCTATTTCGTCTAATTCGTCTGATCTCGGGGCCGGTTTCAGGTCGTCGAGCGCTTCGAGGCGGGCCATCAGGGCGTCGCGGCCGGCGTAGTCGCCGCGGTTGAGGGCGCAGGCCTCGCGGGCGATCAGGCCGACCTGTTCGGCGACGGCGGCGGCGCGTTCGCCCAGGTCGGGTTCCTTGGGCGGCGCCGGGGGCGGCGCCGGCGGCTTCGGCGGGGGCTGAGACGAAGGTGCGGGCGGGGCGGCGGCCATGCGGGTCAGGTCGGCGTGCAGCCGCACCCAGCGCGCGGCCTCCAGCGCGCGCCCGGCCTGAAGCGCCCGGTTCAGCCGCACCAGGGCGTGGGCCGCCATGGCGCCATAGTTGGGCAAACCGTCGGCCGTCTCGGCCTCCAGGTCGATCGGCTCGCGCAACGGATCGGGCTGATCCTCGCGCCGCCAGCCCTCATCCTTGGCGCGGGCGCGAAAGGTGCTGACCGCCATGCCATAGACGGCGCTGACCTCCTCGGCCGTGGACCCGGCCAGATAGGCCGTGCCCGCCGCCTCCCACGCCTCTTTCGACAGGCGGCGATAGCCCCGGTTCTGCACCCGGTCGGCCGCGCGCGCGGCGGGGTCCGAGGTGACCAGATCCGGCAGCCGCAACAGATGCATCGGCAGGCCGTGCGCGCGCCAGAAGGCCGCCTCGGCCTCGGGCGAGGAATCGTGATGCAGGGCGTCGCGATACGTCTGCTCCAGACCCGCCTCGCGCAGGATGCGGATCTGATCCAGCGCCTGCTGGGTCATCGCATCGTAAAACGGATCGCGCGGCCCCTCGAACCCGCCGTCGTCATAGCTGTGGTCGTCGTCCATGCCATCCCCGGCCTGTCGCCCGCGCCCGACACAGGACGCCCCGCCAGTCTAAGGCCGCCCCGAAGCGCGATCGGGTAGAAGGCGGCGATTTCGTGAAAGGCGAGGGATTTCAACGGCCGGGGCAGGGACGTCGTGCATAGGTACGGGGGCTAGCTATGCATTGCCTTTCCCGTTGGGAGAGGGCTTGAAGCCCGCAGAGCGTCAGCGATGCGCCTTGGCTGACCCGCAGGGCGGCGCGAAGCCGCCAAAGGGTGAGGGTCGTGCGTTACCGGCGAGGTCCAACCCTCACCCTTTCGCGCAAGTCTGATCGCCTGACGGCTCTCAGGCGCTCAAGCCCTCTCCCAACGGGAGAGGGAAGGCTTAAGCCCGCTTCTTCGGCGCAGGCGCGGCGTCGGCGGCGGTGACCAGATGGCCCTTCCAGCCGGGGGGCGGCAGGAACTTGCCGGACTTCTCCTCGCGCGTGCCTTCGCGTGCGATCCGGGCGGCGTCGCGTCCGGCCTTCAGAACGGTTTCTCGGTCGAAGAGCGTCTTCATTGCGGTCCCCAATCTAACAGTTCGAGGCCGTCGTCGCTACTCGCATAGACCTCCCACGCGTCCACCAGCGGTTTGTAGGTCGTCTCCAGATAGTCGAGGCTGAGCTCGAAGCGGCGACGCAATGTGTCCTCGGGAATGCCGTGACCGCCCTGGGCCACGCGGCGCGCCACGCGGGCGACGGAGAAGTCCGCCGAGGGCGGGCGCAGATAGATCAGTTCGACCCGGTATCCCGCCGCCTTGAACCGGCGAATGCGCGGGGCGTGGGAGCGGGTGGCCAGGGTCGTCTCCAGCACCACGTCGGCCCGCTCGACGAACAGGGCGTCCAGCCGCTCCAGCACCAGCCGCCCCGCCGCCAGATCGCGCGCTGCGCCTTCGCCCGCCAGACCCCGCGCGACCTCGTCCGGGTTCACGAACCGAAACGCCTCCGCCCGCTGACGCAGGAAGCGGTTGATGAAGGTGGTCTTGCCGGCGCCGTTGGGTCCGGCGAGGAGGACGAGGGTAGGCATGCGTTTAATCTGGCCCGGAAATGGCGACGTGCGCCTGCCACTTTCTAGTCCAATGGACGTGCAGAAACGGTTCTCGCTATCGCAACTTGGTCCTAAACAACATTGTTGAGAGCTTCGGACACGCGTCCGTGGTTCACTCCGAAATGTTCCGCAATGTCTTGTTGATGAGCTTGAGGATTAGCGCGCGCGTAATCTCGGATTTCTTGGGCCAGTTCGGGGGTTAGCTTCTGGCTTCGAACGGGTGCTCGCGCTTTAGCGGGAGGGTTTCGATGCATCTCGTCTGCAAGTTCCCGCAGCTCGTCCATATTATGGAGGTTTGCCAATTCACGGAGACGCTCGCGGATTTCTGGTATGCTACGCTTGTTCGACGCCATAGATGAACCCTTCCACAACCTCAGAGCAGCGAAGGCTGCCTGGAGTTGTAATCGTTAAGCTTCTCCAGTTGTCTTCTGCAAGGGGGAATCCATACGACGCGTGGTTCATCAACACGGTCATGTTCCCAAACCAACCAAGCATATCCCGTCGCGGTTGAGGCCTTATCGTCTAATCTGCCTTTGACCATTGGCACTCGTTCGACGAACTGCGCGAACTTGGTTGGAGGATTGGTCTTGAACAGCCGGTTGTATCGCCCAACACTTTCTAAAAAGACGGTGCGGACAAGCATAGCGACGCCCCTGCGCGCTACATCAAACGACCGGTGCACAAAGTCCTCTGCTAATCGGAACGGGGGGTTTGTTATCACCCAGTCCACTCCATTGGTCTCATAAGGGTAAGACAGAAAGTCTCGCACTGGCGCATATCCGTAGTCGTATGCGTCCGAGCAGCGGACTTCGCCAAAATATTCTTTTAGCACCTTAGCCATGTGCCCTGCTCCGCATGCCGGCTCCAAGCAGGTCAACGTTTGCAGTTCATTCGTTCCAATCACGTGCTCAAGGAGCGCCCGCGTTGCCCAAGGAGGGGTAGGGAAATCATCGGGACTGTCTGCAGCTTCTACGCGCTGCGACATAACCGCGTGGGATGTATTTTGCATTTGGAACTCACAGGCCTCTGGCGCGCAAACAACTGCACCGATTTGGTTGACGCGCTGTTAACCATGCGTTGTGGTGGATTTAGGTCGCTACACCTTCACCTCCACCACGCCGCCCCCAGCCCTGAATTTCGCGCTCATTTCGGCCATGCCGGCTTCGGCTTCCGACAGGGAGGCGCCGGCGTCGTTCTGGGCCGCCGCGGCGTCGCGGATGTCCTGGCTGATCTTCATCGAGCAGAACTTGGGACCGCACATGGAGCAGAAGTGGGCGGTTTTGTGGGCCTCCTTGGGCAGGGTGGCGTCGTGGTATTTGCGGGCGGTTTCTGGGTCCAGCCCCAGGTTGAACTGATCCTCCCAGCGGAACTCGAATCGGGCGCGTGACAGGGCGTCGTCGTGCAGGCGGGCGGCAGGGTGGCCCTTGGCCAGGTCTGCGGCGTGGGCGGCGATCTTGTAGGTGATGACGCCGTCCTTGACGTCCTGACGATCCGGCAGGCCCAGGTGCTCCTTGGGCGTGACGTAGCAGAGCATGGCCGTGCCGAACCAGCCGATCATGGCCGCGCCGATCGCGGATGTGATGTGGTCATAGCCCGGCGCGATGTCGGTGGTCAGGGGGCCAAGCGTATAGAAGGGCGCCTCGTGGCAGTGCTTCAGCTGCTCATCCATATTCTGTTTGATCTTGTGCATCGGCACGTGGCCGGGGCCCTCGATCATGACCTGGCAGCCCTTGGCCCAGGCGATCTTGGTCAGTTCGCCCAGGGTGCGCAGCTCGGCGAACTGGGCCTCGTCATTGGCGTCGGCGATGGAGCCGGGGCGCAGGCCGTCGCCCAGGCTGAAGCTGACATCATAGGCGCGCATGATGTCGCAGATGTCCTCGAAATGCTCGTAGAGGAAGCTCTCCTTGTGGTGGGCCAGGCACCATTTGGCCATGATGGAGCCGCCGCGTGAGACGATGCCCGTCACCCGCTTGGCCGTCATCGGCACGAAGGGCAGGCGAACGCCCGCGTGGATGGTGAAATAGTCCACGCCCTGTTCGGCCTGTTCGACCAGGGTGTCGCGGAACACCTCCCACGTCAGGTCCTCGGCGACGCCGCCCACCTTCTCCAGCGCCTGATAGATGGGGACGGTGCCGATGGGGACGGAGGAGTTGCGGATGATCCAGTCGCGGATGTTGTGAATGTTGCGGCCCGTCGACAGGTCCATGACGTTGTCGGCGCCCCAGCGGGTGGCCCAGACCAGCTTGTCGACCTCGTCGTCCACGGAGGACAGGACGGCCGAGTTGCCGATGTTGGCGTTGATCTTCACCAGGAAGTTGCGGCCGATGATCATCGGCTCGACCTCGGGGTGGTTGATGTTGTGCGGGATGATGGCGCGGCCGCGCGCGATCTCCTGCCGCACGAACTCGGGCGTCACGAAGTCGGGGATCGAAGCGCCGAAGTCCTCGCCGTCGCGAATGCAGGGCGCGTTTTGCTCGCGGCGCAGGTTCTCGCGGATGGCGACATATTCCATCTCGGGCGTGATGATGCCGGCCTTGGCATATTCGTACTGGGTGACCGGGCGGCCCTCGACGCCCTTGAAGACGCGGTGGTTGGAGGTGTCGAAGCGCGGGGCCAGGTGGCGGCCGGACGCATGGCCGTTGTCCTCGGGCTTGACCTCGCGCGGATTGGCGACCGGGGCGATGTCGCCGCGATCCAGCTGCCAGCTGGATTTGACGTGGGGCAGGCCGCGCTTGATGTCGATGGTCACGGTCGGGTCGGTGTAGGGGCCCGATGAGTCATAGATGGTCACCGGCGGCTCGTTGGCCGAGGGGTGGACGGCGACCTCGCGGAAGGGGACGCGGATGTCGGGATAGAGTTCGCCGGCGACATAGACCTTGCGGCTGCCGGCCCGTTCGCCGGTCGGGATGGTCCCGGTCTCCTTCATCACCTGTTCGCGCGCGTCTTTCAGAGCCAGATCCACATTCCCTTCGTGGCTAGCGCTCGCGACGCGGTCGCTCTCTGCTTGAGCCAGTTCGAGCTCTTCGGGCAGGGCGGGCGGGGTGACTTGGATGTTCATGGCGGCCTCAAACGGTTTGAGGTCCGCCGACGTCGGGCGCGAGGGTCCTGTAGCGTGGACCAGAAGCGTACTCATCCCTTCGCCGGCATGACCCGGATCAGGTTCGACGGGTCAGAGGAGAAACCTCTATCTCAGCCGCTCGATTGCGACCCCCCGGAGAACGCCTGCAGGCTAACCCGCGTCGCAGCGGATGTCGAGTTGTCCGAAACCGCACATAAGTCGTTGTAGGCGCGGCGGATTTATTGGGCTATGCGCAAAGCTTGGGCCGGATGCCGGCGTCGGCGGAGTGAAACGAGGATATGAGCCTGAACCTGGAACGCGTCCTCTACACCAGCCGCGCGCGGGGGAACGCCGACAGCCTGTTGATGCAGGTGGACATCCTGGCAACCTCGCAGCGAAACAATGCGCGCGACGACCTGACCGGCGCGCTGCTGATCCACGACGGACGGTTCCTGCAGGTGCTGGAGGGCGCAGCGCAGGATCTGGACCGGCTGATGACGCGGCTGGCGGGCGATCCGCGTCATGACGAGGTGGTGGTGATCGAGCGCAAGCCGATCCCGGCGCGCGGCTTTTCCGGCTGGGCCATGGCCAGCGTGCGCGTGACCCCGGCGCTGGAGGAGACGCTGCGGGCCACGGTGGACGGCGCCGGCGCGCCCCAGCAGACGGTCGAGCGGATGCAGGACGCGGTGCTGGCCCAGGCGGCCTGAGCGCCCCCTAGGGCGCCGACCAGCCCTTGACCGAGACGGCCGCCGCGCGCGGATCGGCGTCGAAGCGGAGGTAGGCCTTGGCGTGGCCGTGGCCGGGGACATAGTCCAGGCTGGCGGTCGCGGTCTGGTCGCCCAGAACCCCTTCGATATCCACGGCGGCGGCGGTGTCGTCGCCGTCGTTCTGGACCCGGACGGTCGCGACCTGGCCTGCGGCGGTGACGTCCACGGCGACGATGCGGGCGCTGAGCGCGGGCGGGGCCGTGGGCTGCAGCGCCTCCCACACCACGATGCCGATGGCGGTCAGGGTGATGACGGCGCCGAGCAAGGCCATGCCCCATTGCAGCAGAGGGCGGGTCGACGCGGCGGGCTTCTTCTTCGTGGGCATGGGTCAGACCAACAGACGGGCGGCGGCGGCGCCGATGGCGGCGGGGAAGCCCAGGACGACCATGGTCTGGACCACGCCGGCGACGGCATGGCCGTCGGTGCGGCCGAACAGGAACAGGGTGAACAGGCTGACGGCCAGGGCGATGGCGTAGCCGGGCAGGGTGAAATGCAGGAAGGCCTTGATCGGATGATCGGCCTCTTCCTGACCGGCGAAGCCCGCCTTGAAGACGATCAGGTGCAGCAGAAGGATGGAGACGGCGATCAGGGCCAGGATGTGGGCGGGCGTCGCCTTATAGGCGATCAGGATCATCTCCTCGGTCGGGGCGACGTTCAGGGCGAAGAACAGGGCGCCGGCCGCCATCAGGAACAGTTCGCCGAAATAGGAGGCCTGATCCTCATCCGTGTCGCCTCCGCCATCCCCGCTGAGCTGACGCCGGGCCAGAAGCGCGCCCATGGCGCCGGGAATGGCCTGAAGCGCGACCATGCCCAGGCCCTCGCGCGGCGGCGCGTCCCATTCGACGACGCCGAACAGGATCAGCAGCACCGAGGCGGTGATGAAGCCGACCGCCAAGGCCACGGCGGTGTCCAACGCATCGTTGACCGGCCCGCGCCGCTTCGAGAAGCCGGCGTAATAGGCCAGGCCGTAAAGCAGCGGCAGGCCGGCGACGATGAAGGTCAGCAACCGCCAGCGGTCCATGATCACGCCCTGCGCCCACATCTCCATCGTCATCAACAGCGGAATGTTGAACACCAGGGCGCCGGCGAAGGCGCGGCCCAAATCGCGGACATAGGCGCGCTCGCGTTGCAGATCCAAAAAGGGCGCGGCGGCGATCATGCGGCGGCAACGCTTGGACGCCGGCTTTGGCTCCGAACCGCTTGTCGAACGGCGTTCAGGCGGCGTTCATTCGCAGCCAAGCTTGGTATCAGTTCTAGGGAGAGGGAACGATGAAACAGATCAAGATGACCGCTGTGATCGCGGTTCTGGCGTGCGCGGGATTGACGGCCTGCGCCTCAGTGGAGGTCGGCGGCGAACCGATGGCCCTGTCGCCCGCCATGGCCGAACAGGCGCGGATCGGCAGCGTCACGACCACGACCGGCTGGCTGGATGCCGAGGACGACTTCGCCGACACCTTCAACGACGAGGTGCTGAACGAAATGGGGCTGTGCGCCGGCGGCCGGCATCGGCTGAACCTGAGCATCCACGTCGAGGCGCTGAGCCGGGCGCCGCGCCTGGCCATTCTGGCCGGCGATCGCGCCGAACACCGGATGCGGGCGACGGCGGAACTGCGCGATCCGGCCCAGGGCGGTCAGGTGGTCGGGCGTTATCCGCTAGTCGTGACGGTGGATGCGGGGGCCGGAGTGCTGGACGCCCTGATGGACCGGCAGGCGGTCACGTCCCACGCCTTCGCCCAGGCCCTGTGCGACGCCGCCTTCGTCGCGCCGACGCGTGTGGCCGAGGCCGGCGCGCCGGGCTGAGGCCGAGGGCGGGGCGAAGGGGCGGGCGGCCTGGGCCGGCGCTTTTGAATGTCACGGGCGCGGGCTATCAAGACGGCGAACAGGAAACCGTCCCATGCATCTCGCCCGTTTCGCCCGTATCCGCCTGGCCCATCTGCCGACGCCGCTGGAGCCGCTGCCCCGATTGTCGGAGGAGCTGGGACTGGATCTGTGGATCAAGCGCGACGACTGCACCGGCCTGGCCGGCGGCGGCAACAAGACCCGCAAGCTGGAGTTCCTGCTGGGCGCCGCGTTCGAACAGGACGCCGACACCCTGGTGACGCAAGGGGCGGTGCAGTCGAACCATGTGCGCCAGACCGCAGCGGCGGCGGCCGCCCACGGTCTGGCCTGCGAGATCATTCTGGAAGAGCGGACGGGGTCCAAGGCGACGGACTATGTCGGCAACGGCAATGTGCTGCTGGACCGGCTGTTCGGGGCGACCCTGCGCACCGTGCCGGGCGGGACGGACATGGTCGCCGAGCTGGAGAAGACGGCGGCCGATTTGCGGGCGCGGGGCGGCAAGCCCTATGTCATTCCCGGCGGCGGATCGAACCCGGTCGGGGCTTTGGGTTATGTCGATTGCGCGCGCGAGATCGTGGTCCAGGCGGATGAGATGGATCTGGAGGTCCACCGCATCGTGACGGCGACGGGCAGCGCCGGCACCCACGCCGGTCTGGTCGCCGGGCTGGCGGTCATGGGGGCGGACATTCCCGTGCTGGGCATCGGAGTGCGGGCGCCCAAGGACAAGCAGGAGGCGAACGTCTTCAAACTGGCCGAGGAGACGGCCGCCCTGCTGGGCCAGCCCGGTCGCGTGACGAGGGAGATGGTTGTCGCCGACTGCGACTATGTGGGCGAGGGCTATGGCCTGATCGACCAGGGGGTGATCGACGCCCTGACCCTGGCCGCGCGTCTGGACGGGATCGTGCTGGACCCAGTCTATTCCGGCAAGGCGATGAAGGGGCTGATCGCCCTGGCGCGCGCCGGCCGGTTCAAGGGCGAGACGGTGGTCTTCCTGCACACCGGCGGGGCGCAGGGGCTGTTCGGCTATCAGACCGAGATCGAAGGCGCGCTGTAGGCGCGCCGTCCGTCATGGACCCGCGCGAGGCGACGCTGGCCCTGCTGGCCGCCCGGTCCGAAAACGCCACCGTCTGCCCTAGCGAGGTCGCGCGGGCGGTCGCGGGCGAAGACGGCGCGTGGCGCGAGGCGATGCCACAGGTTCACGCCGCGGTGGATGCCCTGGTGGACGAGGGTGCGGTGCGACTGAGCTGGAAGGGGCGGCCGCTGGTGATGCGTGCGGGGCCCTATCGGATCGCGAGGGCTCGAGGCGGTGAAGACGGGGGCGGCGGGTGACGGTGCGCGAGATCGAACCTGTCCCGCCCGCGCTGTCTTTGGCGGCGGTGTTTCTGCGGTTCCTGCGGTTCGGGTTGCTGGCGTTTGGCGGGCCGGTGGCGCAGATCGCGATGATCCGGCGCGAGCTGGTCGATCAGGACGGGTGGATGTCCAGCGCGCGGTTCAACCGGCTGCTGGCGGTGTTGCAGGTCCTGCCGGGGCCGGAGGCGCACGAGCTGTGCGTGCATATGGGCATGCGGGCGCGGGGGCGGATCGGCGGCCTGCTGGCGGGCCTGGGGTTCATGCTGCCGGGGCTGATCCTGATGCTGGGGATCGGCTGGGCCTATGTGGCGCTGTCGCCGGTCGTGGGCCTGCTGGCCGGGGCGTTCCTGGGGGTTCAGGCGGCTGTGGTCGCGGTGATCGTGCGCGCCGTCTGCAAGATCGGATCGCATATTCTGGAGGATCGCTGGCTGTGGGCCGTCGCCGTCGTCGGCTTTGCGGCGACCCTGGCCGGGGCGGCGTTCTGGATCGTGCTGGCGGCGGGCGGGGCGGCCTATGTGCTGGTCCGGGCCGGGAGGGTGGCCTTGGCCGTCGGGGTCGTGGCGCTGGCGGTGGTCGCAGCCTTGGCGATGCACGGGCTGGGGGATGGCGGGCCGGTGTTCGGACAGGCGTTGGCGCAGGGGGGCGACGTGGGCGCAGCCGCGATGTTCTGGACGGGGCTGAAGGCGGGGCTGCTGACGTTCGGCGGCGCCTATACCGCCATTCCCTATGTGCGCGCCGATACGGTGGGGCGCGGGCTGATTGACGATGGGGCGTTTCTGGACGGGATCGCCTTTGCGGGGGTGATCCCGGCGCCGCTGGTGATCTTTTGCACCTTCGTCGGCTTTGTGGTCGCGGGATGGGGCGGGGCGCTGGCGATGACGGCCGGGGTGTTCGCGCCCGCCTTCGCCTTTTCGATGATCTTCTATGAGCGGCTGGAGGCGGTGGTCGAGGACCGGCGGCTGCACGATGGTCTGGCCGGGGTGGCCGCCGCCGTCGTAGGAATCATCGCCGCGACCAGCGTGGAGCTGGGATGGGCGACCTTGCAGCGGGCGCCGTCGATGGCGGCGGCCGCAGCGATCTTTGCGGGCGCCCTGGCGGTGGCGTGGGCCTGGAAGAGCCGCTACGCCGTGCCGGCAGTTCTGGCCGCCGCCGCGGTCATGGGATGGGGCGTGATGCGATGAGCAAGATCATGGGCGTGATCGGCGGCATGGGACCGGCGGCGACGGTGGCGTTCCTGGCGCGGGTGCAGGCGCTGACCCCGGCGGACGGGGACGCCGATCACATCCGGGTGGTGATGGACCTGAACCCCCAGGTGCCCGATCGCAACACGCGGCCGGGCGAGGCCGAGGCAGTGCTGGGGCAGATGGCCGAGGGGCTGGCGGCGGCGGGGGCCCAGGTGATCGCCATGCCGTGCAACACCGCCCACGCCCAGGCGGGCGGGATCCGCGCGCTGTGCGCCGCGAAGGGCCTGGGCTTCATCGACATGATCGCGGCGACGGCGGATGCGGCGGCGGCCCAGGTTGGCCTTGGGGGCGCCAAGCGGATCGGCGTGCTGGCGACGCCGGGGGGCGAGCGGCTTTACACGCAGGCGCTGGCGGCGCGCGGCGTCGACACCGTGCTGCTGGAGGGCGCGGACCGCGAGGCCTTCATGGCGCTGGTCTATGGGGTCAAGCGCGGCGATGTCGGCGAGGCGGCGCGGGCAGGGATGTTGCGGCTGGCCCAGGCCCTGGCGGACGGGGGCGCGCAAGGGCTGATCGCGGGCTGCACCGAGGTTCCGCTGCTGCTGAGCCCCGAAGACGCCGCCATACCCCTGACGGATTCGGCCGAGGTGCTGGCCCAAGCATGCGTGACGGCGTGCGTGGAGGCGTGTCGGGTCTGAGGCGCGGTTGCGGCTTGCTCCGCGCGGCCGGCCTGCCTAGTCATGGGCGGTGTCTATTCAGTCCCTGATCATCGATTGCGACCCCGGCGTGGACGACGCCGTGGCGCTGTTTCTGGCCTTCGCCGCGCCCGAGCTGGAGCTGCTGGCCGTCACCACGGTCGGTGGCAATGTCCCCGGAGCCAAGACCCAGCGCAATGCGCGGATTATCCGTCAGATCGCCGGGCGCGAGGAGGTGCCGGTGTTCGGCGGGGCGGAGCGGCCGCTGAAACGTCCGCCGGCGGGGGCGGGCGAGTTTCACGGCGTGGAGGGTCTGGGCGATCTGGAGCCGTTCGAACCGACGGGGATCGTCGGCGACGGGCCGGCGGCCAACGCCATCGTCGATCTGGTGATGAGCCGGCCCGAAGGCTCGGTCGCCATCGCCGTCCTGGGGCCGATGACCAATCTGGCGCTGGCGATGCGGCGTGATCGGCGGCTGGCCGAACGGCTGGGGCCGGTGGTCGTCATGGGCGGGGCGCGGTCGGAAGGCGGCAATGTCACCGCATCGGCCGAGTTCAACATCTGGGCCGATCCGGATGCGGCGGCGGTGGTGTTCGGATCGGGCTGTCAGGTCGTCGCCTTCGGCCTGGACGCGACCCATCAGGTGCGCGCGACCGAGGACCGGATCGCGGCGATAGAGGCCATCGACAGCGAGGCCGCGCGGGCGGCGGCGTCGACGCTGCGGTTCTCGCAGCGGGTGGAGCGCGAAATCGTGGGTTGGGATGCAGCCCCCTTGCATGACCCTTGTCCCATCGCCTGGCTGATCAAGCCCGACCTGTTCGAAACCAAGCCCTGCCGGATCGAGGTGGAGACGGGTTCGGACCTGACGCGCGGGCATACGGCGGTGGAGTTCCGGATCGATCCGACGACGGCGCGGCATCGCTGGGCGGTCGCGGCGGACGCGCAAGGGGTGTTCGACCTGATCGTCGCCAAGCTGGAGGCTCAGGCTCTGAAGGCTGAGGCGCTGGAGGCCGGCGCATGAGGATCACCGTCGTCGGTTCGATCAACCTGGATCTGGTGGCCACTGCGCCCCAACTGCCGGCGCCGGGCGAGACGGTGACCGGGGCGACCCTGGCGCGCCATCCCGGCGGCAAGGGCGCCAATCAGGCGCTGGCGGCCGAGAAACTGGGGGCCGAGGCCAGCCTGATCGGGCGGGTCGGCAACGACGCCATGGCCGGCGAGGCCCTGGCCCTGATGGAGGACCTGGGCGTCGATCTGGCCGGGGTGGAGGTGGATGTGGCGGCCCCGACGGGCGTCGCCCTGATCGCCGTCGATCCGACCGGCGAGAACCAGATCGTGGTCGCGGCCGGCGCCAACCACATGGTCACGCCTGAACAGCTGCCCCAGCGGATCGAGGGCGCGCTGATCGTGCAGCTGGAGCTGCCGATCGAGACGGTGGAGGCGGCGGTGGGCCGGGCGACGGGCTTCGTCTGCGCCAATCTGGCGCCCGCCGCGCCGGTGTCGGAACTGCTGCTGCGCCGCGCCGACCTGATCGTCGTCAACGAGACCGAGGCGGCCTTCTATGGCGACGGCCTGCACCGGGGCGGGGGACGGGTGGTCGTCACCAAGGGCGCCCGAGGCGCGGCCATGTATCAGCGCGGCGTCGAAATGGCCTGGGCGAGCCCGCCGGCCGTCGAGGCGGTCGATGCGACGGGCGCAGGCGACGCCTTCGTCGCCGCCATTACTGTCGCTTTGCTGGAAGGCATGGACCCGGCCGAGGCGCTGCGCTTCGCCTGCGCCGCCGGAGCCTTCGCGGCCACGCGGGCAGGGGCGCAACCGTCCGCGCCGGAGCGGGATGAGGTCGAGCGGTTGCTGGCCCTCTAAAGTCGTCAGCCCTCTGCGCAATCCCGCGAAAGCGGGGATGAGCGGAAGAAGAGAGATCGGCGGCCATGTGACACTGTAACGCCAAAACGGGTTGGCGTCGGCGTGCGGGCGGGGGTAGGTCTGGGGTTCGGGATTTGTGGGGACTTCAGACGATGATGATGCGTGGACGTGGGTTTGGGCTGGTTCTGGCGGCGGTGCTGCTGAGCGGCGTGGCGGGTGGGGCGTTGGCCCAGAACGCGGGGGTCCAGAACGCGGCGCCGGCTGCGGGGCCGATGGTCTATCAGCAGCCGCCGGCGCCGATCGCCGACATCCTGGACGCCAAGCCGACGCCGTCGTCGATGCTGAGCCCGGACCGGCGGACGCTGGTGCTGATGGATCGGTCCAACCTGCCCAGCATCAAGGCCCTGGCCGAGCCGATGCTGCGGCTGGCGGGGACGCGGATCAATCCGAGGAACAATGGCGCGGCCGAAAGCCGGGTGGCGTGGCTGACGGGTCTGAGCCTGCAGGCGGTGGACGGGGGGCGACCTCGCGTCGTGGCCCTGCCCGACGGCGCGCGGTTCACGGCGCCGCGGTTCTCGCCGGACGCCAAGTCGCTGGCCTTCGTGCTGGACCGGCCGACGGGGCTGGAGCTGTGGGTGGTGGACGTGGCCTCGGCGCGGGCGAAGAAGCTGACCGATCCGGTGGTCAATATGACGGGCGGGACGGGTTATGAGTGGCTGCCCGACAGTTCGGGCCTGCTGGTCGAGGCGGTGCCGGCGGGACGCGGTCCGGCGCCGGACGTGACGGCGGCGCCCACGGGGCCGAACATCGAGGAGACGGCCGGGCGGGTCGCGCCGGTTCGGACCTATCAGGACCTGTTGTCGAACCCCGGCGACGAGGCCCTGTTCGACCATTATTTTACCAGCCAGCTGACGCTGGTCCCGCTGAACGGCCGTGCACGGACGATCGGGGCGCCGGCGGTCCATCTGGACGCGTCGGTGTCGCCGGACGGCCAATACATCCTGCATGAGATCGCCAAGCGGCCCTATTCCTATGCGGTGCCGGACGACCTGTTCCCGACCGAGATCGTGGTGACGGATCTGAACGGTCGCGTGGTGCGCACGGTCGCCGACCTGCCGCTGAGGGACGATGTGCCGACCGCCTTCGACGCGGTGGCGCCGGGGCCGCGCGCGGTCGGCTGGCGCGCCGATGCGCCGGCGACCCTGACCTGGGTCGAGGCGCTGGACGGCGGCGACATCCGGCGAGAGGCCGAGTTCCGGGACCGCGTCTTCATGCAGGCCGCGCCGTTCACGGCCGAGCCCGTCAAGCTGATCGATCTGAAGGAACGGTTCGGCGGGATCGTGTGGGGCAAGGACGATCTGGCCATCGTCAACAGCCGCTGGTTCAACACCCGGCATGAGACGCGGTTCGTCGTCGATCCGTCGAAGCCTGGCGAGGGCCGGGTGCTGCTGGAGCGGAACTATCAGGCGCGCTACGACAATCCGGGCCAGCCGGTGACCCAGCCGAATGCTCAAGGGCGGTCGGTGATCCGCTTCGATCCGCAGGGGCGCATCCTGATGTCGGGCGCCGGGGCGACGCCGCAGGGCGAGTTCCCGTTCCTGGCCGCGATGGACCCGGCGACGGGACGCAGCGAGCGGCTGTGGACCTCGGCCAACACGGACTACGAATATGTGGTCGGCTTCCTGGATGCGGACGGCAAGCAGGTGGTGACGCAGCGCGAGACGCGGCTGGATCCGCCCAATCTGCAGATCCGCGATCTGACGACGGGCCAGACGACGCGGCTGACCAACTTCCCCGATCCGGCGCCGCAGCTGGCCGAGGCGACGCGGCAACTGGTGACCTATGAGCGGGCCGACGGGGTCAAGCTGTCGGGGACGCTGTATCTGCCGGCCGGTTACGACAAGGACCGCGACGGGCCGCTGCCGATGCTGATGTGGGCCTATCCCGCCGAGTTCACCGATGCGGCGGTGGCGGGCCAGACGGTGGACGTGCAGAACCGGTTCGTACGGCCCGGCGGGTCCAGCCATCTGTTCCTGCTGACGCAAGGCTACGCCATCTTCGACAATCCCTCCATGCCCATCATCGGCAAGGATGGGGCCGAGCCGAACGACACCTATGTCCAGCAACTGACGGCGGACGCCCAGGCGGCGGTGGATGCGGTGGTGCGGATGGGTGTGGCGGACCGCGACCGGATCGCCGTCGGGGGGCACAGCTACGGCGCCTTCATGACGGCGAACCTGCTGGCGCACAGCGATCTGTTCCGCACCGGGATCGCGCGGTCGGGGGCCTATAACCGCACCCTGACGCCGTTCGGCTTCCAGTCCGAGCAGCGCAACTACTGGGAGGCGACCGAGGTCTATACCGAGATGTCGCCCTTCACCTATGCGAACAAGCTGAACGAGCCGATCCTGCTGATCCACGGCGAGGCGGACGACAACTCGGGCACCTTCCCGGTGCAGTCCGAGCGCTTCTATGCGGCGCTGAAGGGACTGGGGGCGACGGCGCGTTACGTCACCCTGCCGCTGGAGGCGCATGGATACCGCGCGCGGGAATCGGTGGGCCACACGTTGTGGGAGATGACCCGTTGGCTGGACCAGTATGTGAAGAACGCCCCGCCGAAGCCGGCGGCGAACTGAGCAATCAGGGCTGGGACGCCGCGGCCTCCGCCGCGGCGTTGACGGCCGCCAGACGGGCGTCCTGTTCCGACTGGGGCGGGACGCCGAAGACGGCGCGCAGGCTGTCGGGGATCAGGGCGCGATCGTAGGGATCGAGTGTGGCCGGGGCGTCGCGGATCTTGCGGGTCTGGGTGCCGTAGATCTGCGGCTTTTCGGTCATCTGCAGATAGCGATCCAGCGTCGCGGCGGCGATCCAGGCGCCTTCGGGCGAGCCCTTGGCGACGGCGGCGACGGCCAGGCTATGGGCCAGCAGATAATCCGCGGGCGTAGAGCCGTGCTGGAAGACGAAGGCGGCGGCCCGGTAGTCCTCGCCGGTCTGGAGCGCGCCGGTGTCGAGCAGGGCGCGGGTCTGGACACGGCGTTCGGCGTCGGCGGCGAGCATTTCTGCGACGCGGGCGCGGTCTTTGAAGAAGTCCGGGGTCAGGTTTTGTCTTACCGCCTGATCGGCGGCGAAGATGGCGGCCATCTCGGCGTTGTTTTGAGGCGGAGTCTCTTGAGCCCAGGCCGGAACGGCGAAGGCCAGGGCGACGGCCGACATCGCGGCGGCGCAGGACAGGCGAGACGGGCGCATGGGAGATCTCCGCTGAAGCTTGAGGGGGCATTGGTCTGCGGATTTGCGGCCGAAAGCGGGCGGCGGGATTACAGTGTCGTCAGGGTCTGACGATCAGCCGCACGACCTCGCCGGCGTGGAGGCGGTCGAAGCCGGTGTTGATGTCGTCCAGGGGAATGACGCCGCTCATCAGGCGATCCACCGGCAGGCCGCCCTGGCGATACAGGGCGACATAGCGGGGGATGTCGCGGCTGGGGACGCAGGTTCCGATGTAGGAGCCTTTCAGAGTGCGCTCTTCGCCGACGAGGGAGACGACATTGACGGCAAGGGCCGCATCGGGCGGCGGCAGGCCGGCAGTGACTGTGGTTCCGCCGCGTTTGGTCATCTTCCACGCCGCCTCCAGCGCCCGGACCGCGCCGGCCATCTCGAAGGCGAAGTCGGCGCCGCCGTTCGTCAGGGCGCGGACCTGATCGACCGCATCGGGGTCGGCGGCGTTGACGGTTTCGACCGCGCCGAGGGTGCGAGCCAGGGCGAGCTTGTCCTCGGACAGGTCGACGGCGACAACGGGGCTGGCGCCCGAGGCCAGGGCGCCCAGCACGCTGGCCAAGCCCACGCCGCCCAGGCCGATGACGACGACGCTCTGGCCCGCCTTGACGCCGGCGGTGTTCACCACGGCGCCGACGCCGGTCAGGACGGCGCAGCCAAACAGGGCCGCCTCTTCGAACGGCAGGTCGGGATCGATCTTGACCAGGGAGCGTCGCGAGACGACGGCCCGTTCGGCGAAGGCGGAGCAGCCGAGGTGGTGGTTGACCGGCTCGCCCTCGCGGAAAATGCGGCGGGCGCCGGACAGAAGCTCGCCCCGGCCGTTGGCGGCGGCGCCGGGCTCGCACAGGGCGGGACGGCCACCGGCGCACGGATTGCAATGACCGCACGACGGCATGAAGACCATGACGACGTGATCGCCGATGGCGAGATCGGTGACGCCGTCCCCCAGCGCCTCGACCACGCCCGCCGCCTCGTGCCCCAGGGCCATGGGCAGGGGACGAGGGCGGTCGCCGTTGATGACCGACAGGTCCGAGTGGCACAGGCCCGCCGCCTTGATCGCGACCAGCACCTCGCCGGGGCCGGGCGGGTCCAGCGTCACGGTCTCGACCGACAGGGGGCGGCTGTCGGCGTAAGGGTGGACGGCGCCCATGCGGGACAGGACGGCGGCGCGGGTCTGGAGGCTCATATCGGTCGGCCCTCTGGGGCGCTGTCGGCCAGCGCGTTCGTGATCAGACTCCTACCGATAGGCGCTTGACCTAACGTCGTCCAAGCTAGAGCGTCGGTATCGAGAGCGACGGTTCGCGTCGCCGAGGGAGACGACGATGCCGAAACGAGACGAGGGCGCGCTGGCGCAACGGGCGACCTACAAGGCCTTTCACATGGTCTCCACCCGCTGGGCCGACAACGACCAGTATGGCCATATCAACAACGCCAAATTCTACGAGTTCGTGGACTCGGCGGTGAACGCCCACCTGCTGATCGCCAATGCGCTGGACGAGTCCATCGGCCTGGTGGTGGATTCGGGCTGTCGCTACACCTCGTCGCTGAAGTTCCCCGATGTGATCGAGGTCGGCATCAAGGTCGATGCGATCGGCACCTCCAGCGTCACCTACGGCTTTGCGGTCTTCAAGCGCAGCGTCGACGTGCCCGCCGCCATCGGCCATTTCGTCCACGTCTATGTCGACGCCGAAACCCGCCGGCCCAAGCCGTTGCCGGCGCGGCTGAGGAGCGTGGTGGAGAACCTTCGCGCGGCGTAGGGGCTGTCGCCGTTTTCCGCCGTTCCACGTCCAATTCCTAGATTCCGATGTCTTCCGACCCCGCTGATCTTGATGACGCCTTCTATCTGAACGTCTCGGACGCGGATGTGGCGACGACCGGGGACGATCCCCGCGCCAGCCTGGAGCTGATTGTGTCCATGCGCATCGCCTTCGTGGCCCGGGCATGGATCACGCGCGCCAATGCGCTGTTTCGCGGTCGAGGCTATACGGCGGCCCAGCGCGCGCACCTGTATGTTCTGGCGTCCAAGCCCAAGGGGCTGACGCAGGCGGAGTTGGCGGCGATCCTGCGGATATCGGAGGCGTCGCTGTCACGCCGTATCAAGCTGTCGATCGAAGAAGGTCTGGTGTCGCGTCATCCGTTTTGCGGCGATGGACGGGCAAACCTGATCCGGCTGGAGCCCAAGGGGCTGGATGCGCTGAACGCCTCCGATCGTGTCGCGCGCGAGGATCGCACCCGACTGCTGGCGGGCGTGACGGACGAGGAACTGGCCATCACCGCCAAGGTCCTGAAGCTGCTGACGGATCGCGTCCCGCAGACGCCTGAACGGTCCGACGCCTGACGGCATCGGACCGCCCTGAACGTCAGTCGCCCGCCAAGACCCAGGTGCGTTCGTTGGTGGGGTCGAAGACGAACCGGAACTTGCGCATCATGGGCAGGCCGATATTGGGGGTTCCGCCCTCGATGAAGCGCAGCTTGGGGCTGTCGACCACGACGCCGCCGACCTTGACCGGACCATCGGCCTGGGCCTCGTACACCGGCTGGGTTCCGGCGGCCGAGGTCGCGATGCCGATCTTGCGCGGCTCGCCCTTCAGCTTGATCTGGCTGACCAGAGACAGCGGCAGGAGGAAGGCGCTGTCGTTGCCGGTGTCCAGGGTCGCCTCGACCGAGGCGCCCGGCAGATCCAGGGCGACGACCGGCAGCCGTTCGTCGTCGGAATAGGCGTGTCCGGGGCCTTCGGGGCGCTGGGGCGCATCGGGCGCCATGATGCGAAGTTCGCCTTTCGCCAGGTTCATCTCGACCAGTTTTCCGGGGAAGCTGTTGGGGCCGAAGATGCCGACTTCGTCCTCGTCCCTGAACTCGAAGACCGTGGCGGGGCCCTCGGTGATCGCATAGCCGCCCAGGGTCACGCCCTTCAGGCTGGTCGTATAGCCGGGCACCATCAGCCCCGTGCTGCCGTCCCTGGACTGCGACGGGCCCACGTTCGGCATGCCCATGTCGTCGGCGTAAGACTTGTAGATCAGGTTGCCGTTGGTGCCGGTGTCGAAGACGACAGGCGCAGGATGGCCGCCGTTGATCCGCATCATCAGAAGCGCCCGGCCGTCCGAAACATAGAGCGGGATGCGGGCCACAGCGGCCGCCGGCGCGGGGGCGGTCGCCAGAGGGGGCGCCTGAATGGGCGCTTGAGAGACAGGCGCGGCTTGCGCCGCAGCAAGGCCAGCCGATAGGCTGACTCCGGCCAGGCAGGCCGCCGCCGTGGCGCGTTTGAACAAGGACCGGATCATGCATTCCTCCATGGACGTCGATAGTCCGATTAGGACTATCGAGCCGGATCGGGTCAAATGAACAATCGGCAAGGAAGCCTGACGGAGCTGGAAGGCGCCATCCTGTCGGAAATCCATCATCGCGGCGCCACGACAGCCTTCAAGGTCCGCAAGGCGTTCCAGGAGTCGATGTCTCTGGAATGGAGGGGCAGCGCGGGCGCCGTCTATCCGGCCATTCGACGATTGACGGATCGTGGTGTGATCGACGCGGCCGAGACGGGTTCGGGCCGGGGCACGGTTCTTCTGTCCCTGACGGCGCAGGGAGTCGCGGTGATGGAAGACTGGATCTGCGACGCCGAGCGCGCCGCCAGCGTCGGTCTGGACCCCTTCCGCCTGCGCTCAGGCATGTGGGACCGTCTGCCGCCTGTCCGAAAGGCCGAGGCCATGGCGGCCCTGAGGCGCACGGTGGAGGCGGAAATCGCCGCCTTGCGTCAGTATGTGGTGTCGCTGGACCCGATCGAGCGTCCCCGCATCGAACTGGCGATCAGCCTGCAGCTCAGCCGCCTGGACTGGCTGGACGGGCAACGCGCGTCATAGACCTCGCGCCCGCCCCTAGGCGTCGAGAATGACCTGGCCGTCTTCCTTGACGAAGGGCTTGGCGAGATGGTCCGGCAGCAGGTCCAGCACCGCCTCTGAGGGGCGGCACAGCTTCACACCCAGGGGGGAGATGACGATGGGGCGGTTCATCAGAATCGGGTGGGCCGCGATGGCGTCCAGCAGTTGGTCGTCAGACAGACTTGTGTCGTCCAGGCCGAGCTCGGCGTAGGGCGTGCCCTTTTCGCGCAGGATATCGCGCACCGATCCACCCATCCGCTCGACCAGTTGGGCCACCAGCGCGCGGCTGGGCGGGGTCTTCAGATACTCGATCACATGCGGTTCGATCCCGACGTGGCGGATCAGGGCCAGGGTGTTGCGCGACGTGCCGCAGGCGGGGTTGTGATAGATGACGACGTCCATTGGCCTCAGTCGCAGCAGGGGGCCAGTTCGGCCAGCAGGGGTTGGCAAAGCTCGGCGCGGCCCTGGCAGCAGTCCTTCAGCAGGAACAGCACGACCTCGCCCAGTCGATCCAGATCGGCGCGGTAGATGATCGACCGGCTGCGCCTCTGGGACGCGATCAGTCCGGCGCGCGACAGCACACCCAGATGCGCCGACATCGTATTGGTCGGAACGGCGAGCCGGTCGGCGATCGCTCCGGCCGGCAGGCCGTCCGGCGCATGGCGGACCAGCAGCCGGAAGGCGTCCAGTCGCGTGGATTGCGCCAGGGCGGCGAGCGCCAGAATGGCCGGTTCGGATTCCATTATTCCAAGATACTGGAAATGTAGTGTCGTGCAAGATAGAGGGGGCTCTGCGGTCGTCGGTCGGCCGAGATGGAGCCGCCCATGATCGTCGCCTTTCTGATCTTCGCGGTCACCATCACCCTGGTGATCTGGCAGCCGAAGGGCCTGCAGATCGGCTGGAGCGCGATGGGCGGTGCGGCGGCGGCGCTGTTGCTGGGCGTCGTCACCCTGGCCGACATCCCCGTAGTCTGGGACATCGTCTGGAACGCCACGGCGACCTTCGTCGCGATCATCATCATCAGCCTGTTGCTGGACGAGGCGGGCTTCTTCGAATGGGCGGCGCTGCATGTCGGGCGATGGGGCGGCGGCCATGGGCGCCGGCTGTTCGTCCTGTTCGTCCTGCTGGGCGCGGCGGTGTCGGCGGTCTTCGCCAACGACGGGGCGGCGCTGATCCTGACGCCCATCGTCATCGCCATGCTGTTGGCGCTCGGCTATGGCCCCAAGGCGACGCTGGCCTTCGTGATGGCGGCGGGCTTCATCGCGGATGCGGCCAGCCTGCCGCTGGTGGTGTCCAACCTGGTCAATATCGTCTCGGCCGACTTCTTCGACATCGGCTTCGACCGCTATGCGGCGGTCATGGCGCCGGTGAACCTGGCGAGCATCGCCGCGACGCTGATCGTGCTGTTCATGGTCTTCGGGCGCGATATTCCCAAGGGCTATGACGTCGAGCGCCTCGCCGCGCCGTCCAGCGCGATCAAGGACCGCGCGACCTTCCTGTGGGGCTGGATCATCCTGGCGTTTCTGCTGGTCGGCTTCTTCGTGCTGGAGCCGCGAGGGGTGCCGGTGTCCGCCGTCGCCGCGACGGGCGCGGTCATCCTGCTGGTCGTGGCGGGGCGCGGTGCGGTCATCAGCACGACGAAGGTGCTGCGCGAGGCGCCGTGGCAGGTCGTGATCTTCTCACTGGGGATGTATCTGGTCGTCTATGGGCTGGGCAATGCCGGTCTGACACGCCAGATCGCAGGCCTGCTGGACGGATTCGCACAGGGCGGGGTCTGGGGCGCGGCCTTCGGAACCGGGTTCCTGACCGCCTTCCTGTCGGCCATCGCCAACAATATGCCGACAGTCCTGATCGGCGCCTTGTCGATCGACGCCTCGGGCGCGACGGGCGCGGCGAGGGAGGCGATGATCTACGCCAATGTCATCGGCAGCGACCTGGGGCCGAAGATGACGCCCATCGGCTCATTGGCCACATTGCTGTGGCTGCACGTCCTGGCGCGAAAGGGCGTGAAGATCGCATGGGGGTATTATTTCAAGGTGGGCGTGGTGCTCACCCTGCCGGTCCTGGGCGTCGCCCTGGCGGCCCTGGCCTTACGCCTGAGCGTCTAGGGCCTCAGTCGTCCAAACGGCCGATCAAGAACAGGGCGCCGACGGCGGTCAGGGCGCCCAAGGTGAAGGCGGTGACGATGGCGCCGGTGGCGACGGCGGTGGAGACGGTGACCGGGCGGGCTTCGTACCACTCGACAATGTCGGCCTCGTGCAGGTCCTCGTCCATATAGCCTTCGGCTTCATAGATGGTGTCGTCTGCGGTCATGGCTTTACGCTCCGTCTGTCTTGCCCGGATCAATACGCCCAAACGGTACAGGTTCCACCCCTGTCGCCCCCGATCGGCGTATCGTGACAGGATGCCGCTCTTCGTTTAGGAGGCGCGGCTCAGGTTCAGAACGCTCAAAGACGATCCCATGGCCGGCCACTCGAAATTCAAGAACATCATGCACCGCAAGGGGCGCGCCGATGCGCAGCGCTCCAAGCTGTTCTCCAAACTGTCGCGCGACATCACCGTGGCGGCCAAGTCGGGCCTGCCGGATCCGGCGGCGAACCCGCGCCTGCGCCTGGCGGTCAACAACGCCAAGGCCGAAAGCCTGCCCAAGGACGTGATCCAGCGCGCGATCAATAAGGCCGCCGGCGGCGACGTCGATACGATGGAAGAGGTCCGCTACGAGGGCCGGGGTCCGGGCGGCGTGGGCATCATCGTCGAAGCTTTGACCGACAACCGCAATCGCGCGGCGTCCAACATCGGGGCGGCCTTCAAGAAGAACGGCGGCGCGCTGAGCGAGATGAACTCGGTCGCCTTCATGTGGGACAAGGTGGGCAAGATCACCTACGCCGCCGAGGCCGGTTCGGAAGACGCCGTCATGGAGGCCGCCATCGAGGCCGGCGCCCAGGACGTCGAGAGCGACCTGGTCAAGCCCGACATCTATGAGGATGCGCCGGGCCACACGATCTGGACCGCCTTCGAGGATCTGAACGACGTCGCCGAGGCCATGTCCAAGGTGCTGGGCGATCCCAAGTCCACCGCCATCGTCTGGAAGCCGCAGTCCGAAGTGCCGGTGACCGGTGAGGCCGTCGGCACCCTGTTCAAGCTGCTGGACGCGCTGGACGCCGAGGACGACGTGTCGGCGGTCTATTCCAACGAGGACATCTCCGACGAGGACGCGGCTAAGTACGCGGGCTGATCCCGAACGACCGCGAGTCGTTCGCACGGAACCGGGTCGTGCGCCGGGCGTAACGAGGCTTCACCGTTACGCCTGGAGCCCCCTATGGACATCACCCAGCTGATCCTCGACGACCATGCCGAACAGCGTCGGCTGTTTGCGATCATCGAACAGATCGACCCCAAGGACACCGATGCGCTGAGCGCCGTCTGGTCGCGGTTGTCGGCGTTCCTGGATGTGCACGCCGAGGCCGAGGAACGGTTCTTCTATCCCGAGCTGCTGAAGCAGGGCGAGGGCGCCAACGACGCCGAGGACGGCACGGTCGAGGGCGAGACCGAAGACGCCATCGAGGATCACAACAAGCTGCGCGACGCGGTCAAGGCGGTCGAAAAGCACAAGGTCGGCACCAAGGCCTGGTTCGACGCGGTGGGCGAGGCGAACGTCGTCAACTCCAAACACATGGGCGAGGAAGAGCGGCAGGGGCTGACCGACTTCCGCATGAACGCCGACGTCGAGACGCGCCATGAGCTGGCGGTGAAGTTCGCCGCCTTCGAGGCCGAGTACATCACCGGCGTCAAGCCGGTGAACAAGGACCCCGAGACCTATATCGAAAAGCACGGCTGAGGCGGGCGCTGCGACCACGATGTCGCAGCATCGTCCGTCCAAGGAACATCCGCGCTCGGCCCGTCGTTGAGCGCGGATGAATCTGGGTAGTCTGGAAGGCGCCGTCCTGCCGATCCTCGGCGCGGTGATCGCGGGCGGGGTCATCGGCTTCGAGCGCGAATGGCGGGGCCGGGCGGCGGGCCTGAGAACGCACATCCTGGTCAGCCTGGCGTCGGCCTTGCTGATGCTGGCGGCCATGTCGCAGGCCGATTGGGCGTTCCGCGCCCTGCCCGACGAGAACATCGTCACAGACCCGACGCGGATGGCGCACGGCGTGCTGACGGGGATCGGGTTCCTGTGCGCAGGCGTGATCTTCCGCACCGGATTTTCGATCCATGGGCTGACCACGGCGGCGTCGCTGTGGATCACATCGGCGATCGGCATTCTGTTCGGGGCAGGCCTTTATGCGCTGGGGACGGCGGCGACGGTGGTCACGGCGCTGATCCTGATTGGGCTCAGGCTTATCAACGGGCGTTTGCCCGCGCGCACGGTGGTCGACGCCGAAGTGTGCTGGGAACGGCGCGAGGCGTCGCCGGAGCCGGCGATCGAGGCGGCGCTGAAAGCCATCGATGCGGACGCGCGACACGACCGGTTCGAGCTGATCGATGGACAGACCGTTCGACGGACCTGGCGATTGAAGGCTGCCGAGGAAAGCCAGCTGAAGCAGCTGGCGGAACAGCTGTGCGCCATACCGGGCGTGGTCGCTTACAGCCTGGACCCGCGCGACGACTGAAACCGTTCATTGCCCGATAACCCTCTTTGCGGCATGAGGGGAACGGATGGCGAACGAACCTGTTAGAATCATCGGCCTGGACCCCGGTCTGCGACGCACCGGCTGGGGCGTCGTCGTGTCGGATGGCGCGCGCCTGAGGTGGGTGGCGCACGGGGTGGTGGCCCCGCCCGAGACCGCGCCGTTCAGCGAGCGTCTGCTGCATCTTTTCGAGGCGCTGGGGACGATCTGCGCCGATCACGGTTGCGAGGAGGCGGCGGTGGAAGAGGTGTTCGTCAATGTGAACCCGTCCTCGACGCTGAAGCTGGGTCATGCGCGGGCGGCGGTGATGCTGGCGCCGGCCAAGGCGGGTCTGACGGTGGCGGAATATTCGCCGAACCTGATCAAGAAGGCGGTGGTGGGCGCAGGCCATGCGGACAAGAGCCAGATCGCCTTCATGGTCAAACGGCTGCTGCCGACCGCGGGCGACGTGAAGGCGGATGCGGCTGACGCGCTGGCCGTCGCGATCACCCATGCGCAGCTCAGGAAGCGGTCCTTGCTGGAAGCGATGCACCGGGGGGCGGCGTGATCGGGCGGTTGAGAGGCGTGCTGGCCGAGGTCGGCGAGGCGGAATGCCTGATCGACTGCGCGGGCGTGGGCTATGTCGTGTCGTGCGGGGCGCGGACGCTGGGGCGGCTGCCGGCGCCGGGCGACGAGGCGACGGTGCATGTCCATTCCCAGTGGAGCGAGGATGCGGGGCCGCGCCTGTATGGATTTCTGACGCGCGACGAGCGGCGGGCCTTCACGACCCTGCTGGCCATTCAGGGCGTGGGGCCCAAGGCGGCGCTGGCGGTGCTGGACGTTCTGCCGCCCGGCGAACTGGCGTCGGCGGTGGCGCGCGAGGACAAGGCGGCGGTGGCGCGGGCCAACGGCGTGGGACCGAAGCTGGCGTTGCGGATCGTGACCGAGCTGAAGGGCAAGCCCTTGGGCGACGTCAGTTTTGCGCCTGTCGCACCCGGCATGCACGTCGAGATCGCACCGCCCGTTCCGTCCATCACCGGCGAGGCCGTGTCGGCCCTGCTTGGACTGGGCGTCGCCGAGGTCAATGCGCGCCGGGCCGTGGATCAGGCGTTGATCCGTCTGGGCGAAGAGGCGGAGCTGTCGGCGGTGATCCGCGCGGCGCTGCAGGAGTTGGGCCGATGAGAGCCGCATCGACATGACCCGCGTCATCTCCCCCGAGGCCGAGACCGGCGAATCCTTCGACCGCGCGCTGCGGCCGCAGACGTTGTCGGAATTCGTCGGACAGTCGCAGGCCAAGGGCAATCTGAAGGTCTTCATCGATGCGGCGCGCGGGCGGGCCGAGGCGCTGGATCATGTGCTGCTGTTCGGACCGCCGGGACTGGGCAAGACGACGCTGGCGCAGATCGTGTCGCGCGAGCTGGGCGTGGGGTTCAGGGCGACCTCGGGCCCGATCCTGGCCAAGGCGGGCGATCTGGCGGCGATCCTGACCAACCTCGAGCCGCGCGACGTCCTGTTCATCGACGAGATCCACCGCTTGAGCCCCCAGGTCGAGGAGATCCTGTATCCGGCCATGGAGGATCATGTGCTGGACCTGATCATCGGCGAGGGGCCGTCGGCGCGTTCGGTGCGGATCGACCTGGCGCCCTTCACCCTGGTCGGGGCGACGACGCGGGCGGGCCTGCTGGCGACGCCTCTGAGGGACCGGTTCGGCATTCCGCTGCGGCTGGAGTTCTACACATCCGACGAACTGACCGCGGTGGTGCGCGGCACGGCGCGCAAAATGGGCGCAGCCATCGACGAAGGCGGCGCGCGCGAGATCGCGTCGCGGGCGCGGGGAACGCCTCGGATCGCCGGGCGCCTGCTGCGCCGGGTGCGGGATTTCGCCTCGGCGGAAGGGGCCGAGACGATCTCGAAACTGGTGGCGGCGCGGGCGTTGGCGCGGCTGGAGGTGGACGAGGCCGGGCTGGACAGCCTGGACCGGCGCTTCCTGAAGGCGTTGATCGAGAACTATGGCGGCGGGCCGGTCGGGATGGACACCTTGGCGGCCGCCATCGCCGAGGCGCGCGACGCGGTCGAGGACGTGATCGAACCCTATCTGCTACAACAGGGCTTCATCATGCGCACGCCGCGCGGCCGCATGGCCTGCGCCAAGGCCTATGCGCATCTCGGCCTCAGCGCGCCGGCGCAACCCGCCGCTGGACCCGTGCCGGGCGACCTGTTCGAATAGGCGTTGCCAAGCGGGGCGGGCGGGGGTTTGCTGGGAGTGAACCGGAGCCGTCGTCCCATGATCCTGCGCACCCTGGCCGTGATGGCGTTTGCGGCCGGCCTGACCGGTCTGGCGCCGCCTGCGAGAGCGGATGCCCCCGTCTTCACCGACAAGGCCTGTCCCAGTGATTGGCCGACGGGCCTGCGCGAGGTGCGGTGCGGGACCCTGAGGGTGGACGAGGCGCGCGACGGCTCGGTCAGTGACCGGCGCATCGACATCGCGGTCGTCATCTTCAAGGCTAGCGCGCCCTACAAGGACGCCGCGGGCCAGGCGCTGCCGCCGATGGTGATGTTCCACGGCGGGCCGGGCGGGGCCCTGACGCCGGGGGCGGGGCGGATGCTGGCGGCGCTGCGTCGCAATCCGGAGGCCTTTGCGGTGGATCAGGACGTGATCCTGTTCGACCAGCGGGGCGGCGGCGCGAGCAACCCGTCGATGGACTGTCCGGGCGTCGAACTGACCGATGCGGGGCCGCCGTCCGACAAGGACCGCGACGGGCTGATCGCCTGTCTGAAGGGCTATCAGGCGCAAGGGATCGACCTGAACCAGTACAACGCCGCCGCCATCGCCGACGATGTGAAGGACATGGCCCAGGCCCTGGGTCTGACCAAGATCGACCTGTGGGGCGGATCGTACGGGCCGCGCATCGAGGCGGCGGTCATCACCCACCAGCCCCAGATCGTGCGCGCCGCCGTGATGGACAGCCCCTGGCCGCCCGAGGGCAACTGGGCCGTCGGCACGCCCGAACAGGTCTCCGCGGCGGTGAAAATCATCCTGGCCAAATGCGCGGCCCAGGCGGCCTGCGCGGCGCAGCATCCGGACCTTCAGGCGCGGTTCGAGGCCGAGGCGCGCAAATGGCTGGCTGGTCCGGTGACACGCAAGGACGGGCGCACCTTTACCGTCGACGACCTGTCGGCCTTCCTGATGGACACGACCTATAGCGCGGCGGGCGTGCGCAGCCTGCCGGTCGACCTGGACAAGATCATCGCCGGCGACCTGACGCCGGTCGCGGAGATCGCAGAGGACCGCACCTACTATTTCGAGGGCCAGCACATGGCCCATCTGTGCAAGGAAGAGCTGCCGTTCGAGTCCAAGGCGCGGCTGGCGGCCGGGGCGGCGGGCGATCCGGTCGCCGAGGTGCTGGTCCCGTCGCTGTCGCGGCTGTTCGACGTCTGCGCGGCGGTGGGCGAACGGCCGGCGCTGCCGATCGAGAACCTGCCGGTCCAGACCGACATCCCGACCCTCTTCGTCGCCGCCGAGATCGATCCGGGCTGCCCGCCGCCGCTGACCGAGGCCGCCGCCAAGGGCTATGCGAACAGCCAGGTGGTGATCGTGACCAACGCGACCCACGGCGTCATCAACGCCAGCCCCTGCACGCGCAAGATGGCGCGCGATTTCCTGCGTGATCCGTCCAAGCCGGTGGATCGGACCTGCCTGCCCGCCGCCGACACGCCGCTGGACTTCACCCTGGAAGCGCCCGCCGCATGAGGGTGATGCGCCATCGCAGCCCGCTTCAGCAGCGTGTGATGATCGCGGCGGCGCTGGTTCTGGCCCTGTGCGTGGTCGGCGTCTGGGTGCTGATGCAGCCGTCGAACACCCCGTCGCCCGAGCCGGCCGATGCGCGGGTGATGCGCCAGATCCGCACCCAGGCGGGGCGCGGCGCCGAACTGCGCTACGCCGAGAACGGCGAAAGGCGATCGGTGTGCGGCTATGTCGGGCGCGTCGCCGGCGGGCCAGCGGTGGGCTTCGTCTCCATCCCCAATCGCATCCTTTTCAGCGACGATCCCCTGCCGACCGAGTTCCGCGAAATGCGCCAAAGCTACTGCCCTGGTTTCATGGCTGCGCCGAACCGCCGGCCGTGATCCGTCGTCGGTTGAATGGGCCAGCACTCGCCCTGATCGCACAGATCACGGCGACAGCGGCGATCAGCCTGCTGGCGATCCGGGCGGCCGGGGCGGGGACAGCGTCGGTCGCGGTCCAGGGCGCGGCGTTTCTGATCGGGGCTGTAGCGCTTTGGGCGGCGTCGCGGATGGCGCGGCCGGGCCGGGGTCCGGTGCTGATCTCGGCGGCGGCGATCCTGGTCGTCGCCGTCCTGATGCTGACGACGGACGTGGAGATGCAGGGCGCGCATCGCTGGCTGGCGCTGGGGCCGGTTCTGATCCATCCCGCGTCGCTGCTGGGCGCGCCGCTTCTGTGGCTCGTGGCGCAGGATGCAGACGATGTGTGGACGGCAGGCGTCGCCGCCCTGGCGATCCTGACGTTCGGTCTCGGCTTCGACGGGGCCGCCAGCCTGGCCTTCGCGGTGGGAACGACAGGGTTGCTGACGGCGGCGAGAGGCTCGTGGAAGACGCTGGGGCCGCTGGCGGCCCTGTCCTGGATTCTGGCGCTCTGGAGCCTGACGCGTTCGCAGGCCCTGCCGCGCGTTCCCTATGTCGAGGATGTCGTGCCGACGGTTTGGGCTGTGTCGCCGGTGCTCGGCGCCGCGGCTGGGCTGGCGCTGATCCTGCTGTCAGTCCCGTTGCTTTGGGTGGGATGGCGCGCGCAGGGCGTCGGAGCCGCCGTCGGACTGGCCATGGCCGGATTCTGGATCGGTCTGTCGGCGGCCAATCTGCTGGGCGCCTATCCGGCGCCGGTGGTGGGATATGGCGCTTCGCCCGTGATCGGATGGCTTGTCGCGATCGGACTGGCTATGGCGTCTGCACGACGCACGAGGTTTCAGTGACCGCAATCTCCGACCAACCCACCGCCGGCCGTTTCGATGGGCGCGATCACCTGTTGCCGGTGCGCGTCTATTACGAGGACACCGATTTCACCGGCCTGGTCTATCACGCCAACTATGTGCGCTATTTCGAGCGGGGGCGGTCCGATTTCCTGCGCGCAATCGGGGTGGGCCACGCCGATCTGCTGGAAGAGGCCGAGCCGCTGGCCTTCGTGGTGTCGGAGCTGAACATCAAATATCTCAAGCCCGCGCGGATCGACGACGCCCTGGTGGTGCGCACCGTCTATGAGCAGGTGAAGGGCGTGCGGCTGATCATCCGCCAGAGCGTGGAGCGAGCCGGGGAGGTGTTGTGCCGCGCCGAGGTGACGGCGGTGTGCATTCATCTGGACGGGCGGCCGCGACGCCCCTCGAAGGGTCTGGTCGAGAAGGTCACGCCGTGGCTGGCGGCCGGCGGGGCCGCCGACTAGGATCGCGCCAACGAGGGGGAAACGTCATGGCCGCAGAAACCTACAAGATGTCCGCCAGCGGGGTGATCGTCACGATCCTGTTGTTCGTGCTGCTGGTCGGCGGCGGGCTGGTGGGCTGTCCCTATTACAAGGTTTGGGAGCGCAAGATGGCGGGTCAGGCCGAGCTGCAATACCAGCAGGGCGCGCGCCAGGCCCTGATCGCGCAAGCCGCCGCAGAAGACGAGGCGGCGATCAAGCGGGCCGAGGCGGCGACGCGCCGGGTCTTGGGCTGGACCGATGCGGCCAAGCGCGGCTGCGCCGAACTGGGCCGGGCGGGCGATCGCCAGTGCGAGGAGCAACTGCTGAAGGACGCCGCCACCTATTCCATCGCCAAGGAAGGCCACGAGGGCGTTATCATCAGCGTCGGCGCCCCGGTCTCTGTCGCGGTCGATCCGAACGCGCGGCGGCCGGCTTCCGAGTAACCTGCTGTTAACCCTTATGACGCGCCTGTCAGATGACGGGCGGACGGGTCGGGGCTAAACGGGCCGGACGCCACACAATGGTCACGCCCGCTCGGTCGAAGAGGGGACGTGACGATCTCGATTCCGCCCGGAGCGCCTGAATGACCACGCCTGTCGACGCCGCGATGATGAACCCGGTCGAGCTGTTCATGACCGCCGACTGGGTGGTCAAGAGCGTGATGATCGGGCTGGCGGCGGCCTCGATCTGGTCGTGGACCATCATCATCGACAAGGCGGTTCGGTTTACGGCGCTGAACAAGCGCGCCGACGAGTTCGAAAAGTCGGTTCAGTCCGGCCGGTCGCTGGAAGAGGTGGCGTCCCAGGCCGGACCCGAGCCGGACCACGCCCTGCCGCGCATGCTGGTGATCGCCCTGTCGGACTGGCGCGAGGCGCGTCAACGCGGGGCGCTGAACGAGCATCAGGGCGACCTGCTGCTGGTGCGGATCGACAAGGCGATGAACAGCCTGATCTCGCGCGAGGGGCAGCGGATCGAGAACGGCCTGGGCGTGCTGTCGGTGGTGGCCACCGCCTCGCCCTTCATCGGCCTGTTCGGCACCGTGTGGGGCATCATGAATGCGTTCGGGCGGATCGCGGCGGCGGGCAACACCAATCTGACGACGGTGGCCCCGGCCATCGCCGAAGCCTTGTTCGCCACGGCCATCGGCCTGGCGGCGGCCATCCCGGCCTATATCGCCTACAACAAGTTCTCGATCGACGCGGGCAAGTTCGTCGGCCGGCTGGAGGCCTTCGCCGACGATCTGCAGGCCGCCGTGGCGCGCCGCCTGGGCAGCCCATCGGCCCCGCCGCCTCCGCCCCCGCCGTCCAGCGACCTCAGCCTGAAGCGGGGCGTCTGAGCCATGGCCCTGGGCGGTGGTGCGAGCGGCGGCGGGCGTCGAGGGCGCAGGGGGCGTAAAGGGCCTCTGACCGAGATCAACGTCACGCCCCTGGTGGACGTGATGCTGGTGCTGCTGATCATCTTCATGATCTCGGCGCCCCTGCTCACGGTGGGCGTGCCGGTTGAGCTGCCCAAGACCGAGGCCAGCGCGGTCGAGATCAAGTCCGAACCCCTGTCGGTCAGCATCGACCAGCAGGGCGCGATCTTCGTCGGCGACAGCGAGACGGCGTTCGACGCCCTGTCCACGCGCCTGTTGACCGAGGCGGGCGGCGCCGACAAGGCGGCCGAGCGGCCGGTGTTCGTGCGGGCCGACGGGCGCGCGCCCTATCAGGCGGTGGCGCGGGTGATGGCGCGATTGAGCGCCTCGGGCTTCACCAAGCTGAACCTGATCACCGACACGGCGCCGGAGGCCTGAATTCTTTGCGTCGGCCGAGCCCCGCCATCTTCGGATCGCTCGCCCTGCACGCCGGGGTGGTCGCGCTCGCCTTCTTGATGGTGTCGCACAAGACGGACGAGGACGAGACGCCGCTGGTCGCCTCGGTGCCGGTGACCATCGTCTCGGAGGAGGTGATCCAGGCGGCGCCGGCGGACAATCCGCAGCCCGAACCCTCGCCCGACGACGCGGCGACCGCCCCGGTGCAGCAGCCCGATCCCGTGCCGCCGACGCCCGAGCCGACGCCGCCGCAACCCCAGCCGCGCCCGACCCCGACGCCGCCGCGGCCCACGCCGCCGCGCCCGGCCCCGACGCCCACGCCGACGCCGAAGCCCACGCCGACCCCGACGCCGCCGCGTCCGACGCCGCGACCCCAGCCGCCGACGCCGGCGCCGCCGACCAAGGCCCAGCCGACCCCGCGCCCGGCGACGCCCGCGCCCGCCCGCCCGGCGCCCCAGCGCACCGAGCCGAGCCTGGATTTGGACGCCCTGGCCGGACCGACGCGCCCGACCAACAATCGCGGCCGCCCGGCGACGGGGCAGCAGGGGGCGGGCGCGGCGTCCCAGGCCACGGGCCCGCAGATCACGGCCATCTTCAATCAGGTCTATCCGAACTGGATCCTGCCCTGCGACATCCCCGGCGCGGACCAGCTGCGCATTCAGGTCGAGCTGACCCTGTCGGCCGATGGGCGGATCACGCGCGGGCCCAGCCTGATCAACGCCCAGTCGTCGAACATCTATCGCGCCGCCGCCGACGGCGCCCTGCGCGCCCTGCGCCAGACCGCGCCCTTCGACGTGCCGCAGGGTTTCCCCGGCGGGGTCTATCGCCCCACCTTCAACACCGAACGGGCGTGCCGCAATCGCTGAGCGTCAGGCCGTTATGAGATGCAGGGCAGCCTTGCCGCCCTTCACCGCGTCGGGCGCCAGGCGTCGGTCGAACGTGGCCAGCCGCCCGCCGTTCGAGACGGCTAAGGCCAGCAGATAGGTATCCGTCAACTGGCCCGAGGTGAGCAGGCGATCCTGCGCGATCAAACGGTCGCTCAGCAGACTGATGTCGTCGGGCCAGAACACATGGCCGGGTTGGCTCAGCAAGGAATGAAGCGCGGGCAACACCTGCGCAGGCGCGCCCGGCGAGTTTGGATATTTCGGATTGCTGAGGATTCGAAGCGCGCCGTTTTCGGTCAGCGGGCAGGTCGCCCAACCAGCCTGATGCTCATTTGCGAACCAGGCGTGGGCGGTGAGATGCTCGGTATGGGCTGGATCGATCAATGCGATCAGGACGCTGACGTCCAAAAGCGCGATCAAGGCAGCTCATCGCGCAGAGCGTTGATCTGTTCGGTCGTCACTACAGCGCCCTTGCGGTGCGGCAGGAGACGAATGCCGTTGCGGAACTCGGGCGACGTGTCCGGCTTGGCCTGTGTGATCGAGCGGCGCGCAAGATCGGAAATGACTTCGCCCACAGAGGTTCGGGTCTGAACCGCGATGGCCCGTGCGGCGTTCAGCACGTCGTCGTCGATGGCGAGTGTAGTGCGCATGGCTGTAAGATAATGCATCACGCATCACGCATCAATGATCGCTCCCGTCCCGAATGTCGCCCCATTCCCCGTGAAGCTGGCGAAAGTCGAACGGCCCGGCGATAAGGGGCGGCGATCCTTCGAGACTTATGGGAGCATCTGATGCGTCTGAACCTTCTTCTGGCCTCCGTGGCGGCTGTCGCGATGGCGGCTCCTCTGACGACGGCGGCGCAGACGCCTCAGCAGAACCAGCCGGTCGAGGTCGAGATCGATCAGGGCGTGCTGCGCCCGCTTCAGATCGCGGTGGTGCCGTTCGCCGGAACGCACGGGTCGGACATCTCCAATGTGGTCAGCGCCAATCTGAAGCGGTCGGGCTTCTTCGAGCCGCTGAACCCGTCCAGCTTCATCGAGACCGGCCTGACCTTGGCCAATGCGCCGAACTTCCCTCAGTGGACGCAGATCGGCGCGCAGGCGGTGCTGTATGGCGGCGTGACGCTGCGCGGCGACCAGCGGCTGGACGTCGGCTTCCGCCTGTATGACCCCTACCGCCAGTGCCAGCTGGTCAGCTATCAGTTCACCGCGACCCAGGAGCAATGGCGCCGGATCGCGCACAAGATTTCCGACATCATCTATCAGCGCATGACCGGCGAGGCCGGCTTCTTCGATTCCCGCGTGATCTTCGTGTCCGAGGAGGGCACGCAGCTGAACCGGATCAACCGCCTGACCATCGCCGACCAGGACGGGTTCAATCCGACCTATCTGACGCAGGGCGACGAGGTGATCATGTCGCCGCGCTTCTCGCTGTCGCAGCCGGACGAGATCACCTATGTGGCGCTGGGCAAGGATTACAGCCGCATCTACCTGTATAATCTGACGACCGGCCGGCGCGAGAGCCTGGGCGAGTTCGACGGTCAGGTGCTGGCGCCGCGCTTCTCCAACGACGGCAACAAGATCGCGTTTTCGATCATCCGGGGCGGCAATACCGACGTCTATGTGATGGACCTGCGCAGCCGCCAGATCACGCGTCTGACCAGCGACCCGGGCATCGATACCTCGCCGTCGTTCAGCCCGGACGGCAGCCAGATCGTCTTCACCTCGGACCGTTCGGGTTCGGCGCGTCTGTATGTCATGCGGTCGGACGGATCGGGCCAGCGGCCGATCTCGCGCGGCGGCGGCATCTATACGGCCCCGTCCTGGAGCCCGACCGGCAATCTGATCGCCTTCACCAAACAGGGCGGCGGCCGGTTCTCGACCGGGGTGATGAACGCCGACGGCTCGGGCGAGCGCATCCTGTCGTCCAGCTATTTCGAGGAAGGCCCGAACTGGGCGCCGAACGGCCGCTACGTGATGTTCGCGCGCCAGACGCCGGGCGGCGACACGCGTCTGTGGACCGTGGACCTGTCGGGGCGCGTGGTGTCGCAGGCGGGCTATAACGGGCGCGGGACCGACCCGGCCTGGTCGCCGCTGCTGGACCGCGGCCCGAGCAATCTGGGCGTGAACCAGGGCGCCGACAGCTGCCCCGCCTAGACGCCGCACCGACACCGTCGGAGCCTTAAAGCTCAACTGTGCGTTATCGCCTCTAGCGTCGAAAAATCGCCCGAGGCAGACAGTAAAGCCAAGCTTGAGGCCCGCCCCTTGCCAGAAACGATACGTCAGGAGACGACCCCATGAAGACTTCCCGCATTCTCAAACTGGCGATGGTCGGCTGCGCCGTCGCCGCCATGGCCGCCTGCACCCGAAAGCCCCCGGTCGAGACCGGCGTGCCTGGTCCGAACGACGGCACGACGCAACCGACGGGCCCGGCCTATCCGACCGCGCCCACCGGGCCGGTGACCGGCGGAAACATGGGTTCGGCCGCGCCGGGCACCGAACAGGATTTCGTCGTCAACGTCGGCGACCGCATCTATTTCGACCTGGACTCCTATGAGGTCCGTCCCGAGGCCATGCCGCGCCTGGACGCCCAGGCCCAATGGCTGCAGCGCTATCCGTCCGTGACGGTCCGCATCGAAGGCAACGCCGACGAACGCGGCACGCGCGAATACAATCTGGCGCTGGGCGCTCGTCGTGCAGAATCGGTGCGCACCTATCTGATCAACCGGGGCATTCCGGCCGGCCGGATCGACACCATCAGCTTCGGCAAGGAGCGGCCGATCGCGGAGGGTTCGAACGAGGACGCCTTCGCCCGCAACCGCAACGCCCACACCGCTATCGTCTCGGGCGCGCCGCGCTGACGACCGGCTGATCGGCTGATCTGAAGGAGGCGCCGGCCGCAGGGTCGGCGCCTCTTTTCGTTTCCGCGCTTGTCCTGACGCCGGGCCGGCGGCAGAACCGTCGTCACAGGGATCGGGGGATCAGCGGATGGATATCGAAGGGGCGGGCGCCGTCGTCACGGCTGGACTGGTCGCAGGCGCGATTGAAAAGCCGACGGGCAAGGCCGGCGAGGCCCACGCCCACGGCGTCTGTTCCGACTGCGGGGCGGAAACGAGCGGCAACTTCTGCGCAAACTGCGGCCAGCCGACCCATGTCCATCGCAGCCTGCTGCACCTAGGCGAAGAGCTGCTGCACGGGGTCATGCATTTCGACGCCCGGATCTGGCGCACCCTGCCGCTGCTGTGGCTGAACCCCGGCCGGCTGACGCGCGAGTGGGTCGAGGGCAAACGCACGCGCTACGTCTCGCCGCTGGCGATCTTCCTGTTCACCCTGTTCGTGATGTTCTTCGCGCTCAGCTTCATGCCGCACCCGGAATCCAAGTCCGGCGAGGCGGCGGAGATGAGCGAACGGATCGCGTCTCAGCGCGTCGGCCTGGCCGAGGCCGAAAAGGCCCTGGTCCAGATGCGGGCCGAAAGCGGCGCCCAGCCGGACCCGACGATGCAGATGGCGATCAACGCCGGACAGAAGCTGGTCGACGACCGCCGCGCGGCCCTGGCCCGGCTGGAGATCGAGCAGCGCGACGGCCGCGCCGACGGTCTGAAGCCCGGCAGCTGGCAAGCCGGGATCAAGGACATGGCGACCGGCAAGAGCGGCGAGACCAAGCTGAAGGTCATGGGCAAGGATGCCAAGAAGGAAGGCCACGGCATCGGCGCCACCGTGCTGAAGAAGCTGCAGAACCCGGACCTGGCGGTTTATAAGTTTCAGCAGACGGTGTACAAGTTCGCCTTCCTGCTGGTGCCCTTGTCGATCCCGTTCGTGGCCCTGCTGTTCCTGTGGAAGCGGGGCTTCACCCTATACGACCACGGGGTGTTCGTTCTGTACTCGCTGACCTTCATGGCCATGCTGCTGATGCTGATGGTGCTGTCGGCGACGATCGCCGGGTGGCTGGGCGCCATCGTCATTCCGCTGGGCCTGCTGGCCGTGCCCGTGCATGTGTTCGCCCAGATGAAGGGCGCCTATTCGCTGTCGTGGTTCTCGGCCCTGTGGCGGACGATCGCTCTGTTGGTGTTTTGCAACATCGTCGTCGGCCTGTTCTTCGCGGCCATCGTCTATCTGGGTCTCGGCCACTAGCTCGGCCTTGCGGCGGCCCCAAATCGGTGAAAGCTAGACGCATGACTAAGCTCTCGATCTCTCGCGTCCATCTCCTCGCCGCCGCCGCCCTTGGCGTCCTACTGATCGGGGGCGGCGCGGTCGCCCAGCAGGCCCAGCCCAACATCATGGAGCGGACCGAGTGGGACAATCGCCGCCTGGACCAGCTGGACCGCAATGTGCGGCGGCTCGAGCGCGCCCTGACCCAGAGAAACGCCGCCGGCCAACCCGTGCTGGTCGAGCCGGACCCCGAGGTGGTGACGCTGCAGGGGCAGTTCGCCCTGATGGACCGCCGCCTGGGCGACCTGGAGGCCACGGTGCGCCGGATCAACGGCGACAACGAGCGTCTGACCTTCCAGCTGGACGAGGCCACGCGTGACAACCAGGCGCTGGTCGCCCGTCTGACCGAGGTCGAGGGGCGGTTGCAGAAGCTGGAGACCCAGGCTGAATTGAATGCGCCGATCGAGGCGACCTCGCCGACCGGCGATGCAACCCGCGACTTGGCGGCGGCGGTGGCCCTGCTGTCGACCGACAAGCCGCGCGGCGAGCGGGCGCTGGAAACGGCGATCGCGGCCTGGCCCGATACGCCGCAGTCGCGCGAGGCCAACTCTCGCCTGGGCGACCTGCGGGTCGCGGCGAACGACAAGGCGGGGGCGGTGCCCTATTACGCCGCCGCGCTGAAGGACTGGCCGCGCATTGGCTGGGCGGCGGACACGACGCTGAAACTGGCCGACGCCCTGTTCGCGACGCAGCGGAAGCCGCAAGGGTGCGCGGCCCTGGCTGAGTTCACGCGCCGCTATGCGCCCGCCGCCTCTGATCCGCAAAAGGCGCGGGCGGCCCAGTTGAAGACGACGGGTTCCTGCGCCTGACGTCTGACCCGGATCTCAGAGCGCGAGCCTTCGCGCGGCTGGATGCGCGACTGACGCAGGACACGGGCCGGCCGCTGGCGCTGGCCCTGTCGGGGGGCGGAGACTCCATCGCCCTGTTGCGGCTGACGACGGACTGGGCGCGGACGCGCGGGCGTTCGGTGCTGGCCTTGACCGTCGATCATCGGCTGAATGCGGACAGCGGCCGCTGGACCGACTTTGCGGGCCGGGCGGCGCGGAACGCCGGGGCGGACTGGCGCGGATTGAGCTGGGACGGAGACAAGCCCGCGACCGGGCTGACGGCGGCGGCGCGGGCGGCGCGGCATGGTTTGATTGCGGATGCGGCGCGCGAGGCGGGGGCATCGGTCGTCCTTTTCGCCCATACCGCCGACGATATCGCCGAGGCCGATCTGATGCGGAGCGAAGGTTCCACCCTGGGGCGGGTGCGCGAATGGTCGCCGTCGCCGGCCTGGCCCGAGGGTCGCGGCCTGATGCTGTTGCGGCCGCTGCTGGGCGAGCGGCGGGCGGGGTTGCGGGACTGGCTGGCGGGCGAGGGGGCGGACTGGATCGAGGATCCCGCCAACGCCGATCCCCGCTTCGGCCGCAGCCGGGCGCGGCACGCGCTGGCGGGCGCGGCGCCGCAATCGGTCAATCAGGCGCCGTCGAAAACCGGGGCGCGATCGATCATCGACGGCGAGGCCATGGTGCGTGTGGATCGGGACGTGGGCGCGCGGGCGCTGGCGGCGGCTCTGGTCTGCGTCGGCGGCGGATCGACGCCGCCTCGCGGCCCGCGGTTGGAAGCTCTGATGGCGCGGCTGAAGGCGGGTGAGGATTTCGCAGCGACCCTGTGCGGGGCGCGGATCGAGGCTTTCGGCGCGGCGGCGCGGCTGATGCGCGAGGCCGGCGAACTTCGCCGCCGAGACATTTCGCCGCTGGCGCTGACGCCCGGCGTCGAGGCGGTGTGGGACGGGCGGTTCGTCTTCTGCGCCGATCGTCCCGGCTGGTCTGTGGTTCCGGCGAGGGGGCGGTTGGCCAGCCTGTCGGACGCCGACAGGGCCGAGATCAATTGGCTGCCGGCGGCGACGCGCGGCGCCTGGCCTGTGTTGATCAGGGACGACGCGGTGGCCCCGGTTCTTGCAGGCGAGGGGGTCGAACGGCGCGGCCTTGTCGCGGAACGGCTCAGGCTGGCGCTGGACGAAACGACGCGCGAAGACGACCTGATTTCCGCCACCCGATAGCGTAACGCTGATTAAGCCCCTATTTTCCCAGACAGACACATCCAGACCGTCGATCCCACCGGGGTCGCGGACGACCGAGGACCTCAATGAACCTGCGTAATCTGGCGATCACCGGCGTGATCATTCTGGCGTTGCTGGCGGGCTATGCGGCGCTGTCGCAGGGCGGCGCCATGAACGGCGTGACGGGCCAGCCGGCCGGCAAGCCCGAGGCCATCAGCTATTCCCAGCTGGTGCAGCGCGTGAACGCGGGCGAGGTCAAACAGGTGACCATCCGCCTGGACAAGGTGAACGGCGAGCTGAAGAACGGCGAACGCTTCACCTCCACCACCGTCTATCCGAACGAACAGCTGGTGGCCCAGATGCTGCAGGCGGGCGTCGAGATCGACGCCAAGTCAGGCGGTCAGTCGATCTGGATGAGCCTGCTGCTGGGCATCCTGCCCATCGCGCTGCTGATCGGGGTGTGGATCTTCTTCATGCGCCAGATGCAGGGCGGGGCGAAGGGCGCCATGGGCTTCGGCAAGTCCAAGGCCAAGCTGCTGACCGAGCACAAGGGCCGCAAGACCTTCGACGACGTCGCCGGCGTGGACGAGGCCAAGGACGAACTGCAGGAGGTCGTCGATTTCCTGAAGGATCCGGGCAAGTTCCAGCGTCTGGGCGGCAAGATCCCCAAGGGCGCCCTGCTGGTCGGCCCTCCCGGCACCGGCAAGACGCTGCTGGCGCGCGCGGTCGCGGGCGAGGCGGGCGTGCCCTTCTTCTCGATCTCGGGTTCGGACTTCGTCGAGATGTTCGTCGGCGTCGGCGCCAGCCGCGTTCGCGACATGTTCGAACAGGCCAAGAAGAATGCGCCCTGCATCATCTTCATCGATGAGATCGACGCCGTAGGCCGCCATCGCGGCGCCGGCCTGGGCGGCGGCAACGACGAGCGCGAACAGACGCTGAACCAGCTGCTGGTCGAGATGGACGGCTTCGAGGCGTCCGAGAACATCATCCTGATCGCCGCGACCAACCGTCCCGACGTGCTGGACCCGGCGCTGCTGCGTCCAGGCCGTTTCGACCGCCAGGTGGTGGTGCCGAACCCCGACGTCTCCGGCCGCGAACGCATCCTGCGTGTCCATATGAAGGACGTGCCGCTGGCCGCCGATGTGAATGTGAAGACCATCGCGCGCGGCACGCCCGGCTTCTCGGGCGCCGACCTGGCCAACCTGGTCAACGAAGCCGCCCTGACGGCGGCGCGCAAGGACCGTCGCATGGTCACCCACCGCGACTTCGAAGACGCCAAGGACAAGGTGCTGATGGGCTCCGAACGTCGCTCCATGGCGATGAACGAGGAAGAAAAACGCCTGACCGCCTATCACGAGGCCGGTCACGCCATCGTCGCCATGAACGTCAAGATGGCCGATCCCGTTCACAAGGCGACCATCGTCCCGCGCGGCCGGGCGCTGGGCATGGTGATGCAGTTGCCGGAAGGCGACCGCTATTCGATGAAATACCAGCAGATGATCGACCGGATCGCCATCATGGCAGGCGGTCGCGTCGCCGAGGAGCTGATCTTCGGGCCGGAGAACATCACCTCGGGCGCCAGCTCGGACATCGAACAGGCGACGAAGCTGGCCCGCGCCATGGTCACCCGCTGGGGCTTCTCGGACAAACTGGGCACGGTGGCTTACGGCGAGAACCAGGAGGAGGTCTTCCTGGGCCACTCGGTCGCCCGCAGCCAGAACATCTCCGAAGAGACGGCGCGCACCATCGACGAGGAAGTCCGTCGTCTGGTGACCTCGGGCTGGGACGAGGCGCGCACCATCCTGACCACCAAGGCCGAGGATCACGAGAAACTGTCTCAGGCCCTGCTGGAATACGAGACCCTGTCGGGCGAGGAGATCAAGGACCTGCTGGAGAAGGGCGTCGCGCCGAACCGCGACGAGAACAACTTCCCCAACGCCGGGCCTTCGGTCTCGGTGCCGGTGACGCCGGTGTCGGACGGCACGGACATCGAGGTCCCGGTCGCCGCGCCGGCCGCGACCAGCGTGCCGACGGTCCACTAAACCCAGGCCTGATCTGAAGACGAACCCGCCGGGAGAGCGATCTCCCGGCGGGTTTTTTCTTTGGGCGTCTGGCTGACCCACTGGCCCACCCAAAGCATCATGATGAACAAGTTTGCATTGCAAACATGTCTGTGGGATATGGCGGTCTCGATCTTGGGAGGGACGTCATGGTGATATCGCAAGCAGAGCAGGTGGAGCGGCTGCACGGACTGGATGCGTTGCGCGCCGGGGCGCTGCTGCTGGGGGTGGTGCTTCACGCCAGTCTGTCCTTCCTTCCGCAGCAGATCTGGATCGTGGCGGACGACAGCCGGTCGATCGGCGCCGCCTGGCTATTCTTCGCCATTCATCTGTTTCGCATGACGGCCTTTTTCCTCATCGCGGGTCTGTTCGCCCATAGGATGCTGGCGCGGCGAGGCTGGGTCGCCTTCGCCAAGGATCGGGTGGTGCGGATCGCCGGGCCGCTGGCGGTCTTCTGGCTTCCGGTGATGGCTGGGATCGTCACGGCCCTGGTCTGGAACGCTCATGCCAATGGTCTGGTGACGCCGGGCGCGCCGCCGCCGCCTCCGCCGACCTATGACTGGACCAACTTTCCGCTGACCCACCTGTGGTTTCTGTGGGTGCTGACGCTCTTCTACGCCGTCGTCCTGATCGTGCGGGCCGTGCTCTCCGTGCTGGATCGCGCGGGGCGAGCGGGTCCGGTCGTGGACAGGATCACCAGCGCGCTGATCGGCCCGTGGACGCCTGCGGTGCTGGCCGCCCCGCTGGCTGTGGCCTTGTGGCTGGATCCAACGTGGATCGCCTTCTTTGCCGTGCCGACGCCGGACGGGGGCGTGATCCCGAACACCTCCGCCCTGGTCGGGTTCGGCCTCGCCTTCGGCCTGGGGTTCGCGCTGGACCGGCGGCGTGATCTGTTGGACCGCATCGCCAAGGGGGCGCCGCTGTTCCTCAGCATGGCGCTGGTTTCGGGCGTCGCGGCCTATGTGCTGGCGGGCGGACCCAGCATCGCGCCGATGGGCGAGCCGACGGCCGGCAAGGCCCTGGCCGCCGCCGTCACGGCGGTCGCCGTCTATGCCTCGGCCTTGGCGGCCGTGGGGCTATGCCTGCGGTTCGCCTCGGGCCACAGTCCGGTTCGGCGCTACCTCTCCGACGCCTCCTACTGGATCTATATCGTGCATCTGCCGCTGGTCATGCTGGCCCAGGTCTGGGTGCAGGACTGGGCCGGGCCGTGGTGGGTGAAGCTGATCGGCGTGTCGGCGGGCGTCTTCGCCGTGTGCCTGGCGTCCTACGAACTGCTGATCCGTCATAGCTTTATGGGACGGTGGCTGAATGGCCGGCGCGTGCCGTGGCGCAACCGGCCTGCGCCTGCCCTGGTCCCCGCCGAATAATTTGCAAACCCTTCCGGCGGCGTCCATCCGAGGGACGCGCCCGTCGCACAGGAATCACACAGCGATGTCCGACAAGTCCCGCACCGGCCCGGAGGCCGACCTGGCCTTCATGAAGGCCATTGTTCAGGGCGGCAATAATCCCAGGGCAACCCTGACGCTGGGCGTCGCCTATCTGGCGGGCGGTCTGCTCTATGGTCTGCAATGCCTGTTCCATATCGGTCAGGTGTGGGGGATCGTGCGCTGGCCGCCGCTGGGAAATCTCAGCTTCGTGGTCGCCATCACGGTCGCCTTCCTCATCGTCCTGACCTGGGCCGTGCGTGAGGACCGCAAGACGGGGACGGCCGGCCCCATCGTCACTCGCACCTTGAATGCGGCCTTCAGCGGCGCGGGCATGGCCAATCTGGCGATCATCATCGTGTTCGGCGTGGGCGCGCGCCGCGATCAGGACTTCGCGGTCTGGCTCTATTATCCGGCGATGATCTTCGCGCTTCAGTCGGCGGCCTGGTTTGTGGCCTACAGTCTGAAGAAGAAGGCATGGATGCTGGCGACGTCGTTAGGCGGCTGGATCACGGCGGTCGCGCTGGGGGTGCTGGTTCGCGACGCGGTGGTCTATCTCTACGTCTGCACCCTCGCCCTGTTCGTGCTCTTTGCGGGACCGGGCTGGATCATGACCCGTGCGGCGCTGAAGGCCCGCGCCAATGATGCGGACGTCGGCTGATCCATGGGGCTGGACGCGCTCGGCAAGATCGACGAAATCATCCACGGCCGGATGCGGCTGGGGATCATGGTCTATCTGGCCGACGCCGAGGCCGCCGACTTCACCGAGCTGAAGACCGTTCTCGAAGCGACGCAGGGCAATCTGTCCGTCCATATCAAGAAGCTGGAGGAGGCGGGATACGTCGCCGTGGCCAAGAGCTTCGTGAACAACAAGCCCCTAACCCGCGTGTCCATCACTCCGTCAGGGCGCAAGGCCTTCGCCGCCTATCTGGAGGCGCTGGGCGGCCTGATCGGGCGGTCAGCCTGATGGCACCGATGGTCGTTGATCCGGACAAGGTGCGGGCGTTCGAGACGCCCGTGGCGTTCGAGGCCTGGCTGGCGGCGAACCACGACCGCGAGACCGAGCTCTGGATCCGCATCTTCAAGGTCAAGTCGGGCGTCGCCTCGATCACCTGGGTCGAGGCGGTGGATGTGCTCCTGTGCTGGGGCTGGATCGACGGGATCAAGAAAAGCCTGGATGCTGGCAGCTTCCTGCAACGTGTCTCGCCGCGCGGTAAGAAGAGCGTCTGGAGCCAGATCAACGTCGCCAATGTCGCGCGTCTGATTGAGGAAGGGCGGATGACGCCGCACGGGATGAAACACGTCGAGGCGGCCAAGGCGGACGGGCGCTGGGACGCGGCCTACCGCATCAAGGGCTCGACCGCGCCGGACGACCTGATGGCCGCCATCGACGCCGAGCCGCAGGCACGGGCGACGTTCGACACCCTGACGGCACAGAACCGGTTCGCCCTGACCTATCGCGCCGAGGCGCCGAAGACCCCGGCGGGCCGCGCCAAGGCCATCGATCGTCTGGTGGAGATGCTGAAACGGGGCGAGACGCCCCACCCGCAGAAGAGGGCATGACCGTGTCGTTTTCGCAGGTGATGGGCATCGTCAATGTGACGCCCGACAGCTTCTCGGACGGGGGGCGGTGGGCCTCGACCGAAGGCGCGATCGATCAGGCCATGCGGCTGGTCGCGGACGGGGCCGATGTGCTGGATATCGGCGGGGAGAGCACCCGGCCGTGCGCCGAGCCGGTGGGCGAGGCCGAGGAGATCGAGCGGGTCACGCCGGTCATCGCCGGCGTCCGCGCGCGCTGGGGCGGGGCGATCAGCATCGACACGATGAAGCCCGCCGTCGCGCGCGCCGCCGTCGCGGCCGGGGCGACGATGTGGAACGACGTGACGGCGCTGAGCCATGCGCCCGACAGTGCGGCGGTTGCGGCCGAACTGGGGTGCGACGTGGTGCTGATGCACATGCGGGGCGAACCCCGCACGATGCAGGCGGACCCGCGCTATGACGACGTGGTGGGTGAAGTGCGGGATTATTTGCACGGGCGGGCCGAGGCGGCGATGGCGGCGGGCGTGGCGCGCGAGCGGATTTGGCTGGATCCCGGCATCGGGTTCGGCAAGACCCTGGCGCACAATCTGGCGCTGACGGCGCGGCTGCGGGCGCTGGTCGATCTGGGTTTTCCGGTGCTGTACGCCGCCAGCCGCAAGCGCACGATCCAGGCCATCGATGCGACGGCGGTCGCGGCAACCGATCGGCTGGGCGGGTCGCTGGCCCTGGCGCTGGAAGGCGCGCGGCGCGGGGCGCGGATGGTGCGGGTCCACGACGTGCGCGAGACGGTGCAGGCGCTGAGGGTTCAGGCGGCGGTGACGGCGGCGGATTGAAGGCCCGCGACGGACGGTCGCAGCCGGTGTAGAGGGCAGGTCTGCAACAGCCCTGATCTGCCTCATGCCCCTGACCGCCTACATCGCCCCCATCGTCATGTTGTGCCTGTCGAACGTCTTCATGACCTTCGCCTGGTACGGCCATCTGAAGTTCGATCACAAGCCGCTGTGGCTGCTGGTCATGGCCAGCTGGGGCATCGCCTTCTTCGAATACTGGCTGGCGGTGCCGGCCAACCGCATCGGCATCCAGGTCTATTCGCCGGCCGAGCTGAAGACGATGCAGGAGGTGATCACCCTGTTGGTCTTCGCCGGCTTTTCGGTCCTGTATCTGGGCGAGAAGCTGACGGTGAACCATCTGGTCGGCTTCGCCTTCATCGCGCTTGGGGCCTTCTTCATCTTCAAGGGGCCGCTAGGCGGCTGATCGCGGCTTGCTCCGGACCGCGGCCTGTTCCATCTGGTCGCCATGTCCTGGGTGATGTCGATCAATCCGTGGGCGACGCTGGTCGTCGCCGGTCTGCTGGAGGTCCTGTGGGCCTCGGGCCTCAAGAATGTGGGCGTCAGCCGGCCGTGGACCTCGCTGGGGGTGCTGGTCGCGCTGGCGGGCAGCATGATCCTGTTGTGGGTCGCCACGCAGAAGCTGCCGATCGGCACGGCCTATGCGGTCTGGACCGGCATCGGGGCGGTGGGCGCGGCGGTGGTCGGCATCCTCGTTTATGGCGAGCCGGCGACGGCGGTCAGGGCCGTGTGCATCCTGCTGATCGTGGCGGGCATCGTCGGACTGAAACTGTTTTCGGGAGCGGCGGCATGAGCGCGCTTCATCAAGGACGCGTCTTGATCCTGGCAGGGTCGGACTCGGGCGGCGGCGCGGGCATCCAGGCCGACATCAAGGCCGTGACGATGATGGGCGGGTTCGCCGCCACCGCCATCACGGCCATCACGGTGCAGAACACCCTGGGGGTCCACGGCGTCCATCCGCTGCCGCTCGATCTGATCGCGGCCCAGGCGCGGGCGGTGCTGGAGGACATCGGGACCGACGCCTTCAAGACCGGCATGCTGGGCTCGGTCGAGGTGGTCGAGACGGTCGCGGCCCTGCTGGACGAGGCGGACGCCCCGGCGGTCGTCGATCCGGTCATGGTGGCCAAGGGCGGGCACCCGCTGTTGCCCGATGCGGCGGTCGAGGCGGTGAAGCGCCTGATGATCCCGCGCGCGGCCTTGCTGACGCCCAATGCGCCCGAGGCCGAGGCCCTGACGGGCTTTGCGGTCCACGACCTCGACGGCCAGAGGCGGGCGGGCGAGGCGCTGCTGGCCATGGGGGCGCGGGCGGTGCTGATGAAGGGCGGGCACGTATCAGGGCCGACGGTGATCGACCTGCTGATGACCGCAGACGGCGAGACGGTGCTGGAGGCCGAGCGGGTCGACACCCGCCACACCCACGGCACCGGCTGCACCCTGGCCAGCGCCTGTGCAGCCGGGCTGGCGATGGGGCGGCCGCTGGAGGTCGCCGTGGCCGAGGCCTGGGCCTATGTCGGCGAGGCGATCCGCCGGGCGCCGGGCCTGGGCGGCGGGCACGGGCCGCTGGATCACGGCTGGCCGGTGCGGGGATGAGCGAGCTGGAGGCGGAACTGGCCGCCATCGTGCGCGCCGACGCTGGCCTGATGCATGTGCTGACAACGGTCCGGGCGCTGGACCTGCCCGACTGGCGGCTGGTGTCGGGGGCGGTCTATCAGGCCGTGTGGAACGCCAGGACAGGGCGGCCGGCGGGCTATGGGGTCAAGGACTACGACCTGGCCTATTTCGACGGTTCGGACCTGTCCTACGAGGCCGAGGACGTCATCATCAAACGCGTCGCCGCCGCCTTCGACGAACCGTTCCGCGGCCAGGTCGAGGTCCGCAACCAGGCGCGGGTGCACCTGTGGTTCCAGAACCGGTTCGGCGAACCCTATGCGCCGTTGCATTCGACCGACGAGGCGCTGGGGCGGTTCGTGGCGCCGACCTTTGCGGTCGGAGTGCGGCTGGAGGCGGACGACAGCCTCAGCGTCGCCGCGCCGTTCGGGCTGGACGACGTGTTCGCCCTGACGATCCGGCCCAACCCGAACCGGCCGGTGGCGAAGGGCTGGGCCAAGGCCGTCGACAGTGCGCGGGCGCGCTGGCCCGAGCTGACGGTGATCGAACCCTAGAAGGGTCCGTGCTTGCCGTTCGAGGAGAACTCGGGCGGGGCGGCCTTGTGGACATATTGTTCGGCGACCAGCCAGGCCTTGAAGGGGCGCAGGCAGCCCAGGCACAGGGCGACCAGGATCGGCAGGGTCACGACCAGATGCACCCAGATCGGCGGGTGGACGGTGAAGTCGAACACCATCAGCAGGATCATCCCCACCACCCCGACGGCCGTCATGACGAAGAAGGCCGGGCCGTCCGCCGGATCGGCGAAGGCGTAGCTGAGCCCGCACTCCGGACATTCCGTCTGTAGCGTCAGGTAGCCTTTGAACAGCGGTCCCTTGCCGCAGCGGGGGCAGCGACAGGCCAGGCCGGTCTTCAGGGTGCTGAGGCGAGGATAATCGGTCATGGGACGACTATGGGCGCTTAATACGGCGCTGTCGCGTGGACCGGTTGTCCTAACGCCATCCATCATCACGGTGAACGGCGGTTAACCGCGATTAAAGGCCTTGTGCGGCATGGGTCGGGAGATATGTCCGGGGCCTCGCCGACAAAGCGCATCCTGAAGACGACCGTGGCCGCCGCCACGGCCGGCGCCGTCGTGTTCGCGCCGATGGCGCCGCTGGCCCAGGAAGTCGGCCGGTCGCGCGATCCGCTGTCCATCAATATCGGCGCCAACGCCGAGTTCACGCGGGTCGAGTTCGGCGGCGTCATCGGGGTGCGCTCGCGCATCAGCCGCGAGGGCGACAAGGTCGTCGTTCGGTTGGGGACCACCGCCGCGCCCGACGTCTCGCGATTGAAGGTCGATCCGCCGGCCGGGGTGAAGTCGGTCGAGACGCGGCCGAGCCGGGGCGCGGGCGGCACGGACCTGATCCTGACGCTGGAACAGGGTGCGGATGCGCGCTCGGGCGTGGCGGACGGGGCGGTGTGGCTGAACCTCTATGCGCCCGGCAAGGCGCCGGAGGGCGGCGACGCCGCCGCGCCGCAGACGACCAAGGCCGTGGTGCCGGTGCGGGCCGAGACGGCCGGCGGTAAGACTGTCCTGACCTTCGACTGGGGCGCGCCGGTGGGAGCGGCCGTCTTCCGCCGTGGCGATGCGGTATGGGTCGTGTTCGACACGGCCGCCCGAATGGATATGAGCGGGGCCAAGGCGCTGGGATCGGCCAAGAACGCCCAGTGGGCGGCGGGGCCGGGCTATACGGCCCTGAGGATCGCTGAACCCGAGGGGCTGGGCGTCTCGGCGCAGGGCCAGGGCGGGACTTGGACCGTGACGCTGGGCGGCCCAGATGGTGCGGCCGGCGGGGTCGAGGTCGGCCGGTCCGACGACGGCGCGCCGGTGCTGGTGGCGCAGATGGCCGGGGCGACCAAAGCGGTCTGGCTGACCGATCCGCTGGTTGGGGACCGGTTCGCGGCGGTGACGGCCCTGGCGCCCGGCAAGGGTTACGCCGGCGGACGGCGCACGGTCGATCTGAGCCTGATCCCGACGGCGCAGGGCCTGGCGGTCGAAACGTCGGCCGACGACCTGAAGATCGAGGCGGCGGGCGATCTGGTGACGCTGAGCCGGCCCAAGGGGCTGGCCTTGTCGTCGCCGGCGGCCGGGCTGGAGACGGGTGACCAAAATGCGGATGCGCCCAAGCGGGCGGCCTATCCGGCGCTGATCGACGAGACCTGGGCCGCGACGGGCGAGGCGGGATTCTCTGACCGCTATCGCCGGCTGCAGGATGCGGCCGGGCTAGAGACGATCGCGGCGGCGGATAATCCGCGCGCGCCGATCGAGGCGCGGATGGCGCTCGCCCGGTTCCTGGTCGGGTCGGGACTGAACTATGAGGCCATCGGCGTGCTGAACGCCCTGATCGCCAAGGCGCCCAATCTGCAAGGCGAGCCCGAGGTGAGGGGGCTGCGGGGCGTGGCGCGCGTCGGCGTCGGGCGGCTGGAGGAGGCCCAGGTCGATTTCGCGGGCGCGGCCCTGGCCAACGATCCGGCGACCAAGGTCTGGCTGGGCTATATCGCCTCGGAGATGGGCGACTGGGAAGGAGCGCGTCGCAACTTCGCCGCCGGCGCCCCGGCCATCGACAGCTTCCCCAAGGAATGGCGCGCGCGGTTCGGCGCGGCCCACGCCATGGCCGCGATCCAGTTGAACGATCTCGCCGCCGCCCAGCAGCTGTTGGCCTATGTCTTCAGCCAAGATGCGCCGGCGGTCGATCAACTGACCGCGCGGCTGGTGCAGGCGCGGATGTTCGAGCTGAACGGCGACAAGAATCGGGCGCTGGCGGTCTATAAGGCCGTGGCGCGCGCGCCGCTGGACGGGATCGCCACGCCGGCGAAACTGGGCGCCATCAGCCTGGAGCTGGACAAGGGCGCGATCACCCCGGATCAGGCGACGGCCCAGTTGGAACAGCTGAAATGGCGCTGGCGCGGGGATGCGACCGAGATGGCGGTCGTGCGCAAACTGTCGGGCATCTATCTGCAGCAGGGGCGATATCGCGAGGCGCTGGACGCCCTGCGCGGCGCGGGCAAGCGGATGGCGGGCGTGCCGGGCGCAGCCGAGGTGCAGGCGGATCAGGCCAACGCCTTCCGCGCCCTGTTCCTGGACGGGGCGGCGGACGGTTTGCAGCCGGTGCAGGCGCTGGCGCTATTTTATGACTTCCGCGAACTGACCCCGATCGGGGCGGACGGCGACGAGATGGTGCGGCGTCTGTCGCGCCGGCTGATCGACGTGGACCTGCTGGATCAGGCCGCCGAACTGCTGAAGCACCAAGTGGACGAGCGTCTGGACGGGGTGGCCAAGGCCCAGGTCGCGACCAATCTGGCCACCGTCTATCTGATGGACCGCCAGCCGGAGAAGGCGTTGCAGGCCATCTGGGGCTCGCGCACCACCCTGCTGCCCAATGCGATGAACAGCGAGCGCCGGGCGCTGGAGGCGCGCGCCCTCATGGATCTGGGCCGGTTCGACCATGCGCTGGAGGTGCTGGACCGGGATCAGTCGAACCCGGCGCGCGAGGTGCGTGCCGACATCTTCTGGAAGCAGCAGAAGTGGGGCGAGGCGGCGCCGATCTATGAGGCGCGGCTGGGCGATCGCTACAAGACCGCGACCATGCCGCTGACGCCGGCCGAGGAAAGCTGGCTGATCCGTGCGGGCGTCGGCTATTCGCTGGCGGGCGATCGGGCCGCGCTGCAGCGGCTGAGCGGGCGCTTTGGGCCGATGGTTCCCGGCGCGCGCTCGGCGGCGGCGCTGCGGGTCGCGCTGGACGACAATCTGTCGGGCGTGGCGGGGACGGGCGACTTCGCCAATCTGTCCAGCCAGGCCGACACCTTCGTCGGCTGGGTCAACAGCGCCAAACAGGCGTTCAGAAAAGAAGCTGACGCGAAGAGCGCCGCCTGAAATTGAAACGGGCGGAGATCGCGTCGCGACCCCCGCCCGTCGAGCATTGCCGGTCCTGCATCGCAGGACCGAAAAGGCTTAGCCGTTGACGGCGTCCTTCAGCGGCTTGGAGACGCGGAAGCGCACGGCCTTGGAGGCGGCGATCTTGATGGTCGCGCCGGTAGCCGGGTTGCGGCCTTCGCGCTCGGCGCGGTCGGCGGTGTCGAAGACGCCCAGGTTCGAGATGCGGATGTCGCCGCCCGACTTCAGGGTCGAGTGGATGTTTTCGACGATCGCGGTCAGCACCTTGCCGGCGTCGGCCTGCGAAACACCAGCGTCTTTGGCGACGGCGGCGATCAGTTCGGCTTGAGTGGTCATAAGAAGCGTTTCCAGTGTTAGTCGCCCGATTCCGAGCGAGGACCGGGGGATCAACACGGATTTCCATACGCTTTGCAAGCGCCGATGACGCTTAAAGCCATATGGGGCGGGGGATTATCCGGTACCGGACGCCCGCTGGAAGCTCTCGACCAGGCTTCCGGCGACCAATCGCCAGCCGTCCACCAGCACGAAAAAGATCAACTTGAAGGGGAGGGAGACCACCACCGGAGGGAGCATCATCATGCCCATGGACATCAGCACGCTGGCCACCACCAGATCGATCACAAGGAACGGAACGAAAAGGAGAAATCCGATTTCGAACGCCTTCTTCAGTTCGCTGATCATGAAGGCCGGGGTGACCACGCGCAGGGGCAGGTCCTGGACGTCCTGGGGCGGGTCGATCTTCGAGAGACGGGTGAACAGGGCGAGGTCCCCGCGGTCCACCTGGGCCAGCATGAAGGTTTTTACGGGTTCGGACGCCTGATCGAAGGCCTGGGGCAGTTCGATCTGCTGATCCATCAGCGGACGGATGCCCGAATCATAGGCGTCCTGCCAGGTCGGGGCCATGACGATGGCGCTGAGGAACAGCGACAGAGACACCAGGACGGCGTTCGGCGGCGACTGTTGCAGGCCCAGCGCCGTGCGCAGCAGCGACAGCACCACGATGATCCGCACGAAGCTGGTGGTCATGATGACGATCGACGGCGCCAGGGACAGGACGGTCATCAGACCGACCAACTGGACCACGCGCTGGGTCAGGCCGGCGCCGGTGCCCAGGTCGATGTTGAGAGCCGAGCCGCTTTGCGCCGCCTGCTGAGCCAAAGCCGCGACAGGCCAGGCCAGACAGACCAGGGTGGTGAACAGCGACAGCAGGGCCGCGCGTTTCAGCTCGGCGCCGGTGGGGGTTACGAAAACCTTCTCCCTCCCCCGGCGGGGGAGGGTGGTCGCGGAGCGACCGGGTGGGGGCGGCTCGGAACAGGCGTGCGATGTGATGCGGAACAGGCGTGCGATGGATCGCCCGGCCGCCCCCACCCGACCTCGCTGCGCTCGGCCACCCTCCCCGGCGCGGGGAGGGAGAGGCGTGTTGGCGCCGCTCATTGGCCTAGCCCCTGTTGACGCGGTTCGATCAGTTCGCGGCCTTCGCCCAGCAGGATCAGCCGTTCCTCTTCGTCGACGCGGACCAGAACGAGGCGACGGGCGGGGTCCAGCACCAGGGTCTCGACGACCTGAAGCCGGCGCTCGCCGCGCTCAGCGTTCAGCCGGGCCAGGATTTGCGGCGCATAGCGGCGCGCAGCCCAGGCCGCGATCCCGATCAGGCCGAGGGTGAAGGCCAGGCCGAAGACCGCCCGGGCGAGATCGAGGAAATTCATGACGCTGCAAAGGCCCCGCGCAGTCCGCGCTTGAGCGTGATCGCTTCTGCCGGAACCGCTACAGCGGTTCCGGCAGAAGCGTGAATCACGCTCTCGCATAAATCTGGAGCCTGATTCACGGCATCGTCGGAATCGCGAAGCGATTCCTCCTCAACCGATCAGGCTCTAGACCCTGAATGTTAACCAGCACGGTTAACGACCCGTTGAGATAACCCCCTATTAACCATCCAGGCGGCATTTTCTGCCCATCGCGCGCATTCGCGTCGCACGGGAGACCGCCATGGGCGTCGCCGACATTCCGCTGCTGGGGCAGATCAAGGGCCGGCTGGGCTGGCTGGACGCACGCCAGCGGGTCATCGCCGAGAACGTCGCCAACGCCGATACGCCGGGCTTCGTCGGGCGCGACCTCAAACAGCCGACCGACTTCGCCGCCGCCATGCGCTCGGGCGGGGGGCTGCAGATGGTGCGCACCAATGCGGCCCACATCGCGCCGGCCGGTTCGCCGGTCCGGTTCGCTCCGACCAAGGCGCCCGATTCGGAGACCACGCTGGACGGCAACTCGGTGGTGGTTGAAGAGCAGATGCTGAAGATGGCCGAGAGCCGCATGGCCTATGACGCCGCCATCGGCTTCTACCAGAAATCCATGTCCATGATCCGCATGGCCGCCAAGCGGCCGGGCGCCTGAGCCGATGGCCGATAAGGACTGACCCATGCCTGATCCCATCCCCCCTTCGAACAGCGCCATGGCGGTGGCGGCCTCGGCCCTGAAGGCGCAGCAGTCGCGCATGCGCGTGATCGCCGAGAACATCGCCAACGCCCAGTCGACGGCGCGCACGCCGGGCGGCGAGCCCTATCGCCGCCAGATCCCGGTCTTCCAGGCGCGCGAGGTCGATGGGGCGACCGGCGTCACCCTGGCCGAGGTCCGGCCCGACCAGGGCGACTTCAAGATGGACTATGACCCGTCGCACCCGGCCGCGAACGCGCAGGGCTATGTGATGCGGCCCAATGTCGACACCTTGGTCGAGGCGATGGACATGCGCGAGGCGCAGCGCGCCTATGAGGCCAATCTGAACGTCATCGAGACGGCGCGGTCGATGGACAGCCGCACCCTCGACATCATCAAACGCTGAGGACTAGGCCATGAATCCGATGATGGCCGCCAAGGCCTATGCCGCCGTTCAGGGCGGCGCCATGCCGACAGCAGCCCAGGCGCCCGGCGTCGGGGACGGCGGCTTCGCCGACCTGGTCAAGAACGCCATGACCGACATGACCCAGCAATCGCGCGCGGCCGAAACCCAGATGACCCGCTCGGTTCAGGGCCAGGGCAATCTGATCGACGTGGTCACGGCGCTGAGCTCGGCCGAGGCGTCCCTGGAGACCGTGATCTCGGTCCGCGATCAGGTAATTTCCGCCTATAAGGAAATCATGGCGATGCCGATCTGACAGCGGGTCAGAAGTAGCGTTCGCCGATCCGCAGGGTGTCGCCGGGCGAAACACGCGCATCGGCGGTCAGCGGCTGGGCCTCTTCGACCCGTGATCCGGCGCGACGCACGAAGACACGGCGCGTGTTGGCGCGATAGGTGAAGCCTTGCGCCGTCGCCACGGCGTTCAGCACCGTCAGGTCCGGCAGATAGGGGTATTCTCCCGGCCGATTGACCTCGCCCAGGATGTAGATCGGCCGATAGGTCAGGACCTGGGCGGTGACGCGCGGCTGGATCAGATAGCCCTGGCTCAAGGCTTGAGCGACGGCGTCCTGAAGCTGGGCGCCTGTCAGGCCGGCAGCCTGGACCTCGCCGATCAGGGGCAGGGCGATCCGGCCGTTGGCGTCGATCACGAACTCGCCGCCCAGCGCCGCCTCGCCGAAGACATCGATGCGCACGTTGTCGCCGGAGGCGAGGCGGTAGTCCGACACGCTCTGAGGCGCAAAGGCCGTCAGGCCCAGCGACAGGATCGCGATCAGCAGGCCGATGCCTGTCCTTGCCCCCATGTCATCGCCCCCGATCGTTTCGGGTGTGAAGGCTAAACGCGTCGGTTGTTCGGGTCTAGGGGCGGTCCGACAGGATACGGGCGGCGAGATCGCGGGCCTGGCCGCGCAGGTCGGGCACGGCCGTCATTTCCCAGAAGGCGCCGCGCGTCAGGGGGCCGATGGCGTGAAGACCGCGTGCGGGCGCGCCCACCCCGTCCAGCAGACCGCCCTCGTCATCGACCTGCAGGCCCAGGCCTAGGGGATCGGGGCGACCGTAACCCTTGTCCAAGATGTCGCGGATCATCGGTTCGGTGCTCTTGGAGATCACGCCCAGCGGCCCGGTGCAGTTCACGACCAGATCGAACCGTTCCTTGATGGCGCGCTTCTTTCCGCGCGGACGCCACGAGACCTCGATGACGTCGGTCGCCTTCAGCTCGGTCAGCTTGCCGGCCAGGATCGTCAGTTCGCCGGCAGCCAGCATGGAATGGATGTCGCGCGCCGGGCCGGGCGACAGGCGGTGGCGATGCACGTCCCACAGGGGACGCAGATGGCGCAGGAAGCGGCTGCGCTCGACCCGCGACCAGCCGCGCCAGATGTCGCGCGCGGAATGGCGCAGGCGGTCGAACACGGCGCGCCAATCGGCCTCGGCGGTCGCGGCGCGGATCTGACGCAGGATTTCGGCCGGGCTGCCCGAAAAGGCGCCGACATAGGGCGTGGGCGGAACGGTTGCGTGGGCGCGGGGCAGAAGCCCGTGACGCGACAGGGCGGTCAGGCGGCGTCCGGGCCGGCGCAGGGTGATGGCCGCATCCACCATCGTCAGGCCCGACCCGATCAGCAGGACATTGCGGGCGTCGCGCGCCGTCTGGGGATCGAACCGCCAGGGGTTTTCGACATAGGCGGGGGAGGCGCGCACCGCCTCCTCGACGCCGGGGGGCGAGGCGGGCTCCAGATTGCCCAGCGCCAGCACGACCTGATCGGCCGCGACCTCTCCGTCGCTGGTCAGGATGCGCCAGCCGTCGTTCTGACGATCGATGGACTGCGCCTCGGCGCCGATCAGGGTCAGGCGGTCGGGGGCGTCGTCCAGCGCCTCGTCCAGCAAGGCCTGAAGATAGTCGCCATAGACGCCGCGGGTGATGAAGCCGTCCTGGGCGCGCCACGACGGCTGTTCGGCCAGCCAGTCGGCGAGGTGGGCGGGCTGGTCAGGAAAGGCGCTCATATTGTCCAGGCGGACGTTCAGCAGATGGCCGGGATTTCCGGTGTCATAGGCGGTGCCGGGACCGAAAACGCCGCGCCGTTCGATCAGGGTGACGCGCACGTCGCGCGAGGCCTTCAGCAGATTGACGGCGGTCAGCAGGCCGCTGAAACCCGCGCCGACGATGGCGACATGCGGTCCATTCTGCTGCGGCACGCGCACCCCCGTTTCCCGTTTCCGTCGCTGTCGATAACACGCGGCGGTCCAGAGGGATCATGGCGATAAATATCTATCTGGCCAGTAGGAATAACGTGATCAGCGGTTGCGACCCCTGGCCTTTAGGATGTCGCGCAGGGCCAGCGGGAGGAGCGTCCAGGGCTCGACGCAGTAGCGGACGAACAGCCGTTTGGGATCATGCAGCAGGCGATAGGCCCATTCGACGCCCGCGCGTCCCATCCAGCGCGGGGCCGCGCTTTGAACCCCTGCCTCATAGTCGAAGGCGGCGCCGACCGACAGGATGACGCAATCGGGCAGGCGCTCGAAGTTTTCGGCGATCCAGAGCTCCTGGCGCGGCATCCCCATGCCGACGAACAGGATATGGGGCTGGAAGCCCGTGATCCGATCCAGGACGGCGGCGTTCTCGGACGAACCGGGCCGGGCGTCGAAGAATCCATGGTGGATGGCGATGTCGGCGTCGGGATAGCGGAGCTTCAGCCGGCGGGCCGCCTCGTCGCCGACGCCGGGCGCGCCGCCGACGGACAGGACGCGCCAGCCCTTACGGTTCGCCACGCTCCAGAAATGGTCGCGCCAGTCCAGATAGGTGCAGCGGTGAAAGCCCCGGCTGTGCAGGCCCAGGGCGCGCGAGAAGGCCAGCAGCGGCGTCGAATCGACCTCGATCAGATCGGCGTTGTCGTAGAAGGCGCCGAGTTCAGGCCGCTTCTGCATCAGATACAGGCTGTGCAGATTGTGATTGGCGATCAGGCTCTTTGCGCCCTGTCGCACCGCCTGCTGGATATGGTGCAGCACCTCTTCCGGCTTCACCAGATCCATCGATTGACCCAGGATCGTCACCCGCTCGCGGGCGCGGCGGTTCTGGCGGAACGGCGCGCGCGGCCGGGCGCGGCGCTCCGTAGCGAAGCGCTCCGGCGCAGAGGGGCTGAGAGACGGGTCCGCCATCAGGCGCTTGTAGGCGACCGGGCTTCAAGACGAGGTTAGAAAACAGGCTTAGCGCCCATTAAGTCGCCGCCGAACGCGGATCGAAAAGTCCGTGCGGCCAGGCTTGTCGCGCCGCCTGAGCAAGAAATCTCGCAAAGGCGAAAAATCGTTGTTGACCCCGCCCGGAGCCTCCCTTAGAGGTCCGCGCCTTCCCGATGGAAACGCCGCAAGGCGCTGCCGACGGGGCCCAGATGGCGGAATTGGTAGACGCGCTGGCTTCAGGTGCCAGTGGCTTAACGGCCGTGGAGGTTCGAGTCCTCTTCTGGGCACCATCTTTCAGAAAGCGTCGCACCGAACGGTGCGGCGCTTTCTTTGTTTTGGCCTTTCGGAATGCGCGCGGCGCATTCCTGCTTGAGGCCGTTTCGTGAATGCGGCGCGCGGCGCTCAGCATTGCTGTAGGCCGTTTCGCGCGCCGCGTTCGCCGTGTAAGAGCCTGAGCATGACCGTTTACCTGCATGAGGGCGACCTGCCCGACGATCTGGACCTGGGGTCCGAGGTCGCCATCGATTCCGAGACGATGGGTCTGCGTTTTCGCCGCGATCCGCTGTGCGTGGTGCAGCTGTCGTCGGGCGACGGAAACGCCCATGTCGTGCGGCTGAACCGGCCCGCCTACGACTGTCCGAACCTGAAGCGGGTGCTGACCGATCCGGCGGTGACCAAGATCTTCCACTTCGGCCGGTTCGACATCGGCATGTTCCTGCTGCACCTCGGCGTCGAGACGCGGCCGGTCTATTGCACCAAGATCGCCTCCAAGCTGGCGCGCACCTACACTGACCGGCACGGGCTGAAGGATGTGGTGCGCGAGACGGTGGGTGTGGACCTGTCCAAGGCGCAGCAGTCCTCGGACTGGGGCGCCGAGACGCTGAGCCAGGCGCAGCTGGACTATGCGGCGTCGGACGTCCTGTATCTGCATGCGGCCAAGGCCAAGCTGGACATGATGCTGGCGCGCGAAGGGCGAACCGAACTGGCCGCCAAATGTTTCGACTTCCTGCCGACGCGGTCGGCGCTCGACCTGGCCGGCTGGGACGAGACCGACATCTTCGCCCACAGCTGAGGCGCGCTTGACCGAACACGGCGAACAGTCCCGCATCGAGGCCGACGAGGCCAGGGTCGCCCTGGCCGGCGCGCGCTGGCGTGCGCGCTCGCGGCGGGTGAAACTGTATCGCCGCGTTCTGCCGATCATCATCCTGGTGCTGGCGGGCGGCGCCCTGACCTGGACCGTGTTCCGCACCGTCATGTCGGGGGTGGAGCGCAAGGCCAGCCAGAGCCAGGAAGTTCGCCTGGACGCCCCCCTGTTCCACGGTCAGGACGCGCAAGGCCGCGCCTTCACCGTCGGCGCGCAGGGCGCCGTGCGTGACCCCAATACCGGCAAGTTCAAACTGATCGGCCCGGCGCTGAAGCTGAACCTGGGCGGGCGCAAGGTCACCGAACTGACCGCCGACGGCGGCATCTATGACGAGCAGGCCAAGACGGTGACGATCGGTCCGAACGTGCGCATTTCGGACGGGGGGACGGGCTTTGTCCTGACCACGCCCGAGGCGGTGGTGGACACCTCGACCGGAAACGTCACCGGTTCAAAGGGCGTTCAGGGTTCCGGCCCTATTGGAACCATCAACGCATCGTCCTATGCGATCTACGATCAGGGACAGCGCGTCGTGTTCGACGGCGCAGGCGACAACAAGGTGAAGGGCGTTCTGACGCCCAAGGGGTCAGGCGGATGATCGTGACGAAGATTTCGAAGACGCTGGCCGTCGTCGCAGCGGCGGCCGTCGTGGGCATGCCGGCCCTGGTCGATGCCCAGGCCCAGGCGACCAATCAGCCCGTCGCCTATGGCGCGGACTCGGTCGAGTACGCCCCCAACCGCATCATCCTGCGCGGCCGGGCCGAGGCGACGCAGGGCGGCAATCGCTTTCGCGCCGACACCCTGACCCTGGTCAGCGGCGAGGGCGGCGATCTGCAACGCGCCGAGGCCAGCGGCACCGTCTATTTCGTGACGCCCGACCAGTCGATGCGCGGCGACCGCGCCGTCTACAATCTGGGCAACGGCGAGATCGTGGTGACGGGCAACGTCATCCTGACCCAGGGCAAGAACGTCCTGACCGGCTCGCGCCTGGTCTACAACATCAACACCGAGACCGCCCGCATGGACGGCGCGCCGCGCGGCGCCGCCGGAAGCCGCGTGCAGGGCGTCTTCTATCCCAACTCGAACTGAGGCCGTCTGGCCGTCACGGACCTGAGCATTTGGCGCGCAAGGAACTGTCAGCCCTGAACCTGGACGAGCGGCCGCAACCGGCCGCCGTGGCGCCCGCGCCTGCGGAAAAGGGCCTGCGGGTGATGAACCTGGCGCGGTCGTTCGGCCAGCGTCAGGTCGTGCGCGACGTGTCGCTGACGGTCCAGCGCGGCGAGGTCGCGGGCCTGCTGGGTCCGAACGGCGCCGGCAAGACGACCTGCTTCTACATGATCACCGGCCTGATCCCGCCGGATTCGGGCGCAATCTGGCTGGACGGCGAGAACATCACCGGCCAGCCGATGTATCAGCGCAGCCGCATGGGCCTGGGCTATCTGGCGCAGGAAGCCTCGATCTTTCGCGGCATGACGGTCGAGCAGAACGTCAAGGCGGTGGTCGAGCTGAACTATCCGCGCGACCAGATCCGCGCCGAGACCGACCGGCTGCTGAACGAACTGCACATCGACCATCTACGCCATGCGCGGGCCACGGCGCTGTCGGGCGGCGAGCGTCGGCGAGTGGAGATCGCGCGGGCGCTGGCCGGACGGCCGTCCTTCATGCTGCTGGACGAACCCTTCGCCGGCATCGACCCCCTGGCCATCGCCGACATCCGCACCGTGATCCGCTATCTGGCCAGCCAAGGCATCGGCGTGCTGATCACCGACCACAATGTGCGCGAGACCCTGGACATCACCGATCGGGTGTCGATCATCTCGAACGGCGCGGTGCTGTTCGAAGGCACGTCCGACGAGGCGATCCACGACGCCGAGGTGCGCCGGGTGTATCTGGGCGAAAACTACATCTGATCGGCGGGTGTCGTCATCCTCCGGCGAGCGTAGCGAGACCGGGGGACCCAGCGGCGCGCGACAGCGCGAACCTGTCGCGGACCAGGATTTTCCAACATCGTGCGGCTGAAGCATCGCCTGCGGCGCCGCTGGGTCCCCCGGTCTGCGCCGCGAAGACGCGGCTTGCCGGAGGATGACGAAAGGGTCTGAGGCCGCGTTCGTCTCGCGTTAACCGGTTCGGCGACATTCTGTCCCAGCAAGTTCCGGGCCACTCGGCGCCGGGCGGGAAGATTTCGAACGTGATCGGGCAAAGGTTAGAGGTCAGGCAGGGGCAGGGGCTGGTCATCACGCCCCAGCTGCAGCAGGCGATCAAGCTGCTGCAACTGTCGAACCTCGAGCTGGAAGACTTCGTTGAGGCCGAGCTGGAACGCAATCCGCTGCTGCAACGCGAGGAGCCGGAGGGCGATGCGCCCGAGCCGGTCGAGCGCGTCGAGGCGCCGGCGGACGGTGAAATGTCGTTCGGCGACGGGGTCGGCCATGAGGCCGTGTCCGGCATGGATGCGGGTTCGGACGATGTCTATGGCGACGCCGCGCCGGGCGAGCGCACCAGCGACCGGATGACTGACGAAGCCCAGCCGGGGCTGTCGGACTGGTCCAGCGCCGGCAAGGGTGGCCAGATGTTCGAGGGCGAGGGCGAGCGGCCCGACGCGCACGAGTTGACCCTGTGGGAACATCTTCAGGCCCAGGCGTCGAGCGCGGGCCTGACGCCGGCCGACCACGGCATCGCCCTGACCCTGATCGATGCGACCGACGAGGGCGGCTATCTGCGCGGAGAACTGACCGAATTCGCCGACCGGCTGGGCGTGCCGCTGGGGCGGATCGAGGCGGTGCTGAGCGTTTGTCACGGCTTCGAGCCGACCGGGATCATGGCGCGGTCGGTGCCGGAATGCCTGAAGCTGCAGCTGATCGAGCGCAATCGGTTCGATCCGGCGATGGCGGCGCTGCTGGACAATCTGGACCTGCTGGCCAAGCGCGATCTGGCGGGCCTGCGCCGCGTCTGCGAGGTCGATGGCGAGGACTTGACCGACATGATCGCCGAACTGCGGGCGCTGACGCCGCGTCCGGGCGCCGGCTTCGGCGGCGAGCCGGCGCAGACGGTCGTGCCCGATGTGCATGTACGGCCCGATCCCGCCGGCGGCTGGCGGGTCGAGCTGAACGCGGACACCCTGCCGCGCCTGTTGGTCGACAAGCGCTATCACGGTCTGGTCCAGGCCGGCGCGCGATCGGATACCGAAAAGACCTTCGTCGCCGACTGCGCCGCCCAGGCCAACTGGCTGGTCAAGTCGCTGGATCAGCGGGCCAAGACCATTCTGAAGGTCTCGTCCGAGATTGTGCGCCAGCAGGACGCCTTCCTGGCCTTCGGCGTCGAGTTCCTGAGGCCGCTGAATCTGAAGACCGTCGCCGACGCCATCGGCATGCATGAATCGACCGTCAGCCGCGTCACCTCGAACAAATATATCGCCACGCCGCGGGGCGTGTTCGAGCTGAAATTCTTCTTCACCGCCGCCATCCAGTCGGTGGACGGCGCATCGACCCATTCGGCCGAAGCCGTCCGTCACAAGATCAAATCCATGATCGACGGCGAAGGGGTTGAGGGTGACGTTTTGTCCGACGACCGGATCGTGGAAATCCTGAAGGAAACGGGCATCGACATCGCCCGCCGCACCGTGGCCAAATATCGGGAAGCCTTGAGGATTCCGTCCTCGGTCGAGCGCCGCCGGATGATGAAGACCGGCTGACATCCACAGCCAAGCGTGACCACAAATCGGTGATCTGGATTGACACCAAATCGGGTCGGGCGCGTTCTATCGGCATGCAAGTCCAAGTCAGCGGCAAGCAAGTGGATGTCGGCGAAGCGTTAGGCTCGCGCATCTCCCAGGAACTCGAAGACGGGGTCGGAAAATACTTCGCCCGAGGCGGTGAAGACGCCGAGGTCGTGGTGTCCAAGGACGGCCACAACTTCAAGGTGGACTGTTGGGTCCGCCTCGCGTCGGGCCAGACCCTGGTGACGACCGGAATGGGCGGCGACGCCCACTCGGCCTTCACCGAGGCGCTGGATCGGCTGGAAAAGCGGGTTCGCCGCTACAAGCGCCGGCTCAAGGATCACCACATCGGACCCAAGGGTTTGTCGCCCGAGAAGACCGAAAACGCCGCCCGCGAAGTCGCACGCAGCATCGTGCTGCGTGATCCCGACAGCGTGGAAGACGACGTCTTCGGCGACACCGGCGAGAATGACGGCCCGCCGCCGGTGGGCATGGTCATCGCCGAGACCGAGCACGAAATCCGCACCATCACGGTCGGACGGGCCGTGCTGGAGCTGGACATGACGGGCTATCCGGTCGTGCTGTTCCGCAATGCGGCGCACGGCGGTCTGGCCGTCGTCTATCGTCGCCCGGACGGCAATGTGGGATGGATCGATCCCGAGCGGACGGCCAAGTCCAACGGTTCGGTGAACTAAGCCTCAGTTTGACTTCGGCGCGGTTGTCTCTAAACGGGCGGCCGCGCCGTTGTCTGCTGCGTGTATCGAGGTTGTGTAATGGACATCGGTGATCTGCTCGCGCCCAAGGGCGTGGTGCTGCGCAGCGGCGCGTCGTCCAAGCGACAGGCGCTTCATGCCCTGGCCGAGGCGGCGTCGCATGCGCTGGGCCTCGACGAAGCCCGCATCTTCGACGCCTTGATGGAACGCGAGACGCTGGGATCGACCGGGCTGGGATCCGGGGTCGCGGTGCCGCACGCGCGTCTCACCGAGGTCGAGAAGGTGACGGCGGTGTTCGTGCGGCTGGATACGCCTGTGGCCTATGATGCGGTGGACGACCGGCCGGTCGATCTGATCGTCGGCCTGTTCGCCCCGCCCAAGGCGGGGGCCGAGCATCTCAGGGCTCTGGCGGCGGTGTCGCGCGCGCTGCGGTCTCCCGAACTGCGTGAACAGCTCAGACAGGCGCGCACGACCGATGCGATCCGCGCCCTGTTCGTTAAGGACGCCACGGCCGCGACGGCAGCCTGATTGCGTGATGGAAGGCGGCGCCTGCGCGCCGCCATCCCTAAGATCAGTGAACGGAAACCGGCTCCAGCTCATGCGCCACGGCGGCGGCGAAGGCGGTGTCGCGATCGATCATGACCGCCAGACGCTCGCCGTCGGCGCTGTGTACGGCATAAAGCATCTGGCCGGGGTTCAGATCCACGTCCTTGATCTCGACCGCTTCTTCAAGCAGGTCCGAAGCCTTGATCTCGCGCACATACACGAGGTCGGGGGCGCCCAGTCCGGCAAAGTCTTCCTTGGTCATCGTCATCGGCGTCATTAGGACCGCCTCCTTCATATTTGACAACGCCCGGATCGCCGGGCGGTTCGAATGGCTGTGGTTTTCACCCGGCCGTGATGGGCCCAGACGTAATCGGAATGCGCCGCACCTGGCGCTCGGCCTCGGGCCGGATCAGGTCGACGTGGAGCAGGCCGTGCTCCAGTCGGGCGCCCTCAACCTCCAGCCCGTCGGCCAGGACGAAGTTGCGCACGAATCCGCGCGCCGCGATGCCGCGATGCAGAAAGGCCTGTTCACCCCTGCCGGCGTCGTCGCGCTTGCCGGCGATGGTCAGCTGGCGGCCGTCCAGAGTTATGGCCAGTTCGTCAGGCGCGAACCCGGCGACGGCCAGGCTGATGCGGACGCCCGCATCGCCGATCTGTTCGACATTGTAGGGCGGATAGCTTTCGGCCGCGGCCTTGGCGGCGCGGTCGATCAGGGCGCGGGTGTGGTCGAAGCCCAACAGAAAGGGGCTGTCGAACAGGAGGGTGCGCGTCGTCGTCATCTGGGGTCCTTGCGTCAGCGACCAAGCGGTCAGTCTCCCGCAATCGGCAAGACCGTCCGTCACAGATGAAGATGGGGGCTGGCGAGGGCGGGATCAACCGGCAGCGCCTGCGGGGTCAGTGGATGGCCTCGCCGTGCTGGGTATAGTCCAGCCCCTCGACCTCTTCGTCCTTGGTGACGCGCAGGCCCGTGGTGAACTTGCAGATCATCAGGACGACGAGGGTGCCGACGGCGCTCCAGGCGATGACGCCGACCAGGCCGACCGCCTGTTTCCACACGGTCGCCCCATCCGACAGGGCGTTGACGGTTGTCGTGGCGAAGACGCCGGTCAGCAGGGCGCCGACGATGCCGCCCACACCGTGAACCCCGAAGGCGTCCAGGCTGTCATCGTATTTCAGCGCGTGCTTCAGCCAGACCGCGCCCGCATAGCAGGCCGGGCCGCCGATCAGGCCGATGAAGAAGGCCCCCTTGGGATCGACGAAGCCGGCGGCGGGGGTGATGGCGACCAGACCGCCGACGACGCCCGACAGCAGGCCCAGCAGGGTCGGGCGCTTGCGGTCGAACCATTCGACGGTCATCCAGCCCAAAGCGGCGCTGCCGGCGGCCAGGATGGTGTTGAAGGCGGCCGTGGCGGCCAGCGCATCCGCCGCGCCCGCCGATCCAGCGTTGAAGCCCAGCCACCCGACCAGCAGCAGGCCGGTGCCGATGGCGCTATAGACCAGGTTGGCGGGGGCCATGTTGTCGCGGCCGAAGCCGTGACGCGGCCCCAGCACCAGGGCGCACACCAGCCCGGCGACGCCAGCATTGACGTGGACCACGGCGCCGCCCGCGAAGTCGAGCACGCCCAGCCCGCCCAGATAGCCGCCGCCCCAGACCTGGTGACAGATCGGCGCATAGACGATCAGGTGCCACAGAGCGAAGAACAGCAGGCTGGCCGAGAACTTCATCCGCTCGGCGAAGGCGCCGGCGATCAGGGCCGGGGTGATGATGGCGAAGGTCATCTGGAAGCTGACGAACAGCAGCTCAGGCAGGCCGGGCAGCAGGCTGTGGGCCGTCTGGGCCGTCACGCCGTTCAGGAAGGCCGCCTGCACGCCGCCGATGACGCCGTTGATCGCCTCCGGCCCCTTGCCGAACGACAGGCTGTAGCCGACCAGGAACCACAGGACCGAGACGATGGCGAAGGCGGCCGCCGACTGGGCGACGACGCTGATGATGTTCTTCTTCCTGACCATGCCGCCGTAGAACAGGGCCAGGCCCGGCAGGGTCATCAGCAGCACCAGGGCCGTCGAGGTCAGGATCCAGGCTGTCGCCGCCGTATCGATGACCAGCGGCGCCTGATGCGCCAGCAGGGCCGGGGCCGCCAGGGCCGGTGAGGCGAAGGCCGCCGCCCCGGCGACGAGCGTGACGGCGAGGGCGGCGGATCGGGTCATGGCGGCTTTCTGGGGCAGGCGGTTCGGTGTCAGGCGGAGGTCTTCAGGCGTTCCGTGCGGGCGGCGATGTCGGTCAGGGGCACGATGCGGACGAAGCGTTTCAGGCTGTTGCCCCAATCCGCCAGCAGACGCCGCGCCAGGGGCGAGGCCGTCGCGGCCAGATGGGCCTCGATCAGGCCCTTCAGTCGATCGGCCGCCTGTGCGTCAATGTCGGTCACGCCCGCCAGGTCGCCGTTCAGGGCGCGCTCGGCATGGCCCGGCTGGTCCAGCACGAACAGCTCGCCGCCGCTCATGCCCGCCGCCAGGTTCCAGCCGACCGAGCCCAGCACGACCACGCGCCCGCCAGTCATATATTCGCAGCCGTGCGCGCCCAGCCCCTCGACCACGGCCTCGGCGCCGGAGTTCCTGACCGCGAACCGCTCGCCCGCCGCGCCGGCGACGAACAGACGGCCCGAGGTCGCGCCATACAGGGTGGTGTTGCCGCAGATCAGCTGATCCTCGCGCCATTCCGGCGTGCGGATCGAGATTTCGGCGCCCGACAGCCCCTTGCCGACATAGTCGTTGGCCTCGCCCGTCAGGTGCAGTTCCAAACCCTTGGCCGCAAAGGCGCCGAAGCTCTGCCCCGCGATGCCTTCCAGTCGCAGCTTCAGCCGGCCCGCCGGGCCTTGCGCGCCGAAGCGGCGCACGATGGCCGAGGACAGGGCCGCGCCGACCGTGCGCTGGGTGTTGTTCAGCGGATAGGACAGCTCCAGCGTCTGGCCACGATCCAGGAAGCGGACGGCGTCCTTCAGCACGGCGGCGTCCAGGCTGTCGGCGATGGGCTTGCGGGTCGTCTTGTCGGCCCATTTGCCGGCCGCGCCCTCGTCCACCTGAACCAGCAGCGGATTCAGATCGAGGTCGTCCAGGTGCGAGCCGCCGCGACGGACCTGACGCAGCAGGTCGGTGCGGCCGATGATCTCGTCCATAGTGCGCGCGCCGATGGAGGCCAGGATTTCTCGCGTTTCCTCGGCGATGAAGGTGAACAGGTTCACCACCTTGTCGGGCGTGCCGGTGAACTTCTCGCGCAGCCGCTCGTCCTGGGAGCAGACGCCGACGGGGCAGGTGTTGGAATGGCACTGCCGCACCATCAGACAGCCCATGGCGATCAGGGCGGCGGTGCCGACGCCGTACTCCTCGGCGCCCAGCATGGCGGCGATGACCACGTCGCGGCCGGTGCGGACGCCCCCGTCGGTTCTCAGCGTGACTGAGCCGCGCAGATTGTTCAGCGTCAGCACCTGGTGGGCCTCGGCCAGGCCGATCTCCCACGGCAGGCCTGCGTGCTTGATCGAGGTCTGCGGCGAGGCGCCGGTGCCGCCGTTGTGGCCGGCGATCAGGATGGCGTCAGCGTTGGCCTTGGCCACGCCCGAGGCGATGGCGCCGATGCCAGAGGCGGACACCAGTTTCACTGTCACCCGCGCGTCGGGGTTGATGGCCTTCAGGTCGTAGATGAGCTGGGCCAGATCCTCGATCGAATAGATGTCGTGGTGCGGCGGCGGGGAAATCAGGGTGGTGCCGGGCACGGCGTGGCGCATCCGGGCGATGAACTCGGTGACCTTGAAGCCGGGCAGTTGCCCGCCCTCGCCGGGCTTGGCGCCCTGCGCGACCTTGATCTCGATCTCGCGGCACTGGTTCAGATATTCGGCGGTGACGCCGAACCTGCCCGAGGCCACCTGTTTCACCGCCGAGTTGGCGTCGTCGCCGTTCGCACGCGGGTGATAGCGTTCGGGATCCTCGCCGCCCTCGCCCGAGACCGACCGGGCGCCGATGCGGTTCATGGCGATGTTCAGCGTCTCGTGCGCCTCTGGCCCCAGGGCGCCCAGCGACATGGCCTGGGTCAGGAAGCGGCGGCGGATGTCCGACACGCTCTCGACCTGGTCCAGCGGGATGGGCGTGCCTTCGCGGAAGTCCAGGAGGTCGCGCAGGGACAGGTCGGCCTGGGCGCGGACGACCTCGGAGAACTGCTTGAAGCGGCGATAGTCGCCGCGGTTGCAGGCGTCCTGCAGCAGGTGGATCGTCTTGGCCTCGTGGGCGTGGGCCTCGCCGCCCGACCGGATCTTGAAGAAGCCGCCGATGGCGGGCGACGGCACGGCCTCGCCCCAGGCGATGCGGTGCCGCTTCATCGCCGCCTGCTCCAGACCGGCCAGGCCGATGCCGGAGATGCGCGACGGGGCGCCGGGGAAGAACTCGGCGGTCAGGGCGCGCGACAGGCCCAGCACCTCGAACTCGCAGCCGCCGCGATAGGCGGAGATGACGCTGATCCCCTTGCGGGCCAAGGTCTTCAGCAGGCCCGCCTCGATGCCGGCCTTGTAGTTCAGGCAGGCGTCGCGCAGCGTCAGGCCGGGATACAGGCCCCGGTCCAGACGCTCCTGGAACAGGTCCTGGGCCAGCCAGGCGTTGACGGTGGTGGCGCCGACCCCGACCAGGACCGCGAATCCGTGCGGGTCCAGCGTCTCGGCGGTGCGCACCACGATGGAGCAGTAGGAGCGCAGGCCCGCCTTGGTCAGGCGGCCGTGGACCCCGGCGGTGGCCAGGATCATCGGCGCAGCCAGACGATCCGCCGAGCCGGCCTGGTCTGTCAGAACGATCAGGGCCGCGCCGTCGCGGGCGGCGGCCTCGGCCTCGTCCATGATGCGGTCCAGCGCGGCGCGCAGGCCGGGGCCCGGACGGGCCTCGTCCGAGGGAACGTCATAGCTGCAGTCGATGACCACGGTGGAGCCGGCGCCGACCGTCTCGACCATCCGCTCGTACATGCCGTTGGTCAGGACCGGGCTGTCCAGCACGAAGACGTCGGTCTGGGCTTCTTCCTCGGCCAGGATGTTGCCCAGGTTCTTGAACCGGGTCTTCAGGCTCATGGCCCCCGCTTCACGCAGGGGGTCGATCGGCGGATTGGTGACCTGGCTGAAGTTCTGGCGGAAATAATGCGATAGCGGACGCGGCAGGGCCGAGAGCACAGCGGGCGGGGCGTCGTCGCCCATGGAGCCGACCGCCTCCTTGCCGTCGCGCACCAGAGCGTCCAGCAGCAGGTCCAGATCCTCGCGGCTGTATCCGGCGGCGATCTGGCGGCGGGTCAGGGCCTCGCCCGAGGCCGAGCGCGGCTCGGGTCCGGGGCCGATGATCGGCTCCAGATCGACCATATTGTCCAGCCACTCGGTATAGGGGTGGGCGGCGGACAGGGCGTCGATGGCCTCATGCTCGTCATAGACGCGGCCGTGCTTCAGATCGACCGCGATCAGCTTGCCGGGGCCGATGTGCAGGCGGCGCTTCACCCGGCTTTCGGGGATCGGCACCAGGCCGGCTTCGGAGCCCGCCATCAGCAGACCATCGACCGTCTCGACGGCGCGCAGGGGACGCAGGCCGTTGCGGTCCTTGCCCGCCACGATCCATCGGCCGTCGGCGGCGCAGATGGCGGCCGGGCCGTCCCACGGCTCCATCACCGCGTTGCAATAGGCGTAGAAGGCCCGGTGTTCGGCAGGCATGACCACGTCGTCCTTGGCCCAGGCCTCGGGGATCAGCAGGGCCTTGGCCATCGGCGCGGGGCGACCGGCGTGGACCAGCACCTCCATGACATTGTCCAGGGCCGCGCTGTCCGATCCGCCCGGCTGAACCACCGGCTTCACCTCGCCGTCGCGGTCGCCGAAGGCCTGTGCGGCCATGCGGATTTCGTGCGACTTCATCCAGTTCAGATTGCCCTTCAGCGTGTTGATCTCGCCGTTGTGGGCCATCATGCGGAAGGGCTGGGCCAGCTTCCATTCCGGGAAGGTGTTGGTCGAATAGCGCTGGTGGAAGACCGCGTAGGCCGAGACGAAACGCGGGTCCTCCAGATCGGGATACAGGTCGCCCAGCAGTTCGGCCCGCACCATCCCCTTGTAGGCGATGGAACGCGCGGACAGGGTGCAGATATAAACGCCGGCCAGGTTCTCGGTCTTGACCGTCTTTTCGATGCGGCGGCGGCACAGATACAGTTCGCGCTCCAGCGCCTCGCCGTCTAGCGGTTGGCCCGCGTCGTCCAGCGGCGGGGCCAGCATGATCTGTTCGATCTCGGGCCGGGTCGCGCCGGCCTTGGTCCCGACGACCGACAGGTCGATGGGCGTCTGACGCCAGCCATAGATCCAGAAGCCGGCGCGCAGGGCCTCGGTCTCGACGATGGCGCGGGCGCGGTCCTGGGCGCCCAGATCGGTGCGCGGCAGGAAGACCTGGCCGACGCAGATGGGCCCAGGACGCAGGGACTGACCGATCGAGGCCACCTGTTCGGCGAAGAAGCCCTGGGGCAGTTCGGCCATGATGCCGGCGCCGTCGCCCGACAGGCCGTCGGGATCGACCGCGCCGCGGTGGGCCACGGCCTTCAGGCTGCGGATCGCATATTCGACCACGTCGCGGCGGGGCGTGCCGTCGATGGAACAGACCAGGCCGACACCGCAGGCGTCGCGCTCGGAACTGCGATCGTAAGCATTGCCGGCTTCCAGCCGGTCGCGCGTGTCGTTGTACTTGTCTAACCAGGTCATGCCGCGACCTCCTCGGTGCGGGTCTTGAAGTAGCGATCGATCTCGGCGGCGGCGTCCTGGCCTTCGCGGACGGCCCAGACGACGAGCGATGCGCCGCGCACGGCGTCGCCGGCGGCGAAGACGCCGGGCAGGCTGGTGGCGAAGCTGACCGAACCCACCTTGATGGTGCCGTCGTCGCGCAGGCGCAAATTGGCCTCATGCGCCGCGAACGGCTCGGGCGAGAAGCCCAGGGCCTCTATGACGATGTCAGCCGGCACGTCGAAGTCGGCGCCGGGAACCGGCACGATGTCGCGACGCTGGCCGGGAGCGGCCTCGGTCAGTTGCATGCGCGCGGCGCGCACGCCCGTGACCTGGTCGCCTTGCGAGAGCAGGGCCTTGGGCGTGGCCAGCCATTCGAAGACGACGCCTTCTTCCTCGGCGTTGACGACTTCGCGGGCCGAGCCCGGCATATTCTCGCGGTCACGACGATACAGGCAGGTGACGCTGGCCGCGCCCTGACGGACGGCGGTGCGGACGCAGTCCATGGCCGTGTCGCCGCCGCCGATGACGACGACCCGCTTGCCGCGCGCCTCGTGCCAGCCGTCCTGTTCGGCGTCGCCCAGGTCGCGGCGGTTCTGGTGGGTCAGATAGGACAGGGCGGCGACGGTCGAGTCCGGCCCGCGACCGGGCGCGGACAGGATGCGGGGTTGATAGACGCCCATGGCCAGCAGGACGACGTCGTGGCGGTCGCGCAGCTCGGTCAGGGTTACGTCCTTGCCGACCTCGCAGCCCAGAACGAACTGGACGCCGCCGTCGATCAATCGGTCCACGCGGCGCTGGACGACATGCTTTTCCAGCTTGAAGCCGGGAATGCCGTAGATCAGCAGGCCGCCGGCGCGGTCGTGGCGATCATAGACCGTGACCTGATAGCCCTCGCAGCGTAGGCGGTCGGCGGCGGCCATACCGGCCGGGCCGGCGCCGACGATGCCGACGGTTTCGCCGCGTTCGGCCGCCGGGCGGATCGGCTCGACCCAGCCGTTGGCGAAGGCCTGGTCGCCCAGCCAGGCCTCGACCGAGCCGATGGTCACGGCGTCCCAGCCGGACTGGTTCAATGTGCAAGATCCTTCGCACAGCCGGTCCTGCGGGCAGATGCGGCCGCAGATTTCGGGCATGGTCGAGGTCAGGGACGCGACGCGCCAGGCCTCGCGCGGCTCGTTCTCGGCCGACAGGCGTAGCCAGTCGGGAATGTTGTTCTGAAGCGGGCAGGCGTTCTGGCAGAAGGGCACGCCGCAGTCGGTGCAGCGCGACGCCTGTTTCTCGGCCGTCTCGGTGGAGGGCGGAATCGTGATCTCCCCGAAACCGCGTGCACGCAGTTCGGCCGAGGCCTTGGACAGGCGGCGGGGTTCGACGACGAATGTCCCGCCTTGCTTCAGGGTCTTATGCATATCTCGCATATGCCGCAAACGACGCGTTAGAGGCAAATATTATTGCCGCGGGGCGTTCTCAGCGAAACAAAAAGAATAAATCATCCAATCGGACGCGTTTCGTCGTCAAAACTTGCTGATGGTAGTCGTTTGCGCCGCAACAGGATTTTGTTCCAGGGGTGCGACAATAGGAACCGGCGCGGCCTCGAGGCGTTCGAAGGACTGATTTCAGCAGACCACAGAGAGTGCGCCCATGCCCCGATGGACAACCCCGACCGGCCTTGGGGGATGGCTGACGTTGCTTCTTGGGGTCCTGCTGGCCGTGATCGGTTTGGTTCTGACGGTCGGCGGCGTGCAGCTCGCGATACTGGGCGGCTCCTGGTATTATCTGATCGCGGGCCTGGCGCTGATCGTGTCGGGCCTTTTGCTGGTCTATCGCGACGTGCGCGGGGCCTGGCTCTACGGCGCGGTCTTTGTCGCCACGGTGATCTGGGCGCTGTGGGAGAAAGGCCTGAACGGCTGGGCCATGATCCCGCGCCTGGTCGGACCGCTGGTGCTGATGTTCCTGGTGCTGGCGACGCTGCCGGTGCTGCGGTCGCGCGGCGGCGGCAAGACGGCGGGCCTCGGCGCGCTCGGGCTGGCGGTCCTGACGGTCGTCTTCGGCCTTGTGGTCGGTCAGATCAACGCGCCTGGCGTCGACAGCCCGGTGCCCGGCGCGCGGGGACCGTTCGGCGATCCCGCCCTGATCAAGGCCGGCCTGGACTGGCCCGCCTACGGCGGCTCGGACGCGGCCCAGCGCTATTCGCCGCTGAACCAGATCAACAAGACCAACGTCGGGCAGTTGGAGCGGGCTTGGACCTTCCGCACCGGCGATCTGCCCGGCGAACGGTTCGGCGCCGAGACCACGCCGCTGAAGATCGCAGACACCGTCTATCTCTGCTCGGGTCGCAACAAGATGTTCGCCCTGGACGCCAACACCGGTCGGCAGAAATGGGCCTATGATCCCAAGGTGGCGGACGAGCAGATCCCCTACACCGCCGCCTGCCGGGGCGTGACCTACTACGCCGCGCCGAACGTCGACCAGGCCCAGCCCTGCGCGACGCGCATCATCGAAGGCACGCTGGACGGCCGCATCATCGCAGTCGATGCGCGCACCGGAGTGCCTTGCCCCGCCTTCGGAACCAACGGCGCCGTCAGCATCAAGGAAGGGATGGGCAATCCCTATCCCGGCATGGTTTCGATCACCTCGCCGCCCGTCGTCGTGCGTGGCGTCATCGTCACGGGCCATCAGGTTCTGGACGGCCAGAAACGCTGGAACGCCTCGGGCGTCATTCAGGGCTATGACGTCGTCACCGGCCAGCTGCGCTTCGCCTGGGACATGATGCGTCCCGACATCACCACCGCCCCGCCGGCCGGTCAGACCTACACGCCGGGCACGCCGAACATGTGGACGACGGCGACGGGCGACGAAGCCCTGGGCCTGGTCTATCTGCCGATGGGCAACTCGGCCGCCGACTATTATTCGTCGCTGCGCCGGCCTCAAGAGAACCAGTATTCCAGCGCCTTGGTCGCGCTGGACGTCACGACCGGCAAGCCGCGATGGAGCTATCAGACCGTTCGCCGCGACGTCTGGGACTATGACCTGGGTTCGCAGGTGACGCTGGTCGACATGCCGACCGCAGGGGGCGTGACGCCTGCGGTGATCCTGCCGTCCAAGCGCGGCGAAATCTTTGTGCTGGATCGCCGCACGGGCCAGCCCCTGCACGGCGTTCAGGATCGTCCGGCTCCGCGCGGCGGCGTCGAACCGGCGCAGCGCGCGGCGACCCAGCCCTATTCGCTGTTCAACACCCTGGCCAAGCCCGACCTGCGCGAAGTCGACATGTGGGGCATGTCGCCGATCGATCAGATGATCTGCCGCATCCAGTTCAGGGAGGCGTCGTATCAGGGCCAGTTTACGCCCCCGACCGCCGACCGTCGCTTCATCGAATATCCGGGCTACAACGGCGGGTCGGACTGGGGCAGCGTGGCGCTGGATCCGCGTCGCGGCGTGATCATCGCCAATTACAACGACATGCCCAATTACAACCGTCTGGTGCCGCGCGCCGAGGCGAACAAGCGGGGCTGGTTCCCGCGCGACGACCCTCGCTATCAGGCCGAGACGACGGGCGAAGGCGCCAAGGCCGAGGGCGCGGGCGATCCGCAGATGGGCGTGCCCTATGCGATCGACGTCAACGCCGGCTGGCGGATGCCCTTCACCGGCCTGCTGTGCAAAGAACCTCCGTACGGCGGCATCCGCGCCATCGATGTCCAGAGCGGCAAGACCCTGTGGGACCGTCCGTTCGGCACGGCGCGCAAGAACGGGCCGTTCGGCATCCCCTCGATGCTGCCGCTGGAGATCGGCACGCCGAACAACGGCGGCTCGGTGGTCACGGCGGGCGGCCTGATCTTCATCGCCGCAGCGACCGACGACCTGATCCGCGCCATCGATATCGAGACGGGCAAGACCGTCTGGTCCGACGTCTTGCCCGCCGGCGGTCAGGCCAACCCGATGATCTACGAACAGAACGGCCGCCAGTATCTGGTGATCGTCGCCGCCGGCCATCACTTCATGGAAACGCCGGAAGGCGATTACGTGATCGCCTATGCTTTGCCGCAGCGCGGTTGAGACGAAGCATCAATCTCCCTCCCCCGCGGGGGAGGGTGGTCGCGCCAGCGACCGGGTGGGGGCGGCTCGGAAACGAGCCGCCTTTTCTCGTTCAGCGGGATGTCGCCAGCCGCCCCCACCCGGCCTCGCCTTCGGCTCAGCCACCCTCCCCGAACGGGGAGGGAGAGCGTGCGCGACCTACGGCCTGATCTGTCCCTGGCCGCGCACCACATATTTGTAGGTGGTCAGCTGCTCCGCCCCAACCGGGCCGCGGGCGTGGAGGCGGTTGGTGGAGATGCCGATCTCGCCGCCGAAGCCGAACTCGCCGCCGTCGGCGAACTGGGTCGAGGCGTTGATCAGGACGATGGCGCTGTCGACCTTGGCCGCGAACCGCTCGGCGGCCTCGGCGTCGGTGGTGACGATGGCCTCGGTGTGGCCCGAGCCGTAGCGGGCGATGTGATCGCTGGCGGCATCCAGATCGTCCACGACGCGGACGGCGAGGATCGGGGCCAGATATTCGGTGGTCCAGTCGGCCTCGGTCGCGGGCGTCATGGCGGGGACTAAGGCGCGGGCGTCGGCGTCGCCGCGCAGTTCGCAGCCGGCGGCGATCAGGTCGGCGGCGACGGGGGGGAGCAGGCGCTGGGCCGCCGCCCGGTCCACCAGCAGGGTCTCGGTGGCGCCGCAGACCGAGACGCGGCGCATCTTGGCGTTCAGGACGATGGCGCGGGCGGTCTCAAGATCGGCGGCCTCATGCAGATAGGTGTGGTTCAGGCCTTCCAGGTGGCTGAGCACGGCCGTTCGCGCCTCGGCCTGGACGCGGGCGACCAAGCTTTTGCCGCCGCGCGGCACGATGACGTCGATGGCGCCGCTCAGCCCGGTCAGCATCAGGCCGACGGCCTCACGGTCGGGGGTGTCGACCAGCTGCACCGCATCGGCGGGCAGGCCGGCCTCAGCCAGGGCTTCCGCGATCAGGGCGGCGATGGCCAGGGACGACTGAAGGCAGTCCGAGCCGCAGCGCAGGATGGCGGCATTGCCCGAGCGGATGCACAGGGCGGCGGCGTCGGCGGTGACGTTGGGGCGGCTCTCGTAGATGACGCCCAGCACGCCGATCGGGGTGCGGACGCGGGCGATGTCGAGGCCGTTGGCGGGGGTCCAGCGTTCGGTCTCGACGCCCAGCGGATCGGGCACGGCGGCGATGGTCGCCACCGCCTCGGCCATGCCGGCGATGCGCGCGGGGCTCAGCGACAGGCGGTCGATCAGGGCCTCGGTCATGCCGTTCGCGCGGGCGGCCTCAACGTCGCGGGCGTTGGCGGCGATCAGGGCGGGTTCGGCCGTCGTCAGCTTTGCGGACAGGATTTCCAGCGCGCGGGTGCGGGCGGCGGCGGGGGCTTCGCGCAAGAGCACGGCGGCGGTGCGGGCGCGCTGGCCCAGATCGAGCATTCGGGTCGAGAGGTCGGTCATCGGTCGTCCAGCACCATGTCGTCGCGGTGGATCAGGACCGAGGCCCCGCGATAGCCCAGCAGGGTCTCGATCTCGTCCGAGCGGCGGCCGCGAAGGCGCGCAGCCTCGTCGGCGGCGTAGGCGGCCAGCCCCACCCCGACGGCGCGACCGTTCGGATCGATCAGCCGCACGCAGTCGCCCTTCTCGAAGCCGCCCGTGACCCCCGTGACTCCGGCCGGCAGCAGGCTCTTGCCCGCCTTGAGCGCCGTGACCGCCCCGGCGTCCAGCGTCAGGGTTCCAGCGGGAGACAGGCTGCCGGCGATCCACTGCTTATAGGCGGCCATCGGCCCGTCGGGGGCGGCGATCAGGGTGGCGCGCGCGCCGTCGCGGATGGCGGCGAGGGGCGACAGGGTCTGGCCTGAGGCGATGATCGTGGCGCAACCCGCCGAGCGCGCGATCTGGGCCGCCGCCAGCTTGGTCGCCATGCCGCCGGTTCCGACGCCCGCATCGGCGTTGGCGCCCCCGCCCATGGCCAGGATGTCTGGGCTCAGCGTCTCGATCAGAGGTAGATGGGCGGCTTTCGAATCACGGCGCGGGTCTGCGGTATAGAGGCCGTCCACGTCCGACAGCAGGACCAGCAGGTCTGCGCGCGCCAGCTGGGCCGTGCGCGCCGCCAGCCGGTCGTTGTCGCCGTAACGAATTTCCTCGGTCGCCACCGTGTCGTTCTCATTGACGATGGGGATCACGCCGTGGGTCAACAGGGCCTCGACGGTCGCGCGGGCGTTCAGCCACCGCCGACGGCGTTCGGTGTCGTCGCGTGTCAGCAGAACCTGGCCCGCGATCAGGCCGTGCGGGTCCAAAGCCCCGGACCAGGCCGCCATCAGCAGCGACTGTCCGACCGAGGCCGCCGCCTGCTTGTCCTCCAGCCGTGCGCCCAGCGCGGGCAACCGTCCCCGGCCCAGGGCGATCGAGCCGGACGAGACGACGATGACCTCGCGCCCCTCGGCCTTCAGCGCCGCGAGATCCGAGGCGACGGCCGCCAGCCAGTCGCGCGTCGGCTGGCGCGTGGCCGCGTCGATCAGCAGGGAGGATCCGATCTTGACCACGACCCGCCGGGCGGCGCCCAGCGCCGACGCAGCGTTCGGGCCGACGGGGAGGGCGGCGCGCTGGGACATGAAGCTTTCTCTAGAGCCTGATCCGCCTGAGTTGAAGCGCTTCGCGCTTCGACGACGCGGTGAATCAGGCTCCAGATTCAAGCTGGACCTTGATTCACGGCTTCAGCGGAATCGCGAAGCGATTCCTCATCAGCCGATCAAGGTCTGGCGCCACGGTTCGGGCTTGTCTCTTGCCGTGTCTCGCCGCAATGCAGACGAATGATGGAATCCCTTTCCCCCATCGCCGCAGGCGGTCTGGGCAGTCTGGCGGCGGGCATGATGACGGCGGTGGGCGCCGTGCCTCTGCTGTTCTTCCGCATGGCGGGGGTGCAGACCCAGAGCGCCCTGCTGGGATTCGCCGCCGGGGTCATGCTGGCGGCCTCCTTCTTCTCGCTGATCATCCCCGGCGTGGACGTGTTGCAGGCGGGTGGGGCCAGCCAGGCGGCGGCGGCCGGCGTCATGGGGGCGGCGGTGCTGATCGGGGCGACGGTGATCGGCCTGATGAACCGGTTCGCGCCGGTGGACATGCTGGCCATCGGGCCGGCGGGATCACGCGACCTGTCGCGGCGCATCTGGCTGTTCATCATCGCCATCACCCTGCACAACTTCCCTGAGGGCGCGGCCGTGGGCGTCAGCTTCGGCGGCGGCGACATGCATCAAGGGCTGTCCACGGCGCTCGGCATCGGCATCCAGAACATGCCCGAGGGGCTGGCGGTGTCGGCGGCGATGGCGACCCTGGGATACGGCCGCTGGCCGGCCTTTGCGGCGGCGCTGGCCTCGGGCCTGGTCGAGCCGGTCGGCGGGCTGATCGGCGCCAGCGTGGTCGATCTCTTGCCCGGCGCCCTGCCGTGGGGCCTGGGCCTGGCGGCGGGAGCCATGATCTATGTCGTCACCGCCGAGATCATTCCCGAGACCCGCGAGAAGTCCAAGGGCGAGGGGTCTATGATCGGCCTGATGATCGGCCTGGTCGGAATGATGTTCCTGGATATCGCCCTGGGATGATGCGGGCGAAACGCGGCGTGACCGCGCAGCGGGGCGTTACATCGATTTACATGGCAGGCGGGGGTTGAAGCCGTCGGGGCCGAGAGGCTAGGCCTCTCGCTTCGCTGCTCGATTGTCCCCCGAAAGGAGCGCCAGCCTAAATGACGCGACCTCTCAAGCCTGCGGCTTCCCGTAGAAATTTCTTGTCTGGCCTGGGGCTTTTGGCCCTGATGGGCGCCGGAGTGTTCCCCATGCCTGTTTCCGCCCAAGCGTCTCGCACCGTCGCCCGTCACCGCCAGAAGATCGAGGATCTGATCGCGGCCATGACGGTCGAGGAGAAGGCGGGCCAGCTGAACCTGCTGGCCGATCCGTTCCGCTGGATGCCGACGGCGGTGAACCCGCTGGACGGCACGGGCGATCCCGCGCGCGTCACGGCCCTGATCCGCGAAGGCAAGGTCGGCAGCCTGTTTAACGGCATCGGCGCCGAGGCGGGCCGTCGCATCCAGCGCGTGGCGATGGAAGAGAGCCGGCTGAAGATCCCGCTGCTGTTCGCGGCGGACGTGATCCACGGCCTGTCGACCATCTTCCCCGTGCCCCTGGCCGAGGCGGCGGCCTTCGATACCGAACTGGCGCGGCGCACGGCGCGGGCCGCGGCGGTCGAGACGGCGGCGTCGGCCGTTCACCAGACCTACGCCCCCATGGTGGACGTGGCCCGCGACCAGCGCTGGGGCCGCAACGTCGAGGGCGCGGGCGAGGACGTTCTGCTGAACAACCTGCTGGCCGCCGCGCGCGTGCGCGGCTTCCAGGGCGAAAAGGGTCTGGACGACCGTGACGCGGTCTTAGCCACCGCCAAACACATGGCCGCCTATTCCGCCGCCGTCGGCGGGGTCGAATACAACACCACCGACATGAGCGAGCAGACGTTGCGTGGGGTCTTCCTGCCCCCGTTCAAGGCGTCGGTGGACGCCGGCGCCCTGTCGATCATGAGCGCCTTCAACGACGTCAACGGCGTGCCGGCGTCGGGCAGCCGCAAGCTGCTGACCGACATTTTGCGCGGCGAATGGGGCTTCGAGGGCTTCGTCGTCTCCGACTACACCTCCGAGCAGGAACTGGTGGCCCACGGCTTCGCCGAGGACGGCCGCGACGCCGCCCGCCTGGCCTTCAACGCCGGGGTCGATGTGTCGATGGTGTCGGGTCTGTATCTGGAACATCTGCCCAGCCTGGTCGCCTCGGGCGAAGTGTCGATGGCGCGGCTGGACGAGGCGGTGCGCCGCGTCCTGAACACCAAGGCGGCGCTGGGCCTGTTCGACGATCCCTATCGCGGCACGGACCCGGTGCGTGAAAAGGCGGTGGTCGGGTCGCGCGAGCACGTCGAGCTGTCGCGCGAGGCGGGCCGCAAGTCGGTCGTGCTGCTGAAGAACGACAACGGCCTGCTGCCGCTGAAGAAGAACCAGAAGATCGCCCTGGTCGGCCCGTTCGCCGACGACGTGGACAATGTCTGGGGGCCGTGGACCATCTGGGGCGCGCCCGAGCGACGCGTTTCGCTGGAGACGGGCTTCCGCGCGGCCATGAGCGATCCGCAGAACCTGACCCTCGCACGCGGCTCGGGCGTCGAGACGCCGCTGGACGGCGGGATCGAGCAGGCCATCGCCGCCGCCCGCGACGCCGAGGTCATCGTCCTGGCCATCGGCGAGGCGACCAACATGTCGGGCGAGGCCCAGTCGCGCACCGAGATCGTGGTGCCCGCGCCGCAGGTCGCCCTGGTCGACGCCATGGCGGCGCTGGGCAAGCCCATGGTCATCCTGCTGAGGAACGGCCGGGCGCTTGCGTTGGAAGGCAATGTGAAGAACGCTCAGGCCATCGTCGTGACCTGGTTTCTGGGCGAACAGATGGGCCATGCCGTCGCCGACGTCCTGTTCGGCGATCACGGCCCGTCGGCGCGCCTGCCGGTCAGCTTCCCGCACAAGTCGGGCCAGCAGCCCTATTCCTACGACCGCAAGACCACCGGCCGCCCGGCCAATCCCGATCTGGCGAGCGAGGAATACAAGGCCCGCTATCGCGAGACGACAAATACGGCGCTGTATCCCTTCGGCTACGGCCTGACCTATGGCGCGGTCAGCTATGGGCCGGTCGAGATGGAGAGCGACAAGCTGGCCTGGGCCGGCACGCTGGATCTGGCCGTGACCGTAACCAACACCGGATCGCATCCGGCCGAGGAGTTGGTGCAACTGTATATCCACGACCGGGTCGCCAGCCTGACCCAGCCGGGCCGGCTGCTGAAGGATTTCAAGCGCGTGTCGCTGAAACCGGGGCAAAGCGCCAAGGTGACCTTCACCCTGAACGCCCGCCAACTGGGCTTCATCGGCGCGGACGAGACCTGGCGCATCGAGCCCGGTCTGTTCGACGTCTGGCTGGCGCCGCACGCCCAGGGCGGGGCCAAGGCGACGTTCCAGCTAATCGGTCCGGCGTCCATCACCGACGGGCGGTGACGCGCGCCACGTTGACGGGGCAGGCGGCAGGGCTTAACGACGCCGCCGTTTGCCTTCGGCCTTCGTATCGGCCGGATTCGATTTTAGGAGCGCGCCCATGACGACGAAGATTCTTCCGGGCGCCACCGGCGTTCTCGCGCTCGCGGACGGCACGATCCTGCAGGGCATTGGCGTGGGCGCCGTCGGCTCGGCCCTGGGCGAGGTGGTCTTCAATACCGCCATGACCGGCTATCAGGAAATCCTGACCGACCCGTCCTACATGAGCCAAATCCTGGCCTTCACCTTCCCGCACGTCGGCAATGTGGGGACCAATGTCGAAGACATCGAGCAGATGGGCGGCGGGTCCGACACCTCGGCGCGGGGCGCCATCTTCCGCGACGTGCCGACCGATCCGGCCAACTATCGCTCGGACGCCAGTTTCGACGACTGGATGAAGCGGCGCGGCGTCGTGGGTCTGGCCGGGGTCGACACCCGCGCCCTGACCAAGATCATCCGCGACAAGGGCGCGCCTCACGCCGTCATCGCGCACGACCCGGACGGAAACTTCGACCTGGAGGCCCTGGTGGCTCAGGCCAAGGGCTGGACCGGGCTGGTCGGTCTGGACCTGGCCAAGCCCGCCTCGACTCTGCAGGCGTTCGAATGGAACGAGGGTCTGTGGGACTGGCCGGAAGGTCACCCCAAGACCGAAGGCCGCAAGGACGTGGTCGTCATCGACTACGGCGTGAAGCGCAACATCCTGCGCGCTCTGGCCTCAACCGGCGCGCGCATCACCGTGGTCCCGGCCACGACGACGGCGGAAGAGGTTCTGGCCCGCAATCCCGACGGCGTGGTCCTGTCCAACGGTCCGGGCGATCCGGCCGCGACGGGCGAATACGCCGTGCCTGAAATCCAGAAGCTGGTCGCCAGCGGCAAACCGTTGATGGGCATCTGCCTGGGCCACCAGATGCTGGCCCTAGCGCTCGGCGCCAAGACGGTGAAGATGGATCAGGGCCACCACGGCGCCAACCATCCGGTCAAGGATCTGACCACCGGCAAGGTCGAGATCGTGTCGATGAACCACGGCTTCACCGTCGATCGCGACAGTCTGCCCGACGCCGTGACCGAGACCCACGTCAGCCTGTTCGACGGCACCAACTGTGGCATCGCGGTCAAGGACAAGCCGATCTTCAGCGTCCAGCATCACCCCGAGGCCTCGCCCGGGCCGACCGACAGCCTGTATCTGTTCGACCGGTTCGCCGATCTGATGGGCGATCGCTGACGCCATGAAACAGGGGGCGGTTCGGTCGGACTATCTGGACTGGCTGGCCGAGGCGTTCGAGGTCGGTCGCCGGTTTACGCCCTTGCCGGACGGCGATGTCGTCGTTGGTTATGCGACGGGATACGACGCGGCCGACATCGCGCCCTTCGTCCTGTCGCTGCGGGCTGAGTTCGAGGGCCCTGTGGCCCTCGTGGTCGACGCCCAACCGGATTTGCGCGCCTTTCTGGCCCAGCATCGGGTGACCGCCGTCGATGCGCCGGTCTGGCGCGGATGGGCGCCGCATCCGGTGATGCAGCGGTTCGTGGCCTTCGCTGGTTTGCTGGGCGAGCGGCCGGGCGCGGCCCTGGCCTGCGACGTGCGCGATGTGATCTTTCAGGCGCCGCCCTTCGATCCTGCGCCCGAGGGGCTTGAGGCCTATGTCGAGGCCGAGACGCCGCTGGCCGATCACGCCTTCAACATGAAGTATCTGCGCGCCCTGTTCGGCGAGGCGCAGGCGCGGCAGCTGGCTGACAAGGCCTGTCTGTGCGTCGGCACCATCGTTGGGCCGCGCGCCGACGTCTCGCGCCTGTCACGGCTGATCCTGTCGCTGGCGGCGACGCCGCGATCCGAGATCGGCGGGGCGTTCGGCGCCGATCAGGCAGCCTTCAACATGGCGATCCATCAGGGTCTGACGGCGATGCGCGTGCGCCCCAACTACGGGCGCGTGGCGACCTTGGGCCTGACGCCCGGTGAGACGCTGAGGTTCCAAGGCGGCAAGGTCGTCAATCCCGACGCCAGCGTCAGCCCCATCGTCCATCAGCATGATCGCCATCCGCATCTTGAAGCGCCGGTCCATGCGCTGTGGGGTGGAGGGCTGGAGCTGCGTCGGCGGGTAAGGCCCAAGTCGGCGGGGCAGAAGTTCGAAAAGCTGAAAGCCTCGCTGCGCCGCCGGATGCCCGAACTGCGCTGAGCCGGCTGTGCCAGGCCCAGGCGCTGGCGACGATGGAGGCCAGGTCCGACTGGCGTGGCGCAAAGCCCAGCGCCTGACGCGCCAGAGTGATGTCCGACACAAGATGCGGCGGGTCGCCCGCGCGACGTGCTCCGGCCACGTCGCGCGGGCGGAGGCCGCTATGGTTCGTGATAGCCTCAAGCACCTGCCGCACCGAATGGCCGCGACCGGCGCCCAGATTGCAGGCGAAGAAGCCGCGTCGGTCGCCGAGCAACTGGGTCAGGGCGGCAAGGTGGCCCTGGACCAGGTCGCAAACGTGGACATAGTCGCGCACCGCCGTGCCGTCGGGCGTCGGATAATCGGTCCCATGAACGGCGAAATCGTCGATCTGGCCGCGTAGGGCCATCATGGCGCGCGGGATCAGATGGGTCTCGACCGGCCGATCTTCGCCGATCAGGCCTGATGTCGAGGCGCCGCTGGCGTTGAAATAACGCAGCGCGATCACATTCAGCCCGTGGGCGGCGCTGGCGTCCGACAGGATCTGCTCGCAGCTTAGTTTGGAGCGGCCATAGGGGGTGACGGGCGCCAGCGGCGTCGCCTCGGTGATCGGATCGTCGCCGGGATCGCCATAGACGGCGCACGTGCTGGAAAAGACCAGCCGGTTTAAACCCGCTTCCCGCATCCCGCCCAGCAGCCCCAACAGACCACCGACATTGTTGCGGTAGTAGTCCAGCGGCGCGCGCACCGATTCAGGGACCACGGACGAGCCGGCGAAATGCATGACGGCACAGATGTCGTGGGCGATCAGGGTGTGGCGCACCTTGTCCGCGTCCCAGACATCGCCCTCGACCAGCGGCCCCCAGCGCACGAACCGGCGCCGGCCGGTCGACAGATTGTCATAGGTGACGGGCCGATAGCCGGCGGCCGCCAAGGCCTCGCACACATGGGCGCCGATATAGCCCGCGCCGCCCGTGACCAGGATCGCCTTCGCAGATGTCAGCGCCGATCCGACTTCGCCCATCCGCTCTTGTCGGATACCGAGGGTCGGTAAATCAACCCCAAATCACCGGCGAATGTATCCAGGGGTGTGCGGCGACCCTCAGGGGATCGGCGAGAAGCTGCGCTCTTCGCGCAGGGCGCTGGCTTTCCGGACGGCGATCGGTGCGGCATGCAGCCAGTAGTCGGCGTCTTCGAGACGCTGCTCTCTGCGGCGCTCCAATCCGCGCAGGCGGCGCAGGGCGGCGTTCTGGAGAAGGCGCGCATGCAGGGCGCGGGGCGACAGTTCGGCGATGGCGGGAGAGCCGGGGACGGCGACGGCGTCGGGGCCTTTGGGCTCCACCGCCGGGCGGGCGATGGCGATAAACATGAGGATCTCGGTGCAGGAGGGAGAGGCGCTTCTGCGCCGAGCTAACGAGGGGTTAACCACAGTCCCTGTGGATAGTTCCTGACTGCGTCCGAAAAAAGTCCGTGAATCGAAAGACTTACTGCCTGTTTCCGGACAAAATGGTTACCAAAATCTTAATCCCGGGTCGGAGCGTTCGCTCAACGATGTCGGGATAAGGCGCTGAAAAAGCGCCGCCGGTGGCAGTCCCTAGGGGAGTCGAACCCCTCTTTTCAGGTTGAAAACCTGACGTCCTAACCGATAGACGAAGGGACCGCGGCCGGGGCGGCGCATTTGCCCCGGTTCGGCTCCTCCTGCAAGCAAAAAGTTACGCGGCCGCGGCGGTTGCGGGCACGAGGGCGTCCAGCGCCGGGAACAGGTCGGCGATCAGATCCTCGACATGCTCCAGACCCACCGACAGGCGCACCAGGCCGTCGCCGATGCCGGCCGTCGCGCGCTGTTCCGGCGTCATGGCGGCGTGGGTCATGGTGGCGGGGTGGGCGATCAGGCTTTCTACGCCGCCCAGCGATTCCGCCAGGGTGAAGATCTCCAGCGTCTCGACCAGATCGCGCACGGCGTCCGTACCGCCCTGCAGTTCGAAGCTGAGCATGGCGCCGGGTCCGGCCTGCTGGGCCGCGACCAGGGCGTGGTTGGGGTGCGACTTCAGGCCCGGATAGTGGACGGCCTTGACCGCCGGGTGGGCGGCCAGCTTTTCGGCGATCTTGCCCGCCGTGGCCTGCTGCCGCTCGATGCGCGCGAACAGGGTGCGCACGCCGCGCAGGGTCAGATAGGCGTCGAAGGGCGAGCCGGTCACGCCGGTGCAGTTGGCCCACCAGGCCAGGGTCTGGTGATCCTCGGCGTCGGCCGAGATGACGGCGCCGCCGACCACGTCGGAATGGCCGTTGATGAACTTGGTCGTCGAGTGCACCACGAAGTCGGCGCCCAGCTTGATCGGGTTCTGCAAGGCCGGCGACAGGAAGGTGTTGTCGCACACGACCTTGGCGCCCGCCGCATGGGCGCGGGTACAGATGCCGGCGACATCGACCAGACGCAGCAGGGGGTTGGACGGGGTCTCGACCAGCACCAGCTTGGGCTTCAGGGCCAGGGCGGCCTCGAAGGCGACGGGATCGCCCTGATCGACCAACAGCAGTTCGAAATGCCCTTTGCGGGCGCGGGCGTTCAGCAGGCGACAGGTGCCGCCGTAGCAGTCGTGCGGCGCGATCAGCAGGTCGCCCGGCTCCAGCAGGGTCAGGGGCAGGTCGACCGCCGCCATGCCGGTGGCGGTAATCACGCATCCGGCGCCGCCTTCCAACTCGGTCAGGGTCTCGGCCAGCACGTCGCGGGTCGGATTGCCCGACCGGCTGTAGTCGTACTTCCGCTTCTGATCGAAGCCGGCGAAGGAATAGTTGGACGACAGATACAGCGGCGGCATGACCGCGCCATGGGCCGTGTCCGTATCCACGCCCGTGCGGGCGGCGATGGTGTGCGGATTGCCAAAACGGGCGGTCATGCTTTGATATCCTTCAAGGCGGCGCGGAGGATGTCGCCGACAAAGGCGTCCTCCTTTAGAAAAGCGTCGTGGCCATACAGGGAGGGCGCCTCGACGAAGCGCCACAGGGTCGGCAACCGCGCGGCCAGTTCGCGGATGTCGTCGATCGGCACCAGACGGTCGGAGGTGAAGCCGATCAGGGTGACGGGGGTCGTGATGGCTTCCGGCGTCACGCTGTGGCGATCCAGAGAATCGGACATCGACAGCCAGCGGGCCGGGGTGGTGTGGGTGCGGTAGGCCTGACCCCGCGCCGTCAGATAGTCGCAGACGGGATAGGCGCCGCCGACGGCCGCGGGCGCGGTGGTGTCGAAGCGGTCGTCGAATTCCTCGGCCGTGCGATAGGTGGTCATGGCCAGTTCGCGGGCCAGGGCGACGCCTTCCTCGGGACGGCCGGCGGCGACGGCGAACTGCAGGATGCGGCGCTGGATACCGCGCCAGGCGGTGGCCTGGGGATGGGCGCGGTGGGCGGCCGACACGATGATCAGCTGCTCGGCCCAGTCGGGGAACAGTTCGGCGAAGGCCAGGCCGACCATGCCGCCGTACGAGCAGCCGACGAAGGCGGCGACGCGCTCGATCTTCAGATGGTTCAGCACCAGGGCCAGCAGGCGGGCCTGATCCTGGGTGGTGATGGTGACGGCCTTGTCCAGGAACTCGGCGCCGGGGGCGAAATCGACGGCCAGGACCTGAAGCCGGCTCAGATCGATGGGCCCGCGCACCGATACGGCTCCGGACCACCAGCCCAGGCCGTTGGTCTCCGTCCGGTGGACGAAGCGTCCGGCCGAGATGCCGCCGGCGACCACGACGACGGGGGCGCCGATCCGGCCATGCAGGCGGCCGACGATATTGGGCTGGTTCAGCTTTTCGCCCGAGGCGAGGCGGAAGTCGGCGGGAATGGGAACGATGACGTCGCGGGCGCCGCCGCGCTCACGCGTCGGTTCGCGGACAGGGGTAAGGGCTGTCGCGCGGCGACAGTCGGGGTCTTCGAGCAGGGTGGTTTCGGCCAGGGTCATCGTCGTTCCGCATCGTTCTCGCTCAGCAAGTCTCGATGCGGTGACAGAGCGTGGAGCGTCGTCTCGTCGATGCTCCACTCATCTCTCGCGACCCCGAAGGACCCCGCAGGAGTTGGCACCGTTTCGAGCTGTGAGACCCGATGGTTGCCCCAGCGTCAAAGGGCCTAATCCCTCGGCTGGTCTTGATGAGTGACTTTACGTTGATGATCGAGGCGGCACCGGTCAAGCGAAAAATTCAACCTCATTGACGGCTTGGGCCGACTCGATGGGGGTGAAAACACACGATAACCGACGTGCCGTGAAAAGATCATCCAATCCAACTTGACAGGGCGGGGGTCGCTCGATCACCCTAGGCTCAGATTTCAACCGGACCTTGCCCTGTGCCACAGCGCTCGCTCATCGCCGAAGTTTCGACCGTCGCCGGCCTCGCCGCGACGCGTTTCGGCATGATCCTCGGCGGCACGATTATCGGCGGTACCACCGGCACCACCACCATGCCCGAACGGGCGGGACGAGTTTAGCGCGCCGAACCCCGGCAACCGCAGAACCCGAACCCCGCCCGGTCCGCCAGGCGGGGTTTTTCTTTTCACCCCACCCCATCCCGACCTTTCCCGAGAACCCGATGTCCGCCCAACTCGCCGTCGTAGAAAAATCCGAAAGCCTCGACCCCAGCAGTCAGCCTGCACCAGAGGTCGTGGTGCTGAAGTTCGGCTCGTCCATCCTGCGCAGCCCGGCGGAGGCGCCGCTGGTCGCCTCGGCCGTCTATGGCCATGTGCGGGCGGGCCGAAAGGTGGTGGCGGTGGTCTCGGCCTTCGGCGGGGCGACGGACCGGTTGCTGGGCGAGGCGCGGGCGCTGGGCCTGGCCCATTCCAACGACCTGCTGCCGGGCTATGTGGCCCTAGGCGAGGAAAAGTCGGCGGCCCTGGTGGCCATCGCCTGCGACCGGATCGGCCTGGACGCCTGCGCCCTGTCGGTCCGCGAACTGGGCATCGTGGCGGAGGGTGAGCCGGAGCATTCGCGCCCCTGCGGTCTGCGACCCGACCATCTGAAACAGGCGCTGGACCGGCACGAGGTGGTGGTTGTGCCCGGGTTCGGCGCGGTGCGGCCGGACGGCAAGGTGGCCCTGCTGGGACGGGGCGGATCGGATCTGACGGCGGTTTTCCTGGCCGCTGAGCTGGGGCTGAAGAAGGTGCGGCTGGTCAAGGATGTGGACGGCCTCTACGACCACGACCCCAACGACAAGACGGCCCCGGCCCTGCGCTATCGCCGCGCCTCCTGGGACGTGGCGCGCAAGCTGGGCGGCGCGCTGGTCCAGCATGACGCCATCGACCTGGGCGAAAGCCGCGGGGTCGAGATCGAGGTGGCGGCCTTGGACCGCGCCGACGGCACGGTCATCGGCGACCGGTCGGCGCCGCCCGGCCCCGCCCCCGCCCTGCCGCCGCTGAAGGTCGCGGTAGCCGGATGCGGCGTGGTCGGCGGCGGCGTGCTGGCCAAGCTGCTCGATGATCCTCGCTATGAGGTCGTGGGCGTGCTGGTGCGCAATCCGAAGAAGGCCCGCGACGTGGACTGTCCGGCTTCGTTGTTCACCTCAAACCCGGCGGACCTGTGGGCCAAGAAGCCCGACATCGTGCTGGAGGCCCTGTCGGAGGGCGAGGCGGGCCATGCGGTGATCCGCGCCGCGCTCGAGGCCGGCTGCGATGTCGCCAGCGCCAACAAACAGGCGGTCAGCCGCGATCCGGGCGGGCTGCAAGAACTGGCGAAAGCCAATGGCCGGCGCATCTTCTGGTCGGCTTCGGTCGGGGGCGGATCGCCGATGATCGAGACGGTGCGCGCGGCCCGCGCGGCCGGCGAGGTGGTCGGCTTCGAGGCGGTGCTGAACGGCACGGTCAACTTCATGCTGGAGCGGCTGGGCGACGGGGCGGCCTTCATTGAAGCCCTGGCCGACGCCCGCGCGGCGGGCTTTGCGGAGGAGGACCCGTCTTCGGATCTGGAAGGTCTGGATGCGGCGGCAAAGGTGCGGCTGCTGTGCCACGAGGCGTTCGGCCGTTCGCCCGACGGCGAGGTGCCGCGCGATCACCTGACCGAAGCGACCTCAGCCGCAGGCGGCGTGCGTCAGATCGGCGCCGCTCATCTGAAGGACGGGGTGATCCGCCCGTCGGTGTCGCTGAACGCCGACCATGGCGATCCGCTGTTCTCGACCCTGCGCGGCGAGGGCAATGCGCTGAAGGTCTACGGCGCCGACGGGCGCGTGTGGCGCTGCCGGGGCCGAGGCGCCGGGCGTTGGGCCACGACCGAGAGCATCATGGCGGACCTGGCCGAGATCGTGCGTGCACGGCGCGCCGATGCGGGCCTAAACTAAGGCCATGGCCGTCTTCACCCCCGTTTCCATCGCCGACGCCGAGGCGTTCCTGGCCGGCTACGACATCGGCGAGGTGGTCGAACTGACGGCCATCGCCGAGGGGGTGGAGAACACCAACTATCGGCTGGACACGAAGCGCGGCCGGTTTGTGCTGACCCTGTTCGAGGGGCGGACGGACGAGGCCTCGCTGCCCTTCTGCCTAGGGCTGACGGCGCATCTGGCGGCGCGCGGCTTTCCTTGCCCGACGCCGATCGAGGACCGGTCGGGAGCCTGGCTGGGACGACTGAACGGCCGGGCGGCGGCGGTGATCGAATGGAAGACCGGCGCCTGGCTGCGCACGCCGTCATCGGCCGATCAGGCGACGGCGGGCGCGGTGCTGGCGCAGCTTCATCTGACGGCGGCTGATTTTGATCTGGAACGCACCAATCCGGTCGGGCCGGCCATGTGGCGTCGGCTGGCCGATCGGTGCGTCGAGGGAGAAGGGCGGGCGTCCGACGCGGATCGCGCGCTGATCAGACAGGTCCAGGCGACGCTGGCGCGCTTGGGCGATCCCTTCACGGCCGATCTGCCGGGCGGGGCGATCCATGCCGACTATTTCCCCGACAATGTGCTGTTCCAGGACGGCGCCGTTTCGGCGGTCATTGACTTCTATTTCGGCTGCACCGGCGCCTTCGCCTATGACCTTGCCATCGCCCTGTCGGCCTGGGGCTTCGACGCCGAGGGGCGGGCCATGCCGGACGCCCTGGCGGCGTTCCAGCGCGGCTATGAGTCCGTGCGGCCGCTGAACGCCGCCGAGCGAGCGGCCTTGCCGCGCCTGGGCGAAGCTGCGGCCCTGCGGTTCACCGTGACACGGCTGCACGACCGCATTTTCCACGATCCCGCCAACCTGGTGACGCCCAAGGATCCGGCGGTCTTCCTGCGTCGGATGGACCACTGGCGCGCGACCGAACCGGCCTGAGGCGTCTGCGCGGCTTCGTCGCTGGAACCGAAAGCTTGGCCGGGATTTTGATGGTGCAACGGCGAAGTCCGCCGCTCCCCGAGGACGAAGATCATGACTGACGAAACCATCAACGGCGCCGCCTCGCAGGCGCAAGGCAAGTTCCAAAAAGGCGTCGGCAAGCTGGTCGGCGACCAGAAGTTGCAGGTCGAAGGCGCCTATAACGACGCCAAGGGCCGCTCGCTGGAAACCTTCGGCAAGGCGATGGATTCGGTCGATCGCCTGGTCGAAAAGGTCCCCGTCGACTACCGCGACAAGGCCCGCACCGTCGCCGCCGAGGCGCGCAAGCGTCCGCTGGTCACGACCCTGTCGGTCGCCGGCGTCGGCCTGCTTCTGCTGCGCGCCCTGACGGGCGGCGGTCGTCGCTAAGACGTTTTAGTGGCGGCCTGAAAAGGCCGCCACTGCGTCACGCGCCGCCTCCATCGTCCCATCGACGATCGTCAACCGCTCGGGCTTGTCGCCCAGGGCGGCGATGACGTTTGCGGGTTCGGGTTCGAAGCCCAGGACGTTCGAGACGAAGTCGCCGAACTTGGATGGATGGGCGGTGGACAGGGCGACGACGGGGCCTTTCGAGCGGTCCTGCCGTCGCGCGGCGGCCAGCGCCACGGCCGTGTGCGGGCACACGACACGGCCCCAGGCCTCATAGGCGTGGGCGATCTCTGCGCGCGTCTCGTCCTCGTCTATGGAGACCGCCGAAACCTGGTCGCGAAGGGCGGCGAGAAGGTCCGGATCGAAGGCGACGGCGCCGTCTCGGGCGAAGGTTTCGAACACGGTGCGTGTCGCCTCGGCGTCGCGGCCCGTCGCTTCGAACACCAGCCGCTCGAAGTTGGACGGCGCCTGCACATCCATGGACACGCTGCCGCTTTCGACCGCCGGACGGCGCGAATACAGGCCGTCATTCAGGGCGCGGGCCAGGGCGTCGTTCTGGTTCACGGCCGCGACGAAGCCGTTCGACGGCAAGCCCATCTTCGTAGCCGCAATGCCGGCGAAGGCGTCGCCGAAGTTGCCCGTCGGCACGACGAAGGTCGCGGCCCCGCCCAGCTGGGCCGTGGCGGAAACATAGTAGGGGATCTGGCCGGCCAGCCGCGCCCAGTTGATCGAATTGACCGAAGATAGGCGGCCCCGTTCGCGCAGGGCCTCGTCGGCCAGCAGGCCCTTCACCAGGCGCTGGCAGTCGTCGAAATCACCACGCACGGCCAGGTTCAGGACATTGTCCGCCTCGACCGTCGTCATCTGTTTGCGCTGAACCGGCGAGACGCGGTCCAGCGGGTGGAGCACGACCAGATCGACCGACGTGGCGCCGGCGAAGGCGCGCACGGCGGCGGCGCCGGTGTCGCCCGAGGTGGCGGTCAGAATGGTCAGACGCTCGCCCGAGGCGGCCAGGGCCTCGTCCGTCAGGCTGGCGACCAGCTGCATCGCCAGGTCCTTGAAGGCGGCGGTCGGGCCGTGGAACAGCTCCAGCACGAACAGGCCCGGCTCCAGCTCGACCAGAGGCGTGACCAGCGGATGGCCGAACCCTGCGGTCAGTCGGTCCAGCGCGCGGTCCAGCGCGCCGTCGGGCATGGCTTCGCCGATGAAGGGGGCGATGGCTTGCAGCGCGATGGACTTATAGTCGGCCTTTCCGGTCCAGGTCTCGGGCGACAAGCTGGGCCAGGCGGTCGGCATATAGAGACCGCCGTCGGGCGCGATGCCGCGCAGCAGGGCGTCGGCGAAATCGGTTTCGGGCGATTGGCCTCGGGTCGAGACGTAGCGGGCGCTGGAGGTGCTCATGACGCCGATGGTCGTAGCCAGACGGGGCGGCGGCGTCACCCGCTTTCTGGATGATTTTGTCGGGTTTTCGCGGGCTGTGGCCCGACAATCCACGTCTGGGCGTGGAAGCGGTGGTTTAGGCGCACATTTTTGCCGCCTTAGGGGTAATGTCGTCGGTCCTGCAAGAGGGGTTGCGACATCGCCCCGCTGGCGCTGATCGCTGCGACGGTCCATGTCAGGAGCATGAGACGACGCGATCTTCTGATCCGGCTGGGGCTGGTCGCCGGCGGCGCAGGCGGGGCCTGGTGGCTGCGCGACCATGTGGTCTGGCGCGGGCCGACGGTCGCCTTCGCGGCGAACGGCTCCAGCGGCTGGCTGCCCTATGCCGAGCCGCGCGCGCCGACCCCGACGGTCGAGGTGACTGTGAACGGACAGCCGGTGCGGGCCCTGATCGATTCCGGGGCGCAGTATTCGGTCATCGACCGGTCGCTGGTCGAGCGGCTGGGGCTGACCAATGTCTTCAACATCCCGATGGTGGCTTACGGCGTCGGCGGCGATGCCCAGGTCGGACGCGGCACGACGCTGGATGTGGCGATCGGCCGCTTGCGGCTGACCGGATTGCGCGCGGCGATTCTCGGCCTGGGGCCGCTGGCAAGCGATCAGGGATTGGGTGCGGCGCTGATCCTGGGTCAGGACGTATTGCGTGAGCTGGTGCTGGAGTTGGACACGGCGGAGCATCGGGTCCGGTTCCTGCCGCGCGAGGGCTGGACGCCGCCATCGTCGCTGAAGCCCGTGTCGGTGACGCGGGCCGGTAAGGCGCTGCAGGCGGGCATCACCCTGGAAGGGGCGACGGTCAATGCGGTGATCGACACCGGCGCCTCGGCCGTGCTGGCCGTCACGCGCGAGACGGCCGAGGCCGCTGGCCTGCTGGATGGACGCGAACGCACAGCGGGCCAAAGCATCGTCCTGGGCGGCACGGTGCGCGCCGAGACCGTCGTCGTGCGCACCCTGACCATCGGCGACGAATTGTATCGTCAGGCGACGGTCGCCATCTATGACGACGTCGCCGTGCCGGGCTTCCCCAAGGCCCTGGTCGGCATGGCCGCGTTCGAGAACAGGCGTCTTGCGCTGGACCTGGGCGGCCCCGGCCTGTTCGTCGAACGGCCGATGGAGATTATGGTCGGCTAGGCCATCAGCCCGCCAGAGCCGTCGCCACCACGGCCCTGGCCTCGGCCTGAACGGTCGCCAGATGGTCGGGGCCGAGGAAGGATTCGGCGTAGATCTTGTAGACGTCTTCGGTGCCCGAGGGACGAGCGGCGAACCAGGCGTCGGCGGTGACAACCTTCAGCCCGCCGATGGCTTCGCCGTTGCCGGGGGCCTTCGTCAAAATGTCGGTGATCGGCTGACCGGCCAGGGTGGTCGCGGACACGTCCGAGGGGCTGAGCGCGGAAAGACGGGCCTTTTCCGACCGATTGGCCGGGGCGTCGACGCGCGCGTAGGCGGGGGCGCCGTATTGGTCGGTCAGGTCAGTGTAGAGTTGGCTGGCGCTCTGGCCGGTGCGGGCCTGGATCTCGGCGGCCAGCAGGCACAGCAGGATGCCGTCCTTGTCGGTCGTCCACACCGTGCCGTCGTGACGCAGGAAGGAGGCCCCGGCCGATTCCTCGCCGCCGAAACCGACGGTTCCGTCCAAGAGGCCGGGGACGAAGTGTTTGAAGCCGACGGGAACTTCCAGCAGGCGGCGACCCAGGCCGGCGACGACCCGGTCGATCATGGACGATGAGACCAGGGTCTTGCCCACCGCGACGTCCGCGCCCCAGCCGGGGCGGTTGGCGAACAGATAGGCGATGGCGGCGGCCAGGAAATGGTTGGGGTTCATCAGGCCCGCGTGGGGCGTGACGATGCCGTGGCGATCCGCGTCGGCGTCGTTGCCGAAGGCGACGTCATAGGCCGAGCCGCCCTTCATCATGCAGATCAGACCGGCCATGGCGCTGGGCGATGAGCAGTCCATGCGGATCTTGCCGTCGGCGTCCAAGGGCATGAAGGCCCAGCGCGGATCGACGGCGTCGTTGACAACGGTCAGGTCCAGTCGGTGGCGCTCAGCGATCTCGCCCCAATAGGCTACGGCCGCGCCGCCTAGCGGATCGGCGCCGATGCGGACGCCGGCGTTGCGGATGGCTTCCAGGTCGAGAACGCTGGGCAGGTCGTCGATATAGGCGGACAGGTAGTCGAACCGGCCCGCCGCCGCATGCGCCTGGGCGAAGGGGACGCGACGGACCTCGGTCAGGCCGCCTTCGATCAGCTGATTGGCTCGGGCGGCGATGGCGGACGTGGCCTCGCCCCCGGCCGGGCCGCCGGAGGGGGGATTGTATTTGATACCGCCGTCACGAGGCGGATTGTGCGAGGGCGTGATCAGGACGCCGTCCGCCTGCCGGTTCTTCGTGCGGTTGTGGGTCAGGATGGCGTGCGACGCTGCGGGCGTGGGGGTGAAGCCGTCGCGGGCGTCGATCAGCACCTCGACCCCATTGGCGATCAGCACTTCCAGCGTCGTGCGGAAGGCCGGTTCGGACAGGCCGTGGGTGTCGCGACCGAGAAAAAGCGGGCCGTCGACGCCCTGCGCCGCGCGGTATTCGGCGATCGCCTGGGCGATGGCGAGGATGTGGGCCTGGTTGAAGGCGCCGTCCAGGCTGGAGCCGCGGTGGCCCGAGGTGCCGAAGACGACCCGCTGCTGCGGATCGCCCATGTCGGGCCGGGTCGTCTCATAGGCGTCGAGCAGGGCGTCGAGATCGATCAGGTCTTCGGGGCGTGCGGTCGTGCCGGCGCGGTCGTGCATCGTCAGTCAATCAATCGTTCTGAGGGGGGGCGGCGATCAGGCGCCGCTGAAGGTGTCGCAGGAGGCCGGATCGCCCGACTGATAGCCGCGTTGCAGCCATTCCACCCGCTGCGCAGAAGAGCCATGGGTGAAGCTTTCGGGAGAGACGCGGCCGCCGCTGCGCCGTTGCAGGGTGTCGTCGCCGATGGCCTGGGCGGTCTTCATGCCTTCCTCGAACTCGCCAGCATCCAGGGCGACCTGACCGTTCGAAACGGCCGAGGCGTTCCGGGCCCAGACGCCGGCGTAGCAGTCGGCCTGAAGCTCCAGCGCGACGGAATACTGATTGGCTTCAGCCTGACCGGAGGCGCGCTGCTGGGCGCGGCGAACCTGATCGGAAGTACCGGTCAGGGTCTGGACGTGGTGGCCGAATTCATGGGCGATGACATAGGCGCGGGCGAAGTCGGCGCCGGAGGCCCCGAGCTTGTTCTCCATCTCCTGCCAGAAGCCTAGGTCCAGATAGACGGTCTTGTCGGTCGGGCAATAGAAGGGGCCCATGGCCGACTGACCATAACCGCAGCCGGTGGGCGTGCCCTGTTCGTAGATGACGACATTGGGCCGCTGATAGCCCTCAAGCTTCTGCGACCAGACATCATCGATGTTGGCGCCGATGACATCGACGAAGCGGCCGGCCTGATCTTTCGGCGTGCCGACTTGACCCTGCTGTTCGGCGCCGACGCCGCCGAACTGGCTGGCGAGCTGCGTCGTGGTCGAAGGATCGATGCCGAAGACCAGATAGCCGATAATGGCCAGAACGCCGACGCCCAAGCCGCCGCCAGCGATGGCTCCGCCGCCGAGACCCCGTCGATCCTCAACGCCGCCGCCTGTGCGTCCACCCTGCCAGCGCATGCCCTATCCTCCGCCCGATCCTGGTTAAGCTAGGCAGGAACGCGGGTGCAAGGGAAGGGATGCGTCAGTTTGGACGCTTCACTGCGAACGGGCCAGCCAGTTGTCGATCTGGCTCATGCCTTGGGCTGTCTGCTGGCGGCGTTCGGCGGCGGACTGGCGCAGGGTCCGCTCCTGCTCGGGGCTGTAGAGCGGGCGGGGTGGCAAGGGCTGGACAGCGGTGGGTTCGCGTGCGCCTTCGATGGCGCGCAGGCGAAGCTGGGTCTCGATCTGCTGTTGACGCGCCTGGTCCGCGTTCGACTGCGCCTGAGAACGCAGACGGTCGTTCTCGTAGCGGTGCAGGTCGGCGATGGCGGCGGGGACGCCGCCCGGATAGGCGCCGTAGGGTCGGCCGGCCTGCGGATAGGTCTGGGCCAACGCCGGCGTGGCGGCAGCGGCCAACAGGGCGGTCAGGGTCAGGAGCGATCGCATGGACACGATGTGGGGACGCGCGCCATCGCCGCCAAGCGGAGCCGCAACCCTTTGAGACGCCGTGGGTTCATCGCGCCGAACCCCTTTCACGAACGGAGCATTCCTCATGGCCCAATCCCTTTCCGGCAAGACCGTCGCCATCCTGGCGACCGACGGCGTCGAGCTGGTCGAACTGAATGAACCGATGAAGGCGCTGAAGGATGCGGGCGCGGTGGTCGAGATCGTGTCGCTGAAGGCCGGCGAGTTCCAGGGCTTCGACCATCTGACGCCGGGCGACAAGGTCACGGCCGACAAGGCGGTGGCGGCGGTCGACGCCTCGACCTATTCCGCCCTGCTGCTGCCGGGCGGCGTGGCCAACCCGGACCTGCTGCGGGCGGACCAGGACGCCGTGAAGTTCGTTCGGGCCTTCTTCGATGCCGGCAAGCCGGTCGCCGCCATCTGTCACGCGCCCTGGCTGCTGATCGAGGCGGGCGTGGTCGAGGGGCGCACGATGACCTCTTTCGAAAGCATCCGTACCGACCTGAAGAACGCCGGGGCCAATGTGGTCAATGAGGCGGTGGTGGTGGATCAGGGCCTGGTGACCAGCCGCTGCCCCGACGACATTCCGGCCTTCAACGCCAAGATGATCGAGGAATTCGCCGAAGGCCGCCACGAGGGCCAGGCCGCCGCTTAAAGGAGGCCGCCGCCGTAAGGCATCGCCCAGACGGAGGACCGCTTGATCTCCTGGTCCTCCAGCTCGCGCGATGTCGGGACGCGGTACTCGGCCAGAAAATCCAGGCCCGTGCGTGGGAAATAGGTGCGTCCCGGATCGCCGATCAGGACCCGCGTTCCCCTGGCGCGGGCCTGGGCCAGCCAAGACAGAACGGCGTCAGTCATTGGGCGCTCGTAGCAGATGTCGCCTGCGCAGATGACGTCCACATCCGGCGGGGCGATGTCCAGCAGATTGGTCTGGGTGAAGTCCAGCGTCACGCCGTTCGCCGCCGCATTGGCGGCGACGGCGGCCTGACAGAAGGGATCGATGTCGGCGCACAGGACATGGGTCGCCCCCGCCTTCATCGCCGCCACGCCGACCAGACCCGAACCGGCTGCGAAGTCCAAGACGCGCTTGCCGGCGATCTCCTGCGGATGATCCAACAGATACCGGCTCAGCGCCTGTCCGCCGGCCCAGGCGAAGGCCCAGAAGGGCGGCGGCACGCCCATTTCGCCCAGTTCTTCTTCCGTCAGCCGCCAGATGGGCGTGATCTCGTCGGCCAGCCACAAAGAAATCTCCGGCGCGTGCGGCACGGGCTGAAGCCGCGTGTTGTCGCGGATGAAGGCGGCGGGATCGAGAACGGTCATTCCGGCTGGCGCGTAACAGCCTTCAGCACGCTGGCATAGCCGGGCGCGACCTCCATGGCCCCGGCCTGCGGCTTCGTATGAATGGCGCGGTGCAGGCGCGGCAGCTTCCAGCAGGGCACATGCATGAACATATCGCAAGCAGCTACAACATAGCGTATGGCCTTGCTTAGCAAGTACGGGACTGCGGCCCATGTCCAACATCTACAGCTACATTCGGTTCTCGACCAAGGCCCAAGAAAAAGGTGCGTCCATCGAGCGGCAGCAGCAAGCCATCGGCAAGGTATGCGCTGAGCGAGGGTGGGTCGTTGATGAGGCAATTCAGGATCTGGGCCGGTCGGCGTGGAAGGGTCATCACCTAAACGACGCCGCTGGATTGGGCGACTTTGCCAACCGGGTCCGGCAAGGGCTGGTTCCGCAGGGCAGTACCCTGATCATCGAGAACGTAGATCGACTTAGCCGCGAGGAACCTATCGATGTCCTGACGTGGATGGTGGACTTGAATCGGAAGGGATTGAGCTTCCTTTTCGCCGAGGGGAACACGCTGTTCGACCACAACACATTCAGGGGTCAGGAAGCTGGGTGGCGCCTCTTTCAGCTATGGGGAGGGAGCGAGAGAGCCAAAGGTGAGAGCGACCGCAAGTCCGTTTTTATGCGGAAAGCCTGGCGGAAGAAGCATGAAGCCGCTGCCGAGCGGCGCGAAGTCATGACCTCGCAAGCACCGCTTTGGCTAGTCATCCGAGAGGACCGAAGTGGGTTCGACGTCGATGAACGTCGGGCAGACGTTGTGCGGGAAATCTACCAGCTGTGTGCAGATGGGGTCTCGATCCGCGGCATCGCGAGAACATTGAACCAACGCGGGTACAAGGCGTGGGGGCCGCAAGGCAAGGTTCACACTCGGGACGGCTGGAGCATGACGAGTATTCGCCGGCTGCTGATCGCGCCTCAAGTCGAAGGCGATTACGTTCCGAAATCGGTTCAGGAGGGGCAGCCGACGCGCATTGTCGGCTACTACGACCGCATCGTGGATGCGGCGCTCGTTGCCCGCGCGCGAGAAGCTCTTGAGGCTCGCAAGACCGGTGTTCAGGGGTCCAACTCCAACAAGTTCAACAACCTGTTTTCCGGTCTCGCTCGCTGCGCCAAATGCGGGGGAAAGATGGAGTTTCGAAAGCCATGGGCAAAGGGAAACAACGGGCCCGAGACCCGGCGCGGATATTACAACTGCCTGAACGCCTCCCTGAAGCGCGGTTGCGATGTGACGGCCACCTACCGGTATGGAGCTTTTGAGGATGCCGCCATCGACACCCTACTGAGCCGGGCGTTGGACGACACATTTTTCCGAAACAGCACTGAAGCGCGAGACCGACAAAATCAGCTAGCGGAAGCCGAGAAGAACGTTCGAGACTTGCAGGCGCGCGTGGAGCGGGCGGTCGACTACTTGCTGAATAACCCTAGCAAGGCGGTACAGGGGCGTTTGGAAAAGCTCGAAGCCGAACTCGCCGATGCAGAGCAGGGCGTCACAGACGCCCGGGTGGCTCTTCGGAGGGTTGAAGGTGCCGTTAGCCCCAACGAGGAGTTGGCCCGCATGGCTGAGGTGCGGGAAGCGATTTCAAGTGAGGATATCGAAGTCAGAAATCTAGCGCGAGCGAAGGTGACGGTCGCGCTCAAGGGGATTGTCGATATGGTCGTTTGCGACCCTGCCGATACCTATGGCGGCCAGGTGCGACGAACCTTGACCATTGTTTGCGTCGGGGGGGTCCAGAATTTCAAGTTTGAAAATAAGGGCGGCCTGATTGCCGAGGCTGGAGTTCTGTCCGACCTCGACAAAGGCTTGGGCCATGCCGAAGGTGTTGGTGCCGATGATCCGCGAACGAGGCGCCGTCTTGACGCGCTTCAGCGGAGAACCAAAGCCGTTGCGTAGTTCTGCCAGGTTCTACGGACCCTCAGAACGCCCCTCAACTATGCTGAGGGTTACCGCGCTGCCCCCGGCCTGCCTTGGCCCTGTACGGGGCTCGCTGGCTACTTCGAGATCCCGCCTCAGGTGGCGAAGGTAGGCCTCGCCTAGCGCCTCGGGCTCCCAGCCATGGGTTTCGGCCAAGACGGCCAGCACAGGGTATCGTTTCCACGTTCGGTGACGCTCGTAAATCATCTCAACCAGTCGCCGGGTCAGCTCCAGTCGCGCTCGGCATAGAAATATGATGTTCGAAGAAGTGGTGTCCGGCACACCGCCTTCGTCCTCTCCATCATTCAGCAATGCGTTGACCCAGAGGTCCACTCGGAGGTGCGTCGGCGTGCGTCTGATTTCGGCCCGCACCTGACTGAACGCCAAGTCCCATGCCGTGCTGCTGAACGACGACCTAATCTGAGGTGCTGCCAGTCGAGACATCAGGCGCGGAGGCGAGTCTCGCGAACGGGCCCAGATGGGGTCTGTCCGACGACCGGGCGTCAATGAAATCGGCGAGGCCTCGCTCGCTCTGTTCGAAGGCCCCTTGGGTCAGCGCGCCCCGCATTAGTTCGTAGCGGAGCCAAACCCGATAGGTGTTCACCACGTCGGTTTCGCAATAGTCCGCGACTTCCTGAATGCGCCCCGTAGCCACGTATTCTGCGACCTTTGAGCCGTCCACGCCGTCGGGCTTTCCGGGCAGGCCGAGGATGCGCGACAGCTCGTCGAGCTTGCATTTGCCCTGGGTGGTGAAACTCGCGAGGACATCGCAGAGGTCAACCGCGTCGTCGGAGTACCGCTTGAAATAGCCGCGCGCATAAAGGCCCGGCGCAGACAACTTGTAGACCATGGCCCGGTAGCGCAGCACCGGCAGGTCAAAGCCGCTTCCGTTGAACGATACGAGGCAGGGTCGCAGGTCGTTCAGACGGTCGGCAAAACTGGCGATCAGGTCGGCTTCACTGCGGTCGCCGATGTGCGGGGCACCGAGGGACCGGACGATCCAGCCATTGTCGCTGCTCTCCGCGATCAAGGCACCGATGCAGGCAATGCGGTGCAGGGGCAGCTTGCAGAACTTCTCGCCGACGATCTCCTGAGCCTGAGCGTCGTCATGGGGATCAACGCCATGGACACGCGACACGGCCTCCAGATCGGGGATGGTCTCAAGATCGAATACAACGACGTGGGCCATGGGGTTTCCCTGAGAAGCGTGATGGGCGGCAATGCCGCCCATCTATTTCAGCTTAGCTTAGCCCGCCTTCTTTGACTTCGCCGTCTTCATCGTCGCAGCGCGGGCCTGAGCAGCCGCAGCCACGGCGGCATCAAACTCGCCGGCCAGGACCGCCTGATCCAGCGTGTCGATGATCGGGCCAATGGCGGCCAAGTCGTCAGCTTCGACGGAGGTCATGCCCTTGGCCAGTTCCAGGGGCTGGCCGCCGTAGCGGAGTTGGAAGAAGACCTTGCCGCCCTCGCCGATGAACCAGCCCTTGCGGACGGTGCGCGGGACCTCGACACGCGAGCGGTTACCGGCCTCGTCCGTCTTGGTGACGGTGCGGACGCCCGCATAGGGCTTGCCCGCGACAGTGGCCTCGGCCAGCGCTCGTTGCTCCGCCAGATAACCACGAAGCTTTTCGCGATTGCGTTCTTGCGGACTGGCCGGCTGGTTCTGCGGCTTGGCGGCGGAAAGTTTCAGGCTTTTGAGCAGGGACATGAACACCTCGTTGTGGTTGTCGATGTCGCCGCTCTAACGCCGTCGTCCAGATATGCGACCAGAGACTGACCCGAAATTAATTCAGGCGTCACAACCATAGTTTTAGGGGATGAAAGTTGGTCTGGGTTCGCGGGGTTTTGCCACTCCCCGGTCGACAGATCGGCGCCGCCGGGCCAGGAATGTCCGCTTTCCGCTCGGATGCCAATTTCCGCTCCCGACCCGTTGCAGACCTTCCCGCCCTGCGGTTGTATACCATCATCGGTTCAGCCGCCTTGAGGGTGCGATGACATTAGGCCCTACGTGCCCAAACTGCGCGAAGCGCGTTCCGTTCGGGCGAACACAATGGAACCTCGGCAAGCCCTTTCATTGTTCGCGATGCGAAACGCCACTTGTCATACCGAAATCTAACGCTGCTACGCTGGGGATCGGATTGTTCGTGAGCTTCTGGCTTTTCCGTGACCGCTTTCCACCTGAATGGGGAGGGCAGTTCGGCCTCTTCGCTCTCATGGTGGTTGTTGGTCTGCCGCTTACCTGGGCGGCAACGAAAGTCCGTTTAGCGAAGGTCTCCTAACCACCCATAGCGGACCTCAGGAGTGTCTGCTTTCTGGCGGTGCCAAAGTGGCAGCGTTCTGGGTCGTGTTAGTTCTGAGTTTCTTCCAGCGGTTCTGTCTGGCTCGTCTACCGCTCGGTCTCGTCCGTTCTGTTCATGGCTTAACCACTGCGGGCCTGGCGGACCAGTTTCGCAGCGGACGGTTAAACGGCTGTCCGGCTACCGACGCGTCGCGAAGTGCAGCTTGGTGGATCAGCCTATGGGTCCTGCGCCTATGACATGAGGAGCAGATCGCAAGTTTGCGGCGTGATAGCCTTCGCGATGTATCGGCCCCACCCCGGTATGTCGGAAGCGTCCTTCAGCACGACCGAACCCGTCGGGACCATTTCCTTCCAGATGCCCGCTACAGCCGAGGCAATCTGATCGACATGCTCGGGCGCGCAGCTCAGGGCCAGGTGGATGTGGAGGTTCGTATCGACGTGCTCGATCACCGCGACATAGGTGGACCGGTCGTCCACGCGTTTGGCCCACAGCCGACCAAGGACCAATCGGTCTAGACGCGCATGCAGATGCTTGAGGTCTTCGGCGGCGCCTGCCGGTGTGGTGTCGCGATTGAACGCCAGCGTGATCGCCAGCGCCGGATTTAGTTGCTCCACAAGGTCGATGATGGAGGCGCGATATTTGATCGTTCTGACGGCTGGCGGGATCATTGCGCGCCGCCGTTCAGAGGGTTTTGCCACGCCGCGATTTCAGCGGCCGTGTAGGTCCGCACAGGCTCCCGCTTGACGTGCGACCAACAGCCTTTCTTGGCCGGGGGCGGCGCGAAGGCGGCCTCTCGCGGGCGGCCCGCGTGCTTGTTTCGTTGCCAGTCCATCTTCGCCATCTGCGCCCTCCGAGGAAAAACCGAAGGGACCCGCCGCTGGGGCTGGCACCTTCGGTTCTATTTATCTCCGGCGGCATCTGGCGCGTCCGAGGGCAACGAAAGTGACAGATCGGGCAGCAGGTCCCTCTCCCATCCGCCCTGCTGATCCGTGCCTTCCCGATCGGCCCAGATTGGTCCGCACACGCGCCTCCGGGTTCTGCTTGGTCAGACGGCAAGCGATCGTGCAGAACCCCAAATCACGCCCCCGTCTACGTCCAGCTCGTTTCCTGCCATTCGTCGTCGAGGGCGTCCTGAAAGCCCTTCAGATGTCCGCTGATCGTCTTCTCGGGCGCGTAGGCGCCGAGATAGGCGAAGACGTCATGAAGGCGCTGCGCGAGCCCTGGAGGGTTTAGTTGACCTCCTCCAGACACTAGGTCCGCCCACCGGTTGGCTTCTTCGATATTCCGCAGAAGCTGTTCGGTGTTGTGATGCGTGAGCAGGGCATGACCGGTGGAATCCAGCCCGCTCTGACTGAGCCCGCCACGGGTTAGGATTTCGCCCATGGTCAGGCGGCTGCCTAGATAGGTATCCGTTGCCGGGAAGAGGAAGGGCGACCCAGAAAGTTGGGGGTCAAGAGGTAAGCGGGCCTGCTCACTCGTAAAACTGGTCCACTTCGCCCCGGTGAAGATCAGCCCGTTTGCCGCCATCATGCTTGGGGTCGCGGTGTCGAAGGTGACCTCCGCGTCGCCGTGCTGGCCCAGACCCATCTTGATAGCCGAGAGTTCTACGGCGCGCTGAAGGCTGCTCGTGCCGAGAACATGGAGGTGACGACCGAGCCGATTCTCCTCGACCATGCGTGCGATGAGTCGGGTCATCGTCAGGAGATCGCGACTGCCGCCCCCGAATGCCCAGCCGTCAGAAGGATAGTGTTTGACCGCGTCGTACCAAGCCAAACACTCCTGCCAGTCGCGACCCTGTAGGACGTTCAGGACGATCAGGTCATCGTTCGTACGTGCGTTCGAAAAATCCTTCAGGTTGACCAGCGTATCGTCCAGACAGTCCTGGAAGCTGTTCCAGCGCCCCTTGCCGATGGCGCGTGTGGGAATGTCCATGGTCATCGCCACGTCGGCATGGGTCTCAGCCCAGCCCAGGTAGGCGAAGACCGTGCTGTGGGCGGTGAACAAATGTGGTGCCCCGATGAACTGGAAGCCGCCACTATCCGCGATCAGCTTCGTCGCCTTTCGGTCCCGGCTGCCCACGATGCCGGGCGGCACGCCAGCAGGGCTGTTGATAAACTGACCCCATGACAAGAGGGTCCAGGGCGCGAACACATGCGCGGCAGGGTCAAGGATGTTCAGGTCTTCACCGGTTAAACCAGCGGGGAAGGGACGCCGTGGCGGGCGTGCGGGGTCCATGATGGTGATGAAGCTGCGCTGGAGCGCCGGCGCGTACTGGGCGCGCCAGTGAGGGATGATTGGTTGGGCCATAGGTTGTCGCCAGAAGGCGGGGCGGCAGCGAACCGCCGCCCCTCTTCCTTACGCGGCCTCCTGATCGGCATCGACCTGGAAGGTCGTGCGGCTGTACCGCTGGAAGACGCTGCCGTTTTCGCGCGCCCCCTTGCCCGTCAAGCTGGCGAGGAACACTTTGTGGTCAGCGCCTAGGCCCGCAAACCCGACTTCCAGAACACCGGCGGGGTTGATCGCGAACGTAAGGTCGCTTCGTTCCACTCTCTGGCTGATGGCCCAGTCAAGCACGTTCGCAAGGTCGGGGGCGGGAACTGCAATCGACGAGTTCCTGACCTCGCCACCTTCCGACACGGCGTCGAACTCCATGGCCTTGGCCGCCCCCAGCTTGAAGCTCACCAAGGTCGCGGACACACCGACCTCCACCTTGAGCGCCTTTCGGCTTTCTTTGTTGGCCAAATAGTCGTCCCGCATCTTGGCGACCTGATCGTTAGCCAGGGTGAGTCTGGGTGCCTTGCTTGGGCTGGCGAGACGGTGTGCAAAACTGCGCTCGCCCCATCGCGCGGGATCGAGGACGCGGAGGGTGTGGACCTTCTTGGAGCCCTCCTTCTTCACGAAGTCGATTCCGTTGTCGGTGAAACCCGACCAGTTGTAGGCCACCCGTTCAACCGGCTCCGCGATGTTGCGCTCAAAGGCGTTGCGGCTGTTCGCGTTCAGGAGCAGGAACTCGTCACCAAAAATCGCCGCACGAAACTCGGTGCGTACGATCATTTCCGGCGATCCCACCATGCTGATGCTGGTTTCCATCCAGCGATCTCGGATCAAGGTGGCGCGGGGAGCCACAAGCTTGGCCGACTTCGGATCGCTGGCCATGCTGGGTAGATCGACCTCCCTCGGCACAATCAGCGATCGGGCCATGAGGACGTGTTCGCTGACGCCGTTGAGCTGGTAGCTCAGGCCCGAAAGATCCGGCTTCTTCAGCGCCCGAAGGAGCGCCTTGCTGTCAACGGAGACCTGCGCGCTGATCCGATAGCCGTCGGCGGTCCTGTGCGCGGCGAGCATTACCACCTCACCTGGCTGGTTGAGGCGAAGATCAAGCTGAGCGAGCGCGGGCAGATTGCTCATCAATGCAATCGTCTCGCTGTTGCTCTCAGCATCCTCGGCTTCGGCCTCAGCGTCAGCGCTGTCACCACTTTGGCCCTTCTTCAAGCCTTTGACGATGTTGCGAACCTCGGTCTGCCGGGCCGACCCGAAGAGGCCGGTGATGTCATCTGGTGTGATGCCCGGTTTGGTCAAACCCCCTATGTCCTTGGCCTTCTCCTTAGCCGCGATCATTACTTTGGCGAATTCCGTCAGTCGGTCGCTGGCGTCCTTCTTGTCGTCGCCTTTGAGGTCGTTGATGTTGACGTTCAGCAAGCCCGGCAGAACCCAGTGTTCCTGGCTTTGACCGGCGCGCGGGCCATCCTTGTTCGCCCCGTTCTTGATCGCCATCGCCTTGAGAGTGGCGAGGTCATCATCATCTAGGTTTGCGAGGACGATTGCGCATTCGACCCGGAAGGCGAACCGGTCGTCATCACCCTGAATTTCAGTCGTATAGCGCGTGTGAAGGCCCGCAACGGTGAGTGCGATTGAGCTCGTGGCAGTAGTGGTCGTGATAGTCACCTTTGATCTCCTGATCAGGTGACGCTGTCGGATGGGCAGGCTGTAACGTGGATATGACACTGCTTCACCGCGACTGCGTCGTGGTTGAAAAAGTGCCCGTTCGGTACGAGCCGGCTGCCTGGGTCTTTTTGGCCCAGGCGGATGGTCAGGAGACCTACGATCCCAGGTCGAAAGCCATAGCTTTCAGGTGGGATGAAAACCAGAACGACGCCAAACCCGCCGCTCAATCCGATGAGCCGTTACTTAGGTCTTCCAAGACGTCATGTCTAGTGACGATTTTGTGACGTCTGAAGCGTGTGCCTTTTGCGCCACAATTACTTGCTCGTTGCTTATCAGTTCGATCTGGCGTCTGGACCGCTGGTTAAACCAGCGGCATTCGGTTCGGCGCGCTCGATTTCAGTACGCGATAGACTGTCATCCGCGACACCCCGGCTTTGAAGGCAACCGCTGTCGGCCCAATGCCGGTCGCTATGAGCGCGCGAATAGCCGCCTCGTCCACGGATTTACGGCGGCCTTTATAGACCCCGCGCTCCTTCGCCGCCGCGATGCCGGATCTTTGGCGCTCGCGTAGAAACGACCGTTCGAGTTCTGCGACCATGCCGAGCGTGGTGATGACGATGCGGCCAAGGTCGCCGCCCGTACTGATCTCGGGTTCAAGGACGCGCAAGCTGGCGCCCTTGGCTTCGAGTTCGGCCACGATGTTGAGGGTGTCCCGCGTCGATCTGGCGAGACGATCCAGCCTCACCACGACCAACTCGTCCCCCTCGCGGATGAAATCGAGGATCGCCCCGAGTTCGCCTCGTCCCTCACGCGCGGCACCTGTCACCTTCTCGGCACGGATAGGCGCGCACCCATCCTGTGCCAGGCGGTCGATCTGCAGCTGGTAATCCTGTCCCGCGCTGCTGACCCGTGCGTAGCCGATCCTCGCCATCTTCCCTCCCGGTGTAACATTCGGGTGGACTCTATTGCCGTCCGTCACAACGGGCGACCTGGAAGGCAAATGTGACGCCGACGCGGGTGCGGGGGCGTCACACCGGGCCGTCACGCATGGGTGTACTCATCATTTACGGCAGCCGGCGGCATGTCCGGTCCTGACTCATTGCTGACCTTCCGAAGGTCCGCTTCCGGCGGAATGGAAGTTTGTGTCTAGTGGGACCACACTTTTCGTGTCCCGACCAACACTGAGAAAGAGGGGGATGGGCGGGACGTGGCGATGGCCTTCGCCTCGCAGCTAGATGGTCGCCTTGCACCAGATCGTTTCGATCGAAACTGTACCTACGAGCATCCGATTAATTGGGCACTTGTCGGCGATCTCCAGCAACCGGATCCTCTGTTCCTCCGGTAGCCCAGTCGGCAGAGTGATTGTTCGGGTGAACTGATCCGACGGTGTCGCCCCCAAGTCCCGGGTCAACAAGACCTCGACGGACATGGCGCCCAAGGTCCAGCCTTTCCGGTTGGCGTACAGGCGCAGGGTCTGGGCCGTACAGGAGGCGAGCGCCGCCTGCACCAGCTCGTGAGGGGTCGGACCGAGATCCAGCCCGCCCAGGGCGACGGGTTCGTCGACCACGAAGCGGGCGGGGCCCGCGGTGATCGTCAGTTGTAGGCCGCCGAGACCGGCGTCGGTCGCGATCGAGGGCCGGGAAGCTGCGTCGGTCATGGGAATCCTTCGGCGAAGTTTGGAAAACAGGGACGCCGTCGCCTGCCTTGGCGACGGCGACTACATGAGCATGTTCGACGGCGTCGGATGATCAGGCGTCCGCCAGGACCGCGAGCGCGGCGTCGCGCTCCTCGATCAACTCCTGCACCGAAGCGGCCAGACCGGCGCGCGTGAAGGCGTCGAGCTCCAGACCCGTGACGGGCGCATAGACGCCGTCGCGGCAGGTCGTCGGCACACCGCAGACCAGCCCTTCGGGAATGTCGTACTGGCCGATCGAGGCGACGCCCATCGAAACCCAACGGCCGTTCGAGCCCTGCACCCAGTCGCGCATATGGTTGATGGCGGCGTTGGCGGCCGAGGCCGCCGAGGAGGCGCCGCGGGCTTCCAGCACGGCCGTGCCGCGACGAGCCACCTCAGGGATGAGGGTGTCGCGATACCAGGTCTCGTCGTTGATGAGCCCGGCCAGAGACTGGCCCTCCACGGTCGCATGGCTCCAGTCGGCGAACATGGTCGGGGAGTGATTGCCCCAGACCGCGAGCTTCTCCACGGCATCGACGGGGACGCCCGCGCGGCGCGCGAACTGGGCGGCGGCGCGGTTGTGGTCGAGGCGGATCATCGAGGTGATGGCGCCGGGCGGCAGATCCGGCGCGGACTGGATCGCCACCCAGGCATTGGTGTTCGCCGGATTGCCAACCACCAGAACCTTGACGGAGCGTTTGGCGACCGCGTTCAGGGCCGCGCCCTGGGTCTTGAAGATGGCGGCGTTGGCCGCCAGCAGGTCGCGGCGCTCCATGCCCTTGGCGCGGGGGCGCGACCCGACCAGAAAGGCGGCGTCGATGTCGTCGAAGGCGATAATGGGGTCGTCGGTGGTCTGGATGGAGGTTAGTAGCGGAAAGGCGCAATCGTCCAGCTCCATGACCACGCCCTGGAGCGCCGCCTGAGCCTGAGGCAGGTCGAGGAGGCGAAGATCGATCGGGGTGTCGGGCCCGAACACATCGCCCTGGGCCAGGCGGAACAGCAGGGCGTAGGCGATCTGGCCGGCGGCGCCGGAGACGGCGACCTTGACGGGGGCGTTGGGCATCGGAACCTCAGGATTGCGGGGTTTGAGAAAGGGCTTGGTCGATCGAGGCGGAGACGGCTTCGAGGGTCAGGGCGGTGTCCAGACGTCGGCCCTGGACGAAGAGCGTCGGCGTTCCATTCACCCCGGCGTCGCGGGCACGGGCGACACGGCGCTCCAGGGCCGCGATGGCCTCGGGATCGGTGATGCAGGATTGAAGCCGCGCCTCGCTGATGCCGAACCGCGCCGCGATCCTCAGGAGGGCGTCGCGCGGGCCGCCGCCGTTCGCCCATTCGGACTGGCCGTGCATCAGGGCGTCGATGACCTCGAAATAGCGATCTTCGCCTGCGCACCGCGCCAGCAGAACGCCGGCGGCGGAGAGGTTGGCGGGGCCGGTGATGAATTCGCGATAGATCAGCCGGACCCGCCCGGCGTCGATGTAGCGCCGCCGGAGTTCGGGCAGCACCTCGATGGCGAAGCGGGCGCAGGGGCCGCAGGTGGTCGAGGCGTATTCGATCAGGGTCACGGGCGCGTCAGCCTGGCCCAGCACCATGTCGTCGGCTTCGGCCGCGCGCGGCGCACAGGCGGTGATCAAGGCGCCGACGCCGCCCGCCATGAGGACGCGGCGTGACGGCGTGAAAAGGTCATGAGGCATTGGTGATTCCAGAAAGGACGGAGTGGAGGCGGATCAGCGTGCGCAAGGGATGTCGCGCTTGGCCGCCTTGGCGAGGCAGGGGGCGACGAACAGGTCTCCGCGCCAGGCGCCGCGCACCGTACGGGCGCCGACGATCAGCCACAGCACCAGCAGTGCGGCGACCAGGGCCATGCCGAACAGGTTGAAGGCCGGGATGGGGAGCAGGGTTCCCAGCTTCAGCGTCGCGACAGAGAAGACGCCGAGTGGGAAGGTGTAGCCCCACCAGCCCAGATTGAACGGCAGGCCCTGACGCAAGTAGCGCAGGGTGATCAGCACGGCCATCGCGGCCCACCACAGGCCGTAGGCCCACAGCAGCAGGCCGCCGATCAGGCCGATCCCGCGCGCGGCGTCGCCGTACTGGCCCAGACCGGCGGCGGTGAAGATGGCGGGCGCGGCCTGGCCGAGCACCAGCATGCCGAGCGCGCCCGTGCCGATCGGGCCCAGCGACAGCCAGCTGGAGGCCGCCATACCGGCGTGCGGCAGTTTGTGGATCGCCATGCGGAGCACGAGGATGACCAGGATGCTCATCGCCAGCGGCACGGACAGGGCCCACAGGCCATAGCTGACTACCAGCACCGACAGGGCGGCGTTCGGGTCCGCGAGGTGCGGCGCGATCAGGCCGCCGGTGACGGCCGCGACCTCGGCCGCCACGACCGGCAGCAGCCAGACGGCCGTCATCTGATCGATGGCGTGCTCCTGGCGGGTGAACATCATGAAGGGGATGCCGATGCCGCAGGCGACGGCAAGGGCCACGTCGATCCACCACAGGGCTTCGGCGACCGGCACGACGCCTTCGCCCCAGCGCGCCAGGCCGAAGGCCATCAGGCCGTTGATGATGGTCGCCAGCCCCATCGGGATGCAGCCGAAGAACATCGACACGACCGAATGGCCGAAGATTCGTCGCGCGCCGTCGAAGAAGAAGATCCAGCGCGCCGCGTAGAGAACGGTGAACAGGGCGAACAGGCCGATGTTGAAAACCCACAGGGCTTCGGCGACGATTTTTACGCCGGGTATGGGGACCGGAAGCTGGTTCAGCGCCAGGGCGAGGATGCCGGTTCCCATGGTGGCGGCGAACCAGTTCGGCGTGAACTGCCGCACGATCTCCCTGGGCGATTGCAGACTCGCCAACGGGCGAAGGCCGAAGGCGACGTCGCGAACGTGAATGTCATGAGCCATGAGAGGTTATCCAGACGAGCGGTCAGCCCGCGGTGAAGCGATAGACGGCGCCGAGCACGACGGCGGTGACCAGAAGGCAGGCGGGCAGGGTCAGCATCTGCAACGCGGCATCGCGGCCGCTGATCCAGCCCGTGTCGATGATCACGCGACCGGCGAGGCAATCGTTCAAGGAGCGGATGCGCTCGCCCGGCGCAGGCGTATCGGCCAGCAGGCTCATCCCGGTGAGAAGGCCGAAGAACATCAGGCCGAGAACGGTGATGAAGCCCAGGGCGAGCATCGCCTCGCCGTGACCGAACACCAGCCAGAACGCGGCCACCATGGCGGCGTAGAGACCCGCGACCGCCTTGACCATTGCGGGGTGAACGCCGGTAAGGCCGACGCCAGGCTGGACCCGGTGCAAGGTCTCGCCGGATTGGGTCGCGGCGATGGGAGAAGGCGGAATGAAAGGCGTCTGCGGTTTTACATTCTCAGGACCGATGGCCTGGCGCCTGGTGACGGACCTGCGGCCTTGGCGCATGGCCGGAGCGGCGAGAAGGGTGGTCATGGCGGCTCTCCTTTCGGAGTGGAGGCCAGTCTTCGGCGCGCTCCTCGACATCCGGGATGCGCCTCTTGGATCATCAGCTCCAACGGATGTTTTAGATAGGTTTGTTCGCTTTGATCGAATGAACGCCCTAGGGGGTGATCAGCGCGGCTGCCCACGCAAAGGCGGCCTGCAGGCCAAGACGATGCTCGGGGGCGGTGTTGATGAACGTCGGGCTCGGGTGTGGCGCGAGACACAGCTCCACTTCAGGCCGCAGGCGGGTCAGCGTCGGAGCCGCCATCGCGGCGACGCGGCCGCACAATACCACGGCCCTGAGGCGATGAAGCGGGGTGACCAGTCCCTCTAGCGTGGCCAGGCCGGAGGCGATCTCCTGTCTTGTCAGCGGTCGCGCGGACCCCGAGCGAAGCCAGGGGACCGTGTTCCAAAGGACGATGCGGCGGCGGTCGAGCCCCGCTGCTTTCATCGCGCGCTTCAGGTTGCGCGCGGTGCCCGTGGGATTGTCGATGGAGACGAGGCGATCCGCTTGCGGTCCCGGGGCCGGTGTCTCCAGAAGCACAAGGATTTCCGCCTCGTCTCCACCGTCGAGGGGGTCGAACTTCGGCGTACCTTGTTGAGCGCCCACGCCCCTATCCAGAGCTCTCAGGAATCCGTTCAGTCCCTCGAGATGCGTGTGAGGCGGCGCGCGGTCATTCACCAGTGAAGGCCAGACACCGCCTTGACGAGCCGACGCGCTCAATGGCGTGACGCCGTCAGGGACGCCAGGAACACCTCGCCCGCCTTTGAGCGATAGCGCTGCTTGTGCCGCAGGAGCCAGAACGGGCGGTCGGGCAAGGTCAGGGGCAGGGCGGCGAGGATGCCGGCGCGCAGGCGCGCGGCGACGACATTGCGCGACACGACCGTCGCTCCCGCACCGGCCTCGACGGCGGCGGCGACCGCCTCATTCCCGGGCAAGGTCATGGCCACGTCCAGAGCGTCGATGGCCAGCCCGCGCTGATTGAGGGCCGTCTCAAAAGCCGACCGGGTGCCGGAGCCGGGCTCGCGCAACACCCAGGTCATTTGCTTCAGGTCCGGCGGCCCGGCGCCGTCCTGGGCGGCGGGGTGGTCGGCCGCGACGACCAGCACCAGTTCGTCGTGATCCAGAACCGAACGGCTCAACGCCGGCTCGTTCAGTTCGCCCTCGACCAGACCCAGTTCAGCGCAGCCCTCCAGGACAGCGTCGGCCACCTCGCGCGTATTGCCGATCGAGACCTCGATGCGGATGCCGGGATGAGCCTGATGAAACCGGGTCAGTCGGGCGGGAAGCCACCAGCCGGCGATGGTCTGGCTGGCGTGGATCGACAGTCGTCCGCGTTTCAGGCCGCCCAGGTCGTCGAGCGCGTCCTGCGCCGCCTCGACACGGGCGAGGATCGCCTTGGCCTCGACGAGGAAGGTTGCGCCCGCCTCGTTCAGGACGATGTTGCGGCCAACGCGGTCGAACAGGGCGACGCCGTGGCGGCCCTCCAGCGTCGTCACCGCCGAGCTGACCGCCGACTGGGTCAGGTTCAGGGCCTCGGCGGCGCGGGTTACGTGCTGGCGCTCGGCGACGGCGACGAAGATGCGGAGCTGGTCCAGGGTCATGGGACAATCCTAACCCACGAAGCGGCGACTTCGACAGGGAACGTTCGGCGACGGCGAACGTTCCGAGCGGAACATCGCGTTGGTCGTCCGGGACGATCGCCTGCAGGATCGGATCATGACCCACGCCCCACCCTCCCGATGGATCAGAACCGGCGTCCTGGCGCTTGGCTCGGCGATTGCCGGTGCCGCAGTTATGGCCTTCGCACAGATGCCCGGCTCGGACTTCGATGCGGCGATGGCCGAGGCGATGGAGCGGATGCACCGCGACATGGCGGTAGAATCCACCGGCGACCCAGACGTGGACTTCGCCGCCATGATGATCCCGCATCATCAGGGCGCCATCGACATGGCGCGCGTCGAGCTTCTGTACGGGCAGGACGAGACCATGAAGCGTCTGGCCCAGGGGATCATCATTGAACAGACCCAGGAAATCGCCCTGATGCGCGACTACCTGACCCGCCATTCTGATGCGCCGACGCCGACCGGCGGCGCGACCTCGACCCATCACGGACACGGATCATGACCCTGACAGCCCGCGCCATCGCCGCCCTTGTTCTCAGCCTGTCCGCCGGACACGCCTTGGCCGATCAGGTTCCGGGCGCGGCGGCGGCGCCCGCCATCCCGATCAGCAGCCAGGATCGGTTCTATTCGGCCGACCAGTTCTCCAACACCGTCTCGGTGGTCGATCCCTCGACCAACGGCCTGCTGGGGGTGATTTCCCTCGGCGAACCGACTCCGGCCAACCTCAGCCCGCTCTACAAGGGCCAGTTGCTGGTCCACGGCATCGGCGCGGCGCCGGACGGCAAGACGATCGCCGTGGTCTCGATCGGGTCCAACTCGGTCAGCTTCATCGACACGGCCAGCAACACCGTCAAACATACCACCTATGTCGGGCGCTCTCCGCACGAGGCCTTCTTCACGCCGGACGGCCGCGAGGTCTGGGTCACGGTGCGGGGCGAGGCCTATGTTTCGGTGCTGGACGCCGCGACCTATCAGGAGACCGCCCGGGTCGAGACGCCCAACGGGCCGGGCATGACCATCTTCTCGCCGGACGGCCGCTACGCCTACATCTGCTCCAGCTTCAGTCCCGAGACGGTGGTAGTCGAGACCGCGACCCGTCAGATCGTCGGTCGGGTGGCCCAGGCCAGTCCGTTCTGCCCAGACATCGCCGCCACGCCCGATGGAAGCCAGGTCTGGATGACGCTGAAGGACGTGGGCAAGACCATGGTTTTCAACGCCCGTCCGCCGTTCGCTGTCCTACAGACGCTCGACACCGGCCCCTTGACCAACCACGTCAACATCGTGCGCAACGCGGCGGGCCAGTTCGCCTATGTGACCGTCGGGACCGAGAACCGGGTCAAGGTCTATCGCACCGACACCTTCACGCTCGCGACGGAGATCGAGGTGGGGTCGCTGCCGCACGGTCTGTGGCCCTCCGGCGACGGCTCGCGGATTTACGTCGGGCTGGAGAATGGCGACGGCGTGGCGGTCATCGACACCCTGGCCAACCGCGTGATCGCCACCGTGCCGATCGGTCAGGGACCGCAAGGGGTCACCTATGTGCCGCGTGCGGTCACCCAGGGTGACGGCAGGGCCAACCTCACGCCCCTGGGCGCAGCTCGCGCCTCGCATCAACTCGTTCTGACGGGCGAGGGCGACACCCGGTCCCAGGCGACCTTGTTCGAGCAGGGGCAGGTCCAGATGCTGCAGATCGCCGCCGCAGGCCTCCAACCCGGCAAGCCCTATGTCCTCGCCTTCGCCAATGCGGCGGACGGATCGGGGACGCTCGAGCCTCTGACGAAGTTCATGACCAATCCGGCTGGGTCTGCGGTCGTCAACGCCGTGGGCCCGATCCGTCAGGTGGTCGCCGCCGACGCCGGCGCACCCCGCCGTTGGCTGGTCATCGCCTCGGGCACGCCCGAGGCGATCGGCGCGGTCGTCCAGAGACAGTCGGAATAGGACCGGCCGCCATGCGGATCGACAAGTTCGTCCATAGCTGCCTGCGCCTGACGATCGGTGCAGATCGACTGCTCTTCGATCCGGGCAAGTTTTCGTTCGTCGACGGACGGGTCGATCCTGCTGTCTTTTCGGATGTCTCGACGATCGTCCTGACGCACGGCCATCCCGACCACATCGACCCTGACGCTCTGGCCAGGATCGTGCAGGCGAGTGGCGCGACACTCGTCGGCAACGGCGAGGTCGCCGACAAGCTCGGCGAGAAGGGGCTGTCGGTCACGGTGTTCGAGGAGGGCGAACGGACCTTCGGCGCGTTCCGGCTGCAGGCTCAGCCGGTCGCGCATGAGCCCATCCTGTCGGACGAGAGCCCGCAACTGACAGCCTTCCTCGTCAACGACGTTTTCCTCAACCCGGGCGACAGTTTCGACAGCCGTCTGGATCGGTTCGCGGGCGTGGAGGTGCTGGCCCTTCCGGTGATGGCGCCTTACCTGACCGAGCTCACTGTCCATGCGTTCGCCAAACGGATGAAGCCAAAATCGGTCGTCCCGGTCCATGACGGCTACGCTCGCGACTATTTCCTCAGGCAGCGTTACGACGTCTACGAGCCCTATCTGGACAAGGCCGGGATCAAACTGCACCGGCCGATGGCGCCCGGAGACGGGTTCGACGTCTCTGACCATGACTGACGCAGTCTGCACCTCCACCGGTTTCGCGCGATTGCGATCGCGATAAAATGGCGGCGGCTCGGCGTGGTAACTCAGGTGAATGTCGCCTTTGCGCGGTGACTGTCATGTCCGCTCATGGCGCCTAGCTGACCTCGGTCAAACGGGTCGCCGATGCGGGCTTTCCGCTCGCTTCGCGCAATACCGCGATATAGCCCGGCGCTACTTCCATCCGAGCTGTGACGCCCTTTTCTCTCAGCTTTTCATGCAGCGCGGGTAGTTTGTAGCTGTTGACCCACATGAACAGGTGGTGCTCGGCGTGGAAGTTGACCCAGTAGGGCGCGATGAAGGCGCGTTCCCACAGGCTGGCCTTGGTGGTGCGAGCGGCGCGAAAGGGATCGGCCGACGAACCCTCGACGCAGGCGTGTTCGGCGATGTTTCGCAGGCGCGTCACCATCGGAAACCACGTCGCCATCGGCAGCAGCCACAACGCGAAAAAGGCCCACCAGACGCCGGCGGCGATGAAGCCCGCCAGCAGGACCGCGTTGAAGGCGAGGAAGGGCAGGACGGATCGGCCCGTCACGATCGACTCGTAATCATGGGCGCTGTCGCTCATTCCTTTTGTGCTATCGCCCCTTGGGCTGCTTGAGCGCGCGTGCGCTTGGGCTAGCGGCAGCAGGACCCGCTGCTTGAAGAAGGTCTGGCCCGTCAGGTCGCGGATCAGCTTGCGGCGCAGCGAGGCCGGGCTGATGGGAAACGGCGCCGATAGCATCAGATCGGGATCCTCGGCCTGCTGGGCGAAGCGATGATGCGTCAGGTGATAGGGACGATAGGCCTTCAGGCTGGCGCCGATCGGCACGGCGCATAGCCAATGGCCGAGACAATCGTTCAGGCGGTTCGACTTCGACAGGCCGCCATGCGCCGCTTCGTGCATCAGAATGGCTAGACCCAGCTGGCGCGTGCCGACGATCATGACGCACAGCGGGATCAGCCATGGGATCAGGACGCCCGCGATCACGGCCAGCGCGATCACGGCCCAGCAGTGGGCCACCAGCAGCGGGCCGGCCCAGGCCGAGCGCATCTGAAACGGCGCCCATTCCTGAGGCGTGAACAGGGCCGAAGGGGCGATGCGCGGGGCGGCGGACATGGGGGGAGTCTAGCCCTTGACGCGCGTCTGGAAAAGCAACGAAGAAATGTTGGGCGCGCCTGACAAAAAGTCAGGTTGACATGACATTCTGTCGGTGTCAGGTTGTCCTTACACAAGGAGAGCCGATATGTTCACCGCCTGGAAGACCGGAACGCCTGCGCATCGACGCTACATCGTCCGCACGATGGCCTTCTCCGTGCCCTATGTCGCGATCTGCATCGCCATGATGACGACAGACGCGTTCGACGATTTGATGGGGAAACCGGCGGCCTGGGTCCTGGCGGCGGCGGTGTCGGCCCCGGTCATCGGGCAGATTTGGGCGACCCTGGCGCTGATGCGCGAAAGCGACGAGTTCGTGCGCGGCGTGACGGCCAAACAGTTCATCGTCGCCGCAGGGTTGGCCATGGCCGTCGCCACCTTCTGGGGCTTTGGCGAGAGTTTCGCCGGCGCGCCGCATATGCAGACCTGGCTGATCGTGCCGGTATTCTGGGCGCTTTATGGGGTCGTTTCGCCCTTCATCCGGAGCAGCCGATGAAGAACCGTCTGAAGCTTCTACGCGTCGAGCGCGGCTGGACCCAGGAACAGATGGGTCAGGCGCTGGGGGTCTCGCGTCAGGCGGTGATCGCCCTGGAGACCGAGCGGCACGATCCGTCGTTGGACCTGGCCTACCGGATCGCCGCCGTGTTCGAGCGGCCGGTCGAAGAGATCTTTGAAAACCCTCATGCGGGCTGACCGAAAAGTCAGAATAACCTTACAATTGGAGACTGTGATGTCGAACGTCATTCGCCCTTGCCGGGGCGTCTTCGCCCCGTCGCGCCTTGCCGTCATCCTGGGCGTTGTGATCGCCTGCGCCGTGGCCAGCGATCAGGCCCGCGCCCAGACCACGCTACCAGCGGCGTCCAACGCTGCGCCCTTCAACTCCGACCGGCTGTCGGTCGAGGTGGTGGGCCAAGGCCCCGACGTGATCGTGATCCCCGGCTTCGGCTGTTCGCGGGAGGTCTGGCGGGCGACGGCCGATCGGCTGAAAGCGACGCACCGTGTGCATCTGGTGCAGTTGGCGGGTTTCGCCGGCGAGCCGTGGTCGCATGGGGACGGCCCCTTCCTGCAGCCTGTGGTGGATGAGCTGGATCGCTACATTCGCCAGGAGGCCCTGAACCGACCAGCGGTCATCGGCCATTCCATGGGCGCGCTTGTCGGGCTGAGGCTGGCGCAGGCGCATCCCGATGCCGTGGGACGATTGATGAGTGTCGACAGCCTGCCCTTCTTTTCCGCCCTGTTCGGGCCGCAGGTCACGGCCGAGACCGCGCGTCCCTTCGCCGATCAGGCGGCGAGCGGCATTCTGAACACCCCGCGGGACGCCTTCCGCAACGGCCAGACGCAGACGGCGGCGGGCTATTCACGCGATCCGGCGACCCAGGCGGACATCGTCGCCTGGTCCATGGCGGGCGACCGACACGCGATGGCGGCGGCGATCAAGGATGTGATGACCACCGATGCGCGGCCGGGGCTGGCGGCCATGACGACGCCGGTGACGGCGCTTTACGCTGCCGATGCGGACGGCGGGGCGCCGGCGGCGATGGCCGATGCGATGTGGACCCGAGAGTATGCGGCCTTGCCCGGCGTGACCCTGATCCGCGTCGATGGATCGCGGCATTTCATCATGGCGGACCAGCCCGAGCGGTTCGCCGAGCTGGTCGACGCGTTTCTGGCGAAGTGAGCCTTGAAGATCCTCCCCCGCAAACGGGGGAGGATTGGTTCAGCCGTTCTTCGGCGTCACGTCGCCGGCCTTGACCGGGGCGCCGTCGAACTGCTCGGCGTAGGCGGGGTTGAGCAGGGCGCGGAAGACGCTCTGCGGCAGGGCGATCCAGTAGGGGCCGTCCGAATAGGGGCCGATCTGATAGGGCCCCATCAGAAAGGTCACGCCGCCCGCCTTGCCCGGCGTCGTGCCCGGCGTCAGGACGAACGGGGTCGAGACGGCCTTGGGGCAGGTCCACATCTTGCCGTCCAGGGTTGCGGCCTCCGAGCCCGGCGAGCGGGCCTGTTTGGCGGCGTTGGCGGCGGCGCACAGGGCCTTATCCAGAACCGACAGATCGGCGCCCGGCCGGAACAGGTCAGCGAAGCCCAGCCGCTTGTTGGTCGTCTTGTCCCAGATCACGGCGTCGAAACTGGTGTTGGGATGGGCCCCGCCGGTGAATTCGAAATCGGTGCGGGCCAGGCTGACCAGCTTGCCGGTCTCGGCGCCGGGCGCGAAGGCGATGGTCTTTTCATAGGGGTTAGGGCCGCCGCCGGCCTCACTGAGATCGGACTGGGCGCCTTCCTCGAACTGCTTCAGGTCGCGCACCGTGTCGGCATAGAGGGCGGCGTGCAGGGCAGGCGTGGTCTTGATCGCCTGGGGCAGGGTCAATTTGACGGCGGCATAGGGGGTCTTGCTGTCATAGACGACGGGCGTGTTCGACATAGCCGGCGCAGCGGCCGGGGCCTGTGCGGCCGGCGCCGGGGCCTTGTCTTCCTTGCGCTGGCAGGCGGCCAGAGATGCGCAAAGCGTGGCGGCGACAGCGGCGGACAACAGCAGGATGCGGGCGGTGCGCGACATGGGAAACTCCATCATCGGGGGGATCACAGGGAGATTGAGCCAAGAGCGATAGCGGCCAGCAGGATCAGACCGGCCTCGCGATTGGACTTGAACAGTTTCAGCGCCAGGGCGCCGTCGCTGCGGTCCAGCCGGATGACCTGACGCGCCAGATGGGCGGCGTAGGCGATCAGGCCTATCCAGAATAGCGGACCGAGATTTGCGGACAGGCCCGTCAAGACAGCGAGCGCGACCGCCAGACCATAGAAGACCGCAACGCCGGGCCGCACGGCCGAGGCGAGTCGGCGGGCCGAGGACTTCACGCCGATCATGGCGTCGTCCTCGATGTCTTGCAGAGCGTAGATGGTGTCGTAGCCCAGGGTCCAGAAGACGCCGCCAATCCACAGCAGGATGGCGGGAAGACAGGCCTGCCACGTCAGGGCGATCGCATGGCCGCTGTCGCTGGCGGGCGACCACAGAAAGGGCCGGAACTCGCCGACGAGATCGGCGGGCAGCAGCAAGGCGGCCGCCGCCAGCGGCAGGGCGGCGGCGAACCCCATCAGCGCGCCCCAGTTGAACGTCAGGCCCAGCCAGGCCTGGGGCCACCAGGTGATCCGCTTCATGAAGGGATAGGCCGCGACAAGGCCCAGCGACCCGACGCCCAGCCCGATGGCGACGGTCGGCAGGGTGAGCAGGATCAAAAGGCTGATCAGGCTGCACGCGACGACGAAGGCCCAGGCTTGCTTCACCGAGATGCGGCCGGACGGAATGGGTCTCTGGGCGGTACGGGCGACCTGGGCGTCGAAATCCCGATCGACGATGTCGTTGAAGGCGCACCCCGCCGCCCGCATCAGACAGGCGCCGATGGCAAAACCGACGAACAGCCACAGATCATAAAAGCCGGGGCTTTGCCGATACTGCGCCAAGGCCAGCGTGATCCCCTGCCACCCAGGCAGCAGCAGCAGCCAGATGCCGATGGGCCGGTCGAACCGCCCCAGCTTCAACCACGGCTTCAGCCCCTCCGGCGCATGCCGATCGACCCAGTTGGCGCCGGCGTCGGGGAGGGGAGCGAAAGTCATGCGGCTGACTTAGCGCGTAGGGCCCGAGGGGTGAAGGCGCCGCTCCCTGTTTCCAAGGCGGGCGCACAGAAAAAAGGGGCTGGTGGATCCAGCCCCTTTCCACAGTGATCGGTGCGACCGTCAGTCCTGATAGACGTCGCCGGAGCCGGAGACGGTGCTGTTCAGGTTGGCGGGGCGGCTGGCCAGGGCCACGTCGCCGGAGCCGGCGATGGCGACCTTGACGTCGCCGGTCGGGGCGATGCGGGCGTCGCCGGAGCCGGCGATGTCCACCCAGGCGTCGCGAGTCGCCAGGTCGCCCAGGGACGCATCGCCCGAGCCGGCGATGTCCAGCTTCAGCTCCTCGGTGCGGCCCGAGGCGGTGACCTCGGCCGAGCCGGCGATGTCGAGCGTCAGCGAAGGCTGGTCATAGCCGGTGATCTGCAGGTCGCCCGAGCCCTTGGCGTTGAAGCGGTTCACCTTGGGCGCGGTGATGACGACCTTCAGTTCGTCGCGCTCGGAGCGGGCGGAGAAGTTGCCGTTGTCCCAGCCGAACACGACCCGCTCGTCGCCGTCGCCCAGATCGAGGCGGCCGTCGACCAGACGGACCCGGTCGGTCAGACCCTTGGGCCCGGTGATGACGACGGTGTTCGCGTCGCCCTGGACATAATCGACGTCGATGCTGGAATCGATGGTCAGGGTCTCGCCGCCGGTCCAGGCGAGGGTGCGGGTGGTGAGGGGGCCGAGGTCGTCGGTCCCGCCGCCCTTGACCCGCTCGAAGCGGATGGTCTCGCCGTCCTGGTCCTTGATGGTCCAGGCCCAGCCGTGGCGCTGGAGGTCATGGCCGCCGATCGCCAGCGCGCCGCCGACGGTGACCAGGCACAGCACCAGGGCGGCGCCGGCGATGATGAACAGGGTGCGGATCATGCCGAGACTCCCGAGGTCGAGGTGGATTGAACGCTGGTCGGCTCAAGCGCCGGCTTCAGCAGGCGGTAGTGCAGGCGGGCGAACCAGACGACGCCGTTGACCAGCCAGATGGTGAAGATGGTCAGCAGTGCGCCGATGAAGACGGCGCCGGCCATCAGGCCCAGCCCCATCAGGATCGCCGCGAACGGCCCGCCGGGGAAGCCGGCGAAGGGACCGGCGACCATGATCACGCCGCCTGCGATGAACAGTCCGATGGCGGCGATGAAGAAGCCGAACACGGTCCCGATCACGCCCATCAGCAGGGGCAGGAGGATCAGGATGTCCAGCGCCCCCAAGCCCAGGACCGCGAAGACGGCGCCGGCGGCGGCGGAGGGGTTCTTCTCCTGATGCCAGCGCTGGATGCCGGCCTCGGCCTTCAGTTCGCGAGCCAGGCGGACCGGATCGCCGAGCGCGGAGGCGACCTCGGCCTCGGTGCGGCCGGCGGCGATGCCGTCGTCGAAGTGGGTCTGATAGTCGGCGATGATGTCGTTGGCGGTCGTGGTCGGCAGGCCGACGAGGCCTTCCTTCAGACGATCGATGAATTCGGCGCGCGTCATTGAGCGGCTCCCTGATCGGCGTCGTTCGCCACGATGGCGTCGACGGCCTTGGTGAAGGCGGACCATTCGGCAGTCTGGGCGGCGAGGGCCCCCCGGCCCGCTTCGGTCAGGCGGTAGTATTTGCGTGACGGCCCGGCGGAGGATTCGACCAGATAGGTTTCGACCTGTCCTTCGGACTGCATGCGGCGCATCAGGGGATAGATCGTGCCTTCCCCCATATCGATCGCGTCCGACAGGCGGCTGGCGATCTCGTAGGCGTAGCTGTCCGCCCGGTTCAGAAGGGCGAGGACGCAAAGCCCCAGCACGCCCTTCTTTAGCTGTATCTCGATAGTTTCTGGCACCTCGGCTCTCCCGTTGATGACCACTGACTACGACAAGGTATCTTGTGACGCAAGGTAGCTATCGAAACATGACAGCGATTTAATCGAGGCCGGCTGAAGGCGGCTTTGCGGCCTGAGCGCCGTTGATCGCTTGGCAAGCCGAAAGCGATCCGATAGGTGACCGAGAACGCCGGGCGTGGGAATCGCGCCAGCGTGATCTCTTGCGAGCCATTCGCAAGTATCTGCTGCATAACGGTTTTATGGGGAAGTCTCATATGGGGATGGGCAAGCGAGCCCAAGGGACGTTGAAGAAGGCCGCGACTTGCGCGTCCTCCATCGTTCTGGGCGCCGGGCTGGCGATGTTCGCTGCGGCGCCGACGTGGGCGCAGGACCTGATGGGTCAGCCGACCCCGGGCGGCATCACGCTGCAACCGGCGGCGTCGCCGCTGAAGCATGATGCGCACTTCTTCCACGACGTGATCCTGATGCCGATCATCACGGCCATCACCCTGCTGGTGCTGGGCCTGCTGGCGTGGATCGTGTTCCGCTACAACAAGAAGGCCAATCCGACGCCTGCGCGCTGGAGCCACAACACCACGATCGAGATCATCTGGACCGTGCTGCCGGTGCTGATCCTGGTCTTCATCTCCCTGTTCTCGTTCCGCCTGCTGTTCGCCTATCACGACATGCCGTCGCCGGACCTGACGGTGAAGGTGACCGGCAACCAGTGGAACTGGGCCTATGAGTATCCGGACCAGGGCGTCGCGGAATACATCTCCAACATGCTCCCGGAAGAGGAAGCCAAGGCCAAGGGCGTGCCCTATCGCCTGGCCGCGACCGAGCCGATGGTCGTGCCGGTCGGCAAGACGGTCCAGCTGGTCATCACCGCCTCAGACGTCATCCACGCCGTCGCCCTGCCGGCGTTCGGTCTGAAGACCGACGCCGTTCCCGGCCGCATCAACACCACCTGGTTCAAGGCCGAGCGCACCGGCGTCTTCTATGGTCAGTGCTCGGAACTGTGCGGCGTCGACCACGCCTTCATGCCGCTGGAAATCCGGGTCGTGACCCAGGCCCAGTTCGAACAGTGGATCGCCTCCAAGGGCGGTTCGATGACGCCCAAGGTCGCCGCGCCCGCCGCGGCTCCGGCTGCTGCCGCGCCCGCGCCCGCCGCCGACGCCGCGACCCCGGTCGCCGCCCCCGTCGGCGCCACCGCCGACCAACCCGTTCCCGCCGCGGCGTCCGCCGCGCCGGCCGCCCAGTAAGAGGCGAACAGAGACACATGGCTGACGCTACCGTAACCCGCGACGCGACCCACATCGGTCACGCTCATGACGATCACCATCACGACCACAAGCTGGGCTTCTTCACCCGCTGGTTCCTGTCGACCAACCACAAGGACATCGGCACCCTGTATCTGATGTTCGCCATCATGGCGGGCATCGTGGGCGGCGCCCTGTCGGGCCTGATCCGCTGGGAACTGGCCGAGCCGGGCATCCAGATCTTCAAGGAGGGTTCCTCGATCCAGCTGCTGGGTCTCGTGGAGCAATCCAAGCACGGCTATAACGCCGTCGTCACGGCCCACGCCCTGATCATGATCTTCTTCATGGTCATGCCCGCCATGATCGGCGGCTTCGGCAACTGGTTCGTGCCGATCATGATCGGCGCGCCGGACATGGCCTTCCCGCGCATGAACAACATCTCGTTCTGGCTGCTGGTCGCCGCTTGGTGCCTGCTGATCCTGTCGATGTTCACCGACGGCGGACCGGGCAAGGGCTTCGGCGGGGGCTGGACGGCCTATCCGCCGCTGTCGACCACGGGCCACGTCGGCCCCGCCTTCGACCTGGCCATCTTCGCCCTGCACGTCGCGGGCGCCAGCTCGATCCTGGGCGCGATCAACTTCATCACCACCATCCTGAACATGCGCGCGCCGGGCATGACGATCCACCGGATGCCGCTGTTCGCCTGGTCGGTGCTGATCACCGCCTTCCTGCTGCTGCTGTCGCTGCCCGTGCTGGCCGGCGCCATCACCATGCTGCTGACGGACCGCAACTTCCACACCCACTTCTTCGATCCCGCCGGCGGCGGCGACCCGATCATGTACCAGCACCTGTTCTGGTTCTTCGGTCATCCGGAAGTGTACATCCTGATCCTGCCGGGCTTCGGCATCATCAGCCACATCGTCTCGACCTTCAGCCGCAAGCCGGTGTTCGGATATCTGGCCATGGCCTACGCCATGGTGGCCATCGGCTTCGTCGGCTTCATCGTGTGGGCGCACCACATGTACACGGTCGGCATGAGCATCAATCTGCGCGCCTATTTCATCGCCGCCACCATGATCATCGCGGTGCCGACGGGCGTGAAGATCTTCAGCTGGATCGCCACCATGTGGGGCGGCTCCATCAGCTTCAAGACACCCATGCTGTGGGCGATCGGCTTCATCTTCCTGTTCACCGTCGGCGGCGTGACCGGCGTGGTCCTGTCGAACGCCGGCATCGATTACAGCCTGCACGACACCTACTACGTGGTGGCGCACTTCCACTACGTGCTGTCGCTGGGCGCCGTCTTCGCCATCTTCGCGGGCTTCTACTACTGGTTCGAGAAGATGTTCGGGGTGAAGTACAACGAGTTCCTGGGCGCGACACACTTCTGGATCATGTTCGTGGGCGTGAACCTGGTGTTCTTCCCGCAGCACTTCCTGGGTCTGCAGGGCATGCCGCGTCGCTACATCGACTATCCGGAAGCCTTCACCCTGTGGAACCACGTCTCGTCGATCGGCTATGCGATCACGGCGGTCGGCGTGCTGGTCTTCCTGATCATGCTGGCCGAGGCGGCGATCCGTCGTCGTCCGGGTGTCGACAATCCGTGGGGCGAAGGCGCCACGACCCTGGAGTGGACCCTGTCCTCGCCGCCCCCGGCCCACCAGTTCAACGAACTGCCGGTCATCAAGGCGGAAGAGCACTAAGCCTTTCCGGCGATATGAAATCGAAGGCCGCTCTTTCCGTCGGAAGGGGCGGCCTTCTTCATTTGGGTATGCTATGCGGCCCTCACCGATGACCGAAGTTCAGACCCGCCCCGCCATCTCGACCGCCCAGCCGGAGGATTTCTTCCAGCTGCTGAAGCCGCGCGTGATGTCGCTGGTGGTGTTCACCGCTGCGACCGGGCTGATCGTCGCGCCCGGATCGGTCAATCCGCTGGTCGCGGCCATCGCCATCCTGTGCATCGCCGTGGGCGCAGGGGCGGCCGGGGCGCTGAACATGGCGCTGGAAGGCGAAACCGACGCCCTGATGCGGCGCACGCGCGGCCGGCCGGTGGCGGCGGGACGTGTGCGCAAGAACGACGCCATGGCATTCGGCGTCATCCTGAGCCTGTTCTCGGTCATGCTGTTGGGTATGAACACCAACTGGCTGGCGGCCGGTCTGCTGGCCATGACCATCGTCTATTACGCCGGCTTCTACACCCTGCTGCTGAAGCGGCGGACGCCCCAGAACATCGTCATCGGCGGCGCGGCAGGCGCCTTTCCGCCGGTGATCGGCTGGGCGGCGGCGACGGGCCATGCGCCGTGGCAGGCGTGGCTGCTGTTTCTGATCATCTTCCTGTGGACCCCGCCGCACAGCTGGGCGCTGGCGCTGTATTCGGCCGGCGACTACGCCAAGGCGGGCATTCCGATGATGCCGGTGGCCAGGGGCGCCAAGTCCACCCGGTTGCAGATCCTGCTCTACACCCTGGTCTTCGTGCCGGTCGCGATCGCCCCGGCCTTCGCGGGCCTGGGGGGGATCATTTATCTGGTCGTGTCGGTCTTGGGCGGCCTGGGCTTCCTGGGCCTGGCGGTGCGTCTCTATCGCTCGCGCGCGGGCGACGAGCCGGACAAGGCCGAGGCCGTGGGACGCGAGGCCGCATTGTATGACGTCAAGGTCCAGGCCAAACCGGCGCGTGACCTTTTCGCCTTTTCCATCCTCTATCTGATGGCGCTGTTCTCGGCGCTGCTGGTCGAGGCCCTGTCCGGTCTGGGAGCGTAAAACCATGCGTCTGACGCCTGAGGAACTTCGCGCGCGCAAGCGTCGCAACGTCTGGATCGCCTCGGCGCTGGTGGCCTTCATCGTGCTGGTGTTCGCCACCACGGTGCTGCGCCTGCAACAGAACCAGGCGGCCGAGCGCGCCCTGGCGACGGCGGTGGAGACCTCACAGCCATGAAGGCGGGCCGCAAGAATCTGATCGCCATCATCTGTGTTTTCGGGGTGATGGGCATGACCGGGGCGGCGTTCGCGGCGGTGCCGCTCTATCGGATGTTCTGTCAGGTCACGGGCTTTGGCGGCACGACGATGAAGGCCGACAAGGCCTCCGACACCGTGCTGGACGAGACGGTCATGGTGCGGTTCGACACCAATGTGCGTGGCGTGCCGATGACCTTCCGCGCCGAGCAGTCGACCCAGCGGGTGCGGATCGGCGAGACGGGCCTGGCCTATTTCGACGTGACCAACACCTCGGACAAGCCGATCCAGGTGCGCGCCAGCTACAATGTCTCACCCGAGCAGACGGGGCCGTATTTCCAGAAGCTGCAATGCTTCTGTTTCACCGACCAGACGCTGGCGGCGGGCGAGACGCGCCAGTTCCCGGTCCAGTATTTCATCGCCCCCGAACTGGCCACGGACCGTGAGGCCAAGGGCGCGCGCGACATCACCCTGAGCTACACCTTCTATCCGTCCGTGGACGCGCCGAAGGCGTGACGTTGAAGCCGGGCGTGGACTTTCCCGGCGTCGGCTGCGGGCTGGTGATCCAGCGCGCCGATGGGCGGGTCTTGCTGTGCAAGCGGCTGAAGGCGCCCGAGGCCGGGTTCTGGAACATCGTCGGCGGCAAGGTCGACCTGATGGAGCGCTCCATCGACGCCGCGCGGCGCGAGGCCGAGGAGGAGAGCGGGCTGAAGATCGGCGCCGTCGACTTTCTGTGCCTGGCCGAAGAGATCATTCCTGCCGACGGCCAGCACTGGGTGTCCCTGATCTATGTCACCCGGGACTTCACCGGCGAGCCGACGCTGACCGAGCCGGACAAGCTGTCGGAGATCGGCTGGTTCGCGCTGGACGACCTTCCCCAGCCGCTGTCGGCCTTTTCAGCGAAGGCGTTCGCGGCGATGAACGGCTGATCACACGGCGCCGTTCGCGTCGGCGTGCGTTTCATCTCCAGGTGCATGCTGCACGCGGAGACGGAGACGGGATTTGCGCGGTCTGGATTTCACCAACTGGCACAGTCTGCTGCTGACCCTGGTCGGGCTGGCGCTCGTGACTTTGATCGGCATGGGCATCCGGCTGGTGATGATGTTCACCATCCAGCAGCGGCGCGAGCGGATGAACCGCCAGATCAACGAACGGCTGAAGACCCTTATCTCCGCCTACAAGGTGCTGGGCGGATCTTTCACCGGCGACTTGACCGTCGATCCGACGCACAAGCGCGACCTGAGCCGCCGCAACGTCTCGCAAGGCGAGGCGGGACTGGATCTCAGCGCCGAGGCGACGGCGGGGTCGGACCGAACCCGGCGTATCCGCGACGCGGTCGAGGCCAGTCTTGCGGATATCATCCTGCTGGGCACCGAGGACCAGGTGCGACTGGCGCAGCAGGCGGCGCGTGAACTGGTCGCCGGGCGGCCGGTGCGGACGCATGATCTGGTGGTTTCGCTGCGCGATTTCATCCGTCAGGCGCTGGACTTGGCGCCCGTGCCGACCGGACCGGACATTCCCTTGCAAGGTCCGACGCGCCCGTCCTCGACCGGAGGCCGCGGCTCAGGCGCCGGCGCAACGGGCGGCCGTGGCGGGGGCGGAGGCGGCATGGGCGCAGGGATGGGCGGCGGTGGAATGGGCATGGGCGGCGCATTGGCCGACAGCCCGGACGATCCCGCCGATCCAATGGCCCGCAAGGGCTGAGCCCCATCCGCATGCCCGAACAAGGCGGAAAGACGGCGTGGCTCTGGCGTCGGGGAAAATCGAACGCTATAGCCGCTATAACAACCGACTCTGGCCGACGAAGAGACGCGATTCATGGCTGACGCCCACGCCACTCCGCAGCACGACTACCACCTGGTGGCGCCCAGCCCCTGGCCGCTGGTGTCCTCGGTCGCTGCGACCATCATGTTCATCGGCGCGGTGATCTGGATGAAGGGCCTGGCGCCGGCGGACGGCGGCCCGATCGCCGCCAACTTCCTGGCCGAAGGCAAGCCGGGCGTCTTCTTCGCCGGTCTGGCCGGCGTGCTGATCTCGGCCTTCTGCTGGTGGGCGGACGTCATCAAGGAATCCAAGGCGGGCGACCATACGCCGGTCGTGTCGCTGGGCCTGCGCTACGGCATGATCCTGTTCATCGCGTCGGAGGTGATGTTCTTCGTCGCCTTCTTCTGGATGTTCTTCGACATGGCCCTGTTCCATGAATCGCGGGCGCTTACGCCGGAAGTCGGCACCTGGGCCGACACCGCCAAGGCCTGGTCGACGTGGCCGCCGAAGGGCGTCGAGGTTCTGTCGCCGTGGCAACTTCCGCTGCTGAACACCGTGACCCTGCTGCTCTCGGGCTGCACCGTCACCTGGGCCCACCACGCGATCCAGGTCGGCGACCGCAAGGGCGCCAAGATCGCCCTGATCATCACTGTGGCCCTGGGCGTGCTGTTCACCTGCGTCCAGGCCTATGAGTACAACCACATCCTGCACGAGAAGCTGTTCTTCAACGAGGAGGCCGTGAACTCGGGCCTGTACGGCTCGATCTTCTTCATGGCGACGGGCTTCCACGGCTTCCACGTCCTGATCGGCACCATCTTCCTGGCGGTCTGCCTGATCCGTCTGCTGAAGGGCGACTTCACCCCGCAGAAGCATTTCGGCTTCGAGGCGGCGGCCTGGTACTGGCACTTCGTGGACGTGGTCTGGCTGTTCCTGTTCGCCTTCGTCTATGTCGTCTTCGGTTGATCCAAGACGGCCCTGAAGACATCGCAGCGGCGCGGGACGAGGAATCGTCCCGCGCCGTCGTCGTTTCCGATACGCCGGTTCGCTGGGCGTTGCGGGGGCGTTGTCCCCGGTGCGGCCAAGGCGCGCTGTTCGCGGGCTTTCTGAAGGTGGCTCCCGCCTGCACGGCCTGCGGTCTGGACTATTCCACCATCCAGACGGGCGACGGCCCCGCCAGCTTCATCATGCAGATCGCCGGATTCATCGTCGGCTTCTCGGCCCTGTTCGTCGAAATCAAATACCATCCGCCCATGTGGCTGCATCTGATCGTCTGGCTGCCGCTGGTGGTCGCTTTGTCGCTGGCCCTGATGCGGCCGGGGCGGGGGCTGATGATCGGGCTGCAATATCGGAACCAGCGATGAAGCGTTTCCCCTGGATCCTGACCGTGCTGACGGTGCTGGGCCTGATCCTGCTGATAGGCCTGGGCGTGTGGCAGGTCGAGCGGCTGAAGTGGAAGGAAGGGCTGATCGCGGCGGCTGATGCGGCGGCGGCGAAACCGCCCGCGCCGCTGGATCAGGTGCTTGCCGAGACAAGGAATGGGGGCGATCTGGAGTTCAGGAAGGCGCTGATCGTCTGTCCGGGCCTGGCCAGCGCGCCCTTCGTCGAGCTTCAAAGCATCCATGACGGCGAGGCCGGGGTGCGGCTGATCTCGGCGTGCAAGCCGGCGGGGGCGGATTTCACCCTGCTGGTCGATCGTGGCTTTGTCGGCGACGGCGTGACGGCGCGTCCGCGCGTGCTCGAAACCACCCTGCCGCTGGTGATGGTCGGAGAGTTCCGCACCTTCGACAAGCCCGGCGCCATGAGCCCGGCGCCCCGCGACGGCCGCTTCTACGCCCGCGACACGGCGGCGATGGCCAAGGCGCTGAACGTCACCGGCCCGGTCCGGCCCGAGGCCGTGTTCGCCATCACCGCCGTCAATCCCGAGTTCCCGGCGCTGAGGCCGTCCGCGCCGCCTGCGGCCTTTTCCAACAACCATTTCGGATACGCCCTGACATGGTTCGGACTAGCGATCGCGCTTGCGGGTTTCTATGTGGCCCTGCTTCGCCGTCGCATCAAGAAAGACGGTCCTCAAGCAGCCGCGCACCGCGTGCGCGGCGATAGGAAAGACTAAAGTCCTGACCGCTACGCTTCACACCCTGTCCAACGGCGTCCGCGTCATCTGCGATCCGATGCCGGGGCTGAAGACCCTGGCCGTCGTCGTCACCGTCAAGGGCGGGGCGCGGTGGGAGCCGCTGGATCGGTCCGGCTGGTCGCACCTGCTGGAGCATCTGGTGTTCAAGGGCGCCGGCGACATGGCCGCGCGCGAGATCGTCGAGCGGATCGAGGCCGAGGGCGGCACCATCAACGCTTCCACCGGCTATGAGCGGACCAGCTTCGAGGTGCGAGGGCTGGACGGCTCGCTGCCGCTGGCGATGCAGGTGCTGTCGGACCTGGTGTTCCGTCCCACCCTCGACCCGGCCGAGATCGAGCGCGAGAAGGACGTGGTGGCCCAGGAGATCGCCGAGGCCTTCGACACGCCCGACGACCATGTGTTCGAGATGGTGCAGACGCGCGCCTTCGCCAAACAACCGCTGGGCCGTCCGATCCTGGGCTCTGTCGCCAGCCTGAAGCCGGCCGACAAGGCGTCGGTCGAGGCGTGGCGCGCGCGGCTATATTCGCCCGACCGAATGGTGGTGTCGGTCTCAGGCGCGGTGGACGAGACCGAGCTGCTGGACCTGGCCGAGCGCTGGTTCGGCGATGCGGTCGCGACGCCGGCTGACGCACCCGCGCCGGCCGCCTTCGTCGGAGGCCATGCGAAGCTGACGCGCAAGATCGAACAGGCCAATCTGGTGTTCCAACTGCCGGCGCTTTCGGCGACCGATCCGGCGCTTTCGGCCATGCGGCTGTTCAGCGAGATTCTGGGCGGGGGCATGGCGTCCCGCCTGTTCCAGAGCGCGCGCGAGGAGCGGGGCCTGGCCTACGCCATCGACGCTTATCAGGAGCCGTACGAGGATACGGGCGTGCTGGGCATCTACGCCGGGGCGGCGGCGGATCGGGCGAAAGAACTGGCCGAGGTCTCGGCGGCCGAGGTGCGGGCCCTGGCCGAGGTTGGGCCAACCGAAAAGGAGCTGTCGCGCGCCAAGGCTGTTATGAAGGCCGGTCTGTGGATGTCGGACGAAAGCCCGATGAGCCGGGCCGGGCGCAACGCCGCCCAGACCCTGATCTTCGGCGCCCCGCGTTCCAGCCTGTCGATGACCGAACAGCTGGAAGCCCAGACGATCGAGGACGTGCGCGCGGTCGGCGGCCGGGTGCTGGCCTCTGGCCAGGCGGCCAGCGCGGTGCTCGGGCCGAAGTCGGCGGGACCGGCAGGTGAGGCGTTCGCGGCGGCCCTGCTCGGGGGCTAGGCTTCGGCTCTTCTTTCCAAACTCGCGTCGCTCACGCGGAGGGGCATCGGCGCAGACGATTTGCAGCGATTACCCATGTGAGTGTCCGGGTAGAGAAAACTGTCTGGTTGATCCATCGCCTCCATGACCGAAAGGTAACTCGACAAACCCGAGGTACTTCCCGCAAGCAAGGCGTTTGGGGGGAGAACATCGTGCGAAATACCCGAACCGTCGGCGGCAGCTTCTACATGTGGTTCGCACTGCTGGCCGTGGCAGCCTATCTCATTCATGAGGCAGCGCATTGGATCGTCGGCGCTACTCTCGGCTACTCAGTATCTTACGGGATCAACAGCGTGATTCCCGCTTCGCCGATGACGGCCGGAGATCACATACTGATGTCGGCGGCCGGGCCAGCCGTCACTCTCGTCACGGCCTTGATAGGCTTCTACTTTGTAATGCGTCGAGAAAGCCTCATCGGCTACGCAGTTCTCTACTTCGCTCTGTTCATGCGCGTCGTTGCGGCTGGTGTCAGCGTGCTGAACCTGAACGACGAGGCGCGGATTAGCGACATGCTGGGCTTCGGCCCCTGGTTGCTACCAGGCCTAGTCGTCGTCCTCCTCCTCATCCCGACCGTCATCGCAAGTCGGCATTTGCGTCTGTCTTGGAAGGTCAACGCCTTGACCTATGTCGTTTCCAGCCTCGTGGCGACGGCGGTAGTCGGTCTCGACATGGTTCACAGAGGCGCCCTCTAAACCAGCCGCTTTCAAACAACCGCCCTTCAGCCGTAACAGCCCGTCGCAATGTCGGCTTTTTGTGCCGACAAGCGGTCTCATTGTCGGCACCTGGGACGAGCATCAGTGCAGAATGCGTCGTGGGCTAGACGGAACATCCGACCGCCGGGATCGGTTATGCTGGCGCTTGAACCCGTCCAGCCCGGAGACCTTCCATGACCGTCCGCGTCGCCCTGATCGTCGGCAGCCTGCGCAAAGGCTCCTATTCGCGCGCCATCGGCATGGAGTTGAAGGCGCTGGCCGAGCCGGGGCTGGAGATCGAGTTGGTCGAGATCGGCGACCTGCCGCTCTATGACCCCGATCTGGAGACCGAGAACCCGCCGCCCGCCTGGGAGCGGTTCCGCGAGGAGGTGGCGACGACCGAGGCGGTGCTGTTCGTCACGCCCGAATACAATCGCTCCATTCCCGGCGCGCTGAAGAACGCGCTGGACGTCGGCTCTCGCCCCTATGGCCACAGCATCTGGCAGGGCAAGCCCGCCGCCATCGTCAGCGTCTCGCCCGGCGCCGTCGCGGCCTTCGGCGCCAACCACCACCTGCGCCAGCCGCTTGTGTTCCTGAACATGCCGACGATGCAGCAGCCCGAGGCCTATATCGGCAATGTCGTGGACCTGCTGGACGAGAACGGCAAGCTGAAGAAGGACGACACCAAGACCTTCCTGAAAAGCTTCACCGACGCCTTCGCCGCCTGGATCGACAAGACGAAGGCGTGAGGCGGGCGGCCTGCGTGGGCCGTCAACGAAGATCAGCCTAAGGGCTTCAGGCTGACGACCACCTTGCCCTTGGCGCGGCCGGTTTCGATATAGGCGAGGGCCGCGTTTAATTCTTCGAACGGGAACACGCGATCCAGTACCGGACGGATGTCGCCGGCTTCGATCAGGGTCGTGATCCGGCTCAACTGTTCGCCGTCCGTCCGCATGAAGACGAAGCCATAATCCACCTGGCGCGCCTTCGCCGCCGCCCGAACCCTGCGGCTGCTCCAGCCGATGATCTGCCTGACAATCCAGTTCAGGCCCTGCGCTTTCGCAAACGCCGGATCGGGTGGTCCGGAAATGGAGATCAGTTTTGCGCCCGGCTTCAGCACGGTTAGCGAGCGTTCCAAAGTTTTGTCGTCCAAGCTGTTCAGGACGACGTCGTAGCTGGACAGCAACTGGGTGAAATCCTCGGCCTTGTAGTCGACCACCACATCCGCTCCCAAGCGGCGAACCAGGTCAGCGCCCGCTGCGCTCACGGTCGTCGCCACGCTGGCGCCGAGGTGTTTGGCCAGCTGGATCGCCAGAATGCCGACCCCGCCGGAACCGGCATGGATCAGAACCTTCTGCCCCGGCTTCAAACCCGCCCGGTCCACCAGCACTTGCCATGCCGTCAGCGCCGTCAGCGGCACGCCCGCCGCCTCCTCCATCGACAGATTGCGCGGCTTCAGCGCGACGTCGTCTTCCGCGATCGCGATATAGTCGGCGAAGGTCCCGATCCGCCCGTCGCGTGGCCGTGAATAGACCTCGTCGCCGACCTTGAACCGCCTCACGGCCGCGCCGACCCGCACGACCTTGCCGGCCACGTCATGGCCGAGAACCAGCGGCGTCTTGTACGGAAGGATCGGTTTGAACGCCCCGTCCCTGATCTTTGAATCCAGCAGATTCAGACCGGCGGCATGCACCTCGACCAGCACATCCTTGTCGCCGACCCTGGGTTCGGCCGCCTCGCTCAATCGAAGCGTCGCCTTCTTGGCGTATCGGTCGAGGAAGAAGGCTCTCATCACACGTCCGCCTTGTAGCGGGGGGCGGCGGTGACCTGACCAAATCCGGGCAGCATGGCGAGACGGGCGGCCTGGAAGGCGTCCCATTGGCCGGCGTCGTGCAGCGGCGGGATCGTCACCGGCTCGCGACGGTCGAAGCCGACTAGAGCAGCGTCCACCATCTCGCCGACCTCCATCATGGGCGGCAGTTGCGACGGATCTGCGCCGGCCCGGCTCCAGATTTCGGTGCCTGTCGCGGCTGGCAGGACCGCCTGGACATAAATCCCCTTGGGGCCAAGTTCGAACGCCAACCCTTGAGACAGGAAAAGGACGAAGGCCTTCGTGGCGCCATAGACCGTCTGGCCGAACTCCGGGACCAGGCCGACGACCGAGCCCACATTGATGATGGCGCCCTGGCCGGCTTCGACGAACCGGGGCGACACCGCATGGGCCAGCCGCAGGACAGCCGTCGTATTCACCGCGACCAGTCGCGCGAGATCAGGCGAGGCCTGACGATCGAAACGTCCAGCGATCGAAAGCCCGGCGTTGTTGACCAGCACGCCGATGCGGGCGTCGTCGCGCAATCTCGCCTCGACCACGCTCAGATCGGCCTCTTGCGTCAGATCGGCCTGGATCACGTCGATGGAGACGCCGGTCTCCGCGACAAGCCGCTCGGCCAAGGCGTCCAACCGCGCCTTGTCGCGCGCGACGATCACCAGATCGTGGCCGCGCCTTGCCAACCGGTCGGCATAGGTCGCCCCGATACCGCTGGATGCGCCGGTGATGAGAACTGCGGGAAGATCGGACATGTAGGGCTCCGTTGCGACACGGTTATTGATGATGATCGTCATATATATTGCCAAATATGACCGCCATCATGTATATGTCAATGGGCACAACGGAGATTGGGTGATGAAGGTCAGCCGCGAGCAGATGAAAGCGAACCGCGAGCGCATCCTGACGGAGGCCGGCCGGCTGTTTCGCGCCAAGGGGTTCGACGCCGTCGGCGTGGCCGAGGTGATGCAGGCGGCGGGCCTGACACACGGCGGATTTTACGGGCACTTTTCGTCAAAGGACGATCTGATCGCCCAGACCGTCGGACATATGTTTGGACCGTCGGACACGGAGACGGCCGAGACGGCCGATATCTCCGCCTTCATCGACGCCTATCTCTCGCCGCGGCACAGGCAAGGCGTTGCGTCCGGGTGTCCTACGGCGGCGCTGGTCTCTGACATCCGTCGCCAAGGCCCCGAGGCCCGCGACGCTCTGACCGCGGGCGTGCGCTCCCAGATCGACCGGATCACTGCGGCGATCTCCGATACGCCCTCGCCCGAAGCGCGCCGCGACGCCACCGGCGCCTGGGCGACCATGGTCGGCGCCATGATCATGGCGCGGGCCGTCGAGGACGAGACATTGTCCGACCAGATCCTTCAGGACGCCCAGACCTGGATCGAAGTCCACCTACCGGGGCGGGGCGTCTGACCAAGGCCCGAGGCTTGTTAAGGGGAGCAGTTTCGCAGCCCGTAATTGAAAACGGCGGCTCCGTGAGGAGCCGCCGTCGCCAGATCAGCTGTGACGCTGAAATCAGCCGATGGTTTGCAGTTGGCCAGCCGATTCCTTGCCCGAACGCTTGTCGCGTTCCAGCTCGTAGGAAACCTTCTGGTTTTCATCCAGGCCGCGCAGGCCAGCGCCTTCGACGGCCGAGATGTGGACGAAGACGTCCTTGCCGCCGTCGTCGGGTTGGATGAAGCCGTAACCCTTGGTCGGGTTGAACCATTTGACAGTGCCGGTAGCCATTTTGAGACCTCCGTTAGAAATTGACCGAGGGAACGTCCCTGCGGCCTGTCGGGTCTGAATGGGAGCGGCCTTGACTCGTGCGTTCGCAGAGAGAGTGGGCGTTACGCAGAGAGATCGACGAGCTCTATGTGCGCAGATATTCATGACAGATGCAAGCGCGGGCCGGGCGGGACGAAAATCCAATAATGGGAACGGTTTAGCTTGGCGCGCGTTGTGGGAAGGCACGAAAGGCTTCCAACATGAACCGCACCCACGTCGTGGAGCGCGCCTACCAGCTCGCTCGGACCAACGATTGTCTGAACACCGGCGATGTCGTCAAAGCGTTGTCGGGCGAGGGCTATTCGGGCGCCGAAATCTCGCACTTCCAGGGCAGCTCGATCCGGGCCGACCTGAACCGCATCTGCAAGATGCCCAAGCCCGACCTCGAACCGACCTCCAACGCCGCCTGACGGCTCAATGCGCGCCGGCGCCGTCCGGCAGATGCATCTTCTCGAACCGCCCCACCCGCGTGACCAGGGTGCGGGCGGCGTCGTTCATGCCCAAGACCTGCACGTCCGCGCCCTGACGGCGGTAGCGGAAGACGACCTTGTCCACGGCGGCGACGCCGGTAAGATCCCACAGATGGGCGTCGCTGAGATCGATCTCGACACGTGTGGGATGGCCGTGATGCTCGAAGCTGGCGGCGAACAGATCGGCCGAGGCGAAGAACAGCTGGCCTGAAACACGATAGCGCAGCACGCCCGGTTCCGGCGTCGGAACCTCGGTCACGGCGATGGTCTTGCCGACCTTGCGCATGAAGAAGATCGCCGACAGCAGCACGCCCAGGATCACGCCCTTGGACAGGTCGTGGGTGGCGACGACCGTCACGGTCGTGGCGATCATGACGATGGACGACTGAAGCGGGGTGGAGCGCAGCTTCGTCACCGAGGACCAGTCGAAGGTGCCGATCGAGACCATGATCATGACGGCGACCAGGGCCGCCATCGGGATTTGGGCCACCCAGGTCTGAAGCGCCAGCATCAAAAACAGCAGGAACAGGCCGGCCCACAGGGTCGATAGACGCCCGCGTGCGCCGGAGGTGACGTTGATCATCGACTGGCCGATCATGGCGCAACCGGCCATGCCGCCGAACAGGGGCGACAGGATGTTGGCGATCCCCTGGCCGCGCGTCTCGCGATCCTTGTCCGACGGGGTGTCGGTGATGTCGTCGATCAGGTTCGCGGTCAGCAGGCTTTCCAGCAGGCCGACGAAGGCCAGGGTCGCCGAGATCGGGGCGATGATGACCAGCGTCTCCCACGTCAGGGGGACGGCGGGCAGATGGAACATCGGCAGGCTGGTCGGCATCTGGCCCATGTCGCCGACGGTGCGCACGTCCAGCTTCAGCACGATCACCAGGGCGCTGATGGCGACGATGGCGACCAGGGGCGAGGGCACGGCCTTGGTAAGGCGGGGGAAGCCGTAGATGACGACCAGGGCCGCCGCGACAAGGGCGTAGGTGATCCAACCCCGGCCGATCAGCTCAGGCATCTGGGCTAGGAAGATCAGGATCGCCAGCGAGTTGACGAAGCCGGTCATGACGCTGCGGCTGACGAACTTGATGTAGCGGCCCAGCTTCAGCAGGCCGATGACGATCTGGAACACGCCGCACAGGATCGAGGCGGCGAACAGATATTCCAGCCCATGGTCGCGCACGAGCGTGACCATCAGCAGGGCCATGGCGCCGGTTGCGGCCGAGATCATGGCCGGCCGGCCGCCCACGAAGGCGATGGTTACGGCGATGACCACGCTGGCGTAGAGGCCGACGGCGGGATCGACGCCGGCGATGATGGAAAAGGCGATGGCTTCTGGGATCAGGGCCAGGGCCACGACGGTCCCCGCCAGAAGATCGCGGCGAGGATTGGCGAGCCATTGCTGGCGCGCGGAGGCGATGATGGACATGTCAGGATTTCATCTGGATGAGCCTTACCGATGCTTCGGTTTCTGGCGGCTCGGTTTCCCAGCGGATCGGCGGCGGGGATAGCCACCCGTCGCCTGCGAACAGGGCCGGGTCCAAGGTGATGGCGTCCTGATGCGATGTTGCGCCGCGAAAAGCAAGCGTGAAGGCTAGATCAGTCCATCCATGGCCGGCGCTTCGGCGGCGCTGCCGGGGAAGACGCGGGCGTCCAGGGCGGCGCGGTCGAGGCCCATGTGATCGCGCAACACGCCCTTGAACACCGAACGGATATCCAAGGTCGGCGCCAGGTCGCGGTTCTTGAACAGGCGGTTGTCGGCCAGGGTTGGCCAGTCGCCGACGGGGCCGCCGCGCTTGACCGCGCCGCCCGCCAGCAGAAGCGAGGAGCCGGTGCCATGATCGGTGCCCTGGGTGCCGTTGGCGCGGGCTGTGCGGCCGAACTCGGTGGCGACGATGACCGCTGTGCGCGACCAGGCCTCGCCGAGACCGTTCTTCAGGCCTGAGATCAGTTGATCCAGTCCGGTCAGGCGGGTCTGGAGTTGCGCCCTCTGACCCGCGTGTGTGTCCCAGCCGTCCAGCGAGACGGCGACGATATCGGCGCCTCCCGGTCCGGTCATCAGCTTGGCGACGGCCTGGCCCAGGCCTTGGACGTCGTTGCGACGCAGGCGTTGGTCGCCGCCCTCCATGCTGACCAGCTGCTCGGTCGCGAGACCCCGCGCCAGGTTCTGGCCTAGCATCGGATCCTCGACATAGAGATCCTGCAGCAGGGAGGCGATGCGGTCGCCGTCGCGCACCAGACCGCCAGGCGCCCAGCTGGAGACGGGGGCTTCGCCGCGCAGGATCAGGGGCGTCTGGGCGCCGATGGACAGGCCTTTCAGCGACGTTCCGCCGGCCGCGACGATGGCGCGGTTCAGCCAGCCGTCGGATTGCTGGCGCAGACCTTCGCCGCCGTTCTCCAGCACGTCCTGGGCGTCGAAGTGCGAGCGGATGCGCACGGGCAGGGCGACGGCGGGGGCGAACCGCATCTGACCGTGACCATAAAGGGCGTGCAGGCCCGCCAGCGCCGGATGCAGGCCGAACCCTTCGCTCAGGGCCAGGGCGCCGTTCGCCTCGTCCGGCGCGGCGATGGCCAGACCGCCGCGCAAGGGGACGTAGTTCGGATCGGCGTAGGGGACGGTGACCGACAAGCCGTCCATCGCGCCGCGCGCGATGACGACGACCAGCTTGTTGGCCGGGCCAGCGGTCTGGGCGGCGACGCGGCCGGCGAAGGCCAGGCCGACCCCGGCGGAGGCGGCGGCCAGCAGACGGCGACGGTTCATATTAAGGGCGGTCATCGGCGTTGGAACTCCGGCGACATGAACAGAAGGGTGAGGGCCTCGGGCCGGCTTTCGGCGCGGGCGACGGCCATGCGGGTGCGTTCGCCGAGGCGCGGACCGAGGGCGGAGGCGGCGACCGCATTGGGATCGCCCGCCTGGGCCAGATCGGCGGCGGTGCGCGACCAGTTCAGCCGCTTGACCAGGGCGTCTGAGCCGGCCCAGTCGGCGGCCGTGTCGGGCCAGCCCTCGGGCGACGGGGGCGAGAACGGCGGCTGGCCCATGTCGAGCAGGGCCTGGCGCAACGGCTGGATCCGCTGAGGTCGCGTTCCCAGCGCGCGATGGGCCGAGACGATGAAGTCGTAGGGCGTCTTGATCTTGGCGGGCTGGGGCGTCCAGGTCTCGGGCGCGTCGACCAGGGCGCGGGCGACCTGGGCCAGATCGCCGCCGGAGCCGGTCCAGGCCGCTTCCAGCCGGGCGACCAGGGCGGGCGGCGGATCGTCGGCGACGAAATGGGCGGCGAGACGGCGCGACAGGCGTTTGGCCGTGGCCGGATGTCGGGCCAGGTCACGCAGTATGGCCTGACCCTGGGCCACGCCCGCCGCCGGATAGGTCTTGCCCATCACCGTGCGGGCGCCGGGTTCGTGGACATTGGCGCGGAAGACGAAGCCGTCGGGACCGGGCTCGGCTTGGGCGACCATCCTGCGGGCTCGCTGAGGGCGATTGGGCTGCCGCTGATCGCGGGCGGCGGGAACGGACCAGCCGGTCAGGGCGCGGGCCAGTTCGGTCACATCGCCCTGCGTATAGCCGCCGTCGGCGCCGACGGTGTGCAACTCCATCATCTCGCGGGCCAGGTTCTCGTTCAGGCCGGCGTTGCGGCGGGCGCCGGCCAGGCTGTCGGGACCGACAGACCGGGCCTGATCCAGATAGAGCAGCATGGCGGGATGCTGTTCAGCGGCCAGGACCATATCCTCGAACCGGCCGAAGACGTGGGGGCGGATGGCCTCGCGCTCATACTGGCCGACGAAGGCGCCGCTGGCGAACTTGGCGGCCGAGACGGTCAGGGCGTTCGACCAGAACAGGGCCCAGCGCTCGGCGAAGCCGTCGTCGGTGGTCGCGCCGAGCTGGGCGCGAGCCAGGAACTCCTGCGCCGTGTCCTGGGTGATGTCGCGGCGGGCGGCCTGACGGGCCTCGCGCCGGGCGACGGCTTGCGGATCGGCGGCGTCCGGCATGGCTGGCGAGGGGGCAGGCGCGGCGTCGGCCGTCGCCGGAGCGGCGGCGCGTCGGTCGCGGCGGACCAGGCCGGCGTCGCTCTGATAGTCGATATATTGGGCGACGCGTTCGGTGGTGTCGGCGAACTGGCCCGACGGCTGTGGCGCGCCCTGGGACCTGATCTGGCCCATGGCCCAGCCGCGCGGATCGGCGGCGACGCGGTCGATCTCGCCAGGCCGGGCGCCGAGACCCAGGCGCGTCAGGGCGACGGCGGCGTCGGTCGGTGATGAAGCCATGGCCTTCTCCTCGTCCGTCCCCCGCACATTGTAACGCCTTCGGGCGAAAACTCCGTCGCGGGGTCGGATTTGAGGGTAGGCGACCAATCAGGCGGGTTGGGCCAAACCGGCCTCCGCGTCCGCGATCAGGTCGCGGTCGTCGACCTGCCACGGGTGGAAGTCGGGTTTGTAGAAGGCCAGGTAGTCGCCGATCATCCGGCGATACAGACCCGGCTTCAGCCACAGCCAGCGGAACAGGCCCAGACGCGCCCGCCAGCCGACGATGCCGTCCTGCTTCAGCAGCATGAAGGTCGTCTCGCGCACCGTGCGGGTGAACAGCAGGGTCGTCAGGAACATGGCCCAGCGGCGGATGCGCCAGCGCTTCAGCGGGCTGAGGTCCCGGGTCGCGTGCAGGAAGACGTCATAGGCCACGCCCTTGTGCTCGATCTCCTCGATGGAGTGCCAGCGCCACAGGCGGGCCAGGTCGTGGGGCGAGCCCGTCAGCAGCTCCGGATCGGCCAGCAGCCGATGGGCGAAGGCGGCGGTGAAATGCTCCAGCGCCATGGTCGCCGCCAGCTGGGCCAAGGCCGGACGGGCGCGGGCGATGTCGAGACGGGCGGTGACGTAGGCCTCGATCTCGGCGGTGTCATAGCCGGCGCGTTCGGTGATGGCGTTGAAGGCCATGTGTTCGCGGGTGTGGGCGCCCTCCTGGACCGTGAAGGCGCGGATGTCGGCGGCCAAGGCCGGGGGCGCATCCTTGGCGAACCGCTTGACTGACTGGATGAAGAACCGCTCGCCGTCGGGGAAGGTCAGGCTGAGGGCGTTCATCACGGCGGTGCCGAACGGGTCGCCGTTCAGCCACCAGCGTGGCGTCGGAGCCTCGCGGTCGATATGCAGGTCGCGCGGCTTGATCTGGAGGTCGGCGGGGGTGGCGGATTTCGCCATGGTTCTGCTCCTCGATTTCGAGCGGATGATGGAGTTAACTGACATCAATGTCAACTAATGGTCTGGTGAAGCGACGACGCGGGGCGGTGGCGCGCGAAGAGGCGCTGGAGGCGGCGCGCGACCTGCTGCTGTCGGGCGGGCCGGCGGCGGTGACGCTGAAGGCGGTGGGCGAGCGGATGGGCGTGGGTCACGCCAATCTGATCCACCATTTCGGCTCGGCGGCCGGGCTTCAGGGCGCGCTGATGGATGCGATGGTGCGCGATCTGGCGCAGCGGATCGAGGCGGGCCTGGGAGAGGGGCGCGACGGCGTCGAGCCGGGGCGGCTGATGAGCGTCGTGTTCGATGCTTTCGGGCCGGGCGGCGCCTCGCAGATGGCGGCTTGGCTGGCGCTGGCGCGCGAGCAGGGCAGGGCCGAGAGCTTCGCCGAGGTGGTGCGCGATCTGGCCGAACGGCTGGCGGCCATGGCGCCCGATGATCCCAAGGCGGCCGAGCGGGCCAAGGCCCTGGTGGTGACGGCGGCCTATATGGCCTTCGCCGACGGGCTGATCGGGGACATCCTGACGCCGATGCTGGGCGCGCCCGAGGGATTGGGACGCGACCTGGCGCTGAAGCTGACCGCGACACTTTTGGCCGAACCGTAAGGTTCAGAGCCGAATCTTGGTGCTATAGTTCCCATCGATGGCGCTTCTGGACTGGATGAGCGATGTGGCCGGGCCCGTGGTCCGGGGGGACGGCGTGCTGCTGCGCCCGCCGCGCGCCGCCGATTACGCCGCCTGGTCCACGCTGCGCGAAGGCTCGCGCGACTATCTGCAACCGTGGGAGCCGGCCTGGCCCGAGGACGACCTGACCAAGGCGGCCTTCCGGCGCCGGTTGTCGATCTATGCGCGCGAGATGGAGCTGGGCAACGCCTGGCCCTTCTTCGTCTTTGTGCAGGACGGCAAGACCCTGGCGGGGGCGGTGACCCTGTCGAACGTGCGGCGCGGCGTCGCCGAGACGGGGACGCTGGGCTACTGGATCGGTCAGCCGTTTTCCGGTCAGGGCGTGGCGACGGCGGGCGTTCGGGCCGTGGTCGGCTACGCGTTCGACAAGCTGAAGTTGCACCGGCTGGAGGCGGCCTGCCTGCCCACCAACCACGGGTCGCGACGGGTGCTGGAGAAATCCGGCTTTCGCAACGAAGGTCGGGCTCGCGCTTATTTGAAAATTAACGGCGAGTGGGCAGACCATTTGTTGTTCGGCCTGGTCGAGGACGAGCGTTGACGGCCGGGGGCCGTCTGGAAGGGCGAGACGCGTGACACCACGATCCCGATCGCTGGCCTGGGACGCCACGACCGCCATCGAGGCGCTGGCCGCCGCCGAGACGGCCCTGTGGGTCTGGACCCCGGCGACCGACGAACTGCGCTTCACCGGCGCGACACGATCGCTGGGCCTGGGACCGCTGGCGCCGGAATGTACGGCCGCCGGATTTGTCGCCCTGGCCATGCCGCAGGATCGCAGCCTGGCCGAACGGATGCTCAAACCTCAGGACGAGGGCGCCGAGATTGCCGTGCGTCTGCGCATGCGCGGGTCCGAGACCTGTCTGTGGCGCGGCGTCTGGCTGGAGGACGGCCTGCGCGCCGCCGGCGTCGTGGCGCTGGAGACCAAGTTCGCCGGATCGGACCGCGATACGCTGACGGGCCTGCTGGATCGTCGCGCCTTTTTGACCCGCGTCAGCGAGGTGCTGACCCAGCCCGGCGAATACGAGATCGTGGTCGGCGACGTGGACCGGCTGCGGCGCCTGAACGAGGCGCTGGGGCATGAGCGGACCGACCTGGTGCTGTCGGCTTTGGGCTCACGTCTGGCCGCCGCCTTCAACAAGGACGCCTCGGCCGCGCGGATCGGCGAGGACGAGTTCGCCATCATCGTGCCCAAGACCGCCTCCCACACCAGCTATCGCGTTCGCGACGCGCTGGAACAGCCGTTGCGGGTCGCGGGCTTCGACATCTATCCGACCGTCTCCATCGGGGCGGTGATGGTGGAGGGCGGGCCGGATGCGCCCGACGCCGCCGAACTGTTGCGCCGGGTCGAGCTGGCGGTGGAATCGGCCAAGGGCGCCGGGCGCGGCGGATCGGCCGCCTATGGCCGGGCGCTGGAAAGCGACAGCTTGAGCCGTCTGGCGCTGGAGGCGGATCTGAGGAACGCCTTCGTGCGCGGCGAGATCGTGCCCTTCTTCCAGCCGATCGTGAACCTGAACACGGGGGCCGTCGCCGGTTTCGAGGCGCTGGCGCGCTGGCGTCACCCACGCAGGGGTCTGGTGCCGCCGGACGAGTTCCTGGGCCTGACCGCAGACCTGGGCATGATGAACGACCTGGGCCTGCTGATGATGACCCAGTCGGCGCGGCAGCTGGCCGAATGGATCGAACGGCATCCGCTGGCCGGCAAGCTGTTCTGCAGCGTCAACCTGTCGGTCGGCGAGATCGAGCGCCCGCACCTGTGCGAGGACGTGGCGCGCATCATCAAGGAGACCGGCCTGCCCAAGGGCGCGCTCAAGCTGGAGGTCACCGAGGGCGACATCATGCGCGACACCGCGCGCGCCGCCGAGGTGCTGCAATCGCTGAAGGACGTCGGGGCCTCGCTGGCGCTGGACGATTTCGGCACCGGCTTCTCGTCCTTGTCCTATCTGGCGCGCCTGCCGTTCGATACGCTGAAGATCGACCGCTATTTCGTGCTGACGATGAACAAGGACGAGGGCTCGGCCAAGATCGTCAAGTCGGTGGTCAACCTGGGCCGCGACCTGTCGCTGGAAGTCGTCGCCGAGGGCGTGGAGAACGCCGAACTGGCCCGCCTGCTGCTGGACGCGCAATGCCACTACGGCCAGGGCTTCGGCTATGCGCCCGCCCTGCCGGCGCAGGAGGCCGAGGTCTATCTGGCCGAAAGCCTGGCCGATGGCACGGCCCCGCTGAAGCAGCGGTCGGCTTAGGGCTCAGATCGCGTTTAGCGGCAGGCGTAAGTAGCGCTGGCCGTTGGCGTCCGGGGGTGGCAGGTCGCCGGCGCGGATATTGACCTGAAGCGAGGGCAGGATCAGCTGCGGCGCGCTCAGGGTGGCGTCGCGGGCCTCCCGCATGGCGACGAAAGCGTCTTCCGACACGCCGCCGCCGATGTGGATGTTCTGCGCGCGCTGTTCCGCCACGGTGGTCTCGAACCGGAAGTCGGTGCGGCCCTGGGGCAGATAGTCGTGGCCGACGAAGATGCGCGTTTCGTCCGGCAGGGCCAGCAGGCGCTGGATCGAGCGATACAGGGTCCGGGCGTCGCCGCCGGGAAAGTCCGTTCTCGCCGTGCCGTAGTCGGGCATGAACAGGGTGTCGCCGGTGAAGACCGCATCGCCGATCCGGTAGCTGACGCAGGCGGGGGTGTGGCCGGGCGTGTGGATCACCTCGACCGTCAGATCGCCCAGCGTGAAGGCGTCGCCGTCGGCGTACAGATGATCGAAGACGGCCCCGTCCGGGCGCACGTCGTCGGCGCCGAACAGGGGGGCGAAGGCCGACTGAACCTGGGTGATCCGTCCGCCGATGCCGATGGACACGCCCGTCATCGTACGCAGGTGCGCCGCCGCCGTCAGGTGGTCGGCGTGGGCGTGGGTTTCGAGCACCAGGGCCAGCGTCAGCCCCTCCGACCGCAGCGCCGCCATGACGGCGTCGATCGACCGCGTCGAGGTGCGGGCCGAGGACGCGTCGAAGTCCAGGACGGGGTCGATGATCGCCGCCTGACCCGTCGCGGGGTCGCTGACCAGATAGGTGATGGTGTGGGTCGCGGGATCGAAAAAGCCGCGGACGTCGGGGGATTGGGCCATGGAGGAAGCTCTTTTCGCAGTCCAATATATTAGGTATTGCTTATTTAGCAAGTGCGCATATATTGCGCTCCATGATTGACCTTCAGACCATCGGACTTGAGCGATTCCAGGCCAGCGCAGGCGAGGCGGCGGCGTTGCTGCGCGCCCTGTCCAACGAGAAGCGGCTGATGATCCTGTGTCAGTTGGGCGAAGGTGAGATGTCCGTCGGCCAGCTGCTGCCCCACGTCGGCCTGTCGCAATCGGCCCTGTCCCAGCACCTGGCCAAGCTACGCGATGAGGCGCTGGTGAGCACGCGTCGGGAGGGCACGACCATCTTCTACCGCATCGCCGATCCGGCCGTTCTGAAGGTCATCGCCGTGCTGGCTGAAATCTATTGTCCTCCTGTTTCCTCCGAAAAGGCATGATCCCGATGAGCGTCCTGACCCCCCTGTCCCCCGCCGAGGTTTCGCGCCGGCTGAAGCAGAACACGGCCGTGCTGGTCGACATTCGCGAGCCCGACGAGTTCGCCAGAGAGCATGTCGTCGGCGCCGTCCATGCGCCGCTGTCGGCCTTCGACGCCTACACGCCGGCTGGCGCCGACGGCCGCGACGTCATCTTCACCTGCCGAACCGGCAATCGGACGGGCGTCAACTGCTACCGTCTGGCGGCGAAGACGACGGGCCAAGCCTTTGTCATTGAAGGCGGGCTGGACGCATGGAAGGCGCAGGGCCTGGCCATCCACGCCGACCGCTCAAAGCCGATCGAACTGATGCGTCAGGTGCAGATGGTCGCGGGCGGCCTGATCCTGATCGGTGCGGCGTTGGGGACGTTGGTGCATCCAGCCTTCTGGGGTCTTTCGACCTTCGTCGGCGCGGGCCTGTTCGTCGCGGGCGCGACGGGATTTTGCGGCATGGCGCGGCTGCTGGCCGTGATGCCCTGGAACAGAGCCGCGAGCCGGCCCGTGACGAGAGCGGCGTGATCCGGTGACGACCGAACTGACCCCGCTGGTTCTGACCGCCTTCAGCGGCGTCGTCGTCGCCCTGCTGCTGACCTTGTTCGGCGGCGGCGGGTCGGTTCTGGCCGTGCCGCTGCTGCTCTATGTCGTCGGCGTCGCCGATCCCCATGTCGCCATCGGCGTGTCGGCGGCGGGGGTGGCGCTGAACGCCCTGACGGCTCTGGCCGGTCACGCCAGGGCAGGGCGGGTGCGCTGGCCCTGCGCGACCCTGTTCGCCATCACCGGCGCGGCCGGGGCCTGGTTCGGTTCGTCCCTGGCCAAGATGATCGACGGCCATCAGCTGCTGCTGATCTTCGCCGTGGCCATGGCGGCCGTGGGCGTGTCGATGCTGCGTCCCAAGGCGGCGGTCGCGCGGGACGAGCCCCGGCTGAACTGGTCCATGTCGCCGCGCGCCGGCATGGCGGGCGCCGGCGTCGGCTCGGCCGCCGGCTTCTTCGGCATCGGCGGCGGCTTTCTGATCGTGCCCGGCCTGATGGCGTCGACGGGCATGAGCCTGGCGACCGCCCAGGCGACCTCGCTGCTCAGCGTCGCCGCATTCGGAGCGACGACGGCGGGCAACTATGCGCTGTCGGGCTGGGTCGATCCGGGCCTGGTCGCGGCCATGGCGGTCGGCGGGGTCGCCGGGACGGCGGCGGGTCTGCCGCTGGCGCGCCGGCTGGGGTCGAACGCCCGGCTTGGGCGCATCCTGTTTGCGAGCCTGATCCTGGTGGTCTCCGCCTATGTCGCGGTGCGCGCGATCCTGGCGCTCTGAGACCTCTGTTCAGCGGGCCGTCTTTCGACGACAGTTCCGCCCATGACCGACGCCAGACTGGAGATCGCCGCCGGCTTTGCGACCTTGCAGGGGCCCAAGGCGGATAATCAGGATTTCGGCGGCGTCCACATCGGCACGGCGGCCGAGCAGCGCGAACACGGGGTCGTGGCGGTGATCGCCGACGGGGTGTCGGGGTCCAAGGCCGGGCGGATGGCCGCCGAGCTGACGACGCGCAGCTTCATCGACGGCTATCTGGATCAGAACCCGCTGAACGGGATCGCCGCCAACGGCATCAAGGCGCTGCGGGGCTTCAACCGCTGGCTCCATTCGCGGGGACGGATCGATCCGGCCATGGAGGGGGCGGCGACGACGTTCACGGCCCTGATCCTGCGTGGGCGCGAGGCGACGGCGCTTCATGTGGGCGACAGCCGGGCCTGGCATTTCCGCGATGGCGTTCTGACGCGGCTGACGGAGGACCACACGCGCGCCCAGCAGGGGCTGAGCCATGTTCTGTATCGCGCCGTGGGCATCGAGGCGGATGTGAAGCTGGACGTCCGGCAAGTGCGGCTGGAGCCGCACGACCGGCTGCTGCTGACCACCGACGGGGTGCATGGGGTGCTGGCCGATGCGGTGATCGCCGGCCTGTTGGGACGGCGCAGTTCGCCCGATGCGGACGCCAAGGCGATCCTGGCCGAGGTCGAGGCGGCGGGGCAGCGCGACAACGCAACGGCCATCGTCATCGACGTGGTCCGCACCGGCGCGCCCGACTGGGAGGCGATCACGGCCGAGGCGGAAGGCCTCGCCATCCTGCCGCCGCCGGCCGTCGGCGACAACGTTGACGGCTTCGCGCTTCAGCGGGTCGTGGCGGACGGGCGGTACACGACCCTGTTCCTGGCCAAGGATACGCTAGGCGACGCAGGCATGGTGGTGCTGAAGTTTCCCAAGCCCGCCGTGGTGTCCGAGCGCGGGGCGCGCACCGCCTTTCTGCGCGAGGCCTTTATCGGACGGCGCATCGACAGCCCCTTCGTCGGCAAGGTGCTGAGCCTGGATGCGGGTCGCCAGAGCCGTCTCTATATCGCCCAGCCCTTTCATGCTGGTCAGACCCTGCATGCGCGGTTGGCGCAGGAGGGGCCGTTCGAGATCGCCGAAGGAATCGGCGTGGCCCTGCGTCTGTCGCGGGCGGTTTCGGCCCTGCACCGGGCGGGGGTGACGCACCGCGACATCAAGCCGGACAATGTGATCCTGGAGACACAGGGCGGGCTGAAACTGGTCGATCTGGGCGTTGCGCGCCTGCGGCTGGCCGAGGAGTTCGCCGAGGCCGAGGCGCCGGGCACCGCCGGCTATAAGGCGCCGGAAATGTATGCCGGCGAGAGCGGCGACGCCGCCACGGATCAGTTCGCCCTGGGGGTGACGCTATATCGTCTGTTCACGCGCACCTATCCGTGGGGCGAGGTGGATCCGACCGATGCGCCGCGTTTCGATCGGGCGCCTGCGCCGCCGACGCGACACCGGCCGGATATGCCCGCCTGGCTGGAGGCGGCCATCATGCGCGCCGTCGCCATCGACCCGAACGAGCGGTTCGAGGATGTCGAGGAACTGATCCATGTGCTGGAGACCGGCAGCGCTGTCGCCGCTCCGCCGCCGCGCCAGCTGTCCCTGATCGAGCGTGATCCGGTGCGGTTCTGGCAGGGGATCAGCCTGGTCCTGCTGATCGCTTTTCTGGTGTCGATGGCGACGCGCTAGGCCGGCCTACGTTCAACCGAAGCCTTTGGATGTGCGACATTTGGCGATGGGAACTGTAGGGAACCTGTGGCCGCCTTCGGCTTTTGTGACGGCGAGCGGGGATGTCGCGCCCGCACTTTCGGCACGAAAGCCTCCCCAAATGATCAAGACCCTCGCCTCCAGCGCCCTGGCCCTGGCCATGGTTTCCACCCCCGCCCTGGCCCAGTCCGTGGCCCCCGACTGGTCCGGCCCCTACATCGGCATCTTCGGCGGCTACAACCAGTCGAACGACGACGGCGACGAGATCCTGCGCTTCGACCGCAATCTGGACGGCAACTATGGCGACCAGGTCACCACTGCGCCTGTCGCCCCCGCCACCGTCGGAACCAACGCCTTCAGCCCCGGCTTCTGCGGCGGCATGGCGACCAGCACCGCGCCGGGAACCGGCTGCCGTGATGACAACGATGGTGTCGAGGCGGGCGTTCGCGCCGGTTACGACATGCAGTTCGGCAACTTCGTCGTCGGCGCCCTGGCGGAATACAGCGTCAACAATGTTCAGGATTCGGTGACCGGCTTTTCGACCACCCCGGCCTTCTACACCTTCACGCGCGAGCTGCAGAGCACGGCGGCCGCCCGTTTGAAGCTGGGCTATGCGGTCGGCCCGGCGCTGATTTACGGCACCGGCGGTTACGCCTACGGCAAGTTCGAGAACAAGTTCCGCACCTCGAACCTGGCCAACAGCTTCACTGAAACCAGCGAGGGCGATGACGGCGACGGCTGGCAGGCCGGCGGCGGCGTAGAATACGCCCTGGGTCGCGGTCTGACGGTCAGCGGCGAATACCTCTACACCTCGCTGGACGTCGACAGCCCGGTCATCCGCGTCGGCCGTGGCACGGCGCCCGCCACCAACCCGTTCGTCCTGGCCCCGAACACGACGGGCACGGACATGGTGCGCGGCAACGGTCGCTTCGGAACCCACATGTTCCGCATCGGCATGAACTACCGCTTCTAATCGTCAAACGGGGCGGTCTGGCTTCAGGCCCGGCCGCCCTGGCTTGACAGCATGGCCGCGTCCACGCCCAGCTGGGCGAGGGCGCGCGTCCATTTCGACGTGTGTTCGCCGTCGAAAATCAGGTCCAGATCGGCGTCGGCGGTCAGCCAGACGTTGTCGGCCAACTCCTCCTCCAACTGCCCCTCGCCCCAGCCGGCGTAGCCCAGCAACAGGGCCGAGCGGCGCGGACCGGCGATCTCGTCGGTCATGGCGGCCAGCGCCTCGCGCGTGCCGGTCATCGCCAGACCGTCGCCGAAGGCCAGGGTGTCGTCGCCGACCGTCCAGTCGTCGGTGTGCAGGACGAAGCCGCGCTCGCGCTCGACCGGTCCGCCCATCAGGACCGCGCGACCGATGGATTGATTCGGCGCCGGCGCATCCAGCTTGTCCAGAACCGTCTTCAGATCCACGCCCGGCGCCGGTCGATCCAGCCGCAGGCCCATGGCGTGATCGGGCCCGTGTGCGCAGATCAGGATGACGGCGTGCTCGAACCGGGCGTCGTCGATCCCGGGCATGGCGACCAGCAGTCGGCCGGTCAGGGTGGAGGCTTCGCTCATGATCTTCACATCATCCGTCCGGAAAGCGGCGCAAGCAAGCCGAACCGGCGCTTGCGGTGTCGCCCGTGGTGTCTATGTGTCGCACACGGCCGTTCAAACGCGCCGGCCTCAAACCTCAGCGAGACAGACATGACCATTCAGATCGGCGATCGCATCCCGAACGCAACCCTCGCCCAAGCGACCGCCGAGGGCCCCAAGCCCGTCAGCACCGACGACATCTTCGCCGGCAAGACCGTGGCCCTGTTCGCCGTGCCGGGCGCCTTCACCCCCACCTGCTCGGCGCGCCACCTGCCGGGCTTCAAGGATCACTTGGCCGACATCCAGGGCAAGGGCGTCGATACGGTCGCCTGCATCTCGGTCAACGACGCCTTCGTCATGAAGGCCTGGGGCGAAAGCCAAGGCGTTACCGACGACAGCATCGTCATGCTGGCCGACGGCAACGGCGAATTGACCCGCGCCCTGGGTCTGGTGCTGGACGGTTCTGGCTTCGGCCTGGGCGAGCGCTCGCAGCGCTATTCCATGCTGGTCAAGGACGGCGTGGTCGAGCAGTTGAACATCGAACAGGGCGGCGAGTTCAAGGTGTCCTCGGCCGAGCATCTGCTGGCGCAGCTCTGATGCTTGTCGATCCGGGCTATCGCTTCGCTGCTTGAGCCCGGATCGACGTTGATGACGGATGTGTTCAGCCCGGAGAAGCGCAGCGCCGTGATGCGTCGCGTGAAGGGGCGGGATACGTCGCCGGAACTGGCCGTGCGCAGAATCCTGCGTGCGGCCGGGATCGGCTATCGGCTGGGCGGCATGGGTCTGCAGGGAAGCCCGGATGTGGTGATGAAGGGCCGCAAGGTCGCCCTGTTCGTCCACGGGTGCTTCTGGCACGGCCATGATTGCGCTCGTGGATCACGCCAGCCCAAGACCAACGCCGATTACTGGATCGCCAAGATCGACCGGAACCGCGCGCGCGACGCCGCCGCTGAGAAGGCGTTGGAGGCGTCAGGCTGGCGCGTGGTCGTCGTCTGGGAATGCGATATGAAACAGCCTGATTTCGCCGCGCGTCTGATCGCGACCGTCCGGGATCAGGCGGCCTCGGTCGCGGCCTGAGCGGCGGTGTCGTTCAAGACGTGCTGCAAGGCGCCGATCAGGGCGGGCGGCGTCAGGGGCTTGGAGACGAAATAGGCCATGCCGGCCGCCTGGCAGGCCGCGACGTCTTCGGGCGCGGTATCGGCGGTGACGGCGACGACCGGGGTGGCGGCGTTGGGTCCGCCGCCGGCGCGCAGGCGACGCGTCGTCTCTCGCCCGTCCAGCTCGGGCATCCGGACATCCATGAAGATGACGTCGAACACCGCCTCCTGACAGCGTTCTAGCGCGATCATGCCGTCGGCGGCGGTGGTGATCTCGCAGCCCAGCGGCTGGAGGATCAGCTGCACCGCGCGGCGGTTGATGTCGTGATCGTCCACGACCAGCAGGCGCAGCGGCTGGTCTTCGGCCTCGTCGGCGACCGCAGGCGTCGCAGCCACCGGCTCGGGCTCAGGCGCGGGCGAAGGGGCGACGGACGCGGGCTGGGGCGTGGGCGCGACCGAGGGCGTCAGCGAGCGGGCGATGTCCAGGCGGCTTTCATCGACGACCTCGACGATCTGCGCCGCCTCGTCGCCGCGGGGCAGGATCAGGGAGACGGTGAAGCGCGAGCCCTGACCCGGCGCGCTGCGCACCGTCAGCCGACCGCCCATCAGATCGATCAGATTGCGGCTGATCGCCAGCCCCAGACCCGAGCCGCCATAGCGGGCGGAGACGCCCTCGGCGGTCTGGTCGAACGGGGTGAACAGGCGGGCCAGTTGGTCGGTCGTCATGCCCGGACCCGTGTCCACGATTTCGAACAGCAGGGCGTATCCCGACGGCTCCTCGGGCCAGGCCTGGACCCGCAGGGTGATCTGGCCCTGCTCGGTGAACTTCATGGCGTTGGACAGCAGGTTGTTCAGCACCTGACGGATGCGCATGACGTCACCCTTGACGTGGCGCGGCATGGCCGAGGCGCCTTCGATGCGCAGCTTCAGCCCCTTGGCGTCGGCGACACCGCGCCACAGCATCAGGGTCTGGGCCAGCATTTGCCGCAGGTCGAAGTCCTTGGCCTCCACCGTCATCCGTCCGGCGCCGATCCGGGTGTGGTCCAGCAGGTCGTCCAGCAGGGCCTTCATCATCAGGCCGGCGTCGGTGATCAGATTGGCGCTGTTGCGCGACTGGGCGTCGGGCGAGCGCAACTCGGCGGCGCCGGCCAGGATCGCGCCGATCGGGGTGCGCAGGTCATGGCCGATCGCGGCCAGGAAGGTGGTGTGGTCGGCCAGGCTGCGCTCTGCCTTGAGCCGGGAGTCCTCGGCCAGGGCATGGGCGCGCACGACGTTGGCGCTGGCCTCGACCATGCGCTGGCCGGTGATGGCGACATAGAAGGTGAACAGCACGACCGCAGCGGCCGCCGACATGACCAGCGGGCCGGAGGCGTCCAGAGCGTAAACGAAGACAGGCGTAGCCAGCAGGAAGCCGGTCTGAGGGGCCAGGCCGGCGATCATCACGGCCTGACAGCGGTTCGCATTCAGCATGGCCGTCAACATGCAGGCGCTCAGCATTAGGGCTGCGCTGACGCCGCCGATGGCACCGCCGATCTTCCACATCACCAGCGACAGGGCGGCGAAGACGGTAGAACTGACCGCAACGACGGTCAGGACGGCCAGCTTTCGGCCGCTGGAAAGCTCTCCGGGCGCCTCCAGGATCGGTCGATACACGACCATCTCCATGGCCTGAACCGCCAGATACAGCACGACCCAGCCGAAGGTGAACCGCACCCCGACCATCGGCGTCACCACCAGGGCGACAGCCGCCGCCGCCACGAGCCGTTGCACCGCAGCGCCCGAGCGTTGGCGAACGGCGGCGGTCCAGCTGCTTTCAGCGATATCGACGGCGGTCGATTTCATTCAGGCTCTCGGATGACGAACGCAGATCGCTCGCATCGGTCACCCTAGACGTGTCGACACTAACGCTCCGTCAACGGGGCGCGCCGACCGCGTCTGTTACTGCGGAAAAGCCGTCGGCGCGCAGGCGGGCGGCCAGGTCACGCGTGATGCGGGCGACCAGGCCGGGCCCCTCGTAGATCAGGGCGGAATAGATCTGGACCGCCGATGCCCCCAGGCGAATGCGGGCATAGGCTTCGGCCCCGCTGTCGATGCCGCCGACGGCGATCAGGGGCAGACGACCGGCGGCGGCCTCGGCTGCCGCGCGCAGGGCCTTTTCCGCGAACGGACGGATGGGCGCGCCGGACAGGCCGCCCGTCTCGCGGGCGTCCGGCGAGCGCAGGGTCTCGGGACGTTCCAGCGTGGTGTTGGATACGATCAGGCCGTCGATCCGATGGGCCAGCGAGGCCTCGACGATCATGCCGATCTCGTCGGCGATCAGATCGGGCGCGATCTTCAAAAAGACCGGCACGCGGTCAGGGGCGGCGACGGGACGGGCGGCGTCGATGCGGCCCAACAGGTCGTCCAACTGCTCGCGGCCCTGAAGCGCGCGCAGGCCCGGCGTATTGGGCGAGGAGATGTTGACGGTGAAGTAGGAAGCGCGGCCGGCAAGGCGTTGCAGACCGGCGACGTAGTCGGCCGCCTTGTCCTCGGTGTCCTTGTTGGCCCCCAGATTGGCGCCCACGACGACGCCCGTCGGGCGCTGGTCCAGCCGCTCGGCGAAGGCGTCTAGCCCGGCGTTGTTGAACCCCATCCGGTTGATGATGGCCCGGTCCTCGCTGAGGCGGAACAGGCGGGGCTTGGGATTGCCGGGCTGGGGCCGGGGCGTGACCGAGCCGCATTCGACGAAGCCGAAGCCGAGGCGCGACAGGCCGCGCAGGGCCTCGCCGTTCTTGTCCAGACCCGCCGCCAGACCGACCGGATTGGGCAGATCCAGTCCCGCCAACTGTGTTCTCAGGATCGGATCGTCGGCGGGCGGGACGGGCAGGGGGGCGAGGGCCAGACCCTTGATCGCCAACTGGTGTGCCTGCTCCGGGTCCAGCCGACGCAGCAGGGCGGCGCCCACATCAACCAGGCTCATCGGTCGTCCTCGAACGCCATCTCGCCCTCGGCCGTGACCGAGAAGGCGCGCGATGCCGTAACGGCGGCGACGGGCAGGGGGGCGTAAAGATGCGGGAACAGATCGCCGCCGCGCGACGGCTCCCAGATCAGGTCGTCGCCGAACCCGCTGAGATCGACGGTCAGCAGCAGCAGGTCGCCGCGCTCGGCGAAGTGCCGTCGCGCGGTCTCGGCCAGTTGCGCCTGGGTGGACATGTGGATGTAGCCGTCGGCCAGATCGACGGGCGCGCCGTCATAGCGGCCCTCGGCGACGGCGGCGCGCCATTCGGCGGCATCGACGATCTTGTAGGCGACGTCTGTCATGCGGATGGCGCGCCCAGCGATCGCGGCGTCAGGAAGCCTTCGTAGGTGCAGCGCCACGCGACATCGACGCTGAACAGGGCGGCGGCGCCGGTCGGGAAGCCGGCCGACAGCTTGTCCACCACGGCCGGCGAGGCGGCGCTTTCGATCAGATATTCGGCGGCCAGCACATGGACGCCCGGATTGTGGGCCAGGATCAACAGGCAGCCGGCCTCGTCCTCGCTGGCCTCGACGAAGCGGCGGATCACGTCGGAGGGAGCGTTGTAGAGGGCGTCCTCGTCGCGGACTTCCACATCGCCGAAAGCGTCGTGCATCTGCTCCCAGGTCTGGCGGGTGCGCACGGCGGTGGACACCAGCGCCAAGTCCGGCTTCAGCCCCCGCTCGGCCAAGGCGCGCCCCATCAGCAGAGCCTCGGCGCGGCCGGCGGCCGACAGGGGACGGGCTTCGTCGCCGCCGGAGGGAGCGGAGGCTTCGGCCTGGGCGTGCCGCATCAGGATCAGTCGGTGCATGGCCTTCGCCATAAGGCGGTTTCGCCCGCCCCGCCAGATGGAGCGACGGTCAACTCCCCGTCAGTCGCGATGTTCGCCCCGCGAAGAGACGGAGGCGGCGGGTTGGGGCGCCAGGACGGGGGCGGCGACGCGCTGGGCATGGCCGCTGGGGCGGATGCGGGCGTAGCTGTGGCGCGAGGCCTCCAGCAGGATCAGCCCGGCGGTTCCGGGAAAGACCCGGCGCCCGACCTGTTCGAATCCTTCGGCCAGGCGCAGCATCGGCCCCCAAGGCGGGACATACAGGGTTTGGGACCAGGCCATCGGCTCGAGCCCGACATCGCGCACCAGTCGTTCCAACTGGCGCCGGGTGAAGGGTCGGCCATGACCAAAGGGGGTGTTGTCCGCCCGCGCCCACAGGCCGCCGCGCGCCGCCGCCGCCAGGATGATGCGCCCGGTCGGCGAAAGCGCGCGCACCGCTTCCAGTAGCAGGGCGGCGGGATCGTCGGCCTCTTCCAGGGCGTGGACCAGCAGGATGCGGTCGAACACTCCGGCGGGGAAGGGCAGGCGGCGGTCGTCAACCAGCAGGGTGCGGTTGCGCCCGACCGTAGGCCAGTGTTCGACGCCTTGCCCGCCCGGCATGGCCGCGACGACACGCCGCGCGCCGACGAAGGAGTCCAGCCAAGGGGTGGCGTAACCGATGCCCAGCACGTCGCAATCGGCCGCCTCGCCCCAGGCGTCGTCCAGCCGTCGCGCCACCAGCCGTCGCGCCAGCGCTCCGGTCGGCTCGCCGTAGAAGGTTCGAAGCTCGTCGATGCTGCGCCGCATGGCCCCACTATAGGCCTGTCGGCGGCCCTGCTGCTAGGATGGGCGCATGACCCTGGATGTGCATCTGTTTCCCTGCCGCGCCGACAACTACGGCTTCCTGATCCGCGATGCGGCGACCGGCGTGGTCGCGGCGGTCGATACGCCCGATGCAGCGCGCATTCTGGAGGAGCTGGAAGGCTTGGGCTGGGGGCGTCTGGACCTGATCCTGAACACCCACTGGCACCCCGATCACACCGAGGGCAATGCGCGGCTGAAGGCCGACTGGGCTTGCGAGATCGTCGGGCCGGAAGAGGTGCGCAAGGTCGCGCCGCTGGACCGCGTGGTCGCGGACGGCGATGTGGTGATGGTGGGCGAGACGCGGTTCGAGGTCAACGAAACGCCGGGTCACACCCTCGGCCATGTGGTGTTTCATGCGCCGGCGGACGGCTTGGCCTTTACTGGCGACACCCTGTTCGCCTTGGGCTGCGGTCGGTTGTTCGAGGGCACGCCCGAGCAGATGTTCGACAGCCTGCAGCGGCTGAAGGCCTGGCCCGACCAGACCGTGATCTGGTGTGCGCACGAATATACGGCGTCGAACGCCCGCTTCACCCTGAGCCTGGACGACCGGCCCGAGACCGCAGCCCATGCCGAGGCGATCTTCGCGGCGCGCGCGCAGGGCGAACCGACCGTGCCGACGACGCTGGGGGTGGAGAAGCGGTTCAATCCGTTCCTGACCGCCACGGATGCGGATCAGTTCGCCGAGCGCCGGGCGGCCAAGGACAGCTTCCAGGGCTAGCGGTTCAGGGCGTCCCCGCCCACGACCCGCACGATCCGGGCCGAAGACGGGCGGCCGGCGATGCCGGCGTCGGCGTCGATGACGATCCGCAGCGTGCCCTGGACCAGGCTGACGCCGGGACGCCCCTGATCCGACACGACGACGCGGCGCACCCGCTCGACCTGGGCGCGCAGGTTGGAGGACCGCGCCATGCGCACGATGGCGTCGCTGGCGGCCGAGACGGTGTCAGCGGCGACCTGTTCAGAGCCGGGCTGAATGTCCACGTCGATGACGATCAGCCGGCCCATTGCCTGGCTGGCGCGGTAGCTCTGGCGCATAAAATAATCGACCAGCTGCGCGCCGGTCATCGCCGCGCTGGCGAGGCCCTGTGCCTCGCCGACGCGCGAAGCCGGCGAGCCTTGCGGGGCGGTGGTCGTGTAAAGGGTGATCGCGCCGTCGGGCGTGACGCGCAGCACCTGATCGCCATTGTCGTTCCGATAGATGATGTCGCCGCGCGGCGCGGGCGTGGGCCGCAAGACCCAGACCTCGGTCGAGCGTTCCAGCCGCATCAGAGGCCGCGATCCGGAAGTGTCCAGGATGAAGCCTTGGCCGCTGCTGCTGACGTAGCGGGCGGTCGGCGGCACGGTCCGGCGGGACTGGGCCTGGCTTTCGGTCGGGACAACCACAGGCGCGACAACGCCCACGCCGATGACCGCGATGGCGGCGACCGCCATCGCGGTCACGCGTGGCGATTTTTTCGCCCTGACCGATCCCAACAACTTCATGACAGACTTGATGAAACCCGCGCGCGGCGGATTTTGGGCGAAGCCCGCCTCAACCCACCAGGTACTGACCGCCGTTCAGCGACAGTGTGCAGCCTGTGACATATCCGGCACGCTCGCCCACCAGCCAGGACACCATGTCGGCGATCTCTTCGCCCTTGCCCAGGCGGCCGACGGGGATGTGGCTGATGATGCCTTCCAGCACCTTGGGGTCCATGGCGCCGACCATTTCGGTGTCGATATAGCCGGGCGCGATGCAGTTCACGGTCACGCCCTTGCGCGCATTCTCCAGCGCCAGCGCCTTGGTGAAGCCGATCATCCCGGCCTTGGCGGCGGAATAGTTGGTCTGGCCGATCTGACCCTTCTGACCGTTGATCGAGGAAATGTTGACGATGCGCCCGTGGCCCCGGTCGCGCATGCCGTTGATGACCTGGCGCGTCATGTTGAAGACGCTGTCCATATTGACACGGATGACGTCGGACCACTGGTCGTGGCTCATCTTGTGGAAGAAGCCGTCGCGCGTGATGCCGGCGTTGTTGACCAGGATGTCGATGGGGCCGAGCTGATCCTCGACCTCCTTCACCGCGCGGGCGCAGTCGTCGAAGCTGCCGACGTTGCCCTTGACCACCATGACGTCCAGCGCATCGGCGATGGCCTTGGCCGCCTCGTCGTTGCCGGAATAGCCGGCGGCGACCTTGAAGCCGTCCTCATGCAGGCGCTGAACGATTGCCTTGCCGATGCCCCGGGTCCCGCCCGTCACGAAAGCTACGCGCGCCATATCGTCTCCTGTCCCTGTGCAGACCCTTAGAAGGCCTTGTCGCGGTTCAGGATTAACGCGCGAGCGCTAGCGCGCAAGGCGAGAATCTGACGCGACGGAAGTTTCATGCCTCCGTCGCGTTTCGTTGATCTTCGTCCCGGTGATCAGGCGGCCAGCTTTTCCATATCGATGACGAAGCGATAGCGGACGTCGGATTTCAGCATCCGCTCATAGGCGTCGTTGATCTGGTCCGGGGCGATGGTCTCGATGTCGCAGGCGATGCCGTGCTCGGCGCAGAAGTCCAGCATCTCCTGGGTTTCGCGAATGCCGCCGATCAGCGAGCCGGCGATGCGGCGACGACGCCACAGCAGCGGCAGGGCGAAGACCGGCAGGCCCTCGGTCGTCAGGCCCAGCATGATCATGGTGCCGTCGCGGGCCAGCAACTGAATGTGGCTGGCGATCTCGTGCGTGGCCGAGACGGTGTTGATGATCAGGTCGAACTTCTCGGCGGCCGCCTTCATCGCATCCTTGTCGGAGTTGATCAGGAAGTGTTTGGCGCCCATCCGCTCGGCGTCGGCCTTCTTGCGGTCCGAGGTGGACAGGACGGTGACTTCCGCCCCCATGGCCGCCGCCAGCTTGACGGCCATATGGCCCAGACCGCCCAAGCCGATAACCGCGACCTTTGAGCCGGGTCCCACGCCCCATTCCTTCAACGGCGAATAGGTGGTGATGCCAGCGCACAGCAGGGGGGCGGCGACGTCCAGCGCCAGGCTGTCGGGGATGGACAGGACGAAATGCTGATCGACGGTGATGTGGTCGGAATAGCCGCCCTGGGTGATGGCTTCCGACGTGCCGCCCTTCTTGTCCTTGCCGCCATAGGTGCCGGTAAAGCCGGGGATGCAATACTGTTCGACGCCTTCCTGGCAGGAGGCGCATTCGCGGCAGCTGTCGACCATGCAGCCGACGCCGACGCGGTCGCCTTCCTTGAAGCGGGTGACGTTCGATCCGACCGCCTTGACCACGCCCGCGATCTCGTGACCCGGCACCAGGGGGAAGGCCGTGCCGCCCGTCTCGCCGCGCGCGGCGTGCAGGTCGGAGTGGCAGACGCCGCAATATTTGATGTCGATCAGCACATCGTCCGGACCCGGATCACGGCGCTCGAAGCTGTAGGGCGTCAGCGGCTTGTCGGCGGCGGTCGCGGCGAAGGCGCGTGTGGCGATCGGCATGGGAATAGTCCTTCAGGCTTTGCAGTGAGCCGGCCTCAGATGTGAGGACGGCCGCGGGTCCGCAAGCGTCCGGACCGCTATTTCAGCTTGGCGATCAGCGCCTGAGCCGCCGCCGGGTTCCGCACCTTCGCGCCCGAGATGAAATAGGCGAAGACCTCGCCGCGTTTGGCCCAGGCTTTGGCCTGATCCGCCACCGCCTCCAGCTCGGTCGCCGTCATGCCGGTCGGCTCGTCCTCGCGGCTGGACATCAGCCGGGCGTAGCTGAAGTCGGCGGTCGCCTCGTCGATTTGGGGCCAGGTCGGCTCCTCGTCATCGACCGCATAGACGATGGCCGCGCCGTATTTGCGGGCCAGGTCATAGAATTGTTCGGTGGCGAAGGTCGGGTTGCGAACCTCCAGCGCGTGCCGCAGCCGCACCCCGTCCTTCTCCTTGGGCAACAGTTTCAGGAAGCCCTCGAAGTCCTCGGCGTCGAACTTCTTCGTGCCCATGAACTGCCAGTTGATCGGCCCCAGTTTGTCGCCCAGTTCGGTCAGGCCCTGGCTCAGGAACTTGTCGAAGCTCTCGGCGCCTTCGGACAGCACCTTGCGATTGGTGCAATAGCGGCTGGCCTTCACCGAAAAGACGAAGCCATCCGGCGTCTCGTCGCGCCATTTCTTCCAGCTGTCGGGCTTGAAGGTCGAATAATAGGTGCCGTTGATCTCGATCGAGGTCAGTTTCGACGCCGCATATTCCAGCTCGCGCTTCTGAACCAGGCCTTCCGGATAGAAGATCCCGCGCCACGGCTCGAACGTCCAGCCGCCGATGCCGACATGGATGGGGTGGGTCATGGTTCGCTCCGTTCGTCGCTCGATCCGACGCCAGTTGTGTCGGACTGCCAGTCTTCCAGCTCGTGCCGAATGCGTCGGACGAACACGTCCGCATCGTCGATTCGATAGAGAATGGCGTGGCTTTTGTAGAAGATCACATGGGCGTCCGCGCTCAACTCCGGTCGACCCGCTCCAAGACGTGGAAAATCCGCAAGCAAGTCCAGTTTCGCGAACAGACCCTCGATATAGTCATCGGCCTGACGGCCCCCGAACAGCTCGAGGCCTTGCAGATAGACCTGCTGCAAGTCCGCCCGCGCCGCGCGGCTTAGACGAAGCATCAGGAGGCGCGACGCAACTGGGCGCGCAGTTCTTCGATCACTTCACGTGGCGACTGGTCGGAAACACCGGAGGCGTCGGCCTCTACGATCAGCCTTTGCCAATGCGCGATCTTCTCGGCCTTGACCTGCTCGCGGCGGATCAGGTCGCGCACCACGTCCGACGTGTTGGCGTAGCGCCCGGATTTCGCCTGTTCCTCGACCCAGGCCTTCATGGGATCGGGCAGTGAGATGTTCATCGTCGCCATGGTCGGCCTCCTCTCAATGAGAATGGTCCCTTGGCAAACTTTGTCAACGTCGGATCAGAGCGCTGTCGCCGCCTGGATGCCGGCCAGCAGACTGGCGGCGGTGATGGGCTTGGGGACGTGCAGGTCGGCGCCGGCGTCGCGCGCCTGGTCGCGGTGCTCGCTCATGGCGTTGGCGCTCAGCATGATGATCGGCGTGCGCGACTGATCGGGACGGGCGACCTCGATCTGGCGAATGGCGCGGGTGGCGGTCAGGCCGTCCATGCCCGGCATCTGCATGTCCATCAGGATCAGGTCGAAGGTCTCGGACTGGAAGGCGGCCAGGGCCTGTTCGCCATCTGCGACGGTGACGACCTGCATGGCGTGCGCGGCCAGGATCAGCTGAACGACGCGCTGATTGACCGGGTGATCCTCGGCCAGCAGCACGCGCAGGGGCGCCAGGGGGCGGTCGGCCTCGGCCGCACGCGCGCGTCGTTGGGCATCGTGTTCGGTCAGCGAGGCGGCGCGCGTCAGGGGGATCTCGACGGTAAACCGGCTGCCGACGCCCGGGGTGGAGGCGGCGGAAATCCGCCCGCCCATCAACTCGACCAGCGAACGACAGATCGACAGGCCCAGGCCCGTGCCGCCGAACCGGCGCGTGATGGTGCTGTCGGCCTGGCTGAACCGGTCGAACAGCCGGGCCGCGTGATCGGAAGAAAAGCCGACGCCCGTATCCTCGACCCGTAGCGTCAGCTGGGTCAGGCCGTCGGAATCCTCCTCCACCGCAAGGGCGACGCCGACCGCGCCCTGATGGGTGAACTTGATCGCGTTGGACAGCAGATTGTCCAGCACCTGACGGATGCGGGTGCTGTCGCCGACGAACATGCCGCGCGCATCGGCGTCGCGGCGGATGTCGAAAGTCAGTCCCTTGGCTTCGGCCTTCAAACGCATGACGTCCAGCGGGGCGGCGACGGCCTCGTCCAGATCGAAGGGCCGGCTTTCCAGGTCCAGATGCCCGGCCTCGATCTTGGACACATCCAGAATGTCGGACACCAGCCGTTCCAGCGTTACGCCGGAGCTTGCGATAAGGGCCACCATCTCAGCCTGCTCGGGCGTCAACTCGGTGCGCGACAGGGCGTCGACGATCCCGATCACGCCATTCAAGGGCGTGCGGATTTCATGGCTCATATTGGCCAGGAACTCGGACTTCGCGGCATTGGCGGCCTCGGCGGCGGCGGTCGCTTCGCGCAGGGCCTGCTCTGCCGCGACCTTTTCGGTCACGTCGCGCGCAATGCCATAGATGCGGTCGCCCTGGCGATGGGCGCGCCATTCGACGGCGACGTAATGACCGGCCTTGTGGCGATATCGGTTGATCTGGCCCAGGACTGGATCGCCCGGCCGCCGGTTTTCGACCTCGACGATGCTCTGGCGGGTGGCGGCGTGATCGTCCGGGTGGATCAGGCGCAACAGGCCCTGGCCCTCGATCTCGTCGGGGCGATAGCCCAGCATGGTGAACCAGGAGGCGCTGGCCTTGACCACGCGCCCATCCAGCTCGCGCACCACCAGCAGATCCAGCGACACATCGAAGAACGTGTCCAGATCCACATCGGCTGTGGGGAAGGCCAGGGCCGCAACGGGCGAACAGGTCATTGCGCACTCTCTCGAACTGAGACCCATGTTACGGCGCATCGGTTAAGCTCGCCTTTGCAAAGGATCGAAAAGAGCCGATGGCGTCGTGCGCCGTGTCGGTTAGGAACAACTCATGATCTTGCTTCTCGCCGCGATCGCCATGCTCCAATCCCCGCTATCAGGGGACGGAATCGAACCCCTGACCCTGGCCGAGGATCGAGCCTGCACGGACGACGGGGCTCAGTGCGTCGGTCTGACGCAGCAGACGCGTGACGGCGAGCCGGTCTTCACCCCGGTCGTCCGAGTGCCCGACGCCCTGCCGGCCGCGCCGCAAGAGGCGTCGGGCGAGGTGGAAAATTACAAGCCCTGGGCTGGCCTGATCCGGCTGGCGGACGGCGGGTTTCTGGCCGGGGTCGAGATGGAGAGCCGCAGCATGTATTCCGGCGGCGGCGGGCAGGCGACGGAGTTGCGGCTCTATCGGCTGGATGCGGACGGCGACACCGGCGCCGCACCGGTGCTGACCGTGCCGATCCAGGGTTCGCTGATGATCCGCGCCTGTTTCAGCGAGGAGGACATGACCCAGCGCGCAGGCGCATGCCACGACGAATACAGTTTCGCTGCGACCCTGACCGCGAGCGACGCGGCGGATGCAATGCCGGTCCTGACCTATGAGACGACGGCGACGGCCTATCCGCGCGGCGCCTCGCGATCCGAAGACTCGCTGGAGAAGCCGCCGCTGAAGCCTGCCGACCTGATCGCCGCGCGCGATCCGAAATGCAGCTTCATTCGTCGGTTCACCTTCGACGCCAAGGCCGGCGAATACAAACCGGACAGCCCGCTGCCCGACTGCTCGGACTACACCGTCCCTTAGTAGGCGAAGTCGGCGTAGATGCGCTTCACGTCGCCCTGCCAGGCGCCGTGATACAGGTCCAGCAGGCGCTCAGCCGGCGTGACGCCGCTGTCGGCGATGTCTTCCAGTTCCGACAGATAGCCGCGCTCGTCCACCATGCCGCCAGAAAACTTGGCGCGATTCTTCAGCCCCTGTTTGGCGATGTTCACCAGATCGACGGCGATGTCGCGCACCGATCGGCCCGCCACCTCGGCCTTCAGACCCAGGCGCGTCACGTCGCGGCGCAGGCGTTCGTGGTCGGCGATGTCCCAGTCCTTGACCAGGTCCCAGGCGGCGGCCAGCGACGGCGCGTCGTACAGAACCCCGGCCCATAGGGCGGGCAGGGCGCAGATCCGGCTCCAGGGTCCGCCGTCGGCGCCGCGCATTTCCAGATAGGCCTTCAGCCGCACCTCGGGGAAGAGGGTGGTCAGATGGTCGTTCCAGTCCTTCAGGGTCGGATACTGGCCGGGCAGGGCGGGCAGTTTGCCGGCCTGGAAATCCCGGAACGACTGGCCCGAGGCGTCGACATAATGGCCGTCGCGCTTGGCGAAATACATCGGCGTGTCCAACGCATAGTCGGCGTAGCGCTCGAAGCCGAACCCGTCCTCGAACACGAAGCCCAGCATGCCGGTGCGGTCGGCGTCTGTGTCGGTCCAGACGTTGGCGCGGGCCGACAGGAACCCGTTAGGCCGTCCCTCGGTGAAGGGTGAGCAGGCGAACAGGGCGGTGGCGATGGGTTGCAGCGCCAAGGAGGTGCGGAACTTCATCACCATGTCGGCTTCGGAATCGAAGTCCAGGTTCGCCTGGATGGTGCAGGTGCGCAGCATCATGTCCAGGCCCAGGGTGCCGACCTTGGGCATATAGGCGCGCATGATGTCGTAGCGGCCCTTGGGCATGACCGGCACCTGTTCGCGCGTCCACAGCGGGTCGAAGCCGGCGCCCAGGAATCCGACGCCGATCTGGTCGGCGACCTGCTTGACCTCCATCAGGTGCTGGCCGGTCTCGTTGCAGATGTCGTGGATGGTCAGAAGCGGCGCGCCCGACAGTTCGAACTGACCGCCCGGCTCCAGGCTGACGGAGGCGACGAAGCCTTCGCTGTTCCTTCGCTCCAGTCCGATCAGAAAGCCGTTTTCCTCGACGGGCGACCAGCCGAAGCGTTGCAGACCCTCCAGCATGGCCTTGATGCCGTTCGGGCCGTCATAGGCGGGGCGGGCCAGGGTGGTCTTGTCGAAGCCGAACTTCTCGTGTTCGGCGCCGATGCGCCACTGGTCCTTGGGCTTGATCCCCTTGGACATGGCCTCGATGAGGTCGGTCCGGGTCAGCGGCGCGTTGTCGGTCATGCGTCAGTCCCCTGCGGGCGCATCGTAAGCGACCGTGTGTCGCGGCTAGATGGGCAAGATTGCGGCAAGGCTCAAGAGGGCTTTCGTCTTTCCCTGACGCTCGGTCTGCGTCGGCTCGCTGCCTGAGGGGCGGACTTATCGTTCCCAATCACCGACGGCCGCCTGCCACAGGGTCATGGCGGCGATGGCGGCGGTGTCGGCGCGCAGGATGCGCGGGCCCAGCGACACGGCGGTGGTGAAGGGCAGGAACCGCAGCCGCTCGCCCTCTTCCGGCGAGAACCCGCCCTCCGGCCCGATCAGGATGGACCAGGGGCCTTCGCCTGCGTCGCGCAGGGACGAGACGGCGGGCGCCCCGCCCGTCTCGTCGCAGAACATCAGCCGGCGTCCGGTTTCCCAGCCGTCCAGCAGGGCGTCCAGCTTGATCGGATCATCGACGGCGGGCACGTCCATCCGCCCGGTCTGTTCGGCGGCCTCTTCGGCGATGGCGTCCAGCCGGTCCAGGCGGATGCGGTCGGCGTTGGTGCGTTTCGTCAGGACCAGTCGTACCCGGCGCGCGCCCAGCTCGGCGGCCTTCTCCACAATGGTCTCGACGCGAGCCTTCTTCACCACCGCCACGATCAGTTCCAGATCGGGACCAAAGGTCTGGGGTCGCACCTGTTCCTCGGCGCGCAGGATCACGCCCTTCTTCAGCACTTCCGCGACCGTGCAGCGCCATTCCCCGTCGCGCCCGTTGAACGCCAGCAGATCATCCCCGGCTTTCAGCCGCATGACCTGGGTCAGATAGCGCGATTGGTCCAGCGTGGGCGCGACGGAGCCGGCGGCGGCGAGCGGCGATGTGACGTAAAGGCGGATCATGCCCCTACATGACCTGACGCAAACCGCTTGTCATCCCGGCCGCAGCGAAGTGAAAGGCCTGGATCACAATGGACGGATCGATATCCTTACAGCGTCCGCGCGATCAGCAACTTCATGATCTCGTTCGTGCCGCCGTAGATGCGCTGGACGCGGGCGTCCTTGTATAGCTGGGCGATCGGATATTCGTTCATATAGCCATAGCCGCCGTGGAGCTGGAGCATCTCGTCGATGGTCTCGCCCTGGATGTCTGTGACCCAGTATTTGGCCATGGAGGCGGTGGCGGCATCGAGTTTCCCCTGCAGATGCAGGCCGATGCAGTGGTCGGTAAAGACCTTGGCGACGGTCAGCTTGGTCTTGACCTCGGCGAGTTTGAACTGGGTGTTCTGGAAGTCGATGACGCGCTTGCCGAACGCCTTGCGCTCCTTGACGTAGGCCAGAGTGGCTTCAAGGCCGCGCTCGGCGGCGGCGACGCCCTGGACGGCGATGTTTAGCCGCTCTTGAGGCAGCTGCTGCATCAGTTGGACGAAGCCCTGGCCTTCCGTCCCGCCGATGATGTTGTCGCCGGGCACCTTCACGTCGTTGAAGAACAGCTCGGAGGTGTCGTTGGCCTCCATGCCGATCTTGTGCAGGTTGCGACCACGTTCGAACCCTTCCGCGCCATCGGTCTCGACCACGATCAGCGAGGTGCCCTTGGCGCCTTCGGCCGGATCGGTCTTGGCGACCACGATCAGGAAATTGGCCAGCTGGCCGTTGGTGATGAAGGTCTTGGATCCGTTGACGACATAGCCGTTGCCCGACTTGACCGCCGTGGTCTTGACGCCTTGCAGGTCCGAGCCCGCGCCCGGTTCGGTCATGGCGATGGCGCCGACCAGTTCGCCCGATTGCAGGCGCGGCAGCCAGCGCTGCTTCTGCTCCTCGGTGCCGTAATGCCAGATGTAGGGCATGACGATCGCATTGTGCAGCGAAATGCCGAAGTGGTCCGCGCCCTTCCAGCCCAGTTGACGCATCAGCACGACCTCGTGCCGATAGTCGCCGCCGAAACCCCCATCCTCTTCCGGCAGCGACAGGCCCAACAGGCCCGCCTCGCCCGCGTCGTTCCACAGCTGACGCGGCACCGAGGAGTCGGCGATCCATTGCTGCACCTTCTCAAGCGGCGCGTGCTCGTCGATCCATTTGCGGACGCTGTCGGAGAAGAGGGTGATCTCTTCTTCACGCATGAAATCGGGATCGGGGCTGCCCAGTACGTTCATCGGTTTCGTCCCTCAGGTTCGCGGGCTTTTGCCCGTCTGGCCGGTAAGAAAAACGGGCCGGCGAGATCGCCGACCCGTTTCGTTGTCAGTCTGAGATCAGAACGCCTCGGCCGGCATGGCCATCAGCACGTCGGCGCCGGTCTTCATCTTCTTCAGATGGGCTTCCGCGTCGGGCAGGATGCGCTCGACGAAGTAGCGGCCGGTCTGAAGTTTGTTGGCGTAGTAGGGGTCGGTCGAACCGGCCTCGACCTGCGCTTGGGCCACCTTGGCCATCTGCGCCCACATATAGGCCAGCGCCGTCAGGCCGAAGACGTTCAGATAGTCGGTCGAGGCGGCGCCGGCGTTGTCCGGGTTGGCCATGCCGTTCTGCATCAGCCACATGGTGCCGTCCTGCAGCTTGGCCTTCACATCGGCCAGGCCGTCGACGAAGGGCTTGATGGCCTCATTGCCGCTGTTCTCGGCGACGAAGGCGTCGATCTCGCCGAACCAGGTCATGATGGCGCGGCCGCCGTTGGCGGGAAGTTTGCGGCCCACCAGATCCAGCGCCTGGATGCCGTTGGTGCCCTCGTAGATCATGGTGATGCGGGCGTCGCGCAGATACTGCGAGGCGGTGAAGTGTTCGGTATAGCCCGAACCGCCGTGCACCTGCATGCCCAGAGACGCGACATGGAAACCTTTGTCGGTCAGATAGGCCTTCAGCACCGGCGTCAGCAGGCCCATGTAATCCTTGGCCTTCTGGGCCACGGCCGCGTCCTCGGACTTCTCCAGATCGGCGTGAAGCGCGGTCCACAGGATGAAGGCCTGGCCGCCTTCGACGAAGGCCTTGGATTCCAGCAGCATGCGGCGCACGTCGGGGTGGACCATGATGCTGTCGGCCGGGCCGTCCGGGTTCTTCGGTCCGGTCAGCGAACGGCCTTGCAGGCGGTCCTTGGCGAACTCGACGGCGGCCTGATAGGCGGCGGTGCCGATGGCCAGGCCCTGCAGGCCGGTGCCGAGGCGGGCCTCGTTCATCACGACGAACATATTGTTCATGCCGCGGCCTTCTTCGCCGATCAGCCAGCCCTTGGCGCCGTCGTACTGCATGACGGCGGTGGCGTTGCCGTGGATGCCCATCTTGTGCTCGAGCCCGGCGCATTCCAGGCTGTTGCGCTCGCCCAGCGAACCGTCCTCATTGACCAGGAACTTGGGCACGACGAACAGCGACAGGCCCTTGATGCCCGGAACCGCGCCTTCGACGCGGGCCAGCACCGTGTGGATGATGTTGTCGGCGAAGTCGTGCTCGCCCGCCGAGATCCAGATCTTCTGGCCGGTGATCGAATAGGAGCCGTCGCCGTTGGGCACGGCCTTGGTGCGCACCATGCCCAGGTCCGTGCCGCACTGCGGCTCGGTCAGGTTCATCGTGCCCGACCATTCCCCGGTCGCCATCTTGGGCAGATACTTCTGCTTCAGTTCTTCGGACGCATTGGCGTGGATGCCGGAATAGGCGCCGGCCGTCAGGCCCGGATACATCGAAAAGGCGGCCGAGGCGCCGGCCGTCATCTGACCGAAGGCCGAAGCCACCACGCTGGGCATGCCCTGACCGCCGTACGCCGGGTCGGCGGCCAGCGCCATCCAGCCGGCCTCGGACATGGCCTTGTAGGCTTCCTTCCAGCCCTTGGGTCCGGTCACCACGCCGCCCTCGGCCCAGTGGCAGCCCTCCTTGTCGCCCGGATTGTTGATCGGGGCGATGACCTCGTCGGCGAACTTGGCGCCTTCTTCCAGAATCTGGCTGACCAGATCCGAAGAGACGTCCTGGAAGCCCGGCTGGTTGGTGTAGCGGTCGATCTCCAGCACTTCATTCAGGATGAAGGTGAAGTCGCGGACAGGCGCCTTGTAGGCCATGGATTACGCTCTTGCTTTGAAGGGGTGGTGGTGGTCGTGGTTGAGACGCGCGCGCAGCAGCTTCTCATAGTCTTCGGCGCCCGGCAGCAGGTCGGGGCGGTGTTCGGACAACTTGGATTCCATCCAGGCGCAGGCCTGTTCGGCCGTCTCGATGGCGCCTTCGATGTCTTCCAGCTGCTGTTTCAGCGCCGCGATCTGGGCGCGGTGCCGCACCAGGGCCACGGCCATCTGGTGGACGTTGTGATCCTTCTGATCATAGAGATCCATCATGTCCTGGATCTCCTGAAGGGTGAAGCCGATGCGGCGGCCCCTCAGGATCAGTTTCAGCCGGGCGCGGTCGCGCGCGTCATAGACGCGGGTCTGGCCCTTGCGCGCGGGCGTCAGCAGGCCCTTGTCCTCATAGAATCGCAGGGCGCGCGCCGTGGCGCCGAACTCGCGGCACAGCTGGCGAATGGAATAGGTGCGGTGGTCGTCGGCGGTGGCCATGCGCCTTCATAACTTGACGTGCGCGTAAAGGGAAGAGGCTTACGCGCACGTAAGGGTAAGCTTTTCTCTCGCGTCGACGATCAGGCATGAAAAAGCCCGGAGCCTGGGGGGAAGCTCCGGGCGCAAACGCCGGACTGCAGGGGGGAGAGGGGTCCGGCGTTCGATCTCTTTCAAATCAAGCCTTGCGGCGGCCCAGCAGCACCGGGACGGTGATGGCCAGAAGGACGGCGTTGACCGCCGCCAGGCCGAAGTCCTGGCTCAGCGCGTGGATCGTCATCATGGTCGCTTCCATGACGATCAGGCCGACCGTCGCCGTCAGCAGAAGGGGGCGACCCACCCGCCACGAGATCAGCGGGCTCAACACGCCCATGGCCAGAACGATCTCGACCACGCCCAGGCCGCGCACCATGTTCTCGGGCGCGACAGCGGGCCAGCCCATCAGATTGATCAGGTTGGTCATCGGCTCGGTCAGCTTGGCGTAGCCGGCGGCGATGAAGAACATCGCGATCCAGCCCTGTAGCGTCCAAAGGGCGATGTTGGCGTATGCGGCGCGGTTGCGCGACGGCGCGGTGGTAAAGGTCGAGGTGGTCATCGGGGAGGACGCCTGAAGGTCATGAACGGCTGCGATCCGACCTTGGGGCGTTCCCCGGGGAGCCGTTCGCTGAAGCCTATATAGCGGCGCTTCAGTCGGTTGTCATCATGCGATGACATCAACTGATGACATCAGCCGATGACTTTCTGTTACGGGGCGGGGGCATTGGGCCGATTCCCAATGCCCCACAAGGATTTGCAACGCGCGATTTCAGTCTTCGGGCTGCGGCCCCGGCGTCTGGACGATCAGGTCGCCAGGCTGGCAGTCCAGTTCGCGGCACAGGGCGTCCAGGGTGGAGAAGCGCACCGCGCGGGCCTTGCCGGTCTTCAGGATCGACAGATTGGCCAGGGTGACGCCGACGCGGTCGGACAGTTCGGTCAGGGACATCCGGCGTTCGAGCAGCAGCCGGTCCAGTTGGATCATGATCATGGCGCGCGCTCCTCAGACCGTGGTCAGCTGTTCGTCGCGCATGGCCGACCCCTGCCGGAACACCTCGGCCAGGATGAAGACCACCAGAATGCCCAGCCAGGAGCCCAGGTCGAAGTCATAGTCGGCTGGCGACTGGCCGATGCTCTGCGGGGCGACAAAGACCAGCAGCAGCGCCGTCAGCTGAATGCCGATCAGGCCCAGACCCACGCCTTGCAGCCGTTTGACGTTGGCGAACTCGAAGGCGTCGCCCTGATTGACCGACAGCAGGATGCGCCGCAGCCGATTGATGATCCACCAGGTGAAGCCGCAGGCCATGAAGGCGCCGAGCAAGGTCAGACGCTCCGGCCATTGCAGCTCACGGCCCGTGCTGCTGTTCATGTCCTTCAGTCCGTCGATGAAACCTGCGGCGAAGTCGGCCGATACGACGCTGCCCAAGAGGCAGATCGCCATGACGATCGTCGCCAGCATGACGAAGACGTTTGCGAACCCCAGGCACCAGCGCAGAGCGCTTGCGATTGAATATTTGCCGATCAGTTTCATCACGAAAGCCCTTCCCTTCGGGTCGCCCTCCGCGACCGCCTTGGTGACTATCGATATGGATTTATCGATAAACGGGCAAGAAAATTATCGATAAACGAGATGAAGCTTTTGTAAGGTTCGGCGTCAGGCCGTGAAGCCCCAGGCCCGACGCGCCGCCTCCAGTCGATCCAGCTTGGCTTGGAAGGGCGTCCAGTCGTCGGCGTCCGCGATGGCGGCCCAGATCGCCTCGACCTCGTCGATCAGCATCTCTTCCGGTTCACGGGCGGCGAACATCGGATGCTCCAGTCGCTCAATCCGGTCCGGTTCGTGTTCCATCAAGGCGAAGCGGAAGGCGTCGAAGGCCTCGCCTTGATAGAGTTTCGCGCGCGGTCCCGACAGGGCGCGGGCCGAAGAGGCGAAACCGCCAAACCAGTCGAAGAACAGCGGCTCCCACCGCAGGGCCGCGCCGCCTTCGCGCAGCAGGGCCAGGGTCGTATCCACCAGCCGCTGATCCGCCGCCTCGCCCAGGCTGTGGACGCCCAACCGCATCAAAAAGGCGGCGCGCAGTTCGCGGATATAGGCGGGACCGAAGCCGTTCAGCGCATCCGTCAACGGCTCGACCTCGGCGACCAGTTTCAGACAGCCGGCCAGCTGTGTCAGATTCCAGAATACTGCCTCGGGTTGACGCGCGAAGGCGTAAAGGCCCGTCTGGTCGAAATAGGCGGCGGTGAAGGCCGGGTCGTATTCGGGCAGGAACCGCCAGGGGCCGTAGTCGAAGCTCTCGCCCGTGACGTTCAGATTGTCGGTGTTCAGCACCCCGTGCACGAAGCCCGCCGCGATCCACCGCGCCGTCAGTTTCGCCGAGGCCTCGACGACCGCCTGCAGCAGACCGGGCGCATCGCCGGTCGCCACGTCCGGATGATACAGGCTGCGCACATGTTCGATCAGCGCCTCGATCTGGTCCTTGCGTCCCAGATAGGCCGCGCGCTGGAACGTCCCGAACCGCACATGGCTGTGCGACAGTCGCACGAGCACGGCCGACCGCGTCGGCGACGGCTCGTCTCCGCGCTCCAGCGCCTCGCCGGTCTCGATCAGCGAAAAGGCGCGGCTGGTCGGGACGCCTTGCGCCTCCAACATCGTCGCCGCCAGCACCTCGCGCACCCCGCCCTTCAGCGTCAGCCGCCCATCGCCGCCACGCGACCAGGGCGTCTGGCCGGTGCCCTTCGTTCCCAAATCCATCAGCCGACCCGAGGCGTCGCGCATCTGCGCCGCCAGGAACCCCCGCCCATCGCCCAGATCGGGATTGTAGTGCCGAAATTGATGCCCGTGATAGCGCATGGCGATCGGACCGGGCTGACCCGGCAGGGGCTCGAACCGCCCGAACGCCGCGATCCATTCCGCCTCGCTCAGCCCCTCCAGCCCGACCTCGGCGGCCGCGCGGTCGTTACGAAACCGCAGGATCGTCTGAGGAAAATCTGCGGCCTGAACCGCATCGGCATAGTCCGCGCCCAAGTCAAAGAAACGCGGTTCGGGGCGATAGTCGGAAGAGACGGGCATGGCAGTCTAGGTGCGTGTCCAAGGAGAGGAGCGCAACCGCGCGCACGTCTTTCCTTCGTGATCCCCCAGTTTCGCTCGGCTCGCCGCACGATCACTAAGGGGTGGGGCCAACCATCCTATTCGCCTGAGGTCAGTCTAATGTTTTCAATCTTCTCTCGCTCGCCGGCGTCTTCTTCCTGCCCACGCTTCCAAGCCGTGCGATCCTGTCTCGGTTCGTTCGCACGAAACGCACCGCATAGTCGGGGAGAAAGAAATCAGACGAATTAGACGAATTAGACGGTGTTTTGCCGACGACTGTCTGAATGGGCGTCGGCGCGTCAGCCCGCGCCCAGCAGGTCCGACCAGCGCCAGCTGCCCTTGCCCAGGGCCAGTTGCGCGCCGCCGGGGCGGTCTTCCAGCTTCAGCACGGCCAGGCCCGTCATGCGCTGGCTCTTGCACTCGGCCGGGGCGAAGGCGACTTCCAGGGCGATGGCTTGGCGCACGCCCGCCAGACCCTTGCCCGCCTGGTTGCGGCTTTGCAGCCAGTCGCCGTTCCAGACCAGAATGGCGCGTCCGTTCGCGTCCATGTCCTGGGACGCGGCGATGACGGCGCGGCGCACGGCCTGGTCGTCGCGCACGGCGTCCTGGACCCAGCGCACCATGTCGCACGACCCGCCGCCGGAGCCTGAACCGGCGCCGGTCCCGCCCGAGCCGCCCGAGCCGCCGACGCCCGTTCCGCCGCCGCCGCCCGGACCTGCGCCGACCGTCATGGCGCCGGCGATCTGGGCCGCGCCCAGCAGGGGCAGGGGCGGACCCGGCGGAGCGGGCGCGGCGGGAAGGGGTTCGACGTCGGGCGGGCGTTTGCTCACCACCAGTCGCGGTCGCGCCGCCGCCACGGCTGGCGGCCGCCGCTGGGGCGCGGGCTTGGCTGGCGCGGCCGCCTGGGCGGCGGCGGCCGGCGCGTCAGGCTTGGACGAAGGATCGGGCGCGATCACGCGCGCGGGCGGGGGCGGAGGCGGCGGGGGCGGCTCGACCAGTTCGACCATCATCGGCGGCGTCTGCGGCGTCTCGACGATCGGTTCCGCCTGGCCGTGCATCAGCAGCGCCAGCCCCAGATGCGCGGCCAGGATCGGCGTCGCCGCCAGCGCCCAGCGCCGTGTGCGCGCCGCGCTCAATCGCCGATCCGTGATGGGAGTTGAACACGCCGCCGCATGGTCATCGGGACAAAACGCCTGTAAAAACCGCCATGCCCCGTTGAAAACATTCGGTCGCGTCAGGAAAGTGGCGTCGTCGTGAATACAACCGCGCGACGGCGCAGAGCGGCGATAGATGAGCGTGTCCGCCCTCCGGCATCAGCCGTCGGCGGCGGAACGTCTTCACTGAGGCGATGGTTCCGTGCTCATGCAAGAATAACGCGAATATTCGATCTGCTTATGGTCAAGCTGACATGATGCCGCCCAAAGCGCGTCATTACTCCGCCTTGTCTCATACGCCATTTTCATCTTGCGCATGAACTGGGTGTGGCGCTCCCGGCAAGAAGGAGACAGAACTTGAGCAGATCGAAACTCAGGACGGCGGTCGTCGGCGGCGCCCTCATCGCCCTCGGCTTTGCGGCCAGCGGCTGCGCCAGCCATCGTTTCGTGCGTGATCAGGTCGAAGTCGTCGACAACCGCGTGACCACCGTCGAAGGCACCGCAGGCCAGGCTCTGCAACGCGCCAACGACGCGCACAAACTGGCCGAGGGCAAGTTCCTCTATCAGGTCGTGCTGTCGGACGATTCCGTGAAATTCCCCACCGACGCGGCGGCCCTGTCGCCCGAGGCCGAGCAGCGCCTGGCCCAGTTCGCCCAGCGTCTGCAGGGCGAGAACAAGAACGTCTATCTGGAAATCCAGGGCTACACCGACTCGACCGGCACGCCCGAGCATAACGACCAGCTGGGCGAGCAACGCGCCGAGGCCGTGCGTCGCTTCCTGAACCGGCAGGGCGTCGCCCTGAACCGCATGGCCACCATCTCCTACGGCCAGGAACAGCCGGTGGCCTCGAACGACACGCCCGAGGGCCGTTCGCAGAACCGCCGCGTGACCATCGTCGTCCTGGCCTAGGCCGCCTCGACCTCGAACGCCGGAACGGCGGCCGCCTTCGCAGCGGCCGCCGTTTTCGTCTCTACAGCGTGTCGAAGAAGGCCGGCACGGCCTGCGTCGCCGGCCCGTAAACGCCTTCGTCGAACAGGCGCGCCCCCGACGTGGGCTCCAGGTTGATCTCGACCGTCCGCGCCCCGGCATATCGCGCCGCCTGCACGAACCCCGCTGCCGGATAGACCGCGCCCGACGTGCCGATGGACACGAACAGGTCGCACCGCTCCAGCGCCCGCTCGATCCGCTCCATCTGAAGCGGCATCTCCCCGAACCAGACGATGTGCGGCCGCATGACGCCTTCGGGATGATGCGGCGAGGCCTGATCCGCCGCCATGTCGCCGGCCCAGTCCATCACCACGCCCGACCGGGTGCAGCGGCCCTTCAGCAGTTCGCCGTGCATATGGATCAGCTCGAACCCGGCGGCGGGCGGCGTCTCTCCATGCGCCCGGTCGTGCAGATCGTCGACGTTCTGCGTCACCAGCAGGAAGTCGCCCCGCCACCGCGCCGCCAGGTCCGCCAGCGCCCTGTGCGCCGCATTGGGCTGGACCTCGGCCAACTGCCGCCGCCGCTGATTGTAGAAGTCCTGCACCAGCGCCGGATCTGCGGCATAGCCCTCCGGCGTCGCCACATCCTCCACCCGATGCCCGCACCACAGCCCGTCCGACGCCCGAAACGTCGGCACGCCGCTCTCGGCCGATATGCCGGCCCCGGTCAGGACGACGAGGTTTGTGTGTGACATGACGGCTTCATACCATCCTGCGCCTGCCCTAGAAGAGAAGGGAATCGTTAAGGAGCCCCCGCCATGAAAACCCGCGCCGCCGTCGCTTTCGAGGCCAAACGTCCGTTGGAGATTGTCGAGGTCGATCTGGAGGGACCGCGCGCCGGCGAGGTGCTGATCGAGATAAAGGCCACCGGCATCTGCCACACCGACGCCTATACGCTGGACGGGCTGGACTCCGAGGGCGTCTTCCCCTCGATCCTGGGCCACGAGGGCGCGGGCGTGGTAGTCGAGGTGGGGCCGGGCGTGACCTCGGTCGCGGTCGGCGATCACGTCATCCCGCTGTACACGCCGGAATGCCGCCAGTGTAAGTCGTGCCTGTCGCGCAAGACCAATCTTTGCACGGCCATTCGCGGCACCCAGGGCAAGGGCGTCATGCCCGACGGCACCAGCCGCTTCAGCTACAAGGGTCAGGCCATCGCCCACTATATGGGCTGCTCCACCTTCTCCAACTACACCGTCCTGCCCGAGATCGCGGTGGCCAAGATCCGCAAGGACGCCCCCTTCGACAAGGCCTGCTACGTCGGCTGCGGCGTGACCACCGGCGTCGGCGCCGTGGTCAACACGGCCAAGGTCGAGCCGGGCGCCAACTGCGTCGTGTTCGGCCTGGGCGGCATCGGGCTGAACGTCATCCAGGGGCTGAAGATGGTCGGCGCCGACATGATCGTCGGCGTGGACATCAATGGCGACAAGGAAGAATGGGGCCGCCGCTTCGGCATGACCCATTTCGTCAATCCCAAGGACGTGTCGGACGTGGTGGCCCATCTGGTCCAGTTGACCGATGGCGGCGCGGACTACACCTTCGACTGCACCGGCAACACCGTCGTCATGCGTCAGGCGCTGGAGGCCTGCCACCGCGGCTGGGGCGAGAGCGTCGTCATCGGCGTCGCCGAATCTGGCAAGGAGATCGCCACCCGCCCGTTCCAGTTGGTGACCGGCCGCGTCTGGCGCGGTTCGGCCTTCGGCGGTGCGCGCGGCCGTACCGACACGCCCAAGATCGTCGACTGGTACATGGACGGCAAGATCGAGATCGACCCGATGATCACCCACACCTTCGCCCTGGACGACATCAACAAGGCTTTCGACCTGATGCACGAGGGCAAGAGCATCCGCTCGGTCGTGGTGTTCTGACGCCTTGCGCGCCGCCGGGTTCGTTGTTTAAGAAAACGGACTGAAAGAGGGAGGTCTGACCATGTTCACTCACGTCACCGTCGGCGCCAACGACATCGAGGCGTCGCGCCGGTTCTATGACGCCGCGCTCGGCGCCCTGGGCACCGAGCCGGGCCAAGGGCCGGACCCCAAGGGGCGCTACTGGTGGCGCACCCGCATGGGCGCCTTTGCGATCGGCGCGCCGATCGACGGCGAGCCGGCCTGCCACGCCAACGGCGGCACCATTGGTTTTCACGCCAAGACGTCCGAGATGGTCCAGGCCTTCCACGACGCCGGCGTCGCGGCCGGCGGTCGCGCCATCGAGGACCCGCCCGGCGAACGTAAGGGCCCCTTCGGCCCCATGATCCTAGCCTATTTGCGCGACCCTTCGGGCAACAAGATCTGCGCTATGCATCGAAAGACCGACTGAGTGGAAACCATCAAGACCCACGCCGTCCACGGCGGAACCCTGCGCTATCTGAAGCACGACAGCACAGCGACCGGCACGCCGATGACGCTGTCGGTCTTCACGCCGGCGGGCGAGGGGCCTTTCCCGGTGCTGATCTGGCTGTCGGGCCTGACCTGCACCGAGGATAACTTCACCACCAAGGCTGGGGCCTACCAGGCCGCCGCCGAACACGGCGTCATCGTCGTGGCGCCTGACACCAGCCCGCGCGGAGAAGGCGTCGCCGACGATCCCGCCTATGACCTGGGTCAGGGCGCGGGCTTCTATCTGGATGCGACGCAGGCGCCCTGGGCGCCGCATTTCCGCATGGAGACCTATGTCACCGAGGAACTGATCGCCCTGATCGACGCCGAGTTTGCGACAACGGGCGTCCGCTCGATCAGCGGCCATTCGATGGGCGGCCACGGCGCCCTGACCCTGGCGCTGAACCACCCCGACCTGTTCCGTTCGGTCTCGGCCTTTGCGCCGATCTCCTCGCCCACCCGGTGCGCCTGGGGCGAAAAGGCCTTCACCGCCTATCTGGGTGAAGACCGGGCGACGTGGGACCGCCACGACGCTGCAAAGCTGATCGCAGCCGGCGCGGCGAAGGGCGTCTTCGATGACATCCTGATCGACCAAGGCGACGCCGACAGCTTCCTGATCGATCAGCTGAAGCCGGAACTTCTCAAAGCCGCCGCCGACGCCGCCGGCCAGAAGCTCACCTTGCGGATACAGCCCGGCTACGACCACTCCTACTTCTTCATGGCCAGCTTCATCGCCGACCACATCGCCTTCCATGCCGAACGCTTGAAGGTCTAGGCGCCAGATGGGACGCCGGGGTTGGATCGCTTTCGTAGTCCTGCTGCTGGCGGGCTCAGCCTTGGCGCAAGAGCAGGTCGGCGATCTGGATTGGCGGCCAAAGGTGGTCTCGCCGGCCTATGCGATGGTTGGTCCTGTCGTGCTTGTCGATCAGGGCCACGGCAGCGAACAGACGATCGAAGGTCGCTATGCCGGCTTCGCCGCGCTGGTGCGGGCCGACGGCTATCGGATCGAAGCCACCCGGGAGCGGCTCGATGCGCCCGGCGCGCTTAATGGCGTGGCGGTGTTGGTCATCGCCAATCCGGCGCGACCGGCGGACGGCTCGCGCGCCTCGGCTTTTGACGACGCCGAGATCGAGGCGATCCGCCGATGGGTGGAGCAGGGCGGGGCGTTGCTTCTTGCCGCCGATCACGCGCCCCATGGTTCCGCTGCCGAAGCCCTGGCTGCCAAGTTCGGGGTGACGATGGGGACGGGTTATGCCTTCCAGCCCGTGGGCGACGACGTTACGGCCAATCTGGTCTTTCCGCGCCCGGCGCTTGCGGATCATCCGATCATCGAGGGCCGCGACCAAAGCGAGCGCTTGACGGTCGTCAAGAGCTTCACGGGGCAGTCGCTGTCGGGGCCGGCAGACGCAACCGTATTGCTGGCGATGAGCGCAGATGCGCGAGAGGCTCCCGATCTCGAAGCCTTGCAAGCGATCCGGACGCGGCTTCGGGCCGGTCAGGATCCAGCCGTCGTCCTTGCCGAGTTGTCGCGGCCCGCCTTACCCGCCCAAGGTCTGGCTTTGCGCCTTGGCGCAGGGCGGGTGGTCGTGCTGGGAGAGGCGGGGATGCTCACGGCTCAGATCGTGCGTTTTCCCGACCAGCCGGATCGCGAGCCTGTCCGCATGGGGCTGAATACGACTGGTCATGACGATCAGCAGTTCGTCCTGAACCTGATGCACTGGCTGTCGCGTCTGCTCCCCTGATGCTAAGGGGCCGGGATGAGCGCTTCTGATCCCTACGAACCGATGTTTTCCGCCCTGTGCCGCGAAGTGGGCTATTGCCTGCACGCCAAGGGGCAGAAGCGGGTGATCGAGGCCCTGCCCAAGGGGCTGGACGCCGCCGTGCGCGCCGTCTTTGCGGCCGAGGGCGTGGACGAGCCCAATGCGCCGGGCGATGTGAAGCGCGCCGTTCGCGATTGCCTGAAGGCGAACTTGCCAGCTTGACCGTTACGGGTCGATAAGTCGGAACAAATCCAGGCGCTGTCGCTTGGGTTTCATGAACGGGCGCCTAGATGAGGCGCATCGGAAACTTGTCGCGAGAGGAACCTCCCATGGCCTTCACCCTGCCCCCGCTGCCCTACGCCTATGACGCGCTGGAGCCGGCCATCGACAAGGAGACGATGACCTTCCACCACGACAAGCACCATCAGACCTATGTCGACAATCTGAACAAGGCCGTCGACGCCGACGAAAACCTGAAGGGCAAGTCGCTGGAGGAAATCTTCACCAGCATCTCCACCGCGCCCAAGGCCGTGCGCAACAACGGCGGCGGCCACTGGAACCACAGCCTGTTCTGGGAACTGCTCGCCCCGGCCGATCAGGCGGGTGAGCCCTCGGCCGAGCTGAAGGCCGCCATCGACGCCGATCTGGGCGGCATGGACAAGTTCAAGGAAGACTTCAACGCCGCCGGCGCCGCGCAGTTTGGTTCGGGCTGGGCCTGGCTGATCGTGCAGAACGGCAAGCTGAAGATCACCTCGACCCCGAACCAGGACAATCCTCTGATGGACGTCGTGGACGAGCGCGGCGAGGTCATTCTGGGCGCCGACGTGTGGGAGCACGCCTACTATCTGAAATATCAGAACCGCCGCGCCGACTATCTGAAGTCGTTCTGGACGGTGGTGAACTGGAATAAGGTCAACGAACTCTACGCCGCCGCCAAATAAGGCCGGTTCAGCCCAGAGATCTAGAGAAGACGACGCCCGCCGGAACCTCCGGCGGGCGTTTTCGATTGCGTCATCGCAAACGGAGATCGAAGCGATGCGGATGATGATGACGGGGGCTGCTTTCGCGGCTCTGATGCTGGCGGCCTGTAACCCCAACGCGAACGCGCAGAAGCCCGGCGACCCCGCGCCGCCCAACCCCACCCAGACCGTCGCCGCGCCGGCCGAGAAGCCGGTCTATCGCTTCAAGATCGGCGCGCTGGACGCCATCGCCCTGTTCGACGGCGAGAACCCGGTCAAGAACGACAACCAGACCTTCGGCGTCGGCCTGACGCCGCAGGCGGTCGCCGCGCCGCTGACCGCCGCCGGACAGCCGGCCGATCCGATCATGCTGGAAATCCATCCGCTTCTGGTCAGGAACGGCGCCCGCACGATGCTGTTCGACACGGGCCTGGGCGAGGGCAAGGGCCAGCTGATGGACAGCCTGCAAAAGGCGGGCGTCGATCCGGCCTCGATCACCGACGTGCTGATCTCGCACGGCCACCCGGACCATGTGGGCGGCCTGATCCGCAATGGCGGCCTGGCCTTCCCCAATGCGGTGATCCGGATGTCACAGGCGGAATGGGCGTCCATCCGCGCCAATCCCGAACTGGCCGATCTGGTGCGGATCATCACGCCCAAGGTCCAGGCTTTCGAGCCGGGCGGCGAGGTCGCACCGGGCGTCCAATCCCAGGACACGGCCGGCCATACGCCGGGCCACGTCGCCTATCTGATCGCCGACGGCCAGAACCAGCTGCTCTACACCGGCGACCTGATGCATCACTGGATTCTCTCGGTCGAACATCCGGACTGGAAGGTCGGCTATGACGACGATCAGGCGGCAGGTCTGAAGGCGCGGCTGGACGAGGTGACGGCGCTGCGCAACTCCGGCGCCCACATCTACGCCTATCACTTCCCCTTCCCGGGCCTGGGCAAGGTGGCGACCCGCGAAGGCCGCGCCATGTTCATCTCAGAAGCGCAGTCTGCGAAGGACTAGATGCGAAGGTCCACGCCGTGCCGGGTGCGCGCGTTCATGCGCTCGGCATGGTGCTGGCGGACCATGCGGCGCTGGCGCAGCATTTCGTGGATGCCGTCGGCGAGATCCAGCAGTTGGTGGTCGCTCAAAGGCTCGACCAGATCGACCAGCTGCGTCTTCAGCGTCTGCATGGCCTCGTCGGACAGGCCGGTCTGAAAGCTGTTGGGTTCGGTCTCCATTCCACTCCTCCTTGTCCTCATGCGTGGTTCGGTTGCATGGATGGAAGGGCGGGGCGACGGGATCGTTCCATGCCATCGTGCTTAACGGGCCGCCGTGCTTGACTCCGCCGCCCTCGCTGGCCATAAGCGCCGCCTTCCACGGGTCCGCTTCGGCGGGGCCGGGATGAATGACGGAAGATGCGTGGACCGCCGTTGAGATCGCATTCCCAATCCAGGGGATGCCGGGCCGTATCGTCGAAAAGAGAATAAAATGTCCAAGCGCCACAGCGCCAAGTACAAGATCGACCGGGCCATGGGTGAGAACCTGTGGGGCCGCTCCAAGTCGCCGGTCAACAAGCGTTCTTACGGTCCCGGCCAGCACGGCCAGCGTCGCAAGTCCAAGGTTTCGGACTTCGGTCTGCAACTGAAGGCCAAGCAGAAGCTGAAGGGCTACTACGGCAACATCACCGAGAAGCAGTTCGCCAAGACCTATGACGAGGCCGCCCGTCGCAAGGGCAACACCTCGGAAAACCTGATCGGTCTGCTGGAATCGCGCCTGGACGCCATCGTCTACCGCGCCAAGTTCGTCCCGACCGTCTGGGCCGCCCGCCAGTTCGTCAGCCACGGCCACGTCCTGGTCAACGGCAAGAAGGTCGACATCGCCTCCTACCGCGTGAAGCCGGAAGACGTCGTCACCGTGAAGGAAAAGTCGCGCAACATGGCTCTGGTGCTCGAAGCCCAGCAGTCGTCGGAACGCGACGTGCCGGATTACCTGGAACTGTCGGACCGCTCGTTCTCGGTTCGCTATGTCCGCGTGCCGGAACTGTCGGATGTGCCGTACGCCGTGAAGATGGAACCGAACCTGGTCGTCGAATACTACGCTTCGTAAGCGGAGTTTTCTTCAGAGCGGCTATCGGCCTTCGGCCTACTTGAGCCGCTTCTGGATTTGAGTTTGGAGGGCCTCGGATTCGTCCGGGGCCTTTCGTTTTTATCCTGTTCCCTCCAGGGGCGAACAGGCGCATTCTCGGCCGGTTCAGGCTTTGAGGCAGGGGAGGTCGTCAGTTGCGCGACTCCATCATGAAACGCTTGGCTTTGATCGCCGCCGCATCGGCGGGCCTGGCCGCCTGCGCCAGCCGCGGCGAGCCCACCGTCTCCACCGCGGGCATGCCCGGCGCGCTGGAGCCGATCCATGCCGCCACCTTCACCAAGGATCAGGCCGTCTTCTGGGTCAGTTCGAACGGCTGCACGGCCAAGGAAGACCTGATCCCGATCGTCAGCCTGCAGGGCGGCAGCGCCGTCATCACCCTGCGCCGCATCGACGAGGACAAGTGCAAGCAGGACCTGGTCCAAGGCGTCGAGCTGAAGTGGTCGTTCGAGGAACTGGGCCTGACGCCCGGCTCGCCCGTCAGCGTCAACAACCCCTATCAGATGCCCCGCTCCTGAAAACGGCCGTAGCGTTTCGTTAAGCCTGTTCGAGCGCGTCTGATTAAGCAACGTCCGCTACGACGACAGACCGTCCCCCCAAGGTCTGTAGCTTCATGCGCTTTCTCACCTGCCTGACCGACGACCATAATCTCTGGCTCGTCGCGTTGGCCGCCGGCCTGTGCCTGATCGGTTCGATCATCACCTTCCGCCTGTATCGCCGGCTGCGCGCCGCCGAAGAGGGCACGCGTCTGGCCTGGGCCTTCATGGGCGCGGTGGCGACGGGGGCGACGATCTGGTGCACCCATTTCGTGGCGATGATCGCCTATGAGCCCGGCGTCACCATCAGCTACGGCCCCGTGTTGACCGGCCTGTCCCTGGGCGTCGCCATCGCCGGCAGCGCGCTGGCGCTTTGGGTGGCCTCGCGCCGGATGCCGGCCTCGGCCGAGATCGGCGGCGTACTGTTCGGACTGACCGTGGTGGCGATGCACTATACCGGCATGGCGGCCTTTGCGACCGACGCCGTCATCCACTGGTCGGCCCCCTATGTCGCCGCCTCCGTGGCGGGGGCGGTCGTCCTCGGCGCCCTGGCGTTCAATCGCGCCCGGCAGTCCGGCAAGGTCGTCCCGGTCGTGCTGATGGTCCTGGGCATCGTGGCCCTGCACTTCACCGGCATGGCCGCCATGACGATCGTGCCGGTCGGCGCGCTGGTCGATATGGGCGCTGTCGGATCGACCAATCTGGTCCTGGCCTTCGCCGTTTCCGCCGTCGGATTGATGATGCTGGGCACCGGCGTCGCCAGCCACGCCCTGGACGTCCAGTCCCGGCTTCAGGCCAAGGCGCGCCTGGATCACCTGATCGAGGGCAGCGTCGATGGCATGGTGGTCGAACAGGACGGCGTCATCCTGGCCGCCAACGCCGCCTTCGCCGATCTGGCGGGCGTGGCCCACCACGCCCTGATCGGCGAACCGCTGTCGCGCTGGATCGCCGGCGTCGCCGATCTGGCGGTCAACGGCCTGAGCCAGTCCAAACTGGTCGCCGAAGGCGGGGCGGACATCCCCGTCGAGATCGCCGTGCGCCGCGACTGCGGCCGCGACCATATCCTGATCTACGCCGTGCGCGATCTGCGCATGCGTCAGGCGCAGGAGCGTCGCATCGCCCATCTGGCGCGCAACGACGGCCTGACCGGCCTGCCCAACCGCTCGTCCTTCCTGGAATGGCTGACGCGCCAGACCGCCGACCTGACCGTTCCGAACAAGGTGGCCCTCTTGGCCATGGACCTGGACCGGTTCAAGGAAGTCAACGACGTTCACGGCCATGCCGCCGGCGACCAGCTTCTGATCCAGATCGCCGAACGGATGCGCGCCTGCCTGCGCCACGACGAGTTCATCGCCCGCCTGGGCGGGGACGAGTTCGTCGCCGTCGTGCCGATCCGGCAAAAGGACGACGCCCTGGATCTGGTCGCGCGCCTGCGCGACGCCGTCACCGCCCCGGTCGTGCTGGACCATGCCGAGGTCGCCTGCGGCCTCAGCACCGGCATCGCGATCTGGCCCGACGACGCCCACGACCCGTCGGCCCTGATCAATGACGCAGACCTGGCCATGTACCGCGCCAAGGCCTCGCTGGGGACCGACGTCTGCTTCTACGAGGAGGAGATGGACGAGGCGGTGCGCAATCGCCGTCGCATGGCCCAGCAGATGCGCGAGGCTCTGGATCAGGGCCAGTTCAGCCTGAACTGGCAGCTGCAGGCCGCCGTCGATACCGGCGACATCACCGGCTATGAGGTGCTTCTGCGCTGGATCCAACCGGACGGGACCTTCATCTCGCCGGCCGACTTCATCCCTTTGGCCGAAGAGAACGGTCTGATCCTGCCGATCGGCGAATGGGTGTTGCGCACCGCCTGCGCCGAGGCCGCCAGCTGGACCGAACCGCACAAGATCGCCGTCAACCTGTCGCCGGTTCAGCTGGGCCACGTCGACCTGCCGCGCCTGGTGCATCAGGTCTTGGTCGAGACCGGACTGTCGCCGTCGCGGCTGGAGCTGGAGATCACCGAGACGGCCATGATCACCGACATGGAGCGCACGACCCACGTCCTGCGTCAGTTGAAGCTGCTGGGCGTCTCCATCGCCATGGATGACTTCGGCACCGGCTATTCGTCGCTATCGACCCTGCGCGCCTTCCCGTTCGACAAGATCAAGCTGGATCGCTCCTTCATGTCCGAACTCGACGGCGGACCTCAGTCGGCCGCCATCATTCGCGCCGTCCTGGCCCTGGGCGAGAGCCTGCACATCCCCGTGTTGGCTGAGGGCGTCGAGACGCTGGAGCAGTTGGCCTTCCTGCGTGACCAGGGCTGCGACGAGGTCCAGGGCTATCTGCTCGGCCGCCCCCAGAAGACGGCCGAGGCGGAAGTCCAGGCGGCCGCACGGGTCTTGTGGGCCGTCGATCCTTCGATGGAAAAGGCCGCCTGATCAGGCGGGAGTGTTGGCGCGATCATAGGCGGGCCAAACGCCCTTGGCGGCGCCGCGATACTGGACCGGCAGGCCTTCATCCTCACCCAGGGCGACAGCCGCATGGTGCGCCCAGTGCGGATCGTCCAGCGCCGCGCGTGCGATGGCGATGAAGTCGGCCTGACCGGACGCCACGATGTCCTCGGCCTGCTGCGGATCGAAGATCATGCCCACGGCCATCACATTGGCCTGAGGCGTCGCCGCCTTCACGGCCTGGGCGAACCGCAGTTGATAGCCCGGCTCGCCGCCCGGAATCTTCGCCTGCGCGACGTTCCCGCCCGACGTCAGGTGCAGATAGTCGTAGCCCATGTCGTGCAGCGCCTGACCAAGGGCCGTAACCTCGTCCAGGGCGATGCCGCCCTCGACCCAGTCCGAGCCGTTGAAGCGTACGCCAAGCGCCTTGGTCCGGGGCCAGGCGTCGCGCAGAGCCTGGGCGACCCGCAGCGGGAAGCGCGCCCGGTTCTCATACGATCCGCCGAACTCGTCGGTGCGGTGGTTGGACACCGGCGACAGGAACTGGGTCAGCAAATAGCCGTGGGCGGCGTGCAGTTCGACCAGATCGAATCCGGCGCGGTCCGCCCGCCGCGCCGCGTCCTCGAAGGCGGCGACGACGCGATCCATGTCGGCCTGGGTCATGGCGGTTGGCGTGTGCCAGTCATCTTTGAACGGTTCGGCCGAGGCGCTGAAGGTGTCCCACGCGCCGTCTTCGGCCTTCAGGGCGCCGCCGCCCTTCCACGGCGCGCTGGTCGAGGCCTTGCGCCCGGCGTGGGCCAGCTGGATGCCGATCGGGGTGTCGCTGTAGGTGCGGATGTCGCGGATGATCCGGGCGAAGGCCTCTTCCTGGACGTCGTTCCACAGGCCGGTGTCGTCCGGCGTGATCCGTCCCGCCGCCTCGACCCCCGTCGCCTCGACGATGACCAGTCCCGCGCCGGAGATCGCCAGTCGTCCCAGATGCTGCACGTGCCAGGGCTGGGGCACGCCGTCGATGGCCGAATACTGGCACATCGGCGCGATGGCGACGCGGTTCTTCAGCGTCAGGGGGCCGACGGCGCGGGGCGAGAACAGCTGGCTCATGAAGGACGATCCGTGGGGCAGGAGAGGGGGGACTGTAGCTATGGCGGTTGCGGTCACGTTCAACCCCGATCCTTTCCGATTGTTCACCCAGCTTTCCGATTATTCACGTGTGCGCGCGCGGCCCACGCGGCACAAAAGGGTCAAGCTTCAACTGGGGAACACACCAATGCTTCGTCTCGCTCTCGCCATCGCCATCGCCGCCCCGCTGCTGTCAGGCTGCATCATCGTCTCGACCGAAAAGCCGACCACGCGCGTCATCACCGCGCCGGCCTCGGGCCAGTGATGCGCAGCCTGGTCAAGGGCCCGATGATCAAGGGCCAGATGATCAAGGGTCTGGCGGTCGCGGCCCTGGTCGCGCCGCTGCTGTCGGCCTGCGTCATCTATGACAGCGACGCGGGCGAAAACGTCTCGGTGAACCTGCGCCGCGACGACGCCCCGCCGGCCGAGGCCATCCGCGAAGCCCGGTTCGCCGACGGCGCCCTGGTCGCGCGCGTCGATTCGAACGGCTGCACCCAGGCGTCGGATTTCGAAGTGTCGGTGTCGGACGGCTCGCCGGCCGAGATCACGCTTCGCCGCACCAAGCAGGACCTGTGCAAGGCCCTGGTCCCGGACGGCGTCGAGCTGCGCTGGACCTATGCCGACCTGGGCTTGGAGCCCGGCACGCCGGCCCGCATCCTCAATGCGCTGAAGTAGGCGTCTCGAACACGACCAGCATGTCTGGCGGAATGCGCTGCGGTCTCAGGGTCGCAGCGTCCACCAGCACCCATTCGGTGACGCCCTGGGCGCAGACGCGGCCCTGGGCGTCCTCGATGCGGACATAGCGGGTGAAGCGCGGTCCCTGCGGATCGCCGACCCAGGTGCGGGCGACCACGCCCTCTGCGCCCGGCTCGATGCCGCGCAGATAATCGATCTCATGCCGGGTCGCGACCCACGACCATTTCGCCCGCGTCGCCTCCTCGAAGCGCGCATTCCAGTGGGCCGTGCCCGCATCCTGCAGCCAGCCGACATAGACGACGTTGTTGACGTGGCCGTTGGCGTCGATGTGCTCGGGCCGCACGTCCAGCGGCACGACGAAGACCTCGCGGTCCTCGCGCGGCGTGAGGGTCTTCCTGGCCATCAGGCCTCGCCGAGCGGCACGCCCTTCTCGGCCATCAAGGCCTGAAGTTCGCCGGCCTGGAACATCTCGCGGATAATGTCCGATCCGCCCACGAACTCGCCCTTCACATAGAGCTGCGGAATGGTCGGCCAGTCGGTGAAGCTCTTGATGCCTTCGCGCAGGGCTTCGTCCTGCAGCACGTCCACGCCCACGAAGCCGGCGCCGACATGATCCAGGATTTGCACCGCCAGGGACGAGAAGCCGCAGCGCGGCTGGTCCGGCGTGCCCTTCATGAACAAAACCACGTCGTTCTGGGCGACGGTTTCGCCGATGAAGGCGTGGACGGGATCGGCGGCTTGGGCGGTGTCGGTCACGGATAAGGGCCTTTCGTGAAGCCCGTCAGCTAGGGAGCCGAACGGGCGCGGTCAAGGCGTCCGCGACGTTCTGCACAGCCGCTGGGGCTGGTCAGGCCGCCTGATTGGCCACGACGCGCGCCATCTCGATCTGCGCGGCCAGGCCCGGCGGCATGTCCCGCTCGGGCGCGGCGGCCAGTGTCGCCAGCCGATCGGTGTCGGTCGGATTGACGATCACGCTGGATACCGACGGGTCGGTCAGCACGTAGGACAGGCAGATCGCCTCGGCCGTCCAGTTCTGGGTGCGGTACAGGAAGCCGAAGGCGTCCTTCTTGGGCGTATCGACGGGGCGCTTGTCCTTGCCGAAGCCGAACAGCCCCTTTTTGAAGATCGGCGCATCAGGCGCCCGCGCGCGCCGGTCGGCGTAGAAATCATAGGCGAAGACCGCCATGTCCTGCTCGCGCGCCGAACGGATGCGGTTTCGGATCTTCCAGTCGGCGTTGATGTCGAACGGCGTCAGCAGGGCGTCGAACGCCCCCGTCGACACATAGGCGTCCATCACGTCGCCGCCGCCGGCGATGCCCAAAAGCTTGATCCGTCCGGTGGCGCGCATCGCCTTCAACGCGCTGAGCGACGATTGCGCCAGTTCGGTCTCGCCCGGCTCGTGCAGCACCGCCACGTCGATCCACCCCAGGCCCGAGAAGTGCAGCACCCGATCGATGGCCGCCGTCATCCCCTGGGCCGAGAAGTCGCGCTGCTGGTCGCGACCGTCGCCGGCGCCCAGCGTCAAGCTGACATAGACCAGCTTGCGATCCACATGCGACAGGGCCTCGCCCAGCACCTCGGCCGCCACCGGATCGGCGGTCTCCAGCCGATAGCTGTTCACCCCGGCCTCCAGCGCCGAATACAGCAGGTCCAGCCCGGCCTCGCGACCGCGCTTCAGCACGTCGGCGCCGAAACTCAGCGTCAGGTTGGAAATTGCGGAGCCTGAGACGCCGAAGGGGCGATAGCGCATGGCCGTCAGCCCTCCTTGGCCGGCGCGGAGGTCTCCAGCGCCAGGGCGTGCAGTTCGCCGCCCATCTGACCCTTCAGCGCCGCATAGACCATCTGGTGCTGACGCACGCGTGGCAGGCCGGCGAAGGCGCTCGACACGATCCGCGCGCGATAGTGGTCGCCGTCGCCCGCCAGATCCTCGATCTCGATCTCGGCGTCGGCGAAGGCTTCGACCAGATGCTGGCGCAGCGTTTCCACGGACATGGGCATGGCGGGCACTCACACTTCGTTGGACGCCAGTTTGCCCGATAATCCTTAATGCCGACCTACGCTCCGTAGCGCTGCCGTTCTAACAACTGCACCGGCTGGTCTTTGTAAGTCGTCGTCGCATAGGGGCGATAACCGACCCGCGCCGCCAGCTTCAGCGAGGCCAGGTTCTCGGGCGAGATCATGCAGACGGTTCGCCCCTCCAGCCTCCGGTCGGTCCAGTCCAAGGCCGCCGTCAGGGCCTCGGCCGCATAGCCCCGCCCCTGAAACCCCGGCGCCACGCCCCAGCCCAGCTCCGGCGCATCGAACGGCGGCTCCAACTCGCGGCGATAGTCGAACACCCCGACGCTGCCCAGATAGGCGCCGCCGTCCCTCAGCCGGACCGTCCAGTTGCCATGGCCCATCGCCGCCCAATGGCCGAGATCGCGCAGCAGCCGGAACCAGACCTCTTCCCGCCCCAGCGCCCGGCCCATGATGTGGCGCGTGAAGTCCTCATCGGACCACAGCGTCAGCAGCTCACCGAAATCGTCAGTCGAGACGGGGCTCATCACCAGTCGCTCGGTCGTCAGAATTCTGTCGGTCACATCAGGCCCAGTTGCTTGAAGCTGGCCACCCCGTCGCGGCCGACGACCAGATGGTCGTGAACCTCGACGTTAAGGGCGCGGCCGGCCTGCACAACCTGTTTCGTGATCTCGATGTCGGCGCGGCTGGGGGTCGGATCGCCCGACGGATGATTGTGCACCAGGATCAGGGCGCTGGCCGACAGCTCCAGCGCGCGCCGCACGACCTCGCGCGGATAGACCGGCGCATGATCGACCGTGCCGCGGTTCTGCACCTCGTCCAGGATCAGCTGGTTCTTCTTGTCCAGATACAACACCCGGAACTGCTCGCGTGGCTCGTGCTGCAAGGCGACGCGGACATAGGCCAGGAGCGCCGTCCAGGACGAGATCACCGGCCGCTTGGCCGTCGGTTCCTTCGCGATCCGCCGCGTCACGTCGAAGATCAGTTGAAGGTCGAGCGCCACCGCCCGCGTCACCTTGCCGACGGCGTATCCCATCGAGCGCGCCACCTGATCCTCGATCGCCTCATGGCTGGCCGCCCCGATCCCCTCCAAGCCTCCGAACCGCGCCAGCAGATCCTTGGCCAGCGGCTTGGTGTCCTTATAGGGCACGCTGCGGAACAACAGCAGCTCCAGCAGCTCATAGTCGGGCAGGGCGCCCAAACCGCCCTTCGCCGCCCGCTCACGCAGCCGGTCGCGATGACCGCTGTGCCGAGGTTTCTGTGTTGGCGCACCGCTTACAGCATACGTCATCGGCGCAACTGCTCCGGACCAAACTCCAACCCTGGCGGCCAACGAGGCCAGTTTGGGGAGGTGACAGCTCCATTCGGCGGCGAAGATTGGTCATGGTGAAGCAGAAACCGAGTGCCGTCAGTTTTGGTCGCCGCCATCCCGACACGGCCTTCGCTGTCCGCATAAAAGGAGATGAGTTGCCACGTCCCACGTTTGCGCTCGTAGGCGTTGCCGCCTCCGGGCGCGCCTCTGTTGAGATAGGCGCCGACCTGAGCTTTCAAGCCGCAGGAAGGTTCGTCTTCGGCGTAGTTGACGCAGTGGGTTAGCGGGGCGTCAGGGCCCGACCACCAGCAACTGAATATGACTTTGGTTTTCACCGGCACGCACCGCTCGAGCTCTGCGCCCTGATCAGACATCATCCCCATGGCGCTTGGCGTGGAAGGCGCACGATCAGCGGCGCAGCCCAGCGACAGCATCGCGAGGCCGATCACGGCGCAGGCATTCCTCATCGGCGAATCCATCAGGTTGCGTTTCGGCAACCTAGCGTCGCGTTCTCGATCGAGAAAGTGTCTGTCTCTAAAGCTCGCCGCCGCCGTCCGTCAGTTCGGTCGGAACAGCCCCGCCGGCGACGCCGTGAAGATCTCCAGCCCGTCCTCCGTCACCCCGATGGTGTGCTCGCACTGGGCCGAGAGAGACTTGTCGCGGGTCACGGCGGTCCAGCCGTCGGACAGGACCTTCACGTGCGGCTTGCCCAGGTTCACCATCGGTTCGACGGTGAAGAACATGCCGGGCTTCAGCACCGCGCCCTCGCCGCGACGGCCGTAGTGCAACACGTTGGGGCTGTCGTGGAAGACGCGGCCGATGCCGTGGCCGCAAAAGTCGCGCACCACGCTCATGCGCTGGGCCTCGACGAACTTCTGGATCGCATAGCCGATGTCGCCGAACGTGTTGCCCGGCTTGACCTGCTCCAGGCCCAGATCCAGCGACTGATAGGTCACATCGATCAGCTTCTTGGCGCGCGCATTGATCTCGCCCACCGCATACATGCGGCTGGAATCGCCGTGCCAGCCGTCCACGATCACGGTGTGGTCGATGTTGACGATGTCACCGTCCTTCAGCACCCGGTCGCCGGGAATGCCGTGGCAAACGACGTGGTTGATCGAGGTGCAGACGGTCTTCTCGTAGCCCTTGTAGCCCAGACAGGCGGGCAGGCCGCCGTTGTCCAGGGTGAACTCGCGCACCAGATCGTCGATCGCGCTGGTCAGGACGCCCGGCTTCACATGCGCCGCGATCATGTCCAGCGCCTCGGCGACCAGACGGCCGGCCTTGCGCATGCCCTCGAAGTCTTCCGCCTCATGGATGCGGATGGCGCTGGAGCGGACCAGGACGTCGGTTTCGAGTTCGGGCGTTTCGTACATGGGGCGATCGGTCTGCAAAAGGCGGGATACGGCGCAATCCGTTCGCCGCAGATGGGCGTTATAGCATGAAACCTCAAGCCTGCCCCCGGATTCCCGCATGACCGACGCTGACACCGACCGCTCTGGCCCGACCGCCGCCGTCCTGGTCATCGGCGACGAAATCCTGTCGGGCCGGACCCAGGACACCAACACCAACACCATCGCCCGCTTTCTGGCGGCGTTGGGGATCGACCTGATGGAGGCGCGGGTCGTCAGCGACGATCACGGCCGGATCGTCGAGGCGTTGGACGCCCTCCGCTCACGCTGGGACTATGTCTTCACCACCGGCGGCATCGGTCCGACCCATGACGACATCACCGCCGACGCCGTGACGGCCGCCTTCGGCGTGGCCCTGCATGAACATCCCGACGCGCTGGCGATCCTGTCGCGCCGCTATGGCGATGAGTTCAACGCCGCGCGCCGTCGCATGGCGCGCATCCCCGAAGGCGGCGTTCTGATCGCCAATCCGGTCACCGATGCGCCCGGCTTCCAGATCGGCAATGTCTTCGTCATGGCCGGCGTGCCCAAGATCATGCAGGCGATGCTGGAGGATGTGGCCCCGCGCCTGCGCACCGGCGCCATCGTTCATGCCCAGACCTTGAAGGTCACCGGCGTGGGCGAGGGGGCTGTGGCGGATGTGTTACGCGCAGCAGCCAACCAGCGCCGCGACCTGTCCTTCGGCAGCTACCCCTTCGGCCATGGCAGCGTCGGCGAGATCGGAACCCATCTGGTTATTCGTGGCCGCAACGCCGATCAGATCCATGCGGCGGCGCATGATTTGATCGCAGAACTGCGTAATCTGGGCATCGATGTTGCCGCTGCGTAACCTCGCAAAGCCGTGATCGTGTGCGGCTCAGGCGCCACGGTTTCGCCTGTTTCCGGTCCGATGGGGGCCTTGCCCGCAACGCTTTCGCGCCGCGAACGCTGAGAGGGCTCCTCCCCTGATCGACCGCGAGTAATGCGGCCGGCGCTTACTTAGGTGTATGAAATGACCTCCAGGAACTTCGCCCGCGTGGGCGGGATCGCCCTGACGACCGCCCTGCTGGCCGGCGTCGCCGCCCCGGCCATGGCCGGCTCCTTCTATGTCCAGGAACAATCGACCCGCGGCCAGGGTCGCGCCAATGCCGGCGTCGGCGCCGACAAGGGCGTCCAGTCGCTGTGGTGGAACCCCGCCGCCATCGCCGGAACCCAGCGCGAAGTCTATGTCGGCATGCACGGCCTGATCCTGGACTCCGACGTCGACAACCGCGGCTCCACGCTCAGCTACAACCTGCCTGCCCCGACGCCGCCGTTCCCGGCCGGCACCATCCTCAGCGGCTCAACCGTTGTGGCTGGCGACCCGCATGTCCACGACGTCGTCGAAAGCGGCATCGTGCCGAACTTCGCCGTCTCCATGCCGATCGGCGACCGCTTCAACGTCGGCCTGGCCGTTCAGGCGCCCTACAACTTCACCACCAAATACGAACAGCCCGACTTCGCCCGCTACGACGCCCTGACGTCGGAACTGCGTTCGGCCAACGTCAGCCTGGTCGCCGCCATGACGGTCACCGACTGGCTGGACATCGGCGCCGGCTTCGACGCCCAGTACGCCAAGGCGACCCTGTCGTCGGCGCTGCCGAACCTGCCGACCATTGCTGGCGTTGCTCCGCTGGTGCTGATCCCCTCGGCCACCGACGGCCGCAACCAGCTGGAAGGCGACGGCTGGGATTACGGATGGAACGCCGGCGCCCAGATGCACTTCGGCAAGCTGGACCTCGGTCTGTCGTACCGCTCCAAGATCGAGCACGAACTGGAAGGCTCGGTGAACATCTCCGGCCTGACTGGCGCATTGGCTGCGGCAAACGTTTCGGCCGACGGCCAGGCCAGCTTCAACACGCCCTGGTACGCCACCGTCTCGGCCCGCTACGCCGTCAACGATCGCCTCACGCTGAACGCCCAGGTCAACCAGATCGGCTGGAGCGAGTTCGACGCTATCCGCGTGACCTATGGCGCGAACGGCCGTTCGACCATCGTTCAGGACTATGACGACGTCACCACCGGCGCGATCGGCTTCGACTACAAGATCGATCCCTCGATGACCTTCCGCGCCGGCCTGGGCTACGACCCGACCCCGACCTCGGACGATCACCGCACCGCCCGTATTCCGGACGGCGACCGCTGGCTCTACGCCGCCGGCCTGTCCAAGACGATCGGTTCCATGACCTTCGACGGCGCCGTGACCTACATCGACATCGACACCGCGACGATCAACGACACGCGCGACGTCTATGGCAACGGCCTGGTCATCTCGAACCTGCGCGGCGAAGCGCAAGGCTCGGGCGTCGGCTTCTCGCTGGGCGCGACCTGGAACTTCTGAGTTCCGCTCAGCCCCGGCTGACATGAGAACGGCGGCTCCTTCGCAGGAGCCGCCGTTTCTTTTGTCTCAACATGAAGGCGGGGGGGAGCAAACGCTCCCCGACCCGCAGGCTCAGCCCTTGGCGGCGCCGCCGTAGCCCTTGCCGCCGTTCGACGGGCGGCGACGGGGGCGGCGCTTCATTTCGCCTTCGGCCGGTTTGACGTTGTCGTTGATCGAGGGCACGCGCTCGCCGGCCAAGGGGTTGTAGGCGCGCTCGGGACGCGGAGCCGCCGCCTCGCCGCCGGGACGGTTGCGGCGCTGACGGTGCGGCTGGCCGCCGCCTTCCGGACGCACGCCGTCGCGGTGGGGATTGCGACGGCCGCGACCACCCCGTCCGCCTTCGTTGCGTTCGCCGCCTTCGCGTTCGGGCAGGGTCGCCTTCTTGCCGACGCCGGTGGCCATGATGGTGGCGTCCAGCTGGCCCAGGGCCTTGTCGTTGCGGCGGTCGATGGCGGGGATCTTCTGGCGCGTGACCTTCTCGATGTCGCGCAGCAGCTTCATCTCGTCGCCGGCGACGAAGCTGACGGCGGTGCCGTCCTTGCCCGCCCGCGCGGTGCGGCCGATGCGGTGGACATAGCTTTCCGGCACGTGCGGCAGTTCGAAGTTCACGACGTGCGAGACGCCGTCCACGTCGATGCCGCGCGCGGCGATGTCGGTGGCGACCAGCACGCGTAGCTTGCCCTTCTTGAAGGCTTCCAGGGTGCGTTCACGCTGGGGCTGGCTCTTGTTGCCGTGGATGGCCCCGGCCTCGACGCCGCCGGCTTCCAGATAGGCCGCGACCTTGTCGGCGCCGTGCTTGGTCTTGGTGAAGACCAGGCAGCGCGTGTATTCGGGATCGCTGAACATCTCGGTCAGCAGGGCGCGCTTGCGGCCCTGTTCGATATAGACGACCGACTGGCTGATACGCTGCACCGTGGTCGACTGCGGCGTGACCTGGACCTTGACCGGATCCTTCAGCAGCTCGCCCGCCAGCTTGCCGATCTCAGACGGCATGGTCGCCGAGAAGAACAGGTTCTGGCGCTTGGCCGGGATCTTGGACACGATCTGGCGGATCGGCTTGATGAAGCCCAGGTCCAGCATCTGGTCGGCCTCGTCCAGCACGAAGATCTCGGTCGAGGACAGGTCCAGGTTCTTCTGCTGGATGTGGTCCAGCAGGCGGCCGGGCGCGGCGATCAGGATGTCCAGACCCTGTTGCAGGGCCCGCTCCTGGGCGCCGTATTTCACGCCGCCGAAGATCACCGCGACGCGGAAGCCCAGGTGCGCGCCATAGGCCTTGAAGCTGTCGCCGATCTGGGTGGCCAATTCACGCGTGGGGCTCAGGACCAGCACGCGCGTCGTGCGGGGCCGGGGCGGAATGCGGTTTTCGGCCAGGCGATGCAGGATCGGCAGGGCGAAGGCGGCGGTCTTGCCGGTGCCGGTCTGGGCGATGCCCAACAGGTCCTTGCCGGCCATGACGTCGGGGATGGCCTTTTCCTGGATCGGGGTCGGCTTGGTATAGCCGGTCGAGGCCAGGGCCTGCAGCAGGGCCTTGTTCAGGCCCATGGATTCGAATGTGGTGCTCACGGCAGTCTATCTTTCGCGTAGCGGCAGGGCGCTATCAGCCATGGCATGACGCCGTCGGGCCGCGCACCGCCAGTCCCGACGGGGCCTCGGGGAGGAGGCCTGCGGGGTGGATCGGGCGCCGCCCCGCGTGTCCGGGCAGCGAATGGATATGAGGGGCCGGCGGCTTCTACAGACAGGTCCGAAGGGGACCCACACGCGCTGGAGACGCCGGAGATCGCGAGTGTGCGACGCCGCGCAAATGGGCGCTTATCGCCGATAAGTCAACTGCGGCGCCCATCAGGGCGCGTATCGCGTCGCCGCCTCGGGCAGGCCGTCGGGCAGGCCGATGGCCGCGCGCCAGTCCTCGGGATGCAGCCGCGCCATCTCCAGATCCAGCCACGCCAGCGGCTTCAGCGCCCCGTCGTCGTCCCAGAACCGCTCGGCCCACGGCTGGCCCGTCTCGATCGCCCGCGCCCGGTCCCGCGCCGTCGCCTCGGGCCCCAGATGCGTCGCGCGCCAGTGATACAGCCACGGAATATGCCAGTGCGGCGCCCGGCTCAGCCGCTCGTCCGTCATCGCCGCCGCCAGACATTCCGCCAGCGCCCGCGCATCCTCCAACTGGGCGTTGAAGGCGTCGCGCCGCGCCTGGATATGCCGGTCCCAGCCCTCGGCCGGCTCGATCGGCGCCAGCGTCGGCTCGGGCCGTTTCCAGCCTTCCGCCTCGCGCCGCTTCCACAGGGCGTGCACCCCGACGTCATAGCGGGCGGCGACGGACCGCGCGGTCTCGCCGTCCTCCCACGCCTTCCTGACCTCGGCCCAGACGGCGTCCGGCCGGATCTTGCGATGTATGCCCTGGCTCATGGGTACAGGGGTGTCGCACGCCCCTGCGTCATCATCGGTCGCACCCGCGCCTCGTGCACAGCTGGCGCGTGACCCCTGACATGTCGCGAGGTGGAAAATCAAATCTCTAGCCTCGAAAATCGGCCTTCTTCCGGCCTGGGGTAGAGACCGCCCCATAATGCCCGCATGGAAAAACGCCGCTACAAGATCAAACCGCCCGAGGTCTGGACCCAGGTCCGAAAGGACTATCTGTCCGGCCTCGACGCCAAGACCGTCGCCGCCCGCCACGACGTGACCGAGGCCTCCATCCGCGCCCGCGCGACGAAGGAGGGCTGGTCCCGCCATCCGCGCAGCGAGGCCGCGACGCCTGCGCCCCAGCCCCTGTCGCCTCAGGACGCGGCCGACCTGTCGCCCGACGACCCCAACGATCCTGCGGCTCTCGCCCGCGCCGCCGCCCAGGCCTCGGGCCGCGCCCTGCACGCCCAGGACTTCGCCCAGGCCCGCGCCCTGGCGGCCCTGGCCGAGACCTATCGCAAACTGGCCGACCGCGACGGCCCCGGCCGCGCCGCCCGCCTGACGGTGAAGAACGCCCCCCTGCAACTGGTCTTCGACATCCTGACCAATGAGGCCGAGGCCGAGCGCCGCTTCGCCATGAACACCAGCGACAAGAGCGACTGGGAACTGCGTGGCCAGTACTGGCAGGCGAAGCAGAAGCTGGAGCGCGCCAACACCGAATGGGGCCACGCCCAACTGGCCCGCCGCGTCCAGCTGGAGCGCCGCATCGCCGCGCTCGAGGACCAGCTCCGCGCCGCCGGCCTCGACCCCGTCATCGAACGCGAACAGGACCGCCGCATCTCCCAGGGCCTCGACCTCTTCCTCGGCCCCCTGCGGGGGAGAGTGACGATGGAGGAATGGGAGAAGACGCTGGATGAGTTGTGACCACCAATCCTTCTCCCCTTGCGGGAGAAGGTGGCCGAGCGAAGCGAGGTCGGATGAGGGGTCGTTTCGGCTCAAACCACAAAAGGCGGTGAAATCCCTAATCTGATCTTGCTTCCAGCAGCTAATCTCTTCGGATAATCAGTAGGCGCAGTTATAGTAAATGTTAACGGCGCAACAAGTCAGTGGCAAAGTTGCCGCCTGATATTCCCGACATTTTAGTCAGCAGCAGCTATGGGATTGGCTTGAGCATCTCAATAGCTTGGGCTAGCCACGCAAATCTTTCAGGATATGCATTGGCGAGGGTAATGGCAACTTTACTTGTAAATAACGCGACGACTAATCCCGCCATACTTGTGCCGACAACCTTCGCCAAGTTTTCTCTGAAGCTAGTCCAAGCGTCGCCTAAAAAGCGCTTAGCTTCACGCACGATCCAGGTGATGAGGCTCCGGAAAAGGTTTTCGACGCTGGCAAAGGCATTGAAGACGGCAAGCTTCTGAGCATCATCACTTATATCGACTTCTTCCGCGACTATTTCGATAGCTCGTGGTACTTGAGACTCGCAAGCGTCTTGATAATTGTCCAAAACATTCGCTACTTCCGCACTGCTGTTTTTGGCCGCTTCCCGATCGTCGGTCGAATATGGAGCTAGCGCAGCTTCTTCTAAAAATGCCTTCCACTTATGAGACTGACTGATGAATAGGAAATGTTGAAGTAGGATTGCCCTCATGCTTCCGACAGCGTCAGGAAGCATTTCGGGAGCATCAGCATCATTGGACCCTGAAACAGCGGCAAAAATAGTCTGCATCTTTAATCCACGAACGCCGATCATGATGATGTCGCCATCATCTTTTCTAAGTTCCTCGACGTAACGATTTACCGCTCGGACCAATTCAGGAACGTTACCCCATCGAGGCATTAGTTGCTCGATGTCAGCAAGAATTTCTCTGCGCAGAGCAACGGGGTCGGCTGTTGATGCAAAATGCGCATCGCCAGGTTGTCGGGAAAGTTGGACGATACCGCCGATAACAGCAACTTCAACGCTGGCGGGTATGATGCGAAGATCTTCGATGCCTTCGTCGTCATTATGGCGCTCGCCTTCATAAATGTCCCAGCTTGCAGGCGCATAAAGGTGGTGTGGGAGACGAGTACGACCATCCCCAATAGCGTCATCAAGCTGCGCTTGGTCTAGTCCACGGGTGCTGCTTAAATCCACCCCGCGGAGGTCGCAGCCTATGATCGACGCAGACGTGAGGCTGGCGCGACGTAAGTCTGCACCTCGCAGATCTGCAAAGTCTAAAATCGCGCCTCTCAAGTAAGCGCGCGACAAGCGCGCATATCGTAAATTTGACCGAGAGAGATTTGCCTCGATCAGCCGGCATTCATGAAGATCTGCATAGGCAAGATCGACGCTCTCTAGGTTTGAGCGCGATAGATTCGACCGATAAAACGAAACATTTGTAAGATTGTATCCCGAAAATCGGCGATCGGTTAAGTCTGTGACTGAAAGATTTACGCGCGAACGTTGATGATCGCCAAAAATGTCGCTTTCCTGACGCCATGCGTTCCATGCGTCAGCATCGCCCGAGCGAGCAAGCTCGTAAGCGATGAGACGTTTGCCGCCTTTGATGAAGGTGCCGGTTCTAGAGTTCACAACTGATCAATCTACTTGATCGGAAGTGATTCGCGGAGTCGGCTTACAGCCGCCCCTTCCTGAACCGCTCCTGCGCTTCCGCCGCCGCCTCGGCGCGCCAGCGTTTGGGCGCGGACTTGTCGACGGTTTCGCCGGCGCCGGTCAGGGCTTCGTTGGCGAACTCCAGGTCCATCAGCTTCATGCGCTTGATCTCGTCGCGCAGGCGGCCGGCTTCCTCGAACTCCAGGTTGGAGGCGGCCTCGCGCATGCGGCCTTCCAGGTCGCGCAGGGCGGCCTGGAAGTTGGAGCCGACGAAGGGTTTGGAGGCTTCGGCCACGCCCGGCTTGGTCAGGCGATCCATCTCGCGCGACTCATAGGGGCTGTCCATGATCTCCTTGATGTCGCGCTTGACCGTTTCGGGCGTGATGCCGTGTTCGGCGTTGTAGGCCATCTGCCGTTCGCGACGGCGGTCCGTCTCGGCGATGGCGCGCTCCATGCTGCCGGTCATGCGGTCGGCGTACAGGATGACGCGGCCGTCCACATTGCGCGCGGCGCGGCCGATGGTCTGGATCAATGAGGTCTCCGAGCGCAGGAAGCCCTCCTTGTCCGCGTCCAGGATGGCGACCAGGCCGCACTCGGGGATGTCCAGACCCTCGCGCAGCAGGTTGATGCCGATCAAACAGTCGAACGTCCCCAGCCGCAGGTCGCGCAGGATCTCGATCCGCTCCAGCGTGTCGACGTCGGAGTGCATGTAGCGGACGCGGATGCCCTGCTCGTGCATGTATTCGGTCAGGTCCTCGGCCATCTTCTTGGTCAGGGTGGTGACCAGGCTGCGATAGCCCTTGGCCGTCGTCGCCTTGACCTCGTCGATGACGTCGTCGACCTGGTTGCGGGTCTTGCCGGAGACGGGGCGGATCTCGACCGGCGGGTCGATCAGGCCGGTGGGGCGGATGACCTGCTCGACGAAGACGCCGCCCGCCTGTTCCATCTCCCACGGGCCGGGGGTGGCTGACACGTGTACCGTCTGGGGGCGCATGGCCTCCCATTCCTCGAACTTCAGCGGGCGGTTGTCGATGCAGGAGGGCAGGCGGAAGCCGTATTCCGCCAGCGTCGACTTGCGGCGGTAGTCGCCCCGGAACATGCCGTTGATCTGGCCGATGGTGACGTGGCTCTCGTCCACGAACAGCAGGGCGTTGTCGGGGATGTATTCGAAGAAGGTCGGCGGCGGCTCGCCCGGCGCGCGGCCGGTCAGCCAGCGGCTGTAGTTCTCGATGCCGGCGCAGCTGCCGGTGGCCTCCATCATCTCCAGGTCGAACCGGGTGCGTTGCTCCAGCCGCTGGGCCTCCAGCAGCTTGCCGTTCTCGACCATCCAGTCCAGCGTCTCCTTCAGCTCCGCCTTGATGCCGGCGGCGGCCTGGTTCAGCGTCGGGCGCGGCGTCACATAGTGGCTGGCGGCATAGACGGTGATCTCGTTCAGATCGGCCGTCTTCTTGCCCGTCAGCGGATCGAACTCCTGGATCGCCTCCAGCTCGTCCCCGAACAGGCTGATGCGCCAGGCCCGGTCCTCCAGGTGGACCGGGAAGATTTCGATCACGTCGCCCCGCTTCCTGAACATGCCCCGGTCGAAGTTCAGATCGTTGCGCTTGTACTGCAGCGCGATCAGATCCGCCCGCAGCTTCGCCTCGTCGATCTGGTCCCCCACCTTCAGCGTGAACGTCATCGCCGTATAGGTCTCAACCGACCCGATCCCGTAGATGCAGGACACCGACGCCACAACAATGACGTCTTCTCGTTCTAGTATAGCCCGCGTCGCAGAGTGCCGCATACGGTCAATCTGCTCATTGATGCTTGAGTCCTTTTCAATGTACGTGTCCGTACGCGGAACATAAGCCTCTGGCTGATAGTAGTCGTAGTAGCTGACGAAGTATTCTACCGCGTTATCGGGGAAAAACGACTTGAACTCGGAATAGAGCTGGGCCGCCAGCGTCTTGTTCGGCGCCAGAATCAGGGCGGGGCGCTGGGTTTCCTCGATCACCTTGGCCATCGTGAAGGTCTTTCCCGAGCCGGTGACGCCCAGCAGGACCTGGTCGCGGTCCCCGGCTTGGGCCTGGGCCACCAATTCGGCGATGGCGGCGGGCTGGTCGCCCGCGGGCGTGTATTTGGTCTCCAGCCGGAAGCGGCCGCCCTTCTTCTTGCCCTCGTGCGAGGGGCGGTGCGGCACCCAGTCGGCGGGCGCGGCGACCGGCTCCTCCGGCGTCAGGCGCGGCCCGGCGACCGGGGCGAACATCGGCATCTTGCCGGTGTCGCGGATGAAGGCGGCCGAGGCCTCCTGCACCCCTGGATTTGGGACGTGAACGGGCTTGGCCGGCTTGGCGGCGGCGGGCTTCGGCGTCGAAGAACGGTTCATGAACAGAACTTAGTGAGTGAGGGCGTGTCTCGCCATAGCGCGCTGAGTTGCGCTGAGTTGCGGTCGGTTCAGCTTGACACCCTCGCACAGTATGTCCCATACACTGTGTGTCACACACTATGTGGCGTACGGAGGTGGTGGGTGAGCGAGAACGACGAGGCGCTGCTGTTCGAGAGCCTGCGGCTGGAGCTGCGGCGGGGGTCGTTGATCCTGGCCGTGCTGGCGAGCCTCAGGCGTGAGCAATACGGCTATTCGCTGCGGGTCGCCTTGGGCGAGGTCGGGGTCGAGATGGAGGAGAGCACCCTCTATCCGCTGCTGCGCCGGCTAGAGAGCCAGGGGCTGCTGGATAGCGAATGGCGCGAGGAGGAGCGGCGCAAGAAGCGGTTTTACCGCTTGTCGCCGCGCGGGGAGGCGATGCTGGAACGGCTCGCTGTGGAATGGCGCGGCCTGTCGGCCTCGCTGGAGAAGATGCTGTGAACATCGGGAAAGAGGGAGAGACCGGCATGGACCTGGTCGAACGTTATCTGAAGGCCGTGGCGGCCCAGCTGCGGAAGGACAACCGTGACGACATCGTCGCCGAGCTGCGCGACGAGATCATGGGGCGTCTGGAGGCGCTGGAGGCGCATTTGGGCCGGGCGCCCACCGACGACGAGGTCGAGGGCCTGCTGCGGGAAGTCGGTCACCCGCTGAGCGTAGCGGCGCGCTATCGCGCAGGACCGCAGGCGCTGATCGGGCCTGAGCTCTATCCGTGGTGGATGTTCGGGCTGAAAGTCGGGCTGACGGTGATGGCGGCCGTCACCCTGATCGGCCTGGCCGTGCGGGTCATGGTCGGCGACGTCTATGTGGGCCAGGCGATCGGGCAGGGGATCTCCAGCCTGATCAGCGGCGCGATCACGGTCGTCGGTTTGCTCACCGCCGTCGGCTTCGTGCTGGAGCGTCAGTCTAAGAAGCCGGACTTCATCGCCAAATGGCGCGTCAAGGATCTGGGCCTGTTCGAGCTGGGTGGCGATTTCGACGCCGAGCAGTGGGGACAGAAGCTGGCGAACGGCGACTGGTCGGGACGGAACATGGGTCAGGCCAAGTCAGGCCGCGCCGTGCGCAAGAGCGCCGAGATGTCGCCCGTGGCGCGTGCGGTGGCCAGCGCCATCGGCTGGACCGTGGTGCTGTTGTGGTGGACGGGCCTGTTACAGGTGGCGCCGATCCGGCCGGAGGAACTGGCCGGTGTCGTCGACGGCGTCGATTACGGGCGCATTCTGGCCGACATGGTGCGGGTCGCCTATTGGCCGGTCGCCCTGTTCGCCGCCTGCCGTATCGGCTTCGATCTGATGCGAGCGGCGTCGGGCGGCAATGTGCGGGTCACGGCGCTGGGCGACCTGGCTTTCGGGATCGCCGCCGCCTTGGGCCTGCTGTGGGTCTGGTTCTGGTCGGCGCTGTCGCCGCTGATCTGGGTCGGCAGCGTCACCGATTTCGTGGATCGGATTCGGGTGCTGATCGGCCGCTCCGGCGACGATGTCGGCGGGGTGGCGACGATCCTGATGGTCGTGGTCGTCTGGGCCTTTGCCGCAGAGGTGGTGCGGGTCATCCGGGCGGCGGCGCGACTGGTCGTCGGTCGATAAGGCGACATCCCCTCTTGACGGCGTGTAACCTATAGGTGATATGTAACCTCAAGGTTACTTCAGGAGAAAGTTGTGAACAAGGACGAAAACGCCGCAGTTCTGCGGGTGCAATCGAGCCGGCGTCGATACTGGTGGGGCGGCGTCGCCATGCTCGTCATCGGCGCCGCCGCCTTGGCCGGCGGCGCCGGTTTCGCGCTCATGCATGGAACGGAGGGCGATCAGGCGACGACCGCGGGCGTGGCGGCCGGCTTCGGTTTCGGGCTGTTGATCATCGGCGCCATGATGGCGTGGTGCGGCCGCCCCGGTCAGCCGATCGATGTGGCGGAAAGCCGTGACGGCGCCCGCCGCGAAAAGCTGCAGCGGGGGCGTACGCAACAGCTGGTCCTCTATCCGTTGGTGCTGCTGCTGTTCATGGCTCAGGCGCATCTCGCCATGCAGAGGGTCCTGGGCGGCGACCACAACCTCGGCGCCTATGTGCAGATCCTGCTGCCGGTTCTGTACGGCTGGCTGATTCCCGTGCTCGTCATGGGCTGGGATTGGAATGCGCAGAAAAATCGCCGCTTAATGGAAGACGAGCTGACGCAGGTGCTGCGGGCGCGATCGATGATCCTGGCCTTCGTCGTGCTGATGGGCGGGGTGACCGTAGCGCTGGGTCTGGGTCTGTGGCGCGCGGACTATGGCGTGCTGGCTCTGCCCTATGTCCTGGCGCTGGGCGGGGCGTCAGCGGGTCTGCGATTCGCCTGGCTGGATCGCGAGGCCGGTCGCGATGGGTGATCCCAGGCTCGGCTCGCGGCTGAAGGAGGCGCGCACCGCCGCAGGCCTGACGCAGCAGGGGCTGGCCGACAAGGCCAGCGTCTCGCGCAAGACCATCAACACGGTCGAGAACGGCGTCTTCGTGCCCTCGACCGTGCTGGCCCTGGAACTGGCGCGGGCCTTGGACACGACGGTGGAGGCCTTGTTCTTCCTGAGAGACTGATCCGATCCATGTCCGAAAACCGCGAGACATCGTCGGGCCGGCGGCGCATCCTGCGGGCATGGATCAGCTGTTGGATCAGAAGGCCTGCTGGCGCGCCGTCGTGGCGCGGGACGCCCGTTTCGACGGGCGTTTCTTCACCGGCGTCACCTCGACCGGCATCTATTGTCGGCCCGTCTGCCCGGCGCGGACGCCGAAGCGCGAGAATGTGGTCTTTCACCCCAGCGCAGCAGCGGCCGAGGCGGCGGGCTTACGGGCCTGTCTGCGTTGTAGGCCGGAGACGGCGCCGGAAATGGGCGCCTGGCGCGGCACGTCCAACACCGTCAGCCGGGCCCTGGCGCTGATCGAGGCGGGCGCGCTGGATATCGGCGACACGGACGCTCTGGCGACACGGCTGGGCATGGGGGAGCGGCAGCTGCGCCGCCTGTTCCGTCAGCACCTGGGCGCGGCCCCGGTCAGCGTGGCCCAGACGCGGCGCGTGCTGCTGGCCAAACAGTTGATCCACGAGACCGACCTGTCGATGGCCGAGGTGGCGATGGCGTCGGGCTTCGGCAGCGTGCGACGGTTCAATGAGACGTTTCAGACCCTTTACGGTCGCGCACCGTCCGACCTGCGGCGTCGCAAGGTCGAGGCCGAAGCGGGCGGGATGATCAAGATCGGTCTGTCCTATCGTCCGCCCTATGACTGGGACGCCATGATGACGACCTTGGCGACGCGCGGCGTCGCGGGCGAGGCGATTGTCGATGGCGTCTGGGCTCGGCGGCTACGCCCCGACGTGGATGGCGCGGAGGGTGCGGTGACGGTGCGCCCCGCCCAACCGGGCAAGGCGGCGGTCGAGGCGCGGATCGACAATCTGAAAGCCTTGCCGGGCGTGCTGGCGCGGGTGCGGCGGGTGTTCGACCTCGCCGCCGATCCCGAGGCGATCACGCGCGACCTGTCGGCCGATCCCGTTCTGCACGCCGCAATCAGGGCGAGCTCGGGGTTAAGGCTTGCGGGCGACTGGATCGACGCCGGCGAGGATGCGCCCAGCGACCGGTTGGCGACGACGGACGCCGCGCTGCTGGCGCGCGCCGAGCGATGGCGGCCGTGGCGCGCCTACGGCGCACTCTACTGGGCCCTGAGCGAGGAACGGCGAAATGACCGAGCAGCCTGACATGCATCTGACCCTGGATCGCATCCCGTCCCCCGTCGGCGAGGTGCTGGTCGTCACCGACGCCGACGGCGCGGTGCGGGCGCTTGATTTCCACGACTACGAGGCCCGTCTGCGCCTGCTGCTGCGTCGACACTACGGTGAAGTCGTGCTGACCGAAGGCCGCGCGCCGGAGCCGGTGCGCCGGGCGGTTGAGGCCTGGTTCGGCGGCGACCTGACCGCCTTCGACGCCATCACGGTCCGCACCGGCGGTACGGAGTTCCAACGCGCGGTGTGGAAGGCCTTGCGCGACATTCCGACCGGCGAGACCCGCACCTACGGTCAGCTCGCTGTGGCCATCGGCGCGCCAAAGGCCGTCCGCGCCGTGGGCCTGGCCAACGGCGCCAATCCGGTCGGCGTCATTGTGCCCTGCCATCGCGTGATCGGAGCGAACGGGACCCTGACCGGCTATGCGGGCGGGCTTGAGCGCAAACGCTGGCTTCTGGCGCATGAAGCGGGCGGTCGGCTGCTCTAGCGGATTGGTGGAGCAGGCGTCGGCGAGAGCGGAGAGAGCACTTGGGGCGCAGTAGGCGATGCGCCACCCTTCAGTTCAGCGATATATTCCAGTTCGCGTTTGGCGTTTGCGTCGTCCGGATCGATTTTAAGCGCGGCCTCATAAGCGGCCTTCGCCTCGTCCAATCGGCCTAGTTCGATCAGGCTGAAACCGCGCCGGCGATGGAATGGGCCGCGATGCAAAAGCATCAGCATATCGTCGTCCGCCAATGCGGCGTCAGCCAGAACCAGGGCGTCATTCCAACGTCTCAACCCCTGCAGAGCGGCGGCCTTTTCGACAAGCAACAACCAGTTTTTCGGCTGTACCTTCAGCACGCGATCTAGATAGCTGATGCCTTCTTCGTACCGACGCGCCTCGACGGCTTCCGAAGCGAGCATCAGGGCGATGTCGCCGTAGACATTGGGCAGGGCCGTCGCGCCTTTTGCGCCGCTTCCATCCTTGCCGGCGGCTGCCGATAGGCCGACAATCATCATCAGCACGTCGCCGGGATCGGAGACTCTCACAACGTGCTGGCCTGCTTGCTCGACCAACTGTCCATAATCCGCAGGCATCCGATCCAGCGCCTGACGGAGCGCGGGAAGACGCCGGGCGAGAGCGGGATAGCCCCGTCGTTGAAAGTCGGTGTTGGCCTGAACGAAAAGGTCGTGATCTCGGGATTCCTGGCGCGACATCTGTGGCGTAGCGGCTCTGGCCGCCGCGAGAGCCGGCGTAGGCGGCGTCGTCAAAGCAGCCGTCGAAAGCGCCAGTGCTGCAGCCAAAATTCTCAGCATGATTTTTCGCTCCCCATCAATCGTCTGACCATAGGCGCAACCTGGACGATTTGGCGAGGCTTAGCGCGCAGCGCCTGTCGTTAGCCCCGCGTGAACCGTTCAGGCGGCAGGGCGGCATGGGTGAAGCGGGCCTGACGCATCGCGCCCTTGAAGTAGTTCACGCGGTTGATGCGGCAACCGACCGAGGCGCGGCCTGGCCCTTGCGGCTTGAACTGCACCGGGTGCTCGCCCTGCAGGACCCCATCGACATAGGCCCGGTACAGGACGCCGTCGAAAGTCTGCGCGACGTGGAACCACTGTCCGCACGGATGGAGCCGCTCGGGGAAGATCAGGGTGTGGTTGTAGCCGGGGCCGCGCGTGAAGGCGTCCAGATACCAGCGGTCCCGAACCACGCGGATCTCGAACAGGAAGCGCGTCTGCGACGGCGGCTGACCGGCTGGCGCCTCTTCGGCGAGATGAAACCAGCGTTGCTCGAAGGCGCCGCCGTCGGGTCGGAAAAGAGCTTCGAAAGTGAAGGTTTCGGCCCCGGTCAGCGGATGCTGATCGATGAACAGGGCGTCGTCCACGCCGTCGAACTGAATCGCTCGGCCAAAGGGGCTGTCGATCAGGCCCGGCGCGCCCTCGACGCGGGTCTCGATCCCCCCGATGTCGGCCAGGCGATCGAAGGTCCATACCGACTGGCGCGGCGATGCAGCCGTCATGGTCGCGCACCCCGGCAGGATCGCAGCCGCGGCGCTTGATGCGCCCAGGGCCATCAGGCGGCGGCGGTCCAGCGGCAGGACGTCAGGCATGGTTCATCTCCCGGCGGTTTTGTCGCGCGACACTATGGGATCGGCGGCGTGAGGCAACGGCCTGCGTCCCGGTTCGTTGTCCAGGTCCCTACACACTGGAGTATCGACGATGAAACTTTCCAATGGCGCGCTGGTGGCGGTGGTTGATGGCGAGAAGCTGGCCCTGTTCAAGAACACGAACGCCTCGGACATCAAGCTGACGCCGCTGGAAACCCCGGCCATCGCGGATCGGGTGTCGGGTTCGGCCGGCCGCCGATCCAATGAGGCGAACCCCGACAATGACACCCAGGCCGAGGACGGTTTCGCCATGGGCGTCGCCGAGGTGCTGAACAAATGGTCGGTCACCAACAAGATCGACGAACTGCTGGTGATCGCCGCGCCCAAGACGCTGGGCGAGCTGCGCAAGCATTGGCGCAAGGACCTTCAGGCCAAGTTGGTCGGCGAGATCGCCAAGGACCTGACGGGCCACTCCAGCGATCAGATCGCCGCCGCCATCGACAAGGCGTGAAGACAGGCGGGCGCTGTGCGTGACGCCCGTCCCCTGATCAGGCGGCGTGTCTCGACTGCGCCGTCTGACCCAGATCAAAGCGACTGATCAGACCCTCCAGTTCGCCGGCCTCGTTCGTCAGGGCGTGGCTGGCGGCGGTGGATTCCTCGACCATGGCGGCGTTCTGCTGGGTGAACTGGTCCATCTGATTGATCGCCACATTGATCTCGCCAATGCCGACCGACTGTTCGCGCGTCGCGGCGGCGATGGTGCGAACCAGGGCGTTGGCCTCCGCGACCTGGACAGCGATGGCGCTGAGGCTATCGCGCGTCAGCGACACCTGATCGGATCCGCGCTGCACATTGCTTTGCGACAGGGCGATCAGCGCCTTGATCTCTTTTGCGGCGCTGGCTGACCGTTCGGCCAGGCCCCGCACCTCGGAAGCGACCACAGCGAAACCGCGCCCGGCTTCGCCAGCCCTGGCGGCCTCCACGCCGGCGTTCAGGGCCAGGAGGCTGGTCTGGAAGGCGATCTCGTCGATGACGCCGACGATCTGATTGATCTGGGTCGAGGACTGCTCGATCTCCGACATGGCGCCGATTGCGTCCTGCACGACGGCCTCGCCCCTGTCGGCCGCCGCCTGAGCGGCCTGAGTGATGTCTCGGGCGCGCTCGGCGTTTTCGGCGCTGCTGCGCACCGTTTGCGTCAGCTCGTCCAGCGCGGCGGCGGTCTGCTCCAGACCGGCGGCCTGCTGCTCGGTGCGGCGCGACAGGCTGTCGGCGGCGGCGGCGATGTCCTGGCATCCGCCGCGCATCGACTGGGCCGTGGTCCAGATGCCGGTCATCGTCGTGTGCAACTGATGCAGGGCGGCGTTGTAATCTTCCGGGATGCGACGCGTGTCGGCGGTGAAGCCCGCCTCTGGCATCCGCCAGGCCAGTTCGCCGGCGGCGAGACGCGACAGACCTTCGCCCAAAGTCTCGACAGCGCGCGTTTGCGAGGCGGCGAAAAGCTCGGTCTCCTCGGCGTGCCGGCGACTGTCGGTCTCGGCAGCGGCACGTTCGCGCTGTTGCTGGTCGCGCCGCGCCAGTCCGTCCCCAAGCTCGAGCCGGAACCCCTCAAGCGCCCGCGCAATCCGGCCCAGTTCGTCGGCCTTGTCCGCACCGGCGACGGGGATGTCATAGCGTCCGTCGCTCATGGTCCGCACATCGGCGGTCAGACGCGCCAGCGGGCGTCGGATCAGACGGTCGCTGGTGATCAAAAGGGCGACGATGATCGCGGCGATGATCAGGACGCCGCCGACCAGAAGCATCAAGGCCAACTGCCGCGCCGGGGCCTCGATCGTCTTGACGGGGATGTCCAGCACGACGGCCCAAGTCGCCTTCTGACCGGGTAAGACCACGGGTTGGATCAGACGTCGAACCGGCTCGCCGTTCACGCTGACGCCCTCGACCGCCTGGGCCTGTCGTTTGGCGATGACGTTGCGCACGATGTCCGCGCCAGCGTCGGCATAGGCCTGGCCTCGCACGGCGGCGTCGGGATGCGCGACCCAGACGCCCTTGTTCGACACCAATGTCACGCGGCCCGTGCCCAGCGGCTTCATCGCCGCCAAGCGCTGCGACAGGTTGGCCAGGGTGATATCCAGGCCCGCGACGCCGATGATGCGGCCGTTGGCGCGCACCGGATAGGCGACCGAGGTCATCGCGACCTTGCCGCCGCCAATGTTCTCTTCATAGGGCTCGACCACGACCGGCGCGCCGCTGGCCATCGGCTCGGTGTAATAGGCTTGTTCGAAGTCCGAGCCGTCAGCCTCGGGCTCCAGGGAAATCTGATCGTCGCGGCGCACCCAGTAGATGGAAAGTCGTCCGTTGACGTTCGAGCTGGTCGCCGCATCACCCATGTGGGCGGCGTCGGCGCCGACGGCGTCCGGGGCGGCCATGAACCAGGCACCCATCACTTGGTCGGTGGCTTCGGCGTTCGGCTTGACCAAGGCCATATAGGCGGCGCGGTCGGTCAGGCCCGTCTGTCGTGCGGCGCCCAGGGTTGCCGCCAGGGTTTTGGCGCCCGTGCCGGCCGAGACGATTTCGTTGCGGATCTCTTGCGAGGCCTCTTGCGCAGCGCTTTCGGCGTATCGGCTGGCCATGTCGCGGACGATCGCGCCGGAATAGGCCGTCACGCCAATGGCGGCGACGATCATCAAGGCGCCGATGGCGAGCCCCGCCACGACGGCGAGCTTCAGGGCGATGGACAGGCGATTGAACGAGAACATGACGAGCTCCGTAGGCCTGTCCCTATGCATCCGCGCCCGCAAACGCCCGGTTAAGGGCGCACTACGTAGTTACGCGCCGTCCAGGAACAGGCGGCACGCCGGATTGGCGGTCTCATCAACGTAAGGGTAGCCCAGATCGGCCAGGGCGGTGGTCAGTTGGTCCTGTTCCTCGGGCGGCACGCTGATCCCCGCCAGCACCCGGCCGACGTCGTCGCCGTGGTTGCGATAGTGAAACAGCGTCAGGGCCCAGGCGGGCTGCAGGCTGTTTAGGAACCGCAGGAAGGCGCCGGGGCGTTCGGGGAACTGGAAGCGCAGGATGCGTTCGTGGGGCAGTCCGACGGTGCGGCCGCCGACCATGTAGCGGACATGCAGCTTGGCGGTCTCATTGTCGCTCATGTCCTCGACCGCATAGCCGCCGGAACGAAGCGCCGCGATCAGGTCGTCCCGCTCGGGCGGACCGTTTCGCAGGGCGACGCCGACGAAGATTTGCGCCTGACCGTCGCCGGCCCAGCGATAGTTGAACTCGGTGACCGAACGACCGTCCAGACTGTCAAGGAACCGACGGTAGTCGTCGCGGTCGTCCTTCATCGCCACGGCCAGCAGGGCCTCGGCGCCCTCGCCGATCTCGGCCCGCTCAGCGACATGGCGCAGCCGATCGAAGTTCAGATTGGCGCCCGAGTTGACGGCGATCAGACTGCCGCTACCGGGATGGGCGGCGGCCCAGGCCTTCAGCCCGGCCAGCGCGACGGCTCCGGAGGGTTCGGCGATGGCGCGGCTGTCGTCGAAAATGTCCTTGATTGCGGCGCAGATGGCGTCGGTGTCCACCAGCACGATCTCGTCTAGCAGATCCTTGCACAGGCGGAATGTCTCGGTCCCGGCTCGACGAACGGCGACGCCGTCGGCGAACAGACCGACCTCGTTCAGGGTCACGACCTGACCCGCATCGATGGCGGATTTCATCGTCGGGGCATCCACCGGCTCGACGCCGATGATCCGGGTCTTGGGCCGCAGGAATTTGACGATCGCCGCCACCCCGGCGGCCAGGCCCCCGCCGCCGATAGGCACAAAGATGGCTTCGATCGGATCGGCGTGCTGACGGGCGATCTCAAGGCCCACCGTGCCCTGGCCCGCGATGACGTCGGGGTCGTCGAAGGGATGGATGAACGCCGCGCCGGTACGGCTCTCCAGTTCACGGGCGTGGGCATAGGCTTCGTCGAAGCTGTCGCCGTACAGAACCACCTCACCGCCCAGGGCGCGGACGGCCGCGACCTTGATGCCGGGTGTGGTGGTGGGCATGACGATGGTGGCGGGAATGTCGCGACGTGCGGCCGCCAGGGCCACCCCTTGCGCGTGATTGCCGGCCGAGGCGCAGATGACGCCCCTGGACAGTTCGTCCTCCGACAGGCCGGCGATCTTGTTGTAGGCGCCGCGGATCTTGAACGAAAAGACCGGCTGCAAGTCCTCGCGCTTCAGCAGGACGGGCCGGTCGAGCCGGGCCGACAGGCGGCGCAGCGGGTCGACGGGCGTTTCCTCCGCCACGTCATAGACGCGGGCGGTGAGGATGCGGCGGATGGTATCCTGCATGGAAATGTCGTGAATAGGCGCTTGGCGGCAAAGAAGTGGGCTGCCATCTAGGCGATATCCATCCACTTGGGAACGGTTTTTGCAAATCGCAGTCATAGATGACTTGCAGGAAGAGTACTGCATTTCCTCTTGCACACCGCCCGCATCGGCCTACATTGCGCCTGCTTATGCTAAATGTGAGCATAAGGGTATGGAGATGATCATGGCTGACGGCGCCTTTGGTCTGACGAAAGAGTTGGAGCGGGAAACCGCGGGGGTGTGGGCCAAGGTCAAGGACCACGTCACGCCGCTGGAATGGCCCGCGCAGGCGCGACTGATCAGCGAAATCAATCGGCTGAAGCGCGAACGCGACGCCGTAATCCTGGCCCACAACTATATGACGCCCGAGATCTTCCACGGGGTCGGGGACTATGTCGGCGACAGCCTGGGGCTGGCCAAGGAGGCCGCGCGGTCGGACGCGAGGGTGATCGTTCAGGCGGGCGTTCACTTCATGGCCGAGACGTCCAAGATCCTGTCGCCCGAGAAGATCGTGCTAATCCCCGACCTGCGCGCCGGGTGTTCGCTGGCTTCATCAGTCACGGGGGCGGATGTGCGGCTGATCAAGCAGCGCTATCCGGGCCTGCCGGTCGTGACCTATGTGAACACCACCGCCGATGTGAAGGCCGAGACCGACATCTGCTGCACGTCCGCCAACGCCGTTCAGGTGGTGGAATGGGCGGCCAGGGAATGGGGAGTGGACCGCGTCATCCTGATCCCGGACGAGTTCCTGGCGCGCAATGTCGCGGCCCAGACGACGGTCGGGATCATCGCCTGGAAGGGCCGCTGCGAGGTGCACGAGCGGTTCACGGTCGGCGATATCGCCGAGATGCGCGCCGCCTATCCGGGCGCCGAAATCCTGGCCCACCCCGAATGCCCTGAGGACGTGCTGGCGGCGGCGGACTTCGCCGGCTCGACGGCGGCGATGACCGACTATGTCGAAGCGCGCCGGCCCAAACAGGTGGTGATGATCACCGAATGTTCCATGGCCTCGAACGTGGCCGGCGACGTACCGGGCGTGCAGTTCATCGGCCCGTGCAACCTGTGCCCGCACATGAAGCGGATCACGCTTCAGAACATCCACGACTGCCTGCTGAACATGCAGTTCGAGGTCACGGTGCCGGCCGACATGATCGAGCGTGGACGCCTGGCGGTGCAGCGAATGATCGACCTGCCGCCGCCAGCCATTCCCGCGCGCTACGATCTGGTCAAGGCGCGCCACCACGTGGATGTGGAACTGATCTGAGCGTGACGCGGCGATCGGTCCCGGAGACGGGACGGTCGTCCGCGCCCATCTGGACGCCATGAGCAACACAGACACCACAGATCAGACGCCCCACCGCACGCCGGGGCCTTGGGACGCCAAGCCCGACGCGACATCGGCGCGTGAAACCGCGCCGGCGCCCGCGGCCGAGGCGCCGATCGAGAAGGACCAGAGCCTGGTGTGGGCGATGCTGTCCACGGCGTTGATGGGCGGCTTCCTGTGGTGGATCACGGGCAGCGCCATCGTGGCGGGCGCGGTGCTGATCGGCCTGTTCGTCCATGAGGCGGGCCACGCCCTGGCGATGAACAAGCTCGGCATGGGGCCGGCCCGCATCTACATCATCCCCTTCCTGGGCGGCCTCGCCAAGGCGCGGCGTGAGCCGAAAAGCGAGTGGGACGGGGTTCTGGTGTCGTTGGCCGGACCGGCCTTCGGCCTGCTGGCGATGATCCCCTTCGTCGGGGTCTGGATGGTTCTGGGGCAGGGAGAGTGGCTGATGGGCGCCTTCTTCATCGCCATGCTCAATCTGGTGAACCTTGTGCCTGCGCCGCCTCTGGATGGATCCAAGGCTCTTGGCCCGGTGCTGACGCGTGTGCATCCGCGTCTGGAGCAGATCGTGCTGCTAGTCATCGGCGTGGCGGTGGTCTGGTGGGGGCTGACGACCGGGCGCTTTATCTTGGCCGCCTTCCTGGCTCTGTCGGTGTTCAGCCATCTGAAGCGTGGCGTCTGGCGCGCGGCCTGGGGCACGCTGAGCTGGCCCGAGGCGGGCAAGAGCTTGGCCCTCTATCTGCTGACCCTCGCGATCTGCGCGGCGGCGGCCGTCGGCGCCTTGATGCTGATGACGGGGGGCGATCCGGCCGGCGCGGTGCAGTTCGGCCTCAACTATTTGGGCTTTGGACGATGAACCGAACGCGGCACGATGGACCTCTGATCGTCGGGGCGGGGCTGGCGGGGCTGTCGGCTGCGCTTGAGGCGGCGAAGGCTGGGGCAAAGGTTCTGGTCGTGACGCCCGAGCCGTTGCTGAACGCCTGTTCGTCCGCGTGGGCGCAGGGCGGGATGGCGGCGGCGCTGACAGGGCAGGACTCGGCCGCATTGCACGCCAAGGATACCGAGGCGGCGGGCGCGGGTCTGGTCGAGCCGGTCGCGGCGCGCGCCCTGACCGAAGCCGGGCGCGAGACGGTCGAGTGGTTGGCGGCCTTGGGCGCGCCGTTCGACCGGGATGCGGACGGCGGCTTTGTGGTCAGTCTGGAGGCGGCTCATTCCGTTCCTCGCGTGGCCCGGGTCGGCGGCGACGGCGCTGGCCGAGCCATCCTGTCTGCTGTCGTTGCGGCGGTGCGGGCTGAAAAGTTGATCGAGGTCTGGGACGACGCGCGGCTGAAGGCCCTGTCGCAGGATGCCGACGGCCGAGTGGTCGGGGCGATGGTCGTGCGCGGCGACCGCCTGGTCGAGATCACGGCGACGGCGGTGGTGTTGGCCACGGGCGGGGCGGGCGGTCTGTTCGCAGCGACCACGACCCCGGCGGCGTTGAAGGGCGAGGGGATGGCCCTTGCCGCGCGCGCCGGCGCGGAAATCCTCGATCCCGAGTTCGTACAATTCCACCCCACGGCTATCGACGTGGGACTGGAGCCCACGCCGCTGGCGACCGAGGCTTTGCGGGGCGAGGGCGCGCGGCTGATCGATGGTCAGGGGCGCTTTCTATTGGGCGAGGCGGACGACGCCGATCTGAAACCGCGCGACGTGGTGGCGCGGGCGGTCCATGCGGCGCGCGCCGACGGGCGAGGGGCCTTTCTGGATGCGCGGGCAGCGATCGGGGACGAGTTTCCGCACGCGTTTCCCGCCGTCTTCGGTGCCTGTATGCGCGCCGGTCTGGACCCGCGCGTCAGCCCGATCCCGGTGATGGCGGCGTGCCATTATCACATGGGCGGGATCGCCGCCGATGCCGACGGCCGCACGACGGTCGCGGGCCTTTATGCGGTCGGAGAGTGCGCGGCGACCGGCGTCCACGGCGCCAACCGGCTGGCGTCCAACTCTCTGCTGGAAGCGGCGGCCTTCGGTCGGCGCACAGGCAGGTCGGCGGCCCAGGAAGTCGGCGGCGGCCGCGCGTTGGCGACCGAGGTTTCGCCCGACCTGCCGGATGAGGCGATGGCCGAACTGCGGACCGCCATGACGGCGCATGCTGGCGTGGTGCGCGATGCGGCGGGGCTGCAGACCCTGACCGCCCTGATCGACCGGCTGGAGAGGCAGTGCGGGCCAGCGGCTGTTCTTCTGGCGGCGCGGCTCATCGCCCAAGCGGCGCTGGACCGGCATGAGAGCCGGGGCGGGCACTACCGCTCGGACTATCCGCAGACGGGTGGGGCGGCGGTGCATACGCGGGTTCGGATTCCCCATCCGGCGGCGCTGGAGGCGGCGGAATGAGACGACTTCCAGAAGTCCTGATCGAGCCCGTCGTGCGGCTGGCGCTGGCTGAGGACTTGGGTCGTGCCGGCGACATGACCGCCATGGCATGCATCCCAGAGGATGCGCGGATGAAGGCGGCCTTTGCGGCCAGAAAACCCGGCGTGCTGGCCGGCATCGACTGCGTGCGCTTGGCCGTGCTGGCCATGGACCCCAACGCCTCGGTCGATCTGCGGCTGAGGGATGGCGACGCCTTCGAGGCCGGCGCCGTGCTGGCGGTTGTCGAGGCCGACGCGCGGGCCTTCCTCTCGGCCGAGCGGACGGCGCTCAATCTGGTCGGACGGCTCAGCGGGGTGGCGACCTTGACGCGCACCTATGTCGAAGCCGTCGCCGGGACGAAGGCGCGGATCGCGGATACGCGCAAGACCACGCCAGGCCTGCGCGCGCTGGAGAAGCACGCCGTGGCCTGCGGCGGCGGTATCAACCATCGCTTCGGGCTGGATGACGCCATCCTGATCAAGGACAACCACGTCGCTGTCTGTGGCGGCGTCGCCGAGGCGGTGCGGCGGGCCAAGGCCTTCGCCCCGCATTTGATGAAGGTCGAGGTCGAGGTAGATGGGCTGGATCAACTGGGCGCCGTATTGGCCCTGATCGACGAGGGCGCGGTGCCCGATGTCATCATGGTGGACAACTTCAGCCTCGACGACCTGTGCGCCGCCGTGGCGCGCGTCGCAGGGCGGATCGTGCTTGAGGCCTCGGGCGGGGTCGATCTGACAACCGTGCGCGGCATCGCCGAGACGGGGGTGGACGTCATCTCGGTCGGCGCCCTGACCCATTCGGCGCCGGTTCTGGATATCGGCCTGGACGCGCTCTGACGGCCTCCAGGCCTCCGCCGATCAAGCGGGGCTGGAGGCCGTTTCGGCGACGTCGGTCTTGGCCGAGGTCTCGTTCGCCCGCGCAGGGCGGGAAGCCGGTTGGGACACGGCGGCGCGCGTGGCGGCAGGCGAGGACGTCGTCGACTGGGCCGCCGGCGCGGGCAGGGCGCGGCCTTCCTGCGCCAGCACCATCGAATAGGCGACCGCTTGTCCGGCTTGGCGCGCGGTTTCGACCGGGTTTAGGCCGGCCTGGATCAGGCGTGGCTGGTCCGCCGGCGCCGCGCGACGGGCGGCGTAGGTGAAGGTCCCGCCGGTGCTTGAACGGCCGCCGAAGCGATAGAACAGATGGCTGCCGACCTGGCTGACCTGCACCAGCGACGAACGCCAACCCGGCGTCACGGCGGTGGTGTGGAAGTGGGTCGCATTGCCGACGCGCGAGAAGACCGACCCCGACATGGCGTTCGAGGCCACGGTCCTGGCGCGGTTCCAGGCAGCCTGGTTGACGCGTCCACGCATCGCGCCGGAGCAGGTGAAGGAGAACTGGCAACCGGTGCTGCGCGCCGCCCCTTGGAAGACGACGCCGCAGACCGTCTTGGGGAAGGCGGGGTGGCGCACGCGGTTCAGGACGACCTGGGCCACGGCCTTCATGCCGTCGGCGCCTTCGCCACGGGCTTCATAATAGACGGCCTGGGTCAGGCAATCGAGATCGCGGCTGGCGTCCAAGGCGTTGGCGACGCGGAACGCGGGCGCGGCGGTCGGTGCGGTTAGGCTGGCGCGGCGAAGGTTGGGGTCGCCCGGCGCACGGAGTTGTTCGAGACGGGCGGCCAGCAGTTCGGCCTGGCGATCGCGCTGGGCCGAGCCCGCGCTGGTGTAGGGATCGTGTCGACGCGCGATGGTCAGGGCGCTGGCGTCGAGGCCGCCGGCGGCGGCGGCGAGAGCTTCTTCCGTGAAACCGGCGGCGGTGGCGCCTTGAATCCGTTCGGCCTGGGCGCGCAGCGTCGTCGCGCGCGCCGTCGTGCCGCCCAGATAGGCGCATCCGATCGCCAGTCCCAACAGACCGCCAAAGGCTGCAGCAGCCGTCATGGGCTTGATCTTGGCCACACGATCGGCGCGCAAAATGGCGCGCGTCTGCGAGGAATGCGACAACGAGATAGTCCTGTTCAGCAGGGCGAGAAACGCGGCCCCCGGGGTAGTCTTGCCGGCGAGGCGACCCATTGCGGTCGCGGTCCAGCCTGCAAATTCCGGCGCTCGGCTCAGTGGCCCGGGCGTCGAGGACGGGCCTTTAGCCAGCCTTTTATGGCCTCAATGTGTTCGATTTGCAATCCGATGGTTAACGCCTCGAATTCGGTAGGTATTTTTCAGTCGCGGCGACCCGTGTGGCTGCAAAACGGCAAGGCTAGATAAATCTATAGGCCGAATACTGTATCCATCAACAGTTGAACTTGTTATGTCTAGATATGCTGCATCGCAGCAAACTAACTGGAGCGAACAAAGCTGTTTAGAATTGTGGCGGTGGTCGTCGGCGCAACTAGAGCCTAAGCCAGGAACCGCTATGCCGCGCTCGCGTTCAAGCGTGGCCTTTGGAGAGAAACCCATGACAAAAATTATCACCGTGACCGTAGCGGCTGCGGCGGCCATCTCCCTGTCTGCCTGCGGCGCGACCATCGAACAGAAGGCCGCCAGCGGTGCTATCGCCGGCGCGGTCGTCGGCGGCCCGGTCGGCGCCGCCGTGGGCGGTGCGGCTGGGACAGCTGTCGGCCAAGCGCAAAAGCCGAACTAAGACCGCCTCGGTCGACGCACGCTCTTATCGCCGCGCTTGCGATCAGGGCTGCGGCACCTATCTGATCGAAGTGTTGCGGCCACGCCGCCGCGACGCTCCAAATGACGCATCAGGCCGATTTGCGGGCTGCGAACCTTGATTTCCGCGCGCTTATCGGCTTTGTGCGCCCCGCTTCGGGCCGTGCGTGGCGCAGCCTGACCCCCGACGACCGCCCTGGTCGCTCACAAGGAACCCTGACGCTTTCGCATGAAAGATCTGAAGACCGGATTCTCCGACCGCATTACCGCCCAGCAAGAGGCCAAGAAGGCCCTGCTCGCCAAATTCAAGCCCAAGGCCGCCGCGCCCGATCCCGAGTTCGAGCGTCTGGCTGAGAAGCGCGCCGCCGAAAAAGAGGCCCTGCGTCAGCAGCACGAGCTGGCCAAGGCCGAGCAGCGTCGTGAAAAGGCTGAAAAGGAAGCCGCTCGTCTGGCCGCCGAACTCGCCGCCCAGGAAGAGATCGACGCGGAAAAGCGCGCCGACCGCAAGGCGCGCAAGCAACTGACCAAGGAAGAGCAGAAGGCCAAGCGCGACGCGCGTTACGCCGCCCGCAAGGCCCGCCGCTAAATCCAGCTGCGGCTCCAAACAGATCGACGCGTCGCATCGCTGCGGCGCGTTTTTCTTTGGCGTTAGTTCCCTTGTTAGTTAGTTCGTCGGCGCGGCGCTGAGGCGTTCCAGCAGGGCGCGCAACTGGTCCGACGAATAGGGTTTGCGCAGCAGCGGCCAGATCGTGTCGGCCAGCACCGCATCCACGTCCTCGCCGACGTAGCCCGAGGTCAGGGCGATCCGCAGATCCGGCCAGCGCGCCGCCGCCTCGCGCGCCAAATCGATCCCGCTCATGCCGCCGGGCATCACCACGTCGGTCAGCATCAGATCGAAGTCGTCGGCCTGAAGGAACTTCAGCGCATCGTCGCCCGTCTCGGCCCAGTCGACCTCCAGCCCGAAACCTTCCAAGATTTCGAGCGCGATGGCGGCGACGCCGGCGTCGTCCTCCACCAGCAACATCCGCCCGCCCTCGACCAAGGGGGCGCCATCGGCGGCGACCAGGTTCGACGTCATCGCGGCGTCCTCTGCCGACAGGGGCGGCAGGAAGATGCAGATCTCGGCCCCACGTCCCGGCTCGGAGATGATCTGGACGCCGCCGCCTGACTGGCGTGCGAACCCATAGACTTGGCTCAGCCCCAGGCCCGTCCCCTTGCCGACGCCCTTGGTGGTGAAGAACGGTTCGAACACTCGGTCGCGTATGTCCGGCGACATGCCTTCGCCGTTGTCGGCGACGCTGACGCAGACATAGTCGCCGGCCGCCAGCTCGGCGATCTGTCCCGCCTCGACGGCGCAGGCCCGCGTCTGCACGGTGATGCGGGCCTGGCGGCCCTTGGCCCCGGTCACATCGCCCAGAGCGTCGCGCGCATTGACGATCAGGTTCAGCAGCGCGGCTTCGAACTGGGCCGGATCGACATTGGCGGGCGCGCCGCCGCGCTTCAGCTTGACCTTGAAGTCCACGGCCTCGCCAACGGCCCGGCGCAGCAGCGGTTCGCTCTCGCGGATCAGGGCGTTGAGATCGATCGGCTCGGGCCGCAGAGCCTGACGACGCGAGAAGGCCAGCAACTGATGCGTCAAGCTCTCGCCTCGTCGCGCCGCCGCCAGCGCCGCCTCGCCCAGCTTCTTGCGCTTGGCCGCGTCCTCGCTGCGCAGGATGATGTCCAAGGCCCCGATCACGACGGTCAGCAGATTGTTGAAGTCATGCGCGACCCCGCCGGTCAGCCGCCCGACGGCCTCCATCCGCTGGGCATGGACCAGTTGCGCCTCGGCCTGGGCCTTTTCGATCAGGGCCTCGTCGACCCTTTCTTCCAGCAGTTCATTGATGCGTTTGAGGTCGTCTTCGGCCCGCTTGGCGTCGGTCACATCCAGGCAGGCGCCGACATAGCCCTGGAAAAGACCCGAGGCGTCGAAGCGCGGCACGCCTTCAGTCCGCAGCCAGCGCGGGCCGAGCGTCGGGTGGTTGATCCGCGTCAGCGCCTCGAACCGATCCCGGGCCTCGAAGGCGCGCATGAAGGCGGCGGCGAAGACCCCCTCGTCGTCCGGATGGATCAGTCGCCTCCAACTGTCGGGCAGATGCGCGTCCGCCTCGACGCCGAAGAAGGTGCGGTAGCGCCTGTTGGCGAACACCATCTGGGCGGCGTCGTCGCTCATCCAGATCAGGGCGGGCGCGCTGTCGGCGACGGTGCGGAAGCGGTTCTCGGATTCCTCTAGTCGGGCCTGGGCCGTGCGCATGTCCGTCACGTCGAAAGCCACGCCCACGAAGCCGACGACCTCCTGGCCCGCCAGACGGGGACGGGAGAAGGACTTCAGCCACCGCCATTCGCCATCGTGACGGCGATAGCGCGCCTCCATCGAAAAGGGCTCGCGCGTCGCTTCCCCGTTAATCGATTCCGCCAGGATGCGCGCCTGATCCTCGGGATGCAGCGCGCTTCGCCAATCCAGGTTGAGGACGGTCTGATAGTCCGACCCATGGAAATCGACATAGGCGCGGTTCACGAAGGCGCGCGTGCGATCCTGTTTGGTGACCCAGATCAGCACCGGCGCGGTGTCGGCGATGGCGCGGAACCGCTGTTCGCTCTCACGGGTCTCGTTTTCCGCGCGGGCGCGCTCGACCTCGGCCCAGGTGCGCGCCGCGACTTCTTCGACAAGGCTGACCTCGGCCTCGGTCCAGTCGCGCGGCGTCGCCGAATGGACATAGAGAAACGCGCGCAAACGTCCGGTCCGGATCAGCGGCGCGCGCACCAGAGCGCGGGTCTGGATGGCGTCGAAGGCGTCGGCGACCGCCGCCGTGCGAAGGTCCTCGCGCACATCTGAAATCTGGATGGTGCGGCCTTCATTCAGGTCCGAGATCAGACCTTCGCCAAAAGCGTTCAGGCTGAATTGTCCTTGGGCGCTCTCGACGCCAGCGGTCCAATCGCGGCTCATGGAGACGACGCCCGCCGATTGATCGACCTCGCCATAGCCGACCCGGTCGACGTCTAGCAGCGCGCCAAGCGTGCTCTCCACATCGGCCATGATGTCTTCGGGATCGGTCAGGTCGCGCAGCCGGTCGCTGAGGTCCAGCAGGAACGCCTGACGTCGCGCGGCGCGCGCCGCCGCATCCAGCGCCTCACGGGTTTCGGTCACGTCGAAGGAAATGCCGGCATAGCCCACGAAGACGCCTTGGCCGTCGAAGCGCGGACGCACGACGGCCCGCATCCAGCGCCAGACGCCGTCCTGCCCCAGAACGCGCGCCTCCATCTGAAACGGCTTGCGATCAGCGGCGCCGGCCTTCTCGGCCGCCTTCACGGTCTCCAGATCGTCGGGGTGAACGGCCGTCTTCCAGCCGCCTTCGCGCAACGCCTCGATGTCCAGCCCGTGCAGGGTGAAGACGGCGGCGTTGACGAACTCGAACTCGCCCTTGGCGTCCAGCAGCCAGATCGGCGAGGGGGCGGTATCGGCGAGTTCGCGGAACCGGGTCTCGCTTTCACTCAGCCGCGACAGGGCCTTGCGGAGCGACGCCCCCACCGCCGCGATGAACAGGCCGACGAGAACGAAATTCCAAGTCGCCGCACCACCGATGGCGTCAAGCACGCCATCCCGGCCGGTCGCCGTCAGCGCGACGATCGCCCAGCCGCCGCCGGTGCACACCGCCAGCGCCGTCAAGGCTCCGGTCCAGCCGGCCGCCAGAGCCGCCAGGGTCACCGCCGGCAACAGGATGGTGAAGCCGGTCACCTCGCCATACAGCGGCGACGCCGCCGCACGGATCGCCAAACCCGCGAGGGCGACGCCCATCCCGATCAAAAGGCGATGCGTCGGCGAGGCCGTCGACAGGCGCGCCAGGCCGATCAGCCAGCGATCCATGACCGCGATCCGCCGTTTCGATCCGCCTGCGCTCATATCGTCGGTTCGTCCCACCAGCGACGCGTTTGCCCCGCTGGAACATAGTTTTACACCTTGCGTTTGGGGCGACCACCCCTGACGCGCAGAGGGGTTTGATAACGGCGGTCGTCGTGACGCCGGAAAATCGCCTATAAGTCGGACTAGATGCGCGATCTCAGCGAAAGGCCGGTGCGCCGATCGCGGCTATTGGACCCTGAATGACCCGGTTGCCCTGGAAGACGATGTGGAAGGCGCTGCGGCGTTCGGCGGCGGCCTTGCCCGCGGCCGGCGCGGTGCTGGGCGTCGCCATGGCGGCGGGGTCCAGCGTGCGGCCCGATATGGATCGGACGGCAGAGGCTGTCTCGCGCATCACCGGCGGCGACCTCGGCGCGGGCGGGTTGGCCGCGATTAAGGGGCGATTGACGCCGTCGCAGCTGGCCGTCGCCATGCGGCATGATCCCAACCTTCTGCAGCCGGCTCTCTACGGACTGACGCCGGGCTGGGAGAGCTTGACGCTGGCCGGCAAGCCAGGTCTGGAATCGGGCAAGAGCGGCCTCGAGGCCCAACGTCTGAACGCGGCCATGGCGCCCGCGTCCGGCGCGCTGCGTCCTGCCCTGCCGTTCGTGTTCAAGGGCAGCGCCGAGGATCGCAGGCGGGCTTTGCGCTGCCTGACCCAGGCGGTCTATTACGAGGCGGCGCTTGAACCGGACAACGGCCAGGCGGGCGTGGCGCAGGTGGTCCTGAACCGCGTGCGCGATCCGAACTACGCCAACACCGTCTGCGGCGTGGTGTTCGAAGGCGCCGAACGCGTCACCGGCTGTCAGTTCAGCTTCACCTGCGACGGCTCGCTGGGCCAGGCTCCGGTCGGTTGGGCCTGGGAGCGGGCGCGCAAGGTCGCTGAGCGCGCGCTGAACGGCGCCGTGGCTCAAGAGGTGGGGACCGCCACACACTATCACGCCGACTATGTGCATCCCTGGTGGGCGCCGACGGTGGCCAAGGTGACGCAAATCGGCGCGCACATCTTCTATCGCTGGAAGGGCGTCTATGGCGAAACGGCCGCCTTCCGCAAAACCTACAATGGGCGCGAGCCGGCGATCGACGAGGCGCGTTTTTCGCGTCCCCGTATGACGATCGCGGCCGGCTCTGCCACCGGCGGCGCCGATCCCGACGCTCCGCTGAAAGACGCGCCGTTGAAGACGGTCGAGATCGATGGTCAGCAGCGGGTCGTCGGCGTGGTCAGCCTGGGCGGTCGCCGCCTGCCGACGCGTGATGAAGTCGCCGCCATCAACGCGCGCTTGAACGCCTTGGAGCGGCCCGCATCGTCCACCAAACCCGCCGCCCCGGCGCCCACAGGCGTCACGACGATGGATGTGGAGGAAGTCGGTCGCCCCGCGAACTGACATCCTGCATTGCAACGCTTCGCCACTCCGAGCATTGATGTCGATGGCCGGACATGACCGGCCCAGCGAGGACGCCTGCTTGACCCACCCCGAAGTCGATTGTCCGAGGTGGGACGAAGCCGACCGTCTGAAGGCCCTCACAAGTTACGGCGTGCTGGACACGACGCCCGAAGGGTCGTTCGACGATCTGGCGTCGCTCACCGCGCGCATCTGTGAGGCGCCGATGGCCGCCGTCAGTCTGGTCGATTCCCAGCGTCAGTGGTTCAAGTCCGAGGTCGGTCTGGGCGTGCGCGAGACGCCGCGGCCGCTGTCGTTCTGCGCCCACGCGATGCTGGGCGACGACGTCATGGTCATCCCCGACGCGATGCAGGATGACCGCTTCATCGACAATGATCTGGTGACGGGCGCGCCGCACATCCGCTTCTATGCCGGCTATCCGCTGAGGACGCCCGACGGCGTGCCGCTGGGCGCCCTGTGCGTGCTGGACGACACGCCGCGCCCGCAAGGTCTGACCGAGCTTCAGCTGATGGCGCTCAAGACCCTGGCGCAACAGGTGATGACGCAACTGGAGTTGCGCCGCGCCCTGTTGGACCGGGACCTCAGCGACCGCACCGCGCGGTTGGCGATGGAGGCCTCAGCCTATGTCGGGGCCTGGGACTGGGACATTCCTGAGAACCGGGTGATCGCCGACGAACGCTTTGCGCGGATGTACGGCGTGGATCCCGAAGCGGCGCGCGAGGGCGCGGCCATCGAGGTTTTCACCTCCAGCGTCCATCCCGACGACGCCCAACGCGTCACCGACGAGATCGACCGGGCCATGACGGACGACGGCGCCTTCGTCAGCGAATATCGTTTGGGCCAAGGCGATGACGTGCGTTGGATTCTGGCGCGCGGTCAGGTCTATTTCGACGCGGAGGGCAAGCCGATCCGCTTCCCCGGCGTCGCGGTGGACATCACCGAACGCAAGACCATCGAGACGGACCTCGCCGAAACCGCCGTGGCCCTGAGCGAAAGCGAGAGCCGGTTCCGGGTCTTGGCTGACGCCATGCCGCAGATGGTGTGGTCCACCCTGCCGGACGGTTTTCACGACTACTACAATGCGCGCTGGTACGAATTCACGGGCGTGCCCCTGGGCTCGACGGATGGCGAGGGCTGGAACGACATGTTCCATGCCGACGACCGCGAACGGGCGTGGACTGTGTGGCGCAACTCGCTGGAAACCGGCGAGCCCTATGAGATCGAATATCGGCTGAAGCATCACAGCGGCGTCTATCGCTGGACTCTGGGCCGCGCGGTGGCGATCCGCGACGAGGCGGGCGAAATCACCCGCTGGTTCGGCACCCTAACCGATATCGACGAGTTGAAGCGGCTGGAGCAAGGCCGCGAGCTGGTCAGCCAAGAGCTGAGCCACCGGATCAAGAACATCTTCGCGGTCGTCACCGCCCTGGTCGCCCTGTCGGCGCGCCAGTATCCGGAGGCCAAGGCGTTTTCGGCCTCGCTGCGCACGCGCATCGCCGCCCTAGCCCGGGCGCATGAGTTCGTGCGGCCGCACACCGAGACGTCCAAGACCACGATCGGGGCGACGACCCTTCATTCCTTCCTGTCCGACCTGTTCAAGGCCTATGCGAACGAGACCGGTGGGGCGCGCGTCGTCATTCAGGGCGAGGACGCCGTCTTTGACGATCAGGCGGCGACCTCCGTGGCCCTGCTGTTCCACGAACTGGCGACCAACGCCGCCAAATACGGTGCGCTTTCCGAGCGTGGCGGCGTGGTCACCCTGACGACGGAACGGCAGGAGGACCGCTTCGTCCTGACCTGGTCAGAAACGGGCGGTCCGGTCGTCCAGGGCATGCCGCAACGCACCGGCTTCGGCTCATCCCTTGCCAGCCTCTCGGTCGAGGGACAGCTCGGCGGGCGTTTGTCGCGCGAATGGCGGCCAGAAGGGCTTCAGGTCATCGTGGACCTGCCGGCGACGGCTCTGTCCCGACGCCGAGCGGCGGGCGGATATACAAATTAGTCCTCTGTTGAAACCTATCCCTTACACTGACGTTACGTACGTTCCCGAACCCCCGATCGAGCCATGACTGCGCGTATCCTCATCATCGAAGACGAAGCTCTCGTTGCGATGGAGCTCAGGTTCGTCCTGGAGGATCTCGGTCACGAGGTTCTGGGCGTCGCCGCGACCGCGCAGGCCGCGCGCGATCTGGTGCGCGAGAACGACGTTGATCTGGCGCTGGTCGACATCCACCTTTCCGATGGTCCGACAGGGATCAACCTGGGTCGCGAACTGGGCCAGGACATGGGCGTCTCCGTCCTGTTCATGACAGCCAATCCCGGCATGGTGCGCGAGGGCGTGGCCGGCACCATCGGCGTCCTGTCCAAACCGACCGACGAACATGCGGTGCAGACGGCCGTGGATTACGCGCTGCGTCGGCGTCAGGGCCAACCGGTCGATTACGCGCCTCCGGGTCTTCAACTCTTCGGCTGACCGCCGCCGAGGCGGTTGCGGTCGTAGCGATGCGGCATATGTCGAGGGCTCCCCAGAGGAGACCTCCCCATGACAACCCTTCCCAAACGCAAGCTCGGCTCCAGCGGCCTGGACATCGCCCCCTTGGTGTTCGGCGGCAACGTCTTTGGCTGGACGGCGGATGAGGCGACGTCATTCGCCCTGCTGGACGCCTTCGTCGAGGCCGGCTTTGACGCCATCGATACCGCCGACGCCTATTCGCGCTGGGTCCCGGGCCATTCCGGCGGCGAAAGCGAGACGATCATCGGCAAGTGGCTGAAGGCGCGCGGTCGGCGCGACAACATCAAGATCCTGACCAAGGTGGGATCGGACATGGGGCAGGGCCACAACGACCTGTCGCCGGCCTGGATCGAGACGGCGGTGGAGGCGTCGCTGCGCCGGCTCCAGACCGACTATATCGACCTGTATCAAACCCACTGGCCCGATCCGAAGACGCCGCAGGACGAGACGCTGCGCGCGCTGGACAAGCTGGTGCAGGCCGGCAAGGTGCGCGCCATCGGCACGTCCAACCATTCTGCCGAACAGCTGTCCGAAGCTCTGGACATCTCGCAACGTGAGGGTCTGGCCGCCTATGCGACGATCCAGCCGCACTACAACCTCTACAGCCGCGACACCTTCGAGGGCGGGTTGCAGGATCTGGCCGTCCAGAAGGGCCTGGGCGTCATCACCTATTTCAGCCTGGAGAGCGGCTTCCTGACCGGAAAATACACGACCGTTGACCAGATCGCCGGGACCAAGCGCGAGGGCATGCTGAAGGACAAGTTCGATGAGCGCGGCGTGCGCATTCTGGCGGTCCTAGACGCCGTGGCGCAGAAGAACGAGGCCACGTCCGCGCAGGTCGCCTTGGCCTGGCTGCTGGCTCAGCCGGGCGTCACGGCCCCGATCGTCAGCGCCACCTCGACCGAACAACTGGCCGACACGCTGAAGGCGGCGACGCTTAAGCTATCGGATGAGGATCTGGCGGAACTGACAGAGGCGAGTGCCTACTGAAGGGGCAGGATCGGGGTCACCACACCCCGATCTTCTCCGCCTCGGCGTGGCTGATGGGGTGGTGGGCCTTAGCGTGGTCTTCCTCGGCGAGGAAGCGGCTGACTTCCAGCGCGGCCATACAGCCCATGCCGGCGGCGGTCACCGCCTGGCGATAGACGTCGTCCGTCACGTCGCCGGCGGCCCAGACGCCTTCGATTTCGGTCGAGGCGGTGCCGGGCTTGACCCGCAGATAGCCGCCGGCGTTGGTCTCAAGCTGGCCCTTGAACAGTTCCGACGACGGGGCGTGACCGATGGCGATGAAGACGCCGTCGGCGGGGATTTCCCGGGTCGAGCCGTCCTGGACGTTCTTGAGCCGAACGCCGGTGACGTTCTTGGCCATGCCGTCCACGACGCCGACGATCTCCTCGATCGCCGAGTTCCAGATCACCTCGACCTTGGGGTGGGCGAACAGCCGGTCCTGCAGGATCTTCTCGGCGCGGAACTCGTCGCGGCGATGAACGACCGTGACCTTGGAGGCGAAGTTGGTCAGGAACAGCGCCTCTTCGACGGCGGTGTTGCCGCCGCCCACGACCACGACTTCCTTGCCGCGATAGAAGAAGCCGTCGCAAGTCGCGCAGGCCGAGACGCCGAAGCCCTGATAGGCGGCCTCGCTCTCAAGCCCCAGCCATTTGGCCTGGGCGCCGGTGGAGATAATCACCGTCTCGGCCAGCATCTCCTCGCCACTGTCCAGCTTGAGGCGGAATGGGCGTTGCGACAGGTCGGCAGACACCACGATGTCGTGGATGACCTCGGTCCCGACATGCAGGGCCTGGGCCTGCATCTGCTCCATCAGCCAGGGACCCTGGATGGTGTCGGCGAAGCCGGGATAGTTCTCGACGTCGGTAGTGATGGTCAGCTGGCCGCCGGGCTGGATGCCGGCGATGACGACGGGGTTCAGCGAGGCGCGGGCGGCGTAGATGGCGGCGGTCCAGCCGGCGGGGCCAGAACCGATGATGGCGACGCGAACGGTACGAGCTTGGGTCATGGCCCCTATTTAGGCGGTGATTCCCGTTTGCGCGATGCTAGTCTCGCCCGACATGAAGGGGAGATGGGGATGACGAACAAGAACGCGGCCTTCCTGCCGATCGGGATCGGTCTGGGCCTGTCGATCGGCGTGGCGCTGGGCGTGGCCCTCGACAACGTTGGCCTGGGTCTCGCTCTGGGCACGGCCATCGGATCAGGGTTCGGCGTGGCTCTGATGGGGGCGGCGAACATGAAGGCCAAAAAGGGCGGCGGGTCGGACGGGGGCGCGGTCACGCCGCCGTCGGATACGTCGCAGCACAGCGCCTCAGACTGCAGCGCGGACAGCGGCTGTGACGGCGGCGGCGGGGGTGGCGGCGACTGAAAAGGCCACTCCGGAATCTTTTAGTGCACTTTCGTGCAGATTTTTGCGAGCCGTTCTTAGAAGGCCTCCCTATGACGGTCGCCACCATGGGGCATGGCGGCGTCAGGAACGGACGTAGGTCTCGCTATCGGGTTTGCATCGCTTCCAGAACGGCGCGCGCGGCGCGGTCGGTCTCGGCCAGCGGCTCGTAGGTCCAGCCGTCCAGCGCGCCGTCGAACGGACGGGTGGCGCCGCGCGATTGCAGGTCGTCGTACAGGCGAGCGAACTTGTCGCCCGCCTTCAGCGGGATCATCGGCAGGACATGGACCGGCTTGCCGGTGGAGGCGGCCTCGGCGGCCATGTTGGCGCTGTCCTCGGTGACCAGGATGTGGTCGGCGAAATGCAGGAAGCCGAACAGGGGATTTTCGCCCGTGCCATCCCAGATCCAGCCCGGTAAATCCGAAAGGCGAGCGGTCATGACGGCCTTGGCCGCATCGGGCGTGCGGCGTGAGAAGGTCAGCATCAGTGCGCCGCCCGACGCCCGAACGGCCTCCGCGATCTGGTCGGCCAGGTCGGCCGCATGGGCGGGGGGCAGGTCGAAGGCCTTGGACTTGCCGCCGATCAGCACCGCGATGCGCGGATGGGGCAGGGGGGCGATCCGGTCGGCGAAGGCGGGTGCGGCCTGGGCGATGCGCTGGGGCGTGATGCGGTGCGGCGAGCCGGTGATTTCAAAGACATTGTCGCCCGACAGACCGTCATGGGCGGGGGCGACGATTAGATCGTAGCGGTCGTTGGCCCAGCGGGGGTCCTGGGTCTGAACGACGAAGGTCTTGCCGCCGCTCCAGGACTTGACACGGGTCGACAGCGGCAGGGTCGCGCGCCCCGTGGCGATCCACAGATCGGGCCAGGGGCCGGTCAGCGGCGCGGACGCCAGCATAGCCGGGGTCTTCAACGCCGACGGGAGGCGGTCGAAGATCGACCGCCAGCGGACATGTTTGATCGTGATTTCGGCCGGGGTCAGGCGCTGAACGGCCTCGGCGAGACCCAGCGCCTGATTCTCGATGCCGGCGCGGCCGTCGGAGACGACCCAGATGGCCAAGGGATCGGAAGAGAGGGGGCGCGCGGACGCTGCCCCCGCCATCACTTTTACTTCCACTCGACCTTGAGGATCTCGTAGGCTTTCACGCCGCCGGGGGTGTTGACCTCCACGACGTCGCCGACCTCCTTGGAAATCATGGCGCGCGCGATCGGCGAGGCGATCGAGATCTTGCCCTTCTTCACATCGGCTTCGTGTTCGCCGACGATCTGATAGGTGGCCTCTTCCTCGGTGTCTTCGTCCACCACGGTGACCGTGGCGCCGAACTTGACCTGACTGCCCGACAGTTTGGACACGTCGATGACCTGGGCGCGGCTAATCTTGTCCTCGATCTCGGCGATCTGGCCTTCGATCCAGCCCTGACGCTCCTTGGCGGCATGGTATTCGGCGTTTTCGGACAGGTCGCCGTGCTCACGCGCCTCGGAAATGGCGGCGATCACGCTCGGCCTTTCGACCGACTTCAATTGCTTCAGTTGATCGTCGAGGACGCGGTAGCCCTCGGCCGTCATCGGCACTTTTTCCATTGTGTCGTGATTTTTCTGGTTCGCCCGGAGACTGGAAAGACGCGAGATAAGCACACAAAAGGCCGCGGGGCGGGCGCGGCCGGGCATCAAGACTAGGGTTTCTCGCTCAGCAATTCAAGAGCGTAACGCCCGCCCCGGTTGACCCCTCAGGCGCGGGCCGGCGGTTCGGGCTTGTGGTCGCGCCGCAGGACACCCTTTATGAGGCTGTAGGCCAGCCAACCCACGGCGGCGAGGCCGGCGAGCATAAAGACGCCGGAGATCAAGGCGGCTCCTGCCGCCATGAAGGCGAGGACGAAGGCGACGGCCGCAGCCAGTCCGGCCACGATCTGAATGGTTTGAAGGCGCATGAGACCTTAACGCCCTCGACCACGGCGGGTTGCGCCGTCGCGATCACGATCCGATCACGCGTAGCTGTAGGGACCGCCGCGTTCGAGCGCGCGCTGATAGGCGGGCCGCGCATGGATGCGGTTCAGGAAGGCCTTCAAACGGGGCTTAGTCTCGGCGTCGAAGGCGCGGTCGGCGCCCGCCTCGACCGGAAAGCTCATCATGATGTCGGCGGCGGTGAACTGGTCGCCCGCGAACCATTCCGAGCGGCCCAGTTCGTCTTCCCAGAAGCCGACATGGGTGCGCAATTGCGGGTCGACGAAACTGGTGATCGCCTTGTTGGCGACGCCATTGACGATGGGTTTCAGAAGGGCGGGCGCGCGGCGCGGCAGCATGCTGAAGACCAGCTTCAGCAGCAGGGGCGGCATGGCCGACCCCTCGGCATAGTGCAGCCAATAGGTGAAGCGACGGCCGTCTTCGGTTCCCGCCGCCGGACGCAGCCGGCCCTGTCCGTAGGTATCAAGCAGATATTCGACGATGGCCCCGGTTTCTGCGACCTTGACCGCGCCGTCCTCGATGACCGGCGACTTGCCCAGCGGATGAATCGCCAGCAGTTCGGGCGGCGCCAGCCGGTTTCCAGGGTTTCGTTCGTAGCGGACCACCTCATAGTCCAGGCCCAGCTCTTCAAGCAGCCACAGGACGCGTTGCGAGCGGCTGTCGTTCAGATGGTGGACTTTGATCATGGGTCGGCTCCGGGCAGCGAGGCGTGACTATTCGCAACGCCGCCCGAGAAGTCGAGCGGCGATTGCGGCCTCAGCGCGGACGGCGGCCGCTCCAGCGTCCGCGCGGCTGCGGCGCGACCTTGGGCTTGGCGCCTTCGCGGCGGTTGCGCCAGACCTCATAGGCCAGGGTCGCCAGGGCCAGTTTGCCGGCGTGACGACCGGCGACGCGGCGGCCACCCTTTGAGAGCAGCAGGCTGCCGATCAGCGGGACGAGTTTATGCAGACGGGACATGATTGAGTTCCTTTCGTCCCATCAACGCGTGGTGTGCGACCGGGGTTCGCCCTGCGACGACATGAACTGTCAGCGACCGACAGAAGGTTTGGCGCGCGCGATGCGCCAAGCGGTGCTAGCGCTAGGGCATGAGCCAATCCCGCATCGCCGCCTTCTTCACCTCTCTGAGCTTTTTCGTCATCGCGGCCCTGGTCGCCGGCGTCGTCGTCGGCGCCCTGGCGCAAGGGTCGCAGGCCGCTTGGCTGACCGGCGCCTTGGGCGTGGTCGAGAGCCTGGGCCAGGTCTGGCTGAACGCCCTGCGCATGACCGTCATTCCTTTGGTGTTCAGCCTGTTGGTGACCGGCATCGTGTCGATCGCCGATGCAGCGGCGACGGGCCGGATCGCGGTGCGATCGCTGGTGGTGTTCGCCGTCCTGCTGGTCGGGGCGACGATCTATGCGATCCTGGCGGGCCTGGGCCTGCTGGCGGTTTGGCCGATCGATCCGGAGGCGGGGCGTGGGCTGCTGGCGGGCGTCAGCGCCGAATCCTTGGCGACCGTGGGCGAGGCGGCGCGCACCGACGGCCTGCGCGCCTTCCTCGCCAGTCTGGCGCCGGCCAATGTCATCAAGGCGGCGTCCGACGACGGGGTGCTGGCGGTCGTGGTCTTCGCCGTCGCCTTCGGTTTCGCCGCGACGCGGATCAAGGCCGAGCTGCGGCGGCCCCTGGCCGGCTTCTTCGAGGCGGTGGCCGAGACCATGGTCGTCATCGTCCACTGGGTGCTGCTGGCCGCGCCGTTCGGTGTATTCGCTTTGGCGCTAGGCGTGGGTTTGCGGGCCGGACTGGGGGTGGCGGGGACGCTGGCCCACTATGTCGCCATCGTCTGCCTGAGCCAGATTGGGCTGATCCTGATCATTTATGTCGTGGCGATCGTGTGGGGACGGATTTCGCTGGCCCGTTTCGCGCGCGCCGTGGCCCCGGCCCAGGTGGTCGCCGTTTCGACCCAGTCGTCGCTGGCCAGCCTGCCGGTCATGATCGAGCGCGCGCGCGACTGGCTGGGCGTGCCGCAGACCTCCGCCGGCCTCGTTCTGCCGCTGGCGGTGGCGGTGTTCCGCATCACCAGTCCTGTCGCCAACCTGGCGGTCTGCCTCTATGTCGCGCAGTTGCACGGGGTGGAGCTGGGGCTCGGCGTGCTGATCGCCGGCGGACTGACGGCCATCGCCGTGTCCATCGCCTCGGTCGGTTTGCCGGGCCAGGTCAGCTTCTTCGCCGCCATCGGCCCCATCTGCCTGGCCATGGGCCTGCCGCTGGGCGTGCTGCCGCTACTGCTGGCGGTCGAGGTCATCCCGGACATCTTCCGCACCGTAGGCAATGTCACCGCCGACCTGGCCGCGACCCGGATCGTGGCCGGCGAAGATGGGGCAGGCGAGGACGGTCGCGTTACAGAATGACCCAGGCGGCGCCGCCCGCCAGCAGGATCAGGTGAAGCAAGACGATCAGGCCGAACTCGGGCCTGAACGGCTCCTTGCGCGTCTTGTGGCGCAGGATGTGCTGCCCCATCCAGGCGCCCAGCCCGCCGATCAGGCCGAACAGGAGCAGCGTCGATTCCGGCGTGCACCACAGGCCGGCCTTGGCGCGCTGCTTGTCCCTGGCGAAGGCGAGGAACCCCAGGACTTCGCCGCACAGGATGGCGATCAGGGCCAGATCGAGATTGGACATCGGCGTGGCTCCGGCGTTCGGCCGCTACAGCCTTGCAGCGTGCGGCCGAAAACCGGAGATTTCGTCAACGTCAGGCGTAGTCCTGGATCGCCCGCACATCCAGGTCGCCGGCCTTGATCGCGCCGATGGCCTGGGCCGCCGCCAGGGCGCCGGCGGTGGTGGTGTAGTAGGGCATCTTCATCATCAGGGCGGTGCGGCGCAGCGAGAAGCTGTCCTGCAGCGACTGCTTGCCCGATGTGGTGTTGAAGACCAGCTGGACCTCGCCGTTCTTCATGGCGTCCACGATGTGCGGGCGGCCTTCCAGCACCTTCTTGACCAGTTTCACCTCCAGCCCCTGTTCGACCAGATAGGCGTGGGTGCCGCCGGTGGCCATCAGGCTGAAGCCTTCAGCCAGCAACGTCCTGGCGGCGTCGACGATGAAGGGCTTGTCCTCGTCCTTGACCGAGATGAAGGCGCAGCCCGAGGTCGGCAAGGTGGTCCCGCCGCCGATTTGGGACTTGGCGAAGGCGCGGGCGAAGGCGGGGGCCATGTCGGTCTCACCCGGCCGCTTGAAGTCCAGGCCCATGACCTCGCCGGTCGAGCGCATTTCCGGGCCCAGGACGGTGTCCACCCCGGCGAAACGGGCGAACGGGAAGACCGCTTCCTTGACCGCGATATGGTCGTAAGGCTTGTCCGCCAGACCGAACGACTTCAGCGGCACGCCGGCCATGACCTTGGCGGCGATGGAGGCGATAGGCTGGCCGATGGTTTTGGCCACGAAGGGCGCCGTGCGGCTGGCGCGCGGATTGACCTCCAGCACGAAGATGCGCGGGTTTTCGCTGTGCGGCTCCTCGATGGCGAACTGCACATTCATAAGGCCGCGCACCTTCAGGGCCTTGGCCATTTCGGTGGTCTGGCGTTTCAGCTCGTCCACGATCTCGGGCCGCAGCGAGAAGGGCGGCATGGAGCAGGCGCTGTCGCCCGAATGGACGCCGGCTTCCTCGATATGCTCGAGCACGCCCGCGACGAAGACCATCTCGTCGTCGCACAGGGCGTCCACGTCCACCTCGGTGGCGCGGTTCAGATAGTGGTCGATTAGGACGGGATCGTCGCCCGAGACGCGCATGGCCTCGTGGACGTAGCGGTCAAGCTGCTCGCGGTCGTGGACGATCATCATGCCGCGACCGCCCAGGACGTAGGAGGGGCGCAGGACGACGGGATAGCCGACCTCTTCGGCCTTCTGCGCGGCTTCTTCCGCCGAACGGGCCAGGCCGTTGGGCGGCTGGCGCAGGCCAATGCCTTCCAGCATCTGCTGGAAGCGTTCGCGATCCTCGGCCAGGTCGATAGAGTCGACGCTGGTGCCCAGGACCGGAATGTCGTCCTCTTGCAGGGCGTGGGCCAGCTTCAGCGGGGTTTGGCCCCCGAACTGCACGACGCAGCCGATCAGCTCACCGTTCGAACGCTCGACCTCGATCAGCTCCAGCACGTCCTCGGCCGTGAGCGGCTCGAAATACAGACGGTCGGAGGTGTCGTAGTCGGTCGAGACGGTCTCGGGGTTGCAGTTGACCATGATCGACTCGACGCCGATTTGGTCGAAGGCGAAGGCCGCGTGGCAGCAGCAGTAGTCGAACTCGATGCCTTGGCCGATCCGATTCGGACCGCCGCCCAGGATGATGGCCTTCTTCTTGTCCGACGGCTCGGACTCGCACTCGGGGATTTGGCCGAGCGCGCCAGTCTCATAGGTCGAATACATATAGGCGGTGGCGCTGGCGAACTCGGCGGCGCAGGTATCGATCCGCTTGAACACAGGGCGCACGTTCAGGCCGCGACGGGCGGTCCGGACGGATTTTTCGCTTTGGCCGGTCAGCTGAGCCAGACGGGCGTCGGAGAAGCCCTTGGACTTCAGGCGGCGGAACTCGGTCGGGTCGGTCGGCAGGCCCTTGACCCGGACGTGGCCTTCCTCGCGGACGATGTCGGCGATCTGGCGCAGGAACCAGGGTTCGTAGGCGCAGGCGGCGTTGACCTCCTCGACCGTCAGGCCATGGCGAAAGGCCTGGGCGATGACGCGGATGCGGTCGGGGGTTGGAACGCCGAGCGCCCGCACGACGGCGGCGCGGGCGGTCGCATCATCCTCGGCGCCGGCCACCCCTTCGATCTCGACCTCGTCAAAGCCCGACAGGCCGGTCTCAAGGCCGCGCAGGGCCTTCTGCATCGATTCCTGGAAGGTGCGGCCGATGGCCATGACCTCGCCCACCGACTTCATCGAGGTGCCCAAGAGGGGCTCGGATCCCGGATATTTCTCAAAGGCGAAGCGCGGGATCTTGGTGACGACATAGTCGATCGACGGCTCGAACGACGCCGGCGTGACCTGTGTGATGTCGTTGGTCAGTTCGTCCAGGGTGTAGCCGACCGCCAGACGGGCCGCGACCTTGGCGATTGGGAAGCCGGTGGCCTTGGACGCAAGGGCGGACGAGCGCGACACGCGTGGGTTCATCTCGATCACGACCATGCGGCCATCGGCGGGGTTGACGGCCCACTGCACGTTCGAGCCGCCCGTCTCGACGCCGATTTCGCGCAGCACATTGATCGAGCCGGTCCGCATCCGCTGATACTCCTTGTCGGTCAGCGTCAGGGCGGGGGCGACGGTGATGGAGTCGCCCGTATGGACCCCCATCGGATCGACGTTCTCGATCGAGCAGATGATGATGCAGTTGTCCGCCGTGTCGCGGACGACCTCCATCTCATATTCTTTCCAGCCCAGCACCGACTCCTCGATCAGCACCTCGGTGGTCGGCGACAGGTCCAGGCCGCGCAGGACGATCTCCTCGAACTCCTCGCGGTTGAAGGCGATGCCGCCGCCGGTGCCGGCCAAGGTGAAGGACGGGCGGATCACGGCGGGCAGGCCGACGAACTCCAGCCCCTCCAGCGCCTCTTCCATCGAATGGGCGGCCTTGGAGCGGGGCGATTCCAGGCCCAGCTTGTCCATCGCGTCGCGGAACTTCTGGCGATCCTCGGCCTTGTCGATCACCTCGGCCTTGGCGCCGATCATCTCGACCCCATGCTTGGCCAAGGCGCCGGATTCATGCAGGGCCAGGGCGGTGTTCAGCGCCGTCTGGCCGCCCATCGTCGGCAGCAGGGCGTCGGGCTTTTCCTTGACGATGATCTTCTCGACCATCTCGGGCGTGATCGGCTCGATATAGGTGGCGTCGGCCACCTCCGGGTCGGTCATGATGGTGGCGGGGTTCGAGTTGACCAGGATGACCCGATAGCCTTCCGCCTTCAGCGCCTTGCAGGCCTGAACGCCGGAATAGTCGAACTCGCACGCCTGGCCGATGACGATCGGGCCGGCGCCGATGATGAGGATTGACTTGATGTCTGTGCGCTTGGGCATCGCCAGCTCTTCTTCTTATTGAACGCTAGTGGGTCACGACCGCGCATTCCCAGCCGTCATACTCCAGCTGGAAGGCCGCGGCCCAGGTCTGCATCATGGCCGAGGTCGCCGCAAACGACGCCTCGTCCACCGCCATGGTCGTTTCGAGCACCGTCATGTCGTCGGCGCCGCGCGTCAGGAAGCCGGCGCGCCGGGCGACCTCGTTCAGGTCGCCGTGGTCGCCCTCGCCATAGAAGTAGAACAACGTATGGCGCGGCGTCACGCCGCTGTCGCCCTGTTCGGCCAGCGCCGCGCGCACCATGGCGTCGCGTTCGTCATGACGGATGTCCGAGGCGTCCAAGGGAGTGCGTCGTCCTTCGTTCTCTGTCGTTCTCTGGGCGCGCGAGAAGTCCCCGCAGAGCCTGGCCCTGCGACGCTCACGTCTGCTTGTCGGTTAAGCGGCCCGTTTAGAGAGGGAGGGGCGAGGGGGCAAGATGGAAAGCGGAATTCCGAGTGTTCGGTCTCGGTCCGGATTGGGCAAAAGGAAAGGGGCGACCGTCGCCGGTCGCCCCTCGTTTCAAGATCACAGGCTCTGTGAGTCTTAGAACACCTTGTAGTTCAGGCCGATAAAGAAGCGGCGGCCATAAGGATCGAAGTTCGAATACAGCGTCGTGCCGAGGTACGGCGCTTGTTCCGAATCGAAGGCGTTCACGACACCGGCGCGGAGCGTCAGATCTTGGTTGACGTTGTAGCGGACGGTGAAGTCGTTGCGCACGAAGTTGCCCGTGTCCAGCTGATCGGCCGAACGGCCATCCGCATTGTTCACGTAGTCGCGGCGGAAGACGATGTTCTGAGCCGACTGCCAGTCCGCCGTCCAATTCACGCTCCAGGTTTCGTTGGGGGTCCAGGTCAACGAGGAGGTGAAGCGAACGCGCGGGTATTGCAGCGTGCTGGCCAGTTCATCGAAATCGCCGGGATCGGCTTCATTTAGGAACTGCTTCTGTTCGATCAGCCACGAGCCGGCGAGCGAGTAATCGAACACACCCCAGTTACGGCCGAAGCTGTCGCTGGTGTCGAGGCGATAACGACCCGTGAAGTCCAGACCGCGGGTTTCCAGCGACGCATAGTTGAACGAACGCTCGATGAAGCCGCCGATCGGATCGCTAGCCGGCGCGCCAATGCCGAACGGAATGTTCGGATTGTTGCGGAAGATCGTCGAGCAGGCATCGACGTTCAGTTCCGCGCCGTTCACGCAGTTCGCCGCCGCCGTGTCGGCGGTGACAGCCGCGATGACGCGGTCAATCTTGATCTCGTAGTAGTCGAGCGCAAGGCTGAAGTTCGGCATGAAGCGGGGACGCAGCACCGTCGAGAAGGTGAAGCTGTTCGACTCTTCAGGCTGAAGGTTCGGGTTGCCGCCGGAGACGCCCGAGATGCCCGAAGTGTAGGTCGGGTTGAAGTCGTCGGTGTTTTGCGGGGTCGCGCCGGCGAAATCGAATGTCAGACCTTGCTGCGCGGCCAAGGCCGTGCAGTTCCGGATGCGGTTCGCCTTCGTTTCATTGTCGTTGACCGCAGCGATCGCAGCCGTGGTGCAGGGATCAGTGAACGAGTTGAGGAAGGTCTCGCTGTTCGGAGCGAAGTTTTCGGCCAAGTCGGGAACACGAACCGACGTGTTGTAGCTGGTCTTGAAGGTGATGTCCTGAATCGGACGGTAGACCAGGTTCACGCCGTAGACGTCGACATTACCGACCGTCGTATAGTCGGCGTAGCGATACGAACCGCTGAGTTCGGCATATTCGCCGAGCACGCTGTCGCGGAAGAGCGGAAGCGAGACTTCCGTGAAGACTTCCTTGGACTCGTAGCTGGCTTCGGGGAAGTCAGGGCCAGAGTTGAGGAACAGCAGACGACCGTCGGTATCGCGGTCGCGACCCGTGGCTTCCGTCGTTTCCTTGCGATACTCACCACCCAGAGCGACACCGATCGGGCCAGCGCCCCAGAAGTCCCAGAGGCTGCCGGAGACCGACGCGATCGCCTGCTGCTGCTCATTACGCTCGGTGATGCCGATTTCGGCGCCGACATAGTCAAGCGCTGCGGCGCTCTGATTGCCCTTGCCAAACACGTTGAGCGGGGCGCATTGCGCCACCGAGTCACGACCATACTGCGTGTCACGCAGATCGCCGCCGCGCTGATAGTCGTCTAGGGCGGCGCCCTGCTTCAGCAGCAGTTGCGAACGGCAGACGATCTCGCCGGCTCGGCCATTCACAACACCCAGGGTGTCGACAACCGCGTCCGCTGCGAGAGCGAAGCGTTGACCATCCACCGCGCGTTCACGGTTTTCGATTTCGACCTTGCCGTAGGTATAGCCGATGTCCCAGCTGACGTCCTTGACGAACGAAATCTGGTCATGGTTGCCGCGGAGGCCCAGGACGTAACGCTGCAGTTCACGGGTGTTGTCTTGCGTACGATCCGGCCCGAACAGGGTGTGGCGCGCATTCTGAAGCAGGACGCCCGTTTGCGCGGCGCCCGGGTTGGTCGCGGTCGGCGGAGCATAAGGCGTGACCACGTTGGTACGGATCGCATCCTTAATGTTCTGCGGCAGGAAGGCGTTGTCCGACCAGCGCAGGTCGAAGTTGTTGACGGCATAGATCGGGTTTACGGCGTTCGCGCCGTAAGAGTTCACCAGATCGATGTCGAAGAAGGTCGGCTGACCCACGTCGAAGGTGTCTTCGGTCACATACTTCGCCTCGGCGTACGCCTCGATCGAGTCGGTGACCTTGAAGGTGCTTCCGACCTGATAGCGTTGCGATTCCGAGCGCGGAACGCGAGAGCCGGTCGAGAAGTCGGCCGGGTTTTCGCCGTCGCCGCCGATGTTGTACGGACGGTTGATACCGGTATTGCCGACCCGTTGGCCAAAGTCGGCCAGGCGCGCGGTCGTGCCGTCATACCAGTACGTCTTGCCAGGCGTCACACCGAAGCAGTTGGCGCTGTAGCTGAAGTTTCCGGCGTCATTGCCGCCCGGGAAGCAGTTTGCGTACGGGACGTTCGGATTCGTCAGATCGCTCGGCTGCTGCACATTGGCGAGCGTGGTCTGACCCCAGCGCGGGATGTCCAGGCGACGAACGCCCGTGAACAGGAAGGCGTCCTGACGACCGTCGAAGGGCGCCGAGGTTGGGTCGGCGTCGACGCCGATGCGGACCGGCGCGCGACGGATCCAGTCGATGTCCATCGACGTGACTTCGTCGACCTTCTCATATTCGGCATGAGCGTAAACGTTCAGGCGATTGTCGAAGAAGTTCTTGCCGATCAGCGCCGAGACACGCTGATTGGCTTCGCCGTCCTGGTTGATCTGGCCGTAGTTGGCGTCGATCTCCAGACCTTCGAAGTCCTTGCGCAGGATGAAGTTCAGCACGCCGGAGACGGCATCCGCGCCGTACACCGACGACGCGCCGCCCGTGACGATTTCGATGTTCTGGATCAGCAGGCGCGGAATGGTGTCGATATCCACCGAAAGCGAACCGCCCGACGAACCGACATGGCGGCGACCGTCGACCAAGGTCAGCGTGCGGTTGGAGCCCAGCGAACGCAGGTTCGGCAGCGACAGGCCGCCGTCGCCCAGGTTGGAGCCCGTCGTATCCGACGGAACGACCGAGTTCGACAGGGCCGGAATGGTGGACAGGTAATCGATGACCGTGGTCTGGCCGGTCGACAGCAACTCGTCGCGCGACACCTGGATCAGGGGGGTGGGGGCGTTGGTGGCGTCGCGACGGATACGCGACCCGGTTACCACGATTTCAGCAAGCTCGGCGGCTTGTTGGCCTTCAGCAACGGGGGCGGTGCTGATGGGCTGGTCTACAGTCTGGGCGAAGGCGCTAGAGGCCGCCAAGGCGCCCGCAAGGACCGTCGAAGTCAGAAGGAAGTTGCGCATTTACTCTCCAATGATCGCAGCAGGGGGGATCAGGAGTGCTAGTAGAGCCGTCGCTGAACTGCCGCAGGCGTGCCACAGACCGGACACATCCAAAGGGGTCAAGCGTCGCTTTGGACTTTTGTGTCAATATAACGCCGGTATTGCTATAATGTGGTCTCAATGCAACGCCTTATTTGCCGCATTGATTTTCAGTCAGATATCGTTTTCGAGTCCAAGAATGAGCTGTGAAGGCGTTCATTTATTGAGATAATATTGATCTGATGTTGGATGGAATCTATTCAGTATACCAACTATCGATTGCGTCCTTTAGCTCCGCAATGCTGGACAGAGAAGTATAGCGTGGCTCATCCACCGGGGCGTCGGCCAATTCGTGGGCCCAGGTGACGTGATAGGGGATGTGGACGCCGAAGGCGCCGGCGGCGATGGCGGGCAGGACGTCGGATTTCATCGAGTTGCCGGCCATGACGGCCTCGGCGGGGCCGGTGCCGTGGCGGTTAAAGACCCGCTCGTAGGTGGCGCGATCCTTTTCTGAGACGATCTCGACGGCGCTGAACAGGTCGCCCAAGCCTGAGGCGGCCAGTTTGCGCTCCTGATCCAGCAGGTCGCCCTTGGTGATCAGGACAAGTCGGTATTTCTCGGACAGTTCGGCGACGACCGCGTCCACGCCGGGCAGTGTCTCGACCGGGTGGGCCAGCATCTCGCGGCCGGCGGCCAAAATCTCTCGCACGACATGGGGCGGAGCCTCGCCGTTCGTCAGCTCCATCGCCGTCTCGATCATCGACAGGGTGAAGCCCTTGATGCCGTAGCCATAGAGCCGCAGGTTACGTTGTTCGGTTTCGGCCAGGCGCGCCTCGATGGTCGCCTCATCGCCGTGGTCGGCCAGAAGATCGACGAACCGCGCATGGGTCAGGCGGAAGATCGTCTCGTTGTGCCAGAGGGTGTCGTCGGCATCGAGGCCGACCGTGGTGATGCTCATGCCGCGCCCCTATCATGGGACGAACGGGGAAGGGAGACGCGATGAACGGATCGGCGGTGGTGATCGGGGCGACGGGCGGCATCGGCCGCGCGATGGTCGAGCGGATCGTGGCGGACGGCGCGTTCGAGACCGTGTGGGCGGTGTCGCGGTCCGGCGCGGATGTGGCGGGCGCGCTAGGGTTGGCCGCCGATCTGGAGGATGAGGCCAGTCTGGCGTCCGCCGCCGAACGGATCGGCCAGGGGCCGGCCCCAACTCTGATCGTCGTGGCGACCGGGGTGCTGCACGACGGACTTCAGCCGGAACGGTCGTTTCGTCAGTTGGATGCGGAACACCTGTTGCGCGACTACCGCGTCAATTCGGTGGGGCCTGCGCTGGCGGCGAAACATCTGCTGCCGCTGATGCCGCGCGATCGGCGCGCGGTGTTCGCGGCCCTGTCGGCGCGGGTGGGGTCGATTTCCGACAATCGGCTGGGCGGGTGGCATGCCTATCGAGCGTCCAAGGCGGCGCTGAACATGATCCTGCGCAATCTGTCGGTCGAGATGGCGCGCAGCCATCCGCAGGCGGTGATCGCCGGTTTGCATCCGGGTACTGTGGCGACGGAACTGAGCGCGCCGTTCCAGAAGGGGGTGGCGGAGGGCAAGTTGTTCACGGCCGACTATTCCGCCGGGCGGCTACTGGCCGTGCTGTCGAACCTGACGCCGGCCGACAGCGGCGGCGTCTTCGCCTGGGACGGGGCGCGGGTGCCCGAATAGCGCGCAGTCGTGACTTGAGCGAAGCGGGCGACTGACGTCAGATGGAGCTCATGCGTCTGAGCGTTTCTGCCCGGCTTTTCAGCCTCATGTTGCTCGGCCTGCCGTTGAGCGGTCCGGCCGTGGCCCAACCGGTCGATTCGCCGGTTGTCGATCCGGTGGTCGCCGCAGCGTCCTCGCGTGACCGCGTGAGGCTGAACCAGCGGGTGTTCGATCGGGTGTGGAGCGAGGTGCGGCGGGGCTATTACGATCCGACCCTGCACGGCGTGGATTGGAACGCCGCGCGGGCGACGTTCCGGCCCCAGGCCCTGGCGGCGCGCGATGAGCGCGGGCTGTACCGCGTCATCAATGCGATGCTGGATCTGCTGGACGACGGTCATGCGGCGGCCAGTCCGCCGGCGGCGGTGCGGCGTCAGGAGGCGCAGTTCGCCCGGCGCGCCGTGATGGGCCTGACCCTGATGCGGGGCGAGACGCCGGACGACTGGACCGTCGAGCGTGTCCGGCCCGGCTCACCGGCCGAGGCGGCGGGGGTGCAGATGGGCTGGGCCCTGAATTCGGTCGACGGGAAGCCCTGGGGACCGGATGTCGAGACCTATGACGGGGTTCCGGTGCAACTGGTCCTGACCGACGATGCGGGGCAGAGGCGCGAGATTGCCCTGACGCCGCGGGTGATGGAGGCCATCGAACCATTCACCGCCGACAAGTCGCGGCCGGGGGTGCTGGTGCTGCGGGTCGAGCAATTCGACAAAGGCCTGGGCGCCTGGATGGGCAGCGAGTTGGAAGGCCTGCCGCCGGATGTGGACGTGGTGTTGGACCTGCGCGGCAATCCCGGTGGGCGGCTGATGGAGGCGGAATCGGTCCTGACCTGTTTCCTGCCGCGCGATCAGGTCTGGGCGACGCGGACGGGACGCAGCGGTCGGCCGGTGGTGCTGAGGGCGGCTGGCGACTGCGGCGATCGGCGCGATCCCCTGGCCAATGATGTGGCGGTTCTGGTGGATCAAGGCAGCCGCAGCGCCGCCGAACTGACGCCGGCCGCCTTGCAGGAGGCGCGGCGTGGCATCGTGGTGGGCGAGAAGACCGGCGGATCGGTGCTGATCGCTCAGGAGACCAATCTGCCGGACGGCGGGCGGCTGATGCTCAGCCGAGCGGACTTCGTGACTTCGGGGGGGATTCGGCTGGAGAAGCGGGGGGTCACGCCCGACATCGCCGCGCCTCGCACCGTGGCCCAACGCCGCGCGGGCGACGATCCGACACTGGAGACGGCGATCGCCGCCCTTCAGGCCGAGGATCGCGCCAGGGCCGACACCCCCGCCAGCGGCCTCTAGATCAGCAGCATTTGAACCCGCCGGCGCCGCCAAAGCGGCGCTGCTCGTGCAGGCGGAAGAAGGCGGTCTTGTCCAGCGGCGGCTGGTCGGGATGGGTCGCCGCCGCGTGATCGACATAGGCCTGATAATCCGGCTGACCGATCATGGCGCCGGCCGTGCGCCGGACGCCGCGACCCCACCGCAGGGCGGCGTCGCGGCACAGGCACAGCAGGTCGTCTTGCGACGGGTTAGGCACGGGCCGCATCCGCAGCCTCGTCGGCCGCCGTGAACTGGTGGCTTTCCGGATATTCGCGCACCGTCGGGCGGTTGTTCGCATAGGCCTTGCGGCACGCCAGCACGCCATAGACGACCATGGTGACGACCACGAACAGGAAGCCCGCCGTCAGGGTCGAGTTGACGTAGTCGTTGACCACGATGCGGTGCATGTCGCCGATGCTCTTGGCCGGGGCGATCAATTCGCCGGCGCCCAGCGCCTCCTGATACTTCCGGGCGTGGGACAGGAAGCCGATCCGGACGTCCGGGTGGAACAGCTTCTGGAAGCCCGCCGTCAGAGTGCAGATCAGCAGCCAGGTCGCGGGAACGATCATGACCCAGGCGAATTTCTCGCGCTTCATCTTGAACAGGACGACGGTCCCCAAGATCAGGGCGACGGCGGCCAGCATCTGGTTGGCGATGCCGAACAGGGGCCACAGGCTGTTGATGCCGCCCAGCGGATCGACCACGCCGGTATAAAGGAAATAGCCCCACAGACCGACCGTCAGGGCCGTGGCGACGACGTTGGCGCCCCACGACTTGGTCTCGCGCATCTTAGGCACGGCGACGCCCAGCAGATCCTGGATCATGAAGCGGCAGACCCGAGTGCCGGCGTCGACGGTGGTCAGGATGAACAGGGCCTCGAACAGGATCGCGAAGTGATACCAGAAGGCCATCATGGCCTTGCCGCCGATCACGCCGGACAGGATGTGCGCCATGCCGACCGCCAGGGTCGGGGCGCCGCCCGCGCGCGACAGGATGGAGTGTTCGCCCACGTCGCGCGCCAGCTGTTCAAGCTCTCCGGGCGTGATGTGAAAGCCCCACTGGGCCACGGCGGCGGCGGCGGAGGCTGCATCCTTGCCGATGACGGCGACCGGGCTGTTCATGGCGAAATAGACGGCCGGGTCCAGAACCGTGGCGGCGATCAGGGCCATGACGGCGACGAAGCTTTCGCACAGCATGGCGCCGTAGCCGATCATCGGGATCTGGGCTTCGTTCTCCAGCAGCTTGGGCGTGGTGCCCGACGAGATCAGGGCGTGGAAGCCCGACACGGCGCCGCAGGCGATGGTGATGAACAGGAAGGGGAACAGGGCGCCGGCGAAGACCGGCCCGGTGCCGTCGATGAAGGGGGTGATAGCCGGCATCTGCAGGTGCGGACGCACGATCAGGATGCCGACGGCCAGGGCCACGATCGCGCCGATCTTCAAGAAGGTCGACAGATAGTCGCGCGGCGCCAGAAGCAGCCACACCGGAATGACCGAGGCGATGAAGCCATAGACCATCATCAGAATGGCCAGGGTCGGACCGGTCAGGGTGAAGGCCGGCCCCCAAAACGGATCCGCCGCGATATGGCCGCCGCCGATGATGGCCAGGATCAGCAGGACGACGCCGATCACCGACACCTCGCCCACCCGGCCGGGCCGCAGGAATCGGGTGTAAAGGCCCATGAAGATGGCGATGGGGATGGTGGCGGCGACCGTGAACGTGCCCCACGGGCTTTCGGCCAGGGCCTTGACCACCACCAGGGCCAGAACCGCCAGGATGATGACCATGATCATCAGGACGCCGACCTGGGCGATGATGCCGGGGATGTTGCCCATTTCGGTGCGGATCATGTCGCCCAGCGACTTGCCGTCGCGACGCGTGGACATGAACAGGACCATCATATCCTGCACCGCCCCGGCCAGCACGGCGCCGACCAGAATCCACAGGACGCCCGGCAGATAGCCCATCTGGGCGGCCAGCACCGGCCCGACCAGCGGGCCTGCGCCCGCAATGGCGGCGAAGTGGTGGCCGAACAGCACGTTCTTGGGCGTCGGCACATAGTCCAGCCCGTCGTTGCGCCGCATGGCCGGGGTCAGGCGCGCGGGGTTCAGCTGCATGACCTTGTTGGCCAGGTAGCGGCTGTAGAACCGATAGGCGATCGCATAGGTGCAGACGGCGGCGACCACCATCCAGACCCCGCTGATGCTCTCGCCCTGATGCAGGGCTATGACGCCGAGGGACACCGCCCCCAGGATGGCGATGGCGCCGAAGATTATGGGTGTGCTGAGTTTGCCCACGACAGATCCCTCCCGGCCGGCTGACTGCGACCCTCGCGCTTGGTTTGCACCACAATCCGGGACAAGGCCAATCGACTAAAGTCGTAGAAATGAGGGATCAGAAGTCTCCTCCCTGCGGAGCGGGGAGGGGCCGAAGGTCAGTTCCGAACGACCTTCACACAGCCTGCGGCTTCGCGCGCGCGGTCGCGGGCCTGTTCGACGTCGGCGCCGCGGGCGACAGCGACGCCCATGCGGCGGCGTTCGAAGGCCTCGGGCTTTCCGAACAGACGCAGGTCGGCGGTCGGGACCGACAGGGCCTCCGCCACGCCCTCGAAGGCGATGCCTTGCGCGTCCAGACCGCCGTAGATGACGGCGCTGGCGGCGGGCTCGCGCTGGGTCACGTCGACGGGCAGACCCAGGATGGCGCGGGCGTGCAGCGCGAACTCGCTCATGGTCTGGCTGGCCAGGGTGACCAGACCGGTGTCGTGCGGGCGGGGCGAGACCTCGGAGAACCAGACCTGGTCGCCCTTGACGAACAGTTCGACGCCGAAGACGCCGTAACCGCCCAGGGCCTCTGTGACCTTGGCGGCGATGTCCTGAGAGGCGGCCAGCGCAGCGGGCGTCATGGCTTGCGGCTGCCAGCTTTCGACATAGTCGCCCTTGACCTGGCGGTGGCCGATGGGCGCGCAGAAATCCGTGCGGGTCGAGCCGTCGGCGTCGCGCGAACGGACGGTCAGCAGGGTGATCTCGAAGTCGAAGTCGATCCGGCCCTCGACGATGACGCGGGCGCTGGCGACGCGGCCGCTGTCCTGGGCGTAGGTCCAGGCGTCGGCGATTTCATCGGCGCTTTCGACAAAGGATTGCCCTTTGCCCGACGAGGACATGACCGGCTTGACGAAGTTTGGATAGCCAACGGCCTGCGCGCCCGCCGCCAGTTCCTCGGCCGAGCCGGCGAAGGCATAGGGGCTGGTGGGCAGGCCCAGCTCTTCGGCGGCCAGTTTACGAATACCCTCCCGGTTCATCGTCAGTTGCACCGCGCGAGCAGTCGGGATCACCGTCGCCATGCCGGCGGCCTCGATATCGGCCAGGACCTCGGTGGCGATGGCCTCGATCTCGGGCACGATGAAGTGCGGGGCCTCGGCCAGGATGACGCCGTTCAGCACCTGGGCGTCGGTCATGGGGATGACGTGGCTGCGGTGCGCCACCTGCATTGCCGGGGCGTTGGGATAACGATCGACGGCGATGACCTCGACGCCGAGCCGCTGAAGCTCGATGGCGACCTCCTTGCCCAGTTCGCCCGAGCCCAGCAGCATGACGCGCACGGCGGTGTCGGAAAGCGGGGTGCCGAGTTTCATGGGCGTCAGGCTCCGGTAGCGGGTTCGATCAGGTCCCAGGCGTTGCCGTAGAGGTCTTCAAAGACCACCACCTTGCCATAGGTCTCATGCCGCGGGGTTTCGCGGAAGTGGACGCCGGCGGCAAGCCAGGCGTCGTGGTCGCGCATCAGGTCGTCGGTCTCCAGAAACAGCCAGACCCGGCCGCCAGCCTGGCTTCCGACCTGGGCCTTTTGGGCGTCGGTCGTGGCGCGCGCCAGCAACAGGCTGGTCTCGCCGCCTTTGGGGGTGACGCGCACCCAGCGTTTGCCGCCGCCCATGTCGGTATCCTCGCTGAGATCGAAACCCAGCTTTCCGACATAGAAGGCGATGGCCGCATCATAGTCGTGGACAAGCAGGCTGATCGCGCCAAGCCGGTGCGTGGGCCGACTCATTTCGCAGGCTCCGCAAAGAGCTGGCGGAAGGCGTCCAGGGCCGCGCCGTGATAGATGGTGGCGTGGCTCTCGGTTGGGCGGGGCGTGAAGCTCCAGCTCAGGCCGGGCAGGGCGTGGTCGCGCAGATTGGCCGTCAGGACGTCCATCGGCGCCTGCATTTCGGGGCCTTCGTCGCCCAGGGTCAGGATCAGGGTGCGCGGGTCGTTCGACTGGTCGCGCAAATGGGCGCCGGATTGACGCGCCAGTTCGCCCCCGTCCCACCACAGGCTGGGGCTGACGGCGACATAGGCGTCAAACAACTGGGGCTCCTTCAGGAAGGTCTCGACCACGAAAAGGCCGGCGAGCGATTCGCCCACGAGGGCGGTTTCGCCGCTGGTGCGGAAGCGGGTCTGGATAAAGGGCAGGACCTCTTCGGCCACGAAACGGCGGAAACGGTCCGAATGGCCCTGTGTCGGATAGCGGGCGATCAACTCGGGATCTGTGGTCGGCAGGGCCAGTTCGTCGCGGCGATCCACCGAGGCGATCCCGACCACGATGACGTCGCGGGTCGTGCCGACGACGGTTCCCAACTGGGCGAGGCCGGAGATGTGGTGGAAGTCCTGATCCTGACCGCCGTCGAGGACATAAAGGACGGGATAGGTCTTGCCGCTGTCGGCATAACCGGGCGGCAGCCAGACGTTGATCTCACGCGTCGCGCCCATGATCGCGGAGGGCAGGGCGTAAGACCGGCCGATGACGATGGGGGTTTCGGCGATGGCGGGCGTCTGGGGAACGGTCTGGGCGAGGGTCGGTGCCGCCCCGAGGGCCAGAAGAAGACCGAGTGTGAGGCGTTTCATCGGAGGCTCCTGAAATCCTCCCCCGTGAAGCGCAGCGAAACGGGGGAGGATCTGAGGCTTAAAGCCGCGCCTTGACCGCAGCGACGATGGCGTCCGAGGTGATGCCGAATTTCTCGTACAGAACCTCGGCCGGGGCGGAGGCGCCGAAGCCGGTCATGCCGACGAAGGCGCCGTCTTCGCCGATGAAGCGTTCCCAGCCTTGCTTGATCGCGGCTTCCACGGCGACGCGGACCGTGCCGCGGCCGATGACCGAGGCCTGATAGGCGGCGTCCTGCTGTTCGAACAACTCGAACGAGGGGACCGAGACGACGCGGGTCGCCACGCCCTCGGCTTCCAGCGTCTCGGCGGCCTTCAGCGCCAGGGCCAGTTCGGTGCCTGTGCCGAACAGGGTGGCCTTGGCTTCGCCGTTCGCGGCCTTGATCTCATAGGCGCCCTTCGCCGACAGGTTTTCGGTCGAGGCGACGGTGCGGACGGCCGGGGTCTTCTGGCGCGACAGAGCCAGGGCCGACGGCGCGGTCTTGGTCTGCAGGGCGATCTGCCAGCACTCCATCGCCTCGATGGTGTCGGCGGGGCGGAAGACCAACAGGTTCGGAATGGCGCGCAGCGCCGCCAGGTGTTCGACCGGCTGGTGCGTCGGGCCGTCTTCGCCCAGGCCGATCGAATCGTGGGTCAGGACGTGGATGGCGCGCACGCCCATCAGGGCGCCCAGGCGGATGGCCGGGCGGCTGTAGTCCGAAAACACCATGAAGGTGCCGCCGTAGGGGATGACCCCGCCGTGCAGGGCCAGGCCGTTCATGGCCGCGGCCATGCCGAACTCGCGGATGCCCCAGTTGACGTAGCGACCTTCATAGGTCGGCGCGTCCAGGATCGGCGTGCCCTTGACGAAGGTGTTGTTCGAGCCGGTCAGGTCGGCCGAGCCGCCGACCAGTTCGGGGATGGCGGCGAACAGTTCGTCGAGCGCCGCGCCCGACGACTGGCGCGTCGCCTGGGCCGGCTGGGTCTCGACCAGTTCGGCGATCTTGGCGTTCAGGGCGTCGAAGGCGGCCTCGGGCAGGTCGCCCTTCATGGCGCGGGTGAAGTCGGCGGCCTGGGCCGAGGCGGCGAGGCGGGCCTCCCACTTCTTGCGGTCCTTGGCGCCGCGACGGCCGACCTTGTGCCAGGCGTCGGCGATGGTCTGAGGCATTTCGAAGGGATCGTGATCCCAGGCCAGGCCGAGGCGCGTGGCGGCGATTTCGGCGGCGCCCAGGGCCGCGCCGTGGGTCTTGTGGCTGCCTTCCATCGTGGCGGCGCCCTTGCCGATCTTGGTCTTGCAGGCGATCAGGGTGGGCTTGTCCTGACGCATGGCCCACTTCATCGCGCCCTTGATGGCGCTCATGTCGTGGCCGTCGATGGCCTTGACCGCCCAACCGGCGGCCTTGAAGCGAGCCTTCTGGTCGGTGGTGTCCGACAGGGAGACCTTGCCGTCGATGGTGATCTCGTTGTCGTCCCACAGGACGTGCAGCTTGTTCAGCTTGTAGCGGCCGGCAAGCGCGATCGCTTCCTGCGACACGCCTTCCATCAGGCAACCGTCGCCGGCGATGACCCAGGTGCGGTGATCGACCAGATCATCGCCATACTTCGCCGCCAGATGGCGCTCGGCCATGGCGAAACCGACCGAGGTGGCCAGGCCCTGGCCCAGCGGTCCGGTGGTGACCTCGACGCCCGGCATATGGCCGTATTCGGGGTGGCCTGCGGTCTTGGAGCCCCACTGACGGAAGTTGGACAGTTCTTCCTTCGTCGCGCCCTTGTAGCCGGTCAGGTGCAGCAGGGCGTAGATCAACATCGAGCCGTGGCCGGCCGACAGGATGAAGCGGTCGCGGTCGGCCCAGTCGGGGCGCGAGGCGTCGAACTTCAGGAACCGGGAAAACAGCACCGTGGCGACGTCGGCCATGCCCATGGGCATGCCGGGGTGGCCCGACTTGGCCTTCTCGACGCCGTCCATGGCGAGGACGCGGATGGCGTTCGCCATCTGCTCGGGCGTGGCCTTTGGTGCGGTTTTGGCGTCGGTCACTGTGGAGACCTCTGTTGGGAAGGCGGAAAAAGGGGGCGCGCCCCTTTACCCCGGCGCGTCCTCGGCTTCTATACGGAATCTAAAGGAGCGACCGATGGCAGACGCCACCACGGCCGCACGGGCGCGTATCGACCGCGCCCTGGCCGAACTGGAACGCAAGATCCTGGAGCTGAAGGCGCGGCCCGCCTCGGCGCCCGCGATCGCGGACGACGATCTGTTCGCGCCGCGTGCGGATAGCCAGCGCGTCGCCGAACTGGAGGCCGCCGGGCGCGAGGCGTCCGAGGCGCTGGGCCGCGCCGCCCATGCCGTGCGCGAGGCCCTGGCCGAAAGCGAGGCCGGCTGATGGCGACGGTGACGGTCGAGGTCAACGGACGCCCCTATGCGGTAGGCTGCGCCGACGGGCAGGAAGAGCGGGTCCGCATCCTGGCCAAACAGTTCGACAACCAGGTGCGCCAGGTCGCAGGCGACGTGGGCCATGTCGGCGATCTGCGGCTGTTTCTGATGTCCGCGCTGATCCTGGCCGACGAACTGCATGAGGCGCGGCTGAACGCCGGCAAGGCGGGGCCTTCGTCAGCGACAGCCCCGGCTCCGGCCTCGACGGACGGGGTCGCCGAGGCGCTGAACGCCGTCGCCGCGCGGATCGAAAAGATCGCCCAAAACCTGTAGTCGATTATTCCGCTGCGGATGCTGGCGTCGGGGCCGGCGAAGGCCTATCTTGATCGACGGCGGGTCTTGCTGCGGCTCACGTCGAAGACAACATATCCTTCTGACCTTAATTCACTCATAGGGATCTGTCCCTGTCCGGGCTCGAGGGCTTGGGCATACGGAGCCCACCTGGCTACCCAGGTCGAGAGGATTTAAACGTTCTTCACGGTTCGCGCGGCGCCGCCACCTTCCTCTCTTTGTGAGTGTGCTATCGCTCGCCGCGAGGCGGCTCTTTGCATGAGCACGCGTTCGTAGGGGCGGTTCGATGATCCAGAACAAGCACGAACTTCGATCGGCTGCCCGCGCCTTGCGCAAGCGTCTGGCCGAGACCGATCCGCTGGCCGCCAGCCGGGCGGCGGACCATGCCGATGCCCTTCCTGCCGCTCAGATCGTCGCGCTCTATCGCGCCATGGGGTCGGAGTTGGACACCGACGCCCTGGCCGCGGCGCTGGAGGCGGCGGGCCGCCGGTTGTGCCTGCCGGTCGTGGTCCAGCGCGACGCGCCGATGGAGTTCCGCGCCTGGTCGCCCTGCGAGCCGCTGGAGATGGACGCCGCCGGATGCCCCGCGCCGCTGCCGCTGGCCGAGGTCGTCATGCCGGACCTGATCCTGACGCCGCTGCTGGCCTTTGACGATCAGGGCGGCCGCCTGGGGCAAGGCGGGGGCTATTACGACCGGACGTTCGCCGCCCGACCCGACACCATCCGCATCGGTTTCGCCTATGCCGGCCAAAGGGTCGAACGGCTGGCGCTGGAGCCTCACGACATTCGACTGCATGGCGTTCTGACCGAGACCGGCTATACGGCTTTCAAATGAGACTGGCATTTTTCGGCGACGTCATCGGCAAGTCCGGCCGTGACGGCATCAGCGATCATCTTCCGGGCCTGAAGCGGGACCTGAAGCTCGACTTCGTGGTCGTGAATGCGGAGAACGCCGCGGGCGGCTTCGGCATTACCGAGAACACGGCGCGCGAACTGTTCATGGCGGGCGCCGACTGCCTGACGCTGGGCAACCACAGCTGGGACCAACGCGAGGCCCTGACCTATATCGTGCGCGAGCCGCGCCTGATCCGGCCGGCCAACTATCCGCGCCTGATGGATGCGCCAGGCGCCGGGGCCAATCTGTTCGAGACCCATTCGGGCCGGACGGTCCTGGTCATGAACGTGCTGGGCCGGGTGCATATGGACCCGATGGACGATCCGTTCGGAGCGGTGGAGCGCGAACTGGCGGCGGCGCCGCTGGGCGCGGTGGCGGACGCCGTTATCGTGGACATGCACGCAGAGGTCACGTCCGAGAAGATGGCGATGGGCCATTTCTGCGACGGGCGCGCGTCGCTGGTGGTCGGCACCCACACCCATGTTCCCACCGCCGACTGCCAGATCCTGCCCGGCGGCACGGCCTATCAGACCGACGCCGGGGGCTGCTGCGACTATGACAGCGTGATCGGCAACGAAAAGGAAGAGCCGCTGCGCCGCTTCACCACCCGGATTTCTGGCGGTCGCTACATGCCGGCCTCCGGACCAGCGACGGTATGCGGGGTCTTCGTTGAGACGGACGACCGGACGGGTCTGGCCAAGCGGGTCGAGCCGATCCGGGTCGGCGGACGGTTGTCTCAGGCGATCCCGGTCGTCTGACGCGCCCGGCGACGGTCGATCACCGTCTGGCGGACGGCCATCAGCTCGGCTGCACGACGTTGCGGCGTATGGGTCGCCAGCACATGGGCCTGGGCGGATCGCGCCAGCGCCAATCGTTCCTCGGGTGACGAGATCAGCCGGTCCATCGCCGCCGCCAATGTCTTCGGCGTCACTGCATCGACGTAGAGGGCGTGCGGCCCGCTGGCTTCACGCAGACCGCCGCGCCCGGACGAGATCAGGGCCGCGCCTGCCGCATGGGCCTCGATCGCCGTCAGGCCGAACGGCTCGTCCCAGACGGATGGCGTCAGGGCGATGGCGGCCGTCTGCATCCGCCGCCGCACCTCGCCCAAAGGCGCGGACTTCAGCACCTCGACCCGATCGCCATAGTTTTCCAGCGGCGCGACATGCCGGGTCGCCCAGCGGGCGTGGTCGTCCCAGTCGTTCAGCATCAGCACGGCGCGCCAGTCGGGATGGGCGTTAAACACGGCGGGCAGGGCGGCGCATAGGACATCGACGCCCTTTTCGGGCATGGCGCGCCCGGCGAAGGCGATCACCGGCTGTCGATCCTCGGGCGAGGCCAGCCAGGCGCCGGCGTCGATGGGGTTGGGCACCGCGAACGCACGGTCATGCAGATCAGGGAAGGTGCGCACGAAGGCGTCCCGCTCCGCCACGCTGACGAAGACCAGGCCGTCCAGCCGCTCATAACGCGTCCGATAACGCCATCGGTCGATGGAGTGGCGCGGCGGGCGCAGGGCGTTGTGGCGATAGAGCAGATGCGGCGTCTCGGGCAGGGCCCGCTGCACGGCCAGCGCCTGTTTCACCTGCTGATGATGTTCGATCACATCGGGCTGAAAGTCGCGCAGCCGCTCGATCAGGGTGCGCATGCGGGAACGCCCCGCCGGCAGGGCGTCCACGCTCGTTGAAACGCCGTCGTCCGCGCCCTGACAACAGAAGATGCGCGTCTCGCCACCCCGATCGACGCCCGCCATTGTCCGCACCACCGTCTCCATCGAGTTCGGCTGAGCTTCGGAAAACAGGCAGCCGGGAGGGAGCAGGATGGCGGTGCGCAACGGTCGGCATCCGGTGGAAAGGACGGCGCGACCTATAGAGGGTTCGTGGCGGAACGGCGACGGCGCCGCTCGGTCAGCCCCTGCGCCGCGCCCTCAGCCGCAATCGCATGGGGTCGCGGCTGCGCAGGGTGATCTGGTGGACCGGACGGGGTTCCACCGTGGTCAGGGCCTCGACATCGGCGACGCGCAGGATGGCCGCCAGGGCGATCATCGCCTCCTGCAGGGCGAAGGCGGCGCCGATGCAGACGCGGGGTCCGGCGCTGAAGGGAATGTAGGCGTAGCGGTCGATGGACTTGCGGTTCTCGGGCAGGAAGCGCTCGGGCTTGAAGGCGTCGGGGTCGTCCCACAGCAGCTGGTGGCGCTGGAGAATCCACGGGGAGATGATGACGGTGGCGCCGGCCTTGATCGACTGTCCGCCGATCTCGTCGTCGGCCAGGGCCTTGCGGGCCATGGTCGGGGCGGGCGGAAACAGGCGCATCGTCTCCTCCAGCACGGCGCGGGTCCAGGGCAGGGCCTCGGCCCATTTGGGATCGGAGACGTCGAAGGCGTCGGCCTCGGCCTGGAGCCGGGCCAGATACTCCGGCTGGCGCGACAGCAGATGCAGGGTCCAGCCCAGGGCGCGGGCCGTCGTCTCGTGCCCCGCCAGGATGAAGGTCAGGATGTTGGCTGCGACCTCTTCGTCGGTCAGGCCCGGACCACCGTTCTCATCCTTCGCCAACAGAAGCGCGCTGAGCAGGTCGTCGGGCGGCGCCTCGCCTGTTTCGACCCCACGCTCTATCCGGGCGCGGCGGGCTTCGACCAGCTTCGTGACGCGCTGCTCGAAAAAGCGGGCCGAGCGGAAACTGGCCAGCCGGCCCAAGCGCGGGGCCCAGTCCGGCGCGCCCAGCACGTCCAGCGGATCGATGCGCGCGCCATTGGCCAGAAACTGGTTCAGCGCCCGCTCGAAACCGCGCGCCTCGCCGCCCAGCTCGTCCGAGAACATGGTCGCCGACAGAATGTCGAAGGTCAGGCCAGACATTTCGCTGTCGATATCCAGCACGCGCCCGCGCGCCGACAGCGACCAGGCGGCCACGCGCGCATGAGAGACCTCGGCCATCCGGGCGTTCAGCGTCGCCATCTTGGCGGGGGTGAACAGGGGCGCGAGGATCCGTCGGGCGCGACGCCAGACCTCGCCCTCGGTCAGCAGCAGGCCCTCGGCCAGCATCGGCCCCAGCACACGCCGTTGCAGATCGCCCTTCACATAGTTGGCGGCATTCTCGGTCAGGACGTGCCGCACGCCCTCGGGATGGCTGACCACCAAGATTTCACCAAAGGCCGAAGATCCATGCAGTTGCGGCTCGGTGAAATGCCGCTCGGACCACATCTGGATCGGATCGCGCCAACTGATCCACAGGAACGGCAGCAGCGACAGCGGCTTGCCCGCGCGCCGGGGCGGTATGGCAGGACGGAAGATGGTGTCGGCGGTCGTCGCGTCCATCAGACGCTCCCTGTTCAAGTCGCCGGGTCAGCCAGGCGCATTGCTCCTGAAACGCGCGATCCGGCTCCTGCGTTCATGCGGGATCAATGCAACGTCAACGCGGCGGGCGCGCCCTGTCGATCGCGGCGAGCAACCGCGTCATATCTTCGGCGGCCAGGTCTTTAGCGCGCTGGCTGGACACGACGGGTTTCGACACCGTCGCTGCGGCAGGAGCGGCTTGAGCCGCTCTCTTCTTTTCGCGCCTTTCGAAAAGGAAGCGTTGAAGACCCCAGACGAGGTGAGGCGTCCACGGCTGGCCGCAGGCGGTGCTCTTGCCGGCCTTGTTCAGCAGGCCGGCGACCTCGTTGGGCCGGGTGAAGCCGCTCTTGAAACAGGCGCGGAGCATGGGGTCGAGCTCGTCCAGAAACGCCTCCTTGGAGCGATCACGAAAGGCGAAATGCTTCAGCTCGTCTCTGGTGATCTGCGAAGGCTTGGAAGACAGCCGCCCAGCCGACGCGGCCTTGGTGCGGGTGGGCCCTGCTGGCTTTCCGCCGCCGCGATGGGGTCCGTTGGCCAATCTCAATGCGCCGGAGGGGCGGTCGGCACCCAGGCCTTCATCTCGGCGATCTCGCGCGTCTGCGTGTCGACGACGCTCTGGGCCATGCGGCGGATTTCGGGGTCGCGGCTGTCGCGCAGGGCGACCTTGGCCATGGCGACGGCGCCTTCGTGGTGGGCGATCATCTTGGCGACATAGGCCTGATCGATCGTCTGACCCGAGGCGGCGGCCATCTTGCGGTGCATCTCGGCCTCGGAGGCGGCGAAGGCCCGATCTCCAGACGTGGCTTCGGGGGTAGGGCCGCCCATGGCGTGACCGGCATGACCCGCGGCCTGCATCTGTTCGGTCGTGCGCGCCGCCGCAGCCTGGTTGGCGGCGGAGGTGTCGCGCAGCGCCTGTTGCACCGGATCGCCGCCGCCGTCGCAGGCGCTCAGCAGGCCGAGCAGGGTGAGCGGCGCCAAAACGCGGATCATGCGGCGTCGCCCAGCCAACCCGGCATCCAGCCTTCGTGCCATTCACGCAGGTGGGCGATAGGGATGCTGAACAGTTCGCCTTTGTCGCCCTTGGAGGCGAAGGCGGCGCCGCCCGCATGGCCGACGACCGAAGCGTGCAGACCCGCCTCGCGCGCCTTGGCGATGATGGCGTCGGCGTCCGGCACGGCGACCAGGTAACGGGCCTGGTCCTCGGCGAACAGGAAGATGTGGGCGTGGGTCGCGCTGGAGGCGTCCAGGGTCACGCCGACGTCGGAGGCCAGCACCAGATCGGCGGCGGCGCCGATCAGGCCGCCGTCCGAGAGGTCGTGAACCACGGTCAGTTCGCCGGCCTCGATCCGGTCGCGCACGAAATCGCCGGTCTTCTTTTCGAGCTTCAGATCGACGGGCGGCGGGGCGCCGTCCTCGCGGCCCAGAACCTCGCGCAGATAGATGGAGGCGCCCAGTTCGCCGTGGGTCTGGCCGATCAGGACCAGGGCATCGCCCTCGGCCATGCCGCCGAAGCCGGTGACGACGTCGTAGTTGGGCAGCAGGCCCACGGCGCCCACGGTCGGGGTCGGCGGAATGGCGACGCCGTTGGTCTCGTTATACAGCGACACGTTTCCGCTCACGACCGGGAAGACCAGTTCGCGGCACGCCTCGGCCATGCCGTCGATGGCGCGCACGATCTGGCCCATGATCTCGGGGCGCTGCGGATTGCCGAAGTTCAGGTTGTCGGTGATGGCGATGGGGCGGCTGCCCACGGCGGTCAGGTTGCGCCAGGCCTCGGCCACCGCCTGTTTGCCGCCCTCGTAGGGGTCGTTCTGGACGTAGCGGGGGGTGCAGTCCGATGTGACGGCCAGACCCTTGTCCGTGCCATGCACGCGCACCACGCCGGCGTCGGCGCCGGTCGAGGAGTCCTGAAGCGTGTCGGCCATGACGTGGCGGTCGTACTGTTCCCAGATCCAGCGCTTGGAGGCCATGTCAGGGCAGGCGACGACCTTCATCACCGCATCGGCCCAGTTCTCGGGCGCAGGAATGTCCGAGTGGTTCAGCTTGGGCTGAAGCGCCGGCTGGACCCACGGGCGGTCATACAGGGGCGCGTCGTCGAAAAGCGGCGCCAGCGGTACGTCGCAGACGGTCTCGCCGTGATGCTTCAGCACCAGGTGGCCGGTGTCGGTGGTCACGCCGATGATGGCGAAGTCCAGGCCCCACTTCTGGAAGATGCGATAGCCGACGTCTTCATAGCCGGGCTTCAGCACCGCCAGCATCCGCTCCTGGCTTTCGGACAGCATCATCTCATAGGCCGTCATGCCGGTTTCGCGTTGGGGCACCTTATCGAGGTTCAGTTCGATGCCGACGCCGCCCTTGCCCGCCATTTCGACGGAGGAAGAGGTCAGGCCCGCCGCGCCCATGTCCTGAATGGCGGCGACGGCGCCGGACGCCATCAACTCCAGCGTCGCCTCGATCAGCAGTTTTTCGGCGAAGGGGTCGCCGACCTGAACCGTGGGACGTTTGGCCTCCGACTCGTCGTCGAACTCGGTCGAGGACATGGTGGCGCCGTGGATGCCGTCGCGACCGGTCTTGGACCCGAAATAGACGACGTCATGGCCCGCCTCCGGCGCGGCCGAATAATAGATTTCGTCGGCGCGGGCCAGGCCGACGCACATGGCGTTGACCAGGATGTTGCCGTTGTAACCCTTATGGAAGTTGGTCTCGCCCGCGACCGTGGGCACGCCGACGCAGTTGCCATAGCCGCCGATGCCGGAGACCACGCCCTTGACCAAGCGTTTGGTCTTTTCATGCGACGGATCGCCGAAGCGCAGGGCGTTCAGCAGGGCCACCGGCCGCGCGCCCATGGTGAAGACGTCGCGCATGATGCCGCCCACGCCCGTCGCGGCACCCTGATACGGTTCGATGTAGGACGGGTGGTTGTGGCTCTCCATCTTGAAGATGCAGGCATCGCCGTCGTCGATGTCGATCACGCCGGCATTCTCGCCCGGCCCGCAGATGACGCGCTCGCCGGTCGTCGGGAACTTGCCCAGGTGGATCTTGGACGATTTGTAGGAGCAGTGCTCGGACCACATGACCGAAAAGACGCCCAGCTCGACGTGGTTGGGCTCGCGCCCCAGTCGGTCGAGGACGACCTGATATTCATTGGGGGCCAGGCCGTATTCAGAGGCCAGTTCAGCCATCGACTTCTGGGGGGTCTTTTGCGGAGCGCTCATGGGCGGCGCTTCTAGCCGCAGATGGGCCGAATGTCAGCCCGCGCGGCGCAAGAACGGGGAACATCGTCCATTGCAGGTGGTTGATTTCGTCGACAGCCAAAGGAGCCGCCATGACCGACACGCCCATCGACCCCGCCGCCACCCCCGAAGATGACGACCTGCCCGAGATCGCCGCCGACGACGCCGGCGCCTCCGCCCTGGCCGAACGGGCTCAGAAACAGGCCGATGACGCCGAGGAGGACGAGGCGTGAGCAAGCCCCACACCGACCGCATCGTCCCGGCCTCGGGCCAGCAGATGGATCGTTCCAATGATCCTGAAACCACGGCGGAGATGGACGCCGCGGCGCCGCAAGCGGCTCTGGCCAGCCGTCGTCAGCGGCTGACCGGTTCGGCCGTCGGGGTCGGCAGCGTCGGCTTCGATGAAGCCGGCGCCTTCGACGTGGGCGCCGATGACCAGGCGCCTCAGGACGACGCGGTCACCGACAAACCCTGAGGCTTAGCGAGCGCGTTCGACGCCCGGTCGCAGGCGGAAGGTCAGCAGCAGGCCGCCGATCAGCAGGACAATCGCGCCGGCCAGGGCCGTGAAGGCGACGGTCGGCTTGTCCGCCTGTTCGGCGACGAACGCGCCCAGAAGACCCCAAGCCGTCGGCAGCGGATAGGCGAGGGTGCGCAGCACCGCCGTCACCGCCAAGGCGATGACTGTCACGGCTACGATGGCGACGATGGCCCACAGGTCAGGCGACAGGGCGGCGGGAAGAGCGTTGAACGCTGTCGCCGTCGTGATCAGGTTCAGCGGCGCAGCCACCGTCAGCCAGCCCGCCAGGGCCGCCAGCGGCCAGACCAGCAGGATGCGCTCACGATCGAACATCCTCAACGCGCGGATATGGCTGGATACGGCCAGCATCGGCAGCAACAGCGCGATCAGCGAGGCGAAAATCACGCCCACGCTGGCGGCCTTCAGGTTCAGGGCCGCCACGATGATCCAGAATCCAATGCCGAAGAAGGCGACGGCGGACGGCAGACCCATTCGACCCAGCAGCGGGCTTTCGCCCGTCTGCGGCAGGGCCTGACGGATCGCATAGGCCAGAATGCCGATATAGATCAGGCCCCAGATCGAGAAGGCGTAGCCCGCAACGCGCAGGGTGCTGTTGCCGTCTGCGGCGAACTCGGCCTGGTTCAGGCCCAGGCCGGCCAAGTTCTGCACCAGAGGTACGACGATCGCGAACAGGGCGGCTGCCAGGACGACCAGACGACGGGTGCGTTGGCGGGGCGTGGGACGGATGATGGAGGACATTCGATTTCCAATGCGACGCTTGTTTCCGCCTTTACGCCTCGCCACGCCAGAAGGTTCACCGCGAGCGGCAGAAAAGTGAAGCTTGCATTGGGTGCCGTCGGCGTCATTCTGCCCGACATGACGCTCAAAGCCTCCCTGCCGGCTCTGTTGATCGCATTGGTAATGGTCGCGGGCCAGGCGTCCGCGCAGACGACCGGAGCGCCGCTGCCCATTTCGGTCCAGACTGCCTGGTCACGTGTTCGAGCAGCCCTAACGCCTCAGCAGCAGGCCAATGAGGTGCGGGGCTTCCTGTCGGCGCTCGCTAACGAGAAGGGGCGGCCGACGACGCCGGCGCTGGATGCGCGCGATATCGCCTCAGGCCGCGCCGTGTCGCTGGACGATCCGGCCCTGCTGCAACGCCCTCAAGCGCACGAGGTCACGGTGACGGTGGACGGTCAGTTCCTGGTGTTCCGTCCGCTATCGCGCGCCAGTCTGGAGCCGTTTTTCGGCCGTTAGGAACAATTGGCGCGACCGTGTGGTTGTCAGATGCAATCCACACTTAGGAGCCCATCATGGCCGATATCGACAATACTCAGCCCTCGCTCGAAGACGAGGTCGCCGCCAACCGCGCCATCGAACAAGGCCTCGGCGTGGGCTCGCGCGAACTGGCCGCCCAGCGCGAAGCCGGCGAAAAGGCGTTCGATGATGAAGAAACGGAAGACGATCAGGCTAATGACCTGTCCGGCGGCCGCTCTCAAATCAAGGACGTCTGATCGATTCTAGGGCTCAACCTTGAAGTTGACTGAGAAGCGAACCATCCGGTCAGCCAATGTCAAACCAGCTGCCGACGCTTCATCCGATAGCTTGAGCCGTGCTCGCGGCAACGACCGCTCAACCGCCTTCCACAAATCATATCCTGCTGGCTGCTCGCTTTCAGGCTGACACTCGGTCAACTGGCCCGAGGCGGTGACAACGCAAGAGAGCACAACGTATCCCTCAAGCGGAGATCTGTCCCTGACGGGATTTGGGAAGGTCGGTCGTGGCATTGTTTGCCACTGAACTGTATTCGGCAGTCCGTCTTGACCATTGCCGTCAACTTCGGCTGCGCGGGTTTCGCGCGGATCAACCATCGGCCGGCCACAAGCCGTCAAGGTTTGTTCGATAGCAGTGCTCGATGGATCAAGCTCCATCACATAACGCGTGCGCGGTCCGCCGTTGTTTCCAGGCACAATAACCTGCAGCTTGCCGCCTTTCGCCAGATCGCGGGCGACCACGGCAGGAAGGCGACTGAACGCCATGCTGCGTTGCGTGCCCACAGTCCACACGGATGTATAGGGCTGTTCTTGATCGCCGGCCTGGATCCCGAGTTCCCGCGACGTTGAACCTCTCGTGGCCTCAGGCAATCCGGTGATCAGCACGTCGTACACATTATCAACGCAACGTGCTGCGATCGTCACGCCTGAGGTGAAGTCGATCGTGGCCAGCACCGCCTTGCGTTCAGGGGCAGAAGTGAGAGTCCAGTCTTCACTCTGAGGCGTGATCTCCTGCGCGAAGGCAGGGGTGGTGGTGGTGGCGACCGCCACGAGATAGGCGGAAAGTAAAAGAAGGCTTCGCATACGCTCAATGCGCACCAACTTGCGATTGCCGTCAAGCGGCAGCGTAGATGCTCTGGAAAAGGGTCGCGCCGTCGGCGGAGCCGAGTTCGGCTTCAAAGGCGCGGTCCGGGTGGGGCATCATGCCCAGGACATTGCCGCGCGCGTTCTGGATGCCGGCGATGTCGTTGACCGAGCCGTTGGGGTTGTCGACGTAGCGGAAGACCACCTGCCCCTCGCCCTCGATCCGGGCCAGGGTTTCGGCGTCGGCGAAGAAGTTTCCGTCGCCGTTGCCTTGGGTCATCGTCACTTCGCGCTGGCCCTGATAGCCGGCGGTGAAGCGCGTCTGGCCGTTGGCGACGGTCAATGCGATGGGTTTGCAGACGTATTTCAGACCCTTGTTGCGCAGCAGAGCCCCGGGCAGCATTCCGGCCTCGCACAGGATCTGGAAGCCATTGCAGATGCCGACCACGGCGACGCCGTCGTCCGCGGCCTTCTTGACCGCCTGCATCACCGGCGACTGGGCCGCCATGGCGCCGCAGCGCAGATAGTCGCCGTAGGAGAAGCCGCCAGGAATGACGATCAGGTCCAGGCCCTGCGGCAGTTCGGTCTCGGCGTGCCACACCATCGAGACCGGCTCGCCGGTGGAGCGTTCGACGGCGACCTTGCAGTCGCGATCACAGTTGGAACCGGGGAAGACGATGACGGCTGCGCTCATGGCGCGGGCCTTTAGCAGGGTTCTTTCGCCTTGTCAGGCCGTCGCGCGCGCCCGATCGGTCAGCCAGGCGATGAGGAAGATGACGAAGCCGCCCAGCGACAGGGCCATGCCGACCCAGCCGGTCGAGGCCCAGCCATAGCCGGCCGCGATCGCCATCCCGCCCAGCAGCGGGCCGATTGCGTTGGCCGTGTTGAATGCCGAATGATTGAGCGCCGCCGCCAGGGTCTGGGCGTCGCCGGCGACGTCCATCAGCCGCGTCTGGAGGATCGAACCCAGGCCGCCTCCGCCGCCGATCAGGAAGACCACGACCATCACGGCCCACAGGTGAGGCGCCGCCAGCGGATACAGGGCCAACGCCGCCGCGCTCCATAGCAACAGGCCGCCGGCCGCCTTGAACCCCAGGTGATCCGCCGCCCAGGCGCCGAGGATATTGCCCAGGAACATGCCGACGCCGAACACGGCGAAGACCCAGGGCAGAACAGCGGGGCTGGCGCCCGTCACCGCCTCAAGCGTCGAGGCCAGATAGGCGTAGACCGCGAACATGCCGCCAAAGCCGATGGCGCCGACGCCCAGCGTCAGCCAGACCTGGCTGCGCTTTAAGGCGCCCAGCTCGCGCCACGGGCTGGCGTCGGGATGGGCCGGATCGCGCGGCGCGAACAGGGCGACCAGGGCCATGGTCAGAACCGCCAGCACGCCGACGATGGCGAAGGTCCAGCGCCAGCCGTGGGCATGGCTGATGATGTTGACGACGGGCACGCCCAGAACGGTCCCGACCGTCAGTCCCATCAAAATGGTCGACACCGCGCGGGTGCGGAAATGCAGCGGCACGATCGAGGCCGCGACCAGGGCCGCCACGCCGAAATAGGCCCCGTGCGGCAGGCCGCTGAGGAAGCGGAAGACCAGCATCCAGTGATAGGTCGGGGCCAGGGCGCTGGCCATATTGCCGATGGCGAACAGGGCCATGAAGGCGATCAGCAGCAGCCAGCGGGGGTAGCGCGCGCCTAGCACGGCCAGGATCGGCGCGCCGACCACGACGCCGGCGGCATAGGCGCTGATGACATGGCCGGCGGTCGGCGCATCGACGCCAAGCCCGGCGGCGAAGTCCGGCAGGATGCTCATGGCCGCGAACTCGGTCACGCCGATGGCGAACCCGCCCATGGCCAGGGCGATAAGCACGAGGGCGACCGCCCCGCGCGAGCGGACGGGAAGGGGAGTGTCGAAGGCGGCGTCGGTCATGTTGCGCTGCACACTAATCAGCGTTCATGACGCCACAAGGGCGACGCCGCCCCGCAACGATCACGCTTTGTTTTCGTAGGTCGCCGTGATCGACGCCTTGGCCAGGGTGTGGAAATGCAGGTTGAAGCCGAACACGGCGCCGGAGTTGTCGGCCGTGACGTCCAGGCTTTCGACATCCACCGCAAAGACGGTGAAGATGTAACGGTGCGGGCCATGGCCGGGGGGCGGGGCGGCGCCGCCGAAACCGGGCTGACCATAGTCGGTGCGGCCCTGGATGGCGCTGTGGGGCAGATGCCCGCCCGGCGAACCGGCGCCGGACGGCAACTCGGTCACATCCGCCGGAATATTGGCCACCGTCCAGTGCCAGAAGCCCGAGCCGGTCGGCGCATCGGGATCAAAGCAGGTGATCGCATAGCTCTTGGTCCCCTCCGGCGCGCCGGACCATGACAGTTGGGGCGATTGGTTGCCCTTGGCGTGCACCTGGGCGTCCGGCAGCACGCCGCCGTCTTGGATGTCGGTGGAGGTGAGGGTGAAGGTCATGGGCGCTCCGTCAATCAAGCCGTCTGCTAAACTGGCGTCGATGCCGAAGGATGCAACCGTCTCCTTCCCGCGACATGGGAAATGAGACAGCAGAGTTTACGCCGCCTCGATGCGGTAGCTTTCAATCACCGTATTGGCGAGCAGCTGCTCGCACATTTTCTTGGCTTCGCCTTGCGGGTCTTCGGCGCCGGCGAGGTCGAACTCGATCAGCTTGCCGACGCGGGCGTTAGAGACGCCCGACCAACCCAGACCCTGCAATGCGCCTTCGACGGCCTTGCCCTGAACGTCCAGAACGCCCGGCTTGAGGAAGACGTGAACCTTGACCTTGCTTGAAGCGGTTGGGGTCATCAGTGCAGTCCTCCCTGGATCACCGTCGGCATGCCCTTCATGATGCCAAGGCGACGCGCGACTTCGGTATAGCTTTCAATGACATTGCCCAGGTCGCGGCGGAAACGGTCCTTGTCCAGCTTCTCGCCGGTCGAGGCGTCCCACAGGCGGCAGCTGTCGGGGCTGATCTCGTCGGCCAGCAGGACGCGGCTGAAGTCGTTTTCCCACACCCGGCCGAACTCGATCTTGAAGTCGACCAGGGTGATGCCGACGGCGCTGAACATGCCGGAAAGATAGTCGTTCACCCGCACCGTCATCGCCAGCATGTCGTCCAGCTCCTGGGTCGAGGCCCAGTTGAAGGCGGTGATGTGCTCTTCGGTGACCATCGGGTCGTTGAGCTCATCCTTCTTGTAATAGAACTCGATGATCGAGCGGGGCAGGGGCGTGCCTTCCTCGATGCCCAGGCGCTGGCTCATCGAGCCGGCGACGATGTTGCGGCACACGACTTCCAGCGGAATGATCTCGACTTCGCGGATCAGCTGCTCGCGCAGGTTCAGACGCTTGATGAAATGGTTGGTCACGCCGATGCCGTTCAGGCGCGACATGATGAACTCGCTGATCTGGTTGTTCACCACGCCCTTGCCTTCAAGAACGGCCTTCTTCTGCGCGTTGAAGGCTGTGGCATCGTCCTTGAAGTACTGGATCAGGGTGCCGGGCTCGGGTCCTTCGTACAGGATCTTGGCCTTGCCTTCGTAGATCTTCTTGCGCTTGCTGTTCATGGTCCGGTCCCGGCTTACGGGCGCCCTCCAGAAACAAAAATCGCGCGGCCATATGTGGAGGGGGAAGACCCGGTCCTGGCGGCGCGTTTCGGAATCGTTCGGGCAGTCAATCTCGTTCGGGGTCTCCTTAGCCGAAGGCGGCCCTCGATACAAATGAGGATGGCCGGCGCTGCAATCATTGGGGACAGGACGTCCATGCGACGGAAGTCAGGTTGCGTTCGCGGGCGGGCGGTCTATAGACGGCGCTTGCCCCGACGTTAGCGGGGTGGACGGAGCTTTGCTGAGCGAAATGACGACCTTCGACGATCGGGAAAAGGCCTTCGAAGCCAAATACGCCCTCGATCAGGAGCAGGAGTTCAAGGCCATCGCCCGGCGCAACCGGATGCTGGGCCTTTGGGCTGCGGAAAAGATGGGCCTGTCGAGCGAAAGCGCGGACCAGTACGCCGCCGCCGTGGTGCGCGCCGATTTCGAGCAGCCGGGAGACGAGGACGTGTTCCGCAAGGTCGCCGGCGACTTCAAGGCCTCGGGCCTGTCGGTGTCGGAGGGCGAGATTCGCTCCAAGATCGACGAGCTGGCCTCAATAGCCCGCGAGCAGATCCGCGCCGGCGAGTAATCGCTTCGGTCTTCGGACTGATCTGAGAATTCGAAAGGGCCGCACCCGGGGGAAAGTGCGGCCCTTTCTTCTTGCCGGGGACGTTGGGGGGATGTCTCACCCGGCGTACTGTGCGTCTCGCGCCCCTGAAGAACACCAGGGCCGAGATTTGGTTTCAGGCGTCGCCGCCCGAAACCAAATATTTTTTACGGCATCAGAACCGTGTCGACGACGTGGACGACGCCGTTCGATTGGCCCACGTCGGCCTGCGTGATCGTGGACTTGCCGCCCTTGGCGTCGGTGATGACCCAGGTGTTGTTCGGGCCGGCCGAAACCTTCAGTTCTTCACCCTGAACCGTCTTCAGCGTGGCGGTGCCGCCGTTGGCCTCGGCCTGGGCTGCGATATCGGCGGCCGTCAGACGACCGGCGACCACATGGTAGGTCAAGATCTTGGTCAGATCAGCCTTCATCGCCGGCTGCATCAGGCTGGTGCGCGTCGCCTCGGGGATCTTCTCGAATGCGGCGTTGTCAGGGGCGAAGACCGTGAACGGGCCCGCGCCCTGAAGGGTGTCGACCAAGCCGGCGGCCTTCACGGCGGCGACCAGGGTGGTCAGGTTGGAGGCTTTGGAGGCGTTGGCGACGATCGTCTCGTTCGGGCTCATGGCAGCGCCGCCCACCATCGGGTCGGTCGCGGGGGCCATGGCGGCACCGTCGGCCGGCGCCATGGCGGTCGATTCCGCCGGCGTCGTGGCGGCCGGCTCGTTGTTGCCGCAGGCGCCGAGCGCCATCAGCGCGCCGCCGGAGACGGCGACGAGCATAAGATTGCGAAGTTTGGTCATGTGTTTCGTTCCCTTTGGGCCGCTCTCAAGGCGGTAACGGGAACGTTACGCGCGACACCGCACAATGGATGCATGCCGCGCGACAAGACATCGCAGCTTCACCATTAAGTTTTTGCGCGCATTTCTATGCTGCTTCGCAGCAAGAGAACTATCGTTCGATCAGATCAGTTAACGAATTCCAGATGTTCGCCTTGCCTGCCAGTGGAATCGCATGAGCCGGGCTGGATGAAGGCAGGTCGATAAGGCCAACCCCTGCGACGTCGCCGATAATGCGCCGTCCCAACTTGGCCGCCAGCTTGCCGTTGAAGGCGACCGCTCTCAGCCGCGGCAAGCCGCCGATCAGGCCGCGCAGATCAGCCGCCTCCGGCGAGCGGATCGCGGCATCCAGACTGCCCGACCTTTCCGCCGACGCAATCACATCCCACAGGCCCACGCCGCGCGCCTTCAATCGATCCAGCCGCTGCTCATAGGGTTGTGCCGCCAGGTCTTCACCCAGCACCCCGCTAATCAGCGGCCAGAAGGCGTTGCGCGGATGGGCGTAGTACTGGGCCGCCTTCAACGAGGCGTCGCCAGGCAAACTGCCCAGGATCAACAACCGGGTTTCCGAATCGACGACGGGTGCGAACCCCAGCCGTCGATCACCCGTATGGTCCGTCACTTGACCGGCGGGTCGTCGCGCAGCCAGCCGGTGATCGAGCGGCGCTTGCCGCCGGCGTAGGCGGCGACTGGTGCGACAGAATGCTGGCGGGGCGTCTTGAACACCGTCCAGACATTGAAACCCGGCTTGAAGCCGCGCTCGACATCGCCGTTGGCGTCGTGAAACAGTAGTTGGCCGCCCCAATCCGCCCGCCAATCGCGCGACAGACCCAGCGTATAGGCCGCCCGCCGCTCGCCGACGCCTGTGTCGTCGTGCTGGGTCAGGAAGTCGCCGGGCCGGAACCAGGTGGCTTGCGCGTCGATCTTGGTCACGCTCGCTTCGCCGGTCACGGCCTTGGCGAATGTGGTGAAGGGCGTGTCGTTGAAAAACTGCACCAGGGCGTGCGTGGCATGGCCCTCGTCCTTGCCGGACAGCAAGGTCGTGATGATCGGATAGGCCAGATAAATGAAGGAAAAGCCGTCGCGACCCTCCGCCAGCGCGCGCTGTATCTGGGCCCCGATCGCATCGCGGCCCATGACCTGCATGTCTTGCGGCGACAGCAGCTTGCCGCCCTCCGGCGTCTTCAAGGACAGATGCCAAGACGTGTCGTGTTCGAGCGCAAGCTCCAGCCATTCGGCGCTCGCCTCATCCAGCAGATCGGGTACCTGCACCATGCCGTCGCGCGCATAGGCCGCCGCATAGTCGCGGGGATTGAGCCGGGGATTGAGCCGGATTGTCTTGTTCAACGCGCATTGACCGTGATTGTCACGACCATCGTCCTGCCGATTGAAGATGCGGATGGGGCAGATTGTGTTTGGGCGATACAGCGCAGGGTTTCTAGATCGCGCACGCTCATATGACGGTCGTCAGTTAAGTCGCAGCCGCCCAACTGCCTGCCCGCACTCACCACGCATCGCATGTCTGTCTTGATCGAGCGCGAACCCTTGTGACGCCGCAGGCAGACTTCAGCGCGAGCGTCATCAGACAGCAGAGCGGTAGGTGCATACACCGACCAGCCGATGTAGCTGATCTCAGGCGTGTTGGCCTGAATGAACAGAGCGAGCAGCGCGGCGATCATGCCTCATTGAACACCCGCTTGAACACCACGTCCACGTTCTTGGTGTGGTAGCCGAGGTCGAATAGGGCCTCGAGCTGGTCGGCGGGCAGGGTGACGCGGTCGTCGGCCTTCAGGAAATCCAGGAAGGCGCCTTCGCCGCGCCAGACCCTCATGGCGTTCTCCTGAACGGCGGCATAGGCGTCTTCGCGCGAAACGCCGGCCTGGGTCAGGGCCAGCATCACCCGCTGCGAGTGCACCAGGCCGCCCAGGCGGTCGATGTTCTTCTGCATGTTCTCGGGATAGACGTTCAGCCGCTCGACCACATTGGCCAGACGGTGCAGGGCGAAGTCCAGGTGGATGGTGGCGTCCGGGCCGATGCCGCGCTCGACCGAGGAGTGGCTGATGTCCCGCTCATGCCACAGGGCGACGTTCTCCATCGCGGGCGTCACGGCCGAACGGACCAGACGGGCCAGACCGGTCAGGTTCTCGGTCAGGATCGGGTTGCGCTTGTGCGGCATGGCCGACGAGCCCTTTTGACCCTTGTCGAAGAACTCCTCGGCTTCGAGGACTTCGGTGCGTTGCAGGTGGCGGATCTCGACGGCGAGACGTTCGACCGAACTGGCGACGACGCCCAGGGCGGCGAAGAACGCGGCGTGGCGGTCGCGCGGGATGACCTGGGTCGAGACCGGCTCGACCGTCAGGCCCATCTGGTCGGCGACATACTGTTCGACCGCCGGATCGACGTTGGCGAAGGTGCCGACGGCGCCCGAAATGGCGCAGGTGGCGATCTCTTCCTTGGCGGTGATCAGGCGGCGTTTGGCGCGCTGGAACTCGGCGTGATAGCCGGCCAGCTTCAGGCCGAAGGTGACGGGCTCGGCGTGGATGCCGTGCGAACGGCCCACGGTCGGGGTGTATTTATGCTCCTTGGCGCGTGTCTCCAGCGCGGCCAGAACCCTGTCGACGCCCTCGATCAGCAGGTCCGAAGAGCGCGCCAGCTGAACCGCGAAACAGGTGTCCAGCACGTCCGAAGAGGTCATGCCCTGGTGCAGAAAGCGCGCTTCCTCGCCGACGATCTCGGCGACGTGCGTCAGGAAGGCGATCACGTCGTGTTTGGTGGTGCGTTCGATCTCGTCGATGCGATCGGCGTCGAAGGTCGCATCCTTGCCCTTGGCCCAGATGGCGTCGGCCGATTCCTTGGGGATCACGCCCAACTCGGCCATCTTCGTGGCGGCGTGGGCCTCGATCTCGAACCAGATCTTGTACTTGGTTTCCTGGGACCAGATGGCGGCGGCGACGGGGCGGGAGTAGCGCGTGATCATGGGCGGGTCGTGTCGGTCGTGGGGGGCGTGGAGTCAAGGTTTGCGGGACGGCGCGGTTGACTTTGCCGGCGGTTGTCCCAGATTCAGCGCGCTTTCAGGAGGACGACCTCCCCCACATGGGACCAACGCCGGGACGACCCGACGCCATGCAGGGAGAATGTCATGGCCTGGATATTCCTTGTTTTCGCCGGCCTGCTCGAAGTCGTCTGGGCGTTTATGATGAAGGCGTCCGCCGGCTTCACGCGACCGTGGCCGACCGTGGGCATGATCGTCTTCATGATCGGTTCGTTCGGTCTGCTGTCGCTGGCGATGAAGACCCTGCCGCTGGGCACGGCCTACGCCATCTGGACCGGCATTGGCGCGGTCGGCGCCGTTGTGGTGGGCGCGGTCTTTCTGGGCGAGCCGCTGACGCCGCTCAGGATCGCGGGCGTCGCACTGGTCGCATCGGGCCTGGTTGTGCTGAAGCTGGCGGCGAGCCATTGATGGCGGCGACAGGAGACGCGTGATGGAACTGGTGATCGGCGACAAAGCCTATTCGACGTGGTCGCTGCGGCCGTGGCTGGTGCTGAAACATTGTGGCGCGGTCTTCGACGAAATCCTCGTGCCGCTGAACCAGCCCGACACCGATCAGCGCATCCGCGAGCATTCGCCGTCCGGTCTCGTCCCGGTGTTGAAGGTCGAAGGCGAGGTGATCTGGGATTCGATGGCCATCGCCGTCTGGGCGGCCGAACGCTATCCGCAAGCCCGCCTCTGGCCGTCGGATGCCCATGCGCGCTGGCTGGCGCGTTCGGCGGCGTGCGAGATGCATGGCGGCTTCACCGCCCTGCGCACGGCCTGTTCCACCGGCCCGGATCACTGGATGGTCGGCCCAAGTCGCGCGCCCGCACCGGACGATCCCGGACTCGCCAAGGATCTGCGCCGCATCGTCGACCTGTGGCGGACCCTGCGTGAGCGGTTCGGCGCAGGCGGGCCGTATCTTTTCGGCGACTGGTCCGTGCCGGACGCCTTCTTCACGCCGGTCGCCGCCCGCATCCGCCATTTCCAGCTGGACCTCGCCGCGCACGGAGATGACGGCACGGCCCGGGCCTATGCTGAGACCCTGCTGGCCCATCCCCACTTTCTTGAATGGGAAGCCGACGCGCTGGGCTTAACGCGCGACAACCATCCCGGCTGACGCAGCATTAAGCGGACGCTGTTATCTCGATGGGGATGACGAGCCCGATCCTGCCCAGCCCTCCGACCCAAGCCGCTGCTCGCGGCCTCAATCCGGTCATTGCCTATGGGCTTGCGGCCCTGGTCGGGGCAGCGTTCTGGGCCAGCCTGCTGTTCGCGGTCTTCTAGGAGGTCAGCGCGCGCCGGCGATGGGCGTGGTCTCGGCGATCAGAACCGGCTCGGCCTGCGGAGGCGGGGCGACGTAATCCAGCGCCATCGGCACGGCGCGCGCGCCCGACGCGACGGCGTCCAGCGTCTTCAGCGGGCCGCCGAACAAGCGCTGATAGATCCAGTAGCTGGCCATGACCTTTTCGACGTAGTCGCGCGCCTGGGGCACGTCGATCGTCTCGATCAGCAGCAGGGGATCGGCGTCCGCGCCCAACTTCCTGACCGCCGCCAGCATCGGCCCAGGCCCGGCGTTGTAGGAGGCCACGGCCCGCAGCAGATCGCCCTGGAAGGCCGGCAGGGCCAGCATCTTGTTGATGTAGGCCTGGCCCAGACGCATGTTGACCGCCGGAACCAGCAGCTTGGTCGGGTCCGAGACGAAGGTGCGATCGCCGGTCATCTCGGCCGCCGTCGTCGGCATGACCTGCATCAGCCCATAGGCGCCGACGCTGGAACGGGCGTTCGGATTGAAGTCGGTCTCCTTGCGCGCCAGGGCATAGACCAGCGCCCGCTCGATGACGAAGCCGCCTTCGGGCGTCAGATCCGGCATCGGATAGCGCGTCGCGTCGATGCGCGTGGCGTCGCCGTTGTTGACCGGCAGAATGGCGCGCGCCAGGGCGGTCCACATCTTGGCCGCATCGCCGACGGCGGTGCGCAGGCCGGACCGCAGCTCGGTCTCGGCGTCGGCGTTGCGCCCGACTTCATAGAAGGCGACGGTGCGTTTGGCGCGGGCATCGGCTTGGACGAAGGCTTCCAGGGCGGTCGGTTCGACGGCGGCGCTCTGGGGCACATAGGCCGCGCGGCGCAGGCGTGGCTCGGCCTCGTAGGGGCGGGGGCCCATGTTCTCGATCGTCGGCTCTTCTCCGAGCTGACGCAGGGCGATCTGGCCATAGAAGGTGGCCGGCCACTGGGCCGACAGGCGCAGATAGTCGGTGACGCGATCCTGGCGACCGGACTGGGCGGCGGCGCGCGCGGTCCAGAAGGCGGCGCCGGCGCGGACCCAGGCGTCCTCGGTTGGATCGTTGGCGACGCGTTCGAAGGCGGCGAAGGATTCGTGGAACTGGCCCAGACGCCATTCCGCCAGGCCGACCGTCCACCAGTCGCCGATCTGTCGCCCCAGGACCGACGCCCCGGTCAGGTCGTCGTTGTTGTAGGCGACGCGCGCCGCCTTGGCCGGATCGGTGACGCCGCCGTCGCCGGACACGGCGCTGACCAGACTGTTCCAGGTGCGGCCCAGCACGCCGCCGGGACGCACCGGCTCGGGCGCGCCGTCGGGGCGACGACGCAGCGCCAGCGTATAGACGCGGTCCGCGCACGGCAGATCCGAATAGGTCTCAAGCCAGGCCGTCAGCTCTTCGTAGGTGGCGACATGATCAGGATGGAACAGGCTTTCGAACTCGACCTGACCCAGCAGCACACGGTCCTGCGCCTGACGGGCCGCCGTGCGGGCCGTCTCGATGTCGCCGCGTCGCAGGGCGTCAAAGGCGGTGGTGTAGGAGATTCTGTCGGCCGAACTCAGCGCGATGGGACGTCCGGAACCGGCTCCGGCCTCGGCGGTTGACCCGTAGGGCGTCTCGGCGGTTGCGGCCGTCGTGGCGGCGCAGAACGCAAGGACAAGCGTCGACGCGAGGATCGCGCGGCGGAACAGAAACATAAGCGGCGGCCCCCTCGTTGGCGACGCGCGTAAGATACAGGCGCGTGTATGGCGATCGGTCGTCAGCATGCGAACATGCCGCGATTAGCTTTGTTCTTCAACCGAGTCCGTTTCAAGGCGAACGGCCAGCGAAAGCAGGTCGCTCCACACCTGCCGCTTGGCTTGCGGCTGACGCAGCAAAAAGGCGGGATGCAGGGTCGGCATGACGGGCGCCGACACCGCCCCTTCCAGCAGGCGCCATTCCTTCCAGACGCCGCGCAGCTTCATGATGCCTTCCTCGGCGCCGAGCACCGACTTGGCCGAGGCTGCGCCCAGCAGCAGCACGGCCCTGGGCTTCAGCAGGGCGAAGGCGCGCTCGACGAAGGGCGCGCATACCGCCTGTTCCTGCGGGCTGGGAGTGCGGTTGCCGGGCGGACGCCAGAAGACGGTGTTGGTGATGAAGACCTTGTCGGTCAGGCCTGCCGCCGCCAGCATCCGGTCCAGCAACTGCCCGGCCTTGCCGACGAAGGGCTGGCCCGCCCGATCCTCATCCCCGCCTGGACCTTCGCCGACGATCAGAACGGAGGCGTTGGGGTTGCCGCGTCCGAACACCGATTGCGTCGCGCCCATGCCGCGCAGCGGACAGCCCTCGAACGCCGCGACCGCCGCCGCCAGATCCTGAAGCGTCGCGGCGCCAGCGGCCAGCCGCCGCGCCTCGGCGAGGGCGTCATCGGCGTTGACGCCGGCCAGGGGCATGACGACCGAGGCCGTCGCCCTCTGCACCGCCTTGACGGCCGGCGGCGGGGCGACGTGGGTGTGATCGACGGGTGCATCGCCATAGCAGGCGTCGACCCCCGCATCCCGCCAGAAGGCGAGCAGGCTTTCGACTGCAGCGATGTCATGGGGTTGCGCGTTCATGTCTCGAACCACCGATAAGCCTTGACCGCCCTCGCGTCACCTTCCGATAAGCGGCATAACCACACAGATAACCGGGATTCAGGGGAAACCATGGCCGAAGACGCCATCGAAGGCGGCGCGGAAAACGCCCGTCAGGACGCCATCATCGACAATCTGCCGCCGCTGGAGGCGCTAAACGGCGTCGAGCGCGAGATCATGGAATATGATGTCGTGATCGTCGGCGGCGGTCCGGCCGGCCTGTCGGCGGCCATCCGCCTGAAGCAGCGCGCGGAAAAAGATGGCAAGGAGATCACCGTCGCCGTTCTGGAAAAGGCGGCCGAGGTCGGCGGTCATATCCTGTCGGGCGCGGTCATCGATCCCAAGGCGCTGAACGAACTGTTCCCCGACTGGAAGGAACGCGGCGCGCCGCTGGAGACGCCGGTCACCAAGGACAAGTTCCTGCTGCTGGGCCCGCAGGGGTCGGCGTCGCTGCCCATGCCGCTGATGCCGCCCTTCATGCACAATCACGGTTGCTACATCGCTTCGCTGGGCAACGTCACGCGCTGGCTGGGCGAGCAGGCCGAGGCCCTAGGCGTCGAGGTCTATCCCGGCATGGCCGCCAGCCACGTCGTCTGGGAAGAAGAGACGGGTCAGGTGAAGGGCGTCGTCGCCGGCGTCTTCGGCATCGACCGCGAGGGCAAGCCGACCGGCGACTTCCAGCCCGGCATCGAACTGCACGGCAAATATGTCTTCATCGCCGAGGGCGTGCGCGGCTCCCTGGCCAAGACCATCATCGCCAAGCACAAGCTTCAGGACGGCAAGTCGCCCCAGAAATACGGCATCGGCCTGAAAGAATTGTGGCAGGTGCCGGCCGACAAGCATCAGCCCGGCCTGGCCCAGCACACGACCGGCTGGCCGCTGGACGAACACACCGGCGGCGGCAGCTTCCTGTATCACTTCGGCGATCGCTACGTGGCCGTCGGCTATGTGGTTCACCTGAACTACAAGAACCCGTTCCTGTCGCCGTTCGACGAGTTCCAGCGCTTCAAGCACCACCCCGAGATCGCCCAGCACCTGGAGGGCGGAACACGCATCTCCTACGGCGCGCGCGCCATCACCGAGGGCGGCCTGCAGTCGATCCCGAAGCTGAGCTTCCCCGGCGGCGTGCTGATCGGTTGTTCGGCCGGCTTCGTGAACGTGCCCCGCATCAAGGGCAGCCACAACGCCATGAAGACCGGCATGCTGGCCGCCGACGCAGCGTATGAGGCGGTTCAGGCCGGGCGCGCGGGCGACGAACTGGTCGAATACCAGACCGCCTTCGAAAAGAGCTGGGTCTATAAGGAGCTGTCGGTCGTCCGTAACGCCAAACCCCTGCTGTCCAAGTTCGGCACGACGCTGGGCGGGGCGCTGGGCATGTTCGACATGTGGTGCCGCACCCTCTTGGGCGGCCTGTCGCCGATCCCGACGCTGAAGCACGAAAAGACCGACGCCGCCTCGACCGGCCTGGCCGCCGACCACAAGGCGATCGCCTATCCGAAGCCGGACGGCAAGCTGTCGTTCGACAAGCTGTCGTCGGTGTTCATCTCCAACACCAACCACGCCGAGGACCAGCCGGCCCACCTGAAGCTGCTGGATCCGTCGATCCCGATCCGGGTCAACCTGCCCAAATACGGCGAGCCGGCGCGGCTTTACTGCCCGGCCGGCGTGTACGAGGTGGTCTATGGCGACGAGGCGGCCAAGGCCGATCCGCGATTCGTCATCAACGCCCAGAACTGCGTCCACTGCAAAACCTGCGACATCAAGGATCCGTCGCAGAACATCGTCTGGACCACGCCCGAGGGCGGCGGCGGTCCCAACTATCCGAACATGTGACGGAACGGGGCAGGGGCGGCGTTCCGCCCTTGCCCGCCGCTGCAAAAGCGTGAAGGGTCCGGGCATGATCGCCTCCCGTTCTCGCCTGTTCGCCGCCTCCCTGACCGTCCTCGCCGTGGCGCTTGCCGGCCATGCCTCGGCTCAGGAAACGACCCCGCCCGCCCCGACGCCGGACACCCATCCGCCGGCCGTCATCCTGGAGCCGGGCCAGACGGCGCCGGGCCAGGCCACACCAAGTCAGGCGCCGACCGAGGCCGCGCCCGATCCTCACATCATCATCACCGACACGCCGGCCACGCCGGCGATCCCGGCCATCTGGGCGCCGATTCCGACAAACGCCGAGGGCCGCAGCGCCTATGGCCTGTATCTGGCGGGCAAGCTGGCCCTGATGCAGGGCGAGGGGGCGACCGGCTCGGACTATCTGGCCCAGGCGGAACGACTGACGCCGGAACAGCCGCGCGTGCGCGAACAGGCCTTCACCTCCGCCCTGCTGACCGGCGATCTGGATGTGGCGGCCGCCCTGGCCCCGACCGATGCGACGGCGTCTCCCGCGTTTGTCGAGGGCGGACGGCTGGTGCGTCTGGTGCAGGACTTCGTGCGCGGCGACGCCAGGGCGCCGAACGCCGAACTGGCCCGTCAGCCCATCGGCGCCCCGCACGCGCGCGCCGGTCTGCTGGTCGCGCCGTGGATCGCGGCGGCGGCGGACGACTGGACCCGGGCGCTTCAGCCGGTGCCGACCGCCGGCGATTCCCTGACCCTGGCCTTCGCCCGGATCAATCGCGCCGCCCTGTTGGAGAAGCGCCGCGACTATGCTGAGGCCGAGGTCGAGCTGAAGACCGCGTCCGAAGTCGCCGGCGTCGGCGCCCTGTTCAAACGCCCCTATGGCGAGTTTCTGGAACGGCGCGGACGCCGCGACGACGCTGTCGCCCTGTATGAAGCCGCCATGGCGGTCCAGCCCGTGGATCCGGGCGTGGCCCGCGCGCTGCAACGGCTAAAGGACGGCGCCCGCCCGCCCGCCTTGCCCGACTTCCGCGAAGGCGCCGCGCAGGGCCTAATCACCGCCGCCGCCCAGGCTTCGGCCGAGCGCGGCAACGAGTTCGCCGCCGTCTATCTGCGCCTCGCCCAGAACCTGCACGACGATGACGAAACGGAATATCAGCTGGCCCAGGTGCTCTCCCGCGCCGGTCTGAAATCCGCCGCCCGCAACGCCCTGTCGCGAGTCGGGACCGCCGATCCGCAGCTCTATGCCGCCGCCCGCGCTCAGCTGGCTGTGGCGCTGGAAGAGGACGGCCAGTCGCAGGACGCGCTCACCGAGCTGCGCCGCGCCGCCGCCGCCAGCCCCGATGATCGGCAGATCGCCTTGGTCCTGGCGGGTCAGCTGATGCAGCTGAAACAGCATGACGAGGCGCTTGCGTTGCTGGACGGGCCGCTTCTGAACACTGCCGATCAGGGCGCCAGCGTTCACTTCCTGCGCGGCGCCGCCTATGAGGCGCTGGGTCGTGTTCCCGAGGCCGAGGCCGAACTGTGGGCCGCGCTTCAGACCGCGCCGAACGACGCCGACATGCTGAACTACCTCGGCTATCTCTGGGTCGATAAGGGGCTGCGGGTTCAGGAAGGCGCCGAGATGATCGCTCGCGCCCACGCGCTGGAGCCCGACAACGGCAACATCCAGGATTCGCTGGGCTGGGCGCAGTTCAAACAGGGCCAGTACGAAACCGCCGTCAACACGCTGGAAGAGGCTGTCGACAAGGAACCGTCCAACGCCGAGATCAATGATCACCTCGGTGACGCCTACTGGAAGGTCGGCCGTCAACGCGAAGCCGTCTGGCTGTGGAACCGCGTCTTGGTTTTGGAGCCCGAACCCGAACGTCGGGCCGAGGTCGAACGCAAGATCGCCAATGGGCTGGACAGCGCGCCGAGCGCTAAGGGCGTCGCGCAATAGGTCATGCCTGCCCTGACCGCCCTGGCGCCGGCCAAGATCAATCTGTTCCTACACGTCGGCGCGGTGGATGCTGACGGCTATCATCCGCTGTCCAGCCTGGTCGCCTTCGCCGATGTCGGGGATCGCGTGTCGGTCGAGCCGGCGGATCGCCTGTCGCTGATTGTCGACGGGCCTTTCGGCGGCGGGCTGGGCCCGACGGACGACAATCTGATCCTGCGCGCGCTGCGCCGACTGGGCGAGGCCTGCGGCATCGGAGCGCCGAAACTGAAGGTCACGCTGGACAAGCGCCTGCCCATCGCGGCGGGGCTGGGCGGCGGATCGTCCGATGCGGGCGCGGTGCTGAAGCTGGCGCGCGACGTCCTGGCGCTCAATCTCGACGACCACGCGCTTGAGACGGTCGCGGGCGTCGTCGGCGCGGACGGACCGATGTGTCTGCGGATGCGCACGGCCTGGGTCGAGGGGAGGGGAGATGTGCTGACTGACGAACCCCGCCTGCCGCCGCTGCCGGCCGTGCTGTTCAACCCCGGCGTCCCCTCACCGACCGGCGCTGTCTACCGGGCCTACGACGCAGGGCCGGTGCGAGCGGCCGACAGACCCGCACCGCCCGAGGACTGGTCCATCGGCGCCGTGATCGACTGGCTGTCGGCGCAGCGCAACGATCTGGAAGCGCCCGCGCTGGCCCTGACGCCGGCGATCGACGCGGCCCTGTCGGCGGTGGCGGCGACCGACCAGATCGCGCTGACGCGAATGTCCGGTTCAGGCGCGACGGTGTTTGGCTTGTATCCGAGCAACGACGCGGCCCAATCTGCTGCGCGCGCATTGGCCGCCGCACATCCCAGGGCCTGGGTCAAAGCAACGCAACTGTCCGTACAGCAACGCTAAAGCTTTGTGGCCGAATACCGGCGGTCAGGCTGCGAAACCGGCGATTTCGCCCAGGTCTCGCCCAGATCATCACAAACGTTACGCATTGTTTCGCAATCTCGGAACCAGATCACGGCGTTCTGATTTGAGTCGGCAGTTCCGATGTCTGGAACGGGTCGCCTTCTCCCTCGTGGCGATCCTCAAACAGGAAAAAGGAAATCGCCATGCTTCGTGCAAAATTGCTTGCCGCCACGGCCGTCGTCAGCCTGATGGCTGCCCCTGCTTTCGCCCAGGACATGACCGCCCCGGCGACCACGACGACGCCCGCCCCGGCGACCATGCCGCAAACCGATCCGGCCATGCCAGCCACGCCGCAGACGCCGGCTCCGACGGCTGAGGCCGCCGCGACCACGACCACGACTGCGGAGGCGACCACGCCTGTCGCCGGCGAAACCGTTGTCGACAAGCTGAAGGCCAGCGGTCAGTTCACCACACTGCTGGCCGCGCTGGACGCCGCCCAGCTGACCGACACCCTGGCCAGCCGTCCGGCCATCTCGATCTTCGCCCCGACCGACGCCGCCTTCGCCGCCGTGCCCGAGGCCGAGCGTACCCGTCTGATGGACCCGGCAAACGCCGCCGAACTACGCCAGCTGCTGCTGTATCACGTCATCGTCGCCGACGTGACGCCCGACCAGATCATTGGCAAGAAGGGCGGCGTAGAGACGGCCGCCGAGAGCCAGGTTTTGCTGGACGGCACCGGTTCGGCCATCAAGGCTGACGGCGCGACCGTGGTCAGCGCCGAGTTGGACGCCTCGAACGGCGCCATCTTCCCGATCGACAAGGTCCTGAACCCGGCGAATTCCATGGCCGCCATGGGCGATGAAGAGGCCGCCGCGCCCGCCGAAGCCGCCGCTCCGGCCGCTGAGGCGACGCCGGATGCTGAAGCGACGCCGGCCCCGACCGCGCCGAACGGCCAGCCCGCCGCGATGACGACCACCACGTCCTCGTCGCCGGTCGTCAATCCGACTGACGGTCAGGTCGACACCCCGGCCACGCCGCCGGTTGATGCGGCTGATCCCGCCGCCGACGGCGCAGCCGAAGCCAAGCCGACCCCGAACTGATCAGGGTCATCCACGCGCTCGCTCGGTAGCGTGTTGAAGCGGAAGGCGGCGGGCCCTATGGTCCGCCGTCTTTTTTGCAGCCCCTCCCCAAGAGCCCGATTTGACCACCTCGACCGAGCCGCTCGCGTTTCAGGACCTGATCCTGACGCTCCACCGCTATTGGGGCGAGCAGGGCTGCGCCATTCTGCAACCCTATGACATCGAGGTCGGGGCCGGCACGCTGCATCCCGCCACCGTCCTGCGCGCGCTCGGCTCCAAGCCGTGGAAGGCCGCCTATGTCCAGCCCAGCCGCCGTCCCGGCGACGGCCGCTATGGCGAAAACCCCAATCGCCTCCAACACTATTACCAATACCAGGTCATCCTGAAGCCGAACCCGGACAACCTTCAAGAGCTGTATCTGGGGTCGCTGGCGGCCATCGGCATCGATCCGAAACTGCACGACATTCGCTTCGTCGAGGACGACTGGGAAAACCCCACCGTCGGCGCCTGGGGTCTGGGCTGGGAGGTCTGGTGCGACGGGATGGAGGTGACGCAGTTCACCTATTTCCAGGGCGTCGGCGGCATCGAGGTCGATGTGGTGTCGGGCGAGCTGACCTACGGGCTGGAGCGTCTGGCCATGTATGTCCAGGGCGTGGACAACGTCTATGATCTGAAGTTCACCAAGGAGGGCCTGACCTATGGCGAGGTCTTCCTGGAGAACGAGCGCCAACAGTCGGAAGCCAACTTCCACGGCTATGACGTCGACGGTCTGAAGCGGCGGTTCGAGGACATGGTGGGCGAGGTTTCGCGCCTGCTGGACATGCGCGGGCCGCAGGATCAGCCGCTGGTCCTGCCCGCCTATGATCAGGTGCTGAAAGCCAGCCACCTGTTCAACCTGATGGACGCCCGCGGCGCCATCGCCGTCGCCGAACGCCAAAGCTACATCGGCCGCATCCGCGAACTCTGCAAAGCCTGCGCTCTCGCCTACGTCGAACAAGAGCGGAAAACGGCGTGAGCGTTGATCATTCTTCTGAGCTCGTGAGCGGCAGTATGGCGTTTTCGAACCGCCTGCTGCGTCTGACAGCTGGACTCGGTCAGCGTGGGCCAGTGTGGCAGATGAATCCGCAGCCTGTGACCTTGAATGGTCGAGCGCCTAGCATCATCCACGCCAGCTTCGAGTCCCTTGTCCAATCGCATAACGGCACGCTCGGTAGCCTTTGGGAGAACGAGCATGGTCTGAACGGCGAGTTCTGCTTTGAACCTGCCTATTTTGATTTGCTGCAGCAGGCCGCGCTTTCGGCGGCAGACCTTGAACTCACCGTGATCTTCGGCGCACGCGACCAACAGGTCGAGACGCTGATGTTAACGCTCCAACACAAGACCGCCTGATGCCCCAGCTGCTTCTCGAAATCTTCTCCGAAGAAATCCCCGCCCGGATGCAGCAGGGCGCGGCGCGCGACCTGGAGCGGATGGTCTCCGACCGTCTGAAGGCCGCCGGCCTGACGTGGGAGGCGCTGACGACCTATGCCGGTCCGCGCCGCCTGACCCTGGTCATCGACGGCCTGCCCACGGCCACGCCGGACCGCGAGGAAGAGATCAAGGGCCCTCGCGCCTCCGCCCCAGAACAGGCGCTGGAAGGCTTCCTGCGCAAGACCGGCCTGACGCGCGATCAATTGACCGAGCGCGACGGCGTCCTGTTCGCCGTCCTGTCGTCCAAGGGCCGCGCCACGACCGATCTGGTTGCCGAGACGGTCGATCAGGTCATCCGCACCTTCCCCTGGCCCAAGTCGATGCGCTGGGGTTCCGGAACCCTGCGCTGGGTGCGTCCGATCAAGCGCATCCTGTGCCTGTTCGACGGCAAGGTGGTGCCGTTCGAGATCGACGGGATTCAATCCGACGCCATCACCGAGGGCCACCGTTTCCTCGGCTCGGGCCAACTTCTGAAGGTCAGCGACTTCGTGGACTACCGCACCCAGCTGGAGCGGGAGTTCGTCCTGCTGGACGTGGCCGACCGCAAGCTGCGGATCCTGGAACAGGCCAAGGCCGCCTGCGCCGCGCGCGGCCTGGTGCTGGTCGACGACGACGGCCTGCTGGACGAGGTGGCGGGCTTGGCCGAATGGCCGACCCCGATCCTGGGCGACATGGACCCGCAGTTCCTGGCCCTTCCGCCCGAGGTCGTTCGCCTGTCGATGAAGGTGCACCAGAAATATTTTGCCGTCCGCGATCCGTCGAAGGAGGGCCTGGCCCCCAACTTCCTGGTCGTCGCCAATGTCGAGGCCACCGACGGCGGCAAGGCCCTGGCCGCCGGCAACAGCCGCGTCCTGTCCGCCCGCCTGAACGACGCCCGCTTTTTCTGGGACGAGGATCAGAAGGTCGGCTTCGACGCCTGGAACGAAAAGCTGAAGGGCGTCACCTTCCACGCCAAACTGGGCACGCTTGCCGAGCGCGTCGAGCGCATCGCGGCGCTCGCCCGCGAGATCGCCCCCCTGGTCGGCGCCGATGCGGATCAGGCCGAAACCGCCGCCCGCCTGTGCAAGGCCGATCTGGCCAGCGGCATGGTCGGCGAGTTCCCGGAACTGCAGGGGATCATGGGCGGCTATTACGCGCGTCTCGCCGGCTATCCCGACGCCGTCGCCGACGCCGTCCGCGACCACTACAAGCCGCAAGGCCCCGCCGACACGGTCCCGACCGCGCCGGTCACGGTCGCCGTCGCCCTGGCCGACAAGCTGGACACCCTGGTCGGCTTCTTCGCCATCGACGAAAAGCCCACGGGGTCGAAGGATCCGTTCGCGCTGCGGCGCGCGGCGTTGGGGGTGATCCGGCTGGTGCTGGAGAATGGGGCGCGCTTCGAGCTCTCTAAGCTAGTCGCTCCACATGCTGCGCGTACGTATCTGAGCATTGGAGATGCGCTTGACCGTACCCAGTTCACCGGCATTGCGGCGGAACTATTTGACGAGAAAATCTCAAAAAGTCTCGACCATCTCAAGGAAGCCAAAGCTGCTTTTGCGGAGCTACAGTCTGTAATTCGGAAGGCACTGGAAGCGCCAGATCCTCAGTGGCGTTCAGATGTAAATGGTCTAATCGCCTTCTTCGCCGACCGCCTGACCGTCCTCCTCCGCGACCAGGGCCAGCGCCACGACCTCGTCGCCGCCGTCTTCGCTCTGGGCGACGACGACCTCGTCCGCATCGTGCGCCCGGTCGAGGCCCTGGCCGCCTTCCTCGCCACCGACGACGGGGCCAATCTGCTGGCCGGCTACAAACGCGCCTCCAACATCCTCCGCGCCGAGGAGAAGAAGGGCCCGCTGCCCACCGGCATGGTCCAGACCGGCCTGCCCAATCAGCCCGAGGCCGAGACCACCCTGGCCTTCGCCGTCGGCGCCGCCCGCACCGCCGTCGAGTCCGCGCTGGAGGCCGAGGACTTCGCCGCCGCCATGACGGCCTTGGCGCGCCTGCGCGCGCCCGTGGACCGCTTCTTCGACGACGTTCTGGTTAACTCCGACGTCCCCGCTGAACGCGAGAACCGCCTGAAGCTGCTGGGCCAGGTTCGAGACGTCATGGGCCAGGTCGCCGACTTCGGCCAGATCGCGGGGTAGGGCAGAATCCCTCCGTCTCTCCGCTGCGCTCCGAGCCACCTCCCCATGGAATGGGGAGGAGACGGAACTTCGCCGCATCGTCTCCTCCCCACGCGTGGGGAGGGGGACCGCGTAGCGGTGGAGGGGCTCTTAGCCTCGGATTCGGTCTCTCGCCCTGTCGGCGATGAAATCGAGCACGTCGCCTAAGTCCACCCGCACCTGTTCGGCCGAGACGCGGATGACCGCAATGCCCTGGGTCGCAAGCCAGCGTGTGCGCCGGGCGTCGTGTTCGCCTCGGCCTTCATGGCTTTCGCCGTCCACCTCGACGGCCAGCATCGCCTCGGCGCAATAGAAGTCGAGCACATAGATGCCCGCCGGATGCTGACGGCGAAATTTCAGCCCGTCCAGCGCGCGGCGGCGCAGGTGGACCCACAGTCGGGCTTCGGGCGGGGTCAGGGCGCGGCGCAGGATGCGGGCGCGCGAGACGGAGCCTTGGTGCGTCAAGAACCCCCTCCACCGCTTCGCGGTCCCCCTCCCCATTTCAAGGGAGGGGACGATGACGTCAAGGTTGTGCGCGCACGTCGCTAGGAAACCGCAAACCCCCTCACGCATTGTTACATCCGCAATGGTCAAGGCCGCTCTCACGCGCTAGATCATGCTGCATGTGCGAGCGGGGCCAACCCGCCGGACGATCCGAAAAGCTCAGGGACTGCATGATGACTCAGTGGGTGTACGGCTTCGGCGGAGGCTCCGCCGACGGCGACGCGTCGATGAAGAACCTTCTCGGCGGCAAGGGCGCCAATCTGGCGGAAATGTCGTCGCTGGGTCTGCCGGTTCCCCCGGGTTTCACCGTCACCACCGAGGTCTGCACCCACTATTACGCCAACAACGAGACCTATCCGGCCGATCTGGACGCCCAGGTCCAGGCCGCCCTGGCCAAGGTCGAGGGCGTGGTCGGCAAGACGTTCGGCGATGTCGACAACCCGCTGCTGGTCTCGGTGCGGTCCGGCGCGCGCGCGTCCATGCCGGGCATGATGGACACGGTGCTGAACCTGGGCCTGAACGACCAGACGGTCGAGGGCTTGGCCAAGCTGTCGGGCGACCGTCGCTTCGCCTTCGACAGCTATCGCCGCTTCATCACCATGTATTCCAACGTCGTGCTGGGCCTCAGCCACGACGACTTCGAAGAGGTGCTGGATCAGCACAAGGATCGCCTGGGCGTCACGGTCGACACCGACCTGACCGCCGCCGATTGGGAGAAGGTGGTCGCCGATTACAAGGCCGTGGTCGAGCGCGAGCTGGGTCACGCCTTCCCGCAGGATCCCAAGGACCAGCTGTGGGGCGCCGTGGGCGCCGTGTTCGAAAGCTGGATGAACGACCGGGCGAAATTCTATCGCCGCATGCACGACATTCCCGAAAGCTGGGGCACGGCCGTCAATGTCCAGTCGATGGTGTTCGGCAATATGGGCGAGACGTCGGCGACCGGCGTGGCCTTTACCCGCAACCCCTCGACCGGCGAGGCGCGCCTGTACGGCGAGTTCCTGATCAACGCCCAGGGCGAAGACGTGGTCGCGGGCATCCGCACGCCGCAGTCCCTGACCAAGATCGGGCGCGAGGAGATGGGCGAGACCGCCCCCTCGATGGAAGAGGCCATGCCCGAGGTGTTCGCCCAGTTCGTCGACGTCGTCGGCAAGCTGGAAAGCCACTACCGCGACATGCAGGACATCGAGTTCACGGTCGAACAGGGCCGTCTGTGGATGCTGCAGACCCGCAACGGCAAGCGCACCGCCAAGTCGGCGCTGAAGGTCGCCGTCGATCTGGCCGCCGAGGGCGTGATCTCTCAGGAAGAGGCCATCAGCCGGGTCGAGCCGTCGGCGTTGGACCAGCTGCTGCACCCGACGCTGGACCCCAATGCGGCGCGCACCGTGGTCGCCGCCGGCCTGCCGGCGTCGCCCGGCGCCGCGACCGGCAAGATCGTCTTCGACGCCGACGAGGCCGAGCGCATGTCGGGTCTGGGCGAAGCGGTCATCCTGGTGCGCGAAGAGACCAGTCCCGAAGATATTCACGGCATGCATGCGGCGCGCGGCATCGTCACCGCCCGCGGCGGCATGACCAGCCACGCCGCCGTCGTGGCGCGCGGCATGGGCCGGGCCTGCGTCTCGGGCGCTGGCGAGATCCATATCGACGAGGCCAAGGGCACCTTCACCGCGCGCGGCCGCACCTTCAAGGCCGGCGAGGTCATCACCATCGACGGCTCCAAGGGCGAGGTGCTGGACGGCGCCGTGCCGATGATCGAGCCGGAACTGACCGGCGACTTCCAGACCCTGATGGGCTGGGCCGACAAGGTGCGCCGCCTGAAGGTCCGCGCCAACGCCGAGACCCCGCTGGACGCCAAGACCGCGCGCGGCTTCGGCGCCGAGGGCATCGGCCTGTGCCGCACCGAGCATATGTTCTTCGACGACACCCGGATCGCCGCCGTGCGCGAGATGATCCTGGCCGACGACGAGAAGGGCCGTCGCGCTGCGCTCGCCAAGATCGCGCCGTTCCAGAAGTCGGACTTCGTCGAACTGTTCGAGATCATGGCCGGCCTGCCGGTGACGGTGCGCCTGCTGGACCCGCCGCTGCACGAGTTCATCCCGCACACCGAGGAAGACATCGACGCCCTGGCCGCCTCGTCCGGCATCGACGCCGAGAAGCTGAAGCGTCGCGCCAAGGAGCTGCACGAGACCAACCCCATGCTGGGCCATCGCGGCTGCCGCCTGGGCGTCGCCTATCCCGAAATCTACGAGATGCAGGTCCGCGCCATCATCGAGGCGGCGCTGGAGGTCAAGCAGAAGTCCGGCGCCGCGCCCCTGCCGGAGATCATGCACCCGCTGGTCGCCCTGGGCCTGGAGATGAAATATCTGCGCGAGCTGACCGACCGCACGGCCAAGGCCGTGTTCGAGGAGACGCGCCAGAGCATCGACTATCTGGTCGGCACGATGATCGAACTGCCGCGTGCCGCCATCCGCGCCGGGGACCTGGCCGAATACGCCCAGTTCTTCAGCTTCGGCACCAATGACCTGACCCAGACGACGTTCGGCATTTCGCGTGACGATTCCGGCCGGTTCCTGCAGGCCTATCTGGACAAGGGCATCTTCGAAACCGATCCCTTCGTGCGGCTGGACCAGGACGGCGTCGGCGGCCTGATCGAGATCGCCGCCGAACGCGGGCGCAAGGTCCGGCCCGAGGTCAAGCTGGGCATCTGCGGCGAACATGGCGGCGACCCCTCGTCGATCGCTTTCTGCGAACAGGCAGGGCTGGATTACGTCTCCTGCTCGCCCTACCGCGTGCCGATCGCCCGTCTGGCGGCGGCCCAAGCCGCGCTGAACGTGGAGCGCGAGAAGGACCGCTAGGCCTTCTTAGCAAGACGAACCGAAGAAGAGCGGTCTCTGTCGAGGCCGCCCTTTTTGCTGCGGCGCCACAAAGTCGCCGATCTTGACGGAACGTTGTATGTGTCCCGGCGTCCACAGGCATTCGTCGTGTTTTCGCGCCTCTGGAACAGATGACGCCGTGACCTATTTAAGCACTCGCTGGATGGGGCTGATGATCGGTCTGTTCATCACATCTAGGAGTTAATAAGAAACAATGCGTAACATTCTTCTCGCTGCTGTCGCCGTTTCCGCAATCGCCGCTCCGGCCTTTGCTCAAACCAATCCCGAGCCGCGCGGTTACGGCTCGCTGGGCTACACTCATCTTGAAGGCGACAATGCAACGACGGGCGCTGTCACCGGTCGTCTTGGCGTCAACCTCAACCGTTACATCGCTGTGGAAACCGAAGCCTCGGTCGGCGTGAAGCATGACGACTTCACCGTCGCGGGCGTCGATGGCGAGATCAAACATGAGTGGGACGCCGCCGGTTACGTGGTCGGCAAGGTGCCGGTCTCTGACAAGCTGGAACTGTTCGCACGCGGCGGCTACGGCCACACCGAGCTGAAGCAGAAGTTCCCGGGCGCCAACACCGACGTGGGCGGCGACAGCTGGAACTACGGCGCGGGCGCCAACTACTACCTGGACGGCGTCAACGGCGTCCGCGCCGACTGGACCCGTCGCGACTACCGCGACAACGGTGGTGAAGCCGACGCCTATTCGGTCAGCTACATCCGTCGCTTCTGATCTGATCGATCAGTCCTAACGACGAAGGCGCGCTCCGCAGGGAGCGCGCCTTTTTCGTTCAGGACATTCAAATCAGCCGAAGTCGCCGGCCAGGGCCCAACGCTGCGAGCCTTCGCCGAACGGGCGAACGAACCAGTCGCGATAGTATTCAAAGGTCTCGATGATCTTTTGTCGAAGATCGGGCGGGTTGACCGCCTCGCCGCGCTGGCGCTTCATCGCCGCCACGCAATCGACCACCATGTTCTGATGCGCCGAGCCACCCATGCTCTTCAACACGGTGGCGATATCATGAGCCAAGCTTTCCAGGACCTGCTTGGGCGTCTTGTGAGCCATCTGGGACATCCCCTGTTCTCGACAGGAGAATGCGTGACAAAAAGTCGTGAAAGATTCAAGCGTGGCCGGGCGAGAATCATCATGGATGCGAATTAACCTGACATAACGCGGGTCGCGCGGTTTGGTTCTCTCAAGGGAGAAAACCATGACGAATTTCGATCCGGCGGCCGCGACGGCCCAATGGCTGGCGACCTTGTCGCCCCAGGAAACGGCCCGCGCGATCGCCTATACCCACGGCTCGCATTGGCTGATCCTGTGGAGCTTCCTGGTCTCGGCCCTGGTCGCCTGGATCATCGTGCGCACCGGCCTGCTGGTCGCGATCCGCAGCCGGATCGAACGTCGCCGTCGTCGGCCGATCCTGGCCAGTTTCGTCGTCGCCCTGGTCTATTCGGCCATGAGTTGGGCGCTGACCCTGCCGTGGGCGATCTATCAGGGCTGGTGGCGAGAGAAACAGTATGGACTGATCAGCCAGTCCCTGGGCGGCTGGCTGGGCGAGGCCGTGATCGGCGCAGCGATTTCGGTCGTGGCGACCTCGCTGCTGCTCGTGGCGATCTATGCCCTGATCCGGCGCGCGCGTCGGTTCTGGTGGGCCTGGGCGGCCGGCGTGACGGCGGCCTTCATCGTCATCGGCCTAGTGCTCGCGCCCCTGGTGATCGAGCCGATCTTCAACACCTATACGCCCGCGCCGAACGGGCCGGTGCGCGACGCCGTCGTGACCCTGGCCAAACAGACGGGCACGCCGTCGGACAAGATTTTCATCTACGACGGCTCCAAACAGTCCGACCGCTACACCGCCAATGTCTCGGGCCTGTTCGGTACGGCGCGGGTGGCGATGAGCGACACCATGTTCAAACAGGGCGCGGATCTGGCCGAGGTGCGCGGCGTGGTGGGCCATGAGATGGGCCACTACGTCCGAGCACACATTCTCTGGACCGTCGGCATTCTGGTCCTCCTGTCGGTGCTGGCCTTCTGGCTGACCGACCGGCTATATCCCGTGGCGCATCGTTTGCTGAGGGCGGATCGCGTGGGCGACATCTCCGACCCTGCGGGCCTACCGGTCCTGGCTTTGGTGCTGGCCTTCCTGGGCGTGCTGGGCACGCCGGTCTTCGCCACGATGACCCGCACGATGGAGGAGGACGCCGACCACTTTTCGCTGGTTCACGCCAATGAACCGGACGGTCTGTCCAAGGCCCTGATCAAGACCGCCGAATACCGCGCGCCATCGCCGTCTGCGATCGAGGAGTTCCTGTTCTACGATCACCCCAGCGTCGAGAACCGCATTCGCCGCGCCATGGAATGGAAGGCGACGCATCCCGCCCAAGCCTCGGCAGGGCAACCGACGCGTCGCTAGGGCATTGAAGGCTTCGCCATTCCAAGCGGAGCCTTCGCCCCATGATCGACCTCTATCGCGGCCTCGGCCTGGGCGTTCCGGCCCTGATGGACATCGCGCCCCTGATCGCGCGGGTCGTGGTCGGGGGAATGTTCTTCCTGTCCGGCTTCTACAAGCTGTTCACCCCGGCCCAGGCCGAGAAGATGAGCAAGACGATGGTCGAGGCCGGCATCGCCGCGCCGCGCCAGACCGCCAAGTTCGTCTCGGTGTGCGAGTTCGCCTTTGGCGCCCTGCTCATCATGGGCCTGTTCACCAGCCTGGCGGCCCTGGTGCTGCTGATCATCAGCCTGGTCGCCCTGGTGACCGTGGCGTCAAAGTCGGTGGAGGGGACCAGCCTCGGCTATCGCCTCTCCAGCTATTTCGATCTGCCCGAGACCTTGCTGATGGTCATTCTGATCTGGCTGATCGCCAATGGACCGGGGCTGTGGAGCCTGGACTTCGTCCTGTTCCTGCCCCGGCTTTAAGGCTTCAGGCCGCGCGCTTCCTGACGAAGACCGTCCCGGCGGAATAGCCGGCGCCGAAGCTGCAGATCAGCCCCATCTCGCCCGCCTCGAACCCGTCGTTGTGCAGGTGGAAGGCGATGATCGAGCCGGCCGAGGAGGTGTTGGCGTATTCGTCCAGGATGATGACGTTCTCGTCCGCCGAGGGTTCGCGACCCAGCACCTTCTTGCCGATCATCGTGTTCATGTTGATGTTGGCCTGGTGCAGCCACAGGCGCTTTAGCGCGTGCGGATCCAGGCCCAGTTCGCCGGCGTGATCCACGATCATGTCCGACACCATCGGCACCACGTCGCGGAAGACCTTGCGGCCCTGCTGGATGAACAGCTTGTCGTTCTGGACGCTGTCGTCGGCTTCGGGGCTGTCCAGATGTGCGGTGTCGCGCGCGTTGCGGTTCAAGAAGCCGAAGTTGTTGCGGATGTTGTTGGAGAAGGTCGTCTTCAGCCGCGTGCCCAGCACGTCCCAGCCGCCCGGTCCCGCCGTATCCGACGACTCCACGATGACTGCGGTGGCCACGTCACCGAAGATGAAATGGCTGTCGCGGTCGGTGAAGTTCAGGTGGGCCGAACAGACCTCCGGATTGACCATCAGCACCGCCTTGACCGAGCCGCCGGCGATGAAGTCCGCCGCCGTCTTGATGCCGAAGGTCGCCGAGCTGCACGCCACATTCATGTCGAAGGCGAAGCCCTCGATGCCCAGGGCCTGCTGAACCTCGATGGCCATGGCCGGATAGGCGCGCTGCATGTTCGACGCGGCGCACAGGACGGCTCCGATCTCGCTGACCGGCTTGCCCCACGCCTCGATCGCCTGACGCGCCGCCTTGACCGCCATTTCGGCCAGGATCGAGATTTCGTCGTTGGAGCGTTCGGCCAGGTTCGGCGCCATCCGCTCGGGATCGATGATCCCGGCCTTGTCCAGCACGAACCGGCTCTTGATGCCCGACGCCTTCTCGATGAACTCGGGCGAGGAGTGCGACTTGGCCTCCAGTTCGCCGGCCTCGATCTGGGCGGCGTGGCGCGCGTTCCAGCCGTCGGCCCAGGTGTTGTAGCTGTCGACCAGTTCGGCGTTGGAGACCGATTGTTCGGGGGTGAAGAGGCCGGTTGAGGCGATGACGGCGTGGGTCACTTTGGTTTTTGTTCCTATCGCTCGGCCCTTGGGGCCTCGCTGCTTGAGGACAGTCCGTTTCCTATCAGAACGCGTCAATAGGACGGCGGCGGCCTGCGGTCGAGACTGGCGATGATCCCGGCGGCCCAGCGCTGCACCTGACCGCGCGGCGCCTTGGGCGTCGGCTGATCGCGCGCGGCGATCAGCCGGTCCACCAGATCCTCGGCCTCACAGGGCCAGCCCTCGGGCGTGACATACAGGGGATAGGCGATCAGGGCGGCGTGGACCAGGTGATCGACGCCGGCGCGGCGGCTGCGGCGCTCGAAGGTCAGCCGATCGTTGGTCAGTCCCCATCCGGCATAGAAGGGCCGGCCATAGACCGACACCGCTTTGCCCCGCATCAGGGCCTCGAACCCCGTCAGCGAGGTCAGGGTCGCCACCCGGCGACAGGCGTTCAGACAGTCCACGATATCCAGCCCGTCGCCCACGGCATCGACTGAGGCCATGGCCCCGGCGTCCAGCCGCCCCGGCCGGTTGCCCGCCAGCACGTCGGGGTGGTTGCGATAGACCAGAAAGGCGTCAGGATGATCGCGCCGCGCCGCCTCGACCAGGGCTGAGTTGGTGTTCAAATCCGGCGCACAGCCCAGCAAGATCGACTTGTCGTTCTCGACTTGGCCGACGACCAGCAGGATGTCGCGATCAACGGGCCAATCCGTCGGCGCCTGGCCCCTCAGATTGTATTTCGACAGGCCGGCATCGACCACGCGCGTTCGCAGGGCGGCGGCCCGCGCAAGCTGAACCGGCGACAGGTCCGAGGTCTCGATCAGGGTCTCCAGCCGCGAGGGCCGTGACGGATCATAATAGACTCCCTGATCGTCCAGGGCGACCGACAGGGCCCCGACGAAATCGGACCCCAGGCCCCGCGAACGGATGAAGCCGTCCTCCATCCGCACCGTCGGGCCGCTGAACGCAGCCGCCGCCTGACGCGTCGCCTCGCTCTCCTTGCCCGCCCACCAGATCAGCCGCCCATCGGTCGCCTTGGCGTGGGCGGCGGCGCGCGAGGGCGACATGAAATAGCGCATCGACGCCTTGGGCGAGTTCAGCAGGCGGCGCACCGGCGGGCGTTTGGCCGGCGCGAACCCCACCGCCGACCACGAGCCCGCCAGACGGTCGGCGCGGTCGCGCAGGGCGATCAGCCGCTCCAGCGCGTGTTCGGCTTCGCACCTGTCGCCCGTCACCGGATCGACATAGCGGCTGTAGGCGATCAGGGCGGCGGCGGCGACCTGTTCGATCGACCGCGCGACGCCGCGCCGTTCCGTCTGGACCGCATCAGTCGTCAGGCCCCAGCCGGAATAGAAGGGCGCCCCGAAACACCGCACCGGCAGCCCTCGCAACAGGGCCTCGAACCCCAGGGCCGAGGTGACGCAATAGACCGCATCCACCGCCGCCAGCAGGTCGGCAGGCCGTACATCCGTATCGACCAGGATGACGCCGGCCAGGTCCGCCACGCAGCCGCGCTTTCGCCCCGCCGCCACCGCCGGGTGGCGTTTGACGATCAGCTGGGCGTCCGGTTCGTCGCGCCGGGCGGCGGCGATCATCTCGTCGAAGCTCTGGGCCGTCGCGAGGCCACAGGCGATCGACGCGTCGCCGAACGTCTGGTCCACGATCAGCACGCGCCGACCAGGCTTCAGCACACCCGGATCCAGCGGCCCGCCCATATTGGTCTTGGACACGCCCGACGCCACGATCCGGTCGATCAGCCCGCGCGCCCGCGCGCTCATGGCCGCGTCGCACCAGTCGTCCGCCGTCTGGATCAGATGCTCCAGCCGACTGGCCCGCGTCGCATCATAATAGACGCCCAGGTCATCGACGATCAGGCTGAGGCTCGTCGCACCCGCCTCGCCGATGCCGACCGAACGCAAGAACCCGTCCTCCAGCGCGACATAGGGCCGCCCGTTCCTCTCGGCCCACCGTCGCCCCGCCGCCGCCGTCGGCTTCATCCCCCAGCCCAGCACAGACTGCACGTCCTCGCCCGGCAGGCGACGCAGGTCGTAGTCGGCCAGAAACACGTCGAGGAAAGGCACCTTCAGCACGCCGGGCGCACAGACCCAGGCCGGGATTTTTGAAGGCGTGTCGGAAGGTAGGGGCAAGGCGGGTCCGCTGAGGTTCGACGCGAGCTTTACGGCGGTTGCGTCAGACCCGCCAGTCACCTCCCCATTTCATGGGGAGGTGGCTCGAAGCGCAGCGAGAGACGGAGGGGCTCTTCAAATCATCACAGGCGTCTGTAGGACTTCCAGAGCCCCTCCACCGCTTCGCGGTCCCCCTCCCCACAAGTGGGGAGGATACAGGCTAGTCCGCCCGCGCCAGCAAGGCCTTGGCCTGCTCCAGATGCAGCCGTTCGACCATCGCCCCGTTCACGCGGATCGCGCCTCGCCCCTCGGCGTCTGGCGCGTCGAAGGCGGCGACGATCGCTCGCGCATCGGCGATCTCGGCTTCGGACGGCGAGAAGGCGGCGTTGGCGGCCGCGATCTGCGACGGGTGGATCAGGCTCTTGCCGTCGAACCCATACAGTCGCCCCTGCAATGCCTCGGCCGCCAGGCCTTCGGCGTCCTCGATCCGGTTGAACACCCCGTCGATGCCCAGCAAGCCATTGGCGCGCGCGGCGGCGACCAGCATGGCCAGCCACGGCTTGAACGGCTCGCGATCCGGCGACGCCCCGGTCCCCAGCGCCTTGGCCAGGTCGTTGACCCCCAGCATCAGCCCGTCCAGCGCCCCGTCCGCCGTCGCGATGTCGGCCAAGGCCATCAGCGCGCGCGGTGTCTCGATCATGGCCCACAGGGCGCAGCCCTTGGCCAGGCCGGCGGACAGGGCGTGCACGGCCTCGGGCGTCTCCACCTTCGGCGCGACGACCAATGTGGCTCCTGCCGCCTTCATCGCCGCCAGATCGTCCAGGCCCCAGTCGGTGTCCAGACCGTTGATCCGAACGCCCAGGCGTGGCCAGAACCCGCCGTCCCGAACCGCCGCGACGGCGGCGTCACGCGCGTCAGCCTTGGCCTCGGGCGCCACGGCGTCTTCCAGGTCCAGCACGGCGACATCGCAATCCAGCGTCCGCGCCTTCTCGATCGCCCGCGCATTGGAGGCCGGCAGATAAAGCACGCTGCGGACCCGGTCGCTGCGCATCAGACGCGGCCTGTCACCGGCACCAGGGCGCCGGTCATGGCCCGGCTCTCGGGCGAGGCCAGGAAAAGGATCACCGCCGCCAGATCGGCCGGCGCGACCCAGGTCGCGGGGTCGGCGTCGGGCATGTCCTTGCGGTTCGTCGGCGTGTCGATGATCGACGGCAGGACGGCGTTGACCGTCACCTTTGTGGTCTTCAACTCCTCGGCCAGCGCCTGGGTGAGGGCGTGGACCCCGGCCTTTGCCGCCCCATAGGCCCCCATGCCGGCCCCGGCCTTCAACGCGGCGGCCGAGCCGACATTGACGATCCGACCGTCGGGCGAGGCCTTCAGCGCATCAAGCGCCGCGCGACTGGCGTTCACGGCGGTCGCGACGTTCAGCGCATACATCCGGTCCCACGCCGGTTCCGCATCGTCGGTCGTCTGCCAGACGAAGCCGCCGGCGATGTTCAGCAGGGCGTCCAGCCGTCCGAACCGCGCGATCACGGCGTCGACGGCCTTCTGCGCCTGGCCGGCGTCCGTCAGATCGACCCCGCCGACCTCCAGCACGCCTTCAGGGACGGCATGGCCAGAGGCATGGTCGATCACCGCGACCTGCCAACCGGCTTTCAGCGCCGCCTCCAGCACCGCCCGGCCCAGGACGCCGTGTCCGCCCGTGATTGCCACTGTCCGCTGCATCATCCGATCCTCCATGTCGCCGGGGACCATAGAGCCGGCTGCGGCCGGATCAACCGGCCCCGATCAAGCGTCGGCGAACACCTTCGCCATCAACCGCTCCAGCGCCTTCTGATCGTCCGTATCGAAGGCGGCCGGCGTCGTCGCATCCACGTCGAACACCGCGATCAGGACGCCCGAAGCGTCGCGCACCGGCACCACGATCTCGCTGGCCGAACGGCTGTCGCAGGCGATGTGGCCAGGGAAGGCGTGCACGTCCTCGACCAACTGCGTTTGACCCGTCGCCGCCGCCGCGCCGCACACTCCGCGCCCGAACGCGATGCGCAGGCACCCCAGCGTCCCCTGATACGGCCCGACCACCAGTTCATCCGCCTTTTCCGGCGCCACGACGTAGAAGCCGGTCCAGAAATAGTGCTCGAACGCATCCGCCAGCATCGACGCCACCGTCGCCATTCGCGCCGTCACATTCGGCTCGCCGTCTAGCACGGCCAGGACTTCCGCCTCGACCTCCAGATAGCGCGCCGCCTTGTCGGCGGGACGATCGTTGCGGGCGACATAGGCCATGGAAAAACTCCGGAGCAGAACAGGCTGGCGATATAGGCGAGCGGCCGGCCGAAGGGGAGGGGCGCCGTCAATCGCCGCCGCCTGGCCGGGAACGCTTCCATGCGCCCCCGTGTTGGCGCTGGGAGACAACGACGGAGGCTCGCGTGACATCCACCCCTTCACGATCGCTCAGCCTGATCGCCGCCCTGATGCTGTCGGCCGCCGCGGCCGCCTGCGGTCAGGACGCCGGCGCGCCTGGGCCAGTTGACGCGACGCAGCCCCCCGCGCCGTCCGCGCCAGAGCCGACAGCGCCGCCTCCGGAACAGGCGAAAATCAACACGAACCCCGCCACCTCGTCGTCGGCATCCGCGACCCCCACGGCCTCGCGCAAGTCCTGCTATCTCTCGGTCGACGGTAAGGTTCTGCTCGACGGCCCCTGCCTGGTCTATCCGTTTGGCGACGGCGGCTACACGATGAACGCCTGGTCCGAGGGCAAGCCGAAGAACTCCCATTTCGCTGTCGTCGTCCTCATGGCCGACGGCACAGCCGACGCCACCTGGAACGCCGATCCCGATGACGATAAGGCCGGCGATCACTTGGGGACCGTGCGCCTCAGCGACGGCTGCTGGATCAACGACCGCGTGCGCATCTGCGCGGGATAACCGTGTTCAGGAGGGCGAGGCAGGATCCAATCCGTGCCTCAAGCTTGAGCGCAAGCGCATGATTTACCCCAAACAAAACCACTGGGACGAAACGTCTCAAGGCGAAAATGTGGTTGACGACAACGCAAAACACCTTCGATTTGTGCGCCTGAGTTGCGTCGCGGGGGCGCAGTAGAGTCGTCGGCCGCAGGCCGCAGGGGGTAAATCTTGGGTTTCAGTTTCAAGGGCGGGCTTCTGGCCGCAGCGGCTGGCGTCGCGATCATGGTGGGCACAACGGCTGTGGCGCAGACGGCTCCCGCTCCCACGGCACCGACCGGCGGCTTCTACATGGCCAACGGCACGCGCACGACGAACTATCAGACGGCCATCGCGTCCTGGCGCGCGGACAGCCAGTTCTCCGTCGATTACTCCAAGGGCTTCCTGGGGCTGGAACACGCCTACGCCATGGGCCTGAGCGGACGCGGACAGACCGTCGGGGTCAATGACGCCGGCGTCTACATGGCCCACCCGCTGTTCGGATCGGCCGGCAAGGTGACGGGCCTGCGCAGCCAGGCGGTCGCCGGCTATGGCAACGACGGCATGATCAATCCGCGTCGCCAGTGGGAAGGTCACGGGACGCACGTGTCCGGCACCATCGCCGGCGATCGCGTGACGGGCCAGCCGATGTTCGGCAACGCTTTCAACGCCAAGCTTTACGTCGCCACCGCCAACTTCTCGGCTGGCGACTTCCTTTGGTACAAGGACGCGATCATCGACGGAAAGATCGTCGCCACCCAGAACCAGAACATCGTCGATCTGGCCAATACCGGCCAGGTGCGCATCATCAACAACAGCTGGGGCAGCGGCAACTCCCTGCCGTTTAACGCCTCGCTGCCCACCGTGCTGGCGTCGTTCAACCGCAACTATGGCGACTTCTACAAGCCGGTGCTCGACAAGGACGTCCTGGTCGTCTTCTCGGCCGGCAACGGCTTTGGCGTGCACGCCGGGATCGACGCCGCTGCGCCGCTGAACGATCCGCGTTTGCGCTCCAACTGGCTGTCGGTCGCCAACTATTCCAGCTTCACCGCGGCCGACCCCTCGACCAGCTTCTGCGGTCAGACGGCGACCTGGTGCGTCGCCGGACCGGGTTCGGCCGTCGTTTCGTCGGTGCCCGCTTATACAATGGACCGGGCGGGCATCCTGGCCCTCTATCCGCGCGCCAATTACGCCGGTCTGTATTCGGCGACCACGGTCACCGCTCTGCAAACCGCGTCGGTGAACCAGTTCATCGGCGTTCTAAACGCCTATTTGGCCGCTCGCGCCGCTGGTGGCCCGGCCTACAATGAAGACGCATGGCGCCGCGAAGTCGGACGTCAGGCGGCCGCCATCACCTTGGTTTCGGGGGCGCGGCTGGGTGATCCGGACAGCTTCACCTCCGTTCTGGCAGGGCTCCTGACCTCGACCAACAACATGGCGCTGTTGACCCCGGCCTTCTCGGGCGCGGTTTTGCAGTACGCCAATGACGAGCTTCAGCGCGTACTGACCCAGTATATCAAATACACGGGCGGCGGTTATGCGGCCTACACCGGCACGTCGATGGCTGCGCCGAACATCTCGGGCTTTGCGGCCCTGCTGATGGAAAACTTCCCCGAATATTCGACCGCCCTGATCTCGGACATTCTGGTTTCCAGCTCCAAGGATCTGGATACGCCGGGCGTCGATCTGCGCTCGGGCTGGGGCGCGCCGCAGATGGACGTGGCCCTGCGCGGACCGACGGCGCTGCGCGACACCCGCGACGTCACCGTCGCCGTGGGCACGGTCGATATCTGGAGCAACAACATCGGCGACGCGCGCGACCGCTATTCGGCCGAGGTCAAGGCCAACTTCGGCAATGACATCGGCGGTCTGGTCAAGAAGGGCGGCGGTCAGCTGATCCTGACGGGCGCCAACGACTACAGCGGCCCGACCCGGGTCGAGGGCGGCCTTCTGACCGTCAACGGCAGCCTGCTGCGATCCAGCGCCACCGTCGGCGGCGTCGGCATGATCGGCGGCACGGGCACTTTGGCGAACCTGACGGCGGAAAGCGGCGGCGTGGTGTCGCCCGGCGACGGCGTCAATCCGTTCGGAACCCTGACGGTCGCCGGCAACCTGAACTTCAAGCCCGGCTCCTTCCTGTGGATTCGCTCCAGCGTGAACGGCGCGGCCTATTCTCGCCTGAACGTGGGCGGCACGACCAAGATCGACGGCGGCCAGGTCATCCTGAAGGCCGACAATGGTGAATGGAATCTGCGCACGCGGATGAACATCATCAACTCGACCGGCGCGGTGACGGGCACGTTCAGCGGCGCCCAAAGCGACCTGGCCTTCCTGGCCCCGGTGCTGACCTATTCGACCAACGGTGTCGTCCTGACGGTGCGGCGTAACGACGTGACCGTGGCCTCCCTGGGTCGGACGGACAATCAGCAGTCGGTCGGCGGTGCGCTGGACGTCATGATCAACAACACCGCGACCGGGACCAACCGCGATCTGTCGCTGGAAAACGCCCTGCTGGACGCCAGCGTGCCTGCGGTTCAGGGCGCGCTCAGCGGCCTGACCGGCGAGGTCCACGCCACCCTGGGCGGCCTGGCCGTTTCGGACACCCGCGTCATCCGCGACGCCATGTCCGAGCGCGGACGCAGTCAGGGCGGCGCGGCCACCTACGTCGGCAACGGCGTGTCGGTTTGGGGCAGCGGCGTCTTCGGCAACGGCCAGGGCTCGGCGCATGACGGCCTCGCGGGCTTCCGCAACGAAGCCTCCGGCTATCTGGTCGGGGCCGAAAAGGCGCTGGCGAACGACGTCCATGTCGGCGTGGCGCTGGGCGAAACCCGCTCGGAACTGCGCTCGCCGCGTCTGCGCTCCACGGGCCGGGTCACTAGTGAACAGATCGGCGTCTATGGCGGCGCCGGCGTCGGCGACTTCCAGATCCGCGTCGGCGGATCCTGGGCCAGCGCCGATGTCCGTACGGATCGTACGGCCCAGCTGAACGCCTTCACCAACGCCCTGGTCGGCGACTATGACGGCGACGTCTGGCAGGCCTATGGCGAGGTGGCGTGGAGCCGCGCCGTCGGCGGCACGATGTTCGAGCCCTACGCCGCCTACAGCCACGTCGAATACGACGCCGATGTCGCTGAGACGGGCGGCGACGCCGCTCTGTCGGGCAATGTGAAGCAAAAGGCCGATCTGCTGACCGCCGGCTTCCGCACCCGCACCGTGCTGGCGGGCGGCGAGGGGCGTGCGCGTCTGTCGGCCGTGACCCACCTGGCCTACACCCACGACCTGAACGGGGACGGGCCGGTCTTCGACGCCGCCTTCGCCGACGGTCCGCGCTTCCTGATCGATGGAGCCAATCCTGGCGACGACGTGATCTCGGGCGGCCTGGGCTTCAACATACAGGCGACCGAACGCACCGCGATCGAGCTGGGCTACACCGGCCTCTACAAGGACGAGTATCGCGATAACCGCATCTATGGTCGGTTCAGCGTCAAGTTCTGATCTGACGGTAGGATAAGACGGCGGCGGCCCCGATCGACGATCGGGGCCGTTGTTGTTTGCGCCTAGTTCGTCTGGGCGGACAGGGCGTCGTTGTCCTGGGTGAACGGTCGATCCCGCTCGGCCGTTCGGTTTTCGATCCAGACGCCCCTGCGCCCCGTCACCCGCTCGACCGCCTCCACCGCAGCGCGAATGAAGACGGCCGGGCTTTCCACTTCATTGGAGCGTCGAACGGGTATCGTCGGATCGCCCTCCAGCAGGGTCGAGGCATAGACGTTCAACTGATGTCCCCGACGTCTCCCATCGCGATAGGGGAACAGGCACAGGGTGTATTGCTGCTCGATCCGCGCCTCCAGACGCTGAACCGCCTCGGCGCGCCAGCTCGCGCCCGTGCACACCACCGTTCGCGGCGCGCTCAGCCACCCGGCCGGCGCGCGTGTCGCCGGCGCTTGCAGACCAAAGGCGCTCTGCGCTGTCGGATCGACGAGAGTGAAGCGACCGGGTGAGCGCGGCGCATCGGCCACCCTCAACTGACGATAGTTCACTTGCATCGGCAGGCGATCGAGATGGCGCTGCAGGGCTCGTGCGATGTCACGACCGCTGCGCGACGTCTGGAAATCCACGATCGCATAGGCTTGATCGATGCTGTGCCGATCGGCCCGCGCGGACTGAGCCGAAGCGCCGGACGCCTGACCCAGCGCAACCAGCGTCACAAGCGCTACAGACCGTCGAGAGATCGCCATAGGCCATGACGTTCACGACCGACCGATCTGTCAAGGTCGCGCATGACATGGGTTTGTCGGGACCACTTAGGACTGGCTCAAACGCTGCCTGAAAAAGCGTGTGATTTTTACAGCCACCACCTAGCTGACCACTTAACGGTGCCTCAGTCGCCTACTGCACATTTGCACGAGGGTAGGGCGCATTAGCGCCATCAGCGGACATGTCTAACGCTGCCACAAGCAGACATTCCTTACATAAGTTTAGGCGGGCTAAGCGAATGCGACCCCCTAAGCGCTAATCCCCCTCGTCACCCACGGGTTGGTGGGTGAAGCCCTTTGCTCCGCTCAAAGACTTGGCGTCACGGCTGATTTCGACATCGCTTTCGGCATAGGCGATCAGCAGGCGCGACAGGTCTTCCAGCGCGCTTTCGTGGATGCGTTCATAGCCGTGGCTGGCGTCGATGCCGAAGGTGACCAAGGCCGTCCGGATGTCGGCGCCGGCTTCCAGGGCCGAGGCCGAGTCCGAGCGATAGTATCGGAAGACGTCCTTCTGGTGCGGGATGTCGTGGTCGCGGGCCAGTTGAACCAGTTTGCGTGACAGGTGCCAGTCGAAGGGTCCTGTCTGGTCGGCCATGGCGATGGTGACGCCGAACTCCGAAGAGTTCTGACCCGGTGCGGTCGTGCCATTGTCGACCGTCACCATGGCGGCGACATCCGGAATCAGCACCGACGAGGCTCCCAGCCCGACCTCCTCGGCGATCGTGAACAGCCACCAGGTATCGACCGTCGGCGTGCGATCTTCGCGGATCATGCATTCCAGCGCGGCCAAAAGGGTGGCGACGCCCGCCTTGTCGTCCAGATGGCGCGAGACGACGAAGCCGGTATCGATGAACTCGGGCTGCGGATCGATGGCGACGATGTCGCCGACATCCACGCCCAGGGCCAGGGTGTCTTCGCGGCCGTGGGTCACGGCGTCGATGCGCAGTTCGACCTGGGCCCAGTTCACCGGCTGGGTGTCGACCTCTTCGTTGAAAGTATGGCCCGACGCCTTCAACGGCAGGATGGTGCCGCGATAGGCACCGCCCTCGGAGAAGATCGTCGCCCGCGCGCCCTCGGCAAAACGCGACGACCAGTGACCGATCGCGACCAACTCCAGCCGGCCGTTCGCCTTCACCTGTTTGACCTGCGCGCCCAGGGTGTCGACGTGGGCGACGATGGCGCGCGCCGGTTTTGGCGTCCGGCCCGGCAAGCGTGCGCGAAGGGCGCCGCGGCGGGTCATCTCATAGTCGAGGCCCAGCCGCTCCAGTTCGCGGCACAAGAGCCAGACCGCCTCGTCCGTATAGCCGGTCGGGCTGGGCGTGTTCAGCAGGTCGGCCAAACGGGCCTTCAGGTAGTCGAGGTCTATCGCGGGGCGGGCCAAGGGGCCTCCTTCAGGCTTCGGGTCGCGAAAATGTCCGCGCAGCGGCCGGTGCGGACAGTGGAAAGAGCAGATCCACGAAACGCTCGGCAGTCGGTTGGGGTTCGTGGTTGGCCAGGCCGGGGCGCTCATTGGCTTCGATGAAGGCGTAGTCGGGTTCGCGCGGCGACTTCACCATCAGGTCGATGCCGGTGACCGGGATATCGATGGCGCGGGCGGCGGCGACGGCGGCGCGGATCAGGGCGGGATGCACCTCATCCGTCACATCATGGATGGTGCCGCCTAGGTGCAGGTTGGCGGCCTTGCGCACCAAGATCTCGGCCCCTTCCGCCGCCACGTCGTCGAGACGATAGCCGGCCTCGGCCAGGGTGCGTTCCGTCTCGGCGTCGATCGGGATGGTGGATTCCCCGCCGGTGGCGGCGGCGCGACGACGACTTTGGTGTTCGACAAGGGCGCGCAAGGTCGAGCGCCCGTCACCAACGACGCGCGGCGGACGACGCAGGGCGCAGGCGACGACCTTGTAGTCGATCACTACCAGCCGGAGGTCCTCGCCCTGGACCTGTTCCTCGACCAGAACCTCGGAACAGATGCGGCGCGCCCGGACCAGAGCCGTCTGGACCTCGCTCATCGTCGTCAGGCCCACCGCGACGCCTTGCCCCTGCTCGCCACGCGCCGGTTTGACGACCAAGGCGCCGAACTTGGTCAGCGCCGCATCGATGGCCGACGGGTTTTCGGGATCGATTCTCTCGGGAACGCGCACGCCGGCCGCCTCGACGATGCGTCGCGTCATCCGCTTGTCGTCACAGATGCTGAGCGCGACGGCCGAGGTCAATTCCGACAGACTTTCGCGACATCGGACCGACCGGCCGCCCCAGTTCAGGCGAAACAGCCCGCCCTCACCGTCGATGATCTCGGTATGGATGCCGCGCCGACGCGCCTCGTCCACGATGATGCGGGCATAGGGATTAAGGTCATGATCGTCGGTCGGGCCGACGAACAGGGTCTCGTTGATCGGGTTCTTGCGTTTGACCCCAAAGAAGGAGACGCGACGGAAACCCAGCTTTTCGTACAGGGCGATGGCTTGATCATTGTCGTGCATGACCGACAGGTCCATGTGCGCCAGGCCTTGGGTCTTGAAATGTTCCGCCAGACGCCGAACCAGGGCCTCGCCAATGCCCGGCTGGGTCGCCTGGGGATCGACCGCCAGGCACCATAGCGAAGAGCCGCATTCCGGATCCTGAAAAGCGCGGGCGTGGTTGACGCCCGTCACGGTGCCGATCACAGCCCCCGTCACCGTATCCTCGGCGACGAAATAGGTCAGGGTCCGGTCGTCCCGATGCGACCAGAAGAAGTCAGGCGGAACCGGCACCATCTTGCGCTTGGCGTAGATGTCGTTGACCGCCTGCGCATCCGTTTCCGACGTCAGACGGCGCACGGTGAAGCCTCGGGGCTGGCGTCGGCTATTGCGATAGGTCGCCAGTTCCAGCCGATAGGTGTGCGACGGATCCAGGAACAACTCCTGCGGCGCCGAGGCCAGCAGGACGTGCGGATTGCGAACATAGAAGGCGATGTCGCGCCGGTCCGGCCCTTCGGCGCGCAGAGCCTCGACCAACGGCTCGGCCGTCTCGAAGGTCTGGGCGAACAACAGTCGGCCCCAGCCACAATCCAGCACGGCGTCCGGGGTCGGTCCGTCGCCCGACTGCACCGGGGGCTTCAGGCCCTCGTGCCGCAGACGTTTCAGCCGATGCGCCTTTGATCGCTCGGAGCGGATATCAGACGCCATGTTGCTGCATCCACATTTCCAGCACTGCGACCTGCCAGAGTTCGGAGCCGCGAAGGGGTGTGATGTGCTCGGTGGGATTGGCGAACAGGGTGTCCAGATAGCCCCGGTCGAACAGGCCGCGATCGCGCGCCGCCTGATTGGTCAGGGCCTCGCGCACCATCTCCAGATACGGACCCTGGATGTATTTCAGCGCGGGCACGGGGAAATAGCCCTTCTTGCGATCAATGACCTCGGAGGGGATCACCAGACGCGCCGCTTGTTTCAGCACGCCCTTGCCGCCTTGCGCCAGCTTGTGCTCGGGCGGGATGCGGCCCGCCAGTTCGACCAGTTCGTGATCCAGGAAGGGCACGCGCGCCTCCAGACCCCAGGCCATGGTCATGTTGTCGACCCTCTTCACCGGGTCGTCGACCAGCATCACCTGGCTGTCCAGACGCAGGGCTTGGTCGACCGGCGTCGCTGCGCGGCCTTGCGCGAAATGAGCCTCGACCAGGGCGCGGCTGACGTCGGTGTCGGCCATATAGGCGCCGTTCAGCTGGGTCTTCAGCGTGGCATGGCTGCGGTCGAAGAAGGCCTTGATGTAGGTTTCGACCGGATCGGTCGCGCCCAGCATCGGCGGATACCAGTGATAACCGGCGAACACCTCGTCGGCGCCCTGGCCGGACTGCACCACCTTGATATGTTTCGAGACTTCCTGGCTCAGCAGGTAGAAGCCGACGTTGTCGTAAGAGACCATCGGCTCTGACATGGCGCCGATGGTGCCCGGCAGGGCTTCCATCAGCCGCTTGTGCGGCACGAAGATCTGGTGATGCTTGGTCCCGTAATGTTTGGCGATCAGGTCGGAATAGACGAACTCGTCGCCCTTCTCGCCATTGGCCTCTTCGAAACCGACGGAGAAGGTCATCAGGTCCTTCTGCCCCAGTTCGGCCAGCAGACCGACGATCAGGCTGGAATCCACTCCCCCCGACAACAACACGCCTACCGGCACGTCGGCGACCATGCGGCGCTTTACCGCTGCGCGCAGACTGTCCAGGACCCGATCGCGCCAATCCTCGGCCGTCAGGGCCGCGTCCTCAGCATGGCGGGTCATATTGGGCTGCCAGTAGAGGCGGTCCTTGGCCTTCCCGTCCGCCTCGATCACACGGATGGTGGCCGGCGGGAACTTCTTGACGCCCTTCAGGATCGTGTGTGGCGGCGGCACGACCGCATGGAAGGTCATGTAGTGGTGCAGGCCGACGGGATCGATGGTCTTGTCCATGTCGCCCGCCGCCAGCAGGGCCGGCAGGGTCGAGGCGAATCGCAGACGCTTGCCCTGTTCGGCCAGATACAGCGGCTTGATGCCGAAACGATCCCGGGCGATCACGGTGCGGCCGGTGTCGCGCTCATGCAGCACAAAGGCGAACATGCCCTTGAATCGCTCGACGCAGGCTTCGCCCCACGCCTTCCAGGCCTTGATGATGACCTCGGTGTCGCCGTGCGAGAAGAAGCGGAAACCCATCCCCTGCAGCTCTTCGCGCAATTCGGGATAGTTGTAGATGCAGCCGTTGAACGCCAGGGTCACGCCCAGGTCAGGGTCCACCATCGGCTGCTGAGCTTTCTCACTCAGGTCGATGATCTTCAAACGGCGGTGACCCAGCCCCACCGAGCCGCGCATAACAATGCCGGAGCCATCCGGTCCACGGGGCGAGAGCGCATCGGTCATGCGTTGAACGGCGCCGACATCGGCCGGTCGTCCGTCGAAATTGATCTCGCCGCTAAGACCGCACATGGGTCCTCCTTGAATTGTGGAAGCAGCGGGTACAAATGGTTAGGGCACGAAAGAGTTCAACCCGAATGGCCGATATTTCCCCTGAGCCAAGCCCTGACGCGGCGGTTGACGCCACCGCATCCCTTGTCCGGTCAGTCCGACGCATCGCCCAGGCGGTCGATGTTCGGTCTCGAGAAATTTCACGTCTGACCGGGCTGACGCTGCCGCAGCTCCTCGTGCTGCAATCCATCCGCGCATTGGGTGAAGTCAGCACCAGCGCGATATCGCGGGACGTTTCCATGTCGGCGCCGACCGTCGTCGCCGTGCTGGACAAGCTCGAAGCCAAGGGCATGGCCGCCCGCTATCGCTCCACCGTGGATCGCCGCGTCGTCCATGTGCGTTTGACCGACGCGGGGCGGCAGGCATTGCAGACGTCCCCGGGCCTGCTCGGCGACGGCTTTCTCGCCGCCTTGGCTGAACTTCCACACAGCGAACGACTGGCGATGGCTGAAGCTGTCGAACGCCTCGCAGTTTTGATGCAGCCTCGCGACTCTCAGGCCTCTTTGAAGCCGCATTATCAGGCTGTCAGGCCCTCATAAGCGGCTCGGGATGTCGAGCCGGTGAACAGCCGGAAACGGTGATCCTGACCTGTCTGTTCCAACGCTATCTTCTGACCTCGAGCCAATCAAAGAGGCCAAAACAGCAAGATGAGCGAGGGCCCCGTGACCAGAACGAGCGCGCTCAAAGGCGCGCCCAGTCTGGGATAATCAGAAAACTTATAGCCGCCAGGTCCCATAACCAGCGTGTTGCACTGGTGACCGATGGGCGTCAGGAAGTCGCACGCGGCGCCCACCGCGACCGCCATCAGGAACGGGTCTGGATTGTAGCCAAGCTGCTTGGCCAGCGTCGCTCCGATCGGGGCGACGATCAGAACGGTCGCCGCATTGTTCAGGAAGGGCGTAACCGCCATTGAGGCGAGCATGACGCCGGTAATCGCGACAACGCCCGGCAAGCCTGTGAACACGTGGCGAAGCAGTCCTGCGATCAGGTCGGACCCTCCCGTGGATTGGATCGCGTCTGAGACGGGAATGAGGGCCGCGATCAGAACGAGGAGGGGTCCATCGAGCGCGGCATAGGCCTCACGCATCTTCAAGCCGCCTAATGCGACGATCACGACGGCGGCGCCGAAGAAGGCGACGGCGACTGGAACCAGGCCAAGGCCGACGAGCGTCATGGCGCACGCAAGAACAACAGCCGGCATGAAGCGCCTGCGCACGCTCCCGAGTTGAACCTGACGCTCCGCCAGGGGGAGTAAATCCAGCGCCCTCAGCGCGACCGGCAGCGCCTGTTCGGCGCCTTGAAGCAGGATGATATCGCCGGGGGCCAGTTTCGCCGTCCGCAGATGCTGGGTCAGTTGAAAGCCGCTTCGCGACACGCCCAACAGATTGATCCCGTGCTGGCCGTATAGATCCGAGCTTCGAACAGACTGCCCTTGCAGCGGGGAGTTTCGGCCAATCACCGCCTCCACGATCGCAATCTCCTCGGATGCGGTCGCCATGGGAACCGGGCGATCATCGCGGATGAGATTCATCTGAGCCCGACTGACGAAGCCCTCCAGCGCCTGCTGCTCGCCCTCGATCAGCAGCGCGTCGCCCGCCTTGACGACGACATTGCCTCTGGGATTCAGCCGCCGTTTCCCCGACCGGATCAACGCCATGATCTTGACCTCGCCGTCGCCGAGGGCGCCGAGAGCGGACACGGTCATAGATCCCGGAGCCCAGCCTTCAGGCGCCCTGACTTCCGTGGCATAGGCGTTGGCGGCCAGGGCCGCGCTCATGGATGTGGCGCCCTGTCGATCGCGGGGCAACAGGCGATAGCCGAACGCCAAAAACGCCAGGGCGATCAGGGTGAGCGCCAGGCCCACGGGTGCGTAGTCGAACATGGCGAAGGGTTCGCCGACGATGCTCTGACGCACTTCGGCGACGATGATGTTCGGGGCGGTCCCGACCAGGGTGACCATGCCGCCCGCCATGGCGCCGAAAGCCATCGGCATCAGGAGCCGTGAGGGAGACGACTTCGTCTGGCGCGCCACCTGAAGCGCGACCGGCATCATGATCGCCAGTGCGCCGACATTCTTCGTCGCCATGGAAAGCAAGGTCACAGCGCTGGTCAGAACCGGGACTTGGGAGCGCTCAGTCTTTAGCAGCGGCATCACCCGCCGCATCGCGAGCTCGATGACCCCCGACCGGGCGAAGGCCGCCGAAACGATCAGCGCGCAGGCGATGATGACGGTGACATCGTTCTTGAAACCGTCAAACGCAGCCTCGGCGGGGATGATGCCGATCGCCAATCCTGCAACCAACGCGACGACCGCGACCAGGTCGTAACGAAACCGACCCCAGATGAAGGCGCCGATTGTCAGCCCGACAAGGCCAAAGGCCAGTCCCTGTTGAAACGTCACTCGCCTAGCGCCCTTGCCTGATCAGCACGCAGCGTAGGCTCAATGTTGATAAGCAGCCAACCCTCTGGAGTATCCAACGACAGAAGGACATCCGCTGTCAGTACGGACCTCATCCTGGCGGCAGGGCATGACGACCCAGCCGCCCCAGGATGGACGATGAAGTTTGAGGTCAAGCAGTAGATCAGGGTGAAAAATGCAGACCTGAGCAATTCTTCGGATCAGCTTCGCCGGCCCAGCCAGTGATCAAAACCAATCGGCCCGGCGCCGAACCTGATGATGTAGAGCAGCACCGTCGCCCAGAGCAGGTGGGTCGGCCAACCGAGGGGATAGACGAAAACCTCGATCACTACAGTCATGCCCAGAAGCGCGAGCGCGGCGAAGCGGGCGCCGAGGCCGAGCACCAGAAGGATCGGGAACAGATGTTCCGAATAGGTCGCCAGGTGGGCGGCGATATCGCTGGGGATCAGAGGCAGTCGGTATTCTTCGGCGAACAGAGCATAGGTGCTGTCGGTGACGGTCAGCAGGCCCTCCACCTTTGTCCGGCCGGAGAGGAAAAAGACCGCCGCGATCGATACACGCGCGATCAGGCTGAGCACCGGCAGGGGGATCGCAGCCTGGGCCAGGCGTGGGAGGACGGCCAAGGAGGGGCGCGGCGACGATACGGCGGTCAGTTCGGTCATTGTGGCGCTCCGGTTTCGATACGGGTGAAGGCGCCGCTCAGAAGCAGATCTCTGAACAGCTCGGACAGATTGGCTGCGGGATCGGCGGCGAGGGCGGCGAGGGCCGCCGCTCCGACAGTGCGGCCGTGACGACAGGCGTCAAGGAAGGCGAACTGGGGCCGGTCCAGCCGATGGGTCTGGACCTCCATTTCCGGACGCACGATCAACAGGCCCTCAGGGGACTGGTCCCACAGCATGTCGTCCGGAGGCGTAGCCAGGCGATTGGCCAGCCAGATCGATGGCGCGGTCCAGTCGAACCAAAAGACTTGCGCAGACGGATGCAGGACCGCGTAGCCGGCGTTGAGAGCAGCGTGCGACAGGGCGGCGAGCGTCCCAGGGGGCAGGGTCGGTGCGTCAGCGGCGCGGTGCGCGCGGCTCCATGCGCGATCAAGACGCGCGACAGGCGGAAGAAATTGAAGTTCAAACGCGGGCGGAAACGTCGCCAGCCACTCCGGGAAGCCCTCGCCATAGGCACCGAGAACCGGGGAGGAGGGAGGCGCGCTGTCGGCGTAGATCAGGGCCGCGTCGCGAAACCAGTCCGGACCGACCAACCGCTCGACAGTCGGATAGAGACCCGCCAGGGCGTCGGCCCGCCCCTTGGCCACCGTGTTTCGATAAACCGCCAGTCCGGGCGCATTGGGATCCGCCAGCCACGGTGCGAGCACGGAGCCGTGCCCCTGCAAGGCCAGGGAGAAGCTCGCATGAAATGACAGCATCTGATCGTCAGGCGGCGCACTGGACATGGCAGGCCTCCATTATGGCGACGGCTTGATCGCGTTCGGCGATCAACTCGGCGAAGTCGGGGATGTTGTCGTCGCGCTCGATCAGCGTGGGACGCGGCCCGATCCGCCTGAGTGTCTCGGCATAGAGGGACCAGACGGCGTCGCTGACCGGCGCGTCGTGGGTATCGATCAACAGCGCCTCTGCGTGGGCGGGATCGGGCGCAAAGCCGGCCAGATGGATCTCGCCGATAAGATCGGCCGGAACGGCCGCCAGATAGTCCGACGGGTCTGCGCCCAGATTGTTGGCGCTGATGTGCACATTGTTCAGATCGAGCAGCAGGCCACAGCCTGTCGCGGCGGCCAGTTCGACCAGGAAGTCAACCTCCCCCATCTCGTGGCCTTTCAGGTCAAGGTAGAGGGACGGATTCTCGATCAGCAGGCGTCGGTCCAGTGCGTCCTGCGCGCGCCCGACGTTGTCGCTGACCCGCTTCAACATCTGTCGGGTGCGCGGAAACGGGAGCAGATCAGGATGATAGACGCCGCCGCCCCGCGACCAGGCCAGATGCTCGGACATCAGAAACGGCTCGAACCGGTCAGCGAGCGTCTTGAGCCGCGCCAGATGCTCCGGGTCCGGCGCCTCGTCTCCGCCGAGCGACAAGCCGACACCGTGCAGCGACAGAGGCTTTTCTCGACGGATGGCCTCCAGCCATTTCAAGCGAGGGCCACCATCGACCATATAGTTCTCAGGATGGACCTCAAACCACAGACCGGCCGCCGCAGACGCCAGAGCCTCGTCGTAATGGCGGGCCTTGAGGCCCAGTCCCACAGTGGGGACAGGCGTCGTGGCGGTCGATCCATGGTTCATCAGTCCAGTTCCGATCAGCGCGAGACGGGCGTCAGCGAGCCGTTGCCGCGCGGGGTGCGGATGCTGGTGCAGGTGCCGGCGGGCGTGTGCTTCCAGGCGTTGCCCTGATAGTCGCGCACCGAGGTGCCGGCGCAGGTCGTGCCGGGGCCGGCGGCGCAGTCGTTCTTGCCGGCCAGAGCGATGCCGTAGCATTTTTCCATGGCGGCCGGTTTGGCCTCGGCGTTCCTGGTCGATTGGGCGTGCGCCATGCCGGCGCCGGCGGTCAGGGCGACAAGGGTTGCGGCGGCGATCTTGGTGCGGGTCATGCAAGAGGTCCTTCTCAAAAGGCACGGCCGTTCGTGGCCGCTGAATCCGCCTTTCGCCGACGACCCGCCGCGCGTTACATTTTCGAGCCAACTATTTTTCGTGCATCATTTTGCGAAGCGCCATGTAACCGTCGTGGTCTCCGCAGCGTAGGTCGCAGTCGCACGTGCTTGACCGGGAATCACAACTCAAAGCCTTGATGCTCAAAGGCCTGGACGGTGACGTGCAGGCTTGGCGCGTGCTGCTGTCGGACCTGGCCGCGCACCTGCGGCCCTTTTTCAAACGCCGTCTTTTCAACGGAGAAAGCGACGCGGAGGACCTCGTGCAAGAGACCTTGATCGCCATTCACGCCAAGCGCGCCACATGGGATCGCAACCAGTCGTTCACGGCCTGGGCCTTCACGATCGCTCGCCACAAGCTGATCGACCACCTGCGCCGCCAAGGCCGACGCCTCACCGAGCCGCTGGATGACGCAAGCGTGCTGCTGGCCGAGCACACGGTCGAGGACGGGGTCATGCGACGCGATTTGACCCGCGCCTTGTCGATCCTGCCGGCGCGACAGCGCGCCCTGATCCATGATGTGAAAGTCACCGGGCTGAGCGTGGCCGAGGCGGCCGAGCGTCACGGCTATTCCGTCGCCGCCGCCAAGGTCAGCATCCATCGCAGCTTCAAGGCTCTGACCGCGCGCTTCGCGGCTGGAGCAGCAGGGTCCAACGATGAAGACTGACGACCTGATCACCAGCCTGGCGCTGGACTTGCCGCCCACGTCTCAAAGCGACGTGGACCGTCGTGTCCTGCTGTTCATGCTGCCGGCGGCGGGCGTCGCCCTTTCCGGTGTTGTGTGGTGGCTGGGACTGAGGCCGGATTTGATGTCGGCCGTCGCCGGACCGACCTTTTGGGCCAAGGCGGCCTATACGGCCGCCCTGTGCGGCGCCGGCTTCTGGCTCCTGGATCGACTGGGGCGGCCGGGGGCTTCGACGCGCCGTCCCACAATCCTGCTAGCAGCCATTTTGGCCGTCGCTGCGGGATGGGCTGTTATGGAGTTGCTGGGCGCTGCGCCTGACGCGCGGATGGACATGGTCATGGGTCGATCCGCCAGGGTCTGTCCGACCAACATCCTGTCGCTCGGCGCTCTGGCGGCGCCGTTCATCTTCTTCGCTGCGAGACGATTCGCCCCTGTGAAACCCGCTTTCGCCGGCGCCGCCGCCGGTCTTCTGACCGCAGGACTGGCCGCGACCGTCTACGGCCTGCATTGCCCCGAGCACACGGCCGCCTTTGTGGCGGTCTGGTACACCTTGGGCGTCGGCCTCGTCGCGGTTTTGGGCGCTGCTCTGGGTCGTTTCACCTTCCGCTGGTGAGTGTGTTTTCCGCGATACTGCGGTGACGCGGTCTTGAGCCGTTTTCGGGTGGTCCCGACAATTTGGTAGGCCCGGAGGGACTCGAACCCCCAACCAGACCGTTATGAGCGGTCGGCTCTAACCATTGAGCTACAGGCCCCCAAGGCGCGCCTCGGCGGTAAGGGTTTCGCCTAGCAGGCGCGGGCGCGGCTTGCCAAGCGGGGGCGGGCAAGAAGGCGATCTTTCGGCGATTTCACGAAGATGAACGGAAACTGCCACGGCGCACGGGCGTTGGTTCAGGCGAGAACGGCCAAGGTCGTTGCAACGGATCGGCGAACGCGCCGGTCCCGGATCGCTCACGGAGAAGACTGCATGACCCGCACCCTGGCCGCCGCCCCCCTGAAGACCCTGTCGTTGAAGACCGTCGCCCTGGGCGGCGCCGTCGCCGCCGCCGCCTTCCTGGCCGCCGCTACGCCGCGCGCCATGGCTCAGACGGCCGAACCCATGGGAGCCATGCACATGATGCAACCCGCGCCGTCGCTGAACCTGTCGGCCTATGGCGAGGTCAAGGCCGCGCCGGACATGGCCACCATCACGTTCGGCGTTCAGACCGAGGCCGTCACGGCTCAGCAAGCCATGCGCGATAACGCTGCGCAAATGACGCGCGTCGTCGCCGCCCTGCGTCGCGCGGGCATTGCTGAACGCGATATCCAGACCTCCGGTCTGAACCTGTCGGCGCAATACGACTATGTCCAGAACGAACCACCCAAGCTGCGCGGCTATCAGGCGGTCAACCGCGTGACGGTGGTCATCAATGACCTAGGCAAGGTCGGCACGACGGCCGACGCCGTGGTCGCCGCCGGCGTCAACCAGATCGACGGCATCAGCTTCGGCCTGAAGGATCCGACCGCCGCCGAAAACCAGGCGCGCCAGCTGGCCGTGCGCAACCTGCAGGCCAAGGCCCAGCTGTACGCCCAGTCGCTGAACGTCCAGCTGTCGGGCATCCGCAATCTGACTGAGGGCGGCGGCTATACGCCCCAGCCGCCGATGCCGATGTTCGCCGCCCGCGCCGTGTCGATGGATCGGGCCGAAAGCACCCCGGTTTCCGCCGGCGAACTGACCGTGCGGATCGACATCACGGGCGTCTACGACATCGCCCGCTGATCGCATCGACCGGATGAAGAAAAGGCCCGCCGTCGCCGGCGGGCCTTTTTGCATTCTAAGAGGGGAAACGCCTCAGCCGGCGGTCTTGATCGCGTTCGCGTCGTCCAGCAGGACCACGTTCGGGTTCCACTGGCGCGCCTCTTCCTGGGGCAGCTGGCCATAGGTGACCACGATCACCTTGTCGTTCTTCTGCACCAGACGGGCGGCGGCGCCGTTGACGCCGATGACCTTGGAGCCGCGCGGCGCCTCGATCGCATAGGTAGTGAAGCGCGCGCCGTTTGTGATGTTCAGCACATCGACCTGCTCATGCGGATAGATGCCGGCGGCGTCCAGCAGGTCCATGTCGATGGCGATCGATCCCTCATAATCGAGATCGGCCTGGGTCACCGTGGCGCGGTGCAGCTTGGACTTCATCAGGGTGACCAGCATCGTGCGGTCTCCAGCAAGAAAAACGCGGGGCGCAGGCCCTCGCTCACAGGCGGCTCATATAGGGATTTCCGGCCCGCGCATCAATCCGCACGCTGCGCCGCAGCAATCGGGTGCGTCTGCGAACGCCAGGTTCACCGACGGATTGCACGCACGTCATTTGACGACGGCCCGCGTCCCCCTATGCTGGCGACGCCATTTCCGGCCTGCGAGCGCGCGTTTTCCCTCCGATGAAGCAATTCTTCCTGACGGTCCTTGGTGTCTTCACCGGGCTGATCCTGTTCGTCGTCGTCATCCCCGTGGTGCTGCTGACGGTCGCCGTCGCCTCGTCGTCCAAGCCGACGACGCCGGCGACCACCGTGCTGGAGCTGGACCTGCGCGGCGGCGTCAGCGACCAGCCGTCGTCCAATCCGTTCGCGGCCTTCGGCAGTTCCGGCCTGGCCCTGACGGACGTGGTCGACGGCCTTCATCAGGCCCAGAGCGACAGCAGCGTCAAGGCTCTGCTGATCCGCCTGCCGGAAAGCGGCATGACGCCCGCCACCGCCGACGAACTGCGCCAGGCCATCCACCGCTTCCGCAACGCAGGCAAGCCGGTCATCGCCCACAGCCAGGGCTTCGCCCCGTCGGGCGCGGTGATGTCCACCTATATGGTCGGGGCGTCGGCGTCAGAGTTGTGGATGCAGAACACCGCCGGCTTCCAGGCCACGGGCTTCTCGGCCGACAGCCTGTTCCTGGGCCGCGCCTTCCAGAAGTACGGCGTCAAACCCGAGTTCGAACAGCGCTACGAATACAAGAACGCCGTCAACGAATACACCCAGAGCGACTATACCGGCCCGCACCGCGAGGCGATGACGGCCTGGATGACGTCGATCTACGACACCGCCCTGGCCAACGCGGCCAAGGACCGCAAGACGACGGCCCCGGCGCTGAAAACGGTGATCGAGGCCGGCCCCTATTCGGCCGAACAGGCGCTCAGCAACCGGCTGATCGACAAGGTGGGCCAGGTCGAAGAGGCCGAGATCGCCATCAAGACCCGCGCCGGCAAGGGCGCCGAGATCGTCGAGTTCGGCAAATACGCCAGCCAGAAGGGCGAGCGCACGGGGTCGGGCAAGAACGCCATCGCCATCGTCGGCGGGGAGGGGGCCATCGTCACCGGGCGCGGCAGCGGCGCCAGCTTCGGCGGCGGCTCGTCCATCCATTCCGACGACACGGCCGAGGCCATCTACGACGCGATCGAGGACAAGAGCGTCAAGGCGATCGTCTTCCGCGTCTCATCGCCGGGCGGTTCGCCTGAAGCGTCCGAGCAGATCCTGGCCGCCGTGCGCGCGGCGCGGGCGGCGGGCAAGCCGGTGGTGGTGTCCATGGGCGCCTATGCCGCCTCGGGCGGTTACTGGATCAGTTCCGAGGCCGACTGGATCGTGGCCCAGCCGACGACCCTGACCGGCTCGATCGGCGTGTTCGGCGGCAAGTTCGTGCTGGCCGATGCGCTGGGCCGGTTCGGCGTCGACATGCGTGAGCTGACGGTGGGCGGGGAATACGCCGACGCCTTCTCGCCGACGCAGGAGTTCACGCCCCAGCAGCGCGCGGCCTTTGCCGGTTCGATGGACCGGATATACGACGACTTCATCACCCGTGTGGCGACGGGCCGCAAACTGTCGCCGGACCGGGTGCGCGAAATCGCCAAGGGGCGCGTCTGGACCGGCGCCCAGGCCCTGCCGCTGGGCCTCGTCGACCAGCTGGGCGGCGTGACCGAGGCGGTGAACAAGGCCCGCCAACTGGCCAAGATTCCCGACAACGAGCCCGTCCGCTTCAAGCATTTCCCCAAGCAGCAGTCGCCGTTCGAGGCCCTGTCCGAAATGTTCGGCGTCCAGACCGAGGCCGCCAAGGCCCTGGTCATGCTGGGCGGCGTCATGGCCGATCCCCAGGCCCAGGCCGTGATGCGCCGGATCGACAGCGACCGGATGCGCAGCCAGGGCGCGGTGGTTCTGGCCGACCAGCCGATCTTCTGACGGGCGCGGCGCACGCGACCGTGCGTCGCGGTCCATTGACCGCAGGCCCCGATGGACCGACATTGCGTATCAGGCGTTCCCCGGATCGCCTGAAAGGATGATCCATGTTCCAGCCTGAACGTCTCGCCGCCATCGGCCATGCCGCCCGCCGCCGTCCCAACGGCCTGGTGGCGTCCGTCATGTGGGTCGCCGGAATGATCGCCGCCGTCTGCGCCATGGCGGTCGGCGCTGTCCTTGCCGTCTTCACCGCCGCGGCTGTGGCGGTCATCGCCCTGTTCGCTGGCGTTCTGGTCTTTCTGGTTGGTCTGGTCATGCGCACCCGCCGCAACATCGCGCCGCGTCGCCGCAACAGCGATCCCGACCTGATCGAGGCCCACAAGGTGGACGGCGCCTGGGTCGCCTATGGCTGGGAGCGCAACGGCCGCTGAGCCGACGCCGCCCATGACGTCCTACATCGACGCGCCTTCGCCCAACTTCGACGCGCGCCGTGCGCCGCCGGACATGCTTGTGCTGCACTACACCGGCATGCAGACCGGCGAGGCCGCTCTAGCTCGTCTGCGCGACCCCGAGGCCAAGGTCTCTGCCCATTATCTGGTCGAGGAAGACGGCCGCGTCTTCCAACTGGTGCCCGAGGAGCGCCGCGCCTGGCACGCCGGTCGCGGCGTCTGGCAGGGCGAGGACGACTGCAACGCCGCCTCCATCGGCATCGAGATCGTCAATCCGGGCCATGAGTTCGGCTACCGCGCCTTCCCCGAAGCGCAGATCGCGGCCGTCATCGCCCTGATCTCCGACATTCGCAGTCGCTGGACCATCGCAGACAACCGCATCATCGCCCATTCCGACCTGGCGCCGGATCGCAAGGAAGATCCGGGCGAGCTCTTCCCCTGGAAGCGTCTGGCCGAGGCCGGGCACGGCCTGTGGTTCGAACCGGCGGCCGACCGGGTGCAAGCCTTGGGCGGCCTGTTGCAGAAGGGCGATCAGGGCATCGGCCCTATGGTGCTCAGCGCCGGGCTGCATCGGTTGGGCTACGGCCTGAAAGCCGGCGGCGACTACGACGCCGCCGTGGAAACCGCCGTCCGCGCCTTCCAGCGTCATTGGCGCCCGGCCCGCGTCGACGGCGTCGCCGACGGCGAAACCCGCGCCCGCCTGGTCGGCCTGCTCCAGCTGGCCAGCGCCGAGAGTGTCACGGGCGTATTGAATTGACGTTCGCGCCGCTAACGCGCATCTAGCGCGCGCCAGACGGCTGGGCGGTCGCGGCGGACTTCGCGTCCGTCGAGGAAAGTCCGGGCTCCACGGTGAAAAGGCGGCGGATAACTTCCGCCCGGGGTGACCCGAGGGATAGCGCCACAGAAAGCAAACCTCCGGCCTTGCGAGGCCGGTAAGGGTGAAAGGGTGGGGTAAGAGCCCACCGCGGACCTGGCAACAGGGACGGCATGGCAAGCCCCGCCTGGAGCAAGACCAAATAGGGACATCGCGCGGGCTCGCTCGCGGGGCTCACCGCCTCAGATGTCCGGGTAGGTCGCGAGAACCGATCAGCAATGGTCGGTCCAGAGGAATGATCGTCGCCGATCCGGGCCTCGGCTTCGGAGCGGAACAAAACCCGGCTTACAGGCCGTCTGGCATTTTTCCTGGCCTACCGCGCTTCGCGCTGCTTGAGGCCGGCTTTTTTCTTGGGCCTATCGGCCTTTGGCCTTTGGCCTTTGGCCTACTAAGGCCCGTAGGGTTGGGCGTTGGCGCCCTCCCTAAGCGCGTCGCCTAATCCGAGTTCGGATTATCCCCGCATTTCAGCGTTCTGGCGGCGGCCCCGCGCTTTTGCAGGCGTTAACCTATTGTCTGGCAATGGAAGGTTAGAACGCCTCACAGCCTGTGAATACTTCGTTTGTTCCGTGTATGTTCCAGCTGTTCGAGCGTGCTTAAGTCGTCACACGTCAGAACATGGTTAAATCTTGGTCTCGATCCCATTGAGGCCCATTTCATCCCATGCTATCCCAGCTTCATGATTTGGGGCTGAGAGGCGGGCGCGGCGGGCGTTCGTCAGGGCATCTAGGGACGGGCCGAAGGGCTCGATTGGACAGGGCGTGTTTCTCTCGACCTATGAGAAGCAGCTGGACGGCAAGCGCCGTCTCCTCATCCCCAACGATTTCCGCACGACCGAAAACGGCGCCGCCGGCGGCGTCTTCATTTTCCCTTCGATCGAGGCCGACTGCCTGGAGGCGGGCGGCGACCGCCTGTTCGCCGTCTATGCCGAAATGATCGAAGCCCTGCCGTTCGGCTCCGAGGAGCGTTCGGCACTGGAGTGGCAGGTGATGGGCGAGCAGGTGCGTCTCGCCTACGACTCCGGCGGTCGGATCACCTTGCCTGAGGCGCTGTGCGCTGAGGCGGGTCTGGGCGACACCGTCGTCATCGTCGGCCTGAACGACCGTTTCCAGATCTGGTCGCGCGAGAAATGGGCGGCGCGCCGCGCCGAGCAGCGCGCTCTGGCCAAGGCCGGCATGGCCCAGATCGGCGCCCTGAAGCTGGCGGCCCAGATGAAGCTGGCGGGAGGCGGATCGTGACTGACGCTTCCCCCAATTCTCCCCACGCCCCCGTCCTGCTGGCCGAGGTGATTGAGGCCTTGGCGCCCGCGCCCGGCGATGTCGTGATCGACGCCACCTTCGGCGCCGGCGGCTATACCCGCGCCATCCTGAAAACGGGCGCCCAGGTCGTCGCCCTGGATCGCGACCCGACGGTCCAGCCGCATGCCGACGCCGTCGCTGACGACTTCCCTGGCCAGTTCCAGCTGATCCGCACGCCCTTCTCGGGTCTGGCTCAGGCGTTCGCCGACAGCGGCAAGGCGAAGCTGGACGGCGCCGTCTTCGACATCGGCGTCTCGTCGATGCAGCTGGATCAGGCCGAGCGCGGCTTCTCCTTCATGCGCGACGGTCCGCTGGACATGCGCATGTCCGATGAAGGCGCGACCGCCGCCGACATCGTCAATACCTGGGACCACGGTCCCTTGGCTCACATCTTCAAACTGTATGGCGAAGAGCGCCAGTCGGGCCGCGTCGCCACCGCCATCCTGCGTCGCCGCGCCGAACAGCCGTTCACCCGCACCCTGGATTTGGCCGAGGTGGTCGAAAAGGCTCTGGGCGGCCGTCGCGGCGCGCCCATCCACCCGGCGACGCGCGTCTTCCAGGCCCTGCGCATCGCGGTCAATGACGAACTGGGCGAACTGGAGCGCGGTCTGGAGGCGGCCGAGGCGACGCTCGCCCCCGGTGGCCGCCTCGCCGTCGTCACCTTCCATTCGCTGGAAGACCGCATCGTCAAGGCCTTCCTGACCGAGCGCACCGGCAACAGCCCCGCCGGTTCGCGTCATGCGCCGATGGCCGTCGATCCGCGCAAGCCCAGCTTCACGCTGCAGTTCAAAGGCGCGCGCGAGGCAGGCGACGAAGAGCGTTCCACCAACCCCCGCGCCCGCTCGGCCAAGCTACGCGCCGCCGTGCGCACCGACGCCCCGGCCTGGGGTCGGATCGATGGGAGAGCGGCGGCATGACCACGGCGCCCTTCTTCACCTATTCCCGCACCGCCCTTCAGCGCCTGTTCGACTGGAAGGTGCGCGGCGTGCGCTGGGTCGAGATCATCGGCGTGGCCCTGGTCGCGATCATGATCGTGTCGGTCTATGCCGCCAAGGCCGCCGCGGCGCGTGAAAGCAGCCGCATCGCCCAAATCGAACAGGACATCCGCGAGAACGGACAGCGCGTCCGCCTGCTGCGGGCCGAGGTCGCCCGACTGGAGCAGCCCGCGCGTCTGGAAAGCCTGTCTCGCCAGATCGGCATGGCTCCCGTCGCCGTCGCCCGTCAGGCCAAGGAAGGTCAGCTGACGGCCCTGAAGCCCGTCCCCGCTCAACCCGCCGCGCCCGCTCCCGCAGCCGCGCCGGCGCCCGCCGCCGTCGCCGATGACGCACCCGTCCCAACGCCTTCGCCCGAGCCGGCGCAATGAGCGTTCAGGATCATCGCTATCATCGCCCCGCGCCGGGCGCCGACTTCCAGGAACGGCTGCAAGGCCGCCTGTCGCCCTTCTGGCGCTGGCTGACCGAACTGGTCTGGCGGCTGGAGCACGGCTTCGAGCGCGCCCGCGCCGACGCCCGCCCGGAAGAGGACACGCGCGTCCGCATCTTCCTGATCCTGATCGTCTTCTCCTGCGTCTTCGGCGGCCTGGCCATCGGCGCGTCCTACAAGGCCCTGTTCGCCCCGGCCAACGGCCTGGGACGCGGCGTCAATCCGAACGCCCTGGTGCGCGGCGACCTGACGGACCGCAATGGCGAGCTGCTGGCCACCAACATCGTCCACTACGGCCTCTACATCGACCCGGCCGAGATCTGGGATCGCGACCTGGCCTATCGCCAGATCCGCCGCGCCCTGCCGCGCATCTCGGCTGAGCGTCTGAAGAAGGTGCTGGGCGGCGACCGTCGTCTGATCGCCCTGACCGGCCTGACGCCCCAGGAAAAGGCCGCCGTCCACGATCTGGCGCTGGGCGGCGTCACCTTCGAGCCCGAGGACCGTCGCGCCTATCCGTTGGGAACCTCGGCCGTCCATCTGATCGGCGACGCCGACACGGGCGGGCAGGGCGTCTCGGGCGCCGAGCTCGCCTTCAACGACGAGATCCGCGCGGCGGGTCAGCGCGGCGAGGCCTTCCCCCTGTCCATCGACCTGCGCGTGCAGGGCGTGCTGGAAAACGAACTCGCCGCCGCCGCGATCAAGAATCAGGCCAAGGGCGCCGTCGGCATCGTCACCGACGTCCAGACCGGCGAGGTGCTGGGCATGGCGTCCTGGCCGACCTTCAACTCGGCCGACCGCGGCGCGGCGCCCGACGGCGCGACGCTGAACCGCGCCGTCTCGGGCCACTACGAGATGGGCTCGGTGTTCAAGACCTTCACCGTCGCCGCCGGGCTCGACACCGGCCGGGCCGACATGAACACCCTCTTCGACGCCTCCCAGGCCTTCCAGATCGGCGATCGCAAGATCAAGGACTTCCACGCCCAGAACCGGGTGATGACGCTGGAAGAGGTCTATCTGCACTCCTCCAACATCGGCACGTCGCAACTGGCGGTGCAGATGGGCCCCAACACCATGCGCGACTATTTCCGCCGCCTGGGCCTGCTGGACGCCGCAAAGATTGAGCTGAAGGAATCGGCCAAGCCCGTCGTGCCGCGTCGCTGGGACAACTCGACCCTGGCGTCGCTGTCCTTCGGCTACGGCATCATGATCACCCCGGCCCAGATGGTTCAGGCCATGGGCGCCCTGACCAACGGCGGTCGGATGATCCCGCTGTCGCTGCGCAAGGGCGGCGCCCGCAACGTCCAGCCGCAACAGGTCGTCACCGAAGAGACCTCGCGCGCCATTCTCGACCTGCTGCGTCGCAACGTCGTCAAGGGTTCGGGCGGTTTCGCCGACGCGCCGGGCCTGCGGGTCGGCGGCAAGACGGGCTCGGCCAACAAACTGGTCGGGGGTCGCTACGACCCCAGCCACGCCCTGGGCTCCTTCGCGGCGGTCTTCCCCGTCGATGGCCCGCTGAACGGCAAACGCTACGCCATCCTGATCGTGATGGACGAGCCGGGGACCTATCCCAAGACCGGCGCCTATGTCGCTGCGCCGGCCGTGCACAATATCGCCGACCGCATCGCCGGCTTCCTGGGCGTCGAACGCCGCGACGACCGCTGGCGCACGGCCTCGGGCGAGAAGATTCCGCAATATCAGGACGTGGCGGGGGACGGGCTTTGAGCGCGCTTCACCTGTCCGACCTGCTGCGCCGCGACGTGTCCTCTGACCCCGTCATCACCGGCGTCACCGCCGACAGCCGCAAGGTCTCGCCCGGCGCCCTGTTCGTCGCCCTGCCGGGCACGGCCGCCGACGGCCGCGCCTTCATCCCCCAGGCCCTGGCGCAAGGGGCCGCTGCGGTTCTGGCGCCGACTGACACGCCGGATGGTGCGGCGCCCGTTCTGGTCACCTCGGGCGATGTGCGCCGGGCCTACGCCATCGCCGCGCGCGGCTTCTACGGCGCCCAGCCCAAGACCTGCGTCGCCGTCACCGGCACCAACGGCAAGACTTCGGTCGCCACCTTCTGCCGCCAGATCTGGGCCGGCGTCGGCCACAAGTCCGCCAGCATGGGCACGCTGGGCGTCATCGGCCAGAAGGGCGTTAAGACCTACGCCCTGACCGGCCCCGGCCTGACCAGCCCCGACGCCGCCGAGGCTGCGCGCCTGATGGCCGAACTGGCCGCCAAGGACGTGACCCACGTCGCGCTGGAGGCCTCCTCCCACGGCATCGACCAACGCCGCCTGGACGGGGTCGCCCTGAAGGCCGCCGCCTTCACCAACCTGACCCAGGACCACCTCGACTATCACGGCACCATGGCGGACTACCGCTCCGCCAAGATGCGCCTGTTCGAGACCCTGCTGCCGCGCGGCCGAACCGCCGTGCTGAACGCCGATTCCGACGCCTATTCGGTCTTCGCCTCGGCCTCGATCATGGCGGGCCTGGGCGTCATGGGCGTGGGCGAGCGCGGTCGCGACCTGACCCTGATCGGCCGTCGCGCGACGCCTGAGGGCCAGCGACTGAGCATCGACGTGCGCGGCGACATCCGCGAAATCCTGCTGCCCCTGGCCGGCGCGTTTCAGGCGTCCAACGCCCTGGTGGCGGCCGGTCTGTGCATCGCCGCCGGCGATCCCGCCGACGCCGTTATCGGCGCGCTGGAAGGCCTGACCGGGGCGCAAGGCCGCCTGCAGCGCATCGACAGCGGCCTAGAAGGCCGGGGCGAGGTCTATGTCGACTACGCCCACACGCCCGACGGGCTTGAGACGGTTCTGAACGCGCTGCGTCCCCACGCGACCGGTCGACTGATCGTCGTCTTCGGCGCCGGCGGCGACCGCGACCGTGGCAAGCGCCCCCTGATGGGCGAGATCGCCGGGCGTCTGGCCGACATCGCCATCATCACCGACGACAATCCGCGGTCCGAAGACGCCGCGGCCATCCGCGCCCAGGTCCGCGCCGGCTGCCCGGACGGGATCGAGATCGGCGACCGCCGCGCCGCCATCGAGGCCGCCGTCGAAATGATGCGTGACGGGGATGTGGTGGTCATCGCCGGAAAAGGGCATGAACAGGGTCAGATCGTCGCGGGCGTGACCCACCCCTTCGACGACGCCACTGTCGCGTCCGAGGCCCTGTCTCTCTATGCCTGAAAACTCCGCTCGTCCGCTCTGGTCGGCCGCCGAAGTCGCCGCCGCCACGGGGGGCGTGCTGCAGGGCGACGATCGCCCGATTACGGGCCTGACCTACAACAGCCGCGAGATCGTCCCCGGCGATCTGTTCCTGGCGCTGAAGGGCGAACGCGACGGGCATCAGTTCGCCAGCGGCGCCTTCGCATCGGGCGCTGCGGCCGCCCTGGTCGAACACCCGGTTGAAGGCGGCCCGTGCGTCGTCGTGCCCGACACCTTGCGCGGCCTCGAAGCCCTGGGCGTCGCCGCCCGCGAGCGCGCGCCCCATGTGAAGCGCGGCGCCGTCACCGGCAGCGTCGGCAAGACCAGCGTCACCCAGGCGATCAAGGCGGGCCTTGATCTGGCGGGTTCAGCGCATGGCTCGATCAAGAGCTACAACAACCACATCGGCGTGCCCCTGACGCTGGCCCGGATGCCGGCCGAGACCCAGCGCGCCGTGTTCGAGATCGGCATGAATGCGCCCGGCGAGATCGCGCCGCTGTCGCGCTTCGTCGCCCCCCACGCCGCCTGCGTCACCACGGTCGGTCCGGTCCATATCGAGGCCTTCGCGGACGGCGAGGCCGGGGTCGCGCGTGAAAAGGCGACTATCTTCCAGGGTCTGGTCCCGGGCGGTGCGGCGGTGGCGAACGGCGACGTCGCCTTCTCGGCCGTCCTGTGCGACGCGGCCAAGGCGGTCGGCGCGCGTCTGCTGACGTTCGGATCCGACGCCGGCCATGACGCCCGCCTGCTGGACTTCCGGCCTGACGCCGAGGGCGCGGCGGTCGCCGCCGAACTGTTCGGGCGACGCATTGACTATCGCCTGGCCCAGTCCGGCGCCCATTGGGGCCTGAACAGCCTGTGCGTTCTGCTTATGCTCGACGCCCTGGACGTGACGCTGGACACGGGTCTCGAAGCCCTCGCCGGGTTCCAGCCTCTGGCCGGACGCGGCCAGACCCGCACGGTCACGATGCCGCACGGCGCCTTCACCCTGATTGACGAGAGCTACAACGCCAATCCGCTGTCCATGGCCGCCGGGTTCAAGACCCTGGGCGCACGCTCGACCTCGGGCCGCCGCGTGGTGGTGCTGACCGACATGCTGGAGTTGGGCGAGCAGAGCCGCGACCTGCATGAAGGTCTCGCCGGCCCCATCGACGCCGCCGGTCTCGACCTTGTCCACGCCGCCGGTCCCGAAATGCGCTGGCTCTACGACGCGCTGCCGGTCTCGCGACGCGGCGTCTGGCGCGCGACGGCGGCGGAACTGGCGGCCGAGGCGGCCCGGCTGGTCGCGCCCGGCGACATCGTCATGGTCAAGGGTTCGAACGGCTCCAAGGCCTCGCTGGTGGCCCAAGCCTTGGCGAACCTGGCGCTCGCCGACCTCCAAGGCCGCGACACGCCGCCCGCGACGCGATAGAGGACCAAAATGTTCTATCTGCTCTATCTCTACTACGCCGACGTGGCGCACCAGTATCCGCTGCTGAACCTGGTTCAGTACCAGACGGTGCGCGTGGCCCTCGCCATGGCCACCGCCATGATCGTCGCCGTCGCCATGGGCAGCCGCTTCATCAACTGGATCCGCGCCAAACAGGGCCGGGGCCAGCCGATCCGCGACGACGGCCCGGTGTCCCACCTGTCCAAGGTCGGCACCCCGACCATGGGCGGTCTGATGATCCTGGCCGGCATCGGCGTGGCGGTGCTGCTCTGGGGCGACCTGACCAACCCCTACATCTGGATCGTCAGCTTCGTGACGGCGGCCTTCGGCGTGCTGGGCTTCATCGACGACTACGCCAAGGTGACCAAACAGACCTCGGCCGGCCTGACGTCGAAACAGAAGCTCCTGGCCCAGACCGTCGTCGCCGTCGTCGCCGGCGTCCTGACCGTGCTGTGGATGACCGTCTCGCCGACCTCGCCGGGGCTCGAGACCTCAATCGCCTTCCCCTTCTTCAAGGCCGTCCTGCTGAACATCGGCTGGTTCTATGTGGCGTTTGCGGCCTTCACCATCGTCGGCTTCTCCAATGCGGTGAATCTGACGGACGGTCTGGACGGACTGGCGACCGTGCCGGTGATGATGGCGGCGGGCGCGTTCGGCGTGATCAGCTACCTCGCCGGCAACTTCGTCTTCGCTCAGTATCTTCAGGTCCACCACGTGCCTGGCGCGGGCGAACTGGCCATCTTCTGCGCGGCCATGATCGGCGGCGGCGCGGGCTTCCTGTGGTACAACGCCCCCCCGGCCAAGATCTTCATGGGCGACACCGGTTCGCTGGCTCTGGGCGGCGCGCTGGGCGCCATCGCCGTCACCACCAAGCACGAACTGGTCCTGGGCATCGTCGGCGGCCTGTTTGTCATGGAGGCCGCCTCGGTCATGATCCAGGTCGGCTATTACAAGCTGACGAAGAAGCGCATCTTCCTGATGGCGCCGGTCCACCACCATTTCGAGAAGATGGGCTGGCCGGAATCCACGGTCGTCATCCGCTTCTGGATCATCGCCGGCGCCCTGGCCCTCCTGGGCCTGTCCACGCTGAAGCTGCGCTGATCCGATGGTCCCCGTTCCCGGCTTTGAAGGCAGGCGGGTCGCGGTCTTCGGCCTGGGACGGTCGGGGATTACGGCCGCGCGCGCCCTCCAGGCCGGGGGCGCGATCCCAATCCTGTGGGACGACGGCGAGGCCGGCCGGGCGCAGGCGAAAGACGAGGGCTTCACGGTCGAGGATCTGGCCGCCGCCGACTGGTCCGACTTCGCCGCCCTGGTCCTGTCGCCCGGCGCGCCGCTGACCCATCCCAGGCCGCACTGGAGCGTGGAACTGGCCCGCGCCGACGGCGTGCCCGTCCTCGGCGACATCGAACTGTTCGCCCGCGCCCTGGCCTCGTATTCGTCGTCATCCTCCGGCTTGACCGGGGGACCGCGCGTCGTCGCCATCACCGGCACCAACGGCAAGTCCACCACCACCGCCCTGATCGGTTGGGTGCTGAAGTCGGCGGGCCTGACGGTCCACGTCGGCGGCAATATCGGCGTCGGCGTTCTGGCCCTGCCCGAACCGACGCCCGACGCCGTCTATGTGATCGAGGTCTCCAGCTACCAGCTGGACCTGACCAAGACCTTCGCCCCCGATGTCGCCATCCTGACCAACATCTCGCCCGATCATCTGGATCGGCATGGCGGGATGGACGGCTATGTCGCGGCCAAGCGCCGAATATTCGCAGGGCAGGGCGCAGACGGCGTGGCTCTGGTGGGCGTGGACGACAGCTGGGGGCAGAGGATCGCATCTGAACTCTCCCAACGTGTGATCGCTATCTCGTCCAATCCTTCTCCCCCGAGGGGAGAAGGCTACGTGGCGGTGCCCGGTGCGATTCTCGAAAGCGACCAAGTCATCGCCGATCTCTCCACCGCCCGCTCGCTCCCCGGCCGCCACAACGCCCAGAACGCCGCCTTCGCCTATGCGACCGCCCGCGCGCTCGGCGTCTCGCACGACGCCGCCGTCGCCGGCCTGCTGTCCTTCCCCGGCCTGGCGCACCGTATGGAGGCGGTCGGCCGCCTCGGCTCCGTCCGCTTCATCAACGATTCCAAGGCCACCAACGCCGACGCCGCGCGCCAGGCCCTGGCCTCCTACCGTTCCGTCTTCTGGATCGCTGGCGGCGTGCCCAAGGCTGGCGGCATCGCGGACCTGGCCGACCTCTTCCCCCGCATCGCCAAGGCCTATCTGATCGGCGACGCGGCCTCGGCCTTTGCCGAAACACTTGCTGACACGCCCCACGTCATCGCCCACACCCTCGACGCCGCCGTGGCCGCCGCCGCCGCCGATGCAGCCTCGGCCGGCGGCGACCAGATCGTCCTCCTGTCCCCCGCCTGCGCCAGCTTCGATCAGTTCAAGGACTTCGAGGCGCGCGGCGAGGCCTTCCGCGCCGCCGTTCTGGCTCTGGGCGCCGTCCCGGAAACCGCGTCATGAGCGCTCCCTACACCCCCGCCTTTTCCCGCAACGATCAGAGCCATGTGGCCCAGTGGTTCTGGACCGTGGATCGCGGCCTGCTGGGCGCGGCGCTCGCGCTGATGGCCCTGGGCGTCGCGCTTAGCTTCGCCTCCAGCCCCGCCGCCATCCTGGCCGATGAATCGATCACCGACCCCTTCCACTATTCCTGGCGGATGATGGTCTTCTCGGGCGTGGGGCTCAGCATCATGCTGACAACCTCGCTGATGTCGCCGCGCGGCGTGCGGCGCATCGCGGTCCTGGCCCTGTTCGGCGCCATCGTCGTGATGATGGCTCTGCCCTTCATCGGCGACACGGTGAAGGGGGCCGCCCGCTGGGTGAACTTCGGCCCCTTCAGCCTGCAACCGTCCGAGTTCGCCAAGCCCGGCCTGATCGTCTTCGCCGCCTGGATGTTCGCCGAGGCGCAGAAGGGGCAGGGGGTGCCCGGCGTGACCATCGCGTTCGGTTTCTACGCCCTGACCGTCTCGCTGCTGCTGATCCAGCCCGACATCGGCCAGACTCTTCTGATCACCACCACCTTCATGGCCGTCTTCTTCATGGCCGGCGTGCCGTTCAAATGGATGGCGGTTCTGGCCAGCCTGGGCATGGCGGGGCTGGTGTCGCTGTATTTCGTCTTCGGACACATGCGCGACCGCCTCAGCCGCTTCTTCTCGCCCGAGACGACCGACACCCACCAGATCGACAGCGCGTCCGAGGCCATCCGCGCCGGCGGCCTGCTTGGACGCGGCATCGGTGAGGGCGTGATGAAGCGCCGCGTGCCCGACCTGCACACCGACTTCATCTATTCCGTCGGCGCCGAGGAGTTCGGCCTGATCCTCAGCCTGATCATGATCAGCCTCTACGCCTTCATCGTCATACGCGGCATGCGCCGGGCCATGAAGCTGACCGATCCGTTCGAGCAGACGGCGGCGGCGGGCCTGTTCATGCTGATCGGGCTTCAGGCCTGCATCAACGTCGCGGTGAACCTGAACTTGATCCCGACCAAGGGCATGACCCTGCCCTTCATCAGCTATGGCGGTTCCTCCATGCTGGCGATGGGCCTGACCATGGGCTTTGCCCTGGCTCTCACCCGCCGCCGCCCCGGCGCCTACGAACCCGGCGCCAGCCTGACCCTGGGCCGGCGGTTGCTTTGACGTCGTCATCCTCCGGCGCGAAGCGACCGGGGGACCCAGCGGCGCGCGCGAGCGCGAAGCTGTCGCGGACTCAGCGTGTCGAAGATGTAGTGGCGGACCCATCGCCTCCGGCGCCGCTGGGTCCCCCGATCTCGCTCCGCTCGTCAGAGGATGACGAAAGAAGATTAGCCAGCATTTTCCCGACTAGACGTCCCCGCAATATCAAACACCTAGAGTCGACCAGCGACCGTCTCCTGCCCACGCCGCAAAACCGTGCGATCCTGTCGCCGCCCCATCCCTCGCCGCACTATTCATCGCCGACATTAGACAGATTAGACGAATTAGACGGTGTTTTTGCCTGCCCACCGTCTGAACTTCAGACTATTCAGACCCTCTTTTTCGGAGCCTCGCCCATGACCAAGCTCTGCGTCGTCGCCGCCGGCGGCACCGGCGGCCATATGTTCCCGGCCGAGGCCCTGGCGCGCGAGATGGCGGCGCGCGGCTGGCGCGTGGTCCTGGCGACCGATCACCGGGGCGAACACTACGCCCACGCCTTTCCGGCCGAGGAACGGCTGGCGCTTGACGCCGCCACCGGCTCCGGCCCGCTGGGCCTAATCAAGGCGGGCGTCGCCATCTTCAAGGGCGTGGTCCAGGCGCGAACGGCCTTCGACCGGCTGGGCGCCGACATCGTCGTCGGCTTCGGCGGCTATCCGTCCGCCCCGGCCTTGGTCGCCGCCGTCACGTCCCAGCGACCGACGGTGATCCACGAACAGAACGCGGTCCTTGGCCGCACCAACCGCATCCTGGCCCCCTATGTCGGTCAGGTCGCCTCGTCCTTCCCGACACTCGAACGCGCGCCGGCCAAGGTCCAGGGCCGCTCGCACGTCGTCGGCTCGCCGGTGCGATCCGAGATCCGCGCCCTGTTCGACCGCCCCTATGTGGCCCCCGCCGCCGACGGTCCGATCCATCTGCTGGTCACCGGCGGCAGCCAGGGCGCCCGCATCCTGTCCGAGACCACGCCCCGCGCGCTGGCCGCCCTGCCGGAAGCCCTGCGCCGCCGCCTGAAGGTGCAGCAGCAGTCCCGCCCCGAGACGCTGGAGGCCGCGCGCCAGATCTATCTGGAAGCCGGGATCGAGGCCGAGGTCGCCCCCTTCTTCCGCGACATGGCTGACCGTCTGTCCAGGGCCCATCTGGTCGTCGGCCGTTCCGGCGCCTCGACCTGCGCCGAACTGGCGGTCGCGGCCCTGCCGTCCGTCCTGATCCCGCTGAAGATCGCCACCGACGACCACCAGCGCCTGAACGCCAAGGCCCTGACCGACGCGGGCGCGGCCGAGGTCATTCTGGAAGATGACCTGACCGTCGATCGCTTGGCCTCGACCCTGAACGGCGTCCTGTCCGACCCGGCGCGCCTGTCGGCCATGTCCGCCGCCGCCCGCAGCGTCGCCATCCCTGACGCCGCCCAACGCCTGGCCGACCTCGTCGAGGCGACGGCGGGACGTGCATAATGTCTCCTCCCCACGTGTGGGGAGGGGGACCGCGTAGCGGTGGAGGGGTTCTTCGCGCCGAAGGAACCCCTCCGTCACGGCGCGAAGGGTGCGCCGCGCCACCTCCCCATCGCTTCGCGACAGGGGGGAGACATCAACCCTCTCGGCCCTGACGCGTTAGGAAGCTCATGCCTCCCGAAATCATCGCCGTCACCCGCCAGATCCGCGCCCTGTGGCACCGGTTCGACTGGCTGCCCGAATGGGCGGTCATCGGCCTGGTCCTGCTGGTCTTCGTCGGCGGCGGCTGGCTGACGCACAAGATCGTCTTCGCCATCCTGCGTCGCGTCGTTCGGAACAAGGATCTCTTCTGGCGCGGCGTGGTCGAACGCGCCCGGGTCAAGCTGCGCGTCCTGATCATCATCATCGGCATCGGCATCGGCGTGACCGTCTCGCCGATGGATCCCGGCCCGTCCGAGGATATCCGCAGCGCCCTGCTGTTCCTCTTCATCCTGACCCTCGGCTGGATGGCCTCGGGCGTGCTCGACATGTGGTCGGTCATGCACCTCAAGCGGTACAATATCGCCGTCGAGGACAATCTGCTGGCCAGGAAGCACCTGACCCAGACCCGCATCCTGCAGCGGGTCGCCAAAGTCGTGCTTTTCATCGTCACCGTGGGCCTTGCCCTGATGACCATCGCCGGTTTCCGTCAGTGGGGCGTCAGCCTGCTGGCCTCGGCCGGCGTCGTCGGCATCATCGCCGGTCTGGCGCTTCAGCCGATCCTGACGAACATGGTCGCCGGCATCCAAATCGCCCTGACCCAGCCCATCCGCCTGGACGACGCCGTCATCGTCGAGAACGAGTGGGGCAATGTCGAGGAGATCACCTCGACCTATGTGGTGGTCAAGCTGTGGGACTGGCGCCGGATGGTGCTGCCCCTGTCCTACTTCATCACCAAGCCTTTCCAGAACTGGACGCGCGAGAACGCCCGTCTGATCGGCGTCGCTTTCTTCTACGTCGACTACGAAGCGCCCATCGACCGGCTGCGCACCGCCTTCGAGGGCATCGTCAAGGCGTCCAAACACTGGGACGGCGACGTGCAGGTGATGCAGGTCACCGACATCACCGAACGCGTGCTTCAGGTGCGCTGCCTGGCCAGCGCCCGCTCGGCCCCGGTCGCCTTCGACCTGCGCTGCGAGATCCGCGAGAAGCTGATGGCCTTCATGCGCGACGAGTGCCGCGAGGCCCTGCCGCGCGACCGCATCGAATGGCCGCAAGGGTCGGACAAGCCCGCCGAGGGGGCGGTCAGTCCGCCAGCGCCCTTTGTCCCTGGCTGATGGCCTGCTCCAGTGTCAGCGCCTGGGCCGGCCGTTCGGCCCCGCAGGCGATGGCCAGCAGCTCGGCTGCATCCCCGCCCGGCGCGGCGTCATAGGCGGGGGCGGCGTCCGGGGTCACCGGCCCTTCCGTCCCGTCCGCCTTCAAAGAGGAGAAGTCCAACCGATCCGCCGTCCTCGCCCGACAGTCGAACGCCCACCGCGACCAGCCCCCGACATAGATCACGTCTCCGACCTTGAACCCGGCCTCGGTCACCTGCAGCTCCCGCATCCGCGCCACGTCGCCGTCGCGTTCGATCGAGGCCGCGTCGGCATAGATGGCGAACCGTCCCACGCCGGTCGGGACCAGCTGAGGATCGGCGAGCGCGAGCAGCAGGGCGATCATCCGACCAGGGTCTCCGCCTGTTTCAGGTCCACGCTGACTAGCTGGCTCATGCCGCGTTCGGGCATGGTGACGCCGTACAGCCGGTCCATCCGGCTCATGGTGACGGGGTTGTGGGTGATGACGATGAAGCGGGTGTCGGTGCGGCTGCGCATCTCGTGCAGCATCCGGCAGAAGCGGTCGACGTTGGCGTCGTCCAGCGGCGCGTCCACCTCGTCCAGCACGCAGACCGGCGCGGGGTTGGCCAGGAAGACGCCGAAGATCAGGGCCGCCGCCGTCAGCGCCTGCTCGCCGCCGCTCATCAGGCTCATGACCGACAACCGTTTGCCGGGCGGGCAGGCATAGATCTCCAGCCCCGCCTCCAGCGGGTCGTCGCTCTCGACCAGTTTCAGCTCGGCTTGGCCCCCGCCGAACAGGGCTTCGAACAGAGCCTTGAAGTTGGCGTTGATCACGTCGAACGCCGCCACCAGCCGCTCACGGCCCTCGGCGTTCAGCTCGTCGATGCCGTCGCGCAGCTTGGCGATCGCCTGGGTCAGGTCGATACGTTCCGACTTCATGCTGTTCAGCCGCTCGCCGTATTCGACCGCCTCGTCCTCGGCGCGCAGGTTGACGGCGCCCAGAGCTTCGCGTTCGCGCTCCAGCCCATAGAGCAGGCTCTCGGCGCCGGCGGCGTCTGGCGGGCGGGCGATGGCGTCGTCCGTCAGCTTTTGACCCAGCTCCTGCGGCGACATCTGCGCCGTCTCGCGCAGGGTGGTCTCGGCCTCGGCCAGCTTCTCGGCGGCGGCCTCGGCGCGAGCGGACAGGCCGGCGCGGGCCTCGCGGGCCTGCGACGCGGCGGTCTCGGCGGCGCGCGATGCGCGGTCGGCCTCGGTCGCCTCGGTCTCGGCGACGGCCATGGCGTCCGACGCCGCCTGTTTCCTCTGTTCGGCGGCGACCAGCGTGTCCAGCAGCTTGCCACGCTGTTCGGCGAACCCCTGGGGCGCGACCTCGGCCTGTTTCAACAGGGCGGCCGTCCGGCCGGCGTCCTTGGCCAAGGCGGCGACGCGGCCGGCGCTGTCCCTGGACCGCGTGACCCAGCCTTCGCGCGCGCGGGTCAGGCTGCCCAGCCGCTGCTCGCGGCCCTGACGATCGCGGGCCTCGGCGTCGCGGTCCGAGCGGGCGGTCTGGGCGGTGGTGCGGGCGGCGTCAGCCGTGGCGCGGGCGGCGGTCAGCTCGTCACGCAAGCCGGCGATCGTCTCCGACGGGGCGTCGGTGGTCTGGGCGGCGTCCAGAGCGGCTTGCGCCTCGGCTGCGTCGGCCGCCAGCCGGGTCACGGTGTCGTCCAGCGCCTGGGCGCGGGCCTCGCGGCGGGCCTGCTCGCGGGCCAGGGTTTCCACGCGGTCGCGGGCGGTGGTCACGGCCTTGTCGGCGGCGAAGGGCTTCAGGCGTGCGGCCTTGACCGCCTCTTCCGCGGCGCGAAAGGCTTCCGTCGCCGATTTCTGGGCCGCCTGCGCCTGATCCAGCGCTGGTCTGCCCTTGTCGATCTCGGCTTCAAGCTCGGCCAGGCGCGTGCGCTGTGCCAGCCGCACGGCGGCCGGACGCGGCGCCTCGGCGCGGCTGACGAACCCGTCCCAGCGATAAAGGTCGCCCTCGACCGTCACGAGGCGCGCGCCGGGAGGCAGAAGTCCCGCCAGCCGGGCCGCGTCGGCCTTGGGCGCGACACCGCAAAGAGCGAGGCGCGCGGTCAGCTGTTCCGGCGCCTGAACATGGTCGGACAGGGGCGTGATCCCGGCGGGCCAGGACGGGGAGGGCGCGTTTGCCCCGGCCCAATAGGCGGCGGCGCGGGCGTCGAGCGCCGCGTCCAGATCGTCGCCCAAGGCGGCGGCCAGGGCGGCCTCGAACCCCTTGTCGGCCCGCACCTTGTCCAGGGCGGGGGGATGGTCGCGCTTGCCGGTGACCAGCAGTTGGGCCAGGCCGCGCGCCTCGGTCTGAAGCCGGCCCAGCCGGTCCTCTGCCGTGCGGGCTGCGGTGCGGGCCTCCTGTTCGGCGCGGGCCAGGTCGCCGCGCAGCGCCTCGGCGGCCTCGACGGCGTCGCGCGCAGCGCTAAGGTCGGCCTGCGCCGTTTCCAGCGCCTGGCGGGCAGTTTCCAGCTCGGGCGTTTCCAGCGGCCCCAGAGCTTCGCGTTCGCGTCGGGCCTGATCGTGCTGGGCGGTGACGCGGGCCAGTCGGGCCTCGGCGTCGCGCTTGCGGGCCGTCTCGGCGTTGGCGCGGGCCTCGACGGCGGCCAGCATGCCCGCCAGCCGTTCGACCTCGCCGTCGGCGGCCTTGCGGGCGTCCTCGGCGGCGGTCAGAGCCTTGTCCAGTTCGGGGCCGCGTTCGGGAGCGGCGGCGATCTCGGCCTTCAGCCGGCTCAGTTCGTTGTCGAGCCGATCCAGTTCGCGCTGGGCGTCGGCGGCCATGCCGTCTTCGCGAGCAGCGTCGGCGGCGATGCGGACGGCCTCGGCCTTGAGGCGATCCACTTCCGCGCGGGCCGCCTGTTCAGCCATGTCTAGTCGATCGCGCTCCAGGCTGGCGCGGTGCAGCAGCGCGGAGGCGACGGCGTCCTCCTCCCGCGCGGGCTTCAGAGCGTCCTGAGCGGACAGGGCGGCCGTCTGGGCGGCGGCGGCGGCGGTCGTGGTGTCCGCCACCGTCCGGTCGGCGTCGCGCAGTTCGGCGGCGGCGGCCTCTGCGGCCAGGCGCGCGTCGTTCCAACGCACATACAGCAGGGCGGCCTGCAGGGCGCGGATCTCCGCTGAGATCTTCTTGTATTTCTCGGCTTGGCGGGCTTCGCGCTTCAGCCGGTTCAGCGCCGTCTCCAGCTCGCGGCCGATGTCGTCCAGCCGGTCCAGGTTGGTCTCGGCGGCTTTGAGGCGCAGCTCGGCCTCGTGCCGACGGGTATGCAGACCGGCGACACCGCCCGCTTCTTCCAGAATGCGCCGGCGGTTCTGCGGCTTGGCGGCGATCAGCTCGCTGATCTGTCCCTGACGCACCAGGGCGGGGGAGTTGGCGCCGGTCGAGGCGTCGGCGAACAGCAGCTGCACATCGCGGGCGCGCACCTCCTTGCCGTTGATGCGGTAGGTCGAACCCTGGCCCCGGTCGATCCGACGCGACACCTCCAGCACGGGGCTGTCGGTGAAGGGCTGGGGCGCGCGGCGCTGCGCGTTGTCGATGGTCAGGCTGACTTCGGCGTGGCTGCGCGGAGGACGCCCGGCGGCCCCGGCGAAGATGACGTCGTCCATGCCCTGACCGCGCATGGCCTTGGCCGAGTTGGCCCCCATGACCCAGCGCAGGCTTTCAAGGACGTTGGACTTGCCGCAGCCGTTGGGGCCGACGACGCCGGTCAGGCCGGACTCGATGTGCACCTCCGCCGGATCGACGAACGACTTGAAGCCGACGAGCCGGAGGCGCTGGAACTGCATCGTCCCGACGAACTACCGAATCAGCGGATCGATGGCGGCCGACAGGGCCTCCAGCGAATGCTCCATCACCATCGTCCCGTTGACGAAGAAGGTGGGCGTGCCGGTGACGCCGGCGGCGCGCGCGCCTTCGATCTGGGCGTCGAGGGCCGCGCGGATGGTCGGGCCGTTCAGGCAGGCCTCGATCTGCTCGCGAGTCTTGCCGCTGGCGGCGATGCCGGCGGCGAACCAGGGCTGGGCGCCGGTGGTCTGCAGGTTGGCCTGATCGCGCATGAAGACGGCCGCCACGTCGAAATAGCGTTCGGGTGCGGCGCACATGGCGACCGCAGCCGCGGCGGCGGCGACATTGGCGGGCGCGGTCGGCAGGTTGCGGTGAACCAGCCGGACCTTGCCGGTGTCGATGTATTTGGCCTTGAAGGCCGGCAGCACGGTGTTGTGGAAGTCCGCACAGTGCGAGCAGGTGAAGGACGCGTATTCAATCACCGTGACCGGCGCATTCGCCCGACCCAGGATATGATCCTGGGCCGTGACGGGCGGGGGCGCATCGGCGGCGAGCGCCGGCGTCGCCAAACCGCCGGTCAGGGCGGCGAAGGCGAAACCGGCGGCGATGAAGGCGCGTCGCATCATCTGATTTGGCCTCGGTTACTTGGCCAGGGCCGCGTCGATGGCTGTGGACAGGTCGGCCAGGCTGGCGCCTTCGCCGCCGGGGGAGATGACCTGGGTTTCGTTGACGTAGAAGGCCGGGGTGCCGGTCACGCCTTGGGCGCGGGCGGCCTGAACGCGCTTCTCCATGGCGGCGACGGCGTCCTTGTCGGTGACGCAATCGTTGAACTGCTGCTCGGACAGGCCAGCGGCCTGGGCGGTGCGCAGCAGCCAGTCGCGCGGCGAGGATGTCAGCATCTCCTGCTGCGTCGCCATCAGCTGGTGAACCACGTCGAAATACTTGTCCGGGCCGGCGCAGCGCGCGACCAGGAAGCCGGCGGTGGCGGCGTCGACCGGCGGGGTCGGCAGTTCGCGGAAGACGTAGCGGACCTTGTTGGTGTCGACGTATTTGGCCTTGAACGCCGGCCAGGTGTTCTTCTGCCACAGGGCGCAGTGGGGGCAGGTGACCGAGGCGTATTCGACCACCGTGACCTTGGCGCCTTCGGGCGCGCCCAGACCCATGTCGCCCTCGGCCGCACCTTTGGCGCCGCCGCCGCAGGCCGCCAGAGCCATGGTCGCCAGTGCGGCGCCGGTGATGGCCGCACGACGGCTCATGCGGGCGAAGCGGGATTCAGTGTCGGCCATGAAGGTTCCTCGGATCGGATCGTTGGCGATGATCACGCGATTCCCCGGGAATGGCGCAACCCTGAACTAGTCTGGAACAGGTGCGGCGAAGTTTTGTCAACAGCGCCTTATCCGCGCGCCCAGGCCCGATCGATCGCCGGTGCGGGGATGAAACTTTGCGGCCTGTCCTGGCGGGGCGGCGGATCGCTTATGCCCTGCTGAATGAAGCGCATCGCCGACAGCAGGCCGGACCGTGAGAAGGGCTTTGGGATCACGCCGTGCGCGCCCAGAAAGTCCTCGGGGATCATCTTGGGGTTTGCCGTCAGAAAGACGACGGCTGTGGACGGCCAGCGATCCTTGATCAGGCGACACACGTCCAGACCGCTGGAGTTGTCCGCCAGCTGGATGTCGACAAAGGCGATGTCGGGCGGCGCGTCGAGCGACAGCGACTCGACCTCACTCAGGGACATGGCTTCTCCGACCAGCCGGTGGCCTTCGTCCTCAAGCATCGCCTCGAGGTCCATCACAAGCAGGGCCTCGTCCTCGACGACCAGGATGTCGAAGTGAGGCCCGGCGCCGCGCACCTAGCCGCTCACGGGGAAGTCGACGACCGCGCGCGTTCCGGGGTCGGCTGGCAGCCACAGCGTCTTGCCGCCGATCTGCTTTGAAAGACGACCGATCAAAGTCTTGCCCAATCCCTGATGCGCAGCGCCGGGAATGCCGGGGCCGTCGTCCTGAACAACGACCCGGCCGCCTTGTTCCGTTCTTTTGGCCGAGACGATCAATCGGCCGCCGCGATCCTCGGGGAAGCCGTGCTTGATCGCATTGGTCAGCAGTTCGTTGATGATCAGCCCGATCGACGAGGCATGGGTCGAGGGAATGAACATGGGCTCCACATCGACGGACACCTCGATATCGGTGCGTCCTGTCGAGCCAATCACATCGGCGACCAGGGTGTTGGTAAAGGCGCCGACGTCGAACTGGGTGACGTCTTCGGACTGATAGAGTTTGCGGTGAACGGTCGCTAAGGCGTCCACCCGCTCCAGCATGGAGTCGAGGGTGGCGGTCAGGGCCGGATCGGACAGCGAGCGCGATTGCAGCCGCAGCAACGAGCCGATCATGGTCAGGTTGTTCTTGACCCTGTGATCGACCTCGTGAAGCAGCAGGGTCTTGGCGGCGAGCGCCTCTTGCAGATCGGCGGTGCGGGCGGCGACTTCGCGTTCGACCAAAGCCTTTTGCTTTTCGACGTAGACCTGAGCCTCAATCCGCTCGGTCACATTCAGCTGCGAGGCGAAGAAATACTCGATCTCCCCCCGGGCGTTGCGCACCGGGCTGATGAACAGGGCGTTCCAGAAGGTGCTGCCGTCCTTGCGATAGTTCAGCAGATCGATGTGGATGTCGGCGCCGGCCTCAAGCGCTTCGCGGATCTTGGCGACGGCGGCCTTGTCGGATTTCGGCCCCTGAAGGAACCGACAGTTCTGGCCGATGATCTCGTCGCGCTCGTAGCCGGTCAGATCCTGGAAGGCCTTGTTGGCGAAGACGATCGGATTGTCGTCGCGACGCGGGTCGGTGATGACCATCGGCATGCGCGTGCCGCGTATGGCGGCGGCGAACGGATCTCCACGCCCGATTTCGTGTTCGACGACATCGGTAAGTCGCCAGTCGTCTTGCTGCTTCATCGGGACTCGGAATACAGGCGCGCGACCGGAAGCGCCGTGCGGATATTTGTCGCTTTACAACCTCTTCCTACAGCACCGGGGGGCGACTGCCAACCAAGGCGCGGCGCTCAGTCGGACTTGATGTCGGAGCGCGACAGGGCGACGCGGCCCAGCCGGGCCAGGGCGGCGCGCAGATCGTCGGGGGCTGAAGCGATCGATGCGGCCAGATCGGCCTCGGCCTCGGCGGGCAGGGGCGGCGGCGTGGCGCTGCGTTTGGGACGGGCGGCGGCTTCCTTCAAAGGGGCGACCGGACCCTGGGCGATGCGCAGTCTATCCACGGTCCCGGCGCCCAGGAACAGGTTGACGCGGGCCAGGATGTCCTCGGACTGGTGCTGGATCAGCAGGGCGGCGGCGCCGGCGACGCGCAACTCCAACACGCCGGGCTGACCGCCCTTGCCCTTGGTCAGTTTCTGAGGTCGGGTCACGCGCGCCAGGCGATCGCCGACGATCTCACGCCAACGGGGTTCCAACGCGCCTGCGCCGCGTCCGAACTGCTCGTCCAGCTTCTTGATCAGGGGCGTCAGCGCCTTGCCTGCGCGCGGCGCCGGTCGGGGGACCGGACGGGTGCGGCGACGAGACAGGATCTCGCGGACCTCGGCGTCTGTGGGCAGCGTGCGGCGCATGGGTCTATATAGCCCGACCGATGCCTGACGTCTCTCCCGACATAGACCTGATCCGCTCACGGCTGCTGGCCTGGTACGACGCGCATGCGCGCAGCCTGCCATGGCGTGCCGCCGTCGGCGCGCCGCGGACCGAGCCGTACCGCGTCTGGCTGTCAGAGGTCATGCTGCAGCAGACGACCGTGCCGCATGCGACGCCGTATTTCCACGCCTTCACGACGCGCTGGCCGACGGTCTCGGACTTGGCGGCGGCCGAGGATGCGGAGGTGATGGGGGCCTGGGCCGGGTTGGGCTACTATGCGCGTGCCCGCAATCTGCTGGCCTGTGCGCGGGCGGTGGCGGGCGAGCATGGCGGTGTGTTTCCGGACACCGAGGCGGCGCTGCTCGCCCTGCCGGGCGTGGGCGCCTATACCGCCGCAGCCGTCGCCTCCATCGCCTTCGACCGGGCGGCTAATGTCGTGGACGGCAATGTCGAGCGGGTCATGGCGCGTCTGTTCGCGGTCGAAACGCCGGTCCCCGCCGCCCGGCCCGAGCTGAGGCGGCTGGCGGGCCTGTTCGTCACGGACGAGCGGCCGGGCGATTGGGCGCAGGCGCTGATGGATCTTGGCGCGACGGTTTGCCGGCCCAAGTCACCGTCGTGCGGGACCTGTCCCGTGGCCAGCGAATGCCTGGGTCTGGCCACGGGCGACCCGGCCCGGTTTCCGATGAAGACGAAGAAGGCGGACCGACCGCATCGGCGGGGCGCGGCCTATGTTCTGATCGACGAACTGGGGCGGGTCGCAGTCGAGACGCGACCCGAAAAAGGGCTGCTGGGCGGAATGCTGGGCCTGCCGACCAGCGACTGGACGACGGGCGAGCCTGCTGCCGCAGCGCCTATCGCGGCCGACTGGCGCGAGGCGGGGGCGGTGGAGCACGTCTTCACCCACTTCAGCCTGACGCTGACGGTGATGACCGCGCGCGGCCAGGCGGACGGCCCCTATCGCTGGATGTCGCTCGAGGCGGCGCGCGCGGCCCTGCCGACGGTCTTCGCCAAGGCGCTGGATCGGGCGAGCGGGCCTGATCTGTTCGGCTGACCCCTATCGCAACGTGCGGATCGAAACCTTGCCCTGCTTGTGATGCGGGATGACCACGGCGCGACCGTCGGCGTGCTGGATATTCAGATCGACAACGGCGCCGCCGACTTCCAGACCTGTGATCTTCAGACGATCCAGACCGGCGGGCAGGACGGGATCAGAGAGATCGACCGTCTCGGTCCAGGCGTCGATCGACAGGCCCAGGGTCGCCTGAAGCATCAGGAAGACCGATCCCGCCGCCCAGGCCTGAGGCAGGCAGGCGACCGGATAGGCGATGGGCGGTTCGCCCGGCTCACGCGGGAAGCCGCAGAACAGTTCGGGCAGCCGCAGGTGGAAGTGGGCGGCCGCAGCGTAGATCTCGGCCAGGATTTCCGCGACCGCATCGCGCTCGCCGTAAGCCGCCATGCCGGCGGCGGCCATGGCGGTGTCGTGCGGCCAGACCGAGCCGTTATGATAACTCATCGGATTGAAACGGGCCTGTCCGACCTCCAGCGTGCGGATGCCCCAGCCGGTGCGGAACTCGGCGGTCAGCAGGCGCTTGGTGACACGCCGCGCGCGTTCCAGCGACGGCAGGCCGGTAAACAGCAGGTGCCCGGCGTTGGAGGCGATGGCGCGACATTGCTGCCCGTCGCCGTCGAGGGCCACGGCGTAGAAGCCCTCGTCCTCCATCCAGAACTTTTCCTCGACCAGAGAGCGGACCTGTTCGGCGCGCATACGCCATTCGGTCGTGCGGTCGTCGTGCAGACGCTCACCTAGATCACCCAGCGCTTTCCAGGCGGCGAAGGCGTAGCCCTGGACCTCCAGAAGCGCGATCGGACCTTTGGGAAAGCGACCATCGGCGTGGAAGATGGAATCCTCGGAATCCTTCCAGCCCTGGTTGGACAGGCCGGTGTCGGCACCGCGCTGGTAGTCGATCAGGCCGTCATTGTTGCTGTCGCCATAGTCGCGCATCCAGTCGGCGGCCGCGATCAGATTGGGCCAGAGCTTGCGGATCAGATCCAGATCGCCGGTGCGGTTGGCGTAGGCTCCGGCCAGGGCCACGAACAGACAGGTGGTGTCGACCCCGCCGTAATAGAGGCCGAACGGCACCTCATGCAGGGCGCTCATCTCGCCGCCGCGCGTCTCGTGCATGATCTTGCCAGGCTGGCTGTCCCGGTAGAGCGAGGTCTCGGTCGCCTGACGCGAGGCCAGATAGGTCAGCACGCCCTTGGCCAGCGACGGGTCCAGCCACAGCATTTGCCAGGCCGAGATGATGCCGTCGCGGCCGAACGGCGTCGAGAACCACGGCGTGCCGGCATAGGGATAGGGGCCGGTCGGCAGGTCGGTCGTCAACAGCGCCATGTCGGCGCGCGACTGGTCCAGCCAGTCGTTGAAGCGCGGGCTGCGCGGGCCGCGCACCGAGGCGCCGCGCCGGCGTTTGGCGCGCATGGCCAGGCGGGCCTGGATGGCGTTCTGGCGCCAGCGATCGGCGTCCGGCGTCTCGCAGGCGTCCACGCCGCACTCGATGAACAGGTCCAGCGAGCGGCCCTTGGGCAGGCTGAACATGAACTCGGCGCGTTGATGCGTCAGGCGCGCGGGCGGTTCGGAAAAGGCGATGCAGCTGGATCGGTCCACGTCGTCCAGACCGGTGTAGCGGAAGGTGACGCGGCGACCGTCGGTGGTCGGCGTGTGGATCGTCCCGCGCTTGGCTCGAGGCGTGCCGCGCACCTGGAAGATATCGAAGAAGTCCGCACCGAAATCGAATGCCAGCGGCAGCAGGATGTCCTCCACCCCATGGTTGACCATGCGGATACGCTCGAACATCCGCCGGTTCCAAAGGAAACGCCGGCGCTCGATATGCAGCACGCCAGCCGGAGCCGACCGGCCGCCCATCGGGGGCAGGGGACGGTTGGTGGTGTGGCAGGAGAAGAAGACGTTGTCCTGGCTGACGCCGGACGACAGGCGCGACGGCTTCAGCAGGCCGACGGTCATGGCCCAGCGCGACAGGACGCGGGTGTCGCCCGCGAACAGGCCGTCGGCGCCGCCCTTCATGTCGCCCCATCCGTCGGCGACCAGGAAGGTATCGCCTTCCTTCAGCGCCATCAGCTGTTCGAGACCCGTGGCCTCGACCGATTCACCGGCGGTCAGTTGAGTGGAATAGGCGTCGTCCATGCGGTCTCTTCCCCGTCGTTGTGAGGCCTTGGCCGAACGTGTCGCACCCGAATGCGGCGCTCAGGGGCCGCTTGCAGACTTTAATGGGCAAGTCGCCGACGGGTTCAGGCGAACCTGTGCTTTTTCATCACTCAGCGACCCGAGAGACTTACTTGATCAGCCGTACGACGCCGATGGACCGCGCGATCTCACGAAAGGCGGCCTCTAGGGCTGCGCTGTCCTCGGCCAGGAAGGCGTGGTCGGAATCGGTCGCGCAGATCCTGAGCAGATTGCGTCCGTTTTGCGTCGGAACGTTCAGGCCTACTGTGAAAACCTCGATCTTGTTGGACTTGGCGTAGGTGCAGATCGAACCGAAATCGGCATCCGTCGCCGCCAGCTCATTGGCTTTGACCGTGGCGACGTGGGCGCCGTCCGACGAGCGGTAGCGCAGGGTGTTCACACCGTCGGTCATAAGCACCAGTATTTTGCGCGGCGTGCGGTTGGGGGGATCGTAGGCCCCGGCTTCCTGGAACGGCGCGGTGGGCGACAGCAGATTGATGCCCCAGATCAGGCCGGATGGAATGTGCGTCTCGGGCTTGTAGCCGCCGACATTGATGACGAGGTTCTTGATTGCGTTCAGGACGCTGGACTTGCTCTTGGACAAGGGACTGACCGCATTCAGGCAGCTCTGGCCCGTCGTCAAGAAACCCTTATAGGGCGTGGCCGGCGACTGGTCGTTCAGCCGCGTCGCGCCGACGTTGCGGGAATAGACGCAGCCGAACCACTTGTAGCTGACGTTGCAAGCATATGGCGGGACCGTGACCGTCTTGACCACCTGATCCTTATAGCAGGTGCCGGTCTCGCTGACGCCGTCGCGCACGGTGGTGCACGGGTAGGGGGTGCCGCCGCTGTAGGTCGTCTTGGTCGTGCAGGTGCGCTCCTGAACATAGTCGTCGGGCACGGAAATCCACGGGGCCTTGCGATTGGCAATCCCGACGTTGACGTAGTCCGCATAAGGCACGACGCCGATCGAGACCTCGTCGCTTTCGGTCGCCATCAACTCGTTGACCAGCAGACTGGCCGAGGTCTTCAGCGCATCGATCCGCTTGATCGACCGGCTGTCCTTTTCGCTCATGGACCAGGTGTTATCGAGCACCAGGACGGTCTCGATCTTTTGCGCCACGCCGCGCGTCGCCTCGGACAGGGCGTTGATGTCGAACTGTTTGACGCCGGCCAGACCCGCGAAGATGGGCTTGACCCCGCCCTTGAAAGTCACCCTGACGATTTTGCCATCGACGTATTGAGTGCTGGTCTTCCAGCCATCGATCAGTTGGCCAGTCTTAAGATTGGCCTCTAGATAGGGACCGCTGACCGCTTCCAGTTCCTTGACGGTCTGGGCTCGGGACGCCGCAGCCCCCAATGCTGCTGCATCAAGCGCCTCCTGCACCTGGTTCCTGACCGAGACATAGCGATTGATGTCGATGGCCAGGCCGACCATCAGTGTCAGGCCCATGGCGGACAGGGCGAAGAAGGTCGCGATGTTGCCCGCGGTATTCCGGCGCAGATGCGCCAGCCGCCGCTTCATCGCTCTCCATTGCATAGTCGTCGCCCCGATTTGGGACGACAGTAATGGATAAGCTTAACTTTTGGGTGAACGCCGTTACTAACTTAAGATTGCAACGATGTTCCGACTGAGTTGGTTTCAGGCGATGGCGGCGAAGCTGCGGTCTTCACGCGGACGCAGCGGGGTGACCACATCGTCCAGCGCAGTCTCCGCAAACGGACGGCGCGCCAGCAGGTCGCCGTAAACGTCCAGATAGCGCCGCGCCATGGCGGTGGCGGAGAAGCGCAGGTCAAAGCGCGCGCGCACGGCCTCGCGGTCCAGCAGATGGACGCGTCCGGCCGCAGCGATCGCCTGCTCCATCGTGTCGACCAGGAAGCCTGTGGCGCCGTCTTCGATGACCTCGGGCGTCGAGCCGCAGCGGAAGGCGATCACCGGGGTGCCGCAGGCCATGGCCTCTATCATCACCAGACCGAACGGCTCCGGCCAGTCGATGGGGAAGAGCAGGGCTTCGGCACCGCCGAGGAAGGCGGACTTCTGATGGTCGCCGATCTCGCCGATGAACTCGATCAGCGGATTGCCCTCAACCAATGGGCGGATCGTTTCTTCCCAATAGCGTTTGTCGGCGGCGTCCACCTTGGCGGCCATCTTCAGACGCTTGCCCAGTTTGGTGGCGATCTCGATGGCACGGTCGGGGCGTTTCTCGGGCGAGATGCGACCCAGGAAGGCTAGATAGCCCTCGGATTTCGGGGAGAAGATGTACTGTTCGCCCGGCATGCCGTGATGGACGGTGGCTTTCCAGTTGGCGAAATGCAGCGGCTTACGCTGATCGTCGGAGATGGAGACCAGGCCGAATTCGCTCCAGCGCGCGTAGACGCCGGGCAGGTCCTTCATATCCAGACGGCCGTGCAGAGTCGTCAGGGTCTTGTCCGCATATTTCTGGAACAGCGGGAAGTGGACCATGTCGGTGTGGAAGTGGATGACGTCAAACTCGTCGGCGCGGTCCAGAACTTCGCCCAGCATCGACAGGTGGGCGGCGAGATCGGACTTCAACGGCGCCGGATCCAGGCGGATGGCCTGATCGCGTACGGGCACTAGCCGCGCCTTGGTCTGGGCGTCAGCGCTGGCGAACAGCGTCACGTCGTGGCCCAGATCGACCAGGGCGTCGGTCAGATGCGCCACCACACGTTCCGTGCCGCCGTACAGCTTGGGAGGCACGGCCTCATACAGCGGGGTGATCTGCGCGATTTTCATGGTGATGTGCTCCGACACCGCATCTTGGCGGGCCGTTGGCATCAATGGTCTCGCAACTGCGAAGTTCCGCCGCAGCTGACTAATTTTTGCATAGGTTTCGCGGGGTTACAGCGACGCTGACCTGTAATGAGTGTGCGAAATCGTACGTTTCAGCGACGCATTGTCGGCTAAGTGATTGATGTGGCTTACGCGACGCGCGGTCGCAGCGGGCTTACATCGCGGCGCGAACTTCCGAGCGGAGGGCGTCGATGGATTTCAGCCCCTGGTCGGTCTTGAACCGCCAGTAGGTCCAGCCGTTGCAGGCCGGTGCGTTTTCCAGCAGCGCGCCCAGCTTGTGGATCGAGCCGCTGAGCGAGCCGTGAACCAGCGAACCGTCCGCACGAACACGCGCCTCGCGCTCACCCTTTGGGCAGTACAGGCGGTCGCCGGGTTGCAGCAGGCCGGCCTCGACCAGAGCGCCGAACGGCACCTTCGGCTCGGCGCGCTTGGAGCCTGTGACCATCAGGTCTTCGGGGCGGGCAGGGATGACCGAGGCGATGCGGGTTTCGGCGACCTCTGCATAGGTCTCGTCACGCTCGATGCCGATGTAGTGGCGGCCGAGGCGTTTTGCTGCCGCGCCGGTGGTGCCGGTGCCGAAGAAGGGATCCAGGATGACGTCGCCGGGCCGTGTCGCCGACAGCAGGACGCGGTGCAGCAGGGCTTCGGGCTTCTGGGTTGGATGAGCCTTCTTGCCGTCGGCGTCCTTGATCCGCTCCTCGCCTGTGCACAGGGCGAAGGTCCAGTCGGAGCGCATCTGTGTGTCTTCGTTGAAGGCCTTCAGCGCATCATAGTTGAAGGTGTAGCGCTTCTGATCCCGCGACTTGGCGGCCCAGATCAGGGTTTCATGGGCGTTGGTGAACCGGGTGCCCTTGAAGTTCGGCATCGGGTTGGACTTGCGCCAGATGATGTCGTTCAAAACCCAGAAGCCCAGGTCCTGGATCGCGGACCCCAGGCGGAAAACGTTGTGATAGCTGCCGATCACCCAGATCGAGCCCTCGGGCTTCAGGACCCGGCGGCATTCCGCCAGCCAGGCACGGGTGAAGGCGTCATAGTCGGCGAAGCTGGCGAACTTGTCCCAGTCGTCATCGACCGCATCGACCTTGGAATTGTCGGGACGCAGCAGGTCGCCGCCCAGCTGCAGATTATACGGCGGATCGGCGAAGACCATGTCCACCGAGGCGTCGGGCAGGCTCTTCAGCACCTCGATGCAGTCGCCACGATAAATGACGTCCTTGGCGAGGACAGGGGTCTTCAGATCGGACATGGAAACGCGGCCCCGCAACAGTGAGACCACTATGGTGAATCCTTGTGGTTAAGTTGGATTAAACGGCAGGGTCAGCCGGACGATTTTGCGATCCGACCGCGCCATCCACAGCCTTCTTGGGTCAGCGTGTTCCGGATTTGTTCCGTATGTGCTCTAACTGTCTGCGGCGGTCGGCGGCGTGATGGAGGATCAGATGAACGACGGAATCCTGGCCCATATGATGGCCGAACTGGATGCGGAGCTGGCGCGGGCGGAGCCGTCCTTGCCCGCCCATCCCGAACATACGCGCCAGACGGAGATCATGCGCGCCCTGGCCTTGGGGCTGGGCAATTTCGAGCGGATGCGGGCGCACGACGTGCATCTGCTCGCCGCCAGCCTGTCGCCGCGATCGGCCTGATCCGGCGTCAGGGCTTGCGCTTGAAGGTGTCGCCGATCTCAGCGGCGTCCGGGCCGTCTGGTCCCGCGCTTTGGCGCTCGGCCTGACCGACCGCCTTTGTGGCCTTCTCAGAGGTCAGGGCGTCCGGTTTGCCGGCCGGGTCGGCGCCGTTCTCTTCACGACCCTTGGTCTGTTCGCGGTCCATGGTGCTCTCCGTAGCTGGGACAGTAGCGCGATGGAGAGCGGCGCGTTCCGTCAGCCAGCCGTATTCACCTTCGCCACCACCGACATGCCCGGCGCCAGACGCTCGGCGGCGGGCTGGTTCGGGTCGATGCGGATGCGGACCGGGATGCGCTGGGCCACCTTGGTGAAGTTGCCGGTGGCGTTGTCGGGACGGATGACGCTGAACTCCGATCCGGCGGCGGGGGCGATGCGTTCGACATGGCCGCGCAGGGTCTGGCCGCCCAGGGCGTCGACGGTGATCTCGACCGGCTGGCCGACGCGGATGTTCTTCATCTGCGTCTCCTTCATATTGGCCGTGACCCAGACCACGTCCGGCACCAGACCCATCAGCTGGGTTCCCGCCGTCACATACTGGCCCTGACGCACGCCGATCTCGCCCAGGCGACCGGCGCGGGGCGCCACAATGCGGGTGTTGGCCAGATCGATCTGAGCCAGGCGCACGGCGGCCTGGGCGTTCTCGACGGCGGCGGCCAGGCTGTCGCGGCCGACGACGGCGGAGGTGACGCCGGTCTGGGCGATGCCTTCGGCGGCGCGGGCCTGGGCGACCTGGGCCTGGGCGCTGCGCAGGGCGGCTTCGGCGACGTCCACATTGGCCTGGGCGACCCAGCCGCCGGCCTTCAGGGTGCGGGCGCGGTTGGCGTCGGCCTGGGCCCGCGTCAGCGTCGCTTCGGCGGCGGCGATGGAGGCGCGCTGCTGGGCCACCGATCCGCGCGCCGACGCCTGGGTCTGGGTCGAGTTGGACAGGGCCGCCTGGGCCGAATGCAGGCTGGCCTCGGCCTGCTCCAGCCGCTGGCGATAGATGCGGTCGTCCACCTGGGCTAGCAACTGTCCCTGCTCGACGGTCTGGAAGTCCTGGACCGGCACCTGGACGACATAGCCGTTCACCTGCGGGCTGATGATCGTCACCTGGCCGCGCACATATGCGTTGTCCGTGCGCTGTATCGCGCCCCGGAAGGGCGGCAACTGCCAGGCGTACAGCACCATCAGGACGCCCAGCAGGGCGACACCGGCGGCGATGACGGTCCACATGACGTTCTTCTTCGGCGCAGGCGCAGGTGGAGCAGCGGCGGGCGCTTGCGGGGCGGCGGGGGCGGATGAGGCGGGGGCGGGCGGGGCGGCGTCGGTCATTGTGGGTCTCGGTTCAGTCGGCGGCGGCGACGGCGGCGCTCTGAACCGCAGCGTCTGCATTGTTGTTGTTCTTGGCGTCGCGGCGCGCCTTCCAGCGCGGCCGCAGGTGGGTGACGGTCACCCAGGCGGAGCCCAGGGCCGCGATCACGGCGATGACCAGAAAGACGTCGTTGTAGGCCAGCACATTGGCCTGCTGCGTCACCTGTCGGCCCAGCAGAACGGCGCCTTCGGCGTTCGCCAGCGCGGGATCCGTTATCGTCGAGGCATAGGCGCCCGACAGCTGGCGCAGCCGCAAGGCGACCTGCGGGTCCAGCGCCGAAATCCCGGCCGCCAGCTGGTTGGAATGGTATTTCTCGCGGAGGATCTGAAGCGTCCCGGTCAGCGCCGAACCCGCCAGACCGCCGACGTTCTGAAGCACGCTGAACATGACGATGAAGCTGATCAGGTTCTGCTTGCCCTGGGTCAGCACCTTGACGATGCCGATCATCAGCGCCGGGCCGATGAACATGGCCGAGGCGAAGGCGATCAGGGCCTGGCTGAAATACAGCTGCGCTGGGCGCGTCAGGACCGTCGAATGGCTGTCGATCCAGGCGCCGACCGCGATCAGCGCCAGGGCGATGGCGATCGGCTTGTTCAGCTTTTCCATATTCAGGGTGAAGGCGCTGACCAGGGTGCCTGCGATCATCGAAAGCAGGATGACGACGAACAGGCCGTGAAGCTGATCCGGTCCCAGGCCGACGACGGTCAGGAAGCCCACCGCGCCGGATGTCTGTTCCGACAGCACGATGCGGATCAGCAGGATCGCCCCGAACAGGCGCAGCAGGTCCGGCCCGGTCAGCCAGCGGGTGTTGATCAGCGGGTTCTTGCGATTGTGCTCGACCAGGAAGGCGGCGGTCAGCAGGATGACGGACCCGATCAGGGCCCAGCCGATCCAGGCGGCTTGCGTCCACCAGACGATGCGCCCCAGACCCAGGGCCGCGCACAGCAGGGCCACGCCTGGCGCAAACAGGGCGAAGGTCAGGAAGTCCAGCCGGTCGAATACGCGTAGCCGCTCGGACGGCGGCAGCTTGACCACCTGCACCGCGCCCCAGGCGACCAGGCACAGGCCTAGCTCGAACATGTAGAAGGCGCGCCAGTCGCCCAGCTGGAGCAGGCCGGGCATGACCAGGCGCGAAATCGGCACGGCGAAACTGGCCAGGCCGATGCCGATGATCAGACCTTTGAGCCTATGCGCCGCCGGGAAGGCCTGGATGATATAAAGAAAGCCCAGGCTGCTCAGCCCCGCGCCCGCCATGCCGGCGATGGCCCGGACCAGCAGGGTCGATTGATAGTTGTCGACGAACAGGTGGGCCGCGCAGACCAGCACGAAGGCGCCCAGGAAGATCTGGGTGAACAGGCGCAGGCCGTACTGCATCCGGAACTTGACCAGGATCAGATTCATGCAGGCGTTGGTCATGACGAAGACGACCGGCAGCCAGGCGGCCTCGGTGATCGTGATCCCCAGCGAGCCTTGCAGGTTCTGGATGTTGGCGGTGACGGCGGCGTTGCCGAGCGATCCGACCATGGCGACCAGCAGGCCGGTCAGGGCGTACTGGATTCGCATCGGCCAGGAGTGATCGGGCGTGGCGGGCGAGCCGGGCATCATCGGCCGCTCGTGCGGCTTCAGCGTCTCGACATACTGTTCCCAGGGCAGGTGCCAGTTGTTGCGGGCCATCAGCGCGGCTCCCTGCGCGGTCTCAGCCCGTCGAGCACAAGCGCGCGGGTGCGCAACGACACGGCCTGGCGCTCGGCTTCGTCCGCGCCCTGAAAACCGGCGCCCAGCAGGGTGGCGATCAGACGGATGTCCATCGGCCGCAGATCCTCCCTCACCAGGCCGGCGGCCTGGGCCCGCTCCAGCGGTGCGGCCCCCGCCTCCATCAAGCTCTGCCGCAAGGGGGTAAGCGCATCTGGCGACCGCACGTTCCGCACGACGCCGGCCAGTCCCGCATTGCGCACCATGTCCTCGGCCAGCTGGTCCAGAAACCAGAAGAAGGCCTGCGGATCATCGCCCTGATCGGCGGTGCGCCGACCCAGGTCCGCGACGTCGGCCTCCAGCACCGCCAGAGCCAGTTCCGTGCGGTCTGAGAAGTGCCGATAAAGGGTGCCGCGCCCCACCCTAGCCCGCTCAGCGATCAGATCCAGGGGCGCATCCAGCCCCTGGTCGGCGAAGACCGCGCGCGCGGCCTCCAGCACCGCCGCCCGGTTCAGAGCGGCGTCCTTGCGGACAGGTTTTTCAGCAGGGCGCGTCATGGTGAGGCGCGTAAATGGACACGACTGTCCGTTTTACAAGGGGCGGCTAGAGCGTTTTTTCCAGCACCACGAAATCCAGCTCGGGCCGGGGCGGATCGACGGGGAAGGAGCGGGTTTCGCCGGTCGGGGCGTAACCGCGTCGTTCGTACCAGGCGATTAGTTCGGCCCGTCGGTGGATGACGGTCATCTCCATGCGACGGGCGCCGAAACGCGCGACCGCTTCGCTTTCGGCGGCCGCGAGCAGACGACGGCCGAGGCTGGACGCCTGCAAGGTCGGCTCGACCGTCAGCATGCCGAGATAGGCCAGGTCGTCGCCGGCGCGGGCGACCTGGACGCAGCCGATCAGCGTGCCGTCGCGATGGGCCAGCAGGATGACCCGGTCGGGATCGCCGATCAGCGACGCCAGTTCCGCCGCGCTGGTGCGATCATCGAACAGCATGTCCGCCTCGTGCGTCCAGCCGGCCTTGGCGGTGTCGCCGCGATAGGCCCGCTCGATCAGCGGATGCAGAGCAGCGACGTCGTCGGGCGTCGCCACGCGGACGGCGATCTCCGTCACCGGCTGACGCCCAGCTCCGCCAGCAGATGATCCATCCCATAGACGTCGCGCAGGGCCACGGTGACGGCCTGGGTGGTGACGATCACGCTGCGGTTGGTGTTGCGGTCGTAGCCATAGGCGTTGCGCTGGGTCAGGACGGTCGAATCGAAGTTGGCCCCGATGATCTCGCCTCGGGCGTTGACTGCTGGCGAGCCGGACGAACCGCCGATGGTGTCGGTCGAGACGGCCATGTCCATCACCGCGTTCGGATCGATCCGGTCCTTGGCGGCCATCAGCTTGGGCGCGACCTTAAACGGCTCGGCGCCGGTGGCGCGGTCCCACAGCCCGGCGAAGGTGGTGAAGGCAGAAAATCGCTGGCCCGGCACGTCTGAGCCTTCGACCTTGCCATAGGTCAGACGCAGGGTGCCGGTGGCGTCGGGATAGACGGCGTCGCCGTAGGCGGCGAAGCGGGCGGCCGCCAGCTGTTCCGACGCGCGGTCGGTCGGCGCCTTGACCTTATTCTCCCATTCCGTGCGGACGGCGCGGGCGTCCGCGTCTATCGACAGCACATACTGGATCATCGGATCGTCCGACGCCTGAACCGCCGCCAGACCGCCGGTCCACAGGGCGCGACGCACGGCCGGATCGGCCAGTCTGGTCCCGGCGACGAGGCGGGCCGACAGACCCTCAGGGCTTTCCTTGCCCAGCAGGGTGCGGACATGGGGGCTGTCGACCGTCAGCCATTCGCGCGTCTTGGACAGCCACCATTCCAGCCGGATTTGCTCCAGCTCGGGATAGGTCGGCCGCTCGGCGAACAGGGCGGATTCGACGCCCGGCAGGCGGCTGTCAGCGAACTCGGCCAGACGCTGGTCCGACGGCTTGGCCCGCTCCTGCGCGCCGCGCATGATGGCCTTGGCCCACTGGAACAGCTGCGATCCGCCGGCAACGGAGGTGGTGCCCAGACCCGTGCCGCCTTCCAGCAGGGCGGTCGGCGCATAGAGTTCGCGCGCAATGGGCTGGACCGCTTCCAGCGCACCCCACGGATCGGGACCATTGCCGTTGGCGGCGGCGTAGCGTTGCATGAAGTCGACCTCGGCCGCCGCCTTGGCCTGGATGAACTGGGCGTCGGTCAGGGCGCGCATCCGGCCCAGGCCGCGCTTGTAGGTGTTCTCCACGCCCACGATCGGGTCCATGGCGATGAAGGCCTGGTCCTCGCCCTCTTCAGAATAGCGGATCAGACGGCCGCGCAGCTCCGAGGCGATCAGCTGATCCAGCGGCAGGACCACGTCGCGGATCGTGGCCAGCTGGTCCATCGTGAGAAGGCGCTGGGTCGCGCCGGGATTGCCGGTGATGAAGACGGCCTCGCCCTCGGTCGGCTTGTCGGCGTTCCAGGCGAAGTGGATCGGCGTCTCGACCGGCTTGCCGTCTTCGTACAGGCGGATGAAGGCGGCATCGATGGCGAAGCGGGGGAAGGAGAAGTTGTCCAGGTCGCCGCCGAAGGTCGCGGCGCGGTCTTCCGGCGCCCAGGCCAGGCGCACATCGCTGTATTTGCGGTATTTGTAGAGTTTGAACTGACCGCCCCGGTACAGGCTGACGACCTGGCAGCGGATCTTGGAATCGTTTCCGCAGGCTTCGGTCTCGATCCGCCCGGCCTCGGCCTCGCGCGCCTGGGTGAAGGCCTGGCCCTCAAGCCCTTCGCCGGCCTTGTGCATCCGCTCGGTGACGTCGGAGATGTCGGTCAGGATCTCGGCCGTGGCGCCGGGGCATTTGCGTTCTTCCTCGCGTGTCTTGGGCGTAAAGCCCGTCTCGCCGTACTGCTGCTGCGGCGTGGACAGGTTGGCCACGCAGGTGGCGACGCAGTGGTTGTTGGTCATGACCAGGCCCTGGCCCGACACCACGCCCGCCGAACAGCCGCCGAACTTCACCGACGACAGCCGCACCCGATCCAGGAAGGCCTGATCGATATTCGTGCCCAGCGTCTGGTTGGCGCGGGCGATGGGGAAATTGTCGTAAGTCCACATGCCTTCCTCGGCGCTGGCCGAGGTGGCGGCGGCGAACGCGAGAACGGCGGCGGAGGCGAGGAGAAGAGGGCGCATGTGCGGTGTCCTTTAAGTCTCCTCCCCGCATTGCGGGGAGGTGGCGCGGCGCTTCTTCAGCGTCGTGACGGAGGGGCTCTTGCTTTACAGGCGATCGTGCGGTGGTGAAGAGCCCCTCCACCGCTTCGCGGTCCGCCTCCCCGCGCGGCGGGGAGGAGACTTCTTCGTTGTCTTCTAGCGACGCACGCCCAGTTCGCGCAGCAGGCGCGGCTGGTTGTAGACGTTGCGCAGGGCCTCGGTGATGGCGGCGGTCGAGACCGTCACCGTGCGGTTCAGCTCGGGGTCGTAACCGAAGCTGCCGCCCAGCGAGTGGATGTTGCCGTCGAAGGCGGCGCCGATGACTTCGCCCTTGGCGTTGATCACGGGCGAGCCCGAGTTGCCGCCGATGATGTCGTTGGTCGAGACGAAGTCATAGACGGTCGACTTGTTGACCTTGCCCTCGGCCGCCAGCCAGTCCTCGGCCGCGTTGAAGGGTTCGGCGCCGGTGTTGCGCTCATAAAGGCCGCCGATCTGGGTGAAGGGTTCGACCGTCACGCCGCGATAGGTCCAGCCCTTCACCTGGCCATAGGACAGGCGCAGGCTGAAGGTCGCGTCGGGGTAAAGGTTGGTCCCGTAAACCGCGAACCGGGCCTGGGCGATCTTTTCGCCGGCGCGGCTGGTCGGACCGGACACGGCCGATTCCCACTGGGTGCGGACGGCTTGAGCCGCATCGTCATTGGCCAGGACGAACTGGATCAGCGGGTCGCCCGAGGCGGCCAGTTGTTCCGGCGTCATGGCCAGGGCCTGGGCGCGGAAGGCGGGATCGGCCAGGCGCGTGCCGTCGACCAGACGCTCCGCGATCTGCTCGGGGCTTTCCTTGCCCAGCAGCGCCTTCACGTTCGCGTTGTCGACCGTCAGATATTCGCGGGTCTTGGACAGCCAGAAATCGAGATAGATCTTCTCCAGGTCGTTCGAGATCGGCGTCTCGGTCGCCAGGCGACGGCCCAGCGAGGCGATGTCGGCGTCCGAATAGCCGGCGCGGCGTTCAGCGACGGGCTTGGCGCGTTCCTTGGAGGCGCGGACGATGGCCTTGGCGTAGCTGTACAGCGACGAGCGCTGACCGGCCGCCGATTCCAGCTGGCGATAGGGCAGATACAGGTCGCGCTGGGCGGTCGAGGCGCGCTCCAGATCGGCCCACGGATCGCCGATGCGTTGAGCCAGGGCCGGGTCGGCGGCGACGCGCTGGCGCAGCTCCTGCTCTTCACGGCGCTTGGTGGCCATGAAGGCCGGATCGGTCAGGGCGCCCTGCTGGCCGTAGTTGACCTTGAAACCGTTCTCAAGGCCGAAGATCGGATCGACCGAGACGCGCTTGGCCTCTTCGCCGGTGGTCGAATATTCCAGCAGGCGACCGCGCAGTTCCGAGGTCTGGATCAGGCTGATGGGCAGTTGCTGGTCACGCAGGGTTTCCAGCTGGGCCACGGTCAGCAGGCGCTGGGTCGAGCCGGGGTTGCCGGCGACGAAGGTGACATCGCCTTCCTTGGGCGCATTGGCGTTCCAGGTCAGGTGGTTGGGCGTCGCGACCGGCTTGCCGTCCTCGTAGATGCGCAGGAAGCCGGCATCCAGGGCGTAGCGCGGGAAGTTGAAGTTGTCCGGGTCGCCGCCGAAGAAGGCCGCCTGGAACTCGGGCGCGAAGACCAGGCGCACGTCGTCATACTTGCGGAACTTGTAGAGCTTGTACTGGCCGCCGCGGTAGAAGCTGATGACCTGGCAGGTCAGCTTCTGATCGTCGCCGCAGGTCTCCTTCTGGATCTTGTCGATCTCGGCGGCGCGGGCTTGAACGAAGGCGGCGCCCTCAAGACCGGCGCCGGCGCCGGTCACGCGGTCGGTGACGTCGACGATGTCGGTCAGGATCTCGGCCGTTTGGCCGGGGCACTTCTTCTCTTCCTCGCGGGTGGCGGGCATCCAGCCGTTCTTGACGTAGTCGTTCTGGGCCGTGGACAGGTCTTGAACGCACGACACGACGCAGTGGTGGTTGGTCAGCACCAGGCCTTCGTTCGACACCAGCGAGGCCGAGCAGCCCTGCAGGCGGACGGCGGCGTTGCGCACGCGGTCAAGCCACGCCTGATCGATGTTGGTGTCGTACTTCTCGTTCACCGTGGCGATGGGGAAGTTGTCGAAGGTCCACATGCCTTCGTCGGCGCGCGCGGAGGTCGCGGGCGCGGACAGGACGGCGGTGGCGGCGCCGAGCGCGGCCAGCGAGGCGGTGAGACGAAGCGAGGGCAAGGACATGAAGGCGTGGTTCCCAGAGCGTGGGACGGCCTGTCCCATCTGTTATGTTGTAACTAGCGCCGACGAAGGGTGGGCGCCAAGAGGCTGTAACGCCCTTAATCCCCTGATTTCGAACCCGCAATGACAAGGGTTCACAAGCCTTACCCCGATTTAACTTGGCGGTGAGGGGGCGCACGGTCAGATAGGCGCAAGTACCGGGGGTTTATCGACGACAATGTCGCTTGCGCTATCAACACTGCTGTTCGAGTGGCGTCGCTATATGGCGGCGGTCATGGCCCTGGCCCTGTCGGGGCTTCTGGTCCTGGCGATGACCGGCGTCTTCATCGGCATCGGCAAGGGATTCACCGCGACGATCGAACGGTCGAACGCCGACATCTTCATCATGCAGCCCGGCGCCAAGAGCCTGATCGGCGGACCGTCGGGCGTGCCGCGCCGGTTCATTCCGCTGGCCTACAATCACCCCGAGGTAGTCGAGGTCATGCCGCTGGACGGCGCCGGCGGGACCTTCCAGAACATCAAGAACGTCGATCCGACCAAGAGCCAGGCGGACAATGCGTCGCAGGGCGCGCCGCGTCAGAAGTTCGTCCAGGCCAGCATCATCGACACCCGTCCTGGCTCGGTGACCATCCCGACCGACTATTCTCAGGAACTGGTCGATGCGTTGCGCCAACCCTACACCGTGGCGGTCGATGAGACGGCCCTGACGACCCTGGGCGTGAAGCTGGGCGACAAGGCTCTGTACAACGGCCAGACCGTCACCGTCGTCGGCGTGACGCGCGGCTATCCCAACATGATGCAGCCGGGCGTGGTCATGTCGCGCGACACCCTGCGGATGCTGGGCCAGGCCGACACGGGTCCGCGCGTCGGTCCGTTGATGGTCAAGCTGCGTGATCCGGCCCGCGCGCCCATCGTGGTGGCCCAGCTGAACGCCATGGGCGCCGGTCAGTGGAAGGCGTGGACCAAGCAGCAACTGGCCGACGCCAACGCCGGCGCCATGTTCGAGGAAGGCATCCTGGTCATCATCATCGGCGGCTGCGTCGTGCTGGGGATCATCATCGGCGTGGCCATCACCTGGCAGACCCTGCGCGGCGCCATCATGGCCAACATCAAGGAGTTCGCCTCTCTGCGGGCCCTGGGCGTCAGCATGGGGTCGTTGCGTCGGATCGTGGTCGAGCTGAGCTTCTGGGTCGGCGTCGTAGGCGTCATCGCGGCCATTGTCCTGACCTGGCTGGTGTCGCTGCTGGCGATGATGGGGGCGGTGATCATCGCCCTGCCGTTGTCGCTACTGATCATCGTCGGCATCGGCCTGATCGCCATCGCCATGGTGTCCGGCCTGCTGTCGCTGGGCATCCTCAAGAACAGCCAACCGGCGGACCTGCTGCGATGAACGTTCATACAAAGGTTCACGGCAAGCACGGCGACTTCGCCATCGAGGCCAAAAGCCTGGTCAAGCGGTTCAAGTCCGGCAAGGCCTGGGTGGATGTGCTGAAAGGCGTCGATTTCGATGCGCGGCATGGCGACCTGACCATGGTCATGGGCCCCTCCGGCTCGGGCAAGTCCACCCTGATCGCAGCCCTGTCGGGTCTGCTGAAGCCCGAAGAGGGCCGGGTGGACGCGTTGGACGTCGACGATCTGTGGAAGCTGTCCTCGGGCCGCATCGACAAGTTCCGCCTGGATAACTGCGGCTTCATCTTCCAGGGCTTCAACCTGTTTCCCGCGCTGACGGCGCTTCAGCAGGTCGAGACGGTGCTGAAGTTTCAGGGGCTGACTGCGGGCCAGGCCAAGAAGCGAGCCACCATCGCCCTTGAAGAGGTGGGCCTTGGCCACCGTCTGCACCAGCGGCCGGCGGCTTTGTCGGGCGGTGAAAAGCAGCGCGTCGCCATCGCCCGCGCCCTGGCCAAGGACCCGAAGATCCTGTTCGCCGACGAACCGACCTCGGCCCTGGATGGCGAAAACGGCCAAGTGGTCATCAAGCTGCTGCGCCGCGCCGCCACCGAACACGGCGCCGCCGTCATCTGCGTGACCCACGATCCACGCCTGGAGGCCTGGGCCGACCGGGTCATCCACATCGAGGACGGCAAGATCCTGGACGACCAGCGCCGCATCCCCGATCCGAACGCCATCCTGGCGTCCCACTAACTGACACGACGATTTCCCTTAGGACGACACGCCAATGCCCGGCTTTCTGAAGAAAAAACGCACCTGGATCGGCCTGCTGCTGGTGATCGTGCTGGCGGTCGGCTTCATGCTGTTCCAGTCCGCCGCCAAGACCAAGAAGGCCGAGCAGGAGAAGGCGGCGGCGACCAAGGTCGACAGCCCCTATGCGGCTATCGCCAACGGCAAGGTCGACGTCGAGGGCGGCATCATCCAGATCGCGGCCCGTCGCGGCGGCATCGTGCGTGACGTTCTGGTTCAGGAAGGCGATCGCGTCGTCGCCGGTCAGATCCTGGCCCGTCAGGAAGACGACGAGGCGCGTCTGGCGGTGCAGGCTGCGGCCGCCGCCGTCAGCCAGGCCGAAAGCCAACTGGCCCAGATCCGCGTGGACATCCGCACCGCCCAGCGCGAGCAGGAGCGCCTGCAACGCTTGGTCGCCACCAACTTCGTCGCCGCCCAGCGCATGGACCAGGCCCAGGACGCCATCGCCACCGCCCAGGCGCGTCTGGGGTCGCAGGTCGCCGCCGTCCAGACCGCGCGCGCCCAGCTGGATCAGGCCCGCTACAATCAGGAACTGACGGTCATCCGCGCGCCGACCAACGGCCGGATCGTGCGCCGCTACGCCAACCCCGGCGCCGGCGCCTCGACCTTGAACGTCTCCAACATGTTCGATCTGGAACCCGACGCGCCGCGCATCGTCCGCGCCGAGGTGGTCGAGAGCGACCTGCCGAACCTGACCGACGGCCAGGCCGTCGAGATCAGCCCCGAGGGCGACGCCAGCAAGGTCTATATCGGCGCGGTCATGCGTCGGGCCGCCGTGTTCGGCGCGCGCAAACTGGCTTCTGACGACCCCTCGCAGCGCAGCGACGAGCGGGTGGTGGAAGTGGTCGCCTCGGCCGGCGATGCGCCCCTGCTGATCGGACAGCGGGTGCTGGTCAAGTTCATGAAGCCGGGCGAGACCGCCGGGGCCAAACGCGCGGTCGCCGCCGGCGTCGGGCCCAGCGAGGCGATGAAGACGAAATAAGACGTCGGATCAGCGGCCGGTGAAATCGCCGGGCCGCTTTTCCAGCACGGCGGCGACGCCTTCCTGATGGTCCTCGGTTAGGTGGGCCAGCGCCTGCATCGCCGCCGACATCTCCAGCATCTGGTCGAAGGTCGTGTCGCGGCCCTGGCGCAGCAGGGTCTTGGCCATACGCAGGGCCTGGGGCGGCTGGGCCGCAACCTGGGCGGCCGCAGCCAGGGCTTCGTCCATCAGGCTGTCGTGCGCGACCACGCGATTGACCAGCCCCCATTCGGCCGCCGTCGCGGCGTCGATGGAGCGGGCCGTGAACAGCAGTTCAGCGGCGCGGGCGTAGCCGATGTTGCGTGGCAGCAGCCAGGAGCCGCCGTCGCCGGGAATGATGCCCAGCTTCAGAAAGGGCACGCCGAAGCTGGCGCGCTCAGACGCGATGCGGATGTCCCCGAGCCCCGCGATGTCGCAGCCCAGGCCCATCGCCGGCCCGTTGACGGCGGCGATCAGCGGAACCTCGAGCCCATACAGGGACCGCACGATCCGGTGGACGACGCGGCGATAGCGTTCGCGGATGGCGGCGCCTGAGCCCTCGAACAGGTCGCGCCCGTCCCGCATCGCCGTCAGATCGCCGCCGGCCGAGAACGCCCGCCCGGCGCCGGTCAGGACCACGCAGCGGATCGAGGGATCAGCATTGACCCGCTCGCACGCCGCCGCGACCTCGTCGCCGTCGCCCAGATCGGGCAGGGCGTTCAGCCGCGCCTCGCGATCCAGCATCCAGATCAGGATCGCGCCCCGCTTCTCTTCGGTGATCAGGCCCATGCATCGTCTCCGTCTTCGCGCCCGTCATCGACCGCGAACGCCGCGTCAGGCAAGCCCGGAATTGCAAAAGCCCCGGCGAGACCGGGGCTTCTTCAGGCTGAGGGCCGAGCGGGCTGTCAGCGTTTCTTGATCGTATAGGGTACGAAGTTGGACGGATGGCTGACCACCCGGCCCGAGTTCGACGGCATATGCCGACTGTTGACCAGCATCCCGCCCCAAAGGGCGAAGGACATCATGGCGTGTTGGAGGTTACGCTCCTTATCGTTCATCTTGGCGTCTCCTTTCGCAGAACGATGAAAAGAGACGCGTCGTACCAATGGGATTCCACCGTCAGTCGTTTCGCGTCATCAGCCGATATAAGACAGTTTCGTGAATTTGCAACTTTATTCGTCAGGAGTCGGAGTGATTTTCGCCGCTGTGTCACAATGAGCGCGACGACCCCGAGCCGGCCCGGACCGCCCAAGGCCATCGCTACGCCGTGCGTCATGGTGTGCGCGGTCGATGGCGAGAGCGGCCTTTGCCTCGGCTGTTTTCGCACCCTGAAGGAAATCGCCGGCTGGCGGGCGCTGAGCGACGCCGAGCGCGCGGCGATCATGGCCGACCTGCCGTCGCGCCGTAGTCAGGTCGATCCGGCCAAGCTGGGCTAGCGCGGTTCGCGGCTTAAGCTTTCGTCAGCCACGTCGTTTCACCCCATCAAAACGCCGCGCCTTTAAGACAGAGGCATGGTTCGCATCGATACCCAGTCTGTCGTGGTCCTCGGCTTCGCGCTCATGGCGTCGTTCGGCACGGCGCTGACGATCCGCCATCTGGAAGGCGACGGCATGGCCCAGGCGGCGACGCCCGCGGTCGAGACGGCGGTGGGCGCCTCCGGAACCGACGCCCAGGTGGTCAAGGGCGCGGACGGCCACTACTGGGCCGAGGCCAATATCGACGGCAAGGCGGTGCGGGTGTTGGTGGATACGGGCGCCAGCGTGGTCGCTCTGACGCGCGCCGACGCCCTGAGGCTGGGCGTCGAACCCGAACCCGAAGCCTTCACAGGCAAGGTTCAGACCGCATCAGGCGTCGTGCGCGCCGCGCCGGTTCAGCTGAAGACGATCTCGGTCGCGGGCGCGCGTGTGGACCGGGTCGAGGCCCTGGTGGTGGAGCAGGGGCTGGAATACTCCCTGCTGGGCATGAGCTATCTCGGCCGGCTTTCCGCCTTTTCCGCCACGCCGGCCGGGCTGACGCTGCGACCTTAAAGATCGCGCATCTGACGACGGGCTTCGCTGAAATACTGCCAGCCGGTCCACAGGGTGATGATGGCGGCGAACCAGATCAGGAAGATGGCGAAGGATTCGAACGCCGGCTGCCAGGCCAGCGGCGATCCGTCGTCGTTCTGCAGGCCCAGGGCGCCCCACAGCAAGGTCAGCTGAAGCGCAGCGAGCGCCACCATTTGCACCGTGGTCTTCCACTTGGCGGCCAGAGTGACCGGCAGTTCGATGCGGCCGGCCATCGTCTCGCGCAGGGCGGAGACGGCGAACTCGCGGAACAGGATCAGGCCGCAGGGCAGGGCGATGCCGGGCAGGGATCCCGAGGCCAGGACGCCCAGGATGGCCCCGGTCACCAACACCTTGTCGGCGATGGGATCCAGAATGGCGCCCCAGCGCGTGGTCGCGTTCCAGCGGCGAGCGAGGTAGCCGTCGACCCAGTCGGTCGAGGCGGCGATGACGAAGATCCAGAAGGCCCAAACGCTGAACCGCCCTTGGGTCTCCGGCGACAGCCAGGCCTCTAGCGCGCCCGGCGCCGCCCCGGCCATCATGGCAAACATCACCACCCCGGCCGCCAGGCGCAGTCCGGTCAGGATGTTGGGGATGGGGTTGGCGCGGTGGGCGGAGGTCATCGTCATGTCCGTTGCAACGCGCGGGGTGTGGCACGGTTCGCCGCTCAATCCAACGGTTCGAACCGGGGCTTGTCGGTCAGGGCCGTCAGCGCGCCCTCGGCGATGCCGAAGTGCAGGCCGCTGAGCTGAAGTTCGCCCTTGGCTTCGCGCTCGGCGATCCAGGGGAAGGTGCGCAGGTTCCGGATCGACAGCCGCACGATGGCTTCTTCGGCCGCGCGCTCCAGTTGGTCGGGGGCGACGGTCTCGGCGACGTGCTGGACGACGGGCGCGCCTTGGGCGATCCAAGGGGCGACGAAGTCGGCGACGATTTCAGGGGCGCCGTTGATCATGGCGTTGACCCCGCCGCAGTGGGCGTGGCCCATGACCACGATCCGCTTGACGCCCAGCACCTTGACCCCAAACTCCAGCGCCGCCGACACGCCGTGCAGCTTGCCGTCCGGCTCATAGGGCGGGACCAGATTGGCGACGTTACGCACGACGAACAGTTCGCCCGGCTTGGCGTCGAAGATCAGGGCCGGATCGGCGCGACTGTCGGAACAGGCCACGATCAGGGTGTGCGGCTTCTGGCCCTTGGTCGCCAGGGTCTCGTATTCGGCGCGGGCCGTCGGCCAGTGCTCGGCGCGGAAGCGGCGATAGCCTGCGGTCAGTTCGTCTTCGATGTCGCTCATGGTCGGTGTCTTAGCTCCGGCTCAGCTTTTACGGAAGAAGGCGTGGATGCGTACGGCTAGGGGCTGGTTGATGCCGTCGACCTTGACCAAATCGGCCAGGGAGGCGCGGCTGACGCCCTTGGCCGAGCCGAAGGCGTGCAGCAGGGCCTTCTTGCGGCCGGGGCCGACGCCTTCGATCTCGTCCAGCGGGTTCTTCTTGATGTCCATCGAGCGGCGCTTGGCGTGGGCGCCGTTGGCGAAGCGGTGGGCCTCGTCGCGCAGCCGCTGCAGGTAGTAGAGGGCCGGCGACTTCAGCGGCAGCATGAAGGGCGCCTTGCCGGGCATGAAGAACTTCTCCATGCCCGCGTCGCGATCGGGCCCCTTGGCCACGCCGACGACGGTGATGTCATCCAGCCCGCCCAGGTCGGCCATGACCGCCAGCACCTCGGCCAACTGTCCCGCACCGCCGTCGATCAGCAGCAGGTCGGGGCGGACGACGTCTTCGCCCTCTTCCTCATCCTTGACTAGGCGGGCGAAGCGGCGGCGCATCACCTCGCGCATCATGCCGTAGTCGTCGCCGGGCGTCAGATCCTCGCCCCGGATGTTGAACTTGCGATACTGGGATTTCTGGAAGCCTTCGGGGCCGGCGACGACCATGCCGCCGACCGCGTTCGTCCCTTGAATGTGGGCGTTGTCATAGATCTCGATACGCTCGGGCCGGCTCTCCAGTCCGAAGGCCTCACACACCTCGTCAAGGATCTTGCCCTGCGCCGAGCTTTCGGCCAGGCGGCGGCCCAGAGCCTCGCGCGCATTGGTCAGGGCGTGGTCGACCAGCGCCAGCTTCTCGCCGCGCATCGGGCGGACGATCTCGACCTTGCGATCCGCCTTCATCGAAAAGGCCTCTTCCAGCAGCTCCAGCTCGTGCGGGCGCACGTTGGACAGGATCAGGCGCGGGATCGGCTTGTCCTCGTAGAACTGGCCCAGGAAGGCGGCCAAAATCTCAGGATCGGTGTCGGTCTTGTCCACGCGCGGGAAATAGGCGCGGCCGCCCCAGTTCTGGCCGGCGCGATAGAAGAAGACCTGGACGCAGGCCTGGCCGCCGTCGGAATGCAGGGCGAAGACGTCGCCTTCGGCCACGCTATCGGCGCTGACCGAGTTCTCCATGGCAATGGCCGACAGGGCGCGGATGCGGTCGCGGACGCGGGCGGCCTGTTCGAAGTCCATCTCGTCCGACGCCGCCTGCATCTCCTTGGACAGGCGGCCGATGACGGCGCGGGACTTGCCGCGCAGGAACTGTTCGGCCTCGGTGACCAGTTCGCCGTAGTCCTCGAGGCTGATCAGGCCGGTGCAGGGGGCCGAGCAACGCTTGATCTGGTGCAGCATGCAGGGGCGGGTGCGGGTCTCATAGACGCTGTCGGAACAGGAGCGCAGCAGGAAGGCCTTCTGCAGGGTGTTCAGCGTGCGATTGACTGCCCAGGTCGAGGCGAAGGGACCGAAATAGTCGCCGGGCGTGGTGTGGGCCCCGCGATGCTTCCTGACTTGGGGCGCGCGGTGGTCGCGGCGGATCATCAGTTCGGCGAAGGACTTGTCGTCGCGCAGCACCACGTTGAAGCGGGGCTTCAGCTTCTTGATGAAGTTGGATTCCAGCAGCAGGGCTTCGGTCTCGGTGGCGGTGACCACCAACTGCATCGACCGGGTCTGCGACACCATCAGGCCGATGCGCTGGGTGTGAAAACGCCCCTGCGCATACTGGATGATGCGCTTCTTCAGCGACTTGGCCTTGCCGACGTACAGGCACGAGCCGTCCTCGCCGTACATGCGATAGACGCCCGGCTTGTCCGGCGCCCGGCGCGCCTCGTCGGCGATCAGGGCGGCGGCTTTCAGTTGGGAATCAGGCGTCTCCTCGGTCATCGCGCCCGATATAGGGTCAAGAGCGCCGGACCAGAAGGACGCCGGCCAGAACAAGCCCTACCCCGGCGATGCGGCCGATGTTCAGCGGCTGGCGCGGCACCCCCAGCGCCCCGAAATGATCCAGCGCCAGGCTGAGCAACAGCTGGCCGCCGACCATCAGGGTGATGGTCATGGCCACGCCCAGGCGCGGCACGCCCCAGGCGGCGGCGACCACGAAACAGGCGCCGTAGGCCCCGCCCAGCCAAGCGTACCAGGGCAGGGCGCGCGTCGCGGCCATGTCCGGCCGGGTGTGCAGGATCGCCGCCAATATCCCCAGGACCGTCGTGCCGACCGCGAAGGAGATGAAGGCGGCGTTGACCGGCGAGGCCACGGAGGTCGCCAGCTTGGCGTTGGTCGGGGCCTGAAGCGCGGTGGCGCCGCCGGCCAGGATGACGACGAGGATGGCGAGCAGGGACGGGTTCATGGCCCTTGGCTAGCATGGCGCTCGCCGATTGTTACCCCCGGATGAAGCGGGCGGCGCGTTCCCCTTCCGGATCGCCGGCGACCCCGAAGTCGCGCTTGATGGTCATGTGGCTGTCGTCCGGCGCGGCGATGACCTCGGCGCGTCCCCCGACCTGGATCAGGGCCTCAGCCAGGCCGCGGCTCTGGGCTGTCGAATCCTGGCGGCGGGCGACGTGGAAGATGAGGAAGGGCGGATAGGCCACGCCGGCGCGGATAAGCAGAGTAGGCGACAAGGCGGCGGCCTGATCCCCGAACGCCTGATCGTAGGTCCGGCCTAGCCACTGATCGACCGGGCCGGTCCCGCGCGCGGCTGTGGCGTCATAGCCGGCCCCGTCCAGCAGGATCACCCCCGCCAGATCCGAGGGCTTCGCCCCAACTGCGTCGAGGTATTCGGGATCGATTCCGACCAGCGCGGCCAGATGGGCCCCGGCCGAATGGCCCAGCAGATAGACCGGCCGTCCGGGCAGGCGGCGCTTCAGATCAGCGACAGCGGCAGCAACATCCAGAGCCGACTCGCGCGCGCTGACGGCGGGAGCCAGCCGATAGCTGGTCGAGGCCAGAGTAAAGCCGTGGCGCTGAGCATAATCAGGCAGGGCGGCGACATTGGTCCGTTCGCCCCGTGACCAGCCGCCGCCGTGGACGAACATCAGGATCGGTCCCGCCCCTCTGTCCGCATAGAGATCATAGGCCTGAAGCGGGTCGGGACCGAAGGTGAAGGTATGGGCGGGCGCGACAACCGGGCCGGTGGGCGCCTGTCGACGATCGCTGCGGGTCTGGGCGAGGGCGTGAGCGGGGAGGGTGGCGCTGACGGCCAGGCCGATAAGGGCCAGGCGACGCGAGAGAGGCATGGTGCGATCCTTCCGAACAGGCTTGACCGTTCTGCAACGGAGCGAGGGGCGATTTCCGTCTCACCAGTCCGGCTCGGGCGGGGCGCCGTCGAAGATCTCGGCCAGACGCGCGCGACAGCCCCGATTCACGTCGTCCGGGAGGGCGGGGGGCGAGAACCAGCCGATCTCGGCGATCTCGCCGTGGCTGGTGCGCTGGCCGACATCGAAGGCGTCGATGCGGAAGACGGCGACGTGATCGCCGGGAAAGAACCGCTCGTTGGAATGGATCGAGATCAGGCGCGGCGCCCCGCGCGCGACCAGACCGGCCTCTTCGCGCAGTTCGCGCACCACGGCGGCGTGCGTCGTCTCGCCCCGATCCACCCCGCCGCCCGGCAGCCACCAGCCCTTGAGATAGGTGTGCCGCACCATCAGCACCCGCCCCTGCGCATCCACCGCCACCGCCCGCACGCCCAGCGTCTTGCCCCGCGTCAGCCGCGACCAGGCGAAAAACAGTGGGCGGGTGAAAGGTTCGACGTGGATGCGCCAGGTCATGGGTGAGCCAACTCTAAGGAAACTTGGCGTGTTTGAGCACTAGCGTATCCATTTAGGGGCGCAAACTGCAGTGGAAAATCGATCTGTTATAACGTCGCAATCCAAAGTATGGCTTATACGTGGCAATATTGGCACGGCGTGACGCTGTTTTATGACGGTCGTGTAATAATCGTGGCGAATGCGGCGCGTCTGCTTAGGCTCCCTTTCACCACACCCGCCCTGGGTGTGCGCCGGGGGCCATCGGCATGGGGATGTCGATCGGTCGTCGGGCTCTTTTCAAGGAGGGGTTCGTTTTGAATAGTCGCAGTATCCGTCAACGCCTTTTGGCCAGCACCGTCGTAGGCGGCGCCTTGCTGGCCGCGATTCCCGTCATGTCGCTGGTCGCCCTTCCAAGCGTGGCGCACGCGCAGTCTCAGACGGGCGCGCTTCGCATTTCCATCCAGGCGGGTGGTCAGCCCGTGGCTGGCGCAACGGTGACCGTTAATTCTTCCGTCAGTTTGGTGACGCGAAGCGGAGTGACGGACTCTGCCGGTTTCGTGCGCCTTTCGGGCCTGGATCCTGCAATCAACTACTCCGTCAATGTCGTCGCGCCGGGCTATGATGCCTTCACTGCGAACAACGTCGCCGTTGTCAGCGGTCAAGAGCGCTCTCTCGGTTATGTCCTTAAAGGGGGCGACGTCTCGACCCTGGGCGATATCGTCGTGACCGGCACGTCGCTGGCCTCGGTGGACGTCACCTCTGCGACGGTTGGAACGACGTTGACCCTCGGCGTGGTCGAGTCGCTGCCGACGGGGCGCAGCTATCAAAGCTATCTGCAACTGGTTCCCGGCGTTAAGCCCTCAAGCGGCGGCAACCCGTCCTCGCGCTCCGGCATCAACTATTCGGACATCGGCGGTGCGACCGGCACTTCGACCGATAACGTCTACTATCTGGACGGCGTCGACGTGACCGACCCGTCGACCGGGACGTTCGGAACCAACTTCAACTCGGAAATCATTCAGGAACAACAGGTCATCGTCAGCGGCGTGCCCGCCGAATATGCTGGTGGGTCCGGTCTGATCTCGCGCGTCGTCACCAAGTCCGGCGGCAACGAGTTCCACGGTTCGCTAAACTACTACTTCCAGAACGATGGATTGGTGGCCAAGGACGAGCATACCACTTCGGGCGGTTTCTCTACCTATGACACAGCCGCGACCCTGGGCGGGCCGATCATCCGCGATCGTCTGTGGTTCTATGGTTCGTACCAGAAGAAGCACCGTGAAGATGAGGTTCTGGACGTCAACAGCGGCAATGTGCTGCGCACCGTCACCAATGACGGCGAATACACCTTCGGCAAGCTGACCTGGCAGATCACGGACGACGACCGTCTGACGGCCAGCTATTTCGATGATCCGACCAGCATCAGCGGCTCCAACTCGTCCGCCACCCTGAATAACCGGGATCGGGCACAGGAGCAGGGCGGCAAGAACTATAAGGTAGAATACGGCCGGACGTGGGGCGACCTACAACTGGGCGCCTACTGGTTCCGTCACGAAGGCGAGGTTACGACGACAGCAGCGGACCAGTCCGTCGCCGACACGGTCACCTTCCGGAACGCGGCCGGATCGACCTTGGCTCAGCGCCAGCTTGGCGGCGTGGGGCAGAACGTGGAGACGCATCGCAACCGCGACGAGTTCGGCCTGAACTTCGAATACTATCTCGACACCGCTTTTGGCAGCCACACCTTCAAAGGCGGCTATATCAACACCGAGAACGTGTATGAGGAAGACAGTACCGTCCCAGGCGGCGTGACCTATCAGTCGCTGGCCCCGATCTATTCTGGCACGACCTATCTCGATTACACGACAGCCAGCGGCGCGAACGCATGGACTGGTCGTGCGATCGTGCAGGCCGACAATGCGCGAGTTCTGGCCGCGATCCAAGGTAACGCCACGGCGCGTGCGGCGGTCGACACCAACCTGGACGGCACTGTCTCTCAGGCTGAGTTGAACGCCTATCGCTTCACCAACACGGCCGGCGCGCCCTACGGCAACGTCAACGTGTATCGCGCCCTGCGCACGATCAGCGCGCCTTACGAGGTCAAGAGCGAAGGCCAGAGCCTGTATCTGCAGGACACCTGGACTCTCAACCAACTGACCGTCAACGCTGGCGTGCGGGCCGAGAAGTGGGAGCATTTCGCCTCTGACGGCTCCAAGACGGCGACCTTCGATTGGGAATATGCGCCGCGTTTGAGCGTCGTCTATGACGTGCTCGGAGACGGTCGTTCGAAGGTGTTCGGTTTCGCGGGCCGCTATTACGACCCCATCCGCAACAACATGTCGGACTTCGCGGGCGCCCTGACCGGTCCGGTCGATGAAGAGCAAATCAACATCAACGGGACCTGGGTCACCTTCCGGACCCGCGGCGGCGCAACCACGCCGGACGCCTTGTTCTCGCCAGCGACCAAGACGCCTTACACCGATGAGTTCATGCTGGGCGCATCGACCACCTTGGGCTCGAGCGTTGGCCTGACCGCGACGGTCACGCGTCGTGAGACGCGCGACATTCTGGAAGACTTCGATCTGACGCTGTATTCCGACCCGACGCTGACGGCCGCCACGGCGCCCTTCGGTTACGCCTATCCGGGATCGTTCTACTATCTGCCGTATTCGTACTTCGGCTACGCATCCAAGCCGAACTCGAACTACGTCATCGGCACGCTGCCGGGCGGAGAGCGCAACTACACCGGCTTCGAAGTCACGGTCACCAAGTTCAAGACCGACAACTGGCAGGGGCAGGCGTCCTACACGTACAACAAGGCCGAAGGGAACTCGAACTCCGACTCCAACGCCGACTTCCAGGGCGACTGGATCGCGCTCGACCCCCGCGCGCCCAATATGTACGGACCGCAACCCGGCAACATCGAACACCAGTTCAAGGCGTATGCCTCGTACGACTTTAACTTCGGTCTTCAGGTGTCGGGCGTCTTCAACTGGAACAGCGGCGCGCTCTATACGCCGGCGCAGTTGATCAGCGGTCGCTATCTGCCGCTGATGGACAACGGCTCGACGTCGGGCGGTGTGCAGGACACCTTCGTGCTGCCGAACAACGTCGGTTCGGCGACGGGTCCGTCGTATTACACCTTCGATATGCGCTTCCGCTATCAGCGGCCGCTGCCGATCGGAAACGCCGAACTGTTCCTGGACATCTTCAATATCCTGGACAACCAGGCCGCCACCGCCGAGCAGAAGCTGGTCGCGGGCAGCGGTCAGTACGCCTTCGGTGAAGCCAATGCGTGGGTTCAACCGCGTCGTGCCTATCTGGGTGTTCGCTACACCTTCTGATGAAAATCAGGCTGGGCGTCGCGGCTTGCCGTCTGCGCCCGGCTTGTCTTCAAACCTCAGCTGCGGCGGCCGGAAAACTTCCGGCCGCCGTTTCTTTTGCGTTGCGCAGGGGGACGAAGACCGGGACCATCTGTCGTTCGGCTTGAACCCCGCCCCGTCCCGCTCTAAGCCAGGACCGACAACAGGAGCATTCCATGCTGGCTCTCGGCATCATCTTCGGCTTCATCGCCGTTCTGGCGGCGTTCAACGTGTTCGAGTTCGGTCGGGTTGACTGAGGCGGCTGCTCGCTCTGAGCGGGGCGTCGCCCTGGTCACGGGCGCGGCACGGCGGATCGGGCGGGCCATCTGTCTGAAGCTGGCCCAGGCCGGTTTCGACGTGGCGATCCATCATCATGCGTCGGGCGACGACGCCCGGACCCTGGCCGAAGAGATCGCCGGCTTGGGTCGGCGCGCGTGCCTGTTGCAAGCGGACCTGACGGACGAGGCCAGGGTGCGGGCGCTGATCCCCGCGGCGGTCGAGGCGCTGGGGCCGGTCAGCGTGCTGGTGAACAACGCCTCGGTGTTCGAGGACGACCGGATCGGCGGGCTGACGCGCGACAGCTGGGACCTGCATCTCGACACCAATCTGAGGGCGCCGATCGTGCTGGCCGAGGCGTTCGCGGCGCAAGCGGTCGAGGGGGCCGTCGTCAATCTGCTGGACCAGAAGGTGCTGAAGCCGGATCCGCGCTTCTTCTCCTACAGCCTGTCGCGCAACGGCCTGTGGTGGGCGACCCAGACCCTGGCCCAGGCGCTGGCGCCGGGCATCCGGGTCAACGGGGTGGGGCCGGGGCCGACCCTGCCGTCCATCCATCAGACTCCCGAAGAGTTCGCCGCCGAGGCGCGCGCCACCTTGCTGGAAACGCCCGGCAGCCCCGAAGCGGTGGCCGAGGCGGTGCTGTGGCTGATTGACGCCCGGATGGTCACGGGCCAGATGATCGCCGTCGACGGGGGCCAGCATCTGGCCTGGCGCACGCCCGACATCCAGGAGTAGCGCGTGGTTTCCTCTCCTCTGGCGACGCCGGCTCCGGCGGACGACCCGCTGCGTTTCGGGCCGCTGCGTTTCGAGCGGCTGAGCGTGTTCGTGCGCGGGCTGGAGGTCGAGGCCGGGATCGGGGTCTATGACCACGAGCAGGGGCGGCTGCAGCGGCTGGTGATCGATGTGACGCTGGAGCTGGAGCCGCGTCCGATCGAACGGCTGGGCGACACCATCAACTATGAGACCGTGGCCGACGCCGCGCGCGCCATCGCCGCCGAGGGGCATGTGGGGCTGGTGGAGACCTTCGCCGAACGGCTGGCGCGGGCGTGCCTGGAGGACAAGCGCGTGCAGCGGGCCACGGTGCGGATCGAAAAGCCGGGCGCCTTGGCGGCGGTGGCGGCGCCGGGCTGCGAGATCGTGCTGGGGCGGTAAGGGCGGTTGCTTCGCGCCGCGCCGACCGCCATTGTCGTCGGCAGATTCCAGCCGGGCGTCCGGCGTGACAGAAGCGTTGTTCATGGCCGAACCCGGCGATCCGAAAGACCCAGCAGCGCCCCGCGATCACGACCACGATCATGACGCCGAGGTCGGCTTCGTCTCGCCCGCGTCGCTGGCGGGCCGTGCGCGCGAGCGCCAGCCGGAGCCGTTTACCGCCGAGGAGCGCGAACCAGACCTGTTCGACCCGCCCGAGCCGGGGCCTTTCGACCGATCTGGTCCGACGACCCGGCCGACGGCGCCGTTTCCGCCCCGGTCCGAGCCGACGCCCGTTGATGCCGAGCCGGCGCCGGCCGTGCGCGCGGTCCGCCAGCGTCTGACGGCCGAGGCTGCGCCGCGCCGTGAAGGACCGGTCGTGCCGATGCGACTTTATGCGGTCTATGTGCTGATCCTGCTGGCCGTGCCGACGCTGGGCGTGTCGTGCCTGGTGGCGCTGCTGGCGGTGATGCGGCGCGACGGGGCGACGGATCCGCTGGAGCACAGCCACGCCGTCTATCAGCAGCGCACCATTCTGGGAGCCGTCGGGGCGGCGGTCGTCGGGGCCCTTTTGATCGTGGTCAATATCGGCGTGCTGGTGCTGTTCGCCCTGGCGATCTGGGTCCTGGCGCGCGGCGCGTTCGGGGTGCTGAAACTGAAGAGCGGGCAGGCCGTTCCCCACCCCCGCAGCCTGTTGTTCTGAAGGACCGCCGATGACGAACGAACCCAATTTCATCGCCGGGCAGCCGTCCGAGGGCAAGGTCGGGGCGCTGATCGCCTGGGCCCTGTTCATCCTGTCGATCCCCAGCGCAAACCTGCTGGTGCTGGTCGGGCTGGTCGTCGCCTATGTCACGCGAGGCACGGCGACGGGCGTGGCGCGCCAGCATATCGAGGCGCAAATCCGGCTGTTCTGGTCCGTGTTCTGGTGGACCATCGCGGCTTGGGTCGGGGTGTTCGTCAGCGCCCTGGCGTCGGTCGTGCTGATCGGCATTCCGTTCCTGCTGCTGTTCCTGCTGGTCTGGTTCCTGCTGAGCGTCTGGTTCACGGTCAAGAGCGTGATCGGCCTCCTGAACCTGTTGAACGACAAGCCGATCTAAGGGCCGATCTGAAGCTCGCGGAACGTCCCGGCGGCCTTGGCGGTTGATCCGCCAAAGGAGAACCCGATGGGACAGTTCAAGGACGTCGAAGGCGACAACCGGTTCGAACAGGCGTTCGACGACGACAAGGGCGCGGGTCTGGTCTGGGCCGACTATGCCGTAAAGGGCGATGCCCGCATCATCCTGCATGTCGAGGCCGAGCCGTCGCTGCGCGGATCGGGCGCAGCCGGGCGGTTCATGCAGTCGCTGGCCGATCATGCGCGCCAGACTGGACTGAAGCTGTTTCCCCGTTGCAGCTACGCCGTCGCCTGGCACAAGCGGCACCCAGATTACGACGATGTGCTGGCCTGAGAAAAAACCGCCGCCCCGCGATCGCAGGGCGGCGGTTTCGGTTCAACCGCCGACGTAGCCGCCGATGATCGGAAGGATCTCGCCGGTGATGAAGCTGGACATCTGCGGCGAGGCCAAGAAAACGTAGGCGGGCGCGATCTCTTCGGGTTGGGCCGGGCGTTTCATCACCGTGTCGGCGCCGAACTTCGAGGTCGCGTCCGCGTCCTTGTCGGCGGGGTTCAGCGGGGTCCAGACCGGGCCCGGCGCGACGACGTTCACGCGGATGCCGCGCGGCGCCAGATGCGTGCCCAGCGAACGGGCGTAGGCGTGGATGCCGCCCTTTGTCAGCGAATAGTCCAGCAGATCCTTGTTGCCCATCAGACCGGTGACCGAGCCGGTCATGACAATAGCGCCGCCGGCCTTCATGTGCGGGACCGCCGCCTTGGTCATGTTGAAATAGCCGTAGAGGTTGGTCTTCAGCGTGCGGTCGAAATGCTCGTAGGTCAGGTCCTCGAAGGCGGGGACGTGTTCCTGGAAGGCGGCGTTGGGCACCAGGACGTCCAGGCGGCCGAAGGCGTCGAGCGTGGCCTTGACCGCCATCTCGGCGAAAGCGGGGTCCGAAACATCGCCCTTCAGCACCACGGCGCGGCGACCCTCGGCCTCGACGGCGGCCTTGGTGGTTTCGGCGTCGGCGTCTTCGTCCAGATGGCAGATGACGACGTCGCAGCCCTCGCGCGCGAACAGGACGGCGACCGAGCGGCCGATGCCGGAATCGGCGCCGGTGATCAGGGCGGCGAACCCGTCCAGCTTGCCCGACCCCTTCCAGAAGGGCGCGTCGTAAAGGGGCGCGGGATCCAGCGCGGCCTCGTCGCCCGGCTTGGTCTGATGCTGTTTGGGGAAGGGCGGTTCGGGGTAGGGGCGGGCGCCGGCCTGCATCGCGCCGGAGGGTTTGTCATCGCCCGACGCCTTATCCCTGGCGTCGATGTCGCGCTGGATGGCGCGTTCCTGATCGGCGATGTCTTCGGCGCGCGTGTGGGTCCGGTCGTCCATGAATGTCGTCTCCTGAAGAGGGGGTCTTCAGGAAAGCGGACGGGCGGGCGTGTCGTTCCGAACGCCCAGCTTCGGTTTTCAGCCGACGCGGTGGACGATGGTCTTGATGGTCTCGGCCTTCGTCGGCAGATCGGCGGCGAGGCGCGAGGCGATCTCACGCGCGCCGACCGGATAGGCGTCGCCGCCGTCCGCTATGGCCTTGGCCTTGGCGGCCGCTTCGAGCAACAGCTTTTCCAGACCTTCGATCTCTTCCAAAGCCAGGGCGTGGGCTTCGAGCTGAAGGCGTTTAACGCGATCGGCGGTGGTTTCAGGCGCTTTCATCAGGTCGTAGATCTCGGCCTCGGCCGCGACGAGCCGCAGGTCAGGCTTGGCGTCGGAACCGGTGGATTTGGCCATGGAATCACGTCTCCCCGCAAAGGTCAGGGAGATAGAGTGCGGCCGATTGGCGTTTTCGTCGAGCGCCGCCGTAGCGGTTGTGGCGGCACTGTGGCCGCCACGCATCGGTGGATTACCGCTCGGGCGCGCGGGCCGGGACCATCGCAGGCGCAGCGACGGGGGCCAAGACGCCGCCGGCGACCGCACGCAGCGGCGAGCGCGGCGTGTGCAGGACGGCCGGGGAGACGCTGACGCCGTCCTGAACCGGGGTGACCAGATAGCCCTTGGCCGCCAGCTTGTCGCCCGAGCGGACGCGCGAGGTCCAGACGGTGATCGGCGCGGCCAGCAGCAGCGGCAGGACGATCGGAGCGAACCATGTGGCCAGGTCGGGACGGACGGCCAGCGGGATCAGGAAGCCGACGCCGGCGATCATCTGCCAGCGCATGGCGCGGAAGGCGTCCGACCAGGCCAGGCCGTCGGCCTCGCGCTGTTGCGTCGACCACCCGGTGTCGTGGCCCGAGACGATCTGGATGAAGGCCTTGGTGTTGGCGACCATCAGGATGGGGGCCAGGATGGCCGACAGGGCGATCTCGGCCGCCATGCCCTTGGCGATGGCGCGACGGCCGCCGAAGGCGCGCAGCTCGGCCGGACGGCTGAGGACCAGGGCGGCGCCCATGAACTTGGGCCCGATCAGCAGCATGCCGGACAGGAAGGAGGCCAGCATGAAGGGCGTGAACTGGGGGTTCAGGATGTAGAAGAAGCTGGTCCAGTCGACCGGATAGAACATCTGGATGAACAGGCCGACCATCAGCGAGGCCAGCCACAGGGGCGACGAGAGATAGGCCATGCAGCCCATCAGCAGCTGCAGGCGGCTCATCGGCGACAGGCCCTTGGCCGTGATCAGGCCCAGGTGCTGCAGATTGCCCTGGAACCAGCGGTGGTCGCGGCGGATGAAGTCGGTGATCGACGGCGGGGTCTCTTCCCACGATCCGTCCAGCGAGGCGGTGACGTGGACGGCCCAGCCGGCGCGGCGCATCAGGGCGGCCTCGACGACGTCATGGCTCATGATGTGACCGCCGAAGGGCTTGCGCCCCTTCAGGTGCGGCAGGCCGCAGCAGGCGGCGAAGGCGCGCGTGCGGATGATGGCGTTGTGGCCCCAGTAGCTGGATTCCGAACCGGTCCAGTAGGCCAGGCCGGCGGCGGCGACGCGGCCGTACAGGCGCACCGAATACTGCGACACGCGCGCGAAGATGGTGCGGGCCTTGATGATGACCGGGGCGGTCTGGATAAGGCCGACGCCGGGATTGCGTTCCATGGCGTCGACCATGCGCAGCAGGGTCTCGCCGGCCATGGTGCTGTCGGCGTCCAGGACGATCATGTTCTCATAGGCGCCGCCGAAACGACGGACCCATTCGGCCAGGTTGCCGGCCTTGCGTTCGGCGTTGTCGGTGCGGCGACGGTAGAAGGCCTTGGAGTTGGCGGCCGTGCGGAACGCCTGGAAGACCGAACGCTCTGCGGCGGCGGCGTCTTCCTTGGTCGAGTCGCTGAGCACGAAGATGTCGAAGGCCGATGAGGCGCCCAGACGCGCCAGGCAGGAATCGATCTGGGACAGGCGCGCGAAGGACGAACGGGCGTCCTCGTTGTACAGCGGCATCAGCAGGGCCGTGCGGGTGCGCGGCATCGGCGGATGCGGCGAGAAGGCGAGGTCCGCCTGATCCTTGCCGCGCAGCATGACGAACAGGCCCATCAGGCCGCTGACGAACCAGCAGGAGATGGCGGTGATCAGGACCATGAACAGGCTGAAGGCCAGGATCTCGGTGCCGTCCCAACCCTTGCGGGCATAGAGGTAGAAGGGGGTGATGGCGGAAAGGCCGGTCAGGACGATGGTGCCGGCCAACAGGGCCAGGCGGCGCGTCGCGACCGTGCGCGGCGAGGTCGCGGGCGTTACGTCGGCGACGGCGTCGGGCGCTGACAGGGACTGGACCGGCATGGCCAGTGGCGCCTCGTCGGGCAGCCACGACCAGCTAGGCGTTTGCGCGCCGTGGATCGTCGTCTCGATTTCAGCCTGTTCGACAGGCCGGATCGCCAGCTTGTTCATGCCGCTCTGGACGCCCCCGAGTGAACCGGATGTCGTCCCGAGGGCTGGGGACGACGCGGAGTGCTGCACTGCAACACGACCTGCATAATCGATCACATTCGCGCGATTTTCAATCACGCAATGTTGATGAAACCAAAAAATGTGAGGGTGAAGTCAGGTCGGAACCTCGAACGAGGCGGGAGCCGGGCGGCCGTGCGGCGACTCCGTGGCGACCGAAAGCAGTTTACGGTCCAGGACCCAGGCTGCAACCCCCACCCAGCAGACCAGGACGATGGCGTAGAGCCGCTCCCACCAGCCGACGTTGGCGTCATTGACCGTGCCGGGGAAGACGAGGTGCTTGGTCAGGACCGTCAGGATCGCCATGACGACGAAGGTGACGACGAGGAAGAGCTTCAGGCGCGGCAAGTCGCGGCGTTTGGCCAAGCCCCACAGCAGCAGCATCGGCGCCAGCTGGATGCCCAGGGCCAGATTGATGATCATGTGGCGCGGATCGGGCCAGGGCCACAGGGTCGAAGCCGACATGCCGCCGCCAGCCAGGATGAAGACGATGGCGATGACCCAGGCCGCGACCCGCGCGCCGGTCAGGGCGTAGATGGCCAGGCCGAAGCCGATCCCCGCCAGCCCGGCCATGACGCCGGCGACGAAGACCCCGCCGTTGAAGATGATCGGCGCCTTGGCCGTCGCCCCGCCCAGTTCGCTCAGATACTGGGTGGCATTGTTGAAGCCGGGGTAGGCCAGGATGGCCACGGCGACCACCGTCAGGGCCAGAAGCGGGGCTGCGACGCCCACGCCCAGCAGACGACGACGGCGGTGATAGCGAAGCTGCGGCTTCAGCAGGGCCTGAAGGTCCAACGGCCAGGGCCGGCCGTTCAGCGGCTTCAGCCCCCACAACGGGCGAATGGCCGGGATGCGACGCACGACCTCATAGATCGCCAGGCTGCCGACGAAGGTGACGGCGATCAGGGACAGCAGTTCGACCGGCGCGGGAAGGTTCGCCGGGCGGATGATCCAGACGGCCGCGACCAGCACCGTCTGGTGCGCCAGATAAAGGGGGAAGGTGGCCTGGGTCAGATAGTTGAGTGCAGGGCCGCCCCGGTCGCGCAGATGGCGATAGCCGAAGCCCAGGATGGCGACGATCACCGCCCATTGGTCGACGCCGTACACGGCGGCCTTGGGTACGCCCCAGAAGGCCCGCGCGCCGGGATGCCAGACCTGGACCATCATGATCGGCAGGGCGACGGCCGCCAGGGCCAGGGCGATCCAGCGATACCGCTCCATCGTGCGCCACAGGCTCTCGCGCCCCACGATGCTGAAGCCGAACAGGAAGGCGACCAGCGACAGGGCGTGGTTGTACCAGTCGTTGTGCAGGGTGTTGGTCAGGCCGAACCAGGGAAAGAGCAGCCACCGGATGGCGAACAGATAGAGGATCGGCAGGATCAGCAGACGCGGGCCGGTCAGCGCCTTTTCCAGCCCATTGCCCAGCCGGTCGATCAGGCCGGGCTGGCGCCACAGAACCACGGCGACCAGGCTGTAGACGGCGATATAGACGATGAACCACAGATGGTTGACCGGCACGCCGTCGGCGAGACCGCTCCAGCCGAACTCATGGCCCAGCCAGGCGACGAAGCCGGCGACGCCGCCGGGCCAGCCGCCCTTGTCCATCGACTCGATCCAGGACTGGATCGGCACCAGAACCAGAGCGCCGAAGATCAGGGGCGGGACCAGCCGCTCGAACCGGGCGCGAGCGACCTCGCGCGGGGTGCGCCGGAACGTCATGAACCGCAGGGCGGCGCCGGACACCAGAAACAGCAGGGTCAGCCGCCAGGGATTGGTGACCAGGATCGCCTCGCGCATCCACTCGAAGGTGTGGGCGCTGTGGATGTGCCAGTCATAGACCCCGTAGACCAGGCCCACATGATACAGGATCAGCAGGCCGAAGGCGCCGACCCGGATCCAGTCGAGATCGTAACGGCGCTGGGTCGGGGAAGCGGACGGGTTCACGGCCGCGTCTATGATCCGCGTCTGCGCATCAGGCAAGACGCCGGATGGACGCGGGGCGCCGCCAGCCCCGCATTCGATTGAACGGACTAGACCGTCTCCGTCAGGCCCAAGGCCTTCAGCGTCGCTGCGATCGAGGCGTCCTGTTCGGCGCGGTACAGGGCCATCTCGTCTTGGACGGGGCGACCCAGCGCCTGTTCGAAATCGGCCTTGGCGGGATCGACGGCATAGGCGGTTTCGCGGGCCTCCGAGCCCAGGTTGGACTGGAAGATGCCTGCGGCGCTGACCGGCAGGAAGTCTTCGTAGGTGATGGGCTCGGCGACCACGTGGCCCGCCGCGATCAGGGCGTCCAGATCGGCGGTTCCCGCCCGGCCGGTCAGCCCCTCAGGCGTCGCGCGATAACGGAACCAGGCGAGGTCTGCGCGGCGCAGGGCGTCCCAGTCGTCGGGCAGGGCGGAGAAATCCTTCTTCGCCAGGGCCTCGTCATACAGGGCGCGACCGGCGGGGGTCAGGGCGCAGCCGCGCTGTTCGATCTCGCCGAAGCGGGCGGTGTGGGCGCCCGCCGTGGGGCCGTCGGCGCCGGGGAAGGTGATCGCCTCTTGCAACGCCTTGAAGCTGGTCTGGCGCAGCAGGATCGGACAGGCGCGGGCGGGCGGACCCTCGATGGTTTCCTTAGGCGAAATGCCGCGTTCGGGCATCGCCGCCTGGGCCGCGTCGATATCCAGCGTGCGTGGCGTCAGGTGGTTGATGTGCGGCCCTTTGAAGCTGACCACATCGGCGATCAGTCGGTGGGCGGCGACCAGCCGTTCGTAGGTCTCGGCGCTGACGGTCGCCTGGGCGTGCCAGCGGAAGGTCTCCAGCAGTTCGGACACGAAACGATCGGCCTGAGCCTCGTCCAGACCGCCAGCGGCCTGCGCCGTCTCGATCAGCTCACGCGCACCGGGGGTGAAGATGTCGCGGCGGGCCAGGGTCTCGGCCGCCTCCGCACGCAAGGCTTCGTCCTCGATCAACTCCAGCCGCAGCAGCGAGGTGAAGACCCGGAACGGATTGCTCGCCAGGGCCGCCGGATCGACAGGGCGGAAGGCGGTCGAATGGACCGGCACTCCGGCGGGGGCCAGGTTGTAATAGCTGACCGGCTCCATCCCCATCACCGCAAAGGCGCGCGCGATCGTGGCCAGTTCATCGGCCGTGCCGACGCGGATGGCGCCGTGGCGTTCCTCTGACAGACGCGCCAGTTCGCCGGACGCCGCCAGCCGGTCTGCACCGCCGGCATCGGCTTTCAACGTCTGCGCATTGATGTCCGCCACCAGCGTCAGCAGGTCGCCGTATTGCGGCACCTCGGCCCGATACATGGCGGAAAGGGCGGCCGAAAACCGGCTGCGGATCTCGTCAGGATGGACGAAGGCGGACATAAGCGCTCCCATTTTTTCGCCGATCCATAGGCCGACTGGCCGCCGGTTGAAACCCGGCGGCCGTCGCAGGGGTCAGGCGTCGATGCCGACCCCGATGGGGCAGACCACCCCGGTCCCGCCGATGCCGCAGTATCCGGCCGGGTTCTTGGCCAGATAGCCCTGGTGATAACCCTCGGCGTAGAAATAGTCGCCCGCCGGCTCGATCTCGGTGGTGATCGTCCCGCGCCCGGCCTGGATCAGGGCGGCCTGATAGGCGTCGCGCGAGGCTTCCGCCTCCGCCTGCTGCTCGGCGTTCAGCGTGTAGATGGCCGAGCGATAGGTGGTGCCGATGTCGTTGCCCTGGCGCATGCCTTGGGTCGGGTCGTGGTTCTCCCAGAAGGTCTTCAGCAGTTCGGCGTAGGTGATGACGCTCGGGTCGAACACGACCTTGACCACCTCGGTATGACCTGTGCGACCGGTACAGGTTTCCTCATAGGTCGGGTTGGGCGTGATGCCGCCGGAATAGCCGGCCGAGGTCACCCACACGCCCGGCAACTGCCAGAAGATGCGCTCGACACCCCAGAAACAACCCATGCCGAAGATGGCGGTCTGGAAACCGTCGGGATAGGGCCCTTTCAGCGGATGGCCGCTGACATAGTGGTTCACATCGGTGTCCAGCGGTTCGGCGCGGCCGGGCAGGGCGGTCTCGGGCGTGGGCATTTCGGCGGTCTTCTTGAACAGCATTTGCGGCTCCCTCATCGGAAAATGGCGTTGAAGTCCATATGGGGATGCGAGAGGCGCTTGCCGAGGGGGCGAGGGTGTTCTATCAGGCCCGCCTCCCGCCGGATCGACCTCCGGCGGCGCGCAAGACGCAGCGTGAAACGGACAGGTGGCGGAGTGGTCGATCGCGCACGCTTGGAAAGCGTGTGTAGGTGAAAGCCTACCGAGGGTTCGAATCCCTCTCTGTCCGCCACGCTGTTACAAGCTCTTGATCTTGAAGAGTTTGTTGCGAAATCAGTCACTTAAAATGGTCATGGGCCGAATGTCTGCTACACTCGATACGGAGAAAGCAGACGTGTTGACGGGGCTTATCAGACGCGAGGGCGGGCGGTATTCGACCCGCCGCATCATCCCCTTGGAACTTCGCCCCGCCTACGGCGGCAAGCGTGAAATCGTCAGGGCGTTGGGGACGGCGGACCCTGCTGAGGCGAAGCGATTACACGCCGCTTTGTGGGCTGCTCAGGACCGGGAGTTTGCTGAGGCGCGGGCCGCTATGGCTGCAGCCAAGAAGGCCCCAGCTGTCGAAACCAAGGAGACCGCCAAGCCCATAGACATAGATGCCTATGCGGCGCGGGCGCTCGTCGGCCTGCGGAAGAAGCGGGCGGAATACCTCGCGGCCGGGCGGTTGGAGGCCTTCAACCTCGAAGCCCGCGAAGGGCTGGAAACCTATCAGGCTATCCTCGGCGGCGGCGATGACCTTGGGCTTTCATTGCCTGAGGCTGAGGGGATGCGGGTGGCGACGCTGGCGATCCTTACAGGCGAAGGTGCGGCGGCCCTTGCTGCGGCTCCTGCCGTCAAGCCCACAGTATCCGGCGGCCCCCGCGTCCCGCTCGTTGATGTGCTGGACAAATGGAACGCCGAGGGGACGCCGAAGCCAAGAACGGTGCGGGACCTGACGCGGACGGTTAAGCGGTTCGAGGCCGTCGTGGGCAAGATCGCAGTCCAAAACGTGACCAAGCAGCACGTCATCGCGTTCAAAGACGCGCTGTTGTCCGAGGGTAAAACGCCGGGAAATATCAACGTCATCATCCCCTTCTTGGGGACGCTGTATAATTAAGCTGTGGACAATGACCTGATCCCTACGAACCCCGCTAAGGGGATCAAGGTTGCCGACAAGAGAAGGGCCAAAGATAAGCGGCGCGAATTCAACAAGGAAGAACTCAAGGCCCTATTCAGCGGCCCAGTTCACACAGATGAAGCCCGCCCGGTCGGAGGCGGTGGCGAAGCCGCCTATTGGCTCCCCCTATTGGCGCTTTACACAGGCGCTCGCCAAACAGAGTTAGGTCAATTTTGGACCGACGATGTATATGAAGAAAGCTACCTAGACGAAGAAGACAACGAGCATTCAGCTTGGGTTATGCGGTTCGTGGATAACGAAGAACGGGGCCAAAATGTAAAGACTGATGGAAGCGAGCGCCGTGTCCCATTTTTTGTGTTTTGGCCAAGTGGTGCGCCGCCGTCGCACTGCGCTGGGACTCAGCCAAGAGGAGTTGGCCGACCGAGGGGGGCTGCATCGGAACTACATCGAACGCGGGGAGCGAAACGTTGGGATCAAGGCGGTGTTTGCGTTGGCCGCCGGCCTGCAATGTTCAGCAGCCGACCTTTTTCCATGAGTGGGGCTATAGCCATATTTCGCTCACGCGACGACAGTCGTGTGCCAGTGCGGATAATGTCGCCGAACTAAGATTAGAGTCTCTTCCTGACTCATGGCGGAAGTTCGCAATGTCCGCTCTAAGAATGTCCGCTCTAAGAATGTACACTGCACAATCGCTCAGCCTGAGTTCGGCTGAGTCTTCTCTCGGTCAGCCACACCGCACGGAGCATATAGGCACCCGCGTGCACATACCATGATCGTGAGGGTGAGGGTCGGGCGGATTTCTGGGACAGGAGTACAACTGGGCGGCCAGCGCCGCACGCCGCACCGGCATGCCGTGCGTGGCTTTGGTTTCGCCGCAGTCGCCAATGCTGTCAGCGCCATCCTCACCACGTCAGGCACTGCGCATATTTATCTCTTCAGCGTGCACCATCTGCCGAATGCCGCGTTTTGACGGAAACGCCGCCGCCGCGCATCGTGACCCATGGGGGAACTGAAATTGGCTCAAGGCGGTGGAAAATCGGAACGAGAGCGCGTTCGCTGGTTGGGGCATGAAATCTTGCCCCACGAGCAGGATGTTCGCGCTTGGCTTCGGCGATCGCTTGTGACCTCCAACGATGTCGATGATGTCATTCAGGAATCGTATTGCCGATTGGCCAACCTGAAGGCGGTGGAGCAGATCGAGAGCCCTCGCGCCTATTTCTTCCAGACCGCGCGGTCCGTCGTGCTTGAGCAGATGCGCCGCGCCCGGATTGTCCGGATCGACGCCGTGACGGAAATCGACGCCCTGCGCATCGAGTGGGACGAACCGTCGCCAGAGCGTATCGCCGGGGGACGCAAGGAACTCGAACGCGTAATGAAGATCGTCGCCACATTGCCCGAACGCAGCCGACGCATCTTCGAGATGCGCCGCGTGATGGGGTTGTCGCAAAAGGAGATCGCGCGCCAGCTGAGCGTGTCGGAGAACGTGGTCGAAAACGAAGCGGCGCGCGGGTTGAAAGCCGTCCTCGCAGGCTTGGCCAAGGCTGACGCCAATCTCGCCCCATCATCGACCGAGGGGCGGCGCGCATGAGCCGTGAAGCCTCCACAGAGATCGACGCGGCGGCGGCCAAATGGGCCGCTCGACTGGACGCAAACGTGATGAGCGCGTCCGACCAGGCGGCCTTGGACGACTGGCTGGCTGGTGACAGCCGTCGTGAGGGCGCTTTGTGGCGGGCGCGGGCGGTCATGGCCTTGATGGTCGAGCCCATGCCTCTGACCCAAACGCACCGGGCGCCGGCGAGGCCCGACCGCCGCGTGCTTCTCGGGGGGATGGGATTGGCGGCCGCTGTCGCGGCCGGGGTCGTTCTGACGCCGATCTTGTCGCGTCAGCGCTACCGGACCTTGGTGGGCGAGATTCGCCGCGTGCCCTTGGCCGACGGGTCGATGGCGGCGATAAACACCGACACGACATTGGACATCCGCTTTCAGAAGGCCGAACGCGCCGTGATCCTTGATCAGGGAGAGGCGTGGTTTCAGGTCGCAAAAGATCGAGCGCGGCCTTTCGTCGTGGCGGCGGGCGATGTCCGCGTCCAAGCGGTCGGCACTGCCTTCTCAGTTCGCCGCAAGTCCGGCGGGGCCGAAGTTCGCGTGACGGAAGGCGTCGTGGAGGTCTGGAGCGACAAGGGCGCTGGAAAAATGCGCCGCCGCGTCGCCGCCGGTGAACAGGTGTTCGTCAGCGACCAGGCCGGCGCGTCCAGCCCGGTGAAGCGTCCGCTGGAAATGGACCGAGCGCTGTCTTGGCGAGAAGGGCAGATTGTTCTGGATGGCGACACGATCGGCGCGGCGGCAGCTGAGTTCAACCGCTACAACAACCGCAAGATTGTGATCGTCGATCCGGATCTGGAAGGCCGTACCGTGGTCGGATGGTTCCGCACCAACGAACCGGAAAGCTTCGCCCAGGCTGTGGGCGTCGCCCATGACGCGAGCGTGAAGGTGGGCGCAGATGTCATCATGCTGGGTGGCGCCGGATAAATCTTTTTCGTCCGGCGACGGAAAGTCGATCGTCGAACATCGAGACTCTAGGAACCCTCGAAGAAGGGTCCGGGAACCAGGAAACAGAAAAAGGGAGGGCCGACGCATGGCCATGTCGCGAAACCAAGGCGCGAAGGCGTCGCTGATGATCGCCGTCAGCATGATGGCGCTGGCCGGCGCCGGCGCCGTTCAGGCTCAGGCCAGACAGTTCAATATCCCGGCGCAGCCTGCCTCGACCGGCGTGCCCGCCTTCGCACGCCAAGCGGATCTTCAAATCCTGGCGTCGACCGACGCGGTCGCAGGACAACGGACCGCCGCTGTGCAAGGCGTCTATTCGGTTGATCAGGGGCTGGGCCGGCTCCTGCAGGGCAGCAACCTGGTGGTGGCGTCCAACAACGGCCGGACGGCAGTGCTCGCCGGCGCGAGCGTCGCGCCCCAGACCGTCGCTCAGGGAAGCGAGGTCGAAGACCAGGCGGACGAAGTTGAAACTATCGTGGTAACCGGTTTCCGTGCGTCACTGGGCAGCGCGCTGACGGCCAAGCGACGAGCCAATGGCGTCGTCGATGTGATCAAGGCCGAGGATATGGCCGATTTTCCGGACGCCAACCTTGCGGAGTCCATTCAACGGGTGCCTGGCGTCTCCATCGCACGCGACGCTGGCGAAGGCCGTCAGATCACGGTGCGAGGGCTGGGGCCGCAATTCACGCGCGTGCGCATCAACGGCGTCGAGGGACAGAGCACCGCGTCGGGCACGGACAGCTCAGGCGGCGCCAACCGCAACCGAGCCTTCGACTTCAACGTCTTCGCGTCCGAGCTTTTCAACAGCATCACGGTCCGCAAGACCGCCTCGGCCGAAACGGAAGAGGGGTCGTTGGGCGCTACCGTCGATCTGCAGACCGGTCGTCCGTTCGACTACGCCGGCGCCAACCTCGTTGTGTCGGGCCAATACGGCTACAATGATCTGTCCCGGGAATGGGACCCGCGATTTGCGGCCCTCGCCAGCAATACCTGGATGGATGGGCGTCTCGGAGCCCTCGTCTCGGTGGCCTATACCAAGCGTCGGCTTTTGGAGGAAGGACATGGTTCCGGCGGCTGGCTCAACGGGACCGAGGCTGGCGGCTATAACCCCGCATCACCCTTTGCCGATGCGAGGCGAGCCGATGTCTATACGCCTCGTTTTCCGCGCTACGGACGCCTGACACACGATCAGGAGCGCTTAGGCCTGACGGGATCCGTGCAGTTCCGCCCGCAGGAACAGACGTTGATCAATCTCGATCTGCTCTACTCTGACTTCAAAGCCACGCGTCAGGAAAACTGGCTGGAAGCCCTGTCCTTCGCCCGCAACGCGTCGCAGGGCGGCCGACCAGAAATCATCGTGCGCGACGGCGTCATCGATGCCAACGGCGACATGGTCTACGGCTTGTTCGATGACGTCGATGTGGAGACGGAAACTCGCTACGACGAACTCGACACCAAATATACGCAAGGGACACTGAGCCTCGAGCACGCGTTCAGCGACCGATTCAGGATCAAGGGCCTGGTGGGCTATTCCACGTCTGATTTTGACAATCCGATCCAGACGACGGTCATTCTGAACCGTGAAAATTCGGACAACTACTCATACGACTATCGCGAAAACCGCAACGCGCCATTGATCCGGTTCGGCTATGACGTGACCGACCCGCTGGCCTACAACTTCGGGGCGGCGCGCTCGGAAATCCGCCTGCGCCCGCAGGGCGTCACCAACACGATCAAGACTGCGCAACTTGACGGCGGCTACGATCTGACGCCGTCGCTGACGCTTAAGGCCGGGGTGAACTACAAAGAATATGAGTTCGACTCCTGGGCTCTGGCGCGGGTCAACGAGGGCGTGGTGCCGCAACTGCCTGCTGGCGTGACCCTGGCCAGCCTGACCGAGTTGGTCAGCGGGTTTGGTCGCAATCTTGGCGCACCGAACGGCACCGTCACCAACTGGATCGCGCCGAACCTCAACGCCTTTGCCGACCTGTTTAACATTTACAGCGGCACGGGACTGTTCGAACTCAGCGGCGCCTCCAACGCCAATGCCCGTGGCAACATCCGCAATGTGACCGAGAAGGACTCGGCCGCCTATCTGCAGCTCGACTTTGACACCGAACTTGGAGGCGTTCCGGTACGCGGCGACATCGGTGTGCGCTACGTCAAGACGAAACAGAGCTCGACCGGCTATCAACTGGTCGCGGGCGCCGCGCAGCAGACGACAGTCGATCGCGACTATGACGACGTTTTGCCGGCGCTGAATCTGACGGCCGAAGTCAGGCCGGACTTCCTGGTGCGGTTCGGCGCCGCCAAGGTCATGACCCGTCCAAACCTGGGCAGTGTGACGCCGGGCGGCAGCCTCAGCACGGTCGGCGTGTTCAGCGTCAGCTCGGGCAATCCGTATTTGGATCCCATCCGCGCCACGACCTACGATTTGTCGGCGGAATGGTATTTCGCGCCTGACGCCCTGCTGTCAGTCGGCCTGTTCTACAAGGACATCGAAAGCTACATTCAAACCTCTCGAACCTCCCAGCCTTTCAATCAATCCGGCTTGCCGCTGGAGTTGCTGAACGGCCTGGGTGTTTCGCCCAGCGACGTCTTCCTGTTCAGCCAGCCCGTGAACACCGAAGGCGGCCCGCTGAAGGGGGTCGAGGTTAGCTATCAGCAGCCCTTCACCTTCCTGCCGGGACCGTTCGACAATCTCGGCGCCATCTTCAACGTCACGCTGGTGGACTCCAAGATCAGCTATATTTCCTCGCGATCGCCGACGGGCTTCGTTGAAAATGATCTGCTCGGCCTTTCGAAGACCGCCTACAACGCCACCCTCTATTACGAAGACGATCGGTTCAGCGCCCGCGTCTCGGCCGCCTATCGCGATCGCTATCTGACCGCGGTCCCTAGCGGCACCAGCACCAATGACATCGATGGCGTGCGTGACATCGTGACGGTGGACGCCTCGGCCTCCTATGCTTTGACGGACCGCATCAAGCTGACGTTCGAAGGCTTGAACCTGACCGACGCCTTCAATGAGCAGTACACAGACAGTCGCCGCGACAGTATCTACGTCTATTCGCACACCGGAAGGCAGTACAACTTCGGCGTCCGCTACACCTTCTAAGACACTCCCAACTCCTCCGGGAGACTGGGCGCTGGCCGACCTGTCGGCCGGCGCCTTCTTTTTCATTAGGGGCTCTCATGCGTCTGTCATTCTCGCGCCGTCAGGCGCTTGTCGCCGCAGCAGCTTTGCCGATGATGGCGCCGCCGTCTTCCTGGGCCGCTGTGGCGCCCTACGATGCTGTGCTGGGGACAAGCGACTCCGGTCGTCGGGTCGGCGCGCCTTCCTATCCCACCCTTTCCGCCGCCATCGCCGCCGCACCGGCGGACGGGCGAAAGCCGTTCCGCATCCTGATCACGCGCGGCATCTGGACCGAGCAAGTTGTGGTCGATAAGCCCTTCGTTCATCTGATCGGCGAGGATCGGTCAGGCTCGGTGATCAATCACCTGGCGGCATCGGGATTGGCGGCGCCGGATGGGCGGATGTGGGGCACGTTCCGCACCCCGACCCTGTTCGTTCGCGCGCCCGATTTTCGCGCCGAGAACCTGACGATCAATAATGCCTTCGACGGTCTGGCGGAAATGACCAAGCCGAACGGCCTGCACTCTCACAATGGCGCAGGGCCCCAGGCCGTGGCTCTGATGATGGACAAGGGGTCAGACCGCGCGGTCGTCCGCAACTGCGATATTCTCAGCTATCAGGACACCTTGTTCCCCGACGCGGGCGCGACCCTGTTTGAAAACTGCCTCATCACTGGCAGCTATGACTTCATCTTCGGTGGTGGGCGTGTTTGGTTCGAACGTTGCGAAATCCGATCGCGACTGCGTCCCGCCGATCCGGTCGAAGGCTATATCGTCGCCCCAAGCACGCCGATCGAGCAGGACTACGGCTTTGTCTTCCACGATTGCCGTCTGACGAGGGACGCCGGTGTTATGCGGGGTTCCGTCTTCTTGGGGCGCCCCTGGCGACCGTCCAGCACCTTCCCTGATGGTCGGTACGGCGATCCGAAGTTTGTCGGCGCAGCGACCTTCCTAGACTGCTGGATGGACGATCATATCGCGCCGGCGGGCTGGACCGAGATGTGGTACACCGGCCGCGACGGCAATCCCCGCACAATGCTCCAGCCCGAGGACGCCCGCTTCGCCAGTTTCGGATCGCGCGGTCCCGGTCGCGCGGACTTTTCGCGTGGGAAGCGCCTGACGATCGAGCAGGCGAGGCGGATCGATATAGCTGCCGTCATAGGACGACGCTAGCCGCTATGCAGCGTGCTTAATTTTCCGAACCGGCATCCAGGCGAACTGGACGTTACCATTCCGATCAATCCGACCGAAGAACCGGCGCCGGGCGACGCGACAGGGCGTGCAGGGCCGCCACACCGCCGCCCAGAGCAGCGACGCCCGTGGCGCTGGTGAGAAGAAGAACGACGCCGGTCCAGTCCACGCTCCAGGTCGCCTTGAACGCGAGGGTCACGACAGGCCAGGCGCCGGCGGCGCCGAGAAGGAGGCCGGCCAGACCGGCGATGGCGCCGACCAGGCTGTACTCCACAAGGTAGGCGCTCAGGATCTGGGCGTGGGAGCCGCCCAGCACCTTGAGCACGGCGGCCTCGCGCGCCCGCTCGCGCACGCCCGCCGCAATGGCCCCGACCAGAACGAGCAGACCGGCCAAGCCGGCGACGGCCGCAGCCCCGCGAATGGCCAGGGCGAGGCGGTCGAACAGGGTGGCGGCGGCCTCGAGCTGCTCGCGGACGCTGATGATGTTCACCTCTCGGAAGTCTGCGCCAAGCGCCTGCGTCAGGGCGCGTTCTTCGGCGGGCGAGGCGCGAGCGATGGCGACGCTGCGCGGATTGGCCCCTTCGATGGCGGCGGCGTTGAGGACGAGCAGGAAGTTGGTCCCGAACCCGCCCGGCTCGGTCCGACGAAGGGCGGCGATGCGCACATCCATCTCGCGGCCCAGCAGTTGCAGGGTCAGGCTGTCGCCCACCTTGAGATTGGCGGCCTTGGCCAGATCCCGAGAGAGCGCGATCTGAGGCGGACCGGCATAGTCGGCGGCCCACCATTTGCCGGACACGACATTCGCATCGTCCGGCGCGCCGGCCAGGGCGGACAGGAGAATATCCTGATCGAAGGCCCAGCGTTCGCCTTGAGGCAGGGCGTCCACATCGACCGGCGCGCCCTTCAACCGCACGATCCGCCCGGTCAGCAGGGGAAGGCGCCGATAGCGATCCGGTCCGGGCGTCGCCATCACCTTCGCCACCGCCGCATCGAACGCCGCGCCGCGATCAGCGGGGATTTCCGTGAAGACGACGGATGGGGCCGATCGTGGTGCGACCTCGGTGATCTGACCCAGCAGGCTGGATTGGATCAGGACGACCATGGCCAGAAGCGCGACGCCCAGGCCGATGGCGGGGGAGGCGGTGCGCGCCGCCGAGCGCGGCCCGGCGAGATTGGCAAGTCCCAGCCGCACCGCCCCGCCGGCGTGTCGTCTCAAACGCCCGGCCAGGAAGGCCGCCGTACGGCCGAGCGCCCACAGAAGGGCGAAGGCGACGACCGTGCCGCCGATCAACGCCGCCGCTGCAAGCTTGGACGGCGCGGTCCAAAGGGCCAGACCCGCCAATCCCATAGCGGCCAGGACAGCGAAGACCAGTTCGACGCCGAGAACCGGTCGGTCGGTAAGCTGGCGACGGAACAAGGCGGAAGGCGGTGTGGCGCGGGCGCGGGCCAGGGGTGCGAGCGCGAAGGCGCCGGCCGCCAGAAGGCCGAATGCTCCGGCCTTGACCAGTGGCGCCGGATAGACCGCGAAGAGGGCGGGGATGGGCAGGCTGTCCTTCGCCAGCACGCCGATGACCAGCGGTGCGACGGCCCCGATCAACAGCCCGATAGCGACCCCGACGGCGGCCAGCACGCCGATCTGGATCAGATAGATGTCGCGGATCAGCCCGCCCTCGGCGCCGAGCGCCTTCAGCGTCGCGATGGACGGTTTACGCCCCTCGAGATAGGCCGAAACGGCGCCCCCGACGCCGAGTCCGCCGGCCACCAGGGAGGACAGACCGATGAAGCCCAAGAAATACTCCAGCTGATCGATCAGCCGTCCGGCGCCGGCGGCGGCCTCCGACCGATCCCGGGCTTCGAGCCGGCTCTGCGGAAACCGTTTTTCGACGCCAGCGATGGCGGCCTTGGGGTCGACGTCGCCGGGAAGGGCGATGCGCACAGCCTCGCCGAACAGGCCGCCGGGCGCAAGCAGGCCGGCCTGTTCGACGGCGGGGACCGTCGTCACCACGCGTGGCCCGAGCGCAAAGCCCCGGCCAAGTCGGTCAGGTTCGGCCAGCAGGACGGCGCGGGCGACGTACCGCGCGCCGCCGACGGTGAAGGTGTCGCCGAGCTTGAGATTCAATCGTTCCAGCAGGCCCTGTTCGACGACGGCCCCCGCTATGCCGTTCTCGACGCGCAAGGCCGTGGCCAGATCAGGGGCGCCCGACAATTCGACCGCGCCGACCAAGGGGTAGGCGGCGTCGACCCCGCGCATATCGACCAGACGACGCTGACCAGTTCCGGTCTCGGCCATGCCGTTGGCGCGTACCGAATAGGCCACGGGGCCCAAGGCGGCGAAGGCGGCGCGTTGGTCAGGGCTGAACCGGCCCTGGTCGAGGCTGAACACGACGTCCCCGCCGAGGATCTCCCTCGCCTGGCTGGCCAGTCCCTGGCGGAAGGCCTCTGCAGTCGACCCCGAGGCGGCGATCGCCGCCACGCCCAGCGCCAGACAGGCCAGAAAGATTCGAAAGCCTGCTATTCCGGAACGGAGTTCGCGGCGGGCGAAGCTGACGGCGAGTCTCATGCAGAGGCCAAGGCCGGGGCGACGACCCGGCCGTCGCGCATCGTCACAATCCGGTCCGCGCGCGCGGCGAGACGGTCGTCATGGGTCACTATGACCAGGGCGGCGCTGCTGTCGCGCACGAGGTCGAACAGCAAGTCGGCGACCAAGGCGCCGTTGGTCCCGTCCAGATTTCCGGTCGGTTCGTCAGCGAACAGCAGTTCGGGCCCGACCGCCAAGGCGCGGGCCAGGGCGACACGCTGCTGCTCGCCGCCGGACATCTGGTGCGGATAGTGCGACCGTCGGGCACCCAAGCCGACCCGCTCCAGCCAGCTACGCGCCAAGGCCACAGCCCCCGGCCTGTAGGCCAACTCCAGCGGCGCGGACACATTCTCCTCGGCCGTCATATTGGGCAGGAGGTGGAAGCTTTGAAAAACCAGAGCGGCGCGCCCCCGGCGCAGGCGGGCACGGCCGTCCTCGCCCAACGCGGCCATATCCTGACCGAACAGCATGGCTTGGCCCCGGGTTGGGGTTTCCAGCCCTGCAGCGATGGAGATCAACGAGGATTTGCCTGATCCAGAGGGGCCGACGATGGAGACCGTCTCGCCGGGCGCAACGGCCAGGTCCAAGCCGCGAAGGATTTTCACGGGTCCTGCCGCCGAAGGCAGGGTGAGGACGACGCCATCGAGGACGAGCGGAGCGGCTGAAGCCATCGATAAGTCGCCTGCTGCATTGGGAGGAGGAAAGCTGGTCCCTATATGGGGGTGCAGATCATGACTCCAAAGCCCCCTTCGCCCATGCCGCCCATTCCACGCCGCACGCTCCTGACCGGAGGGGTAGGGCTCGTCCTTGCCGGATGCAGCGCCTCGAAAGAAGAGACGTCAGAGGCGCCGGCTGAGGCCTCGGTGTCGCCTTCACCCAAGGCTGCACCTTCGGACGGGCCGGAAAAGATCGTGACGCTGCTGGGCGATTCCATCACCGCCGGCTTCGGCCTGCCTTCGGCCGAGGCTCTGCCTGTACGCCTGGAAGAGGCGTTGAGGGCGAAGGGGATCAGGGTGAGGGTTCGCGGCGCCGGGGTTTCGGGCGACACGACAGGCGGCGGCCTGGCCCGAGTCAGCTATAGCGTGCAGGACGACACCGACCTGTGCATCGTGGCCCTGGGGGGCAATGACATGCTTCAGGGCGTGGATCCCAAAACGGTCCGATCCAATCTGGAGGCCATCATAACGTCGCTGAAGGCGCGCGATATTCCCGTCCTGCTGGCGGGGATGAAGGCGCCGCCTCAATATGGCGCCTATGCCGCCGAGTTCGATCGCATCTTCGCGGACCTGGCGCGCAAGGAAGATGTCCCAGCGTATCCTTTCCTGCTGGAAGGGGTGGCCCTGGATCGCCGCTACAATCAGCCAGACGGCATACACCCCAACGCCGAAGGTGTACGCGTCATCGCCGACGGATTGGCGCCGGTCGTCGCAAAAGCGCTGTCTGTGTAGTCAAGGACGCGGCGAAGTTATGAGATCGCACCGAGCCCCCGGTTGCTCGTCGCCTTGTGCGACAGAGCTGACTGTTGTTTGAAAAGAATTCCTGTCTGAGCGTCCTATGCCGAAATCCAACGACACCGTGCATCTTCGCTTCACGCTAAAGGGCGAAAGCGGTCCATTCTGGCAGACCAATGCAACAGTGGCCCTGGTCGCCAATGGCACCGCCATGCTCGACGGCCTGGATCGCCAGATCGCCGCCCGGATTGCCGATTTTCGTCCGGCTGGAAAAGGGCGCTGGACGCTCGACTTCGAAGTGCGGTCTAGGCTTTGATCGGATCGCTATTCAAATTCTGCCGCCTGATATGCCCAGATGCCGATGACGTCAGGATTGCTGCTGGCCGACAGCTGCGGGCGATCGTTCTGCTTTCCATCCGCTCTGAAGGCGCATCGAAGTGTCTGTAACTTGCGCGCTAAGGAATCAGCGTGAGGCCGCCGGATAACGGGTATCTCCACGATCGTGGCGAACGTTCCTCGCTCACGCGTAGCTGATATGAGTGCTGTCAGGTTAATGGATGAGCATGGCAGCTGGCCCAACCCGACGAAAACTCAGGCGACAGCTACGGCCCATGCCGCATTCGCCCCGGCGCGGAAACGGCGGGTGATTAGATGTCGTTGAGTGTAAAAGGTGTTGTAGATCGCGGCATGAGTGGTGAGAAATCGTTGGGCTGACGCTTGGGATTTAAACAACTGCTGCTGCCGCTCTCGCCGCCGGATTGGCAGATGCGAGTTCTCCGCTCGATTGTTTTCTCGCAGTCGGCCAGGGGAATGTAGGTGCCGGAGACCAAGTTGGCCCAATGCTGCTTGGTATGATGCGAGCCCATCGGTGACGATCTTCTCGGGCTCGACACGCTGTTTCCGCAGCAGACGCCGGAGCAGCTTCAAGGCCGCATCGGTATCCCGCCGTCGCTGGACGACAACGTCCAGCACCTCGCCTTCGGCATCTACGGCGCGCCATAGGAACATTCGCTTCCCACCGACCGAGCAAACGACCTCGTCGAGATGCCAGCGGGGAGAAGGGGAGGGGCGAAGCTTCTTCAGCCGCCGCGCAATCTGTGGCCCGAACTTGATCGTCCAGCAGCGGATTGTCTCATAGCTGACATCGATTCCGCGCGCGGCCATAAGCTCTTCAACGTCACGAAGGCTGAGGCTGAAGCGAAAGTACAGCCACACAGCCTGGCGGATCACCGCCGCTGGGAAGCGATGGCGCTTAAACGATAGCGGCTTCACGAAATGCGATCTCCGATCAGACCATTAGGCGGCCTCAAGTGGAGACAAGTTAGCGTTAGACTGACAGCACCATCACGCGAGCGACCTCCGCGCACATCGACCCTCGTCACGGTGCGATGACCGGTCGCGGCGATGCTTTGATAGGCGACATGCTTCGGACGCCCGCCCCGTTCAAGTATTTCGCGAAGCTCCCGTGCGGCCTGAAGATTCGGGGCCGAAAGCTTAAGCGAGGCTGACAGGGTCGGATCGTAGATGTCGGCGGCGACCTTGTTACGACCGGTCCAGGACCAGGCGCTCACGACGCCCTCGTCGGGCAGCAGTTGGTAAAGGGATGGGAACGCCGGCTCGGCGGACAGCCGCTAGGTGTCCGTCCCCGAAAAACCGACGGTCGCTTCCAATCCCAACGCGCGCCCAAGCGCGACCGGTGCCCCCCGGTGCGGCGTCGCCGCAGTCAGAAGCCCCTTCACCGCCGTCCAGCCCGGGCGGTCATCATAATCGCCGCATTCGAGATAGCAGCGGGTCACCAGCCCGCCCATCGAGTGGGCTACGATCCGGACTTCGCTCGCACCGTTCCCGAGGAGATCGTCCAGGTGATCCGCGAGGGCGGCCGCAGCCTCGCGCAGATCCTTGCGCCAGTCATAGTGAAACGGTGCGAACAGTCCGCGGGCGACGCCCGCTCTTCCAGAGGCGATAAAGGACAAGTCGCCCAGAATACGTTCGTTAACTGGCTTGCAGGATACCCGCTCGATCACCCCGCTAGGGGCGGCGTCGGGATCGGCGAGCGCGTCGATCCGTCGGTAGCCGAGCAATGCCTCACGGATGGTCGGGGGCCAGATTTCGTTTCCGTTGAGCGCTAGCCGGCTCCCCATGATGCCCGGAACGAACACGATGCCCAGCATGTCGGTGATCCCCCGCCCTAGTCCGCCTCCATCTGCGCGAAAGCGGGGCCGTAAATCAACCACTGATGGATCCAACCCTTTACCAGTCACGGCCAGTCATGCTTCAGAAATTAGAGCCGCGCGCGTTCCTCAACGAGTGAGTAACTGGTGCTCCGCCCCCCCCCGGCATCCCGTTCTAGTAACCCCCGCTGCACCAGATCGCTAATATCGCGCAGCGCGGTGTCAGATGAAGTCTTCGCCAATGCGGCCCATTTGGCGTTGGTGAGCTTGCCCTCAAAGCCGTCGAGGAGCCGGTTGAGCACCTTTCTCTGGCGTTCGTTCATCGGCTGATCTGCCAGGGCCTCCCAGAAGCGGGCCTTGCGCATGACGCTGGCAAGGATCGTCTCGGCGCCGTCGAATGCGCGGTCGAGGCAGGCGATGAACCAGAGCAACCAGGCGGTGATGTTCAGGTCGCCCTTCTGGGTCGCTTCCAGCATTTCGTAATAGGCCTTCCGCTCCGCGCGGATTTGGGCGGACATGCTGTAGAACCGCTGAGCGGTGCCTTCAGCCCGGGCAAGAGCGAGGTCCGCGATGGCGCGGGCGATGCGGCCGTTGCCGTCGTCGAAAGGGTGGTTGGTGACGAACCACAGGTGTGCGACGCCGGCCTTCAGCACCGGGTCGGGCGTGGCGGTCTCGGACCATTGCAGGAAGGCCGCCATTTCGGCGTCGAGGCGGACGGCGGACGGGGCTTCGTAGTGGATGCGTTCGCGACCGACCGGGCCCGAGACGACCTGCATCGGGTCGCCGTCCGGCGTGCGCCAGCCCCCAACGGTGATGCGGCTCATGCCGCTGCGGCCGGTCGGGAAGAGGGCGGCGTGCCAGGCGAACAGGCGGTCGGCGGTAAGCGGCTGGGCGTAGTTCTGGGTGGCGTCGAGCATCATCTCGACAACGCCCTCGACGTCGCGGTCCGCCGGGACCATGCCGACGACGTCCATGCCCAGGCGGCGGGCGATGGATGAACGGACCTGTTCGCGGTCGAGGACTTCGCCCTCGATCTCGCTGGACTTCAACACGTCCTCGGTCAGGGTGCGGAGGACGGCCTCCTCGCGAAGCGCAAAACCCAAGGCCTCCATCCGCCCGATCAGCCGGCCTTGGCGATGGCGCGCTGCGGCAAGCGGCTGGGCAAGGGTGCTATCGTCCCAAATCAGATTTGGCCAACCGGCCCGCTTATGGATATAAATCATATTTGCCGCACTTTCTGCGGGGAATGTGGATGCTATTCGCCGCAAGAACAAGACTCAATCAGCGCAAAATTTGCGGTGAATATCGCAGACATTCGCCGCAAGCTCCGATCAGGCCGCAAGGCGTGTGGCTTTGCAGCGCAGAGCGATGGACACGCCTCTCTCAGCAAGCGGACGACCGACAAGGTCTTTCAGCCGACCGAATGCGGTAGGACTGGAGCAGACGATGCGTTGGCCATCGGGCTCCCATCTGGCGCGATCCAGATAGCTCACCGTCGCAGCTTCCCCCACGATCTGCACGACCGCCTGCCGGATGTCGGCCTGCGCAAACGAGACAACCTGCGCCGGCGTACCGACCACGTCCCGCTGCTGGCTTTCGGCGGCGCGAAATCTTCTAATGGAGTCATAAGGGAATTGTCGGACGTCCATGTCCGGTTTTCGTGACTTGGGTGTCCGGTTTTTTGGCGGTTGAGTGGACGCGGGTGTCCGCTTTTCTCCTATTTGATCGGTCATGGATGTCCGCTTTTCAGATGCCTCTGCGGCGTCGCCGGGTAGTGTGGCGCGGTAAATATTGGTTCGGCTACGGCCCTTGCGAACTTCGATTTGAAGATAAGCAGCGGCTTCGAGTTGTTTGAGCAGACGCCCCAGTTGCCTGTCGCTCAAGCCAAGGCTGGCGGCCATGCTGTCCTAGCCCCTCCAGGCACCCCCTACGCAGGGGTTCAGGTCGTGGACGAGTAGGCTGACGACAGATTTGGCGGACCGTGAGACGGCGGGGTCTCGCATGATCCGTCTATGCCAAGCGAGTTTTTCTGCGCAGAAGTTTTCAGGATCGAGACGGCGGCTCATGGCAGAGCCTCCGGCGTTGCAGCCGAGTCTGGCAGTGGGTAGGATGCCTGCGGCCTTGAGTGTTGTGCCAAGCCCATTCGAACCCCGCCGAGCGCTGCAACGCTGGCGGGGTTTTTCCTGGCCGCGATGTCTCCCGAGGGGTTAGCCAAACGGGAAAAAAGGGCTTGGATCTACGAGGAAAAACGACTTCCTCTCTAGCCGCCACGGTGCTAAAAGCTCTTGATCTAGAAGAGTTTGTAGAGAAATCAGTCACATAAAATGGTCGCTGGCCGAATGTCTGCTATACCCGATACGGAGAGGCAAACGTGTTGACTGGGCTAATCAGACGCGAGGGGGCGGTATTCCACGCGCCGCATCATCTCCTTCGAACTTCGTGCTGCATACGGCGGCAAGCGTAAAATCGTCAGGGCGTTAGGGACGGCGGACCCGGCTGAGGTGAAACACTTACAGGTCGCTTTGTGGGCTGCTCAAGACCGGGAGTCCGCTGAGGCGATGGCCGGCTATGGCCGCCAGTGGATCCGCCCCTGCCGCTAAGGCCAAGGCGGCTCTGCCAATCGATATAGATGTTTACGCCACGCGGGCGCTGGTCGCCCTGCGGAAGAAACGTGCGGACTACATTGCGGCCGGGAGCTTGGAGGATTTCAACCTTGAAGCCGGGGAAGGGCTGGAAGCCTATCAACCGATCCTCGACGGCGGCGATGCTCTGGACCTGTCATTGTCCAAGGCTGAAGGACTGCGCGTGGCGAGGCTGGCGATCCTGACCGGCGAAGGCGAGGCGGCCCTCGAGGAAGCCCATCAAGAAGGAAAAGGCCAATGAGACTGACCATGGAAACAACGGGTGAAGGTCAATGTCGCCCTCGCCACCATCCACGCCCACGGCCTCGATCCCTTCTCGGTCCATCCACGCGCAGTCGCCCTGCGCCAAATCCATGAACCGCGGCGGGCCGTTGAAATCGCCATCAATGGGTTCGCCGACCAACACACCGACGTTGGCGTCATTGTCGGCAACATCGCCTGCATCATGGAAGCCGCCCTAGCCAACGACGTGGCTTGCTATGACTATGCGCTCAACGTTTATCGGGACGCCGCTATCGACGCCATCGCTGAGAGCGTCCTCGCCGCAGAGATCGAAGGCCGAGAAGTTGTCGGCAGCGGACGCTTAAGCCGGAAAGATGGACGCCGCCCGCGATCTGGCAGAGCGCGGCGCGCTCTTGTCGGATAGAGCGAAGCCGCCCTGAACCGGGAGAGCTTTGACTTCCCAGAGGCTCAGGCCGCAGCGCAGCAAGACCCGCCCACGACGATGCGCCCGGAGGACCTATAGCCAGCCGGACCTGCAGCCCCGGCTTCCTTGTGACAGGCATCATCGCGCCCGGCACTCAGGCCTGCATCGACCACGACAGGGCTTTGGACTATTCCGCGCAGGGTCGGCGCGGCAGCGGCGCGCAACCCAAACCGCAGGCAATCGGTTTCGCGTCCGCAGGCCCGGCCGCCGCCATCTGAGAAACACGCACTAAGGGGCCTCGCCGTCCCTGACGAACAAATCAACCCGGCCGAAACCCATCTGCCGTCCCCGCGCACAGCTTTCCGGTCTTCCCGGCTATCTCAGGGAAGCTGGCGAGGGCGGCAGAGCGAAGCCTGGCACCCGATAGCGCGGCCTGCCCTAGACCAGCGGCGCCAGGAGTTATTCCAGACCGGCGTATTGATCAGCCACGTCCCCGCCTTCGTGCCCGTAATCTCGTTGGACACCTAGGCTTAGGCGTTCTTCGCACGAGCGTAGTGCTTGAAGCTATGGCGGAACGAGTGGAACACCACCCGATCATCAACGACGCCGCAGACCCTGCGGAGATAACGGCTGAACCATTTGGACCGGTTGCCCATAAGTTCACCCTCAGCCGTCACCTTGATCTGACGGAAAATGCGAGCGTGGCGGTTTGCATTTCTCATCAGGACCACTGCACTACAAATCCGGCCGCCTGACGGGCGACCTGTTCAGCTGACTGCCCTGGCTGAAAAACGGCCGAGCCGATGCCGAAGCCGGAGGCGCCGGCGATCCGCCAGGCGGCCATGCTGTCGGGATCGACGCCGCCGACGGGGTAGATGCGGGTTTCGGCGGGCAGGACGGCGCGGACGGCTTTCAGACCCTTGGGACCGGCGATCTCGGCGGGGAAGAGCTTCAGCGCGTCGGCGCCAGCGTCCAGGGCGGCGAAAGCCTCGGACGGGGTGAAGAAGCCGGGCAGGGACAGCAAGCTCAGGGTCTTGGTCTCGGCGATCACCTCGACGTTCGTATTGGGCGAGATGATCAGCTGGCCGCCGGCCTCTGCGACTTCGCGCGCTGCTGCGACGTTCAGCACAGTGCCGGCGCCGACCAAGGCGCGGCCGTCCAAGGCCTGGCGCAGGCGGCGGATGCTTTCCAGCGGCTCGGGCGAATTCAGCGGCACTTCCAGGCAGCGGAAACCGGCGGCGACGATGGCCTCGCCGATGTCGACCGCCTCGTCCGGTTTCAGGCCGCGCAGGATGGCGATCAGCGGCAGGGCGTCCAGGCTTTCAATGGAAACAGGGATCATCGGTGTGCGGCCTCGTGAATGCGCCACAGACCCTTGGCCGTGGCGGCGGCGCCGTCCGCGATACGGACGTCTTGGAAACCGCCCTGCGCCAAGGCGGCGGCGTAGCGGCGGCTCAGGGCCTCGGCGCCGAGCAGGATGACAGGGCGGTGGTTGGCGTCGGCCTGGGCCGCGACCTCGGCCCCGATCAGCAGGCCGGATAGATAGTCGGCCGAGGATGCCGCTGAAAGGCGTCCGGCCAAACCTTCAACCCGCACTGAGAACAGGGCGGCGGTTAGGGCTGGGTCGCGCAATGATCGCTCGACACCAGCGGCGAAGGCGTCGTCGTCCATGCCGGGATCACCCATGCCGGCGCCAAGGATTGTGCTCTTGCGGATTGCGGCGAACAGTTCGCCGGTCATGAAGGTGCGGAAATCCGTGACCCGGCCGCCAGCGGTGCGGATCCATTTGCTGTGGGTGCCGGGGCCGACGATGACGGCGTCGTCGGGCGCCTCCAGGCCGAAGACCTGAGTCTCCTCGCCGCGGATCACGTCCTGAAGGCGGCCGTCCTCGAATACGGCGACCCCGGGCACGATGGAGACGTAGGGCGCATCGTCAGGGCTGGCGACAGCTATGGCCAGTTCGGCGACGCCGGCGGGGCAGGGCAGATAGGCCATTTCACGCCACCGGCCCCGCGCCCCGGCCATGCCGCTGACCAGCACCGGCAAGCCGTCGTTCAGCCAGTCGCCCGCGACCGCGTTCAGCACGTCGTGGAACTGGTTCGGCGCAAGGCCGCCGGCGCCGCGCGGGTCGGAGCGGCTGTCCAGCACCGCGCCGCCCTCGGCGATCCGCATGACGCGCAGATTGCTGGTGCCCCAATCGACCCCAATCAGTCCGTTCGCTGAACTCACCTCACCACCAGATCGTATAGACTAGGATCAGGAAGGCGATCACGCCGACCGCCGCCAGGTTGAAGCCCAGCGAGGTCTTGTAGCTGATCTGGTCCAGCTTGATCTTCATGGCGTCGGGCTTGGCCGGGACCAGCAGGGACACGATCACCGCCGCGATCAGCGAGACGACGAAGACGACGCCGACCCGGTTCATGAAGGGGAAGATGAACTGGCCGGTTTCCTGCAACCACCAGAAGATGGCCGACAGCACGACCGAGCCGATGGCGGCTGTCAGGGCGCCGGCTTCGGACGCCCGCTTCCAGAACAGGCCCAGCATGAAGATGACCACGATGCCGGGGGTGAAGAAGCCGGTGAACTCCTGAATGAACTGGAACGCCTGATCGAAGCCGCCCAGCAGCGGGCGGGCGGTCAGCATGCCGATGACGACGGCGGCGACGGCGGCGATGCGGCCGACCGTGACCAGCTGATGCTCGGGCGTGTCCTTCCTGATCTTCGCGTAGAGGTCCAGGGTGAAGATGGTCGAGATCGAGTTCACCTTGGACGCCAGCGAGGCGATGATGGCGGCGATCAGGGCGGCGAAGACCAGACCTTTCAGACCTACCGGCAGCAGGTTCATCATCGTCGGATAGGCCTGGTCCGGCGTTGACAGGTTCGGGGCCAGGATCAGCGCCGCCATGCCCGGCAGCACTACGATCACCGGCATCAGCAGTTTCAAATAGGCGGCGAAGGCGATACCCTTCTGGGCTTCCGGCAGCGACTTGGCGGCCAGGGCGCGCTGGATGATGTACTGGTTGAAACCCCAATAGCTGATGTTCATGACCCACAGGCCGCCCAGCAGGACGGCGATGCCCGGCAGCTCCTGATAGTGAGGATTGTCCTTGGACAGGATCATGTCGAACTTGTCCGGGAACTGGGTGATCAGGGTGTGGAAGCCCGCCGCCGCTCCGCCCGCGCCGCCGATCGTCGACAGGGCGATGAAGCCGATGATCAGCCCGCCACAGACCAGCAGGGCCACCTGCACGATGTCGGTCAGGGCCACGGCCTTCAACCCGCCCCACAGCTGATAGGCCAGGGCGAAGACGCCGATGGCGACGATGGCGTAGTCCTGGTTGAAGCCGGTGACGGTGTGGACGGCGATCGCGCCCAGCCACAGGATCGAGGTCACGTTCACGAAGATGTAGAGCAGCAGCCAGAAGACGGCCATCACATTGCGGATCGTCGGCCCGTACCGCTGCTGCAGGAACTGCGGCATGGTCACGATCTCGTTGCGCAGGAAGATCGGCAGGAAGAACTTGCCCACGATCAACAAGGTCAGCGCCGCCATCCATTCGTAGGAGGCGATCCCCAGGCCGATCACATAGCCCGATCCGCTCATGCCGATGATCTGTTCGGCCGAGATGTTGGCCGCGATCAGCGACGCGCCGATGGCCCACCAGGGCAGGCTCTTGGATGCCATGAAATAGTCGGTGGAGGTCTTCTGTTCGCCGGCCTTACTGCGTGAGACCCACTGGGCCAGGCCGAAGATGAAGATGGCGTAGATCGCCAGAATCGCCAGATCGATGCCTGCGAGCGACATGGTGCACTTCCCCCGATGCGCCCGTGTTCGGGCTTAAGTCGAAGCCTAGGTTAGCCCCCGGTCAGCCGCAATGGACTTTTTATATGCGCTTGTGTATTTTACCTGCGGTAATGTAGCTTTCTTGTTCCAAGCCTCGGCTTCCTCCGCGACGATGGCGAGGGCAACGTAGGGCCCAAGCGACAGGAATCCCATGACCGATCAAGACGCCGCCGACGATCGCAAATATCGCGCGCCCGCCTTGGAGAAGGGCCTCGACGTTCTTGAACTGCTGTCTGCACAAGGCGAGCCGATGACGCCGTCGCAGATGTCCGTCACCTTGGGACGTTCCGTCAGCGAACTGTTCCGCATGATCCAGGTGCTGGAGTTCCGCGGCTATATCGAACAGTCCTCGGACGGCTATCGTCTGACCAACCGCCTGTTCACGCTGGGCATGACCCAGGCGCCGATCAAGTCGCTGGTCGATGTCGCCATGCCGGCCATGCGCGATCTGGCGTCGGCGACGATGCAGTCGTGCCACCTTGTTGTGCCGTCCGGCGATCAGATCGTCGTCATCGCGCGGATCGAGAGCCCCGGCGACCTCGGCTATTCGGTGCGGATCGGGTACAGGCGCAGCATCCTACACGCCACCTCGGGCTTGATGTTCTATTCGCGGGCCAATGAACGGGCGCGGGCGCATCTCAAGGAGACATTGGTCGGCCTGTTCGGAGTAAAGGCGGTGAACGAGTTCGCCGCCCGCTCGGAAGCGATGACCCAAGGCGACTATGTGGAGCGGGCCAGCGACTTCGTGAAAGGCGTCACCGATCTGGTGGCGCCCATCATGGGGGCGGACGGCGTGATCGCCACCTTGATTACCCCTTTCATCGAACAGGCGCCGATGATCTGCACGAAGGATGAGGCGGCGGCGCTGCTGGTGCGGGCCGCAGAGGTGATTTCGGATCAGATGGGCGCCGTTTCCCAAGCTTGACGCCGACGCCGCCCATTTTTTGTTGACGGCAACAAGTTTCATTTGTGAAAAGGGCCTTGGGCCGCGCAGACGACCCTCCGGCCTGGGGAGGCCCGCATCCATGGCTGCCATCTACTCCGACCTGAAGGGCAAGACCGTCGTCGTCACCGGCGGCGCCGGCGGCATTGGCGAGGGCATCGTTCGGGCCTTCCACGCCCAGGGCGCACAGGTTGGCTTTCTGGATATCGACGCCGAACGCGGGACCAAGCTACAGGCCGACCTGGGGCAGGACGCGTTGTTCGTCCCCTGCGACCTTACCGATATCCCGACGCTGAAGGCCGCCATCGGGACGGTGCGTGACGCCTTCGGCCCCATCGATATTCTGGTCAACAACGCCGCCCATGACGAACGTCACGCCACGCTGGAGGTGACCGAAGACTATTGGGACGGCCGAATGGCCGTGAACCTGAAGCACCAGTTCTTCGCCGCCCAGGCCGTGCTGCCTGACATGAAGGCGACGGGCAAGGGCGCGATCGTCAATCTGGGGTCGACCTCCTGGGTCATCGGCCAAGGCGGCATGGCCGCCTATACGGCCTGCAAATCGGCGGTGATCGGCCTGACGCGCTCGCTGGCCCGAGACTTCGGCCAGTTCGGCGTTCGGGTGAACGCCGTCGCGCCCGGCTGGATCATGACCGAGCGGCAACTCGAGCTCTGGGTCACGCCGGAAACCGAAAAAGACATCTACGCCAACCAGTGCCTCAAGCGCCGTCTCGTGCCGGACGACATCGCCCGCGTCGTCGTCTTCATGTGCTCGGATGAGGCGGGGGCGATCACCAATCAACACTATGTCGTCGATGGCGGCTGGACCTGAAATGACCGACAATTCCAAGACCGCAAAGCCGCTCCGCAGCCGCGCCTGGTTCGACAATCCCGAGAACCCGGACATGACGGCGCTCTATCTGGAGCGCTATCTGAACTACGGCCTGACGCGAAAAGAGCTTCAGTCGAACAAGCCGATCATCGGCATCGCCCAGACCGGCTCGGACCTGTCGCCCTGCAACCGTCACCATCTGGTCCTGGCCGAGCGGGTGCGCGAAGGCATCCGCGAGGCGGGCGGCATCGCCATGGAGTTCCCGGTCCATCCGATCCAGGAAACCGGCAAGCGCCCGACCGCCGGTCTGGATCGCAACCTGGCCTATCTGGGTCTGGTCGAGAGCCTCTACGGCTATCCGCTGGACGGCGTCGTCCTGACCATCGGCTGCGACAAGACCACGCCCGCCTGTCTGATGGCCGCCGCCACCGTGGACATTCCCGCCATCGCCCTGTCGGTCGGCCCGATGCTGAACGGCTGGCACAAGGGCGAGCGCACCGGGTCCGGCACCATCATCTGGAAGGCGCGTCAGATGATGGCGGCCGGCGAGATCGACTACGACGGCTTCATCGAACTGGTAGCCTCGTCGGCCCCGTCGGTCGGCTATTGCAACACCATGGGCACGGCGACGACGATGAACTCGCTGGCCGAGGCGCTGGGGATGTCGCTGCCCGGCTCGGCCGCCATTCCGGCGCCGTACCGCGAGCGCGCCCAGGTCGCTTACGAGACGGGCCTGCGCATTGTGGAGATGGTGCGTGAGGATCTGAAGCCGTCGGATATCCTGACCAAGGAAGCCTTCCACAACGCCATCGTCGTCAACTCGGCCATCGGCGGCTCGACCAACGCCCCGATCCACCTGACCGCCCTGGCCCGCCACGCCCATGTCGATGTGCGGTTGCAGGATTGGCAGACCGAAGGCCTGCACGTGCCGCTGCTGGTCAACCTCCAGCCCGCCGGCGAATACCTGGGCGAGGACTATTTCCATGCCGGCGGCGTCCCCGCCGTCGTCTCCGAACTGATGAAACAGGGGCTGATCAACGAGCACGCCCTGACGGTCACCGGCAAGTCCATCGGCGAGAACTGCAAGAGCGCCGAGATCCAACTGCCCGATGTCATCAAGAGCTTCGACGCCCCGATGAAGACCGACGCTGGCTTCGTGGTCTTCACCGGCAATCTGTTCAACTCGGCCATCATGAAGCTGAGCGTGATCTCGGACGAGTTCCGCGAACGCTATCTGTCCAACCCCGACGATCTGAATGCCTTTGAAGGCCCGGCCGTCGTGTTCGACGGGCCCGAGGATTATCACCACCGCATCGACGACGAGAGCCTGGGCATCACCGAGCAGACCCTGCTGTTCATGCGCGGCGCCGGCCCCATCGGCTATCCGGGCGCGGCCGAGGTCGTGAATATGCGCCCGCCGGCATACCTCATAAAAAGGGGCGTCAGTGCCCTGGCCTGCATCGGCGACGGGCGCCAGTCCGGCACCTCCGGCTCGCCCTCGATCCTGAACGCCTCGCCCGAGGCGGCGGCGGGTGGAAACATCGCCCTGCTGAAGACCGGCGACCGGGTCCGCATCGATCTGAACACCGGCCGCGCCGACATCCTGATTTCGGACGCGGAACTGTCCGAGCGTCGCCAGGCGTTCGAGGCGGCAGGCGGCTACAAATACCCCGCCTCCCAGACCCCTTGGCAGGAAATGCAGCGCGACGTGGTCGGCCAGCTGGAAACCGGCGCCGTGCTGGAGCCCGCCGTCAAATACCACCGCATCGTCGATACCATCGGCCTGCCGCGCGACAACCACTGACGGGGCTAGAGCGTGATCGGTCGAGGTGGGATCGCTTCGCGATTCCGCTGACGCCGGGATCAGGCTCCACGATTTCGCTCCAGGCGTCACCGTCTTATCGCAGCGGCGGCGCTTTGCAGTTGGCGGTGATGAAGGCATCGTGCGTCGGCATCCGCGCCACGCCCTGCTGGATCATCGCCTTCATCTTCTGCAACCATTGCTGGACCTGCTCCAGAGGAATGGTCTCCGTGATCGGATCGTGTCGCTCGGGGATGACGCCCTGGCCGAGCAGCACGGCGATCCAGCTCGTCTCCTGAAACAGCTCGTCCTCGTATCGGAAGATGCGGCCCCGGCTGCGGAACTGGTCCATCTTCTGCTTCAGCGTCTCGGGAATCGGCATGGCCCGCACATGGCGCCACAGAGGCGAGTCGTCGCGCGCTGTGGCATGATAGTGCAGGATGATGAAGTCGCGGATCCGCTCGGTCTCCAGCCGCATCATGCGGTTATAGTTGTCGATATCGGCTTGGGCGAAGCCGGTGTCGGGGAAGTGCAGCAGCAGTTTGGATATGCCCGACTGCACCAGATGGATGCTGGTCGATTCCAGCGGTTCCAGGAAGCCCGACGCCAGGCCCAGGGCTAGGCAGTTCTTGTTCCAGGTCTTCTTGCGGCGACCGGTGGTGAACCGCAGGAAGTTGGGTTCGGCCATCGCCTCGCCGTCCAGGGAGGCGCGCAGCCTGGCCTGGGCCTCGTCGTCCGAGATGAAGGGGCTGCAATAGACATAGCCGTTTCCGGTGCGGTGCTGCAGCGGAATGCGCCAGCGCCATCCCGCTTCAAGGGCCGTCGATTGGGTATAGGGCGTCGGATCGCCGACCCGGGTGCAGGGCATGGCCACAGCACGGTCCGCCGGCAGCCAGTGGGTCCAGTCCTCGTACCCCGTCTTCAGCGCCCCTTCGATCAGCAGGCCGCGGAAGCCCGAACAGTCGATGAAGAAGTCCGCCTCCAGCTCGCGTCCGTCATCCAGTCGCACCGACTGGATAAAGCCGTCGCCGTCGCGCAGGCGCACGTCGGCGATCTTGCCCTCATGACGCACGACGCCTTGCGACTCGGCGCGCCGGCGCAGGAAGCGCGCATACAGGCCGGCGTCGAAATGGAAGGCGTAGGTCATCTGCGAGCCGGCGCCGCGCGGGTCGGCGTCAGGCCGGGTGAAACGGCTCATGCGCGCCGCCATCGTCGTGACGGAATAGGCGTCCAGGTCATCGTCCAGCCCCGCCTTGTTCAGCCTTAGCCAATATTGGTGGAAGGAGGCGGCGTCGATGCGCGTGCCATAGGTTCCGAACGGATGGAAATAGCTCCGGCCCTTCTGGAACCAGTCGTTGAACTGAATACCCAGCTTGTAGGTGGCTTGGGTGGCGCGGACGAATTCGTTCTCGTCGATGCCCAGCAACTGGTTGAACAGCAGGATCGGCGGAATGGTGGCCTCGCCGACGCCGACCGTGCCGATAACCTCGGACTCGACCAACTCGACCTTCACCGTGCCGCGCGTGACGTGCGCTAGTGCGGCGGCGGCCATCCAGCCGGCCGTGCCGCCCCCGACGATCAGAATACGCTTCAGTGGGGCAGGGATCATCGTGCGTAACCGGTGAAGGTGGTGGAATGGTCGGGCAGGGCGGCCGCCGCCCGCGCAATCAGTTGCGCGAACTGCCGGGCCTGTCGATCCACGGTCTCCAGATCATCGATACAGACCAGCGGAGACGGCTGTTTGGGCCAAGTGCCCAGGCCGGTGAACACCGCAGCCCAACTGTCTTCGCGGAAAGATTCGTCCTCCAGCAGGCCGACCTCCCCGCGCGCGTGGAACAGTTCGATCTTTTCCATCAGCGTATCGGGCGGCGCCGTTTCGCGGCATCGGTCCCACATCGCGCCGGCGCGACCGGCCAGATGATAGTGCAGGATGATGAAGTCGCGGATGCGCTCGAACTCCTGGGCCGAGCGTCGATTGTATTCGCGGATCAGGGCCGGATCGAAGCTGCGGTCGGGGAACATCTCCAGCAACCGCCCGATGCCGGTCTGGATCAGGTTGATGCTGGTAGACTCCAGCGGTTCGACGAAGCCGGACGCCAGACCCAGCGACACCACATTGCCCTTCCAGGCCTCGCGTCGCCGCCCGGTGACGAACCTCAACCGATTGGGCTCAGCCAACGGCTCCGATTCGATCTGGTCCAGCAGGTCGTCCAGCGCCGTCTGATCGTCCACATGGTCGCTGGAATAGACATAGCCGTTGCCGACCCGGTGCTGCAGGGGAATGCGCCACTGCCAGCCGGCCTCTCGCGCACGCGCCGTGGTGATGGGCTCGGGGGCCAGAGTCGAACTGCACGGCACGGCGACCGCGCGGTTGCACGGCAGCCAGTGCGTCCATTCCTCATATCCCGCCCGCATCGTCTGTTCGATCAACAGGCCTCGGAAACCCGAGCAGTCGATGAACAGGTCTGCCTCGACCTCGCCGCCGTCTTCCAGCGTCACGGCTCGCACCAGACCGGTCTCGCCGTTACGATCCACACCCGTGATCCGCCCTTCGCGCCGGACGACGCCCATCGTCTCCGCCAACGTCCTCAGCCGCCGTGCAAACAAGCCGGCGTCGAACTGATAGGCGTATGAATAGTGGGACAGCACCGAACGGCTGTCCTCGACCGGCGGGGCGAACTTGCCGGCGCGGGCCATGGCCGTCGGCATGGACCAGGGATCAAGGCTGTCGATCCGACCGGCGGCCTTCAGGCGAAACAGATATTGCCGCCAGGCCTGTCCAGCGACGATGGGGCCATAGTCGCCGAAGCCGTGGAAATACTCCGAGCCCGGCGCAGTCCAGTCCTTGAAGGCGATGCCCAGTTTGGCGGTCGCGGCCGTCGAGCGGATGAAATCCTCCTCGGACAGCCCGATCGTCTGGACGCACTGTCGGATGGGCGGGATCGTGGCCTCGCCCACGCCCACCGTGCCGATGGATTCCGATTCGAGCAGGGTGATCATTAAGGCCAGACCCTGGGCGCGGGTGAACGCTCGGCCCAATGCGGCGGCGGCCATCCAACCCGCCGTGCCGCCGCCCACGATGGCGATGTGGCGCACCGGTTCTGGCTGTTCGCTCATGCTTCTTCCCCGTCGCCCGCTTGGCGCGGATCCTGTGTCGGCATCTAATAGCCGAGGATCGTCGCGGGGCTATTGTGGTAGCGCTAACAGAAAGTGCTTTTCAGCTCATGAAAACTTGTGCATCCTTGAAAGGTGATCATGCCATCGAAGGGTGGGTGAGTTCACGTCGGGAGGGATGTCGCCCTACGTCGTCAATAAGCGACGGGCGCGACCAGCAGGAAGGTTCTGAGACCGATGTCTCGTCAAAATCACGTTCGTCGCGTCGCTCTGCTTTGCGGAGCATCCTTGCTTACGGTCGCGGCGACGCTGCCGACCGCCGTGTTGGCCCAACAGGCCCCGGCCCAGTCGGGTGATGCGACGACGGTCGATGAGGTTGTGGTCACCGGCATCCGCGCCCAGCTCCGCTCGGCCCAGGCCATCAAGAAGAACTCAGAGGTCATCGTCGATTCGGTGACCGCGGTGGATATCGGCGCCCTGCCGGACCGCTCGGTGTCGGAGGCCTTGCAGCGCATTCCCGGCGTCACCCTTCAGCGCACGAACGCCGCACGCGACCCGGCCCGTCTGGCGGCAGAGGGCGGCGGCGTCTTCATCCGCGGCCTGTCGTGGGTGCGTTCCGAAACCAACGGCCGCGACATCTTCTCGGCCTCGAACGGTCGCGGGCTCAGCTTCGAGGACGTGTCGGCCGACCTGCTCGCCGGCGTGGACGTCTATAAGAATGTCGCCGCCAACATGATCGAGGGCGGCATCGCCGGCACGACCAATCTGCGGACCCGCGTTCCCTTCGACAACAGCGACCCGCTGTTGGCGATCAACGCCGACTACAACTACGGCGACCTGTCCGAAAAAGGCTTCTGGTCGGGCAGCATCTTGGCGACCGATCGTTGGCAGACCGGCATCGGCGAGATTGGCCTGCTGGCCAACGTCAGCGTGTCCAACGTCGGCAACCGCACCGATTCGATTTCGGTCGACCGCTATGATCCCGTGACCCTCAACGCAGGCAACGCCAGCACCGACGGTTCGGGAACGGCCGGCGAGACTGTGTTCGTGCCCAAATATCTGGGCTGGCGTACGATCGACTGGGAGCAGAAGCGCACCGCTGTCGCCTTGGCCGCCCAATGGCGCCCGAACGATCAGTGGCTGTTCACCCTGCAGGGTCTGGCTTCGCAGGCAGACGCCTACAACGTCGAATATGCGCTGGGCACCGACAGCATCGTCTCACCCAACTCCAGCTATCGCTATGACGACCAGAACGTCTTCGTGAGCGGTAATATCCCGGCCGCGACCTGGAACACCGACACCCGCGTCGGCGACGACACCAAGAAGACCAGCGATGTTGCGCTGAACTTCCAGTACACGCCCGGCGGCGCCTGGTCGTTCTCAGGCGATCTGCAATATGTGAAGTCCTCGGCCGAAATCTATTCGATGACGGCCTTCACCCAGCTTCAGAACCGTCCGGACCTGTCGATCACCATCGACGGCGATCTGCCGACCGTGACCTCCACCGGCGGCACGCCGGAAGACAAATCCGCCTACTGGTGGGCGGCGGCGATGGATCACATCGAGGACAACGAAGCCGACGAACTGGCGGGTCGTCTGGACGCCCGTTACGACTTCGACGAGAACTCGTCCTTCTTCAAGTCCGTCGCCTTCGGCGTTCGCGGCACAGAGAAGAACTACACCAACCGCCAGACCGGCTATAATTGGGGCCTGTTGTCCAATCAGTATTGGGGCAACGGCGGCGGCGCGGTCGTCTATCTGGACGACACGGGCTATCCGGGCGGCACGCAGGATCCGCGCCTGCCCAACTCATCGACCCTCTATCGTTTCGACAACTTCTTCCGGGGCGACGCGCCGGTGCCCGGCGTAGCGTGGTTCCCGGCTGAAAGCCTGCTGAACCAGGGCACCGCCTACGCCTACGATATCTTGCGCAACACCGAGAGTTCCGGCTGGGGCTGGACGCCGCTCAGCGACGACTATGAAAGCTATCGCCTGGGCGGCGGCAACGGCGGCATCACGGAGCTGACCGAAAAGACGCAGGCCGCCTACGTCTATGCCCGCTTCGGCAATGACACCGGCTTCTTCGGCCGCGCCTTCGACGGCAACATCGGCCTGCGCGCGGTGGACACCAAGACCGCCTCCAACACGGTGACCACCCTGCCGTCCATCCAGGGCGCCTGTCCGCCGGCCAACGCGCCCGGCGCCAACTGCGCGGCCTTCAATCAGGCGGTTCAGTTCGTAAACGGCGGATCCCTGGACGGACAGCCGGTCGAAAGCAGCTACACAAACTGGCTGCCCAGCCTGAACCTGCGTGGGTTCCTCAGCGACACCCTGCAGGCTCGCTTTGCGATCTCGCGCGCCATGGTGCGGCCCGAGATGTATCAACTCCAGCCGTTCACCAACCTGTCGATCAACTTCCAGCCCGACGGCTACACCCTGAACCCGACCACGCCCTTCACCGGCGTGGGCGGCAATCCAGCGCTGCGTCCGATCACGGCGACGAACTACGACGCCAGCCTGGAGTGGTATTTCGCGCCCACCGGAAGCCTGACGTTCGCGGCCTTCCATAAGGACATCAAGGACTACATCTTCACCGGCACGGAAACGCAGTCGATCACCAACGGCGGCGTCACCTACGACTTCCTGATCACGCGCTACACCAACGGCGCCGAGGGCACGGTGGACGGGTTCGAGCTGGCCTATTCGCAGTTCTTCGACTTCCTGCCGGGCGCCTTCAGCGGCCTCGGCTTCCAGGGCAACTTCACCTACATTAGCTCGGACGGCGGCAAGAACACCAGCCAGAACATCCTGGACACGACCCAGAACGGCGCCGCCGCAGACAGCACCCTGCCGCTCGAGGGCATGTCTCGCACCAGCTACAACGCCGCCATCCTCTATGAGAAGTACGGCATCTCCGCGCGCCTGGCCTACAACTGGCGCGAGGAATATCTGCTGACGACTTCGGCGGCGAACGTGAATGCGCCGGTATGGGCCAGCGACTACGGCCAACTAGATGGTTCGATCTTTTATAACCTGACCAAGGACATCAAGATCGGCGTCCAGTCGACCAATATTCTGAACGAGCGGACGGTCCTGAAGGTGGGCAGCGAGACCCGCAAACCGCCTTACAACTGGGTCGATACCGACCGCCGGATCGCGGTGGTGCTGCGCGCCGCCTTCTGATCGGGCTTTGACAACGGGGCGCCGGCGGTCGTCGGCGCCCCGATCTTTTTCTTGTCGACGTTGGGAGGCGGCGATGGGCTATTTCACACGCGGGTTCGCCGCAGCCTTATCGGCCGCGACCCTGGTCGCCGCCACAGCTTCGTCGGTTCTCGCCCAGTCGCCCATTCCGCAACTGGTTGAACAGAATGGCCGTCACGCCCTGATGGTGGACGGCGCGCCCTTCACCATCCTGGGCGGACAGGTCAACAACTCGTCCAACTATCCGGCGCCCCTGGCCCAGGCCTGGCCGGCGCTCCGTTATATCGGCGCCAATACGGTCCAGATCCCGCTGGGTTGGGAACAGATCGAGCCGGAGGAGGGGCGTTTCGACTTCTCCTTCGTCGATCACGCCATCGAACAGGCCCGCGCCAACGACATGCGCGTCGTCTTCCTGTGGTTCGCCACCTGGAAGAACACGGCCCCGGCCTATGCGCCCGCCTGGATCAAGCTGAACCCCGAGCGGTTCCCGCATCTGATCGAGAAGAGCGGCAAGGAAAGCTACGCCCTGTCGCCCTATGGCGCCGAGACCCTGGCCGCCGACGCCCGCGCCTTCGCCGCCCTGATGCGCCACATCCGCCAGGTGGATGAGCGCGAACGCACCGTCATCATGGTCCAGCCCGAAAACGAGGTCGGCACCTACGGCCCCGTGCGCGACTATTCCCCCGCCGCCCGCGCCGCCTTCGACGGCCCTGTGCCCCAGGCGCTGCTGGACCGCACCGGCAAGGCGCCCGGAACCTGGGCCGCCGTCTTCGGCAAGGACGCGGACGAGTTCTTCCACGCCTGGTCCATCGGCCATTACGTCGGTCAGGTCGCCGCCGCCGGCAAGGCCGAATATCCGCTGCCGATGTACGTCAACGCCGCCCTGCGCGACCCGACGAACGATCAGGATCCCGCCACCTACGCCTCGGGCGGCCCGACCTGGAACGTGATCGAGGTCTGGCAGGCCGCGGCCCCGTCCATCGATTTCCTGTCACCCGACATCTACACGCGCAAGTCCGGGGAATACGAAGCCCACCTGGATCGCTATGCCCGGCCCGACAACGCCCTGTTCGTCGCCGAGACCGGCAGCGACACCCAGTACGCCCGCTATCTGATGGAGACGCTGGGTCGGGGCGGCATCGGCTTTTCGCCCTTCGGCATCGATTACACCGGCTATTCCAACTATCCGCTGGGCACCAAGGAGATCACCGAGAAGACGCTGGAACCGTTCCGCGACCTCTATCGCCTGATCGGACCGTGGCAGCGCACCTGGGCGCGTCTGGCCTTCGAGGGCAAGGTCTGGGGCGCAGCCGAACCCGACGACCGCAAGCCCGAGGTCATCGACCTGGGCGACTGGACCGCCACCACCGGCTATCAGCGCTGGCAGTTCGGACCAAGCAGCCAGCCCATCGATCCCAATGACGTGCCTGCCGCCTCGGCCCAGCCGAACGGGGCCATCGCCATCGCCGAGATCGAGCCGGGTCAATTCATCCTGGCCGGTCACCGCATCCGCATCGACTTCGCCGCCAAGCCTTCGACCGATGGCAAGCGCCGCATGGTCCTGCGCGTCGAGGAAGGCCATTTCGACGACGCTGGCAAATGGGTGTTCGAACGCATCTGGAACGGCGACCAGGTCGATTACGGCCTGAACTTCTCCACCGATCGACCGCAGCTGCTGCGCGTCGTCACGGCCACCTACTGAACCCTGCAAGAGTAACGCGAGCGCCCGCCATGATCCCGACCCTCGCCCGCCGCCTGTTCCTGGCCGCCCTGATGACCGCCCCCCTGGCCGCCTGCGCAGGGCAGGGGCTGATGAACGGCGCCTCCGCCGGCGCCATCCAGCAGGCGGCGTTCGAACGCACCGCCAGCGGCATTGTCGTCACCCCGGCCGAGGGCGCCGCCCGCCGCGTCCGGCTTGAGGTCTATGGTCCCGAGACGATCCGAGTCACCGCGACCGAGAACGCGAACTTCGACCTGCCGGCCAGCCTGATGGTCACGGCCCAGCCCTCGACCACGACGCCGTTCCAGGTCGAGACTCGCGGCGACCTGGTCGTGCTGAAGACCGCCGAAGCGACGGCGGAAGTCTCGCGCGAGACCGGCGCCGTTCGCTTCCTCGACGAAAACGGCCAGGAGGTGCTGAAGGAGCGGCCCGGCAGCCGCGAACTCAGCCCCGTCACGGTCGAGGACCAGCAGGGCGATCACCGCTTCCTGGCCACGCGTCAGGTGTGGGAAAGCCCCGACGACGAGGCCTTCTACGGCCTGGGTCAGCACCAGCAGGGCGTGATGAACTACAAGGGTCACGACGTTCAGTTGGCCCAGCACAACATCGACGTCGGCATTCCTTTGGTCGTATCCAGCCGCAACTACGGCGTCCTGTGGGACAACAACTCGATCACCCGTTTCGGCGACCCGCGCCCCTACGGCATGATCGCGGACCAGCTCATCGTCCGCGACGCCACCGGGCGGTTCGGCGGCCTGACCGCCAGCTACTATCAGAACGACCAGCTCAAGGTTCAGCGTCAGGAGACCGAGGTGAACTATGAGTTCATCCGCGAATGGTCGCGCTGGCCCGAGGGCTTCAAGTCGCAGCCCGGCCAGCCGGTCCAGACCGGCGACATGGGCAAGCCGGGCCAGGCGGGCGTCAAGGTGGTCTGGGAAGGCACGCTGGAAACCGCGACCGCCGGCCTGCACAAGTTCCGCCTCTATTCCTCGGGCTATGCCAAGGTCTGGATCGACGGGCGGATGGTCGAGGACAACTGGCGCCAGAACTGGAACCCGTTCGATCACGACTTCCAAGTCCAGATGGCTGCCAATACGCGCGTGCCGATCAAGATCGAATGGATCCCCGAAGACGGCTATATCTCGCTGCGTCACCAGGATCCGCTGCCCGCCGTCGATCAAGGCGCGCTCAGCCTGGCGTCAGAGGTTGGGACCGCCATCGACTACTACTACATCGGCGGCGCTGATCTGGACGGGGTGATCTCGAACTATCGCGGTCTGACCGGCAAGTCGGTGATGCTGCCCCGCTGGGCCTACGGCTTCTGGCAGAGCCGCCAGCGCTACAACACCCAGACCGAGGTGGTGGACACGGTGCGTCGATACCGCGAGCTGGGTCTGCCGATCGACAACATCGTTCAGGACTGGTTCTACTGGCCTGAAAACGCTTGGGGCTCGCATCAGTTCGACCCCGCGCGCTTCCCGAACCCGACCCAGATGGTCAAGGACGTTCACGACATGAACGCCAACATCATCATTTCGGTCTGGCCGAAGTTCTATCCGACGACCGAGCATTACAAGCAGCTGGACGCGATCGGCGGCATGTATACCCGCAACGTCGATGTCGGCGCGCGCGACTGGGTGGGACCCGGCTACGCCAACAGCTTCTACGACCCCTATCTGCCCGCCGCCCGCGACCTGTACTGGAAGCAGATGTCCGACAGCTTCAAGGGCATGAACTTCGACGGCTGGTGGCTGGATTCGGTCGAGCCGGACATGCACTCCAATCTGGACATTCCCGAGCGGACCCTGCGCATGGGGCCGACCGCCATCGGTCCCGGCGCCTATGTCTTCAACTCCTATCCGCTGGTCAACGCCGAGAACGTCTACAACAACTTCCGGCGCGAGAAGGGCGACGAGCGGACCTATATCCTGACCCGCTCTGCCTGGGGCGGCCTGCAACGCACCGGCTCGACCCTGTGGTCGGGCGACGTGGTGGCGCGCTGGGACAATCTGAAGGACCAGATCTCGGCGGGCGTGAACACCGGCCTGTCGGGCCTGGCCAACTGGACCCACGACATCGGCGGCTTCGCGGTCGAGACGCGCTACTCCAATCCCGCCGGCATGAAGCCCGAGGACAAGGCCGAATGGGACGAGCTAAACCTGCGCTGGTTCCAGTTTGGCGCCTGGTCGCCGATCTTCCGTTCGCACGGCGAGTTCCCGCTGCGCGAGGTCTACAACTTGGCTCAGCCCGGCACGCCGCTCTACGACGCCTATGCCGCCCAGCTGCGGACCCGCTACCGGCTGATGCCCTACATCTACAGCCTGGCCGGCGACGTCTATCAGCGTGACGCCACCATCATGCGCGGCCTGGTCATGGACTTCCCGTCCGACCTCAAGGCGCGCGACATCAACGACCAGTATCTGTTTGGCCATGCCCTGCTGGTTGCCCCGGTCACGGAATACAAGGCGCGCAGCCGCTCGGTCTATTTCCCGCAAGGCGCCGACTGGTACGACATGCTGACGGGCCAGAAGTTCGCGGGCGGTCGTTCCGTCACGGTCCAGGCGCCCGAGGACAAGATCCCGGTCTTCGTCCGCGCCGGCTCCATCCTGCCCACCGGCCCGGCGATCCAGTACACGGCCGAGAAACTGGACGGCCCGCTGACGCTTATCGTCTATACCGGCGCCAACGGTTCGTTCTCGCTGTATGAGGATCAGGGCACGACCTACGCCTACGAGCGCGGCGAGTTCTCGAATATCCCCATGACCTGGAACGACGCGACCGGCGTCCTGACCATCGGTGCGCGGACGGGTTCGTATCCGACCATGCCGGCGAACCGCACCATCAATGTGCGCTTCGTCAGCGGGCCGGGCGCCGATGTCGGCAACTTCGACGCCGCCCCGGCCAAGACGATCCAGTACGACGGACAGGCTGTGGAGGTTCGGCGCTAGATCGAGACAGAGCATCGACATCGGACACGATGTCGATGCTCAACCTGTTGTCTTGACGAGACTTTGAAGAAAGATCGGGGCGCTTCCCATACAGGGTGTCCAGCGGCCTTATGATCGGGACCTGATCTTTGACATCCTCGCCCCCCGATCCCGACGGCGGCGAAGAATTCACTCGGCCTTCCGGCTGATGGTCGGACGGCCGGAAATTGCACTGTCTTGCACTTTGCACGCCATTTCGGGGTGCAGTGCAATTTCGAACCTTCCGCTGCGGCGGACAGACAGGAGGCGCGGATGCGCTCGTTCTTGCTTGCCGCCGCGGCTGTCGCCGCGCTCACAGGGGCTTCGCCCGTCCAGGCGCAGGTCCAGCCCCAGACGGTCGTCACGCCCGCTCTTTTCGACGCCATGTTCCAGGACCACGCCGTCCTGCAACGCGGCCGTCCGATCAAGGTGTGGGGCAGGGCCGCGCCCGGCGCCGCCGTCTCGGTCAGCCTGGGTCAAGCGCAGATCCAGGCGACGGCCGGCGCCGACGGCGTCTGGCGTGCGACTCTTCCGACCCTGACCGCCGGCGGCCCCTATGTCCTGACGGCCCGGTCGGCCGGCGCGAGCCAGAGCGTCTCCGACATCATGATTGGGGATGTCTGGCTGTGTTCGGGCCAGTCGAACATGGAGTTCGCCGTCCGCCAGGCCACGAATGCAGAGAGCGAGATCGGCGCCGCGAACGACGCCAAGATCCGCCTCTTCCTGGTCGGTCGTTCCAGCCTGCCGGCGCCGTCCGCCGCTCCGCGCGCCGTCGGCCAGTGGCGCGTCACCAGCCCGCAAAGCGTGCGCGACTTCTCGGCCGCCTGCTACTTCATGGGCCGCGACCTGCGTCGTACCGAAGACGTGCCGGTCGGCCTGATCGCCGCCTCCTGGGGCGGGTCGATCATCGAGGACTGGCTGAGCCGCGACGCCGTCGAAAAGCTGGGCGGGCATCAGGAGGCGTTGAAGGCGTTGGACGCCTACGCCCGTGATCCGGGCCAAGGCGACGCGATCTGGCGTCGTGTGACCCAGGACTGGTGGCGGACCAACGATCCCGGCACGAAACAGGGCTGGCACTTGGCGCGCACGAACGACGCCGACTGGGCGCCGATCCTGGCCGAGGGTTTTTGGGAGTCCACCGTGCCGGGGCTGGCCACCTTCGACGGCATCGTCTGGCTGCGCAAGGAGGTAGAACTGACCGCCGCCCAGGCCCGTCAGGCCGCGACGCTGGAGCTGGGGCCCGTGGACGACGCCGACGTCACCTGGATCAACGGCCAATACATTGGCGGCCAGCAGGGCTGGGATACGCCGCGCACCTACGCCGTACCTGCCGGCACGCTGAAGGCCGGCCGTAACCTGATCGCGGTCGGCGTGCTGGACACGAACGGCGGAGGCGGCGCCTGGGGACCGGCGGCGAACAAGCGCCTGGTGCTCGCAGACGGCACGACCGTCAGCCTGTCGTCGGGCTGGCGTCACCGGGTCGCCGCCCCGCTGGGCGACCTGCCCAATCCCCCGCGCACGCCCTGGATCGGTGGCAGCGGGACGACGACCTTGTACAACGGTATGATCGAACCCCTGGGCGCCTATGGCCTGAAGGGCATGGCCTGGTACCAGGGCGAGTCGAACATCGGCGACTATGTCGGCTACCGCCGTCTGCTGCCCGCCCTGCTCGCCGACTGGCGCGCCCGGTTCGAAAACCCCGAGATGCGGATGCTGGTCGTGCAACTGGCGAACTTCGGCCCGATGGCCAGCCAGCCGACCAACTCCTATTGGGCGGCCCTGCGCGAAAGCCAGCGCACGGTCGTCAACGCCGATCCTAAGGCGGGCCTCGCCGTCGCTATCGACATCGGCGACCGCTACGACATCCATCCCACCAACAAGCTGGAAGTGGGGCGACGTCTGGCGCTGGAGGCCCGTCGTCTGGACGGCGAGACGCAGCCCGTCTCGCCGCAGCCGGTGTCTTTGACCCGCGCCGCCGATGGCGTCCACGTCCGCTACGCCGCCTCGGCTCAGCTGATCGCCTATGGCTCCAACCGCCCCCTCGGGTTCGAGCTGTGCGGGGCCGACAACGCCTGTCGCTTCGTCGATGCGACGCTTTCAGGGGACGAGGTCGTCTTGTCGTCCGTGATGGCGAGCGACCTCAGGGTTCGCTTCTGCTGGGCCGACAGCCCAATCTGCAACCTCTACGGCCCCGCCGGTCTCCCGGCGGTCCCGTTCGAGGCGGAGATCCGCTAAGCGGTCAGACTAGCCCCGCGCCCCTCAGCCGCATGGCGGGCGCTGTGGCGACGGGCCGTTGGGCCGGCAGGTCGATGGTCAAACCCTCGGCCGTCTGACGGAAGGGCAGGGCGCCGCCGCCCAGCAGTTCGACCGCCTCGACACGCCCCACCTGCGGGGTCAGCGCCCGCACGACCATCTTCCGGTCCTGCGGCCAGTCCAGCGCGAAGGCGTAGAGGACCTCGCCCTTGGTGGTGAAGCGGATGTCCTCGCCGGTCCATGGCCGCGCCGCGCCCTCGCCATGCATACCTCCCACGACCGCCGTCGGCCCCTCGCCATAGATGCGCCAGGGCCGGGTGTCGAAGATGGCCTCGCCGTTGACGGTCATCCAGGCGGCGATCTCCGTCAGGATCTGCCGCTCGTCGCTGTCGATCGATCCGTCGCCGCGCTGGGGGATGTTCAGCATCAGGTTGCCGTTCTTGGAGACGACATCCACCAGCCGCTGCACCACGCTGTGGGCCGGGACATAGTAGTGGCCGGTGAAGCGGGCGCGGTTGTAGTGCCAGTCGCCGATGCAGGTGTCGGTCTGCCACGGCTCGGGCTTCAGGCTGTCGGAGAAGCCGCGCTCGACCGTCTCCACGATGCCCTTGCGCTGCCGGTCGTCCAGCCGCTTGCCGTTCACAACGGGCAGTTCGCCGCGCCAGGCGATGGAGGCGTTGTAGAACTCGGCCGTCGCCTCCAACCCGTACCGCCCCAGCGGCAGGCCGTAGTTGTCGAAATAGACCATGTCCGGCTTGTATTTGGTGATCAGGTCCCGCTGACGCGCCACCCAGGACCGCACGAAGGCCGGGTTGTTCGCCGGCGGCGTCTCGATCCACTGACCGTCGCGCGCATCGTGCCAGGCGTTCATCTCGGGGATGGAGCTGATCCCCTCAGGCGGGGCGAAGGTCGGGCCGGTGTAGAGCTCCTGCGGGTCCAGCCCGTCCCACCATTTGCCGGCGCCGTCGGCCTTGGTCAGGCGCGCCGCGTCATAACGCACGCCCTTCAGCGGCCCCTCGGCGTCATAGCCGTAGGCCGTCTGCCACCAGTGCCAGGCGTGGGCCGCATGGTTCGATACGGCGAACCGGAGGCCCCGCGCCCGCACCGCCTTCTCCCAGGTGCCGACGATGTCGCGCTTGGGCCCCACCCGCATTACGTTCCATTCGTGATGGGCGCTGTCGAACAGGTCCAGATTGTCGTGGTGGTTGGCCATCGACATGATGTAGCGGGCGCCCGCCGCCTGATAGAGGTCCAGCAGGCCTTCGGGATCCCACTGGTCGCCTTTGAACTGGTCGATCAACTCCATGAAGCCGAACCGGCTGGGGTGGCCGTAGGTAGCGACGTGGTGCTCGTAGAAGGGATTGCCCTGGATATACATCTGGCGGCCGTACCAGTCGCCGAACTCCGGCACGCACTGCGGCCCCCAGTGCGACCAGATGCCGAACTTTGCGTCCCTGAACCACTCCGGCGTCTTGTAGCCCGCCGCCAGACTGTCCCACGTCGGCTTGAACGGCCCGGCCGTCGTCGCGCCCGGCATGGTGGCGCACGCCCCCAGCATGGAAGCGGACGCGCCGGCGCCCAGAAGTCCGCGTCGAGACAGGGTCATGCGGGTTCTCCATAGACGACGCCGCGTCCGTCGGTGGCGACATAGACCCGGCCGAAGATGCGCGGATCGCCGGCCACGGCCCTGAAGCGGCGCCCATATTCATGGCGGTCGTCGTTGACGCGCATCCACGTCCGTCCCTTGTCGTCGGAACGCAACACGCCCCGCACCGGACCCTGCGTGCCAATGGCGAACAGGGCAGGGTAGGTCGAACCGGCGGGCGGCTTGCCGAAGTCCATCATCTCGACGCTCAGCCCCCCATCGACATGGTCAAACCGCTGACCGCCGTCGCGGCTGTTATAAAGCCCGCTGCGCGATACCAACCACAGATCGCCCTCGTGATCGGGCGTCGCCTTCAGCGGGAAGGCGGTCTCGCGCCAGGTCGGGCGATCGTCGGCGGTGTTCGCAGGCAGGCCGCGCGACGGCACGGCGGCGAAGCTCTCGGCGCCGTCCACGCTGACGAACCAGGCGCCAGTGCGGAAATCCAAGGCGTAGAACAGCATCGGATCCTTGCGGTCGGCCACCGGCCGCAGCAGAGGCGGCAGGCCCGCCGTGGGCTTCCACGTCCGTCCCCGATCCCGCGACCAGACGACCTGGGGTGTCGCCAGCACGAACGTCGATCCGTCCGACGACACCGTGATCGGGGCGTCGCGATACAGGTCCATGCGCGGATTGTCGGCGACGACCGCCGTCTCGCCCGAAGCCGGCCGGGGACGACCCAGCGGCTTCCAGGTCAGCCCAGCATCGTCCGACCAGGCCAGGGTCGAGCCATCATGCCCCTCCGAGGCGACGCCCTCGTGCGGCGTGCCGCTGCGCACCACGATGTCGGGCGCGGCGCCCGCATAGTCGATCTGATTGGTGTTGGCGAAGACGGGGGTGGTGAACTGGCGCTGGGGCGAGCGGTTCAGGTCTTCATGGGCGAAGCCGGATATGTCGCCGAAGCCGGTCAGCAGTTGCGGTCCCTTCGGCGGACTGACCAGGGTGATGACGGCCGTCTGTTCGATCCCCTCGACCCATGGGGTCCAGTCTGTCGGCTGTTCGCGGTCGGCGGCAGACAGGTTGCGCGTCTCATAGACGGTGGCCCCGGTCGCATAGACCAGACGATCGCCGTTGAACGGGTCCAGCGCCAGGGCGGCGATCCACCAGCCGAAGTCCGGTCGCGCGTTGCCCCAGTTCAGATAGGGGGTCGCGCTGACGTCGTGGCGGGCCGCCTCTCGCAGACTTATCCAGCTTCGGCCATCGTCGGTGCTGCGCCAGATGGTGTCGCCCGGCCGCCAACGATTGAGCGTCGAGACCATGACCACGCCCGGCCGCTTGCGGTTCAGCGCGATCCCCATGAAGCCGCCGGACGACCGGGGCGGGCTGATGTCGGTCCAGGCGCCGGTGTTGGTATCCAGCCTCCAGACTGCGCCGTCCGCTACGCCGTTTGGCCCGATGCCCAAGGTGCAGGTGACATAGAGGACGCCGCGGTCGTCCAACTCCGCCTTGACCGCCGACAGTTCGGCGCGCGGCCCGCCCGCCACGGCCTGCCAGGTCCGACCGGCGTCGTCGGAGCGATAAAGCGCGTGTTCGTGCGGATCGGCGACGCCGACGAGTAGGGTCTTCGACTGCTGGCCGCGCGTCCCGCTGCGCGGATCGAAGACGACGAAGCTCAGCCCGCCGTGGGTGGCGCGGTCGCTGGGCATTCCTAGGCCCTTGAGCGGAAACCCGTCCACCTTGCGCCAACTGGCACCGCCGTCGGTGGAACGCTGCAGGCCGTCGTGGCGCGATCCGAAATAGAGGATGCGGTTGTCGTTCGGATCGATCGCCAGCCGTTCGCCCAGACCCCGGCCGTCTTCATTTCCGCCCATGCGGAAGGGCACTTCGGTTCGCCGCCATGTCTCGCCACGATCGGTCGAGCGCAGCATCACGCCGGGGTCGTCCCTGTGAACGCCCGCTGCTGCGTGGACGATGTCGGGATCGACCGGATCGGCGGCGATGCTCTCAATCCCGAAATCGCCGGACAGCGGACTGGAGTCCATCAGCGGCGACCAGCGACCGTCGGCCGCATCGAACCGATAGGCTCCGCCCATGTCCGACCGCGCATAGGCCAGGCCTCGCTCGATCGGACTGAATACGATGCCGGGAATGAAGCCGCCTGCGCCCACGACGACATTGCGCCATACATAGGGCGCAGGTTCGCTCGCCAGCACCTGACCAGCTGTCGCCATGGCCCCGGCGGCAAACGCCATCAGGCCGGCTGTGCGTCGTGTCACGCTTGTCGTCATGCCGCCGTTCCTCCCTCACCGGCGACGTTGCTTCATCGCTCAATGTTAGCGCTAACTTCGGCAGTTGACATCATTGTCATAGGTGCATCAAGTTGCGTCTGTAAAAATCAGGGCGTCGGTCAACGACGTGTCGGGAGCGAACCTCGGGTTCAAACGGATTTCGCCGCTTTCGGCGCGCAGGGCGACGCCTGGATTTTTTCACACCCTGAGCGAACTTCCGGTGCGGCCTGAATGGTCGCGCCGGGTTTTTCGTCACATAGTTTCGCCGACAGCCCGACGGACCCGACATGACCCTCCGTATCCCGAATGCGCGCCGCAGCGCTGTTTCCGCCCTCGCACTGGGCGTCGCGCTCGCAACCGGCGCCTGCGCCGCAACCGGAGCGACCCGCACGGCACCGGTTCAGGCCGTCACGCCCCAGGCCTCCATCGTAACCGACGCCACGCGCGCCCATCCGGCGCTTTGGCCCCGCGCGGCCTCGCCGGCGGCGATGACGGATGCGGCGACGGAAGCCTTCGTCACCGAACTGATGAGCCGGATGACGCTGGAGGAGAAGGTCGGCCAGACGATCCAGGCCGATATCGGCTCGATCAAGCCTGAGGACCTGCTGACCTATCCGCTGGGCTCGATCCTGGCGGGCGGCAACTCGTCGCCTGGCGGGGACGAGCGCGCCTCGGCCCAGAAATGGGTCGAACTGGCTCAGGCCTTCCGCGCAGCGGCGGCCCAGCGTCCGGGCGCCAAGGTGCCGCTGATCTACGGCATCGACGCGGTGCACGGGCACAACAACATCGTCGGCGCCACCATCTTTCCGCACAACATCGGCCTGGGCGCTGCGCGCGATCCCGACCTGATCCGCCGCATCGGCGAAGCGACGGCGCTGGAAGTCGCTGTGACAGGCGCCGACTGGACCTTCGGCCCGACCCTGGCCGTGCCTCAGGACGACCGCTGGGGCCGGACGTATGAAGGCTATGCCGAGAACCCCGAGGTCGCCAAAAGCTACGCCGGCCCCATGACCCTGGGCCTTCAAGGTTCGCTCTCGGCCGATCATCCGTTGACCCCCGGCCATATCGCCGGCTCGGCCAAACACTTCCTGGCCGACGGCGGCACCACGGGCGGCAAGGACCAGGGCGACTTCGCCGGGTCCGAACAGGAGATGATCCGCACCCATCTGTCCGGCTATCCCCAGGCCATCGACGCCGGGGTGCTGTCGATCATGGCCAGCTTCTCCAGCTGGAACGGCGTCAAACACTCGGGCAACGAGACCATTCTGACCGACGTGCTGCGCGGCCCGCTGGGCTTCGACGGCTTCGTGGTGTCGGACTGGAACGCTCAGGGCCAGCTGCCGGGCTGTTCGAACGAAAGCTGCGCCCTGGCCTTCAACGCCGGCATCGACATGTTCATGGCGCCGGACAGCTGGAAGC
>NZ_FNKT01000004.1:0-173148 GCF_900102995.1 Brevundimonas sp. 374 | reverse complement strand
AATCCTGGAAACGGAAATCCCGGTTCCGGCAATCCGGGTGGAGATGATCCTGGCAGGGGTAAGCCCGGCGACGACCGTCCTGGAAACGGCAACCCGGGCAACGGCAACCCTGGCTCGGGCAACCCAGGCAATGGAAATCCCGGCCATGGCCATCCCGGTGAAGATGATCCCGGCAAGGGTGGTCCTCGGCCTCCGAAGCGGTGACCATGCGCGCCGCTGCTGATGAACTCGGTCGACGTCGACTTTCTGTCGTCGTTTGGTCGGTGCTGATCCTGGCGTTCGCGGGCGTTGGAATGCTCGCGCACGCCTTCCGGCCTCTAGATGACGTCATCGCCTCTGCGCGGTTCTCGCTTCTGAAGCGGCCTGCCAGCCAGAGCCTGACAATCGTCGAGATCGATTCCCGAAGCCTGGTCGCCGCAGAAGCCTGGCCATGGGACCGGCGACGATATGCCCAGGCGATCGACAATCTGATTGCGGCCGGCGCGACCCTGGTCGCCGTCGATGTCGATTTCAGCGCGCCGTCGAACCCCGCGTCCGATCAGGCGCTGGCGGCGGCCGTATCGCGCCATCCCTTTCAGGTGGCGTTGGCGACCTTTGAGCAGATGGAGTCGTATGGCGCCGGCGAAACACGCAGATCGGGCAACCGCCCGATCGGACCGCTTCTGAACGAGTCCTTGCTCGCGTCGGTCAATGTGCCGGTGGATGGCGACGGAAGGGTGCGCCATTACGATTACGGCGCCTCAGATGAAGCGCCGCCATCGGTCGCGGCCCTCCTGGCCGATGCCTCGGTGCGTCAGGGCGCTTTCACCGTCGATTTCGGGATCGAGCAGAAATCGATCCCCCATCTCAGTTTCGAGGACGTCTACAGCGGCCACTTCGACCCCTCGCTCGTGCGCGGCAAGAAGGTCCTGATGGGGGCGACGGCCCTGGAACTTGGCGACGAGTTCGCCACACCCGTCGGGCTGTTGCCCGGCGTCATCATCCACGCCCTCGCCTACGAAAGTATCGCTGACGGACGGGCCTTGGTCAGCCTTAGCCCGCTGGCACTTCTGATCCTCTGCGCCGGGCTCGTCGCGGCGCTGCAGCCTGTCAGAAGCGGGGGCGCCGCTCTATGGCGGTTGGTCGTGCGCCATGTCGCCATCACGGCCTTGATCGTCATCGCTCCAATCGTGCTTCAGGCCTCGCTTCCGGTCAGCATCGACATCACCGCGCTTCTTTTCACGCAGACACTGATGGCGATCTGGGCGACCCGCGTGGAGCTGACGAGGCAAGCCAAGGCGATCGTGCAGGCGCGAGAGGCCGGCCTGCTTCATCTGGCGATGCATCAGCCGGAAACAGGGCTTCCCAACCGCCGAGCCCTGCTGGCGGGCATCGACGATCTCATCGCCACAGCCGAAACCAATGTCGCCGTGTTTGCGATCGGCGTGGATCGCCATGCGGAGATGCGCGGGGTCGTCGGTTATGACGTCGCCAACACCTTGATGGTACAGCTCGCCGACCGCTTGGCCAATTTGGCCGACGTGGACCTGGTGGCGCAAATCGCGTCCTCGGTGCTCGCCTTCTCGCGGGCCGATCTGTCCGTCGATCAGCAACACGCCTTGGCCAGATCGCTTCGCGCCGTGGAAACGACCTTCATCGTCGACGGCCAGCCTCTGGATTTGTTCGTCCGCATCGGCAGCGCCTCGCAGGATACGCATTCGGCGAGCGGCGACGCCCTGATCGAACGGGCGACGACGGCGCTTAACCAGGCCGATCTCTCGGACGACCGTACGGTGCTTTATGACGAGGCGTCCTTTGTCGATCCCGACAACAACCTTGCCCTGATGTCGGAACTTCGCGACGCCCTGCGCAGGAGCGACGTCAGTCTGCACTATCAGCCCAAGCGCAAGACCTCGGATGGCTCAACGGCTTCTGTCGAGGCGCTCTGCCGCTGGCATCATCCGGTGCGGGGTCGGATCGGGCCGGACCTGTTCATTCCGATCGCCGAACAGACGGGACAGATCAGGGTCCTGACCGAATGGAGCATCGTCAAAGCGATCGAGGATCAGGCCGCGCTCAGGGCTCGGGGCGTTCATCTGGCCATCGCTCTGAACGTGTCGGGACGGCTCCTTGTGGACGAGGCCTTCCAAGCGCGTGCGCTCCAGTTGATCGAGGGCTGCGACGCCGATCTGATCTTCGAAATCACGGAAACCGCCGTCATCGAAAACCCGAAAATCGCGGCTCAGGCGATCGCGGCCTATCGAGCGGCGGGGGTGCGGATTTCGATCGACGACTACGGCGCCGGCTTATCTTCGCTCAGCTATCTGAAAATGCTGAACGCCGACGAGTTGAAGATTGACCGCTCCCTGATCCTAGATGTCCGCGACAGCGGGCGCGATCGTCTGATTATCAAATCGACCGTCGATCTCGCCCACGGCCTGGGCATGACCGTGGTGGCTGAGGGCGTCGAGACCAAGGAAGTGTTTGACGCCCTGTCGGCTCTGGGATGTGACACCATCCAGGGCTACTGGGTCTCGCGACCACTGCCTTTTGAAGGTCTGGTGAGTTTTTTGACACCATCCGACAGCACAAAAGTTCTGTCCGACACCCATCTAGGCACCGCTGCATATAGCTTGAGGGGATCATAACATGAGGCTTGGGGCAGCACGCGATTGGCGCTCGTTACAGGATTGATGGTTCTAACGTGCAGAAAATTGGGCATATTTTCCCAGGCTACGAATCTGAGGGTCGGGCGTTCGAATCGCTCCGGGTGCGCCACTTCTTCCAATGACTTGATGATCAGCGCGCGTGTTCATGGACGCATGGTTACAGTCGTTTTGCACCATTCTTTGAAGTCGGCGCTCGGCTCGGATGGTCTAATCAGCATCCAGCACGTCACCGGTTCGCGAACCGCGCCGCCGAAGTTATGTGGCCCGGTCCATCATTGTCTTGACGGAAGACATGGGAGCGTGCGGCGGGACGGTTCTGATAGCCACGCGCATCCAGCGTCAGTTTATGAGTTGAAAACTTAGTCTCAGGGCGCCGGTAATGCCTTTGACGCCCATGCGCATGCAGATGGCGCGCAGGTGGGCGCGCACGGTGTGGATCGACATATCCATCTTTCGGCCGATGTCCTTCGGGGCCTCGCCTTGGGTCAGATGGGAAAGGACCAGGAGTTCGGCCCGGGTCAGACCGAAGATGGCGCGTAGCGGCTCCATAACCTCCACGCCCATGCAGTGGGCCGGGCGCGCCGTGGCGAAGATGCGGTCGATCGCATCGGGCGTCGTCGCCAGATCCAGCAGGCACCAGGCGTCATCGCCGGCGCGAAGCAGAAGGCGGCCGTGCGATTGTCGTCCTTGCAGCAAACGGTTGGCCAAGGCGTCGAACTCGCCACGATTGCGATGGGAGGGGCAGATGAAGGCCCCGCCAGCGCCCAGCACACCCGCTGCAATCATGGCTCTGGCATTGGCGTTGGCGTGGATTACGCAGCCCTGAGGATCCAGAACGAACCGGGCGAGAATGTCGTGTTCGAACCAGGCGGTGCAGTCCGCACGGGGCAGGGGTGTCGGATTTCCGGTTGATCTGATTGGCGCCGGGCGCTGCCCAAATTCTCCTTGCAGGATTGCTGAAACAGCACGGCCGTCTGTTCGCGACGACGCCGCTATCTTTTGCTCATACATTTGCGCCACCCATTTCCGCAGGCTGTCCAAACCCGGATAGGGCTGTCAGCCTCAAGCTTACGATCTGTGTGTGCCGGCTCCTCCAAACAGCCGGCTCATCGCGTTAACTTTGTTACCAGTTTGACGGTCGGGTCGTAATCGCCGCTATGGGCTAACCAGTATGGGGTATCTCTCGTCAGCGGGGCGATATGTCGATAGCGAGCACATCCTGATAGCGACCGGCCATCTGATCCTTGATCTTGCCCAAGGTGAACAGCATCGGCAGCGACATGCCGGCGAGGGTGCGGGGCGGATCGACCTCCTTGGTCCAGGTCGCCTGTAGATCGACCGGCGTCCCGTCCAGCTCGACGGCGTAGGCGACGGCGGACGTGGTCTCCGCGTCGCCCTGACGCTGCATCAGGCCGCGATGTTCGGACATGATCGCGATGACCGACGGTGCGTTGGCGCGGACCTGGATGAAGATGCGCCGCGTCAGGCCGGTAGAGGCGTCACCGAAATCGACCACCTCCACACTGGAACCCGAACCAAAGGCGCCAGCGGCGCCAGCCAGGTTCAGTTGTGCTCGGGGCGTGGAGACCAACTGCATACGGACCGGGATTGGGGCAAGCAAGGCCGTTCCATCGGCGTCCTTGATCAGCAGCTTCAAGTCGGTGGCGTAGGTTCCGGCGTCGGGGACGGCGTCCACGACGATGGCGGCGTCCAGCTGCGCCTGACCTGTCGCCTTGCCGGCGAGCGTGGAACGGAAGACGCCAGGCTCGACGTCGGACGTCTGAAGCCCCGACGCCTCTCGCGGGCGGAACTGTACCCCCACGCCCCCAAGGGCCAGCCCGGACACAATCGCCCCGCCGTCGTCCACGACGGACAGCCGCAGCTCGCAGACCTCGTCTGCCTGGTTCTTCAGACCCAGATCGATGGCGCCGCTCGACGGTCCCGCAGCGAAAGGATTGTAGTTGATGACGACAGTGCTGGGGCTCTGGGCCAGGGCAAGGTCGCAGGCTCTCGCCTTGGAGGCGGTCACGGCCAGAATAGCCGCCAGGACCAGCGAGACGATGACGGTCAGCGTTTCAGACCAGGTTGGAACCCGGATCTTTCGGTCACCTTGCGCCTTGCGCCTACGGCGACGGCGGGGACGTGCGGATTTCGCCGACATCGACTGTTCCTTCCACTTTCTCGGGAATCACGAATTCTCCCACCACGGCGCCTTGGATCACCAGGCGATAGCGACCCGGAGCCAGGCCATCGGCGACGAAACGCCCGGAGCGGTTGGTGAAGAAGGGCTTGCCCTCGGCATCAGCCGGAGCGCCTGCCGCTTGGATGACGCCGCCGGCCAGAGCGACCGGCCCATTGGCGGACATCAGGACGCCTCGCGCGGTGCGCGACGCGTCGCTACCCACCACGAAGCGGTACCCGTTGCCGTAGCCCGGGAAGATGTTGACCACACCACTACCCAGGTCATAGCCCTGCGGCAGCGGATCGGCCTCGATCTCGTAGCGATTGACGCCATAGCCGCGATCCAAGCCGACCAGAGCCGGACCCAGCCATCCGCTGTGCGCGACCGTATTGCCGCTGGAATCCGTCAGCTTGATGCGCGAACGGGAGAGGGTAGGGTGGGGCGTTGCGATGACGAAGCCCTCGCGCGCCGAACGTCCGACGCCAAAGGCGCCGCCGGCGTAACCGATCATCGTCGACATTCGCCACAACGACTCCTGGCGCGTGACCCCGCCGGGCTCGGACGAAACCAGCCGGTTCGATACGAGTTCGGCGTCGAACCGATTATTGATGTAGCGCAGGTCCGCCGTGATCGCTTGGTTGGTTCGATCTTGCGACAGCCGCAAGTCGCCGCTCAAGTCGTTGAGGCGGCCCGAAGATGCGCGTGACACCCCAACCTCACGCAGGTCGTTGTCGGTGTCGTAGCGCGCCGTGGTGCTCCAGCGCCCGCCGAAGCGCGACGTCAGCGTCAGTCCGAAGCGGTCCTCGTCGCGGCCATCTTCGGTGGACCCGCGCTGCCAGGCCAGATTGACCGCGAAACGACGGAAAGTGCGGCCCAGGCCCAGGCTGAAATCGGTGCGATCCTTTTGTTCGCGACCCTTTACGAAGGCGACGCCGCCGCTGATCGAATAGTCACGAAAACGCACAAGCAGCCGCGCGGCGGCGCGCCATTTCTCGTTGTTGAACGCGGACGGATCGAAGGCGCTCTGAAAATAGCGGCTGGTCGCCTGGGCCGACGCCACAAGGCGCGCATCAGCGGTCTTGCCCAAAGTCCTTTCGAGGAGATAGTCGACAGAGGCGACGTAGCCGTTTCTTCCGGTGTCGCCGTTGTGGCTGGCGGCGCTGCTCAGCTGGATCAGACCCAGTTTGGAACCCCACGTCGCTATCGCCCCGGCTTGCCCTTTTCGGTCGGCGATCTGAGCGTTGACGCCGACGGTCAGAACGTCGGACAGGCCCTTGCGAACAAAGCCGCTCGCGGCCAGCGTCGAGCCGTATTTTAGATCTCCGCCTTCTTCTAGCAGTCCGGCCGACACGCCAAAATCCAACACGCCGCGATCCAGCAGCCCGGCGCCGCCGAACAGGTCGAACACAGCGATCTCGCGCCGACCGCTGTCGTCTTCGACGAGCAGGCGAACCGTGTTGGCGCCTTGCGCGAAGGGAAAGTCGCCAATGGAGTAGGGGCCGGCGTCCAGACGGATCCGTTCCGCCACGACGCCGTTGACCTCGACGACGACCAAGGCCGGACGGTCTAGGATGAACTGCCGGCGCCCTGCGGGACGCACGTTCTGGAATGGTCGAATGGTTGAATACGCGCGTGCGGCCGATAGCCCCAAAAACCTTTGCGAGCCCTGAAAACTGTCGATGGGGGGCGCGAACTCGCCGGCGGTCAGACGCACGGCGGATTTGAAGATGTCCTTGGTCAGACGGATTTCGCGGCGTTGCCAGCGGCCTTGTGTGTTGTTCCCGTCGTAATCGACGCCGGTGGTCAGCGTGACGCCGTCAAACCCGCCGAGGTTGGCGAAAAAGTCGATGCCGCCCTGTAGCGGCGAAAAACGAGTGTCTGTGTGGGAGTAGAGTTGGGCTAGGGTGATATTCGCGCCGGCCGAAAAGTCCGCCGGTTGATCGAAGGCGGCAGGGTCGATCACCGGGGTCTGGGAGAAGCCGACATCGCGCCGTGCTCGGCTTTCCGGCGTGGATGTCGCAACGAAGGTCAGAGACAGGGGATCGAAGGTCAGAGAGAAGGTGTCGGTGACAAGGTCCGCCATATTGACCTTCGTCTGTGTCGCGATCCGGCCTGACAGGGTGGTGAAGAGTTCGGACCCGATCTGAGGCTTCAACAGGTCCAGCAGGCCTGTCGCATCCACCAGTCCCTGGCCCTGGGCGTCGACCGAGCCGCTGATGTCGCCAAGATATTTGCCGTCGAGCGTGAGCGGCCCCTGGATCGGCGTAAAGACCGAGGATGGCCTGACCGAAGCAGACTGGTCCTGAATGGGTGGCGAAGCTTCGGTAACTGGGCCTTCGCTTTCGTCTCGATCGATGGCTACGACGGCGGAATAGTCCGGCGGCGCCGTGCGCATGACCTCATCGGTCAGCACGACGGGAGCGGCATGCGCCACGGTAGCCAATCCGCCCCCCATGCAGGCGACGGCCCCGATGCGGCGAAAAGCGGTTCGCGCTCCGGACCGCCCGCCCTTGAGGGACTCGCGGGCCATCGCCGGCCCTCACAGCAGCACGATGGAAGCGGTGAGGTCGCCGGATGCCGATGCGGCGAGGGCCGCCGGTATCTTCACCTGCCGCGTGGCGCCGCCGGCGATCACGCTGACCTGTCCGACATCCACTTCGGCGGCCGGCACCTCATGCGACTGTCCGTCCGCCGTCTTCAGGATAATCCTGGACTCGCGGATATAGGCGAAGCCGGTCCCTGAATTATGGGCGGTCAGGATGACGTCGCCGTTCGGCTCGCGCGACACGGCAGTGACCTGCACTTCGGCGCGCGCTCTGGGCGGGGCCACGAACACATAGGTATTGATCGTGAAGGCGACCTGAATGTCAGCGCCGACGCCGCCGTCGCTGGGCGTTGTCTGCATATTGATCGGCAACTGAGCTGCGCGGACCAGATACATACGGCCCTCTTCGGTAGCGTCGCCTGTGTAGCGGACTTGGATCACCTGCTCGCGATTGGCCGGGATGACGGACTGGACAGGAAACACCGTGATGTCTTTGTCGTCTTCGACCAGAGACCGGGCGCCGTTATCATCGACCTGCATGCGATAGGTCTCGATTTCGACCGTCGCTGGTGTGGCGCTGTCGTTCCTGACGGTCATCCGATAGCTGGACCCATTGCCGGATGGCGTGATCTTCGAGATCATGGGCGACACGTCCATGGCCTTGGCCGGTGCAGTCGCGCCTGCCATCAGGACTGTCGTTAAAGCCGTTGCGGCCATCAGTGTCGCGAATACACGACGTGTCATTGTTGCCCCGTTGTGTTGTCAGACTTCTCACGAAGAAGCAGGGGCCGTCCGAGGGCGGCCCCTGCATTTCGCGACGATCAAGCGGGATCGAGCGAGAAGGTGAAGGTTTCAGTATAGGTTCCGGCCGGAGCCGAGGCGGCGCCTGGACCCGACGGGGAGGCAGCGCAACCCGAAGAGCCGGGGTTGCTCGGATCGCCCTGCGTTCCGCCCACACCGCTGCCGCCGGGGACGTTGTAGCAGAGGTTCAGGAACAGATCGCCGAAGACGCCGTCAGCCAGTTTTTGGCTGTAGCCGCCAGAGTTGGTGACTTGGGCAGGTTCGCCGGGATAGGTGTCGTTGGCCGCAAAGCCCAGGCTGGGGATTTCCGGCACGGACAGATCCCAATCGTAGTTGATCAGCTTGCCTGCCGCCGACTTGAAGTCGCCGTTGGCGGCGCTTGATGTCAGTTTGGCGCCGCTGGCGGCGTTGCACGACATCCGCAATGTGGTGACCTTCTGACGTACGCCGTTGGCGACCGCGACGTTTCCGCCTGCAACATTGGCCAAGCCGATGCCGCAGAAGTTGGTCACGGTGGTCGAGACGGTCACATTGGTCTGTGCGCTCGACACAGCCGGCATCGCCAGCAAGGCCGCAGCGGCAGTCGCCGCTGCAATAATATAGGTCCGCATATTATCCTCCAGCTTTTCAATATTTTCCCGCCCAATGAGACTGGGCGGGCGCCACAATGTCGTGGTGTCATCATCTATTCACCGCTGGAGGCGGCGTCGCATCGTCAAAGACACTATCGATGATTGCTTAGTCGATCTGCGCATCATTATTGGTGGTGCAAGGACACACCTTGAAGCTGCGCCAGCGTGTTGGTGTGAAAGTTCGACGCCACTTGGCGAGCGGTATTGAGCTGGATCGGCTTCGACGGCCGTCACTCCCCTAACTCGGGTATGTCAATTGGCCCGGTCTGTGGATAGGACGGTGTGGTGAACTGCGCCTGAGAACGCTCGACGCTTGGAATGGCTGTTTACGTGTCGAGCATCGAGGCCCAGCCACGAGGGAGGGTTGAGATGATTGTGGGCGTGACGGGCTTTCTTGCTGTCGGGAGTGAAATCGGCGACTGCGATCCACGACAGGCGAACCTGAACTTCGACGATGACGCCGATCTCATACCGCCTTGGTCTCGCGCCATCGCGGCTTGGGTCAACATCGATCCCCGCGCCAGGATGTTGTTATCGCGATCGGGACGAATCGGTTGGGCCAACGAAGCCGCCTATCGAATGTTGAAGGACGCCGGCGTGTTCCGGCTCATTGACGACCATCTTGTCTCCGACAGTGCTCAGACGGCTGCGGCGCTGGCGCGCCTTCTGAGAGACGCTGTGCCCGGCCAAGCGATCTATGCGGTCACGTCGACGGATGCGGATCGACAATGGCTTTTGCGCTGTCAACAACTGATACCCGGCGATGACGACAGCATAGGTTTTGCCGCACACCGAATGGCGGACCGTGTTTCGTACGAAGCAATGCTCCAGATTCACCACCTGACACCCTGCGAAAAACACATCGTGACGATGATGTTGGCGGGGATGGAGACGGGGCGTATTGCTCAAAAGCAGGACATCTCCATCGAGACACTGCGCACTCACATCAAACATGCCTATCGCAAGTTGGACGTCAGCAGTCGTGGCGAACTATTCGCCAAGGCTGTGGACTTCGCGGGTCTTTAGGCAAGGGCAAGATTCAGGCGGAGACGTAGGTTCCGTTTGGCGGGCCATTGCGTGAACATGCCGTTCGGTCCGCGACGCAGCGGCTTATCGAGCTACACCTTCAGGGGCGGTCCGATTTTCGTGGCAATCTCCCGGCCCGCTATTTGCGCCGGGCAGATGCCTTGGTGTTCGCGCGCGATTGTACCTGCGAGAAGCCGTAGAATGGATATGGCGCCGGCCACACGAACGCTTAACTGTGCCTGATATACAACCCATGATGGTAATCGTGAGGTTGGTATGCGGACGTTCGGACCCATTCCTTCTGCAAGGCGGCGCGGGCGCGAGGGCGTGGCGGCGGTGGAGTTTGCGCTGGTGGGGCCGATTCTGGTCCTGCTGCTGATCGGCATCGTCGTCTATGGCGGCTGGTTTTTGATGGCCCTGTCGGTTCAGGCCTTGGCGTCGGAAGGAGCCAGGGCGGCGATCGGGGGGCTGGACGCTGCCGAGCGCGACGGTCTGGCGCGGCGCGAGGTCAGCGAGGCGGTGCGGGGCGTGGCGCTGAACCCGGATCACACGACCATCGAGGTGAGGGAGGACGCCGGCCGCCTGCGGGTCGTCGTCGTCTATGACGCAAGCGACAGTCTGATCATGGCGCTGGGCGGAATGCTGCCGCGTCCGCCGCCTGTGATACGGCGTTCGGCGGTCATCCATGTGGGCGACTACTGATGAGCGTCCGGGCGCCTTGTCTGCCGCTCCGGTTCGGCGCCGATCGGCGTGGGGCGGTGGCGGTGATTGCGGCGGTCGCAGGCGGTCTGTTGTGCCTGTTCACGGCGGCGGTGATCGACCTGGGCGTTCTAGTCCTGCACACGCGCCGGGTTCAGGGGGCGGCGGATCTCGCGGCGTTGTCGGCGGTGCGAAACCTGGCGCAGGGCGAGGGTGCGGTCTTGCGCGCGGCCCAGGCGACGGTCGAGGCCAATGTGGCGCCCGACGTCTCGGTCACGGTGGCGACGACGCTGGGCGTCTACACGCCCGATCCGGCCAAGGCGCGCAATGACCGGTTCATGACAGGCGGGGTGAAGCCGAACGCCGCACGGGTCGAGGTCACCAGTCGCGCCCCGATGTTCTTCACGCCGCTGTTGCTGGGCCGCGATCAGGTGCGGGTCACCCGCCGGGCCACGGCGACGACGGGCGGCGGGACGCCCAAGGCCATGATCGCGATCGGGTCGCGCCTGGCGCGACTGGACGGCGGCGTGGCCAATCAGGTGCTCGGCGGCCTGACCGGGTCCAAGGTGTCGCTCAGCGTCATGGACTATCGTCGTCTGATCGATCTGGACATCAATCTGCTGGGGTTTACCGACGCCCTGGCGACCGATCTGGGCGTCCAGGTCGGCGACTACGACCGGCTTCTGGCCACCCAGGTCGACGCCGGCCGCGCGTTGAGGGTGCTGGAGCGCGTGGCGGGCGGCCAGGACGGCGGGGCGCTGGGCAAGCTGGCCTCGGCCTCGGTCGGGACAAAGGTCAGGCTGGGCGATCTGATCGGGCTGGAGGCGCGTTCGCCCGACGGGATCCGCGAGGGACTGGACGCCTCGGTGTCGGCCATGGATCTGGTCATGGCCATGCTGGAGGTCGGGGGCGGAGATCGGCAGATTGCGCTGAATCTGGGCGTGCCGACAGGGCTGGCCGATCTGAAGACCAGCCTGGCGATCGGCGAACGCCCCAATCGCTCGCCCTGGCTGACGGTGACGGACGACGGCCAGCCGATCATCCGCACGGCTCAGGCCCGGCTCTATGTGCGGGCCAGGACGGCGCAATCCCTGTCGGGTCTGGCGCGGGTCGAACTACCGATCCTGATCGAACTGGCGGCGTCCGAGGCGCGGCTGAAGTCGCTGTCCTGCGGTCCGGCGCGCGCGGTCGAGGTCGATGTGCGGCCGGGCCTGGCGCGCGCATCGATCGGTGTGGTGGACGAGGCCAGGCTGGGCGACTTCAAGACCCCGCTGACGCCCCAGCGCGCGACCCTGCTGTCGGTCCTGGGCCTGGTCAGCATCACCGGCAAGGCCGATGTCGAGGCGGCGGACATCGGTTTCAGGCCGCTAAGGTTCGACGCTGGCGACATCGACAATCAGCGCACCAAGACCATGGCCTCGCGCGGCTTCGCCAGCGGGGCGGTCACCAGCCTGCTGGCGCGGCTGGACGTGGATGTGAACGTGATCGGCTTAGGCCTGGGGCTCGGCGACCTGACCAAGGCGCTGGGGCGGCTGCTGGAGCCGCTGGGGCCGGTGCTGGACGGCGCGCTGAGTCCGGTACTGGACCTGTTGGGCCTGAAGCTGGGCGAGGCCGATGTGACGGTCCACGGCCTGTCCTGCCCGACACCGGGGCGCGCGACCCCGCGTCTGGTCGGCTGACCCTTAGCCGCGGGCGGGCCGCAGGCCTTCGGCCGAGGCCTGCTGCATGGCCGGACGCTTTTGACCGCCCGAGGCGATGATGCGGTCGATGCGGGCCTTTTCGGCGCGGAAGGCGGTCAGGTCGGCGCCGGCCAGTTCGGTGCCCTCTTGGGTGCGCACGCCGGCGGGATTGATCCGCTGGCCGCCGCGCCACAGCTCATAATGAAGATGCGGACCGGTGGAGGCGCCGGTCGAGCCGACGTAGGCGACGATCTGACCCTGGCTGACCCGCTGGCCGGCGCGGATGCCCGAGCCGTAGCGCGACAGGTGGCCGTAGCCGCTTTCCAGGCCGTTGTTGTGGCGGATGCGCAGCCAGTTGCCATACCCGCCCCAGCGGCGCGCCTCGACCACCACGCCATCGGCGGGGGCCACGACCGGCGTGCCGGTTCCGGCGGCGAAGTCGATGCCCTGGTGCATCTTCTTGTAGCCCGAGATCGGGTGGGTGCGGAAACCGAAGTTGGACGACACGCGGCGGAAGCTCTGCAGCGGCGTGCGCATCATGGCGGAGCGCAGGTTCTTGCCGTTCGAGTCGAAGAACTGAGCTTCCTTCGCGCCGGCGGGCTTGAAGCGATAGAAGGTGACGCCGCGCAGTTCGGCGTACATCAGGTCGCCCACGTCCACCGTGCGTCCGGCCTCGGTCACTTCACGGTCGAAGACCATGGTGAACTCGTCGGAGGCGCGGATGTCGCGCTGCATGTCGAACTTGGTGGCGAACAGGCGGCTCGCGGAACGGACGATGGAGGCGGTGGCGCCCAGTTCACGCGCGCTGGCCGACAGGCTGCGCTCGACATCGCCCTTCAGGACGACGGTCTCATGGGTGACTTTTTCTTCCAGCGAACGCAGGCGCAAGGCGCCGTCGAAGCTGCGCGACACTGTCAGTTGCGACGCCGGGCCGGTGCGCATGGTCAGGCCGATCAGGCGGGCGTCGCCCCGGCCGTTGCGCGGTTTGGCGATGGCGGTTTCGAACTTCAGTCCGGCGCGCAGATCGGCCAGGTCGAAGGCGTTGGCGACGGTGGCGGCGACGGCGCTGGCTTCTTCGGGGGCGACGCCGGTGCGGCGCACGGCCTGTTCGAAGGTTTCACCGCGGCGGATCTGGACGTTGACGGCCTCGGGCGCGGTCAGGCCGGCGGGCGCATTGGCGGCGGCGAAGGCCTTGGCCTCCATGGCCGCCATCTGAGCCGAAGTCAGGGCGGGAACTTCTTCGGCCTGAGCGGGTTGATAAGCTCGACCAGCGAGCATCGCCACCGAGATTGCAGCGGCCGCCGTGAGCATATGCGGCGCGAGCCGCGTCGGCTGGCGGCGTGGGTCGAACTGAGCCATCGGTCCCCGTCGTATTGCGACGCCTTCGGCGCCAAAGCTTTACTCGTTCTCGAAGATCGCGCCGTATCGCCCGTGGCGCGAAGGCGGTCCTATACCGCGCTTGTCTCATTTTGGAAAGCAGACCGTTACAAACGGTTAACGTACGTCAGACAAAGCTCGACGGTGCGGGGATCCCGACCAGTCGATTCGCCGTTATCTGGCCCAGCTTGACCGGCAGGAAGCGGGCGCCGACGACCGACCGTCACGCTTTGATCTTGTGCTGGAGACAAGGATGACCAAGGTGGACGGCCCGCTGTTTCAATCACGCGATCGATCCGTTTGACCGACACACCGTCCAAGCCAAAGCCAAAGCCGCAGGCCAAGACCCGTCGCGTCCTGCGCGCCGTCGCTGTCGGCGTTCTGATCCTAGCGCTGCTGATCGGCGTGGTGGCGGCCCTGATCTACCTCAATCGCCGCGCGGTGGCGCGCAATGTCCTCGTCGGCTGGCTGGACCAGCGCGGGATCCCGGCCGATGTCGAGGTGGAGCGGATCGAAATCGACGGCTTCGTCGGCCGCATCCGCATCGGCGATCCCGACAATCCCGATGTCGTGGTCGAGCGGGCCGAGGTCGATTACGCCGTCGCCCTGCCGTGGTCCAGGTCGGGTTTGGGCGTGACCCCCAGCCGCATCCGTCTGGTGCGACCGGTCGTCCGGGCCAGTTGGAAGGGCGGAAAACTGTCGTTCGGCTCGCTGGATCCGCTGATCAAGGAGTTCACCGGCGGACCGCCGCGTCCGGATTCGCGCGGGCCCCTGGTCATCGTCGAGGGCGGTCGCGGGCGGTTGAATACGGAATACGGACCGGTCGACCTGCTGGCTGACGCCCGGATCGACGACGGCAAGCTGATGCGGCTGGCGGCGCGTCTACCGAAGGCCGCGCTGAAGAGCGGGGAGACGCAGGCTCAGGGTCTGTCCGGCCTTCTGGACCTGACCACGACCGGCGACCGGATGGCGATCAAGCTGTCGGCCGCCGCCGACAGCTTCGCGACACCGGCGGCCCGAGGGCAGGGGGCTGCGCTGACCCTGACCGGCGATCTGCCCTATCCGGATCTGAAGACGCGGCGTGGCGACGGCCGGGCGGTTCTGGACGCCCGCCTGAGCGGCGAGCGCCTGGGAACCTTGACGCTAAGCGCCCGCAGCGCCGATGTCGCCGCCCGCTTCGACGGCGTCGTCTCCGGCTGGATCGAAACCTTCCGGCTGGACGGCGAAGTCACCACCGCGCTGAAGGCGGCGGCCGTCGAGGGCGCGGACCTGCGCATCGCCGATGTCGCCGCAACGGCGACGCGGGGCAAGCTGACGGTGTCGCGCGACGACGCCGTGCGCTGGCGCATGCAGGGGCCGCTGGCCCTGACCGCAGCTTCGGGACGGACGGGTCAGACGACGATCGCCGGATTGTCGTTGACGACGCGCGACCTGGCCTTGGGCGGCAAGGATGCGGCCTTCGAGGCGACAGGCCCTTTGAGCGCGACCTTCGACCGTTTCTATTTCGGCGACCTGGCGCTGAAGCGCGGTCGCGCCGATGTGGACCTGGACGTGGTCAGCGACGGCGGTATCCAGATCGCGGCCAATGGATCGTTGCGCGCCGCGGACGGCGCCTGGCCTCTGTTCGGCGCGGTCGGCGCCGACGACATCGCCGAACTGGCCGAGATGAAGCGCGCGCTGGGACGCTTCGCCCTGAATGCGCCCGCCGTCCGCTTCGCCACGGGCGCGGCCGGCACGACCGTCGCCCTGTCGCGTCCCGTGACCCTGACGCCCGCCAACGGCGGCGTCCTGACGGTGGCTCAAGGTCAGGGCGGCGCCTATCAGGCCGAGCCGGGGCGACTGGGCGGCGGGGCGCTGACCCTGACCGCCACGCGCGGCAAGGGCCTGCCGGAAATGTCCGTCGCGGTCCCGAACTGGCGCCTGACCGACGGCGGGTTCGAAGCGACGCTGGACGGTCGCGCCCGACTGGATTTCGATCTGGCGCGCGGCATCGACGCCCGGACGCGGGGCGTCCTGGCCCTGAACGCCGGCCGGCTGACCTATGCGACATCCGACTGCGTCGATCTGACCGTCGAGCGGCTTGAGCTGGACGAGAACGACGTCCATCTGGTCGCCGGCAAACTGTGTCCCCAGGCCGGTCCGCTGTTGACGTCCAGCGACGGCGTCTGGCGCGTCGCGGGCGGGTTCAGTCAGGTTTCGGCCCAGGCGCCCTTCCTCGGCATGCGGTTCGCCGACGCCGCGGGTCGTGTCAACGTCGATGGGACCAAGGCGGGCATCGGTTTGACCGCCAATGTGGCCGCCGCCCGCGTCATCGACGCCCTGACGCCGCAACGGTTCGAACCGCTTTCCGCCACCGGATCTGCGACGCTGGCCAACGAACGCTGGAGCGGCGCCTTCGATCTGAAGGGCACGGGCGCGGCGGCCGCCTATGGTCTCGGTCGCCTGACCCTGGCGCATGACGGTCGCACCGGATCGGGCGGCATCGTCATCACCGTCCCGAAGGTGACCTTCGCCGAGCACGGGCTTCAGCCGGCGATGCTCAGCCCGCTCGCCGCCGACTTCCTGCAGTCGCCGGTCGAGGGGAACGTCAGCTTCGACGGACGTTTCGACTGGACCAAGGACGCCGAACCGACCTCCAGCGGCCATCTAGTCACGCCAGGCCTGGATTTCGTCAGTCCGGTCGGGGCCGTGAAGGGGCTGCGCGGCGACATCGTCTTCAGCAGCCTGACGCCCCTGATCACCGCCCCGAACCAGAAGCTGACGGCCGACAGCCTGGCCGTCGGCACGGCCGTCACGGCGCTGGATGTGACCTTCTCGATCAACGAGGCCGGGGTGCTGATCGACGGCGCCCAGGTCGTCGCCGGCGGCGGAACCGTCTCGGTCGAGCCCTTCACCGTTCCGCTGGACGCGACCCAGCCCTACAGCGGCGTGATCGTGCTGGACCGGGTGCAGCTGGGCGATATCGTCGCCGACACCGGCTTTGACGACAAGGTTCAGCTGGACGCCGTTGTCTCGGGCCGCCTGCCCTTCATCATGGACCCCAAGCGCGGGCTCAAGATCACCGCCGGCAGGCTGGAGGCGGTCCAGCCGGGCCGCCTGTCGATCAAGCGGGACGTCCTGACCGACGTCGCCGCCAGCGGCGGCGGCGGCGAGGTGTCGGAGAACGTCGTCGAGGACCTGGCCTATCAGGCGATGGAGAACCTGTCCTTCGATCAGCTCAGCGCCGATGTGAACAGCCTGGACGGCGGGCGTCTGGCGGTCCTGTTCCACATTCGCGGCCGCCACGATCCTCCCAAACGCCAGGAGCTTCGCCTGACGATCGGCGAACTGATCAGCCGCCAGTTCCTGAACCGCAAACTGCCGTTGCCGTCGAACACACAGATCGATCTGACGCTGGACACGACCCTGAACGCCAACCAGCTGATCTCGGATCTGCTGGCCGTCAATCGCGCGCGCCAGGGTCAGCAGGATGCGACGCCCGCGCCCGTCCCGGCGCCTGCCGATTGAACTTCACCATTCAGCGCGCGTTCATTGGACGGCGTGCTATTAGAGACATCACCCTCGGCCGAACCGGAGCCCATGTCATGATCCACAAGCGCCAACTGGCCGGCCTCGGGTTCGGAGCCGTCGTCGTCGCCCTCGCGGCCTGCGCCCCGACCATCCGTCTCGAGGTCGCGCCGATCCAGATCTACGCCAAGCTGGACGCCGACGTTCGCGTTCGTCTGGACCAGGAGCTGCAACAGCTGTTGCAGCAAAACCCCAACCTCTTCTGATTTCCCGCTTCTCTCTGAAAGGGACAGGCTGACATGACCTTCCGCAAACTCTTCGTCATCGGCGCCGCCGTTGCGGCCCTGGGCGTAGCGGGCGCCGCCCTCGCCCAGACCAGCGCCCAGAAGGCGCAGATCGACCAGGCCAAGGCCGCCGGCGTCGTGGGCGAGCAGGCCGACGGTTATCTGGGCTTCCGCACCCCGACCTCGGACGCCAGCCTGCGCGCCGCGGTGGACGCCACCAACTCCGGCCGCCGCGCCGCCTATGCCCGCAGCGCCGCCGACGCGGGCACTTCGGCGGATGTCGCCGGGGCCCGGATGTTCGAGGCCCAGCTGCTGCCCCGCATCTCCTCGGGCCAATGGTACCGCAACGCCCAGGGCCAGTGGGTCCAGCGCTAAGACCACACCTTTCCCACCCCTCGGGCGATGCCCCGGGGGGTGTTTTTATCTTGGCGATCAGTCGACGGCGTCAGGCGGCGGCGCGTCGATCCATCAGCGCGGGCGCCAGCAGCCCTTCGGCCAGCGCCCTGACCACCGGCACGGCGACGGCGTCGCCCATCAGCTTCAGCGCCGCGCTTTCGCTGGACGGCAGGCGATAGTCGTCCGACACGCCCATCAGCCGCGCGGCCTCGCGCCCGGTCAGCCGCCGAACCCGCGCCAAGCCCCGATCGCACACCACCACATATTGACGCGATGAGCCGCCGGCCGGCGTCCTCAGGCATCCGGCCAAGCCATCGAACCGGATTTCCAGACGCTGGACCTTGTGGCCGTTCTCGGTCCGCACCCGGCGATAGGCGGCGCCGACGCAACGCTGTCCAGAGGCCAGGGCCGACGCGATCCGGGCGCGGTGCAGCGGCGCGGCCAGGGCCAGGATAGCGTCCGCATCATCCAGCCAGCAGACGGCGTCGTCGGGCTCCAGCATGGCCGCCAGGTCCAGATTGCGCTGCGGCGGCGCAGGCAGCGACCACCAGGCCCAGGCCGCCTTGACCGCCTCGGGCAGCCGTGCGTGGGCGGCGACCAGACGCGCTGAATGGAAGGGCTGGGTCGGACCGGCCGCGCGCGGCGCTTCGCCCTGAATGGCCACCACGAACAGACGCGGGCGCGACTGGGGCAGCCAGTGAGCGGCGTCCATCTCCAGCGCGCCGACCGTATAGCCTGCCTCGACCATCGCCGTGCAGACGGCCGCGAAATCCAGCCCCTGACCAGAAGTCAGCAGGCCGATGACGTTCTCCAGCACGATCACGCGCGGGCCGCGTCCCCGGGCCGCCAGACCCTGCATCAATCGCCAGAAGCCCCAAAAGGCGCCCGATCGCCCAGCCTCCAGCCCGCCGCGCGCGCCCGCCAGGCTGACGTCCTGACAGGGCGACGAAGCCCAGGCCATGTCGGGCCGTCCCGGCAGATCGTCGATGGTCAGGGTCCAGATATCGCCCTGACGAAACGGGGTATGTGGATGATTGGCCGTGAAGGCGCGCGCTTTGGCCCCGTCCATGTCGTTGGCGAAGACGGTGTCGATGCCGGCGGCGGACAGTCCCAAACCCGCCAGGCCGCCCCCGGCGAAGAACTCGAATGCGGTGGGGCGAATCGACATGGAGCCAGCATAACCCAGCCGCGCCCCTTGACCGAGGGCGGCGGGGACCTCACCTGCGCCCGAACCAAAAGGAGCCGTCATGCGCCTCATTCCGCTCGCCGCTGCCCCGTTCGCCATTGCCCCAATTGTCATCGCCCTTGCCGGCCTCTCGCTCAGCGCCTGTTACGACCGCGAGGATTCCGAGCCCAAGCCGGCGCCGCAGCCCCAGGCCGCCGTCACCCTGGGCGGCGTCGATCTGGGCCAGCCGGTGAGGGCGCTGGGGACGGAACCCTTCTGGGGCGTGGAGATCACGCCGGACGCCCTGATCTACACCCGCGTCGATCAGCCGACCCAGCGCGCGCCCAACCATGGCGCGACGGTCCAGGGCACGGTCGCGACCTTCGCCAGTTCGACCAATCTGAACAAGGCGCTGAACGTCGTGCTGATCGCCACCGAATGTTCGGACGGCATGAGCGACCGCACCTATCCGCTGACGGCCAAGGTCGAGATCGGCGACGACGAGCTGACCGGCTGCGCGGCGCCTGCGTCGATGCTGACCACCCAGCCCGCCCCTTAAAGCGTCACCACCATTCGGCGTCGCGCAGCATCCGGGCGTAGCGGCGGCTGACCGGCGCCGACAGGCCGCCGTCCAGCGTCAGGGTCGCGCGGCCGTCGCCGCGTTCGACGGCGCGCACCGCCTCGCGCGACACCCACCAGCTGCGGTGCGTCTGGGCGCCCTCCAGCCCCTCCAGCTCTTCCACCGCGTCCGACAGCCGCATCAGGATCAGGTCCGATCCCCGGTCGGTGTAGATGCGCAGATAGTGGTCCTCGGCCTGCACCGCCCGGATCGTCGCGCCTTTCAGCTTGATCGGCAGACGGTCCAGAAACCGAACCGGGCGGGCCGCTGTCTCGGGCGGCGCCGCATGGGTCTGGACCGGCACGGCCCGCCCCAAAAAGACGTTCAACGTCGTCACCGCCGCCGTGATGACCACGACGGGCACGATCAGCTGCGGCAGCACCGCCAGCGGATAGAGCCTCTGGGCGAAGAACAATCCCGTCGCCGCCCAGACCAGCACGCACAGCGGGCCGGTGATCACGACCACCATGACCGCGATGGTCAACCAGGGCCGCTCGTCCGAATCCAGAAACCGGCTCACCAACACCCCGCACAGATGCCCCCACAGTCCGCCCAGCACCATGACCAGCACCCAATAGGCCAGTCGCTCAGTGAAGGTCGCGCCCGCCGTGCCGAACGCCCCGGTCGTCGCCAGAAACACGCCGCCCAAAACGGCGACAATCAAGCCCCTGACAAAGGTGCGGCGGCGGTCTGCGGCGAGGGTTGTCATGGCGCCTTGAGACCATGATTTCCAACACGTTGAAAGGCGGGCGCGAAAGACAGGTGGGCGTTGGCGCAGCACAGACGGTCGTTGGCGAAAGCCCCGATGCGGCGGGCGGGACGCGGCGGCATGACCGGGCAAACGGAGATGTCCGATGCCTCGCCTTTCCCGCCTCGTCCCGTCCGCCCTGGCCCTCGCTCTGCTGATCGTTCCGCTCGTCGCCTATCTGGCAATGGATGACGGGCGGCTGGCGCGAATGGGGTTTGCGCTTCACACCCCGCGCTGGGGCCTGCTGCTGGCGTCGCCGACGGCGATACAAATCCATGTGGCGGCGGCCGTGACGGCCTTGGCGATCGGCGTCGTCCTGCTGATCGGGGTCAAAGGCAACCGGTTGCACCGGACCCTGGGCTGGGCCTGGGTCGTGGCGATGGGGACGACGGCGATCAGCTCTTTCTTCGTCCACCAGCTCAATCCGAACGGACCCGGCGGCCTGTCCCTTATCCATCTGCTCAGCGGTTGGACCGTGGTCGCCCTGCCCATGGCGGTGTACGCCGCCCGCCGTCACCGGGTGGCTGTTCACCGGCGCGCCATGACGGGCATGTTCGTCGGCGGACTGATCGTCGCCGGCGCCTTCACCTTCCTGCCTAGTCGTCTGATGTGGGCGATCTTCTTCGGCCCTAACTGATCAGGCCATCAAGGATTAGGGTTGGCGCGACGACATCCCGACCACTGCCCGGAACCCGGCCGCCGCGAACCGGACCATATAGTCGCCGGCTGTCTCCAGGTCGCCGGATCGCGCCCGCCCGTTCGACAGCCGGTCAAGACGTCCCGTCTCGCCCAGGGTCAGGGTCAGGGCGCCCGACAGATTGTGATAGCCCCAATACAGATCGACCTCGCTGGCATCGGGCAGCACCTTGGCGATCAGCTCGATCAGCCGGTGGATGGCCGGGTCGAAATAGCGCGCCATCGTCTCGCCGCCGAAGCTGGGGTTGGCGTTGGTCTGGGCCACCAGGGCGGAATAATGTTTCCAGCCCGGCCCGCCCTTCAGCGACCATTCGAACGGCGGCCGCAGGAAGGCCTCCAGCAAGCCCTCCAGCGTCATGTCGTCACCCGCCGTCTCGGCATAGCGGTCGATGGCGGCGACGCGGTCGTCGTTCCAGACCTCGGCCCGGCGCAGGAAGACGGCGTCGAACAGCTCGCGCTTGGCTCCAAAATAGTAGTGGACCAGGGCCGTATCGACGCCGGCCTCGCGCGCCACCTCGCGGATGGTGACGCCGTAGAAGCCGTGTTTGGAGAACAGATCCTCGGCCGCGTCCAGGATCAGATCGCGCGTCTCGCCCGCCGCCTTGGCCTCGGTCTTGGGCGGCCGACCACGCCGCGCCGGCGCAGCGCCCGCCGCCTTGCGACGCGCGGCGGCGACGGGGCGGGGAAGGGGGGCGGCGGCATCCGGCTTGCTCATCCGGCAAGGCTAGGCGCACGACCGCGGCGGTGCAACGGCGCCACGGTCGGCGATCCAAGTGACGCTGCGTCAGTCCAGTGTTTGACAGACGGCCGAAACCGGGTAGTTTCCATGAAAATCATTGAACGCTGAATAAAAGCGTCCATCGGGCTGGAAACGACAAAGGGGTCTAGGATCATGAACCGTCATGTGAAGTGCGCGCTGCTGGCCGGCGCGGCGTGGGGCGTGCTTGCGGGGGCCACGGTCGCCCAGGACGCGGAGGCGACCGCTCAGGCCGCGAACGCCCAGGATGCGGCGACCGTCGACGACATCGTCGTCACCGCGCGCCGCCGCGCGGAAAGCCTGCAGGACGTGCCGGTCGCCGTGACCGCCGTCAGCGGCGAACAGCTTGAGGCGCGCGGCGCCCTGGACATCACCGAACTGGCGCGCTCGACGCCCAGCCTGACGCTGAACGCCGCGCGGGGCTCGAACTCGACCCTGATCTCTTTCATTCGCGGCGTGGGCCAGCAGGATCCGCTGTGGGGCTTCGATCCCGGCGTCGGCCTTTATATCGACGACGTCTATGTCGCCCGTCCGCAGGCTGCCGTTCTGGACATCTTCGACGTGGAGCGGGTCGAGGTGCTGCGCGGTCCGCAAGGCACGCTTTACGGCCGCAACACCATCGGCGGCGCCATCAAATACGTCACCAGCCGCATCAATGCCGACGAGCCCGAGGGACGCCTGCGCGCCTCCTACGGCAGCTATAACCAGCGCGACGTGATCGCCAGCGCTCAGCTGCCCTTCAGCGACGAGTTCAAGGTCTCTGCCGCTCTGGCCCGCTATCTGCGCGACGGCTACGGCAAGAACCTGAACACCGGCAACGAACACTACAACAAGGACGTGACCGCCTTCCGCGCCAGTGCGGAATGGAGCCCGACCGACAGCCTGTTCTTCCGTCTGGCCGGCGATCTGGTGAACGACGATTCCAACGCGCGGCACGGCCACCGCGAGTTCGCCCCGTCGCCCGCCGATGTCTATGACACCAACGCCGGCGCCGGCGACAAGAACCGCGTCCAGACGCGCGGCGTGTCGCTGACCGGCGAGTGGGAGATGAGCGACATGTTCACCTTCAAGTCGATCACCGCCTATCGTGAAGGCCTGACGCGCGGCAACATCGACTTCGACAACCTGCCCCAGCCCATCCTCGACATCCCCGCCGCCTATGACGACGACCAGTTCAGCCAGGAATTCCAGGTTCTGGTCAGCGCGGGCCGCCTGAACGGCGTCGCCGGCGTCTTCTACATGGACGCCAACGCTTCGGGCGCCTTCGACACCGTCGTGGGTCTGGCCAACCTGACGACCCTAACCTCGGGTTCGGTGGCGACCAAGAGCTACGCCGCCTTCGCCGACTTCTCCTATGACTTCACCGACGCCCTGTCGGTCTCGGTCGGCGGACGCTTCACCAAGGACGAGAAGGAAGGCACCGTCTTCCGTCAGCAGTATCTGGGCATCCGCAGCCCCTATTTCGGCAACAACGCCGCCGTGCCGCTGGGGGCGCCGCGCACCAACTACACCCGCACCCGCGAGTTCGAGAAGTTCACGCCGCGCGTCTCGGTCAACTACAAGTTCGGCCCCGATCTGACGGCCTACGCCTCATGGGGCGAGGGCTTCAAGTCGGGCGGCTTCGACATGCGCGGCGATGCGGTCCTGTATCCCGCCACCGTCAACGGCTATGCGCCCGAGACCGTCGAGACCTATGAGATCGGGCTGAAGGGTTCGTTGCTGGATCGTCGCCTGACCTTCGCCACCGCGATCTTTGATTCCAGCTACGAGAACCAGCAGATCACGACCCAGTATCCGGCCGGCGCCACCGTCGCCTCGGTGGTGGACAATGTCGGCTCGTCCTCGATCCGCGGTTGGGAGTTCGAAGGCCGCGTGCGCGCCACCGACGCCCTGACGTTCAACGCCTCGCTGAGCTACATCGACGCCAAGTTCGACCAGTTCCTGGCCTATATCCCGACGGCCTCGGGCAATACGTCCTGCCCGACCCTGCCGGGCTGCGTCGTCGACGTATCCTCGCAGCGCGACTTCCAGAACACGCCGGAATGGACCGGATCGATCTCGGCCAACTACAACTGGGTCATGGAGAACGGTTCGTCGATCGCCTTCATCCCGTCGGTCGCCTACCGCGGCGCCTACCAGCAGTTTGAAACGCCCGCGCCGCTGCTCGATCAGGACGCCTACTGGATGTATGACGCCAGCATCGTCTGGACCTCGTCCGACGACCGCCTGACCTTCGGCGTCCACGGCAAGAACCTGGGCGACGAACGCTATCGCGTCGGCGGCTACACCTTCCCCGGCGCCCTGACCGGCAACTCGATCATCGGCTTCTACGGCCCGCCGCGCACCGTCACGGCGACCCTGGGTCTGAAGTTCTGATCCACATCCATAACGCCTGACGACGAGGGGCGGCGGTCTCCGGGCCGCCGCCCTTTTTCGCTTCGTGGGGCCTATTTTGCACAGGCCGGACTTGCGGATAGGCTCGCCGCAACGAACAACAAGACGCCGAGGGGAAACGCCGATGACGACGGAGACGCTGACGGTCCAAGAGACGCGGCCCGAGCGGCCTGAGCGGCCCGGCTACCGCTACTATGTGCTGGCGGTTCTGATCCTGATCTACATGCTGAACTTCCTGGATCGCCAGATCATCGGCATCCTGGCCGCGCCGCTGAAAGAAGAGTTCGGCATGTCCGACAGCCAGTTCGGCCTGTTGGGCGGCATCGCCTTCGCTTCGGTCTATTCGACGCTGGCCATACCCCTGGCCTGGCTGGCGGACCGATTCAGCCGGGTCTGGATCATGACTGGCGCCCTGGCCGTCTGGTCGGGCTTCACCGCCCTGTGCGGCATGGCCGGGTCGTTCGGCCAGCTATTCCTGTGCCGGATGGGCGTGGGCATCGGCGAGGCGGGCGGCGTGGCCCCAGCCTATTCGCTGATCGCCGACTACTTCCCGCCGCATCAGCGCGCGCGGGCCATGGCGGCCTTCGCCTTCGGGATTCCGCTGGGCATGGCGGCGGGGACGCTGGTCGGCGGCCTGCTGGCGGCGACGTACGGCTGGCGCACGGCCTTCATCGTGGTCGGCCTGCTGGGCGTGCTGGTCGCGCCCCTGTTGCGTCTGACGGTGCGGGATCCCAGGCGCGGCGGAACCGACGCCATCAAGACCGAAGCCCAGGTCGCGGCCCTGGCCGCCGCCCCCGTCGGCACGGACCGGGCCGGCAAGATCGCCGCCCAGATCATGCTGGGCCTCGGCGCCGGTCTGCTGATCCTCGGCGCCTTGAGCTGGCTGATGGGTATGTCGCTCGGCAATCCGCTGGTGCTCGCTTTCGGCGGCCTCCTGGCGGTGGTGATCGGCGTGTCGCTGATGATCGCGCGGCGCACCGCCTCGGTGGTGATCAGGAAGCCCAGCTTCTGGCTGCTGGGCCTGGGCGCCGCCTCATCGTCGGTGTGCGGCTATGGCGTGGCCGGCTGGCTGCCGCTGTTCTTCATGCGCAGCTTCGACCTGACCCTGAAACAGACCAGCATCTATTATTCCGGCATTGCCCTGATCGGCGGCATCCTGGGCATCTGGCTGGGCGGCATGATCGCCGACAAGCTGTCCAAGAAGGGCAAGGGCGCCTATCCGCTGACGCCCGCCGTCGCCTTCCTGATCTCGGCGCCCTGTTTCATCCTGGCTATGAACTCGCCCTGGCTGATCGGCCTGGTTCTGCCCGGCGGCGGCAGCCATGTCCAGCAGCTGACCCTGGCCTTCCTGATCTTCCTGTTGCCGACCGGATTGAACCTGGCCTGGCTGGGCCCGATCACGGCGGCGGTCCAGCATCTGGTGCCGGCGGCCATGCGTTCCACCGCCTCGGCCCTGTTCCTGCTGCTGAACAATCTGCTCGGGATCGCGGTCGGCTTCTACTATTTCGGCTGGATGAGCGACCTGCTGGCGCCGCGCTTCGGCGAGGAAAGCCTGCGCTGGGCCATATACACCGGCATGGGCTTCTATGTGCTGGCCGCGATCCTGCTGATCGGGGCGTCGCGCACCCTCAAGAAGGACTGGGTCGACTAAAGGGGGCCTGTGGACGGTTGCACCTGCGAAGGGGTGGGGCCTATAAGCCCCGCAACTCTCCCAGCAGCGGTTGCGACGGTCCCCCATGAACATTCACGAATATCAGGCCAAGCAGGTCCTCAAAGGCTTCGGCGCTCCGGTCGCGCAAGGCGTCGCGGTGACGTCGGTCGATCAGGTCGAGGCGGCCGCCAAATCGCTGCCCGGCCCGCTCTATGTCGTGAAGTCGCAAATCCACGCCGGCGGCCGCGGCAAGGGCAAGTTCAAGGAACTGCCGGCCGACGCCAAGGGCGGCGTGCGCCTGGCCTTCTCGGTCGAGGAAGCCGTCGCCCACGCCAAGGAAATGCTGGGCAACACCCTGGTCACCGCCCAGACGGGCGACGCCGGCAAGCAGGTCAACCGCCTCTACATCGAGGACGGCGCCGACATCGAGCGTGAACTGTACTGCTCGCTGCTGGTCGACCGCGCCTATGGCCGCATCGCCTTCGTCGTCTCGACCGAAGGCGGCATGGACATCGAAACCGTCGCCCACGACACGCCCGAGAAGATCCAGAACATCGTCATCGACCCGAGCGCGGGCGTGACCGACGCCGACGTCGCCGCCATCGTCGCCGCCTACGGCCTAACGGGCGCCGCGGCCGAAGACGCCAAGTCGCTGTTCCCAGCCCTGTACAAGGCCTTCGTCGAGAAGGACATGGACATGCTGGAGGTGAACCCCCTGATCGTCATGAAGGACGGCCATCTGCGCGTTCTGGACGCCAAGGTCAGCTTCGACGGCAACGCCCTGTTCCGCCACGATGACATCAAGGAACTGCGCGACGAAACCGAAGAAGACGCCAAGGAAATCGAAGCGTCCAAGTGGGACCTCGCCTACGTCTCGCTGGACGGCAACATCGGCTGCATGGTCAATGGCGCCGGTCTGGCCATGGCGACGATGGACATCATCAAGCTGTACGGCAAGGAGCCGGCCAACTTCTGCGACGTCGGCGGCGGCGCCGGCAAGGAGAAGGTCGCTGCGGCCTTCAAGATCATCACCGCCGACCCGAACGTCCAGGGCATCCTGGTCAACATCTTCGGCGGCATCATGAAGTGCGACGTCATCGCCGAGGGCGTGGTCGCGGCCGTGAAGGAAGTGGGCCTGAAGGTGCCGCTGGTGGTGCGTCTGGAAGGCACCAACGCCGAACTGGGCAAGAAAATCCTGAACGAGTCGGGTCTGACCATCCAGGCCGCTGACGACCTCGACGACGCCGCCCAGAAGATCGTCGCGGCGGTCGGCTAAGGCTTCGGCCTTACTCGCCACCGCCCCGCTGACACATCGAATTCAGAGCACAGACCCATGTCCATTCTCGTCGACAAGAACACCAAGATCATCGTCCAGGGCCTGACCGGCAAGACCGGCGGCTTCCACACCGAACAGGCCCTGGCCTATCACGGCACCCAGATGGTCGCCGGCGTGCACCCCTCCAAGGGCGGCACGAACTGGACTGGATCGCACGGTGAGAGCCTGCCGATCTACGCCTCGGTCGCCGAAGCCAAGGACGCCACCGGCGCCGACGCCTCGGTGATCTACGTCCCGCCGTCTGGCGCGGCCGCCGCCATCATCGAAGCCATCGACGCCGAAATCCCCTTCATCACCTGCATCACCGAGGGCATCCCGGTGATGGACATGGTCAAGGTCAAGCGTCGCCTGGAAGGCTCCAAGTCGCGCCTGCTGGGCCCGAACTGCCCCGGCATTCTGACGCCGGACGAGTGCAAGATCGGCATCATGCCGGGCAACATCTTCAAGAAGGGCTCGGTCGGCATCGTGTCGCGTTCGGGCACCCTGACCTATGAAGCCGTGTTCCAGACCACCAACGAAGGCCTGGGCCAGACCACGGCCGTCGGCATCGGCGGTGACCCGGTCAAGGGCACCGAGTTCATCGACGTGCTGGAGCTGTTCCTGGCCGACGAGGAAACCACCTCGATCATCATGATCGGCGAAATCGGCGGCGGCGCGGAAGAAGACGCCGCCCAGTTCCTGATCGACGAAGCCAAGAAGGGCCGCAAGAAGCCGATGGCCGGCTTCATCGCGGGCCGCACGGCGCCGAAGGGCCGCACCATGGGCCACGCCGGCGCCGTCGTCTCGGGCGGCAAGGGCGATGCGGAATCCAAGATCGCGGCGATGGAAGCCGCCGGCATCCGCATGTCGGAATCGCCCGCGCGCCTCGGCAAGACCCTGGTCGAAGTCCTGAAGGGCTGATGCGCCCCGCTTGATCGCTTTTCGGCATCAAAAATGCCGTGTGACGCATCGATGGACGCCCTCGGCTCAGGCCGGGGGCGTTTTTTCTTGGGCCTGCGACCAATTTCCTACCAAATTGCCCCGTTTCGGTCATGACCCGTCAGGAAACGACGCCTATATGACGGGCGCGCCCCTCACGGAGATGTGTCCGTCGGGGCCCAGGGATTGCGAAACGATGGCGGACGATGCCGGTCGGCTGAACCAGGTCTTTGCCGAGACCTCATTCCTCTACGGGTCCAATGCGGCCTATGTTGAGGAGCTTCAGGAGAAGTGGGCGAAAGACCCCGGCTCCGTTTCCGCCGAATGGAAAGCCTTCTTCGACCAGTTGCGCGACAACGCCGCCCTGGTGACCGCCTCGGCCGGCGCGGGCAGCTGGGGCCGTGGCGTCGCGACCGAGCCGACGGAGGAGACCGGCGTCTTCGACGGCCGTTGGCCGGCCCCGAAGCCTGACCCCAAAAAGCCCGGCGCTGCGCCGGCCGCCGCCGCGCCCACGGCCGCGTCCGCCGACGTCTCGGCCGATGCGATCCGCGCCGCCGCCCACGATTCCATCCGCGCCCTGATGCTGATCCGCAGCTATCGCGTGCGCGGTCACCTGCAGGCCAAGCTGGACCCGCTGGGTATCGAACAGCCGGTGGAGAACCCCGAGCTGACGCCGGAATTCTACGGCTTCACCGGCGCCGATCTGGACCGTCCGATCTTCCTGGACGGCGTGCTTGGTCTTCAGACCGGCACGATCCGCGAAGTGCTGGAGATCCTGAAGCGCACCTACTGCGGCACGGTCGGCATCCAGTTCATGCACATCGCAGAGCCGGAAGAGAAATCCTGGCTCCAGCAGCGGTTCGAGGGCGCCGACAAGTTCGAGCAGAACGCCTTCTCCAAAGAAGGCAAGCTGGCCATCCTGTCCAAGCTGGTCGAGGCCGAAGGCTTCGAACGCTTCCTGCACAAGCGCTTCCCCGGCACCAAGCGCTTTGGTCTGGATGGCGGCGAGGCCATGGTCCCGGCGCTGGAGCAGGTCATCAAGCGCGGCGGTTCGCTGGGCGTCGACGAGGTCGTGCTGGGCATGGCCCACCGCGGCCGCCTGAACGTGCTCGCCGCCGTGATGGGCAAGCCCTACAAGGTCATCTTCCACGAGTTTCAGGGCGGCTCGGCTGTGCCGAGCGACATCGAGGGTTCGGGCGACGTCAAATATCACATGGGCGCCTCGTCGAACCGCGAGTTCGACGGCAACCACGTCCACCTGTCGCTGACCGCCAACCCGTCCCACCTCGAGATCGTCAACCCGGTCGTGCTGGGCAAGGCGCGCGCCAAACAGGCGTTCGACATTCGCGAGGCCAACGAGGGCGTGCCCGAGGGACAGTGGGCGCTGGACCGTTCCAAGGTCGTGCCCCTGCTGATCCACGGCGACGCCGCCTTCGCCGGCCAGGGCGTGGTCGCGGAGTGTTTCGCCCTGATGGGGCTGAAGGGCTACCGCACCGGCGGCACGCTGCACTTCGTCATCAACAACCAGATCGGCTTCACCACCAGCCCGCGCAACTCGCGCTCGTCGCCCTATCCGTCGGATGTGGCCCTGATGGTCCAGGCGCCGATCTTCCACGTAAACGGCGACGACCCTGAGGCGGTCGTCTTTGCGTCCAAGGTGGCCACGGAATACCGCCAGAAGTTCCACAAGGACGTGGTGGTGGACATGTTCTGCTACCGCCGCTTCGGCCACAACGAAGGCGATGACCCCACCTTCACCCAGCCGCTGATGTATTCGAAGATCCGCGCCCAGCCTTCGACCCGCGAACTGTATTCGCAACGTCTGGTGGCCGAAGGCGTGATCAGCCAGGCCGAGGTGGACGCCGAGGTCGAGCGGTTCGAGAAATTCCTCGACGAGCAGTTCGAGGCCGGCAAGACCTGGTCCGCCGAGAAGGCCGATTGGCTGGACGGCCAGTGGCAGGGCTTCCAGTCGCCCAAGGACGAGCTGCGCGGCGACACCGCCGTGCCGCTGGCCAAGCTGACCGACCTGGGCCACCGCCTGACCACGATCCCCAACAGCGTCGACATGCACAAGACGCTGAAGCGCGTCATCGACGGTCGCCGCGAAGCCATCACCTCGGGCCAAGGCCTGGACTGGGCCACGGCCGAGAGCCTGGCCTTCGCCAGCCTGGTCGACGAAGGTTTCCCGATCCGTCTGTCGGGTCAGGATTCGGTGCGCGGCACCTTCTCGCAGCGTCACTCGGGCATCATCGATCAGACGACCGAAGAGCGCTACATCCCGCTGAACAACCTGCGCGAAGGCCAGGCCAATTTCGAAGTCATCGACTCCGCCCTGTCTGAAGAGGCGGTGCTGGGCTTCGAGTACGGCTATTCGCTGGCCGACCCCAATACGCTGGTCATGTGGGAAGCCCAGTTCGGCGACTTCGTGAACGGCGCCCAGGTGGTGATCGACCAGTTCATCTCTTCGGGCGAACGCAAGTGGCTGCGCATGAGCGGCCTGACCATGCTGCTGCCGCACGGCTATGAAGGCCAGGGACCGGAACACTCCTCGGCCCGTCTTGAGCGCTTCCTGCAACAATGCGCCGAAGACAATATGCAGGTCGCCAACTGCACCACCCCGGCCAACTACTTCCACATCCTGCGTCGCCAGATGCACCGGCCGTTCCGCAAGCCGCTGATCCTGATGACGCCCAAGTCGCTGCTGCGTCACAAGAAGGCGGTCTCGTCCATGGCGGACCTGGCGGAGGGCTCGGCCTTCCACCGCGTCCTGCACGACGACGCTCAGACGCGGCCGGAGATCGCCGGCATCACGATCAAGGCGGACAAGGACATCCGCCGCGTCATCCTGTGCTCGGGCAAGGTCTATTACGACCTGCTGGACGCGCGTGAGAAGAAGGCCAAGGACGGCCAGGCGGTGGACGACGTCTACATCCTGCGTCTGGAGCAGTTCTATCCGTGGCCGATCCAGTCGCTGCGCAAGGAACTGGCCCGCTTCCCCAACGCCGAACTGGTCTGGTGCCAGGAAGAGCCGAAGAACATGGGTGGCTGGACCTTCGTGGATCCGTGGCTGGAGCTGACGCTGGACAAGCTGGACGTGAAGGCCAAGCGCGCCCGCTACGTCGGCCGTCCCGGTTCGGCCTCGACCGCCGCCGGTCTGATGAGCCGACACCTGAAGGAACTCGAAGCCTTCACGACCGAAGCCTTCGCCTGATACACGTATAAAAGACCGACTAGAGACGAGCTGGACCTGACATGGCCGACATCCTGACCCCCGCCCTCGGTGAATCCGTCACCGAAGCCACCATCGCAAAGTGGACCAAGAAGGTCGGTGATCCGGTCAAGAAGGACGAACTGCTGGTCGAGCTGGAGACCGACAAGGTCTCGCTGGAGGTCGTCTCGCCCGCCGACGGCGTGCTGGGTGACATCAAGGCGGCCGAGGGCGACAATGTCGTTCCCGGCACGGTCCTGGGTTCGGTGACGGAAGGCGCGTCCGCCGCCGCCGCTCCGGCCGCTGCGCCCGCCGCTGCCCCTGCCAAGGCCGCCAAGGCTGACGCCAAGGCCGCGCCGGCCGCCGCCGCTCCGGCAGCCGCCGCGATCGACATCACCGTGCCGGTCATGGGCGAGAGCGTCGCCGAGGGCTCGATGGGCAAGTGGGTCAAGAAGAACGGCGACACGGTCAAGAAGGACGAACTGCTGGTCGAGATCGAGACCGACAAGGTCGCGGTCGAGGTGTCGGCCCCGGCTGACGGCGTTCTGACCATCGCCGCCGACGAAGGCGCGACCGTCACGCCGGGCCAGAAGATCGGCTCCATCTCGGGTTCGGGCGCCGCCGCATCGGCTCCCGCCGCCGCTCCGGCCCCGGCCGCCCCGGCCAACACCGGCTCGGCCCAGGTCTCGGCCGCCAAGAATGAAACCCTGTCCCCCGCCGTTCAGCGCGTGGTCGGCGAGAACAATCTGGATCCCAAGGCCATCGACGCCACGGGACCGAAGGGCAATATCACCAAGGCTGACGCCATCGCCGCCATCGGCCAGGCCTCGGCTCCGGCCCCTGCCGCCGCCGCTGCGTCCGCCGCCCCGCGCGCCGATCAGCCGCGCGAAGAGCGGGTGAAGATGACGCGCCTGCGTCAGACCATCGCCCGTCGCCTGAAGGAATCGCAAAACACGGCCGCCCAGCTGACCACCTTCAACGAGGTGGACATGACCAACGTCATGGCCCTGCGCGCCCAGTACAAGGACGTGTTCGAAAAGCGCCACGGCGTGAAGCTGGGCTTCATGTCCTTCTTCACCAAGGCCGTCGTCGCGGCCCTGCATGAGATCCCGGCCGTTAACGCCGAGATCGACGGCACCGACATTATCTACAAGAACCACTACGACATCGGCGTCGCCGTCGGCACCGACAAGGGTCTGGTGGTTCCGGTCCTGCGCGACGCCGACACCCTGTCGCTCGCTGGCATCGAAAAGGGCATCGGCGCCCTGGGCAAGGCCGCGCGTGACGGCTCGCTGACCATGGATCAGATGCAGGGCGGCACCTTCACCATCACCAACGGCGGCACCTATGGCTCGCTGATGTCGACGCCAATCCTGAATGCGCCGCAGTCGGGCATCCTGGGCATGCACAACATTGTCCAGCGCCCGATGGCCATCAACGGCGAGGTCAAGATCCGCCCGATGATGTATCTGGCCCTCAGCTACGATCACCGCATCGTGGACGGCAAGGAAGCCGTGACCTTCCTGGTCCGGGTCAAGGAACTGCTGGAAGATCCGGCGCGGGCCCTGCTGGACCTCTGATTTCCTGAAAGGCGGCGATGATCTCGCCGCCTTTTTCCTTGCTGCGAGGCGCAACGATGCTGACCCTCTACGCCGCGACCGGATCCTGCAGTCGGGCCAGCCATATCGCGCTGGAAGAGTCGGGGCTGGCCTATGAGGTGCGGTTGGTCGACTTCGCCAAGGCCGAGCAACGCGAGGCGGCCTATCTGGCGATCAATCCCAAGGGGCGCGTTCCTGCGCTCGCGACCGATCAGGGCGTCCTGACCGAGAGCCCGGCCATTCTGGCGCACATTGCCGCCCTGTCGCCGCCCGGCTTTCTGGCGCCGACCGATCCCTTCGCCTTGGCGCGGATGCAGGCGTTCAACCTCTATCTGGCCACCACCATCCACGTCGCCCACGCCCACGGTCGCCGCGCCGCGCGCTGGAGCGACGATGCCGCCGCCCAGGCGTCGATGGCGGCCAAGGTCACGCAGAACATGCGCGACGGCTTCGCCCTGATTGAGGCGGATCTGACCGGCGAATGGGCGATGGGCGAGGCCTATACGATCGCGGACCCCTATCTGTTCACCATCGCGGGCTGGCTGGAAAGCGACGGCGTGGACATCGCCGGGTTTCCTCGGGTCCAGGCGCATTTCGAGCGCGTGCTGGCGCGTCCGGCGGTTCAGCGCGCCCTGGCCGCCAAAGCTTAGCGGGCGCGCTCGCAGACCAACGGTTGTGTCTAATTTGCGCCGGTCGTTAACGATCCGAATCGGCGCCGCATTTTCCCTGATTACAACCGCCGAAAATGGCGCCTTATTTCGGACATGGAGTGGGCGGCGCGCGCGATAGGGATGTTCTACGTCTTGGGCGGACTGATGCTGTTGTATCAGGCCTGGCTCAACTGGCGTCTGCAACGGGCGCTGTCCGGCGTCATCGCCGTTCCGGCAGACGATCAGATCGCAGACGGCGTGATCGCCCTGGGCGGCGTGGTGGTGCTGATGTCCGGCGTCGCCCTGGCGGCGCTCAGCGCCTGGGCCGTGGTCGCCTTCCTCGCCGGTTGGGCGATCCAGGCCGCCTATCTGCTATGGGTCAACCGCGCCGACCTCGACAGCCCCCTGGCCAGCGGCCGGTTGAAGTCGGTGCATGCCTTCGCCGCCTACACCGCCGTCACCGGCGTGGTGCTGTGGCTGCCGCTGACCGGCGTCCTAGGCTGATCAGCCGAACTCGGCTTCCAGGTCAGCCAGACGCGCCGCCTGGTCCTCGGCGATCAGGGCGTTCAGCAGCGGATCGATGTCGCCTTCCATGATCTGGGGCAGGCTGTGCAGGGTCAGGTTGATGCGGTGATCGCTGACCCGCCCTTGCGGATAGTTGTAGGTGCGGATCCGTTCGGACCGGTCGCCCGAACCGACCTGGGACTTGCGGCTGTCCGAGCGGGCCAGGTCCTTGGCCTGGCGCTGCATGTCGTACAGGCGCACGCGCAGGTTCTTCATCGCCTTGTCGCGATTGACGTGCTGGGACTTCTCCGACGACGTCACCATGATGCCGGTGGGCAGGTGGGTGATGCGCACGGCGGAATCGGTCGTATTGACGTGCTGCCCGCCCGAACCCGACGCGCGGAAGGTGTCGATGCGGATGTCCTTGTCGTGGATTTCGATCTCCACGTCCTCGACCTCGGGCAGGACCGCCACCGTCGCCGCGGAGGTGTGGATGCGACCCTGCGACTCGGTCGTCGGCACGCGCTGGACCCGATGAACGCCGCTCTCGAACTTCAGCCGGCCGAACACCCCCTCACCGGTCACCGTGGCGATGATTTCCTTATAGCCGCCGGCGTCGCCCTCGGTCGCCGAGTCCAGCTCGATCCGCCAGCCGCGCGAGGCGGCGTAGCGCGAATACATGCGGAACAGGTCGCCCGCGAACAGGGCCGCCTCGTCCCCGCCGGTGCCGGCGCGCACTTCCAGCACGGCCGAGGCGTTCTCGTCGGCGTCGCGCGGGGCCAGCAGCAGGGCGACCTCGCGTTCCAGATCGGGCAGCCTGTCGGTCAGCGCCCGCAACTCCTCCTCGGCCATCGCCGCCATTTCCGGATCGGCCGTCATGGCCTCCAGGTCCGCCATTTCGGCGCGCGCCCGGGCCAGGCCCTGGACCGCATCGACGACGGGCTTCAGCTCGGCGTGCTCCTTGGACAGCCGCACGATCTCGGCGCCGTCGGTCGCCGAACCCATGCGCGCCTCCACCTCGTGGAAACGGTCGAGCACCTGATCGAGGCGGGCCTGGGGCAGTCGCAAGAGGGAAATGTCCTGAGAAAAAGCGGAGCGCCGTCCTTACCCGCCAGGGGGCGTTGTGTCGATTGCAAGCCGTGTTTGGGCGTGGGGCAGCGCCGGCGCCGCGCTTGTGATCGGCGATCACAGCCAAGTCACGATGGTGTCAGTCGCGGTGACGCAATCCGCTCAAAGCCATTAGTTGAGATCGAACAACCGTAAGGAGGACGCCATGTTCGATCGCCCGCCCCCATCGCAGCCCGACGCCGCCGAGGTCGCCGAAAGCGTCGATCGTCTGTGCCGCCTATACGACAGCCGTCTGGCCGAGACCGGCGGCGACCTGTCGCCCGAGGACGCCCGCGAACTGAAGGCCATGGCCGCCATCTATGATCTGGACACCGACCGCCCCTCGACCGAGATTTGGCGCGACCTTCGCGCCGTGGTCACCCGGCAGGCGCCGCTTGACGCCAAGGCGCCGGCCGAGGTCGAGGCCCTGACCTTGTTGGTGGTCGAGGACGATCCCGACGCCGCCGCCTCCCTGACCGAACTGCTGACTGAGGCGGGCCACAACGTCGTCGGCCCGTTCCACAGCGCCGCCGCCGCCGAGGCCGCCGCTGCGCTACACAGCATCGATGCGGCCTTGCTGGACATCAACCTGTCCGGCGAGATGACCGGGGTGGAACTGGCTCGCGTCCTGACGGATCGCTGGGCCGTACGGGTCATCTTCATCTCCGGCGATGTCGCCGCCGCCGCGAAGAATGCGGACATGGCCGAGGCCCTGGTGCTGAAACCCTACAACGGCGCGCAGATTCTGGAGGCGGTGGCGCGCCTCGCCTGAGGGTCGGATCGAGTCCCCCGGCTTGCGTCTAAGGCGCAGCCGGGCGATCACGGATCATGCTGTCGAACCGGTCTCGCTATGCCCTGCGCGCCATGGTGCATCTGGCCGGTCTGCCGGACGGCGGTCCCGCGACCATTGCCGAGATCGCCGAGGCGGCGGCGGCCCCGCGAAAGTTCCTGGAGGCCATCCTGCTGGATTTGCGCCGTCAGGGTCTGCTGGCTTCGAAGCGGGGCAGGGCGGGCGGCTATGCGCTGGGCGCGCCCGCCGACGCCATCAGCTTCGCCGACGTCATTCGCGCGCTGGAAGGCCCGCTGGCCCTCGCGCCCTGCGCCTCGCGCACCGCCTACGGTCCGTGCGAGACCTGCCCGGATGTCGAGACCTGTCCGCTGCAGCCCGTGCTTCAGGACGGGCGCGACGCCATCGCGGCCGTCTTCGAGGCGCGAACCCTTCTGCAAGCCGCCGTCACTTCTTCTCCTATTGACCGACTAGGGAAATAGCCCGCACCGTTCGCTCCCTATTCCAGAGGCCGCCATGCAAGATTTCCTGCTCTTCCTCGCCGTCGGATTTCTGGCCCAGATCGTGGATGGGGCGCTGGGCATGGCCTATGGCGTGATCTCCTCCACCGTCCTGCTGTCGTTCGGCGTGCCGCCCGCAACCGCGTCCGCCAGCGTTCACGCCGCCGAGGTCTTTACCACGGCGGCCTCGGCCGGGTCGCATACGGTCAACAAGAATGTGAACTGGAAGCTGTTCGTGCCGCTGGCGCTTGGCGGCGTCGTCGGCGGCGGCTTCGGCGCCTTCGTCCTGACCAGCATCGACGGCGATCTACTCAAGCCCTTCATCACCACCTACCTGGCCATCATGGGCGTCGTGATCATCTGGCGCGCCACGCGTCAGACGCGCGAGCGGATCTTCCCGCGCAAGTTCGCCGGCCCTCTGGGTCTGGTCGGCGGCTTCTTCGACGCCATCGGCGGCGGCGGCTGGGGACCCACGGTCACCACCACCCTGGTCGGCACGGGCCAGGATCCGCGCGTTTCGATCGGCACCACCAATACGGCGGAGTTCTTCGTCACCTCCGCCATTTCCGCCACCTTCCTGGTCGCCCTGCTGACCGGACATTGGCAGGAGGCCGAGGGCTTCTCCACCCACGCCATGGCGGTGCTGGGCCTGATCATCGGCGGCCTGATCGCCGCCCCCTTCGCCGGCGTCATCGCCCGCATCGCCCCGCGTCGCGCCCTGACCTACGGCGTCGGCGCCGTGGTGCTCCTGTCCGCCGGCTATCAGGCCCTGCGTCTGTTCAAGGTGATCTGAAACGAAAAGCGGCGGCGGGCTCGCACCCGCCGCCGTCTCACGTTCAATCGCGGGGTCTTCGGCTATTGACCGCCCGGCGCGCCGGTGGTCGGGGCCGGAGTGCGGGCCGCTGCCGCCTCTTCAGCCGGCGTGCGCAGGGTGACGAGCAAAGGATTGGGCTTCAGGTCGTTCATGGCGCCGGACGTGGCGTCGATGGCCCCGCCGATGATGCCGCCGACCAGAATATTGCCGGCCATGGCCGTTCCGCCGGCGCCGGAAACGCTGCTGGTGATCTCATGCGTCTGCGAGACATAGCCTTCCTTGGCGACCGTGATGCGGAAACCGTCCTTGCGCGGCATGCGGAAGGTGCAAGGCGTCGCCTGGCATTCAAAGCCGTTCGACGTGCTGACCTGAGCGCCGGGCGGCGTGCTTTCGACCGTGAACTGCTGGCTGGAGCCGCGCGTGACGGTCGCGCAGGCAGGCAACGAAAGCGCCACGCCGGCAAGCGCGAGCAGACGCACGCCAAGGCGTGCGGCGTTTTTGGATTTCATGGGCCCCTCAGTGGATTAACGGGTCGGCCCCCCGGCCGAACCTGACGCACAGGTCGCACGCAGGCCCGTTGTCGTCAATCACAGGTTTGTGACGCGTGCCCAGTTTCTGCAACCAGAGCGACCGCTACTCCGCCGCCTGAAGCTCCGCCGCGCGTGCGGCGTCCAGTTCGGCGGCCTTCTGTTCGACCAGATCGACGATGTGGTCGATCATGCCGTCGTTGGCCTGTTTGTGGGCGATCTTGCCGTTCAGATAGATCATGCCTGCGCCCTTGCCGCCGCCGGTGAAGCCGATGTCGGTATAGAGCGCTTCGCCCGGTCCGTTCACGACGCAGCCGATCACCGACAGGCTCATGGGCGTCGAGATATGGGCCAGCTTCTCTTCCAGCACCGCCACCGTCTCGATGACGTTGAACCCCTGACGCGCGCAGGACGGGCAGGCGATGATGTTGACCCCCCGGTGGCGCAGACCCAGCGACTTCAGGATGTCGAAGCCGACCTTGATCTCCTCGACCGGATCGGCGGCCAGCGAGACGCGGATCGTGTCGCCGATCCCGGCCCACAGCATCGACCCCAGGCCGATGGCGGACTTGATGGTGCCGGTGCGCAGCGGCCCGGCCTCCGTCACGCCCAGGTGCAGGGGGCAGTCGATCGCCTCGGCCAGCTGCTGATAGGCGGCGACGGTCAGGAAGGGGTCCGACGCCTTCACCGAAATCTTGAACTCGTGGAAGTCGTGGTCCTGCAGGATGCGGGCGTGGTTCAGGGCGCTCTCGACCATGGCGTCGGGGCAGGGCTCGCCGTACTTTTCCAGCAGTTCCTTTTCCAGCGAGCCGGCGTTGACGCCGATCCGCATCGAGCAGCCATTGTCCTTGGCCGCCTGGATCACGTCGCGGACGCGGTCGGCCGAACCGATGTTGCCCGGATTGATGCGAAGGCAGGCGGCGCCCGCCTCGGCCGCCTCGATGCCGCGCTTGTAGTGGAAGTGGATGTCGGCGACCAAGGGGACCTTGGCCTCGCGCACGATAGTCCTGAAGGCGGCGGTCGATTCCACGTCGGGGCAGGAGACGCGCACGATGTCGGCGCCGGCCTCTTCCAACTGACGGATCTGGTCGATGGTCGCCGCCGCATCCGTCGTCGGCGTATTGGTCATCGACTGGACGCTGATCGGGGCGTCGCCGCCCACCAGGACGGAGCCGACGCGGATGTGGCGGCTCTTGCGACGCTCGATGTGGCGCCAGGGTCGGACGTGCGTGTGATCGCTCATGGGAGCATCATATAGGCCGATGATGACGGCGGGACCACGGCCGACGCATCAGTTCGGCGCGGGGGCGGGTGATGAGGGAGCTGGCGCGGGGGAAGGCGTCGCCCCTGGCGTCGCGGCCGCCTGGGTCCGGGCCTGGGCGGCCTGAGCCTGGACCTGAGCGCGCGCCTGGCTGGCGGCCAGCGCCTTGGCCGCTTGGTCCGCGCGGCTGTTCAACTGGGCCAATGGCGTCAGCACGCCGGCCAGCGGTCCGCCGTATTCGCCGTTCAGGAAGACGTCGAAGGCGGCCGGGTCGGACACGTCCACCGTCGCCGCCACGCCGATGGGCGCGCGCCAGGCCTCGCCCGGCGCCATCTGGCGCGCGAACAGGGCCTGACCGTCGCCCAGCCGCACGACCAGGGCGCCGGCCGTCTTGGCCTGGATCACCACCATCGAGGCGTTGGCCGAGGCGCCATAGACGGCCCCGCGCGGGTTGAACGCCTTCTGCACCGGCTCCGGATTGGCGGCGGCGGCGATCACGGCCGGATCGGTCGGATCGACCCCGGTCAGTTCGGCCTCCAGCCCCGGGGTGATGTACAGCGCCGGCGTCGTCTGGTCGGGCGGGGCGGACATGGGCGCGCTGAGCGCGACCTGCGGGTCGGGATCGGCCGCCCCGGTCCAGGTCTTGGGCACGGCGGCGATATCGGACGGATGGGCGGTCTGATGCAGGCTGGCGCGCTGGAACACATTCCAGCCGACGACGGCGACCACCACGGCGGCGATGCCGGCGACGATGCGCGGCGAATGGCGTTTCACGTCCTCGAAGGCGATGCCGATGGGCGCCTTCAGCGGCACGGAGGTGTCGGGGCTCTCGCGCTTGAATCGCTCGACGGCCGTCTGTTCGTCCAGCGCCAGGGCCGAGGCATAGGCCCGAACATAGCCCAGGGCGAAGACCCGCGAAGGCAGGGACGACCAGTCGTTCTGCTCCAGGGCGGTCAGGAACCGGCGATGCACTTTGGTTTCGGCGGCCAGCTCGGCCGGCGACTTGCCCGACCGCTCTCGGGCGGCGCGAAAACCGTCGCCCAGGGTCGCGGCGTCGACGAAGGCGGCCGTCGGATCCGGCCGGTCCGCAATGCTTTCGATCGCCTCGGGGGCGACCCCCGCATTCAGCGTCATGACGCCTGACCCCATGTCCGGGAAACACAGCGCCGACGCGCCGTTCACAGGGCTCGAGATAGACGATTGCGCGCCGACCAGCAACGCCGCCCTTGCGTCCAGACGCCTGCGATCAGACCGCGACGTTCAGCTTGCGCGCCAGGGATTCGATCTCGTTTCGGACTGAGCCGGTGGATAGGTTCAGCAGATTGGCCATGCCGCGCCGCGCCGCATTCAGGTCCGCCGACAGGATCATCCGCTTGACCGGCCCGACACCGCCCGCCGGCGCCGACAGTCGGGTGAAGCCCAGCACGATCAGGGCGAAGGCCTCCAGCGGCCGCCCCGCCAGTTCGCCGCAGATCGAGACCGGCGTGCCGGTGTCGGCGCAGGCCTTCTGGATAGTCTGGAGCGCCCGCAGGGTCGGCGGCGACAGCGGGTCGTAGCGATCCGACACCAGCGGATTGGTCCGGTCGGCCGCGTACATGTATTGGAACAGGTCGTTGGTGCCGATGGAGACGAAATCCGTCAGCGGCAACAGGGCGTCCAGATGCCACAGCAGGGACGGGCATTCGACCATCGCCCCGACGCGCAGCAGGGCGGGCAAGGCGCGCCCGCGACGCCGCGCCCAGGCGCATTCGATATCCACCAGCTCGCGCGCGGCCCGGAACTCGTCCACCGTGGCGATCATCGGGAACATGACACGCAGTTCGCGCCCCGCCCCGGCCGCCAGCAGCGCCCGCAGCTGCATTCGCAACAGCGACGGTCGATCCAGGCCCAAACGGATGGCACGGCGGCCCAGCGCGGGGTTCTCTTCGCGCTCGGCCTCCAGATACGGCAGGACCTTGTCGCCGCCGATATCCAGGGTGCGGAAGGTGACGGGTTTATCGCCCGCTGCGTCCAGCACCAGCTTGTAGAGCGCCGTCTGGGCGTCCAGCCGGGGCAGTTCGTCCGAGACCATGAACTGGAACTCGGTGCGGAACAGGCCGATGCCCTCGGCGCCCGTCTCGATCATGTTTTCCAGATCGACCGCCAGGCCGGCGTTGGTCAGGACCGTGATCCGCTGACCGTCCAGGGTCACGGCCGGCACGTCGCGCAGCTGGGCGAACTCGGCCTGGCGCTGTTCGCGCACGGCCATGCGTGACTGCACCGCCTCCAGCATGTCGGGGCGGGGACGCAGATAGGTCTCGCCGGTCTCGCCGTCGGCGATGACCATGTCGCCTTCCGACAGCCGGTCGCGCAGGCCCATCAGGCGCCCGACGCACGGAATCTGCAGCGCGCGCGCGACGATGGCGGCGTGGCTGGCGGCCGAGCCCTCTTCCAGCAACAGCCCCTTCAGCTTGTCGCGCGGATATTCCAAGAGGTCGGCGGGGCCCAGGTTTCGCGCCACCAGAATGGCGTCGTCGGGCAGTTCGCGCTCGCCCGGCTTGTCGCCCGCCAGCACCCGCAGCAGCCGGTTGGCGAGGTCCTCGAAGTCGTGCAGCCTCTCGCGGATATAGGGGTCGCGCGCCTGGGCGAAGCGGGCGCGGTGTTCGTTCCTGACCCGGTCCACCGCCGCCTCGGCCGTCAGACCGTTCCTCACCGCCTCTTCCAGCGACCGGTTCCAGCCGCGGTCGTCGGCGAACATCCGATAGGTTTCCAGAACCTCGAACGACGGACCGGCCAGGCCCTGGCCCTTGTCCAGCATGACATCCAGGCCGCTCTTCAGCGTGGCCAGCGCCAGCTTCAGCCGCGCCTCCTCCATCGCCGGGTCGTCGGATAGCAGGCGTTCGGGCGCCAGCGGCGCCTCGTGCAGAACCACATGGCCGAAGGCCAGGCCGTCGGCGAACTTCTGGCCCTTCAGCCGCTCGGGCCGGTGCGGCGCCAGCTCCACGTCGCGCAGCTCGTCCAGCGCCAGCAACTCGCCCGACGACACGGTTTCGGACAGGACCATGGCGATGGTCTGGATGTCCTCGACCTCTTCCTCGTCATAGCGCCGCTCGGTGCGGTTCTGGACGACCAGGACGCCGATGGCCCGGCCGCCGCGCAGCAGCGGGGCGCCCAGGAAGGCGTGATAGGGGTCTTCGCCCGTCTCGGGGCGATAGGAGAAGGACGGGTGCGACGGGGCGTCCGACAGGCTGATGGGCTGGGCCATCCGCGCCACTTCGCCGACCAGGCCCTCGCCGGGCCGCAGCCGGGTGTTGTGCACGGCGCCGGGGTTCAGACCCTCGGTGGCGAACAGCTCGAGCTCGCCCGACGCGCGACGCAGATAGATGGAACAGACCTCGGCGACCATCGACCGGGCGATGATCTTGACGACCATGTTCAGCCGGTCCTGCGCCGGCGTCGCGCCCGCGCCGGCCCCGCCCAGAGCCTCGCGGATCTGGCGCAGGAGGATCCGGGGTCCTCTGGTCATCGCGCCGCCTGCCGGCATCATGTCTCCCGCGCCCCGGCGCCTAGGCGCCTTCTGAAATCACCCTATACCGCGTCCAGCCCATATGCCGAATGCAGGGCGCGAACGGCCAGCTCGGCGTAGGCGGCGTCGATCAGCACGCTGATCTTGATCTCAGAGGTCGAGATCGCCTGGAACTTCACGCCCTTGTCGGCCAGGGCCTTGAACATGGTCTGGGCGACGCCCGCATGGCTGCGCATGCCCACGCCGACGACCGAGACCTTGGCCACGTCCTCGTCGACGCGGATTTCCTCGAAGCCGAGCTGCTCCTTGGCGGCGGTCATCAGGTCGGCGGCGCGCATGGCGTCGCGACGGCCGGTCGTGAAGGTCAGGTTGACCGTTCCGGCGGTGCGCGACTGGCTCTGCACGATCATGTCGACGTTGACGTTGGCCTCGGCCAGGCGCGTGAAGACGTCGGCGGGGGCGTCCACCCGGTCGGACAGGCCCAGCAGGGTGATGCGGGCCTCATCACGGCTCATGGTCACACCGGACACGATACGTTTTTCCACGATCTCCTCCTCGTCGCAGATCAGGGTTCCACCCTTGTCGGGCATGACGCCATTCGCGTCGGGTTCGATAAAGCTTGAAAGGACGCGGACCGGGACCTGTTTGGCCATGGCCAGCTCGACCGAGCGGGTCTGCAGCACCTTGGCGCCCAGGGACGCCATTTCCAGCATCTCTTCGTAGGACACCTTGGCCAGACGGCGCGCGCGGTTCTCGATGCGCGGGTCGGTCGTATAGACGCCGTCCACGTCGGTATAGATGTCGCAGGGGCAGCCCAGGGCCGCCGCCACGGCGACCGCCGAGGTGTCTGAACCGCCGCGCCCCAGGGTCGTGATCTTGCCGTCCGCCGTCACGCCCTGGAAGCCGGGCACGATGGCGATCTCGCCTGCGTCGACGGCGGCGCCCAGTTTTTCGCCGGGGATGTCGATGATGCGGGCGCGGGCGTGGGCGTCGTCGGTCAGGATCGGCACCTGCCAGCCCATCCACGAGCGCGCGTTGAAGCCCATGTTGCGCAGCGTCGCGGCCAGCAGGCCCGAGGTCACCTGTTCGCCCGAGGCGACCACCACGTCATATTCGTCATCGCTGAGCGGCAGGCCCGTGGCGGCCGGTCCGGCGCCGTCGGTCCAGGCGACCAGTTCGTTGGTCTTGCCCGCCATGGCGGAGACGACGACGGCGACCTGTTTGCCCGCCGACACTTCGGCCGCGACGATCCGCGCCGCACGGCGAATGCGTTCGAGGTCGCCCATCGAGGTGCCGCCGAACTTCATCACCAGTCGTGTCGTATCGGGCCGCGTCATCGTGGCGTTCCGCCCCCTGCTTGCGTGAAAGGGCGCGAAGGTTCATCCCTCGCGTCATGACCGCTTCTAACGGCGCCGCTCCGTCTCGCCTACCCCAACAGGGGCATGGTTTTTCGCAAAATTCGTCCGAAACGGCGTTCGGCGCATCGATCGACCCCGCCGACGTGGCGCGCTTCTCCGCCCAGGCGGCCGAATGGTGGGATGCGCACGGGCCGTTCGCGCCGCTGCACCGCTTCAATCCCGCGCGGCTGGCGTTGATCCGCGACCAGCTTTGCACGCGGCTGGGCCGCGATCCCAAGGCGCGCGCGCCCTTCGAAGGTCTGACCCTGCTGGACGTGGGATGCGGCGGCGGATTGATCGCCGAGCCGATGCGGCGGATGGGCTTTGACGTCACCGCCATCGACGCGTCGTCCGAGAACATCGGCACGGCCCGCGCCCACGCCGACATGGTCGGCCTGGATATCGCCTATCGCGCCGCCACGGTGGAACAGATCGAGGCGGAAGGGGCGGGGCTGTTCGACGTGGTCCTGACGATGGAGGTGATCGAACACGTCGCCGATCCCGAAGGCTTCGCGCGCGCCTGCTCGCGTCTGGTCCGGCCGGGCGGGGTGATGATGGTCGCCACCCTGAACCGCACACTGAAGTCGCTAGCCCTGGGAAAGGTGGCGGCGGAATACATCCTGCGCTGGGTTCCGGCCGGCACACACGACTGGCGCCAGTTTCTGAAGCCCGAGGAAATCCGCGCGATGCTGGCCGCCGAGCCGGTGACGGTCGAGGGGCCCTATGGCCTCAACTATGACCCGCTTCACGACCGATGGAGCCAGACCGACGATGCGGGCATCAACTATATGATGGTCGCCACGCGGAGCGCCGTCTGACATGCAAAAGGCCGCCCCGAAGGGCGGCCTTTGTTTCTGATCGAACCTCGTCGTTAGACCTTCGAAGCCCGGCTGCGCGTCCAGGCGTACAGGCCGAACACCGCGACAGCGAAGCCGACGATGCCCGCCAGCATGGCCGGCCAGGCCGAGCCCTCGGGCAGCATGGCGAAGGGCGCGTCGTCCCGGGTCGCCACGATGACGCCGGCGGTGAAGACGCCGAACAAGCTTTCACCCACGATCAGGCCCGAGGCCAGCAGCACGCCCATCCGCCGCGCCACGTCGGCGTAGCGGGTGGACGAGACCGCCTTGTCGTAGATCCAGCCGGCGACGGCGCCGATGACCAGCATGGTGGTGACCGCAGCCGGCAGATAGAAGCCGATGCCGACGGCCAGCGGCGGCAGCTTGACCTTGCCCTTGGTCGCCTTCGACACGACCGCGTCCAGCACGATGATGACCACGCCGATCGCCGCGCCCAAACCGATCAGGTCCTAGCGCAGGTCGCCGCCGATGACGCCGCGCGCCAGGGCCGAGATCAGGGTGGCTTGCGGGGCGGCCAGGGTCTTGGCGCCTTCCACGATGGCGGGCGGGCCGCCTTCGAAGCCGAAGGCCTGGTTCAGCAGGTTCAGGATGAAGGGGATCACCAGGGCGCCGGCGCCGACGCCGACGATCAGCGCCACCTGCTGACGCCACGGCGTGGCCTCGACCAGCTGGCCGGTCTTTAGGTCCTGAAGGTTGTCATTGGCGATGACGGCGACGGCGAAGACCACCGCCGTCACGATCAGGGCGAAGGCGATGATCGACGGATCGGCCGGCACGCCGGCGATGGCCATGACACCCAGCATCAACAGGGAGGCGATCACGATGGCCAGGATGCCGACGCCCGACACGGGGCTGTTCGACGAACCGATCAGACCGGCCATATAGCCGCAGATGGCCGCCACGGCGAAGCCGATCAACACCACATAGACCAGGCCGCCGATCACCAGCAGCGGCGTCGATCCCGCCAGGGCCGGGGCGCTCTGGGCGAACCAGGCCAGGAGGCCGGCGATGCCGACCAGGCAGGCGACCGAAACGCCGCCCACCAGTTTGATGGGCAAATCTTGTTCGGTGCGCTCAAGCACTTCGCCGTGGGCGCGTTTGGCGTTGGCGGCCAGCGCCGAGGTCAGGCCGCCGATCAGCGGACCGGCCAGTTTGATCAGGGTCCAGATGGCTGCGACGCCGATGACGCCCGCGCCCATGAACCGCACCTCGCGCGCCCAGACGGTGGTCGCCAGCTCCTCTGCGCCTACGCCGGCCGGCAGGGTCGAGGCGATCGACGGAATGCCGTGCGCCGTCAGCCAGGCGACGGTGTCCGGGCTGGTCAGGATCGGCACGGCGATGGCCCAGGCCAGCACCAGTCCGAACAGCTGCGCCAGACCGACCGTCAGGCCGATCAGGTGACCGGCGCCCAGCAGGGCGAACTGCATGCCGAAGCCCATGCCTGTCGCCCCGCCGCCCAGCGCGGCCGGCAGTTTGAAGAACTTGGCCGCCTCGCCCGCAAAGACCCGACCCGCGACCAGTAAGGCGTAACCGGCCGACACCACGGCGCCGGCGACCACGACCCACAGGCCCGACTTGTTCTCGCGCACCGCGCTTTCGGTCTGTTCGGCCCCGCGCGAGCCGACCTTCAGCACCTCGGCGGCGGCGACGCCTTCGGGGTAGGGCAGGCCGCCGTTGACGACCAGCGCCCGGCGCAGCGGGATCGAGAAGGTCACGCCCAGCACGCCGCCCAGGATGCAGATCGCCACCGACTGCCAGAACGGAAACTCCAGCCACCAGCCGATCATCACCAGGCCCGGCAGGACGAAGATGATCGAGCTCATGGCCCCGCCGACCGAGGCCACGGTCTGGACGGTCATATTCTCCCAGATGGTCGAGGTGCGGAACGCCCGCAGCACCGCCATCGAGATCACCGCCGCCGGAATGGCCGAGGCGAAGGTCAGGCCGACCAGCAGGCCCAGATAGGTGTTGGCGGCGGTGAAGATCACCGCCAGCAGGCAGCCCAGCACCAGGGCGCGGAGCGTAAGTTCTAGCCGGCCCTTGGGGGCGGCGGCGGCGTCTGTCATATGCGAGGTCCCACGTTTGCGCGGACGTAAGCGCATTCTGTCGCAGGCGGCAACTGGTCGCGGTCAGATGCGGGCGCCCCCGCCGCTTGGCCCCGCGACCCGGACGGGCTAGGACCGGGCCATGCCCGAACTTCCCGAGGTCGAAACCGTCCGACGCGGCCTGACGCCGGTTCTGGAAGGCGCGCGGCTGTCGCGGGTCCGGATCAACCGACCCGACCTGCGATTTCCCTTCCCCGAGCAGTTCGTCGAACGGCTGGAGGGGGCGACGGTCCTGCGGATCGACCGGCGAGCCAAATATCTGCTGATGCCGTTGTCCACCGGCGAGACCTGGATCACCCATCTGGGCATGACCGGCCGGTTCACCCTGGACGGAACCCTGCTGGGCGAGTTCGAGGAGGCTGCGCCCATCGCCGGCAAGCACGAACATTTCAGCGGCTGCGCCCTCCGCTGTGGGGCGGCGACCCGCATCGGATACGCCGACGCGCGCCGGTTCGGCTTCATGGGCCTGATCTCCAGCGACCAGGTCGAAACCCATCCCTGGTTCGCCGGCCTGGGGCCCGAGCCGCTGGGCAACGGCTTTTCCGGCGCCCATCTGGTTGAGGCCTTTGCGGGCAAGAAACAGAACATCAAGGTCAGTCTGCTGGACCAGCGGATCGTCGCCGGCCTGGGCAATATCTATGTCTGCGAGGCCCTGTACCGCGCCCGCATCTCGCCCCTGGTCGCGGCCGGATCGGTGTCCAAGGCGCGGCTGGAGCGTCTGGCGACCGAGGTCCGCAACGTCCTGAACGACGCCATCGCGGCGGGCGGCTCGACCCTGCGCGACTTCGCCAACGCCGAGGGCGGCCAGGGTTATTTCCAGCACCGGTTCGACGTCTATGGCCGCGAGGGCGAACCGTGTCGGGGTGAGAAATGCACCGGCGTCGTCGCCCGCATCGTCCAGGGCGGCCGCTCCACCTTCTACTGCCCCTCCTGCCAGAAGCGATAAGCCTTCGAGATCCGACCCATGCGCAAAATCCACCTGTGGATCAGTCTGATCGTCGGCGTCCTGGTCTGGGGCGCCTATTTCGCCCACTTCGTCCAGGGCCTGCGCGACGGCGACCTCGGCGACCTGATCTGGTGGTTCGTCGCCGCCCTGGTCGTCGTCGCCGTCGCCGAGGCCGCCGCCACCGGCCTGATCGCCCGGCTGTTCCGCCGCCGCGCCCGCGTGCTGGACGAGGGGCCGACGCTCCAGGCGGCGCTGAAGGCGGGTCATGTCGCCCTGATGCTGCTGGTCGGGCTGGTTCTGATCTCGGCGCTGATCCTGGCCCTGTCGTCCGTCTTCGGCTGGACGCTGGACCTGTCCGGCGCGCGGGGTCAGGTGATCGCCGCCAATTTGCTGCTGGGCATGGTGGTCGTGGTCGAACTGGTCCGCGCCGCCCTGACCCTGGCGCTGATGCCCCGACGATAGCGGCTGCGCTAGCGGGCCCCGCCTCGCGCCTGTATGACCGCCGTCAAAGGAGACCGACCATGGCCGACGCCTATTCCAACCTGCTGATCGAACGCCACGCCGACGGCTATGCGGTGGTGACCCTGAACCGGCCCGAGGCGCTGAACGCCCTGAACGCGGCCCTGTTCAAGGATCTGGCCGACTTCCTCGACAGCGTCGAACAGGATGACAGCGTGCGCTGCCTGATCCTGACCGGCTCAGGCGAAAAGGCCTTCGCCGCCGGCGCCGACATCAAGGAGATGGCGGACCAGACCTATGCCCAGATGTACATGGGCAACTATTTCGCGCTCGGCCACGACCGCATCACCCGGTTCAGAAAGCCGATCATCGCCGCGGTCAACGGCTTCGCCCTTGGCGGCGGCTGCGAACTGGCCATGCTGTGCGACTTCATCGTCGCCTCTGACAAGGCGAAGTTCGGCCAGCCCGAGATCAACCTGGGCGTCGCGCCGGGCATCGGCGGCTCCCAGCGCCTGACCCGTCTGGTGGGCAAGTCCAAGGCCATGGACATGGTTCTGACCGCGCGGATGATGGATGCAGCCGAAGCTTTGGCGTCGGGCCTGGCCTCGCGCGTCTTCCCTCACGAAAGCTTGCTGGACGAAACGCGCAAGATCGCCGCCAAGATCGCCTCGCAAAGCCCGCTGGCGATCATGGCCAACAAGGAGATGGTCAACGCCGCGCTGGAGACGACCCTGACCCAGGGCGTCCAGTTCGAACGCCGCCTGTTCCACTCCTTGTTCGCCTTCGAGGACCAGAAGGAGGGCATGTCCGCCTTCGTCGAAAAGCGCAAACCCGAGTTCAAGGGGCGATAGGTCGCACGCGCGCGTCAACCGATCGCCGTGATCGGGCGTTAGGGGCGAATGATGATCCGCCTTTTCGCCTCGCTCCTTGCGACCCTGTTCGTCCTCGCCCCCATCGCCGTCCAGGCGCAATCTCAGTCCCCGGCTTTCAGCTCCAGTCGCATCATCGTCGAGACGCGCGGGCGGGGGCCAGACATCATCTTCATCCCCGGCCTGGGCTCCACCGGCTCGGCCTGGCGATCGACGGCGGATCGGCTGGATGACCGCTACCGGGTGCATCTGGTCACCCTGCGCGGCTTCGGCGAGACGCAAATCGGCGACAATGTCAGCGGCGGTCTGGCCGGCCCGGCCGCCAGCGAGATCGAACGCTACATCCGTGAGCAGCGCATCGACCGTCCCGCCGTGATCGGCCATTCGCTGGGCGGCCAGATCGCCCTGCGCGTCGCCGCCGACATGGGCGACCGCATCGGGCGCGTCATGGTGGTCGATTCCTCGCCCTTCTTCCCGTCCCTGATCGACGCCCGCACCACATCGGATCAGGTCGAGCCCCTGGCCCGGCTGGGCTATCAGGCCCTGCTCCTGTTCGGCGATCAGGCGCTGAAGTCCCAGGTCGCGGCCTTCGGCGTGGACATGGGTCTGGCCGGCGACATGGTGTTCCAGGGGCTGGGGCTTCAAGGCGGCGACCGGCGCGTCCTGGCTCAGGGTCTGTATGAGGCCCTGACCGTCGATCTGCGCCCCCGCCTGTCGCAGATCACCGCTCCGGTCACTGTCGTCTATGGCTGGACCCGCGATCCCGACGCGCCCCGCAACCGGTTGGAGGGCCTGTATCGCTACGGATTTCAAGGCCTGGCGCGCACGGCCAGGTTCGAGCGGATCGAAGGCGCCGAGCATCAGGTGATGATCGAACAGCCGCAGCGGTTTCTGGCGGCGGTGCAGCGGTTCCTGAGCTGACGCTCAATCCTTCAGCGCATCCACGACCACGCCCTCGGTCAGCAGCTGCGGCAGGATTTTCGGCTCGGCCCGACCCGGGCGATACAGCAGATACAGTGGCACGCCCGATCGCCCGTGCGCCTGAAGCTCACGCGTGATGGCGTCGTCGCGCCGGGTCCAGTCGCCGACCAAATAGGCGGCGTTCGCTTCGCGCATCGCCTTGGCGACACGCGGCGAAGACAGGGCCGCGCGTTCGTTGATCTTGCACGTCACGCACCAGTCGGCGGTCAGATTGACCAGCACGGGGCGTCCCGACGCGGTCGCAGCCTTCACCGCCGCCGCCGACCAGGGCTGGGCCGCCAGCGGGCCGATGTCGCCTTGCGGCGCGGCGTCCGCATCCCGCGCTGCGCCGGCCGCAACGCCTGCCAGGCCCAGCGCCAGAACGCCGACGACGACCGCGCAGATCGTGGTCAGGATCGGTCGTTCATCACGCTGGCGCGCCGCTTGCGCCAGGCCTGTCAACCAGGCCGCCAGGGCCAGCAGCAGCGCCGCCGTCAGCAGCAGGCCCAAGGCGTCGACGCCGCTCTGTCGCGTGAACACCCACAGCAGCCACAGCGCCGCCCCATACATGGGAAAGGCCAGCAGACCCTTCAGCCGCTCCATCCAGACGCCCGGTCGCGGCAAGCGCGACAGCAGGCCGGGCGACAGGCTGATCGCCAGATAGGGTAGGGCCAGACCCAGCCCCAGCATAAAGAACACGGCCAGCGCCATCGGCCAGGACAGGACCAGGGCCGCCCCGAGCGCTGCGGCCATGAAGGGCGCGGTGCAGGGCGCCGCAACGACCACGGCCAGAACGCCGGTGAAGAAGGCGCCCGCCGAGCCGGGCAGGCGCGACAGGGGGCCGGACCCCGCGTTCTGCAATCCGGCGCCGACATGGAAGACGCCCGACAGATTCAACCCGACCAGCAGCATGACCAGGGCCAGGGACGCGACCACGCCCGGCGACTGAAGCTGGAAGCCCCAGCCGATCGCCTGACCCGCCGCCCTGAGCGCCAGCAGAACACCGGCCAGAACCAGGAAGCTGACCAGCACCCCGGCGGTGAAGGCCAAGCCGTCGCGCCGCGCCCGCGCCGGATCATGCGCCGCCGCCGACAGCGACGCCGCCTTCATCGCCAGAACCGGGAAGACGCACGGCATCAGGTTCAGCACCAGCCCGCCCAGCAGCGCCAGGCCCAGGGCCTGAAGGAAGACCAAAGCGCCGGTCTTCGCCGGCGCGGCCGTGGTTTCGTCCAGCGGTTTCAGCGCCGCGCCGCCTTGGGCGGCTGCCAGAGGCGCGCCCGGCTCCGCCGTGATCTCCCACGCGCCCTTGTCGGTCGCCAAGACCCCGCTCAGCGCCGTCAGCGTGGCATCCTTGCCGGCCGTCAGCGTCAGGGTCAGGCCATTGGGCCCCCGCTGACCCGACTGGGCGGCCGCATGGTCGATCCGCCCGCCGTCGAAAGGATAGAAATAGACCTGACCGATATGGGCCCCAATCAGCGGCCCGCCGGTCGCTGTCAGGATCAGCTGGCCGCCCTGACGCGTGACACGCGCCTCGATCCCGGCCGGGCGCGGCGCGGTTTCGACCAGCCGCTCGATCTCCTCGCCCCAGGGTTTGGCCAGAGGCGCTGCGCCCTCGCGCACCGGCAGGGCCAGCGACAGGGTCATCGGCTCGGGCACGCACATCTGATCGCTGCACACCAGGAACAGCACGTCCGTCGTCAGGGTCAGCACTTCGCCCGGCCGCGCCGTGGGCGGCACATGGATCGGCACGGGCAAGAGCACCGCGCCCGAATAGCCATAGTTCATCAGGCTCATCAGCCGCTGGCGGCTGGGCAGGGGCCACAGGATCGGATCGGCGGTTACCCCGGCGGGCAGGGTCCAGATCAGGCTGGTCGCGCCGCCGCTGTCGCCGGGATTGCGCCAATAGGTGTGCCAGCCGGGCGCGATCTTCTGGCGCACCGCCACCACGGTCGTCGAACCGGGCGCGACCCATTGCGACATCGGGACCAGTTCGGCCTCGATCCGCTCGGTCCGCTGCGGTCCGAAGGCGACGACGCCCGTGGGCTGGCTCTGCACCGGCTGGGCGACGGTCGCCGAAACGCCCGTCAAACTAAACAGAAGGCCGAGGAGAAGAGCGAAGAGGCGCAAACGCGTGTTCCGGCAGGCGAGGGGAGCGCCGCAACCTAATGCGTCACGCGTCCCCGCGCCATCGCTGCGCCCGCCCCCGCGTCGATCAGCGTGGATAGGCCTCGTAGATCACTTCCGCGCGGCGACGCAGCGGTTCGTCATTGCCGGCTGCCGTTGTGGCGCCCGCATCGCCTGCGGCGTTCAGCTCGAAGATCGGCGCCGGCATGCCCGCCTGGGTCAGCGCCTCGACCACTGTCCGGGCGCGCCGCTGCGACAGGTTCAGATTGGCTTCGGGCGTTCCCGTGGCGTCGGCCAGGCCAACCACGCGCACCTTGCGCACGTCGCAATCCTTCGCCTTGCTCGCCGCCGCCTTCAGCACCATCGCCGCCGGCTCGGTCAGCCGCGCCTGATTCTCCAGGAAGTAGATATCGAAACGCCCAGGCGCACACAGCGACTCGCCCACCACCAGCGCCTCGCGCTTGGGCATCGGCGCGCACGCCGCCAGCACACCCACGGCCGCCACAGCCAGACCCATCGATCGCTTCATCTCAGCCCTCCTCCGGCTCGGCCGGCCCATTACGCAAAAGAGGCGGCCCGTCGTCCGACAAGCCGCCTCTTCAACCTAACGCCGGTCGCGGACCTTCGCGACCGGCATTTGATCACTGATCAATAACGACGCTGACCGTTGTCCCAGTAGCACTCGTCCTGGCGATTATCGTAGCAGTAGTAGTAGCGGCCTTGATTGTCGCGGTAGCGCTGCTGGTTGTTGCGGTCTTGGTTGGAGCCGCGGATGGCGCCGGCCGTGCCGCCCAGGGCGCCGCCGATCAGGGCGCCGGTCGCAGCGTTGCCGCCGCCGACGTTGTTGCCGATGATGGCGCCGGCGACGGCGCCCAGGCCGGCGCCGATGGCGCCTTGGCGGACGGTTTCGTTCGAACCGTTGTTATAGCCATACGGGTCGCTGGCGCAGGCCGAAGCCAGCAGGCCGGCGCCGGCAATCGCGATAATCGCCTTTTTCATGATGAATTCCTTTGTCCCTGGGTGTTGGCCCCTGTGGGCAGCAAACGTGTCCTCGCGGCATAGGTTCCGCGTCGGCAGACTGCATCCGCAACTATGGTGACGCTTGGGCGGAACGACGGCGCCTGCGGGGCGTTCGGCCGCCATGACCGATGTCGCCCACCCCCCCTTCGATGCAGACGACAAAACTGCGTTGACGCCCCATGCCCAGATCCGGCACGCCGTGATGCTGGTCAATCCGCTGTCCGGAAGCGTGGGGCCACGCGCCGCCGGCGAGGCCGAAGCCCTGTTGGCGCAGTATGACCTCAAGGCCGAGGTCGTGTCGTTTGAAGGGGGCAACTTCGACCAGATCATCGCCGACGCCTTCGCCGCCAAGCCGGACGTGATCTTCGTTCTGGCCGGCGACGGCACGGCGCGCTCGGTGGCGTCGAAGGCCAAGCCTGACGGTCCGATGATCGCGCCCCTGCCCGGCGGTACGATGAACATGTTGCCCAAGGCGCTTTATGGCACCGCGGACTGGAAGCTGGCGCTGAAGCGAGCGCTGGAGGAGGGCGAGCCTCAGGCCGTATCGGGCGGCGAGGTTCAGGGCGAATACTTCTATTGCGCCGCCATTCTGGGATCGCCGGCGCTGTGGGCCCCGGCGCGCGAGGCGATGCGGACCGGCAAGATCAAGCTGGCCTGGCAATATGGTCGTCGCGCCCTGAAACGCGCCTTCTCCGGCCGTCTGCGCTTCACTCTCGATGGCGGCGAGAAACGCCGCACCGAGGCGCTAGTGCTGATTAGCCCGATGATCTCCAAGGCGATGGAGGATCCCATTGGACTGGAAGCCGCCGCCATGGACCCCAGCGACACGACCCAGGCCTTCCGCCTGGCTGCGACGGCCTTGTTCAGCGATTGGCGCCAGGATCCGGCCGTCTCGACCCGCCCGGCGAAACGGATCGAGGTGCGCGCCCGCTCGAAAATTCCGGCCGTGATCGACGGCGAGCCGCTGCTGCTCAAGCCCGAGGCCGTAATCCGTTTCGTGCCCAAGGCCTTCAAGGCGCTAGCGCCCAAACCGCCCTCAGCCGAGGACAGCATCTAGTGGGACGCGTTCTTCAGTTCTCCGACGTCCATTTCGGCTGCGAGCACAAACGCGCCTGCGCCGCGGCTCTGGACTACGCCCACGCCACGCCGAACGATCTGGTGCTGATCACCGGCGACATCACCCAGAAGGGGTTCCCCGACGAGTTCACGGCCGCGGGGGAATGGATGCGGGCCATGCCAGAGCCACGCTTCGTCATCGTCGGCAATCATGACGTGCCCTACTGGGACGCCATTGCGCGGGTTTTCCATCCTTGGCGCGCGTTCGAGACGGCGACCGGCTTTCCGGCCCACGACGGGCAGTTCTGCAGCGATGCAATCATGGTGCGCGGCGTCGTCACCGCGCGCGGCTGGCAGGCGCGGCCCAACTGGTCGAAGGGCGTCATCGATCTGGACCAGACGCGGCGTGCGGCCGAGGCCCTGCGTCAGGCGCCGATCGGCGCGCTGCGGATCCTGGCCTGCCACCATCCGCTGATCGAGATGGTCGGCACGCCGATGACCGGGGACGTCAAGCGCGGCGACGAGGCGGCCCTGATCTTCGCCGAGGCAGGCGTCGATCTGATCATGACCGGCCACGTCCATGTGCCGTTCGCCATGCCGATCCCGCTGGCGGATCGTTGCTCCTACGCCGTCGGCTGCGGGACGCTGTCGCACCGCGAGCGCGGCGCGCCGCCCGGCTTCAATCAGATCGACTGGGACGCCAAGACCATAACGGTGACGGCCCTGGCCTGGGATGGAACCAGCTATCGCTCGCACCAGGTGTGGCGACTGCCGCGCCGTCAGGATACCCGCAAGGCGACCACCGCGCCCAGCCCGGTCGAGCCGGGCGCCTTGGAGAAGGCGGCGGTCTGAAGATTTCAGATCCGTCCCCTCCCTGCGAAGCGGGGAGGTGGCTCGAAGAGTAGCGGAGAGACGGAGGGGTTTTTGCCGCGCTATAGGCGCTGGTGGGATTTCAACAACCCCTGCACCGCTACGCGGTCCCCCTCCCCACAAGTGGGGAGGAGACTTTCTCCCCTACCGGAACGGCGGCTCGTCGAAGGCGCGCAGTTTGCGCGAGTGCAGCTTGGAGCCTTCGCTGCGCATCAGATCGACCGCCTGGATGCCGATCTGCAGGTGTTCGGAGATCGAGCCTTCGTAGAAGCGGTTGGCCTGACCCGGCAGTTTGATCTCGCCGTGCAGCGGCTTGTCCGACACGCAAAGCAGCGTCCCGTAGGGGACGCGGAAGCGATAGCCCTGGGCCGCGATGGTGGCGCTTTCCATGTCGATGGCGACGGCTCTGGACTGGTTGAAGCGCAGGGCCGACTTGGAATAGCGCAGCTCCCAGTTCCGGTCGTCGGTGGTCACGACGGTGCCGGTGCGCAGGCGAAGTTTGACCTCGTCGCCCGGCATGCCGCTGACCGACTTTGTGGCGTCATAGAGCGCGCGCTGAACCTCGGCGATCGAGGGGATCGGAATGTCGGGCGGCAGCACCGCGTCCAGCACGTGATCGTCGCGCAGATAGGCGTGGGCCAGCACATAGTCGCCGATGGTCTGGCTGGCGCGCAGGCCCCCGCAGTGGCCGATCATCAGCCAGACATGCGGACGAGTGACCGCCAAGTGATCCGTGATCGTCTTGGCGTTGGACGGGCCGACGCCGATGTTGACCAGGGTCACGCCCTTATGGCCCGGCGCGGTCAGGTGATAGGCCGGCATCTGGTGCTTCTTCCAGGCCGTGTCGCTGATCGCCGCCTCGGGGTTGGGCGTGTCACGCGTGATCACCACGCCGCCGGCGCAGGACAGGGTCCGATACGGCGAGCCGGGCGTCCGAAGCTGCTCGATGGCCCAACGCACGAACTCATCGACATAGCGATTGTAGTTGGTGAACAGGACATAGGACTGAACGTCGTCCACCGGCGTGCCGGTGTAGTGTTTCAGCCGCGCCAGCGAGAAGTCGGTCCGCAGGCCGTCGAAGTGCGACAGGGGGAAGTCGCCGCCCATTTCGAACAGGCCGTCGGCGATCTCGTCGCCGATATGGGCCAGGTCCGTAGTGGGGAACCAGCGCGCAAGAGCCGCCGTCATCGACCGGTCCAGCGCGACCTCCAGCCCGTCGGTCACATAGGGGAAGGGGATCTCCTGGCGGGACAGGCCGACCTCGAAGGTCGCGTTATATTCCTGCTCCAGCAGGCCCAGCTGTTCGGTCAGATAGGGGCGGAAAAGGTCCGGCCGCGTGATCGTGGTCGAATAGCTGCCCTGTCTCGACAGCCGGGCGTAGGCGCGCGGCTCCAGGTCCTGGGGGCGATCCCCGTCCCAACGGATGCGAAGTTCGGGATAGGCGAACACCCCTTCGGCGCGTTTGACCGCATCGGGCCGCGCGCCGGTATTGACGAAATCCCGCACGGCGTCGCGCAGGTTGGTCACGGATTGGGTGTAGAGGGTTTCGAGGCGGTCCAGCGCCGCCTGTGCTGTCATCTGTTCTGTCATGACTTCCTCTAGCGAAGCTTCGCGGCTTTGGCGAGGCGCTGCCCGTTCAAACCCGATTTCGCTGCATTGCAGCAATTTATGACGGGCGTGCGGTTGCGGATCGGGGCGTGACGGCGCATCTGGCCCGGATGTCTTCTTCCCTTGCGTCAGCGCCCGCCAAGAAGGAGCTCGGCTTCGTCGAGTTCGTCTGCCTCATCGCCCTGATGATGGCGCTGAATGCGCTGGCGATCGATTCCATGCTGCCGGCCCTGCCGCACATCGGCGCCGACCTGAACGTGGCGACCGACAACGACCGGCAATGGGTGGTGACGGCCTATCTGCTGGGCTTCGGCGGGGCGCAACTGTTCTATGGCCCGTTGGCGGACAGGTTCGGCCGAAAGCCCGTCCTGCTGTTCGGCGTCGGCGTCTATGTGCTGTTCAGCCTGCTGGCGACCCTGGCGCCGACCTTCGAGACGCTGATCATGGCTCGCGTCGGCCAGGGTCTGGGCAGCGCCTGCACCCGCGTGCTGGCCGTCTCCATCGTGCGCGATCGGTACGAGGGGCGCACCATGGCGCGGGTCATGTCGTTCAGCTTCCTGGTCTTCCTGGGCGTGCCGATCCTGGCGCCTTCGCTGGGACAACTGATCATGCTGGTGGGGCCGTGGCGCTGGATCTTCGCGGGGCTGGGCCTGATCGGCGTTGGCCTGATCGTCTGGGCGTCTTTACGTCTGCCCGAGACGCTGAAGCCCGAGGATCGGCTGCCGATCCAGGTCAAGCGGCTGACCGCGGCCTACAAGATCGCCCTGACCGATCGTACGGCCGTCGGCTACACCCTGGCCATGACGGCGATCACCGGGGCCCTGTTCGGCTTCATCAACTCGTCGCAGCAGATTTTCGCCGACGTCTTTCACGCCGAGGCGGCGTTTCCGGCGGTGTTCGCTCTGATCGCGGGCGGCATCGCCGTGGCCTCGATCGTCAATGCGCGGCTGGTGGTCAAGCTGGGTTCGCGCAAGATTTCGCACACCGCTCTGATCGGCTTCACCAGCATCGCCGCCATCCATGCGGTGGTGGCGATCAGCGGTCATGAATCGATCTGGACCTTTGCGGTGCTGCAGACACTGACCATGTTCTGTTTTGGCCTGATCGCGGGCAATTTCGGATCCATGGCCATGGAGACGATGGGCAAGATCGCGGGCACGGCGGCCTCGATCCAGGGCTTCATCTCCACCATCGTCGGCTCGCTGCTGGGCTTTGCGGTGGGCCAACAGTTCAATGGCACGACCATTCCGATGTCGGTCGGCTTCACCGTCTTTGGTTTGATCGCCCTGGGCTGGGTGCTGTTCGCCGAGCGAGGACGGCTGTTCCGGGCCCATCACGCGCCGGTCGCCGCCAAGGCTTGATCTTTTTCGCGTTTCCGCGCGTTCTCCGGGCCAATCGTCAAGATCAGCCCAGGAAAACCTCGATGACGCTGAAAGCGCTCGGTCTCGTCTCCGCCCTCGCCCTGGCCGCCGCCATGGGTCTGAGCGCCTGCTCCACCACGACGGGAGGGTCGGCCATGACCCCGCCCGCCATCGCCCCGGCGCCCGGTCCCGAAGCGGTGGACGTCCACACCCACGCCCGTCCCGAGATCGCCCGCGTCGTCGATGTCGCCTTGGATCTGACCGCCGACTTCAACGCCAAGACCCTGGCGGGCACGGCGACCCTGGACATCCTGGCGATCCCGGGCGCCAACGAGATCGTGCTGGATATCCGCGACCTGGACATTCAGGACGTGCGCGACGCGGCGGGTCAGCCGCTGCGCTATGTCGTCGGCGACAATGACGCCGTTCTGGGCCAGCCGCTGACGGTCTATTTCCCGGCCTTCGCCGCCAATGAGCGACGCAAGATCACCATCCGCTACTCGACCCGCCCCAACGCGGCGGCGCTGCAATGGCTGAACGCCAGCCAGACGGCCGGTGGACAGAAGCCCTATCTGTTCAGCCAGGGCCAGGCGATTCTGACCCGCACCTGGGTGCCGACCCAGGACAGCCCGGGCATCCGCCAGACCTATTCGGCCCGCATCACCGCGCCCGAAGACCTGACGGTGGTCATGAGCGCCGACCACCTGACGCCCAACGGCGAGCGAGCCGCAAACGGGATGAAGACCTGGCGCTTCCGGATGGACAATCCGATCCCGCCCTATCTGATCGCGCTGGGCGTCGGCGACATCGCCTTTGCACCGTTCGACGGCCGCACCGGGGTCTGGACCGAGCCCAGCCGCCTGCGGGCCGCCCAGTGGGAGCTGGAGCCGACCGCCCAGATGGTGACGGCGGCCGAGAAGCTGTACGGCCCCTATCGCTGGGGCCGCTACGACCTCTTGGTCCTGCCGCCGTCCTTCCCGTTCGGCGGGATGGAGAACCCGAAGCTGACCTTCGCCACCCCGACCATCATCGCCGGCGATCGCTCGCTGGTGTCGCTGGTCGCGCACGAACTGGCGCACTCCTGGTCGGGCAATCTGGTCACCAATGCGACCTGGAACGACTTCTGGCTGAACGAGGGCTTCACCGTCTATTTCGAGAACCGGATCATGGAGTCGGTCTATGGCCATGACCGCGCCATGCAGGAGCAGGTGCTGGGCTGGGACAGTCTTCAAGACACGCTGAAGTCCCTGCCGGCGGCGGACACCCGCCTGCATCTGGACCTGAAGGGCCGCGATCCCGACGACGGCATGAACGACATCGCCTACGAGAAGGGCGCCCTGTTCCTGCGGACCATCGAACGCACCGTCGGACGGGATCGGTTCGACGCGTGGCTCCGCGGCTATTTCGACCGCAACGCCTATCGTCCGATGACCACGGCCATGTTCCTGCAAGACATCCGCGACAACCTGATCAAGGGCGACGCGGCGCTGGAAAGCCAGCTGCAGATGGACGCCTGGGTCTATCAGCCCGGCCTGCCGTCCAACGCCGTGGCGCCGGTGTCCCACGCCTTCGAGCCGGTGGACGCGGCCGCCGTCGCCTTCTTCAAGTACAAGGGACCGGCCTCGGCCATTCCGTGGGCGGACTGGAACACCCAGCAGCGCCAGCGTTTCCTGGGCTGGCGTCCCGAGGGTCTGCGGACAGGCGCCGACTGGCTGACGGACGCGCAGTTGGCCGATCTGGAGCGCACGCTGAACCTGGCGAACGAAGGCAACGCCGAACTGACCTTCGCCTGGCTACAGATCGCCCTGGCCCATCGCTATCAGCCGTCGGTCGCCACGGCCGAGAAGTTCCTGACCAGCCAGGGCCGTCGCAAGTTCGTCCTGCCTTTGTTCCAGACCCTGTGGAACGAGGGCGACTGGGGTCGGGGTAATGCGCGGCGCATCTACGCCGGGGCGCGGCCGCTCTATCATCCGGTCACCAGCGGTTCGGTCGATCAGCTGGTCGGACGGCCGTAAGGCTAGAGGTCCACGACCGCCACGCCGGTTTCCGCCGACAGCCGTTCCGCCAGGACGGCGCGGTGGCAGCCGGCGTGATCGGCCTCGAAGCACAGCAGGGCGACGGGTTTGTCGGCCGCCAGCGCCTTCAGTCGCTCGTACTCGATCTGCGCCTGGGGCTCGGCCAGGTGATCGGCGAAGATGGCGCGCATCTCGTCGACACGGCCCTTGCGCGCCGCGTCACGTCCCGCCTTGGGCGTGCCCAGCCCGCGCAGGTGGACATAGTCGATCCCTTCGGCCTTCAGGCTCTCGCCCAGGATCGTCTTGGAAAAGCCGGCGCGGCGGGACGCGGCGACCGCGCGGACATCGACCAGGGTCTGCACACCGGCCGTCTTCAGCCGCGCGATGACGTCGGCCTGGGTCGCGCCCTCGTAGCCAATGGTGAAAAGCTTCATCCGCTTCAGATGGGCGGCCGCACGTCGAACGCCAGCGTGACCGTGAAGGCCCGCGTTGCGGTGCGGCGCCCTATCGTCTATCCCGCCGAAACGGATTTCGACTGGAGCTTTCCCCATGGCTGACCTCGCCCCCGGCGTCGTGACCCTCTTCGGAGGTTCGGGCTTTATCGGGTCGCAGGCGGTGCGCGCCTTGGCGCGTCGCGGCTGGCGCATTCGGGTCGCCGTGCGCAACCCGGTCCTGGCGATCGAAATCCAGCCGCTGGGCGATCCCGGCCAGATCCAGTTCATGCGCTGCGACATCACCAACCCGGCGGATGTGGCGCAGGCCGTGCGCGGCGCGGACGCTGTCGTCAATCTGGTCGGCGTCCTGCATGACGCAGGCGGCAAGCGCGGCTTCGACGCCGTCCATACCGAGGCGGCCAAGACCATCGCCGAGGCCGCCAAGGCGGCGGGCGTTGAGCGCCTGGTGCAAATCTCGGCCATCGGCGCCGACGCCGCCAGCCCTTCGGCCTATGGTCGCACCAAGGCCCAGGCCGAGGCGGCCGTGCGCGCCGTCTATCCGGATGCGGTGATCCTGCGTCCGTCGCTGGTGTTCGGCGCGGGCGACAGCTTCCTGAACCGCTTCGCCGCCATGGCGACGATGGCGCCGGCCCTGCCTTTGATCGGCGGCGGCGAGACCCGGTTCCAGCCGGTCTATGTCGGCGATGTCGCCGAGGCCATCGCGCGCGGCGTGACCCGCGCGGACGCCGCCGGCCGCACCTATGAACTGGGCGGGCCGAGCCTCTATACCTTCCGCGAGGTGCTGGAGCTGGTGCGTCGTGAGACGGGCCGCGACCGGATGCTGGTTTCGGTGCCCATCATCGTCGCTAAGCCCTTGGGTTCGCTGCTGCAACTGAGCCGGTTCGTCGGCCTGACCCCGCCGCTGACGCGCGATCAGGTGCTGATGCTGGAGAATGACAATGTGGTCGCCGCCGATGCGCTTGGCCTCAGCGATCTGGGCATCGACCATCCGGCCGGCATGGCGGCGATCGCCCCGTCCTATCTATGGCGCTACCGCGTCGGCGGCCAGTTCGCCGAAGCGCCCGCCCACTAAACCCTCCCCCTATGACGCCGCCGCCGGTCGCCTTCGCGGCCGGCGGCGTCTTCTGTTTGGGAACAAAGAGTGCACAGCTTAAGGATGCCGGCCACGCGCCCCCAGTTTTCCTCGACCGATACGCCTGACCTGAACGACGCGCGGGCGTTGTTGGCGCGCGTCTGGGGGCACTCCGACTTCCGGGGGCTGCAGGGGCAGGTGGTCGAGCAGATCCTGTCGGGCGGCGATGTGCTGGCGGTCCTGCCGACCGGCGGCGGCAAGAGCGTCTGCTATCAGATCCCGGCCATCCTGCGTCCCGGACTGGGGTTGGTGGTGTCGCCGCTGATCGCCCTGATGACCGATCAGGTGGAGGCGTTGAAGCAGCAGGGCGTCGCGGCGGCGCGGCTTGATTCCGGGGTGTCGCTGGACGAGCGCTCGGCCATCTGGGCGGCGGCGCGGTCGGGGGAGCTGGACCTGCTCTATGTCTCGCCGGAAGGCCTGGCAGCGGGCGCCATGATGGATCGTCTGGCCGAACTGTCGCTGAGCCTGATCGCCATCGACGAGGCGCACTGCGTCTCGCAATGGGGCCACGACTTCCGCCCCGACTATCGCAACCTGGGTCTGCTGGCCGAGCGGTTCCCCGATGTGCCCCGCATCGCGGTGACGGCGACCGCCGACGCCCGCACGCGCGACGACATTCTGCGCTCGCTGCGGCTGGAAGAGGCGACGGTCTTCGTCGACAGCTTCGCGCGTCCGAACCTGCAACTTTCGGCCGAGCGTAAGGAGAGCGCATCTCGCGCCAAGACCGACGCGCGGGTCATCGAACTGGTGCGCGAACGGCGGGGCAAGTCGGGTGTGGTCTATTGCGGCAGCCGCGACGGTTGCGACCGCGTGGCCCAGGCCCTGCGCGACGCCGGGACCAACGCCATCGCCTATCACGCCGGCATGGATACGCAGGAGCGCGACCGCCGGCTGGAACGCTTCCTGGCCGAGGAGGGCGCCGTCATGGTCGCGACCATCGCCTTCGGCATGGGCGTCGATAAGGCCGATGTCCGCTTCGTCATCCACGCCGATCCGCCCGGTTCGCTGGAGGCCTATTGGCAGGAGATCGGGCGCGGCGGTCGCGACGGCGAACCGGCCGAGGGCATCACTCTGTATGGCCCGTCCGACATCGCCTGGTCCTTGCGTCGGCTGGACAGCCGCCCGATGGCCGAGGAGGTCAAACAGGTCCAGGTCAGGAAGACCCGTCAGCTGTTCGCCATGCTGGACGGCGCCGTCTGCCGCGCCCAGGCCGTGCGGCAATATTTCGGCGAGCATGACGCCCAGCCTTGCGGCGTCTGCGACATCTGCGGCGACCCGCCCCAGCTCTATGACGCGACCGTCCCGGCCCAGAAGGCGTTGGCGGCGGTGCAGCGCTTGGGCGGCCGGTTCGGGCGCAATCGCGTCGTCGATCACCTGACCGCCCGCACCAAGGACGTGCAGCCGTGGGAGCAGCAACTGTCCACCTGGGGCATCGGGCGCGAGATTTCGCTGAACAGCTGGCGCGAGATCGTCGATCATTTGCTGTTCGAAGGTCTGCTGGCCGAGGATCCCAACGACGGCAAGCCGCTGGTCGGGCTGGGCGATCCCGAAGCGGTGCGCGCCGTCTATCGCGGCGAGCGCCAGATCGAGGTGCGTCGTGCGCCTCTGAGGGCCGACACTGCCCCGCGCCGTCGTGACCGATCGGGCGAAGGGCGCAATGCGGCGCTGGAGGCGATGGACGCGGACGTTCGCGCCCGGTTCGAGGCCTTGCGGGCCTGGCGCCGCGACCGCGCCTCGGAACAGCACGTCCCGCCCTATGTCATCTTCCAGGACCGGACGCTGCTGGAGATCGCCCACGCCGAGCCGGGCGACCTGAACAGTCTGGGCGCCATTTCCGGCGTCGGTCAGTCCAAGCTGGATCGCTACGGCAAGGGCGTACTGGAGGCGCTGGCCGCCCTCTAGAAGGCGTCAGACTTCCGGCTTAGGCGGGGCGGTGATGACTTCGACGTTGTCGTTCAGCAGATAGGACAGTTCCGACAGGGCTGTGGCGCGTTCGGCCGGATTGGCGGCGGCCTGAACGGCCTGAACCTTCTTGGGCATGTCCTCTGAAATGCCGCGCAGGATGCATTTCAGGTCGCCGTCGGTGCCGCGTTCCTTCAGAATCAGGTGGCCCTGCATGTCCAGAGCGGCCAACTGCTCGGCCTGGGCCTTGAAGCCGGTGAAGGCCTGGCTGGTGAAGAAGGCGGCGTCGTCGGCGGCCTTGGCAGCGGCCCAGCCGTCGACCACGGCCTTCAGGCTGGTCGAGCGCGAGATGATGTCGGCGAACAGCGGCTCGCCCGCCACCGAGATCGGCGCGCCGGGCGCGGCGGCCGGCTGCTCGGCGGCCAGGGCCACCGAGGGATTGGACATCGCCAGGGCGATCGTGAGAGCAAGGCCGCAGGACATGGAGGTGACTTCCTGTTTCAGCGTCCGCTGGGACGTTGAACCTGAATACGCCCCAGCCGTAAACGAGTGTTTACCCTGTCATTCCCGATGGAGACGACGATGACCCGCGACGCCGCCTGGACAGCCTTCGACCAAGCCGCCGCCGAGGCCGCCTCTGCGCGGATCGTGGATCAGTTCGCCGCCGATCCCGACCGGCTGGCGCGGATGTCGGTCGAGGCGGCGGGGCTCTATCTGGACCTGTCGAAACAGAGCTGGACCCGCGCCGCCTTCGACGCCTGTCTGGACCTGGCGCGCGCCAGCGACGTCGAAGGGCGCCGTGCAGCCCTGTTCGCCGGCGAGGCCGTCAATCTGACCGAGGGACGGGCGGTCCTGCACCCCGCTCTGCGCGCTGCGCCCGGCGCCGACTTCAAGGCCCTGGGCGAGCCGGTCTCGGCCGAGGTGGACGCCGTGCGGGCGGACATGAAGGCCTATGCCGATGCCGTGCGGTCGGGCGCCGAGGCGGGCGCGACGGGGCGCAAGTTCGAGGCGATCGTCCATGTCGGCATCGGCGGGTCGGACCTGGGGCCGCGCGTGGTCTGGGACGCCCTGCGTCCGCTGGACCCCGCCATCGATCTGCGCTTCGTCGCCAATATCGATCCGCGCGACATGGCCGAGGCGCTGACCGGCCTTGATCCCGAAACCACCCTGGTGGTGGTGGTGTCCAAGACGTTCACGACCCAGGAAACCCTGGCCAATGCCGAGGCGGCGAAGGCCTGGCTGGCGGCGTCGCTGCCGGCCGAGGGGATGACGAAACACTTCATCGGGGTGACGGCGGCGCCGGACAAGGCGGCGGCCTTCGGCTGCGGCCGCACCTTCGCCTTCCGGGACTGGGTCGGCGGGCGCTATTCGCTGTGGTCGGCGGTTAGCCTGTCGTGCGGCATCGCCCTGGGCTGGGATGTGTTCGAACGGATGCTGGCGGGCGCGGCGGAGATGGACGCGCACTTCGTGTCGGCCCCGCTGGAGCGAAACGCCCCGATCCTGCTGGCTTTGGCCCAGGTGTTCAACGTCGATGGCCTGAACCGGCCGGCGCGGACGGTGGCGCCCTACGCCCACGCCCTGCGTCGCCTGCCGTCTTTCCTGCAGCAGCTGGAGATGGAGTCGAACGGCAAGCGGGTGCACCGTGACGGCACACCGGTGACGCGCCAGACCTGCCCCGTCGTCTTCGGCGAGCCGGGCACTAACGGCCAGCACGCCTTCTTCCAGCAGATCCATCAGGGGCCGCAGACCGTCCCGGCCGAGTTCGTCATCGTGGCCAAGACTCACGAGGACGTGCCGGAGTCGCCGCTTTGGTCGAATGCGCTGGCTCAGGGCCAGGCCCTGATGCTGGGCAAGACGACCGAGGCCGCCAAGGCCGAGGGGTTGGCGCAAGGATTGTCGGAGGAGGAGGCGACGCGTCTGGCGTCCCACCGCACCTTTACCGGCAACCGTCCGTCGACGGCCATCGTCATGGAGCGGCTGACGCCCGAGACCCTGGGCGCGCTGCTGGCCCTCTATGAGCACAAGACCTTCGTCGAGGGCGTGATCTGGGACATCAACAGTTTCGACCAATGGGGCGTCGAACTGGGTAAGGTCCTGGCCAAGGCGATCCTGAAGGACGTGAACGCGGGCGGCCCCTCGGCGGACCTGGATCCGTCCACGGCGGCCCTGATGACGCGTCTGATGGGTTGACGCGAAAAGGGCCCGTCCTTGCCGGACGGGCCCTGCCGATCAACCTAGAGCGTCAAACGCTTACCAGCGGCGGTCGTAGCGGTAGTCGCGATTGTTGCGATAGTCGCGGCGGTCATAGCGCGAGTCGTAACGGCGGCCGTCGTAGCGGTAGTCGTAGCCCGAGCGGCTGCGGTCGATGCCGTGCTCGCGCTCCCAATGGCCTTGGTTACGGTAGCATTGACCGCCGCGGTAGTATTCGCAGCCCGAGCCGCGGTTGGAGGCCACTGCGCCCAGCGCCGCGCCGGCAAGCGCACCGCCCGCGATGTAGCTGCCGTCGCCGTTGCCATAGATGGCGCCGGCCAGACCGCCGACGGCGGCGCCGATCAGGGCGTTGCGGCCGGTGTTGTCGCGGTCGCGCGATTGCGCGGAAGCCGGAGCGGCCATCAGGCTCAGGGCCACGACGGGGGCGGCGGCGACCGCAGTGATCTTCAGCAGCTTGGACATTTTGGTCTCCTTGTTTGCTTGCCGATCTGCGTTTCCGGGGCGGGAAGGCATCCAGCGTTAAGGCCGTTCTATCGCTCCCAGTTTGAACGACCCCGGAGGTCGGCATTCATTTTCGGTTCATTTGTCACAGAGAATTCGCGCGGCGATCCATCGCCGCCGCTTGACGATGACCCTGCCTCTGCCTAACTCCCGCTCGCGTTAGCACTCTCTCTGGTCGGCTGCCAAAACGGCGATCGCGAGAGCGCCGCACACCGTTTCAAAAACGCCCCGATCCGGGGGTTTTACAGGGAGAAGTCCGATGGCGTTCCGTCCGCTCGGCGACCGCGTGCTGGTCAAGCGCGTTGAAGAAGAATCCAAGACCAAGGGTGGCATCATCATCCCCGACACCGCCAAGGAAAAGCCGCAGGAAGGCGAAGTCGTCTCCGTCGGCCCTGGCGCCCGCGACGACACCGGCAAGGTCAATGCTCTGGAGCTGAAGGCCGGCGACCGCATCCTGTTCGGCAAGTGGTCGGGCACGGAAGTGAAGATCGACGGCGAAGACCTGATCATCATGAAGGAATCCGACGTCCTGGGCGTGCTGTCCTAAGCACCCGACGTCCGACGTTCTTCAATCAATCCACATAGATAGGAGCTGCCCGCATGGCCGCTAAAATCGTACACTTCAACACCGACGCGCGCGACAAGATGCTGCGCGGCGTCAACGTGCTTGCCAACGCCGTCAAGGTGACGCTGGGTCCCAAGGGCCGCAACGTCGTGATCCAGAAGTCCTTCGGCGCTCCGCGCTCGACCAAGGACGGCGTGTCGGTCGCCAAAGAGATCGAGCTGGAAGACGCCTTCGAGAACATGGGCGCCCAGATGATCCGCGAAGTCGCTTCGAAAACGAACGACAAGGCGGGCGACGGCACCACCACCGCAACCGTTCTGGCTCAAGCCATCGTGCAAGAGGGCCTGAAGGCCGTCGCCGCCGGCATGAACCCGATGGATCTGAAGCGCGGCATCGACAAGGCTGTCGGCCTGGTGCTGGAAGAGATCAAGTCGAACTCCAAGCCGGTCTCCAACAACTCGGAAATCGCCCAGGTCGGCACCATCTCGGCCAACGGCGACTCGGAAATCGGTGAGCTGATCGCCCAGGCGATGGCCAAGGTCGGCAACGAAGGCGTCATCACCGTCGAGGAAGCCAAGACCGCCGACACCACCGTCGACGTCGTCGAAGGCATGCAGTTCGACCGCGGTTACCTGTCGCCTTACTTCATCACCAACGCCGACAAGATGGAGGCCCAACTCGAAGAGCCGCTCATCCTGCTGTTCGAGAAGAAGCTGACCTCGCTGCAAGCCATGCTGCCGATCCTGGAAGCCGTGGTGCAGTCGGGCCGTCCGCTGCTGATCATCGCCGAGGACATCGAAGGCGAAGCCCTGGCGACACTGGTCGTCAACAAGCTGCGTGGCGGCCTGCGCGTCGCCGCCGTCAAGGCTCCGGGCTTCGGCGATCGCCGCAAGGCCATGCTGGAAGACATCGCCATCCTGACGGGCGGCCAGGTCATCTCGGAAGACCTCGGCATCAAGCTTGAGAGCGTCACCATCGACATGCTCGGCAAGGCCAAGAAGGTCACGATCACCAAGGACGACACCACCATCGTCGAAGGCGTCGGCGGCAAGGACGAGATCGAAGCCCGCGTGGCCCAGATCAAGCGCCAGATCGAAGACACCACCTCCGACTACGATAAGGAAAAGCTGCAGGAACGTCTGGCCAAGCTGGCCGGCGGCGTCGCGGTTCTCCGCGTCGGCGGTTCGACCGAAGTCGAAGTGAAGGAAAAGAAGGACCGCGTCGACGACGCCCTGAACGCCACGCGCGCCGCGGCTGACGAAGGCATCGTTCCGGGCGGCGGCATCGCCCTGCTGAAGGCCTCCAAGATCCTGGCCGACGTCAAGGGCGACAACGCCGACCAGAACGCCGGCATCGCGATCATCCGTCGCGCCCTGCAGGCTCCGATCCGTCAGATCGCCGAAAACTCCGGCGTCGAAGGCTCGATCGTGGTCGGCAAGGTGCTGGAGAACGGCGACGCTTCGTTCGGCTTCAACGCCCAGACCGAAGAGTACGGCGACCTGGTGCAGATGGGCGTCATCGACCCGGCCAAGGTCGTCCGCACGGCCCTGCAAGACGCCGCTTCGGTGGCCGGCATCCTGATCACGACGGAAGCCGCCGTCGCCGACGCGCCCAAGAAGTCGGGCGGCGCCTCGGCCCCCGACATGGGCGGCATGGGCGGCATGGGCGGCATGGACTTCTAAGTCCAAGCTGACCGACGCTGAAATGCAGAAGGGCGGGGCCGCAAGGTCCCGCCCTTTTTGTTTGCCTATCCTCTCTGCGAAGCGGGGAGGGGGACCGCGCGTAGCGGAGTGGAGGGGCTCTTGAAGTCCCACCGATGTCGGAGATGCGGCGCCAGCCCTCCGTCACGACGCCAAGAGGCGTCGCGCCACCTCCCCAGGAGGTGGGGAGGAGACTGCGTTCTAGAACTCCGAAATCGCGCCCGGCTTGCGGGACCGCGTCTTCAGCCACATGACGCCCAAGAGGTCCGAGACCGACGCGCGCAGGCGGCCCCAATTGGTGTATTTCGACCGACCGACCTCGCGGTGGCGGTGGTCCACGTCGAGGTACTGGTTCTTGAACCCTTCGCGGATCATCAAGGCCGGCAGATAGCGGTGGATGTGATCGAAGTAGGGCAGGCGCAGGAAGACGTCGCGGCGGAAAGCCTTCAGCCCGCAGCCGGTGTCGTCGGCGTCGTCGCCCAGCAGTTTGCGGCGGATGCGGTTGGCCCAGATCGAGGCCTGGCGTTTGGCCTCGGTGTCCTGACGTTTGGCGCGACGGCCGCCGACCAGGCCCACGTCGCTGGGGGCGGACAGAAGCGCATCGACCAGGCGGGGCGCATCGGCCGGCGGGTTCTGGCCGTCGCCGTCCATCGTCACCACGACCGGGGCGCGCGCGGCCAGGACGCCGGTGCGGACCGCGCGGCTCTGGCCCGCATTGGTCCCGTGAGCCAGCACGCGGAGCGCCGGCAGTTCGGCCATGGCGGCCTTCAGCTCGGCCAAGGTCGCGTCCCTGGACGCATCGTCCACGAAGATCATCTCGTACGAACGGCCGGCGAAGGCGGCGGCGATCTCGCGCGCCAGGGGCACGGCGGCGCCCGCCTCGTCATGGACGGGAACGACGACGGAGATTTCGGGATTTTCAGCGCTCATCGGCGCTCCATAGAGGATAACTGAAGCTTAGGGGAGACGGCTGACGCAGGCGTGGTCGCCGTGTAAGGAGTCTGGAATGAAGACTTTCGATCTGGATGGCCGCATCGCCGGCTGGCGCGGGCCGGTTCTCGCGGCTCTGCTGACGTTGATCGCCGGCCTGCCGGGACTGCTGCTGCTGCCGCCGCTGGATCGCGACGAAAGCCGGTTCGCCCAGGCGACGTCCCAGATGCTGGAAAGCGGCGACTATGTCGACATCCGCTATCAGGACGAGCCGCGCTGGAAGAAGCCCGTCGGCATCTACTGGATGCAGGCCGTCGCCGTCGGGCTGACCTCGGACGTCGAGGATCGCGAGATCGCGCCCTATCGCATCCCATCCCTGCTGGGCGCCATGCTGGCGGCCTGGGCCGTGGCCTGGGCGGGGTCGGCCATGCTGGGCGGGCGGGTCGGCTTCTTCGGCGGGGCCATCATGGGGGCGACCTTCCTTTTGTCCACCGAGGCGGGGATCGCCAAGACCGACGCCATGCTGTGCGGCGCGACGACCCTGGCCATGGCGGCGTTGGCGCGCATCTATATGGCGACGAAGGCGGGCGAACGCCCGATCCGGCCGCATAAGCTGCTGTTCTGGATCGGGATCGGTCTGTCGATCCTGATCAAGGGACCGATCGGGTTTCTGGTCGTGGCCCTGGCGATCATCGCCCTGTCGATCTGGGATCGGAACATCAAATGGCTGTATCGCCTCGGCTGGGGTTGGGGCCTGCCGCTGGTCGCCCTGATGGTCGGACCGTGGGCGATCGCCATCACCATCGCCACCGACGGCGGCTTCTGGCGCGAGGCCATCGGCGGCGACCTGGCGCCCAAGATCGCTGGCGCGCATGAAAGCCATTCGGGCTTCCCCGGCATGTACGTGCTGCTGGCGCCCCTGCTGTTCTTCCCCTCGACCCTGCTGTTGCCCGCCGCCGTCTCGACGGGGTGGAGCCGACGCGCCGAGCCGGCGATCCGGTTCCTGGTCTGCTGGCTGGTCCCGGGCTGGCTGATGTTCGAACTGGCGCCGACCAAGCTGTGGCACTACACCCTGCCGACCTTCGGAGCGCTGGCCCTGCTGGCGGCCGCCGCCTTGGCCCAACCCATCGGCAAGGTCTCGCGCATCACCGGGGCGGTCCTGGGCGCGTTCGCGGCTCTGCTGATCATCGGCATCACCGTCTATGGACTGACCGTCTATGGCACCTCGACGGCCCAGACCTGGGCGGCGCTGACGGTGGTCATGGCGCTGGCGGCGGGGGCGATGGGGGGCTTCCTGCTGCTGAACCGCGCGCCGGTCGCAGCGCTGGTCGCTTCGTTGGCCTTCGGGATCGTGGCGCACGCGGCCCTGTCGGGCACGATCCGCCAACTACGGCCCTTGGCCATCGCGCCCCAGCTGGAAAAGGCGCTGGAGGCGGCGGACCTGCATCCGCGTCAGGGCCGCACGCCGGGGCCGGTGGCGATCACCGGCTTCCATGAACCCAGCTTCGTCTTCCTGACCGGGCGAGACACCGACCTGACCGACGCCGAAGGCGCGGCCGAGGCCTTAGCCGAAGGGCGGCCCGCCATCGTCGAAGGACGCGACGCCGACGCCTTCCGCGCGGCTGCGGCGCGTCTGGGCGTGTCCGGTCGCGCGGTCGGGACGGTCAACGGCTACAACTATTCGGCGGGCGATCCGGCCAGCCTGACCGTCTATGCGCCGCCGCCCCGAAACGGGAACGGGAACGGGAACGGGAACGCCGCAGCGGGAGCCGAGTGATGGGCCGCTTCATCCAGATCGTCGAAGTCGGGCCGCGTGACGGGCTGCAGAATGAAAAGGCGGTGCTTGAGCCCGCCGTCCGCGCCGATCTGGTGCGGCGGCTCGAGCAGGCGGGGGCGAGACGGATCGAGGCCGTCTCCTTCGTCCATCCTAAATATGTGCCGCAGATGGCGGGCGCCGAGGAGGTCATGGCCGCCCTGCCGCACGAGGCGGGGCGCAGCCGCATTGGCCTCGTGTTGAACGGCAAGGGCTATGACCGGGCGCTGGCGACCGGGGTGGACGAGGTCAATGTCTCGGTCGCCGCCACCGACGGCTTCGGCCTGAAGAACCAGGGCCTGGCGGTGAAGGATCAACTGGCCATGCTGGGCGAGATCGTCGCCCGCCGCCACAACGCCGAGGCCAGCGAGGGCGCGCCGTCGCTTTCGGCCATGATCTCCTGCGTCTGGGGCTGTCCGTTCGACGGCGAGGTCTCCGTCGACCAGGTCGCGGACATGGTCGGCGCGATCGCCGATATGGGCGTGGGCGAAATCGGTCTGGCCGACACCATCGGCGCGGGCGATCCTTGGGCGGTGACGAAAAAGGTCGAGGCGGCCAGGGCGGCCGCACCGGACGCGAGCCTGCGCCTGCACTTCCACGACACCCGCAACACAGGCCTGGCCAACGCCTATGCGGGCGTCGAGGCCGGGATTGACGTGCTGGACGCCTCGGTCGGGGGGATCGGCGGCTGCCCGTTCGCGCCGGGCGCCACGGGAAACATCGCCACCGAAGACCTGGCCTATATGCTGGCGCGCGGCGGGTTCGAAACCGGCTATGACCTGGACGCCCTGATCGCGACGGCGCGCTGGATCGGCGAGGCCATCGGGCGGCCGGCGCCGTCGGCGCTCAGCCGGGCAGGTGGATTTCCCAAGGCTTGAACCTTTGTGGCGGCGTTTCGAAAACGGCGCTAAATCAGGGTGAACAGGCGTAGCCGTTGGACCGGCTGCGAAAAGGACCGTCCATGCTGCTCGCCATTCCGCTGCTGCTGATCCCGGTGGTGCTCTACAATATCGTGGTGCTGTTCGGCGCGCCGAGCGAGGCGGGGATGGTGCAGGCGGACGTGCTGCTGCGCGATCCGCTGTTTTCCGTCACGATGACCTCGGGCGCGCAATGGACGATCGGATCCGGCGATCTGATCCTGTTTCTCGGCCTGATCCTGCTGTTCTTCGAGCTGGTGAAGTCCACATCCAGCCAGCGCATCGCCATCATCAATCACGCCCTGTCGATGATCCTGTTCATCGGCGTGCTGGTGGAGTTTCTGCTGCTGCCGGGGTTCGCGACCTCGACCTTCTTTCTGTTCGTGATCATGATCCTGCTGGACGTGCTGGCCGGGTTCATCGTGACCATCATCGCGTCGCGCAAGGACTTCGATTTCGGCGGGGCGTAAGCCGAACGGCTCTCCCCAACAACGGGCTCAAGCAGCGCGAAGCGCGGTAGGCCCTAAGAGAATGCCGTGAAGATCAGGGCGACGATGGCGACGTCGAAAGCTTTGGCGGCGAGGGTGAAGACGGCGGGCATGGGCGGATCCGGCTGAGAGCGTTCTGCCTTGCTCCCCAGCAAACCCCGTGCCGCCCGAGCGGCGTCAGCTCAGATGTCGGTCTTGGCGGTCTTGCCTGTCTTCGGACGACGCTCGGCCGCGCCGGAATATTCGGCTCCAAGGTAGGCGGAGCGGGCTGCATCCAGCACTGGCGGGCCGCCGCGCAGGCCGCGTTTCTGCCCGCTCTGGCCCATCTGCTGGGCGACGAAGGCGGCGGCGCCGGGCTCGGGCGTCGGCAGGACGGCAGCTCTTGCCGGGGTCGGTTGGGGCTTGACGATCTCAGGCGCATCGACGGGGACCAGGGCGCGCGAGGCGGATCGGGCGCGCCGCTCGCGCTCGCGGCGTTCGCCTTCACGGCGATCCACCCGGTCCGGTCCGCCGACGGCCTGAATCCGGTCGGTCATTTGCTCTTGCCGCTCGCCAGTTTCTCGATCTGACGGCGCATCTCGTCCATCTGTCGACGCATTTCGTCCAGGGCGTCCGGCGCCTCGGGCGGCGGCGCTGTTTCAGCCTTTTCGTCCGACGCGGCCGGGGTCGGCTCTGCGCGGGGATAGGTGAAGGCCGGGAACATCTGCATGGCGCGCTCGAACATCGCCATATTGGCGCGCGCGGCGTCCTCCATCAGGGTCGCGCCTGCGCCGGTTCCGAAGGCGCGGCCCATCTGACTGGCGAACTGCTCCTGCTGGCGACCGAAGTTGGCCAACGACATCTCCAGATAGGAGGGCAGGACGCCCTGCATCTGACCGCCGTAGAAGCCGATCAGCTGGCGCAGGAACTGAACCGGCAGCAAGGCCTCGCCCCGGCTCTCTTCCTCGAAGATGATCTGGGTCAGGATCTGGCGGGTCAGGTCGTCGTTGGTCTTGGCGTCATAGACGACAAACTCGGTCCCCTCGCGCACCATGGTCGCAAGGTCTTCCAGCGTCACATAGGCGCTGGTCCGCGTGTTGTAGAGCCTGCGGTTCGCATACTTCTTGATGACGACCTGAGCGCTGTCGCCGGTCTTTCCACCCTTGGTCTTTTCGTCAGCCACGCTTGTTCTCGCGATGTTGCAACGCGTCACTATCCTCCGTTGCGACGCGATGCGCCAGAGGGGGAGAAAAGCGCCGGGACCGGACGGTCGTTCAGTGGCTCATGGCCGGGGCCAGCACGACGCCGACCAGAACCGCCGTCCAGTGGACCGTGGCACCGGTGACGACGAAGCCGTGCCAGATGGCGCGGCGGAACTTCACGCGCGGGCTGATGAAGACAAAGACGCCGGCGGTATAGATCAGGCCGCCGATGACCAGCAGGGCCAAGGCGATCGGGTGCACCGTCTCGACCATCGGCTTCAGCGCCGCGACCGCCAGCCAGCCGAAGACGACATAGACGCCGCTCCAGAACTTGTCCGAGATGCGCGGCGCCAACAGCTTCACCCCGGCGCCGAGGAAGGCCAGGGTCCAGATCAGGGTGGTGAAACCGATGGCCCACAGACCCTCGAACCGTTGGGTCGTGAAGGGGGTGTAGCTGCCGGCGATCATGAGGAAGATCGCCGCCTCGTCCAGTCGCCGCAATACCGGTCGCGCGGCGCAGGGGTTGGTCCAGTTGTAGATGGTCGAGGCCGTCAGCATGCCGACGAGGCACAGGGCGTAGATGGCGGTGGCCATCACGCCGCCGATCCCCGCATAGACCCCGGCCAGACCCGCCAGGATGATGCCGCCGACCGCCGCCAGCATCAGGCCGACGACGTGGACCCACAGATCCGCCAGCTTTTCCGCGCGCGTCGGATAGTGCTCGACCATGTCCAGCTCGTCCGGCGTGCAGACGTGGGTGACAAGACGTTTCAGCGTGCGCAGCATGGACCTTCCAATCCGTCGATCGCCTCTATCGTTCCGCGACAATGCGCCGACAGGGTGACGATTGGCTGAATCGCGCCCTGTCCATGTCGTCGCAGGTGACGAACGCGCTGCAATGCGGCAAAACGGTCACGCCGAGTTATTCTCCAAAGAGTGAAATCCCATGACCGACGTCGTCATCGTTTCCGCCGCGCGCACCCCCGTCGGTTCCTTCCTGGGCGCCCTGTCGTCGCTTCCGGCGTCCAAGCTGGGCGAGATCGCCATCAAGGCGGCGCTGGAGCGGGCCGGTGTCTCCGGCGACGAGGTCGATGAGGTGATCCTGGGTCATGTGCTACAGGCCGCCGCGGGCCAGGGCCCTGCGCGCCAGGCCGCCGTCGGCGCGGGCGTTCGAAAGGAAGCCGCCGCCTGGAGCCTGAACCAGATCTGCGGCTCGGGCCTGCGCGCCGTCGCCATCGCCGCCCAGCAGATCGCTTTAGGCGACGCCAAGGTCGTCGTCGCCGGCGGTCAGGAGAGCATGAGCCAGGCGCCGCACGCCCAACAGCTTCGCAACGGACACAAGATGGGCGACGTCGCCCTGGTCGACACCATGGTCAAGGACGGCCTGTGGGACGCCTTCAACGGCTATCACATGGGTCAGACGGCCGAGAACATCGCCGAAAAATGGTCCATCAGCCGCGAGGCGCAGGACGAATTCGGGCTGGCCAGCCAGCACAAGGCCGAGGCGGCCCAGAACGCCGGCAAGTTCGATGACGAGATCACGCCGGTCGTTATCCCCGGCCGCAAGGGCGATGTGACGGTCGACAAGGACGAATATATCCGCCACGGCGCGACGCTTGAGCTGATGCAGAAGCTCAAACCCGCCTTCACCAAGGACGGCAGCGTGACCGCCGCCAATGCGTCCGGGCTGAACGACGGCGCCGCCGCCCTGGTGCTGATGAGCGCCGACGAGGCCAAGGCGCGCGGGCTGGAGCCGCTGGCCCGCATCGCCTCCTACGCCACCGCCGGCGTCGATCCGTCGATCATGGGGACCGGTCCGATCCCGGCGTCGAAGAAGGCGCTGGAGAAGGCGGGCTGGAGCGTCGCGGATCTGGATCTGGTTGAGTCCAACGAAGCCTTCGCCGCTCAGAGCCTGTGCGTGGTCAAGGAACTGGGTCTCGACCCGGCCAAGGTCAACGTCAACGGCGGCGCCATCGCCATCGGCCACCCCATCGGCGCCTCGGGCGCGCGCATCCTGACGACGCTTCTGTTCGAGATGAAGCGCTCGGGCGCGAAGAAGGGTCTGGCGACCCTGTGCATCGGCGGCGGCATGGGCGTGGCCATGTGCGTCGAGCGCGCGTGATCCGATAAGAAGAAAAGGGGCGAGGTCCCCCTCGCCCCTCAAATCTTAATCCGCCGCGGGATATTCGAACGGATCGCTCGGCGTGGGCTGGGTCGGCAGCGGCATGCGGGGCAGGGGCTCGTCGCGGTTGGCGGCGTTCAGCAGGAAGCTGGCCAGGATGACGGCCGCCTGACGCAGGTCTTCAGCCTTCAGGTGGTCGTAGCTGTCGATGCTGGTGTGGTGCAGGCGGCTGGAATAGTCGAGCGGGTCCTGGATGAACTGATATCCCGGCACGCCGACGGTCTGCATATAGACGTGGTCGGTGCCGCCCGAATTGCGCAGCGAGACCGTCGTCGCGCCCATGCTGGCGAACGGCGCCAGCCATTCCTGGAAGATCGGGGCAGCGGCGACATTGCCCTCGGCGTTGATGCCGCGGATCTTGCCCGAGCCGTTGTCCAGATTGAAATAGGCGACCAGATCGCGATAGCCGGCGCGCGGCTCGATCGGCCAGCGGCTGCGCCATGTGCGGTTGTCCGGCAGGCCCGCCAGCGCCGGATCGTTCGACGACGCGCGCGTCGCCAGATGCCGGTCCACATAGGCCAGCGAGCCCAGGATGCCTTGCTCTTCGCCGTTCCACAGGGCGAAACGGATGGTGCGCTTGGGCTTGACGTTCAGGGCCTTCAGGATGCGGGCGGCCTCCATGACCACCGCGCTGCCGGCGGCGTTGTCGACAGCCCCGTCCGAGGCGACCCAACTGTCCAGATGGGCGCCCGCCATGACGTATTCGGTTCCGCGCGCCGTGCCGGGGATGTCGGCCAGGATGTTGTAGGCGTTGACGTCCTCGTCGTGGAACCGGACCTCGCTCATCAGCTCCAGCGTCGGCGGCGCGTCGGTCAGTGCGAGGCGCGCCAGACGGCGATAGTCCTCGGCCGCCAGCTCCATCCCCGCCAGCTTGGGCGTGGCGCCCACCTGATAGGTGTAGCCCGTGCCGTGCAGCAGGCCGCCGTCACGCTGGGAAATCCGCACCCAGGCCAGGGCGCCTTGTTCAGCCAGGAAGGCGTCCAGCTGATTGGCGAAGTTGACGGTCTTCAGCGAGCGTTCGATGGCGGCCGGCGAATGTTGAGGCTGATTATAGGTGTTGCGCTCGGCCAGTTCGGCGCTGGTCCAGCGGCGGAAGGCCGGCTCGGTCGGCTCCGATCCCGTGCCCGGCTGGGACAGCATGACGATCTTGCCCGACAGCTTACCGCGCCATTTGTCGAAATCCTCGACCTTGGAGATCGGGGCCACGATCACGCCGCCGCTGATCACGCCATTGGTCGAGGGCGTCCAGGCCACCGGGATGGCGCGCAGATCCAGCGGGCGCGGCGCGGTCATGCGGGCGCTGGAGCGGACGATGGACCAGCCCCGGCCGAACTCGAACCCTTCGGCGCGCACGTCGGACAGACCGTAGTCGCGGAACTGCTGCTGCGCCCAGCGTTCGGCTTCGCGCATCTGGGGCGAGTTGGTCATTCGCCCACCGATCCGGTCGGTCAGATAGGCGGCGGTCTGCATCACCTGGCTGTGGTTCAGCCCCTGATCGATGATGCCGTTGACGGCGACGCGGTCCACCGACTGGGCGGCGACCGGCGTGGCGAGAAGAGCGGCGGCGGAGACGAAGGCGAGCAGACGCGACATGGATTTCCCCAAGAAAGCCCGATGGCTGAACAGGGGCGCATCTGATGCGATCCGGTCGCGGAGTGCAAACCGCAAACGGCGTTCAGGCCGCGACGATCAGCCCCATGTTCGCCCGCATCGTCACCCCCAGGGGCCGCGCGGCTCCGTCGGGGTAGTCGGGACGCCGGTGGTCGTGAAACCAGCGGCCGGTCGCGGCTGGGTCAGGTCCGGCGTTCGGGCCCGCGGCTGCATGCCCATCTTCGCGCCCAGCTCCATCAAGGCCCGGACGCGGTTTCCCGTCGCCGGATGGGTCGAAAACAGATTGTCCGCGCCGCGGCCCGCCAGCGGATTGATGATGAACATCTGACCCGAGGCCGGATTGCGCTCGGCCGTCTGATTGGTGATCCGCCTGGCGTAGGCGTCGATCTTCTGCAGGGCCGAAGCCAGGGCCTGGGGATCGCCGGCGATCTCGGCGCCGACGCGGTCGGCCTCATATTCGCGGCCCCGGCTGATGGCCATCTGCACCAGACCGGCGGCCATCGGCGCCAGCAGCATCAGGGCGATCGTGCCGATGATGCCGCCCGGCCGCTCGCGGTCGTTGCCGCCGAAGAACAGGGCGAAGTTGGCGAGCGCCGCGATGGCGCCGGCGATGGTCGCGGTCACCGTCATGATCAGGGTGTCGCGGTTCTTCACATGGGCCAGCTCATGCGCCATCACCCCGCGCACCTCCTCGCGCGTCAGCATGTCCAGCAGGCCGGTGGTGGCGCAGACGGCGGCGTTCTCGGGGTTTCGGCCCGTGGCGAAGGCGTTGGGCTGATCATTGGGGATGATGGCGACCTGCGGCTGGGGCAGGCCGGCGTCGCGGGCCATCTGACGCACGTCGGCGACATAATTCCTGACCACGGCGTTGGGGTGCTGCTCATCGACCGGCTGGGCCCGGTACATCTTCAGCACGATCTTGTCGGCGTTCCAGTAGCTGAACAGATTCATCCCGCACGCGAACAGCAGTGCGATCGCCATGCCGGTCGCGCCGCCGATCAGATAGCCGACCCCTGCGAACAGGGCCGTCATCGCCGCCAACAGAATGAAGGTCTTCAGATGGTTCATCGCGGTTCCATTCCCGATCCGTCTGGCGTCACGGGCTTGAACCTCTATTTGAGAGAAGGCGCATCAAGCCTCAAGGGAGCCGCCCTGTGACCGAACATCCCACCCTCGCGCCGAATGACGCCGACGAAACGCCGGTTGCGGCGCCCGTTTTCAATGCCGACGTGCCCCACGCCACGCCTGAACGGCCGCTCAGCGAGGCCGCGCGGCGCGCGCTTCAGGAAGCGGCGGATCGTCGCGCGGCGGAATCGACGGTTCAAGCGGATACGGAATACGGCGGTCCGACCGGTCCCGAACCGACCCGTTTCGGCGACTGGGAGAAGAAGGGGCTGGCGGTCGATTTCTGACCCGCCGAGCCTGCTGCGACGGGCGCAAAGGTTAACCACGCCTTAAGAAACAGGCGCCGGACTTGCCAGTCACGGGACAACTCAGAGGAGTCTGTCCCGTGACGATACAGTCGATACTTACCGCCGCGTCGGCGGCTCTGCTGCTCTCCGCAGCGCCCGCTCTGGCCGGTGGTCCCGGTCACGGGGGTTATGGTGGCGGCCATCCCGGCGGCGGCTGCGGCGGGGGATGCGGCGGCGGCGGTCATTATGGCGGCGGCAATTACAACGCCAATCACAACGTTAATGTGAATGTGAACGGCGGCGCTTACGCCAATGCCAACGCCAACGCCTATGCGAGCGCCTCCAGCTATTCGGCGAGCAGCGCCCGGTCCTATTCCAGTTCGTCCAGCTTCCAGCGCGGCTATGTCGGCGGCGGCACGACCTATGTCGGAAGCGGCGGCTATTCGGACGGCTATTACGGCGGCGGCTATGTCGGCGGCGTCAGCGCGACCTCGGTTCTGGTCGGTCGTCCTCCGGTCAGCGCTCCGGTGGGATATCCGGTCTATGGCTTCGGCCGTGACTACATCGGCTGGCGTCCGTATCCGGGCCGTCCGGTCGACTGCAACTGCCGTCCGCCCGTTCGCCCGCCGGTTCGCTACGAACACCGCTACGAGCAGCGTTACGAGCAGAGCTACGTCGATCAGCCGCCGGTCTACGTCCAGGCGCCGCCCGTCCAGATCGCGCCGCAGCGCATCTATGTCGCACCTTCGCAGGTCAGCATGGCGCCGCCCCAGATCGAGATGGGACCGCCCACCTATATCGAACAGCCGCCCATCTATGTGCAGGCGCCGCCGGTGAACATCGGGCCTCAGCGCGTCCAAGTGGCTCCGTCGCAGGTGAACCTGGCCCCGGCCCAGGTCGATGTCGGCCCGCCCGTCTATGTCGATCAGGCCCCGGTCTATGTGCAGTCCGCGCCCGTCAACATCGGCCCGCAACACATCCAGGTCGCCCCGGCCCAGGTCAATGTCGCGCCCGCCCAGGTCGAGGTCGGAGGCCCGGTCTATGTCGATCAGTCGCCGGTCTATGTGCAATCCGCGCCGGTCAATGTGGCCCCGGCCCAGGTCTATGTCGCGCCGCCGGAAGTGAACACGGCCCCGCCGCCTCCTCCGCCCCCGCCGCCGCCGTCGGGCTACTACGGCGACCTGCCGCCGCCCGAGGCGCCCGCGCCCCACGCCCCGCCGCGTCACGGCTACGCCCAGGAGCCCGGCGAGCGCGGCTGATCGCCTCGCGCGAGAACAACCAAAGACGAACGGTCGCCCTGGTCTGTCTCAGATCAGGGCGATCTGCTGTGCGATCTGTTGCGCCGCCGCGCGCGGATCGCTCGCCGCCGTGATCGGCCGACCGATGACCAGATGGGTCGCGCCAGCTTCAAGCGCCGCCTGTGGCGTCGCGGCCCGCGCCTGATCGTCCAGCGCGGCGCCGACCGGTCGTACGCCGGGCGTGACGATCAGAAAGTCGGGCCGGCCAGCCTCGACCGCCAGAGCCCGAGCACGCGCTGCCTCGTGCGGGCTGGAGACGACGCCGTCGATCCCGGCCTCAAGCGCCTGACGCACGCGCCGCTCGACCAGTTCGGCCGGCGACAGACTGTGGTCGTCGGCGGCCAAATCCTCGGCCGTCAGGCTGGTCAGGACCGTAACCCCCAGCACCTTCATCTTCGAACCCGCCGCGCCGCGCGCCGCCGCCGCCATGACCTGGGGCCGCGCATGGACCGTCAGCAGGTCGCAATCCGCGCCCGCCAGATTGGCCGTCGCCTTCTCCACGGTCGCGCCGATGTCGTGCAGCTTCCAGTCCAGGAAGATCTTTCGCCCCTGCGCCTTCAGCTCACGCGCCAGCGCCATGCCGTCGACCGCGAACAGTTGCAGTCCGACCTTGTAGAAGCCGATCGCGTCGCCGATCCGCTCGGCCAGAGCGGCCGCCTCGGCCGTCGTCGGCACATCCAGGGCGCAGATGATCCGCTCGTCGGGCGCACGATCGGAGGAGGTTTGGGGATCGGTCATCGACGGACTCGCGCTGAGCGGCTATGCCGGACACGAGGGCGCGTCGGCAGGGCGGCGTGATGGATTGAGGGCGAGGGCAGGCGATGAACGCAGTCGATTTGGGTGTCAACCTGTTCGTGACCCTGTTCGCCCTGCTGGACCCGATCGGCAATCTGCCGATCTTCGCCGCCGCGACGGCCGGGGCGACCCTGCGCCAGCGGATTTCGGTCTCGGCCCTGATCTGCGCCTTCGCCGCCGTTTTCCTGGCCTTCTTCCTGTTCACAGGCCTGGGCCTGTTGCAGTTCTTTGGCATTTCGCTGGCGGCGTTCCGCATCGCGGGCGGCATACTGCTGCTGTTCCTGGGTCTGGACATGGCCCGCGGCGACTTCCTGGCCATGTTCGCCGACAAGGATGCGCTGGCAGATTCCAAGGACGTGCGCGGCTATGCCCGCCGACGGTTCCAGCGCCTGGTCGTGCCCTTCGCCATTCCGCTGATGATCGGCCCCGGCGCCATTTCGGCGGTCATCATCCAGGCTGGCGAGGCGGCCAAGCTGGGCTACGCCGGGACCATGGGGTCGCTGGTCGCGATCGCGGCGGCCTGCGCCGTCTCCTTCGTCTGTTTCGCCCTGACCGGGTCGCTCAGCCGCCTGCTGGGCGAGGTCGGCATGGCGATCATCGTTAAGGTGCTGGGCCTGATCCTGTGCGCCCTGGCGATCCAGTTCATCCTGCTGGGCCTGGGCGAGGCCATCCCCGGCATGATCTCCGGCGCGGTGACGACGCCCTATCCGGCGACCAAGTAAGACGTCAGTCCGCCTCGTCCTCGATGGCGTGGATGTCGTCGTCAGTCAGGCCCAGATGGTGGCCGATCTCGTGGATCAGGACGTGGGCGATCAGTTCGCCGATCCCCACGTCGCCGCGTTCGCACCATTCGTCCAGGATAGGGCGGCGATAGAGGAAGACCCGCGACGGCTCGGCCGCCGGTCCCAGGCTGTCGCGCCGGCCGATGTCCACACCATGATACAGGCCCGTCAGCTCGAAAGGGTCCTCGATCTCCATCTCCGCCAGCGTCGCTTCGTCGGCGAAGTCGTCGATGCGAATGACCACCTCGCCCGCCGCCTGTTTGAACGGTCCGGGTAGGGCGTCGAACGCCTCCTGAGCCAGGCGGGCGAAGTCGTCGAGGGAGGGGGCGATCGGGTCGGTCATGCCCGCGATATCGCCGCCCCGACGCCCTGCCGCAACGGGGCGCGATGACGCGATCACGAGACTGCCGCTTTTTCGCGCGCTTGGAGTATGGTTAGCGAATCGGGGCTGAGACTCTTCTCCAGGGACACGAATGGCCGAGGCCGACATCGCCTATGTCGCCACAGCGGGCGCAGCCGGACTGGCCATGGCCGTCAGCGCCTGGGCCTTGCTGCTGCGTGGGCGGTTGCATGAGACCGCCGTCGCCGCCGAGCGCGAGCGGGTCGAGGCCCTGGCCGACCTCAGCCGTCATGACGCCATGCTGCGCGCCTTCGACGATGTCAGCCTGGCCCTGACGCCGGACGGGCAGGCGGCCGGTCTGCCGATCGGTTCGGCCGAACTGATCGCGCGGCTGGCGGGTGAGGACGCAGAGGCCGGGGCCGCCGTCCTGAACAAACTCCGGATCACCCACGGCGCCCTGATCGACGCCCTGGTTCATGAAGGTCAGGCGTTCGAAGGTTTGGTCGCGCTGGACGATGTGGAGCCTTGGCGGATCGAGGGCCGGGTTGCGGGCGGTTCGGCCTGGCTACGGCTGTCGCCCGCCTCGCGCTTCACCCTGACCGGCGCCGATGCGACCGAAAGCGGCCTGGCCCTTTTGGGCGACGCCTCGCCGACCCCGACCTGGGTCGTGGACGGGACCGGCAAACTGGCCTGGGCCAACCGCGCCTGGCTGAACGAGACGAATGCCGAGAGCATCGACGACGCCGTCGAAAAGGGCGTGTCCTTCGACCGCGGCGCCGACGCCCTGGTCGCCGAGGCCGCGCGGCTGGGCGTGCGACAGGACGGCTTCCGCTGGACGACCGGCGGGGGCGCGCGGCGCGCCTGGCGCATCATCGCCGAACCGGCTGGCGGCGGCGCCGTCACCGCCTTCGCCATCGAAGTGACCGAGGCGGAAGAGACGCGCGACACCCTGCGCCGCCACGTCGACGCCCATGACGAGACGCTGAACCACTTAGCCGACGCCGTCGCCATCTTCGGCCCGCAAAAGCGGCTGGCCTTCCACAACACCGCCTTCCAGACCCTGTTCGACATCGACGCGGCCTGGCTGGACGAACGTCCGACCCATGCCGAGCTGCTGGATCGCCTGCGCCAGCGTCGCAGCCTGCCCGAGGTCGTCGACTACGCCGGCTGGAAGGCGCGTGAGCTGGAGTTCTATGGCGCGTCGGAGGCCTCGCCGGACGACAGCTGGTCCCTGCCGGACGGGCGCACTCTGCGCGTCGTGCGCCAGCCGCACCCGCTGGGCGGCATTCTGCTGATTTTCTCGGACATCACCGACGAGCTGAAGCTGCGCAGCCGCTTCAACGCCCAGATCCAGGTCCAGCGCGCGACGCTGGACAAGCTGAACGACGCGGTCGCGGTGTTCGGCTCGGACGGCCGACTACGGCTGCACAATGAGGCGTTCGAGACCTTCTGGAACCTGTCGGCGGACAAGATCGCGACGGCCTCGGACTTCGACGCCCTGGCCGAACTGTGCAAGGCCGTGCTGCCCGATCCCGCCCTATGGCTGGGGCTGAAGGCGCGCGTCGCCGATCCCGATCCCGAAAGCCGCGTCGCCATTTCCGGCGAGGGCCGGACCGTGGACGGTCGCGTCGCCGCTTGGCAGACCCGTCCCCTGCCGGACGGCGCGACCCTGGTCGCCTTCTCGGACGTGACGGCGCGTCGCGGGCTGGAGCAGGCGCTGGTGCAGCGCGAACAGGCCCTGGCCGAAAGCCAGGCGCTGAAGCGCGAGTTCGTGGGCAGCGTCTCGTATGAGCTGCGCACGCCGCTGACGACCATCGTCGGTTATTCCGAACTGCTGGAGACGATGGGCGACCTGCCGGAGCGCAGCCGCCAGCACGCAGGCGCCATCCGCATCGCCGCCAGCCAACTGGCCCGCTCCATCGACGACGTGTTGGACATGGCCCAGATCGACGCCGGCGAGATGGAGCTGTCGCTGGGCGACCTGCGGGTCTGCGACCTGCTGAGCCAGGCCGCCGAAAAGGTCCGGGCGAGGGTCGAGGGGCGCGGCGCCACACTCACCGTGTCCTGTCCTGCCGATCTCAAACCCATCCGCGCCGACGAGCACCGCATCGGCCAGGCGCTGGATCATCTGCTGGAGAATGCGGCGCGCGCCGTGTCCGAAGGCGGGGCGGTCGAGCTGAAGGCCGAGACCGGCCCGTCTGAAATCCGCCTGACGGTGTCCGACACCGGGCGCGGCATTCCCTATCATCTGCAGGCCCACGTCTTCGACCGCTTCGTGCGGCGCGAGCGCGGCGGCCCCGGCGTGGGTCTGGCCCTAGTCAAGGCCCTGGTCGAACTGCACGGCGGCTGGGCCGAGGTCGAAAGCGAGCCGGGCAAGGGCGCCGCCTTCATCCTGCATCTGCCGCTGGGCGCCGCGACGACCGCCGCCGCGCCCGAGCTTCAGCTGGAACTCTAGCGCCGCGACGCCTTCGAGGCGTCCCGCGCCGGACCGAACTCGGCGCCCGCGTTCCATTCCGGCCATTGGTCGCCGTCCGCCAGCTCGCGACCGACGGCGTAGATGAGGGCGACATCGGCGGCGGCGGCGTCCATCGTCCAGGTCGAATCCCATTCGTCCGTGGGCTGATGATAGCGGTTCTGGACGTAGTCGCGGCTGGCCGCGCTGGCGCCGGTAAAGCCCGCCGCCGGGAACAGGGCCGGCACGCCCTTCAGCGCCAGCGGGAAATGGTCCGAACGATAGAAGGCCCCGGCCTGGGGCGCCGGATCGGCGATCAGGGTGCGGCCCGTTTCGGTCGCGTGGCGCGCCAGAATCTCGTCCAGCTGGTTCTTGCCCTTGCCGATGACGACGACGTTCGGGTCGATCTCGGTCCCCGGTAGCAGGCTGTCGACGTTGATGTTGGCGACCGTGGTCTCCAGCGGCCAGACCGGATTGGCGGCGTAATAGGTCGAGCCCAAGAGGCCCGCCTCTTCGCCAGACCAGGCGGCGAAGACGACCGACCGTTTCGGACGCGGACCTTCGGCGAAGGCGTGGGCCAGTTCCAACAGGGCCGCGACGCCGGTCGCATTGTCCACCGCCGCATTATAGATCTTGTCGTCCTGGGCGTTCGGCGTGCCGACGCCGTAGCCGTCCCAATGGGCCCCGTACATGACGGTTTCGTCCGGGCGTTCGGAGCCGGGAATGCGGGCGATGACGTTCTTGGTTTCCACCTTGTCGGCGATCTGGCCGAAGTCGACGCTCATCGTCAGGCCGGGCAGGACGACGGGCTTGAAATCGGCGCTGCGCGCGCTGTCCTTCAGGGCGGCGAAGTCGAGGCCGGCGGCGGTGAACAGCTCTTCCGCCTTGGCGCGCTGGATCCAGCCCTGGAACGCCGCGCGCTCGGCGTCGGGGTTGGCGCGCACGATGTCGAACTTGGGCGCGGCCGATGAGTTCTGCAGCGTCGACCAGGGATAGCCCGCGCCAGCCGTCTCATGCACCACCAGAACGCCGGCCGCGCCGCGACGACCCGCCTCCTGGAACTTGTAGGTCCAGCGGCCATAGAAGGTCATGGCGTTTCCGTCGAACTTGCCCGCGACCGGATCGCCGTCGGGCGCCTGGAAGTCGGGATCGTTGACCAGGACGACGATGACCTTGCCGCGCACGTCCATGTCCTTGAAATCGTCCCACTGGCGCTCGGGCGCCGTTCCGCCGTAGCCGACAAAGACCACGGGAGCGTCGGTCACCGTGATGTGGTTGGTCGGCCGGTCGCTGGACACCAGAACGTCGGGACCGCGCTCCAGGCTGATGGTCTTGCCGCCAACGGTCGCGGCGACGGCGGCCGGACCGTCCTGGCGCGTGCGCGACAGATGGGCGACCTGGACGAGGGCGCCGTCCGGCCCGCCGCCCTCGGCCCCCGCCGCCTTGAACTGTTCGACCAGCCAGGCGACGGTCTTTTCCTCGCCGGCCGAGGCGGGGGCGCGGCCTTCGAATTCGTCCGACGCCAGAACCCGAACCGACTCATTCATCCGCGCGGCGTCGATGTTCGGCGCCGTCTCCTGCGCCAGGGCCGGAGAGCAGGCCATCATCAGGGCCAGGATGGAAACAGCGGGGAGGGCGTGGCGCATCGGATACTCCTGATCGAACCGCGCGACCCTGCCTTTCTCAGTCCCGGCTGTCGAGCCAGTCGATGACGCCCTGGGCCGCGACGACGCCGGAGGCGAAGCTGGCCTGAAGCAGATAGCCGCCGGTCGGCGCCTCCCAATCCAGCATCTCGCCCGCGATGAAGACCCCCGGTCGCGCAGCCAGCATCAGCCGCTCGTCCACGCCGTCCAACACCACACCGCCCGCCGAGGAAATCGCCCGTTCCAGTCCCTGAACGCCGGTCAGGGTCAGGGGCATGGCCTTGATCCGCTCGGCCAAGGCCCGAGGCGAGGCGGGCAGGGGGCCGGCCTCATACAGCAGGGCGACGGCGGCCGGCTCCAGTCCGACCACCTTGCGCAGATGGTTCGACAGGCTGGCCTTGCCGCGCGGCTTCGACAGACGGTCGGTCAGTTTTCCGACCGCCACATCCGGCTTCAGGTCGATCTGGATCTCGGCGCGCCCCGCCGTCTCGACCGTCGTCCTCAACGCGGTGGTCAGCGCATAGATGGCGCCGCCCTCGATGCCGTAGCGGGCGATCATCGCCTCGCCCCGCGCCGTCCGCTCGCCATGCGTGACTGAGACACCTTTCAGCGGCTGGCCCGCGAACCGATCGCGGAACAGCGCCGACCAGGCCACGTCGAAGCCGACATTGGCCGGCCGGAACGGCGACACGGCGGCGCCCTGCGCTTCCAGCCACGGCGCCCAGGCCCCGTCCGAACCCAGACGCGGCCAGCTGGCGCCGCCCAGAGCCAGAACCACGGCGTCGGGCCGTTCCAGCCGCTCGCCCTCCGGCGTTTCGAACGCCAGCGCCCCGTCGCGCCAACCAGTCCAGCGCGAGCGCGTGCGGATATCGACCCCCTGCGTCTCAAGCCGCGCGAGCCAGGCCCGCACCAGGGGCGACGCCTTCATGGCCTTCGGAAACACCCGCCCGCTTGAGCCGACGAAGGTTTCCTGCCCCAAGGCCTCGACCCAGGCGGTCAGGTCGGCAGGCGTGAACTGGTCGATCCAGGCGGCGGCCGTCGGCTGGGCCGGGCCATAGCGGGTCATGAACCGGTCCAGCGGTTCCGAATGGGTCAGGTTCAGCCCGCCGCGCCCAGCCATCAGCAGCTTGCGGGCCACGGAAGGCATCCGGTCGTGCACCACGACCGTCGCCCCTGCCTGCGCCAGCCGTTCGGCCGCCATCAATCCGGCAGGACCGGCGCCGATCACGTGAACGGTGCGGGAGGTCGTAAGACTGGGCGACTGTTGCATGGCGTGGCTTTGCGCGCTTGCGGCCGCGCTGGCTATAGGCGTCGTCATCGCTATGTTCCTTACCATGAGCGTTGCCTTCACCCGCGAAGAAGATCTGGAAGCCACCGCCGCCGACCTGGCGGACCGCCCGATCTCGCCCCATCCCAATCTGGTCACGCCCGAGGGGCTGGCCGCGATCGAGGCCGAACTGGCCTCGGCCCGCACCGCCTATAAGGCCGCCCAGGTGCAAGGCTCGATCGAGAGCGACCGCACCGCCATGGCGCGCGCGACGCGGGACCTGCGCTACTGGTCCGCACGGCGCGCCTCGGCCCAACTGATCGCGCCGACCGAGGACGATGGGGCCGTGCGGTTCGGGGGTTCGGTCTCCATCGAGCGCGAGGACGGGCGCGCCCAAACCTGGCGCATCGTCGGCGAAGACGAGGCTGATCCCGCCGCAGGCTCGGTCAGCCATGTCTCGCCCCTCGCGCGCGCCGTCATGGGCAAAAGGGTCGGCGACGAGGTGACGGTGGCCGGTCAGTCGGCCGAGATCGTCGCGGTCGGCTAGACCTCAGTTCTGGGCGTCCTCGTCGCCCAGCATATCCCGCATCATATCCAGGATCAGCTTCTGCTTGCGCGCGGGCAGGCGCGGCGCCAGGCGGGTGATCTCAACGCTGGTCTTGGTGGGGCGATGCTCGTGGTCGAAGGCGGGCGCCTCTTCGGCGACGCCGACCGTCGCGCTGCTGTAGCCGTCGAAGAAGAAGGGGATGCCGACCTTCATGAACTCGGCCATTTCAAACAGTTTCGAGGCCGAGACGCGGTTCGTGCCCTTCTCGTACTTTTGCACCTGCTGGAAGCTGACGCCGACGGCTTTGGCGAGGGCGGTCTGGGTCAGGCCTAGGTCTAGGCGCTTCTCCTGAACGCGACGGCCGACATGGCGATCGACGGGATGCGGATCCTCGTCCTTTTCACGCGCCATCGCCGTCACCCTTCACCTAGATCGCTGCTTGAATCCCCTGGACCCTAGATCGCCGGATCGACGGCCACAAGGACAGGATGAACGCTGTTAGCATTGAGAAAAAGAACAGGAAATCGCCAAATCGACCATAGGGCGTGACGCCCGTCGGACGGGGCAGGGGGGCGTCGATGACGCCCATGACGCCCGGCTCGAGCCGTTGACCCTCCACGATCCGGCCCCAAGGGTCGATCATGGCCGAAATCCCGGTCGGGGTGGCCCGCGCGATGGGCAGGCCGGTCTCGATGGCGCGATAGCTGGCTAGGTTCAGATGCTGGCGCGGGCCCGAGGTCGCGCCGAACCAGGCGTCGTTTGACGCATTGACGATCCACTCGGGCCGCCCGGCTGCGCCCGGGGTGAAGCCGGGATACAGGCTCTCATAGCAGATCAGCACCTGCGCCGGCGGGGCCCCTGGAACCGAAATCGGGGCCGGCGTCGGTCCGGCGGAAAAGTCGCTGGGCATATGCACCAGGCTGCGCAGGCCGATAGAGGTCATGATCGAACCTAGAGGCAGGTACTCGCCGAACGGCACCAGCCGGTGCTTGTCATAGACGGCGGCGACCCTTAGTCCCGCCCCGCCTTCGTCGGCTAGGGCGAACAGGCTGTTGTAATAGCGCGCGCCCTCGGGCGCATTCAGGTCCGGCTCGCCGCGCGCCAGGCCCATCAGCAAGGTCTGTCCGGGACGCAGGGCCCCCGCAATGGCCTGGGCGTCGGCTGAGGCGAAGACGTCGTTGGCCGAGGCGGGCAGGGCGCCTTCAGGCCAGACCACCACATTGGGCGTCCGCGCCGCCGCCTGACCCGTCAGGGCGACATAGCGATCGACGATGGAGCGATAGGCCTCGGGCGACCATTTGGTCTCCTGCTTCACATCAGCCTGAACCAGGCGCACGACCGTGTCGGTGAACTGAAGATCCGACTGCGCCAATCTGACGGCGCCGAAGCCGCCGACGGCGATCAGGGCCAGGGTGCCCAAGCCCGCCGAGATCAACCGGCTCCGCCTGTCGCCAGGCCCGATCAAAGGCGCGAAAGCCGCCGTCGCCGCGACCGTCACCAGGCTCAGCCCATAGACGCCGACGACCGAGGCGAACTGGGACATGCCGCCGCCCGCGCGCCAGGTCGCGCCGGCCGGATTCCAGGGAAAGCCCGTCAGCACATGGCCGCGCAGCCATTCGGCCGCGCAGAACAGGGCGGCGAACAGCAGCACCCGCACGGCGCCAAGCGGCGCGAACCGACGATAGAGGGCGCAGGCCGTCCCCCAGAAAAGCCCCAGGCCTCCCGGCAGCAGGCTGGCCGCGAACGGCGCCATCCACGCCTGTTCGGGATTGACGAAGAACGCCTCGGCCACCCACCAGCACCCGACAAAGAAATAGGCGAACCCCGCCAGCCACCCCATCCAGAAGGCGCCGCGCACCGTGTCGGACCGCTCCGACAGGATCATCAGCAGCGGATAGCCCAGAAGACCGATCAACACTCCGAACGGCGGATGAGCGAAGGCCGTCCCGGCGCCGGCCAGCAGCGCCACAACGATGCGGATCAGCCGCCACGTCAGGGCGCGTTTCCTGTCGGGCAGGGCGCGGATCGGGGCCGCGAAACGGTCCAGCAGGGCGTCGGGGAACATCGGGTCAGTCCTGCTCGGCGATATAGGGGTCGGCGACGCCGATCTGGGCCAGGATTTCACGCTCCTCGGCCTCCATCTCCTCGGCCTCGGCGTCGTCTTCGTGGTCGCGACCCAGAAGGTGCAACACGCCGTGGACGACCAGATGGCTCAGATGATCGGCCAGGGTTTTGCCCTGCGCTTCGGCCTCGGTCGCGCAGACGCCGTAGGCGAGGACGATGTCGCCCAGATGCGGAAAGGCGTTCTCCGGCGCCGGGAAGGACAGGACATTGGTCGGCTTGTCCTTTTCGCGAAACCGACTGTTCAGTTCGCGCACGGCAGCGTCGTCGGTCAGCAGGACGACGATGTCGCCCTGCACGGCGCCCAGCGCGGCCTGCGCCGCGCGTTCGACGACGGCCTCGACGTCCGGCAGGGCGCCGGTCCAGGCCTCGGCCTCAACTTCAATCTCGATCATGCAGGGTCTTCGAGGTCCGGTGCCGGACGACCTTTCGCGGCGTCGGCGTCATAGGCGCGCACAATCCGCTCGACCATTGCGTGACGCACCACGTCCGAGGCCTCGAACTTCAGGATGCCGACGCCCTGGACCCCGTCCAAGATCCGCAGGGCGTGGGCCAGGCCGGAGTCGCGCGGGTTCAGCAGGTCGATCTGCGACGGATCGCCGGTCACCACCATCCGCGCACCCTCGCCCAGGCGCGTCAGCACCATCTTCATCTGCAGGCGGCTGGTGTTCTGGGCCTCATCGACGATGACGAAGGCGTGGCTGAGCGTGCGGCCGCGCATGAAGGCGATCGGGGCGGCTTCGATCTCGCCCTTGTCGCGGCGACGTTGCACGTCCTCGGCGCCCAGAATGTCGTTCAGCGCCTCCCAGATCGGCGCCAGATAGGGATCGACCTTTTCGTTCAGATCGCCGGGCAGGAAGCCCAGCTTCTCACCCGCCTCCACCGCCGGGCGGGTGATGACCAGCCGGTCCACCTGCCCCCGCCGCAGCAGCGATGCGCCATAGGCCGCCGCCAGAAAGGTCTTGCCGGTGCCCGCCGGGCCGACGCCGAAGCTCAGTTCGCACCGGCCCAACATGTCCAGATAGGCGGCCTGCGCCTTGGTCTTGGGCACGATGGCGCCGCGCTTGCCGCCCGGCAGCGATACGCCCGCCGCCGCCATGCCGGGCGTGCCGCGACCGCCGCGCGCCTGGCCCAGGGCCGCGCGGACGTCGGCCTCGGTGACTTCGGCGCCCAGAGCCGCGCGCTTGGCCAGATCCTCGATCACCTGGCGGGCGTCCGTGCGGTCGCGTGCGCCGCCGTTGACGGAGACCCCGCCGCCCGGGGCCTCGACCAGCACCTTGAAGGCGTCCTCGATCAGGGCGACGTGGCGACTGTTCGGCCCGATGACCGCCCGCAGTTCGGCATCGTTCAAGGGGACGAATTCAGACTCACGCGCCATCAAGCGGCCTTTTCTTCTTGGGCTTTCGCCGAGCCCGCGGGACCCGGCTGCTTGAGCCCGTCTGCTATGAGCCGGCCCGACAGACTGTTCTGCTGGCCGGCGATGATCTCGACCGGAACGATCTGCCCGATCAGATGATCCGCGTCATCGACGTGGACCGATTGAAGATATGGGGATCGACCGATCGCTTGGCGACGGTGGCCGTGCCGTCCCGGCTTGTCGAACAGGACGTTCAGCGTCCGGCCGGCCTGAGCCGCATTGAAGGCGGTCTGCTGTTCCGTCAGCAGGGCGATCAGGCGATGCAGTCGGTCCTTGACGATTTCCGGCTCGACCTGTTTGCCCATGCCCGCCGCCGGCGTGCCCGGTCGCGGCGAATAGGCGAAGGCGAAGGCCCCGGCGTAGTTCACGCGACGCACCAGATCCAGCGTGTCCTCGAACTCCCGATCCGTCTCACCGGGGAAGCCGACGATGAAGTCGCCGGCGATGGCGATATCGGGCCGTGCAGCGCGGATGCGGTCGATCAGGTCGAAATATTTCTGACGCCCGTGCTTGCGGTTCATCGCCCGCAGGATCCGATCCGACCCCGCCTGAACCGGAAGGTGCAGATAGGGCATCAAGGCGTCCAGATCGCCGTGGGCGGCGATCAACTCATCGGCCATGTCGTTGGGGTGGCTGGTCGTATAGCGGATGCGGTCCAGGCCGGGGATCTCGGCCAGGGCATAGGCCAGTTCGGCCAGGGTCGCCTTTCGCCCGTCCGACCGCTCGCCATCATAGGCGTTGACGTTCTGGCCCAACAGGGTGACTTCGCGCACGCCCTGATCCGCCAACTGCCGCGCCTCTTCCAGCACCGCCGCCATCGGCCGCGACCATTCTGCGCCGCGCGTATAGGGCACCACGCAGAAGGTGCAGAACTTGTCGCAACCCTCCTGCACCGTCAGGAAGGCGGTCGGCCCCTCGGTGAAGCGGGCCGCGGGCAGAGCGTCGAACTTGTCGTCGGGAGCGAAGTCGGCGCCGATCCGCTCGCCTCGCGCCCGCGCCGTGCGGGTCAGAAGCTCGGGCAGCTGGTGATAGGCCTGGGGACCGACGACGATGTCGACGGCTGGTTGACGCCGCATGATCTCCTCGCCCTCGGCCTGGGCGACGCAGCCGGCGACGGCGATGGTCAGGTCCCCGCCGGTCTCGCGCCGGATGTCGCGCATCTCGCGCAGCTTGCCGAGCTCGGAATAGATCTTCTCAGCCGCCTTTTCGCGGATGTGGCAGGTGTTCAGGATGACGAAGTCGGCGGCCTTCACGTCATCGGTGACGCCATAGCCCAACGGGCGCAGCACATCGGCCATGCGCTCGGAGTCATAGACGTTCATCTGACAGCCGTAGGTCTTGATGAACAGACGCCTTTCAGGCGCCGTCTCGACTAGAGGAACCATGATCTCGGTCATCGTGGGCTTATGATCGCCCGCAAGCGTCGCGACAAGCCGAGCGTCAGCCCGCATCCACATCGACGGGATCGACGCGCGCCGCATGGCGGGTGAAGATCAGGCCTTCGCGCTTGGACGGCTCGGCGCCCTCGATCGCAACGCCATAGAGCTCCAGCTTGTGGCCGATCAGCTGGAAGCCCAGCCGCTCCGCGATCTCGTTCTTCAGCCGCTCGATCTCGGCGTCGAAGAATTCGATCACCTCGCCCGACTTGGTGTCGATCAGGTGGTCGTGGTGGTCGTCGCCGGCCTCTTCATAGCGGCTGCGGCCGTCGCCGAAGTCGTGCTTCTCGACCACGCCCGCCTCTTCGAACAGGCGCACGGTGCGATAGACGGTGGCGATGGAGATGTGCGGATCGATGGCTGAGGCGCGGCGATACAGCTCCTCGACATCCGGGTGGTCCGCGGCGTTGGACAGCACCCGGGCGATCACCCGGCGCTGTTCGGTCATACGCATGCCGCGCTCGGCGCAGAGTTTTTCGATCCGGTCCATGCGCCTAGAATAGGGGCTTGGATCGCATCAGGGAAGCGTCAGGTTGGCGTCAGGCGCACAGAGGTCGCGGCTCATCACCACCGCATCGGTCCGCGATCCGTCCGCGCCCGCATAATAGGCTTTGCGTCGACCGATCGGATTAAATCCGGTCCGCTCATACAGGCCGCGCGCGGCGATATTGTCGTCGGCGACCTCCAGGAACAGCCGCGTCGCGCCGGCCTGGACCGCAGCGAGGGCCGCCGCCTCGACCAGACGCCGCCCCAGTCCGTGGCGGCGCGCGGATGGGACCACGGCCAGGGTCAGGATTTCCGCCTCGTCGACCACGGTCCGGATCAGGATGAAGCCGTCGGGCTGGCTGACCGCCAGTACGCCTGGCTGAGACAACAGATCGGCGAAGGTGTCGGCGCCCCACGGCGCGGCAAAGGCCTGGGCGTGCAGGGCGGCGAGAGAGACGGGGTCCGCCGCCGTCATGACGCGGGCTGGCGCGGCTGGCCCGGCAGGCGGCTGGGCGGCGTGGCGTCGGGCGCGCGCAGATAGAGCGGACGGGGCGGCTGGGTCGCCGGATCGGCGGCGGCGGCCAGGCGCGCCAGCGCCTCCGGCGACGGCGCGACCCGGTCGTCCAGATGGGCGAAGGACAGATCGGGGAAGGCCTGGGTGACGACCGCAGCGCCATTGCCGATCAGGGCGACGCCCGGTCCGATGTCGACGATCCGCCGCCCGGCCTCTTCCAGCGATAAGGCTTCATCGGGGCCAAGCGGCCCACCGTCGGCGAAGAGGCGCGCATAGACCTGACCCCGCCGGGCATCGATCAGGGCTACGATGGGGCCGTCTTGATCGGTGAGCGAGGCGGCGAGGGCGTCCAGCGCCGACAGACCGACGATCGGGCGATCCAGCGCCGCGCCCAGACCCTGGGCAAAGGCCAGACCGACGCGCAGACCGGTGAAGGAGCCTGGTCCGACCGTGACGCCGATCCGGTCCAGGCTGTCGAAACCGCCGCCCGCCTCGGCCATGACGTCGCGCACCAGGCCGCCGATCCGTTCCTGATGTCCCTTGGTCATCGGCTCAAAGCGCACGGCGAGCGCGCGATCGTCCTCGAACACCGCCGCCGTGCAGGCGCCGAGCGCCGTATCGATCACCAGAAGTCTCATGGGCGTCTTCTAGGCGGCGCGTCGCAGAACCGCCACCGCGTCCGGATCAGAGGGTCTGCTCGACCCGCGTCACCTCGGGCACATAGTGGCGCATCATCTGCTCGACGCCGGCCTTCAAGGTCGCCGACGACGACGGGCAGCCGGCGCAGGCGCCGCGCATCCGCAGGTTCAGAACGCCGGTCGCCTCGTCAAAGGAATCGAACAGGATGTCGCCGCCGTCCTGGGCCACGGCGGGGCGAATGCGGCTGTCCAGCAGGGCCTTGATCTCGGCGACGATCTCGCTGTCGTCCTCGGCATGGCCGTCGGTTTCGCCGCCGGCGCCGCGCGTCAGCGCCTGACCCGAGACGAAGTGATCCATGACGACGCCCAGGATCGGCGCCTTCATCTCGGACCACTCCGGACCCTGCGGCTGGCGGGTCACCGAAACATAGTCCGCGCCGAAGAAGACGCCGTCGACGCCTTCCAGCTCGAACAAGGCCTCAGCCAGCGGAGAGGCCGTCGCCTCGTCGATGGTGCGGTATTCCAGCGCGGCGGTCGGCGACACGTCGCGGCCGGGCAGGAACTTCAGCACGTTCGGATTGGGCGTGGGTTCGGTCTGGATGAACATGGGCGGGAGATGCGCTCGACCCCGCCCCGTTGCAAGACCCGAGCGGAACCTAGCGCCGCTTCAGCCCGCCCAGCAGACCGCGCATCAGCTCGCGGGTCAGGGTCGACCCGGCCGTGCGCAGGACCGACTTGGTCAGCGCCTCGACCGGCGTTTCGCGGGTGGACCGGCGCGCAGGTTTTGCGGCCTCGCGCGCCGCCCGCGCTTCGGCTTGAGCTTGAGCCTTCGCACGCGCTTCGGCGGCCTTCTGATCGGCCTTGGCCTGGATGGCGGCGGCCTTGTCGGCCTCGGCCTGAATTTGGGCCTGGATTTCAGCCTGATCGGCGGCGCTATGACGATTGGCCAGGATTTCGGCGGCGGACTCGCGGTTCAGCACCTGCTCGTAAAGGCCTCGCACCGGGCTGGCGGCCATGACGGCGGCGCGCTCGGTATCGGTCGCGGGACCCAGGCGCGAGGCCGGCGGGCGGATCTTGGTGCGGGCGACGATGGTCGGCGCGCCCTTTTCGTCCAGCACCGACACCAGGGCCTCGCCCACGCCCAGACCCTGAATGGCCTCGGCCGTGTCGAAGGCGGCGTTGGCGCGGAAACTCTGCGAGGCGGCCTTCAGCCCCTTCTGCTCGGACGGCGTATAGGCGCGAAGCGCGTGCTGAATGCGGTTGCCCAGCTGGGCCAGGACGCTGTCGGGGATATCGGCCGGGTTTTGCGTCACGAAATAGACCCCGACCCCCTTGGATCGGATCAGGCGTACGACCTGTTCGACCTTTTCCAGCAGGGCGCGCGGGGCGTCGTTGAACAGCAGGTGCGCCTCGTCGAAGAAGAAGACCAGGCGCGGCTTTTCCGGGTCGCCCACCTCTGGGAGCTGTTCGAACAGCTCCGACAGCAGCCACAGCAGGAAGGCCGCATACAGGCGTGGACTGTTCATCAGCCGGGTCGAATCCAGCACATTGACCTGGCCACGGCCGTCCAGGCCGACGCGGATCATGTCTTCCAGTTTCAGCGCCGGTTCGCCGAAGAAGGCGTCGCCGCCCTGCTGCTCGATCTGCAACAGTGCACGCTGGATGGCGGCGATGGAGGCGGGGGCGACGTTGCCGACCTCGCGCCCGATCCGCTCGGCGTTCTCGCCCACATAGACCAGCAGGCTCCTCAGATCGTCCAGATCCAGCAGCAGCAGACCCTCCTTGTCCGCGACGTGAAAGACGACGGTCAGCACGCCTTCCTGCACGTCGTTCAGGTTCAGCATCCGCGCCATCAGCACCGGGCCGATTTCCGACACCGTGGTCCGGATCGGATGTCCCTTCTGCCCATACAGGTCCCAGAAGACGGTCGGGGCGGCGCGCGGCGTCAGGGTCAGGCCCATCTCCGTCGCGCGGGCGACCAGCTTCTCGTTGGGCGCACCGACCTGGGAGATGCCCGACAGGTCGCCCTTCACATCGGCGCAGAAGACAGGCACCCCGGCGTCGGAAAAGCCCTGGGCCATGATCTGCAGCGTGACCGTCTTGCCTGTCCCGGTCGCACCGGCGACGACGCCGTGGCGGTTGGCGCGGTTGAACAGCAGGTTTTCCGGCTGGGCGGCGTCGGACTGGCCGAGGAACAGGCCGGGCAGGGCGTCGGGCATTGGGGTCTCCGATGGCGTCTCCGGCAAAGGTCTAGCGCGTTCCCTGCGCGCTCGGAACAGCGATTGACGGCGACGGCGGGCGGTTCGACAACACGATCATGAAAAACCCCATCGCCACGCCGTCTTCGGTCGCCGCTCGCAACGCCCTCGGCGTCATCGCCACGGTCGCGGCCGGGGCGGCGATCTACTGGCTGCGGGACATCCTGACGCCGCTGGCGATGGCCATCTTTCTCCTGATCATGATCGACGGGGTGAAGCGGTCGGTCGAGGCGCGTACGCCATTGAACAGCCGCATGGCTGGAATCGCGGCCCTGACGCTGGTGGTGCTGGCCTTCTTCGCGTCCATCGCCATCATCGTGAACGGGGCGGCGGGCTTCTTCGGCGAAGCGTCCGGCGTGTCCCAGAACATCGGCCCGCGCATCGATCAGATCATTCGCGACGCCTATGGGCTGGTGCGCCTGGCCAATCCGCCAACGGCGCAGGACCTGATCAACGGCGTCGATGTTCGCGGCTGGCTGACTTCTATGGCTTTCCAGGTGCAGGGCATCGCCTCGGGCGCCTTCTTCGTCCTGATCTATCTGGGCTTTCTGCTGGCCTCGCAGGTCGGCTTCCGGCGCAAGATCGTCGCCATGTTCCCGTCCGAAGCCCAGCGCGACGAGGCGGTCGCGGTGTTCCAGCGCGTGCGCGGCGGGGTCGAGGGCTATATCTGGGTGCAGTCGGTGACCGGCGCGATGATCTGCGTCGTCGCCTGGATCTTGATGCGGGCGGTCGGGCTTCAGAACGCCGAGTTCTGGACCTTCGTCATCTTCATCGTCGGCTTCATCCCCGTGCTGGGCGGGGCCGTCGCGGGCCTTGCGCCGCCGCTGTTCGCCCTGGTCCAGTTCGAAAGTTACTGGCCCGCCGCCATCCTGCTGGTCGGGTTGCAGGTGATCCTGTTCGTCGTCGGGAACTTTATCCAGCCGCGCATGCAGGGCGACAACCAGAACATCGACCCGGTCGTGGTGCTGCTGGCCCTGGCCTTCTGGGGCAAGCTGTGGGGCGTGGTCGGCATGTTCCTGTCCACGCCGCTGGCGGTCATGGCCATGGCGATCTTGGCCGAGTTCAAAGGCTCGCGCTGGATGGCGATCCTGCTGTCGGGCGACGGCGAGCCCTATGCGAACGAGGGGAAGACGACCGACAGGCCCAAATCGACCCGCCGCAAACCCAAACCGGAACCCGAAGCGGAGGCCTGATCAGGGCTGCCAGCCGCTGATCTGGTCCGCGTCGCTGTCGCCGGCCAGGGCGCCGCGCGTCTTCCTCACCTCGGCCCAGGCCGCGCGAAGCAGGGCGGGCACGCCCTCGCCCGACACGCCGGACACCAGCATGGGACGGCGACCGGCGACGGCCTCCAGTTCGGCGGCCTTCTCCTCGCGCGCCTCGGGCGTCAGGGCGTCGATCTTGTTCAGGGCCAGGATTTCGGCCTTGTCCGCCAGACCCTCGCCATAGGCTTCAAGCTCCCCCCGGATGATGCGGTAGGCCTCGACCACGTCGTCCTGGGTGCCGTCGATCAGGTGGATCAGGCTGGCTGAGCGTTCGACGTGACCCAGGAAGCGCGTGCCCAGTCCCGCGCCCTCGCTGGCGCCCTCGATCAGGCCGGGAATGTCGGCGATGACGAAGCGCTCGGACGGCGACAGGTCCACCATCCCCAGGTTCGGCGCCAGGGTGGTGAACGGATAGTCGGCGATCTTGGGCTTGGCGGCGCTGGCGGCCGACAGGAAGGTCGATTTGCCCGCGTTCGGAAGGCCCGCCAGACCGATGTCGGCGATCAGCTTCAGCCGCAGCCAGATCCAGCGCTCCTGACCGTCCTGACCGGGGTTGGCGTAGGTCGGCGCCTGATTGGTAGGCCCCTTGAAGCGCACATTGCCCCAGCCGCCGTTGCCGCCCTTCAGCAGGAGCTCCATCTTGCCGGGCGTGTCCATGTCTAGCAGGACCGTTTCCTTGTCTTCGTCCAGCACCTGGGTGCCGACCGGGACCTTCAGATGCACGTCCTCGCCCTTGCCGCCGTGCATCTGGCGACCCTGGCCGTGGTGGCCGGTCTGGGCCTTGAAATGCTGCTGATAGCGATAGTCGATCAGGGTATTCAGTCCCTCGACCGCCTCGATCCACACATCCCCACCCTTGCCGCCGTCGCCGCCGTCCGGCCCGCCGTTCGGAATGAATTTCTCGCGTCGAAACGACACGGAGCCCGCACCGCCGTTGCCGGAGCGGATATAGATCTTGGCCTGGTCGAGGAACTTCATCGCGGGCTTATGCCGCAGAAGCGCGGCGAATTACAGGCCCGGCGACCCGGCGCTATTTCAGAGCCAGCGTCACCGTCTTGACGTCCACATATTCGTCGATGCCGTGGATCGAACCTTCGCGGCCATAGCCCGACTGCTTGACCCCGCCGAACGGCGCGGCAGCGGTGGAGATCAGGCCGGTGTTGACCCCGCACATCCCCGCCTCGATCCGACGGCTGAACCGCATGGCCCGGTCCAGATCGCGCGTGAACAGATAGGAGGCGAGGCCATAGTCGCTGGCGTTGGCCTTCTCCAGCGCCTCGTCCTCGGTGTCGAAGGCGAAGACGGGGATCATGGGGCCGAACGTCTCTTCCTCGCGGAACAGGGCGTCGTCGCCGCCGAGGGTCACGGTCGGCTGGAAGAAGCGGCCGCCCAGATCGTGACGCGACCCGCCGGTCAAGACCCGGCCGCCGTCGGCCTTGATCGCCGCGACGTGTTTCTCGACCTTGTCGATGGCCTTGTCCTCGATCAGCGGCCCGACCTTCACGCCGTCGTCGAAGGCGGGACCGACCACGATCTTGGCCACCTCGGCGGCCAGTTTCTCGGCATAGGTTTCGGCGACCGACCGCTCCACATAGACGCGGTTGGGACAAACGCAGGTCTGGCCCGAGTTCCTGAACTTGCCCTTGATGGTTTCGGCGACCGCCAGATCCAAATCGGCGTCGGCGAAGACGATCAGTGGCGCCGCGCCGCCCAGCTCCATCGACACCCGCTTCAGCGTTTCGGCGCATTGCTCGGCCAGCTTGCGGCCCACGCCGGTCGAACCGGTGAAGGACAGTTTGCGAATGTCCGGGCTATCGGTCAGCGCCTTGCCGATAGTGGCGGCATCCCCGGTGACGATCGACAGGGCGCCTTTCGGCAGGCCGGCTTCATAGGCCAGTTCGGCCAGGGCGATGGCGGTGAAGGGCGTCTGGCTGGCCGGCTTGACCACGGCGGTGCAGCCTGCCGCGAAGGCCGGCCCCAGCTTTCGCGTCAGCATGGCGGCGGGGAAGTTCCAAGGCGTGATCAGCGCGCATGGCCCGACCGCCTCGCGATAGGTCAGGATCAGATGTCCCAGCGGACTGTCCTGGGTCTCGCCGATCAACCGTTCGGCCTGGCCGGCGAACCATTTCAGGAAGCCGTTGGCGTAGGTGACCTCGCCCTTGGCCTCTTCGAACGGCTTGCCGTTTTCCAGCGCCATGAGGGCGCCCAGACCCTCCAGATTGTCGTCGATCAGCGCCGCCCATTTGCGCAGGAAGGCCGCACGCGCGTGCGGATCGGATCGCGACCAGGTCTTGAACGTCTCGTTCGCCGCCGCGATGGCCTGTTCGGTTTCGGCGGCGCCCAGATCGGGGACATGGCCGATCACATCGCCTGTCGCCGGATCATCGACGGCGATGCCGCCGCCGTTGGCCGGAATGGCCTTGCCGGCGATCAGGGCGTGCTGGCGCAAGAGTTTGAGGCCGGCGTCGCGGGCGGTGTGGTTCACGGGATGGCTCCTATCGCGGTCCTGAAACGAACAAGGCCCCGACGATGCGGGGCCTTGCCGGTCGAATGCTGCAGCCTGGGCTGCGGTCGTCGATTAGTTCTTGGCGTCTTGAGCGGCGCCGGTCACGGCCTGGCCGGCGGCCTGGGTATCGCGGCCGACGCCTTCAACGGTGTTGCAGGCGGCGGTGGTCAGGGCGGCGGCGGCGGCGACCAGAACGAAAATCTTGCGCATAGGGGAAGCTCCAGGGTTGGCCGGGGTGAAACTCCGCCGGTCTCGCCTCATCAACGCGACGCCAGCGCTGCGGTTCCGGGCGTCTTGTCCGCCGGATCGACGGGCGCGAGCGCTTCCGGGGTGGCGAAGGTCATGCGGGCGATGGTCCCACTTCCCGGAGGGGTCACAAACTCGGTCTCGCCGCGCAGCTGTTTGGCGAAGGCGCTCATCAGGGTGCGGCCCACCCCGACCTCGGCGCCGGCCTGGGCGCCCGGGCCGTCGTCCTCGACTTCCAGAACCGATTTCTCGCCTTGGACGCGGAAGCGCACCTTCAGCTCCCCGCCGCTGCCGGCGAAGGCGTGCTTCTGGGCGTTCGTCACCGCCTCGACCAGCCACAGCGCCAAAGGCGCCAGCTTGTCGGGATCGACGTGCAGGGAATCGGCGTCGACCGAGCTGATGACCACCGGTCCGCGCCCGGCTTCGCTGGCGACCAGTTGCCCCACAAGTTCGTTCAGGAACTCGCGCGCATCGGCATGGCGAATGTCGTTGCTCTGATACAGGGTGCGATAAATCAGGGCCAAGGCCGAGATGCGTTGGCGCGTGTCGCCGAGCGCCGCCTTGGCCGGCGCATCGGTCAATGCGCGCTGCTGCATCGACAGCAGGGACGAGATGATCTGGAGGTTGTTCTTCACCCGGTGATGGATTTCGCGCATCAGCGCATCCTTTTCCACCAAGGCATCTGTCAGCTCGCGGTCGCGCAGGGTGATGGCCTCGGCCATCTCATCCAGGGTGCGCGCCATCGTGCGGATTTCGGACGGGGCGTTCATCGCCTGCAGCGGACGCACCGAGAACCGGCCCTTGGCGTAGATGGCCGCGACCCGCTCCAGATAATCCAGCCAGCGAATAAAGATCCGCTCGGACAGCAGCATCACCGCCGCGAACGCCGTCAACCAGGCGCCCAGCGGCAGCAACAGGGTGCCGATCGGATTGAGCCGTGCCCACGACAGCCACCCCGGCGCCGGGGCCGACAGCAGGGCGTAAAGATCGCCGCCGGCCAAGGCCGCACCCGCATAGTCGCGGCGCTGGTTCTGCGCATCCTTGGCCTCGAACACCGCAGACCCCTGATCGCGCGCCCGATCGACCCAGCCCGCGATGTCGTCGCCGGCCGAGAGTTTAAACACGTCGGGATCACTGGCCGTCAAAATACGACCCGCGCCGTCGGTCAAAGCGGCTTGAGCGCCCGACGGCAGCGCGGCGTCAGTCACATCCGGTTGCAGGGCGGAGAAGGGGATCACGGCGACCATAGCGCCGTCGAACCGGCCCATCGGCCGCTCGGCGCGGGTGGCTACGATCAGCGCGCCTTCATAGCCGGCGCCATCGGGGGCGCGCATGACGACCAGTTCTTCGCCATTGCGCAGCCGCTGGAACCACGTCGACTGGGCGGCGGGCGCCACGCCGGATCTCACGCCGTCCGCCCGGCCCGAGGCGCAGACCGCCTCCCCCGTCGGGCTGATGCGATAGAGGCCCTCGTAGCCTTCCAGACGTCCGACAAGCGCCGTCAGACGCGGTGCGCAATAGGGGCCGACCGCATCGGGGCTGAGCGCGCGCAACAACACTTGGGCGCTATCCAGTTTGGCCTTGGCGCTGGAGGCGCTGCGTTCGGCCGCCAGTTGAAGGTCCACCTGCCGGTCGTCGGCCTGTCTTTGGAAGTCCGCCTGGGTCTGGATCAGGCTGAGCACGAAGATCGGCAGCAGGGCCATGGCCATGGCCGCGCCCAGCCGAAACCGGATGCCCTGAAAGCGATCCGAGCTCCACGTGCGACCGAGCCGCGGCCTTGGGGCGTCCCTGGTCGTCTCGTTCACCGCCGCTCAGCTCCGGGCGCCGGCCAGCCTGTCGGCCTCGCCGAGAATTGAGCGCATGGCGTCACCCGCCGCCTTGCCGTCGCGTCCGTAGCCGCCCCGTTCCAAGGTGGCTTGCAGCGCACGGCGCGCGCGGCTGACGCGGCTCTTCACTGTGCCGACGGCGCAGCCGCAGATCTCGGCCGCTTCTTCATAGGCGAAGCCGCCAGCGCCAACCAGGATCAAGGCCTCGCGCTGCTCTTCGGGCAGGGTCTTCAGAGCTTGACGCAGCTCGTCCAGGGCGACGGGCGCCTCGGGATCGTCCACGGCGACCAGGGTCCGCTCGGCCGCTTCCTGATCCAGCTGCGACTGACGCCACGAGCGGCGTTTTTCGGAATAGAACTGGTTGCGCAGGATCATGAAGGTCCAGGCCTTCATGTTCGTGCCCATCTGATAGCTGGCGCGCGCGTCCCAGGCCTTCATCATGGCGTCCTGCGCCAGATCGTCGGCTGCGGTCGGGTCGCCGGTCAAGGTCCGGGCGAAGGCGCGCAGATGCGGGATCAGCAGGACCAGTTCGCGCTTGAAGCCCTCGTCGTCGGCCGACGCGGGTTTGGGGGCGGCCCCAAGGCGTGAGGTGCTCATGCGGCGCTGTCCGAAGACTTGGCGTCGGCGCGTTTCAGGATATCGAGAAACTCATCGGGCACGGGTTCGTTGACGACCTCGTCGAACATGTGTCGCAGCTTAACGCCAATGGCCTGCTGGCGAAGGCGAGCTTCTTCAAGCCCTGCCTCCCCCTTCTGGTCGCCTTTGGGACGAGAGGAGTCCGGAGAATCGATCATAGACAGAGCCAAGCCCACCCAACTGTCATCGCGAAGAGATGTCGGTCTCAAACGTCATCAGACCGGCGGGGTTCCTGCATGAACGGCTTTTAATGCTAAAGCTTGTTCGCAGCGGCGGAACCGTGATGCGAATGTGACGTTTAAGCTGGCTATAACGCCCTGCCTTGCCGGTCGGGCTGTGATTTGTCGGGGACTATCTGAATGAGCCTTCTGGCCAGACTCGCACCACATCTTCCTTATGTGCGCCGTTACGCACGCGCCCTGACCGGCGATCAATCCACGGGCGACAACTATGTCCGTGTCGCACTGGAGGCCCTGGCCGCCGGCGAACAACAACTGTCGGCCGATATGACGCCGCGGGTCGCCCTTTATCATGTCTTCCACGCCATCTGGTCCTCGACCGGCGCGCAACTGGAAACCGGCACGCTGGAAACCACGGGCAGCGACGCCTCGCAGCGTCTGCTGCGTATCGCGCCGCGCTCGCGTCAGGCCTTCCTGCTGACCGCCCTTGAAGGCTTCACCCCTTCGGAAGCCGCGCAGATCCTGTCGGCCGATCCGCGGGACGTGGAGCGTCTGATCGCCGACGCCCAGGCCGATATCGACGCCGAACTGGCCACCGATGTTCTGGTCATCGAGGACGAGGCCATCATCTCGGCCGACATCCAGAGCCTGGTCACCGAACTGGGTCACCGCGTCACCGGCACCGCCACGACGCACGACGAGGCGATCGACGCCGTCGCCCGCCACAAGCCGGGTCTGGTTTTGGCCGACATCCAACTGGCCGACGGCTCGTCGGGCATCGATGCGGTCAAGGATATCCTGAAGACCATGGATGTGCCGGTGATCTTCATCACCGCCTTCCCGGAACGCCTGCTGACCGGCGAGCGTCCTGAGCCGACCTTCCTGATCACCAAGCCCTTCCAGCCGGAAACGGTGAAGGCGGCGATCAGCCAGGCGCTGTTCTTCCACCCTTCACGCCAGAAGGAAGCCGCTTAAAACGCGGTCCTTCTCCGGCGACAAGATCGGCCTCGGTCCCTCGGGATCGAGGCCTTTTCTTTGTTTTGCGCCGCTATTGATGGGCGAAAGTACGAAGGCGCAAAAAAAAGCGATCGAGGTCGGGAACCGGCTTCAGGCGCCGCCGTTATCGGTTTGTGGAGGCGGCGACGCCCCCCGACTTGATCTGCGAAAGCTGATCATGCCGCCTCCGCGCCTCATTCTCGATGATGCCACTTCAAAGCGATCCGAAAGGGTCGCTTTTTTCTTGGCGCACACCTCGACCGAAGCCGCCGTCGCGGCCAAGATGGTGGTCAAAGAAAACGCACGGAGAGACGCCAATGGCTTCGACAAGCGGCAAGACGAACCGTCAATGGGTGCTGCGCCAGCGCCCCAAGGGCCTGATCCAGCCCGGCGATCTGGAACTGGTCGAGACGGCCATCCCTGATCTGAAGGAGAACGAGGTGCTGCTCCGCACCGTCTATCTGTCGCTGGACCCGACCAATCGCACCTGGATGAACGATTCCGAGGGCTATCTGCCGCCGGTCGGCCTGGGCGAGGTCATGCGCGGACTGACCCTGGGCGTGGTCGAAGCCTCGCGATCCAGCCGCTTCAAGGCCGGCGATGTCGTCATGCCGACCTCGGGCGGCTGGGCCGACTATGCGGTCGTGCCGGAAGGCGGTCTTCGCCCGGTTCACCGTGCGCCCGGCCTGCCGTTGACGGCCAATATGTCCGTGCTCGGCATGACCGGCCTGACCGCCTATTTCGGCGTCACCGACGTGTTGAAGGCCAAGGAAGGCGAGACCATCGTCATCTCGGCCGCCGCCGGCGCGGTCGGCTCTATCGCGGGGCAGATCGCCAAACAGCGCGGTTGCCGCGTCATCGGCATCGCGGGCGGCCCGCAGAAGTGTGCCTGGCTGACCGACGAACTCGGTTTCGACGCGGCCATCGATTACAAGAACGAGGATGTCGGCGAGGCGCTGGACCGTCTGGCCCCCGACGGCGTCGATCTGAACTTCGAGAATGTCGGCGGCGACATCATGATCGCGGTCTTCAACCGGCTGAAGGTCCACGGCCGGATGGCGGTCTGCGGCCTGGTGTCCTCCTACAATGCGACCAAGGCGCCGCCTTCGCCGAACTTCGCGCGCATCATCACCCATCGCCTGCACGTCCAGGGCTTCCTGGTCCTGGACTACGCCCCGCGCGCCCGCGAGATGGTGGCGGAAATGGGCCCGTGGCTGGCGGACGGCCGGGTGAAGTGGAGGGTTCACGTCGACGACGGGCTGGAAGGCGCGGTGGGGTCGTTGAATCGCTTGTTCACCGGCGATCACGACGGCAAGCTGCTGGTTCGCGTTTCCGAAGAACCCGCCTGAACCCAAGGTCTGCGCATGAGCGATCCGCTGCACGTCCATTTCGAAGACCTGGAGGTGGGGCAGGTCGTGCCGCTGGGCGCCTGTGCGGTCGATCAGGGGACGCTGGACGTCTTCATCGAGCGGTTCTCGCCGGGCTGGGACGTGGCCTACGGCGCGCCGGACGCCATGGTTTACGTGCTGTGGAGCCGTCTCGCGGCCGACAAGTCCGGCGGCTGGGCCCAGACCAAGGTCCTGGCCGTCGATGGGCTGCGTTACATGCGCAATCCCCCGGCGGGCGAACTGCTGCGGGGTCGCATGACGGTGATGGGCAAGGATCCGGTCGGCGACGACAAGGGCATCGTCATCGCCTCGCATGACCTGCTGGACGAGGCTGGGCGTCTGGTCTTTTCCTGCCTGACGCGGGCGCTGTTTTCGCGCCGCTGAAACGAAAAACGCCCCGCCGGCGAACCGGCGGGGCGTTGATCGATCTCCGACAGACCGGGTCTTAGTTGACCGAGGTCGGGGCCTGGGCCTGACGCATCACGGCCATGGCGATCAGGCGGTCCCAACCGACCAGCGACACCAGGTGGGCGTAGATCTGGCCCAGGGCGCCGTTGTCGCGCAGCTCGACCAGCTTCTCGGCGGGCAGGGCACGCAGCTTGTCTTCCGAGACCGCATAGTATTCGGCCAGCTTCTGCGGCTGACCCGGCGTGCCGTCGGGATTGCGCGGCGTGAAGTGGGCTTCGCGGATGTCCAGCAGGTCCAGATCCTTGACCAGGGCGACGAAGCCCTCAGTGCGCTGGCGCTCCTGTTCGAAGTTGTTGCAGAACTCCATCGCCATGTTCGTGTAGTCGCTGGGCTGGCCGTCGACGAACAGCGGGTTCTGGCCGCCTTCGGCGACGATCGACGCGCCGCGGTCGATGCACAGGATCAGGCGCTGGTTCTGCTTGTCGTCGGCGAAGACGAACGGATAGCGGCGCACATAGGCCGGCACATAGGCGTCGGCGCGGAACTCGCCGTCCGGCGCGACGAACAGGTTTTCGTTGGAGCTCAGGCCCATCACGGCGACCGGCTGGCGGTTATCGCCGGTGAAGATGATCGGATAGGACAGAGCGGCGGCCGAGAATTCGGTGACCGTCAGCGGCACGATATTGGTCTGGGCCACGAAGGCGTAGGGCTTGTCGCTCGGGTTCACGCCCAGGCCGCCGTGGACGCTCTGATCCAGCGGTTCGGGGTTGGTGTAGAAGAGGACGTTGCCTTCAAGCGGCGAATTGTTCGTGTCGGTCATGAAGCGAGGACGCTCTGGTTAAAGATCGGAGGCGCGCCTTCTAGCCCAACGCCGCGCAACCGGCAAACCCGCGATGCGTCGGTTGCAGTGGGGGTCGCCAGCCATTAGCTGTGGCATATGGGTTCCGCCTGCGATCACGACCATGACCACTCCGGCCTGAACGGCGGGGCGCTGGACCGCGCCCTGGCGGCGGCCGACGCGCGCGCGGTCCAGCAGGGCGAGCGGATGACCGCCCAGCGTCGTCGCGTCCTGGCCCTGCTGCTGGAAAGCGGCGAGCCGGTGAAGGCCTACGACCTGATCGCCCGCTTCGGCGAAGACGGCCAGGCCGCCAAGCCGCCGACCGTCTATCGGGCGCTGGAGTTTCTGGAGCGGCTGGGCATGGTGCACCGCATCGCTTCCATCAGCGCCTATGTCGCCTGCACCGACGACGGCGAGGCCGCCCACGCGGCCGCCTTCCTGATCTGCGACTGCTGCGGCGCGACGCGCGAGGTCAGCGGGCCGGACCAGAGCGCCATGAACGCCGCCGCCTCGGCCGCCGGCTACGCCATCGCCCGCACGACGATCGAGGCGCACGGTCGCTGCGCCGCCTGTCGCGACGTCGCATGACCATGGATGCGGCGTTGATGTCCCCACCGCGTCGCCTGTCCGTGCCGATCGACAATCGCTGGGGCGCTGGCGAGATGGCCGTACTGGATTTCGGCGATCCGAACCGGCCGGTCGATCTGATCTTCTCTCACGCCAACGGCTTCAACGCGGCCACCTATCGCAGCCTGTTGTCGCCCCTGTCGTCGTCCTTGCGGATCTGGGCGCCGGATCTGCGCGGCCATGGCCGATCGGCCCTGCCGACCTTCGCGCGGCCCAAGACCAGCTGGCTGGACCACCGCGACGACCTGCTGGCGCTGCTGGAAGCCATCGACGGCCCGCCCGTGGTCATGGCCGGCCATTCGATGGGCGGCACGGCCTCGCTTCTGGCGGCCGCCGTCCGGCCGGAACGGGTGTCCAGCCTGGTGCTGTTCGATCCGGTGATCTGGAAACGCTCGGCGGTCTTCGCCTTCAACCTGCCCTTCGCCCACAAGCTGATGAAGGCGATCCCCATCGCCAAGGCTGCGCTGCGCCGTCGCAGCCAGTTCGACAGCCGCGAGCAGGCCATGGCCGCCTATCGCGGGCGCGGCGCCTTCAAGGGTTGGCCCGACATGGTCCTGGCCGACTATCTTTCCGAAGGTCTGAACGAAGACGACGGCGCGTTCAGCCTGACCGCCGCGCCGGCCTGGGAGGCGGCCAACTACGCAGCCCAGGCGCACGATCCGTGGCGGGCCATGAAACGCTATCCCGGACCGGTTCGCATCCTCAAAGCCGAACACGGCGCCCTGACGCATGTGCCGGTCCAGCCCCGTGGCCTGCCCAATGTCTCGGTCGAGGTCGTGTCCGGCGGCGGGCACCTGTTCCCCATGACCCATGCCGACGTGGCGCGCGACGCCCTGTTCGACGCCGCCGTCTGAGAACGAATTCTGTAGGCGGAGCATGGGCGCGCGCTATAAGGGCGCCGCTGAGCATAACGCCCGCCGCCCGAGACGCCGCTTGTCCTTCTTCCACGCCGGTCCCGCGCCCAAAGGCGCCGGCCCCCGCTCCGGGGCGCTGCGCGACGGTTTGATCCTCGCCCCAGGCATGAAGGTCGGCCTGTTCGGCGGCTCTTTCAATCCCGCCCACGACGGCCACGCCCATGTCGCCGAGACCGCCATGCGGCGTCTAAATCTCGACCGCGTCGTCTGGCTGGTCTCGCCGCAGAACCCTTTGAAAGATGCCCGCCACAGCGCGCCGTTGGAAGACCGCATGGCCTCGGCGCGCCAGCATGCGCGCGGACCGTCGATGATCGTCTCGGATTTCGAGAGCCGGGCCGGCGTCGCCTGGACCGTCGATACCTTGCGCCTTCTGGTCGCGCGGCATCCGGGCGTGCATTTCGTCTGGCTGATGGGGTCGGACAATCTGGCCAGCTTCCACCGCTGGCGCGGCTGGACCGACATTATGCGGCTGATGCCGGTGGCGGTCATCGCCCGGCCGGGTTCGCTGCTTGACAGCCGCACGGCGCCGGCCGCCGCCCGCTTTGCCGGTTTCCGCATTCCCGCCCAGCAGGCGGGGCTTCTGCCGACGCTTCAGGCGCCCGCCTGGACCTATCTGACGGCGCCGCTCAACCCCCTGTCGTCCACGGCGATCAGGACCGGCAAAGGCGAGCGCGCGACCTCGTGATCGCCGGATGATTCGGGCGGCGGTTCACGTTGCGGCCCATCCGTGCTAGAGGGCTTCTTTAGTCAACGCTCCCGGAGCCCTCCGCTGACCCCCTCGCCCGCGTATGATACGCAAGACGCCGCCGTCTCGAATACGGCGCACGAGATGGACCCTATCGAACCTCTCCATTCCGAAGACGGCTTTGAATCCGACGCCTCCCCGCGCGGCTTCGACGATTCCGCTCCCCGCCCCATCGGCTCCACGCCGCTGGAAGAAGCCCTGCTGAGCCGCCTCGACGAGGACAAGGCCCAGGACATGGTCCTGATCGACCTGAAGGGCAAAAGCGCCATGGCCGACACCATGATCGTGGCGTCCGGTCGTTCGCACCGTCACGTCGGCGCCATCGCCGACCACCTGCTGCGCACGCTCAAGGAACAGGGGCTGGGCAAGGCCAAGGTCGAGGGCCTGCCGCACTGCGACTGGGTTCTCATCGACGCCGGCGATGTGATCGTGCACCTGTTCCGCCCGGAAGTGCGCACCTTCTACAACATCGAAAAGATCTGGGCGGTCGATTCCGCCCACCGCATGGTCCGCGACTAAGACCGTGAAGCTGAGCATCGTCGCCATCGGCCGACCGGGCCGGGGGCCTGAAGCGACGCTCGCCGACGACTACGCCAAGCGCGCCACCCTGTCGGGACGCGCGCTTGGCCTAGGTCCCCTCGAACTGATCGATCTGGAAGCCCGCAGACCCGGCAAGGCGCCGGAGGCTGAGCTGATCTTGGCTGCCGCAGAGGGCGCGCACCTGATCGCCTGCGACGAGCGCGGCAAGACCTATTCGTCGCGCGCCTTCGCCGACCACATCGCCAAACTGAGGGATCAGGGCGAGCGCCGTCTGGTCTTCGCCATCGGCGGAGCGGACGGGCTGGACGCCAGCGTGCGCGAGGCCGCGTCCTCGACCCTGGCCTTCGGTCCCCAGACCTGGCCCCACGCCCTGGCGCGCGCCATGCTGGCCGAACAACTGTATCGGGCCGTGACCATCCTGGCCGGATCGCCCTATCATCGCGACTGACATGCGTCGCGCCATACCCTTATCGCTGGCCCTGCTGACGGGTTTCGTTTGCGCCGCCCCGGCGATGAGCCGTCAGGCGCCCGAAAGCGAACTGTCGCGCATCCAGGCCGAATACCGCGACGAGACGGTGCGCGCCCGTCGTCTGCGCGCCGACGCCGACGCCGCCAAGACCGAACTGGCCCAGTTGGAGCGCCGTCTGGCCTCGCTGCGGGTGGACGAACAGACGGGCGACCGTCAGATCGACGATCAGCGCGCTCGGCTCCAGCAACTGACTGAGCGCGAGGCCGAGCTGGTCACGGATCTGGCGCGTGAGCGCGGCGCCCAGGGCCGTCTGCTCAGCGCGCTGCAGATGATGAGCCGCCGGCCGCCGCCGCCCTTGCTGGTGCCCGCCGACAAGGCCATCGACACTGTGCGCGCCTCCATCCTGCTCAAGGCCATGACGCCGGATCTGGAAAGCCGCGCCAAGGTGCTGGCCGCCCGTCAGGCCGAGATCATGCGCATCCGCCGCCTCGCCGTCCTGTCCTCGGAGCGACTGCTCACGACCGAGAGCGAGCAGGGCGACCGGCGCGGCGAGATCGAGGGGCTGACGGCGCGCAAGACCGCCCTGACCGCCGTTCTGAACGCTGAGGCCCGCGCCGCCGAACGCGCCGCCGCCGTGTTGGAACGCCGCATCCGCGAACTGGGCGGCGCGGTCCCGACCACCCAGGCCGAAGAGACGCCGACCGCTCGCCTTCCGGCCGGACGCGGTCGCCTCAGTTCGCCCGTCGCCGGCGCGCCCAGCCAGACCTGGGGCGCCGGAACCTCCGGCTGGCGCTGGCGGGCCGACCGCGCGGCCGTCACCGCGCCCGCCGACGCCAAGGTGGCCTACGCCGGGCCGCTGACGGGGTGGGGCAATGTGGTGGTGCTGGACCTCGGGCCCGGCTGGCGCGCCGTGATCGCCGGCCTGGAAAGCGTCGATGTCGGCCCGGACGCCCGGGTCTCGGACGGCCAGACCCTGGGTCGCAGCGGCCCGGACGGCGACGTCTATTTCGAACTGCGTCGCGACGAACGGCCGATCGATCCGGGACCGTGGTTGCGGTGAACCCGCAATAGTCCTTTGCATTCTCGTCTGACGCTGATTTTATCGGCGGGACGCCGCGTCGCCACGATTTGGTCGTGAGGACGGGGCCTTAACCTTCCCACGGGCGCCCATAGTGATCGGCCCGACCGAAAGAGACCGAATGCGTAAACTGCTCCTCGTCGGCTGCGCCGCTCTGGTGCTCGGCGGATCCGCCGCTGCTGTCAGCAGCCAGACCCCGCGAAACGAAACCTTCCGCATGCTGGAGCTGTTCGGCGACGTGGTGGGCATCGTCGAGCAGGCCTACGTCGTCCCGGTCGACAACAAGAAGCTGATCGAGGCCGCGCTGGCCGGCATGATGACGGCGCTGGACCCGCACTCCAACTATCTGCCGCCCTCCAATTACGACGATCTGCGCGAGCGTACCGAGGGCCAGTATTCGGGCGTCGGCCTGACCATCAGCGCCGACGGCGGCATGGTGAAGGTCATCTCGCCGATGGACGACAGCCCCGCCGCTAAGGCCGGGGTGCAGGCGGGTGACGTGATCTCCTCTATCGAGGGTCAGAACGCGGCGGGCCTGACGGTCAGCCAAGTGTCCGAGAAGCTGCGCGGCGCCGTGGGCACCAGCGTCAAGGTGACCTTCCTGCGCGACGGTTCAGACCCGCTGGAAGTGACCCTGACCCGCGAGGTCATCAAGGTTCAGTCAGTCACCGGCCGTGTCGAGGGCGACTTCGGCTATCTGCGCGTCTCGACCTTCAACGAGAACACCGGCCGCGAGCTGAACGAGGCCATCGCCAAGATCAAGGCCGAGAAGCCGGGCGTGAAGGGCTATGTCCTGGACCTGCGCAACAACGGCGGCGGCCTGCTGAACGCCGCCATCGACGTCTCCGACGCCTTCCTGGAACGCGGCGAGATCGTCAGCCAGCGGGGCCGCAAGCCCGAGCAGATCCAGCGCTATTCCGCCAAACCCGGCGACGTCACCGGCGGCCTGCCGCTGGTCGTCCTGGTCAACTACGGCTCGGCCTCGGCGTCGGAAATCGTCGCCGGCGCCCTGAAGGATCATCAGCGCGCGACCATCGTGGGCCTGACCAGCTTTGGCAAGGGTTCGGTCCAGACCGTGATCCCGCTGCGTCAGGGTCAGGACGGCGCCTTGTCGATCACGACCGCGCGCTACTACACCCCCTCGGGCGCCTCGATCCAGAAGATCGGCATCGAGCCGGACCTGGAAGTCGCGCGTTCGGAGGCCGAGGCCCGCATCGTCTCGCGCTCCAGCTTCATCTATTCCGAGGCCGCCTACGCCACGGCCCTGGACGCCTCCATCGGCGCCGAGCGCAAGGGTCCGCACACCCCGCGCGAAGCTCCGGGCGAAAAGTTCGACAAGGACAAGGACTATCAGCTTCAGCGCGCGCTGGACGTCCTGCGCGCCGGCGGCGACCTGTCGAAACTGTCGGCCCCGCCCGAAGGCATCGTCGTCACCGAACCCGGCTCGACGCCCAAGCCCGACGCCGAGCCGGCGGCGGACGTGCCGAAAGAAGAATAGGTGAGGGAAGGGCGGCGCGGGCCGCCCTTTTTCTTGCGCCTACGACAGACGGTCGCGGAAGGCCGAATAGTCGAAGTCACGCACCGTCCTCAGCGCATCCGTCTCCGAGTTCCACAGCACGATGGACGGCAGCGGCACGCCATTAAAGGTATTGGTCTTCACCATCGAATAGTGGGCCTGGTCCAGAAACGCGATCCGCGTTCCGGGCGTCGGCCGTTCGGCGAAAACGTAGTCGCCGATGATGTCGCCGGCCAGGCACGACGGCCCGCCCAGTCGCACCGTCACCCCATGCTCGGGCTCTTTCAACAGCGCGGGGCGATAGGGCGCCTCGATCACATCGGGCATATGGCAGGTGGCGGAGATGTCGGTGATGCCGATGGGCATGCCGTTTTCGAACACGTCCAGCACCTCGCCGATCAGTATGCCGGCGTCCAGCGCCACGGCCTCGCCCGGCTCCAGATAGACCTGAACCCCGTGCCTAGCCTGCAGATCGCGCACGAAGGCGATCAGATCGTCGGTCTGATAGTCGGCGCGGGTGATGTGATGCCCCCCGCCCAGGTTCAGCCATTTGATCCCGCCGAGCAGCGGCGCCAGTTTCGGCTCCACCGCCGCCCAGATGCGCGACAGCGGCTGGAAGTCCTGCTCGCACAGCGCATGGATGTGCAGACCATCGACGCCGATCAGATGGTCGGCCGTCAGTTGCGACACCGGAAAGCCCAGGCGCGAACAAGGCTGGGCCGGGTCGTATTTGGCGACCTCGCCTTCGGAATGTTCGGGATTCAGCCGCAGGCCGATCTCGAACACCTGCCCTTCAGCCCGCGCCTTGGCGATCAGATCGGCGAAACGGGCGATCTGGGCCGGGTTGTTGAAGATGACGTGGTCCGACAGACGCAGGATCTCGGGCAGGTCCTGCGCCGTATAGGCCGGCGAGTAGGTGGTGAGCTCGCCCTTGTAGAACTCGCGCGCCAGCCGCGCCTCCCACAGACCCGAGGCGCAGACCCCGTCGAGGTATTCGCCGACCACATCGGCCAGCGACCACATCGAAAACGCCTTCAGCGCCAGAAGCACGCGCGCCTCCGCTCCGTCGCGCACGCCTTTCAGCAAGGACAGATTGCGACGGATGGCCGCCTCGTCCACCACGAAGGCGGGCGAGGCGACGCGGTTCAGGTCGAAATGCGCAAAGGCGCCCGGATCGCCGGCCTGGGTCTGCATTCAGTCGGTCCGATCAGAAGTCCAGAGGGGCGTCCAGGTCCTGAACCTTCCACGGCAGGCCGTGCTTGTTCAGCATGTCCATGAAGGGGTCGGGGTCCAGCTGCTCCATGTTGAACACGCCGTCGCCCTTCCACTGGCCCGTCACCATCAGGGCCGCGCCGATCATGGCCGGCACGCCGGTGGTGTAGCTGACGGCCTGGTTGCCGGTCTCGGCATAGGCCTCTTCGTGGTCGCAGATGTTGTTGACGTAGACCGTCTTCTTGACCCCGTCCTTCAGGCCGGTGGCGATGACGCCGATGTTGGTCTTGCCCTTGGTGATCGGACCCAGCGAGGCCGGCTCGGGCAGCAAGGCCTTCAGGAACTCGATCGGAATGATCTCGCGGCCCTGGAACTGCATCGGCTCGATCGAGGTCATGCCGATGTTTTCCAGCACTTCGAGGTGCTTCAGATAGCTGTCGCCGAACGTCATCCAGAAGCGGATACGCTTGATCTCGGGATAGAACTTCGCCAGCGATTCCAGCTCCTCATGGTACATGAGGTACATGTTCTTCTGACCCACCCCCTCGAAGTCGAAGATCTGTTTGTGGCTTAGCGCCGGACCTTCGACCCACTGGCCGTTCTCCCAGTGACGCGAGTTCGCCGTCACTTCGCGCAGGTTGATCTCGGGGTTGAAGTTCGTTGCGAAGGGCAGGCCGGTATCGCCGCCGTTGCAGTCCAGGATGTCCAGCGTCTCGATGGAATCCAGCAGGTGCTTCTTGATGTAGGTGGTGAAGACCGAGGTCACGCCGGGGTCAAAGCCCGAACCCAGCAACGCCATCAGACCGGCGTCCTTGAAGCGGTCCTGATAGGCCCACTGCCACTTGTATTCGAACTTGGCCTCGTCGCGCGGCTCGTAGTTGGCGGTGTCCAGATAGTCGACGCCGGCGGCCAGGCAGGCGTCCATGATCGACAGGTCCTGATAGGGCAGGGCCAGGTTCACGACCAACTCGGGCTGCACCTTCTGGATCAGCGCCGTGGTCGCCGCCACGTCGTCAGCGTCAATGGCCGCCGTGTCGATGTCGACGCCGAAGCGCGCCTTCACGGACTGGGCGATCGCATCGCACTTGGACTTGGTGCGGCTCGCCAGGGTGATATGCGAGAAGATGTCCGCGTTCATCGCCATCTTGTGGACGGCCACCGAACTGACGCCGCCCGCGCCGATAACCAGCACCTTGCTCATCTGTGCTTCTCCCGAAGTCTGAAACCCTGGCGACAACGCCGCCCCTATAAAGGGCGCGGCTCTTAGCACGATGATGACAATCCGCTAAATCCCTGCGCCGATATTGGCTCTTATAGCGTGACCGGATCGCTCCGGTTGCCTTTGTGCGGTTTTTCCGCCATAAGCCGCCGCTTCCGACGCAAGTGAACCTCGCGTCTCCACCCACACGACAGCTCTCCGAGGAGAGAACGAGGTGGGCGAGAACCCTCCGCCGACGTGATCGTCGCCGGGGGCCGTTGTCGTATGGAGCCGTTTCACCCGTCGCCATGAGGTAGTGAATGTTCGAGGCTCTGAACGAGCGGCTGACAGGCGTCTTTGACCGGATCACCGGGCGCGGCGCCCTGTCCGAAAAGGATGTCGCCGAGGCGATGCGCGAAGTGCGCGTGGCCCTGCTCGAGGCCGACGTCGCCCTTCCGGTCGTCAAGGAATTCATCGCCTTCGCCACCGAGCGCGCGACCGGCGAAGAGGTCATCCGTTCGGTCAAGCCGGCCGATCAGGTGGTCAAGATCGTCTATGACGGCCTGATCGAGATGCTGGGCGGCGAAGAGCCTGTCCCGCTGAACACCAACGCCAATCCGCCCGCCGTGGTGCTGATGGCCGGCCTTCAGGGCTCGGGCAAGACCACGACCTCGGCCAAGCTGGCGCTGCGCCTGACCAAGTTCGATCGCAAGAAGGTCATGATGGCCTCGCTGGACACGCGCCGTCCGGCCGCGATGGAACAGCTGGCCACCCTGGGCAAGCAGATCGAGGTCGCCACCCTGCCGATCGTGGCGGGCGAGAGCGCGGTCCAGATCACGCGCCGGGCGCTGCAATCGGCCAAGCTTCAGGGTTTCGACGTCCTGATCCTCGACACGGCCGGCCGCATCACCCTGGACGAAGGGCTGATGAACGAGGTGGCCGAGGTCGCCGACATCGCCAAGCCCGTCGAGACCCTGCTGGTCGCCGACAGCCTGACCGGCCAGGACGCCGTTCGCACCGCCAAGGCCTTCCACGAGCGCCTGCCCCTGACCGGCCTGGTCTTGACCCGCGCCGACGGCGACGGTCGTGGCGGCGCCATGCTGTCGATGCGGGCCGTCACCGGCCTGCCGATCAAATATCTGGGCGCCGGCGAAAAGGTCGATGCGCTGGACGTGTTCGACGCCCGCCGCGTCGCCGGCCGCATTCTGGGTCAGGGCGATATCGTCGCCCTGGTCGAAAAGGCCAGCCAGGATCTGGACCAGGCCAAGGCCGAGAAGATGGCCCGCAAACTGGCCAAGGGTCAGTTCGATCTGGATGACCTTGCCGGCCAGCTTCAGCAGATGAAGCGGATGGGCGGGCTTCAGGGCATCATGGGCATGCTGCCCGGCGTGGCCAAGATGAAGGGGCAGATGGCCGAGAGCGGCATCGACGACCGCATGATCCTGCGTCAGGAAGCCATCATCTCCTCGATGACCAAGGCTGAGCGCAAGAAGCCCGATCTGCTGAACGCCTCGCGCAAGAAGCGCATCGCCGCCGGTGCCGGCGTCGATGTGCAGGACGTGAACCGGGTTCTGAAACAGCACCGCCAGATGGCCGATGTGGTCAAGTCGATGGCGCGCGGCGGACCCAAGAAGATGCAGCAGATGGCCGCCATGCTGGGTGGCCTCGGCGGCGGCGGCGGCATGCCCGGAATGGGCGGCGGCCCCGACATGGCCCGTCTCAAGGCATTGGGCGGCGGCAAGATGGCCGAACCTTCCGCCGACGATCTGAAAGCCATCCAGGACCGGCTCGCCGGACTGGGCGGCGGACAACTTCCGGGAGGTCTTCCTGGCCTGCCGGGCTTCCCTCCCAAGAAATAACGACTTCCTAGAAAGAGACCTGAAATGCTGAAGATTCGTCTGGCCCGCGGCGGCGCCAAGAAGCGCCCCTACTACCACATCGTCATCGCCGACTCGCACTCGCCCCGCGACGGCAAGTTCATCGAGAAGGTCGGCAGCTACAACCCGATGCTGCCCAAGGACGGCGCCACCCCGCGCGTCGCCCTGAAGGTCGAGCGCATCGCCGAATGGCTCGGCAAGGGCGCCCAGCCGACCGACCGCGTCGCCCGCTTCCTGTCGCAGGACGAGACCCTGGGTCAGAAGGTCAAGTGGACCCAGTCGAACAACCCGAACAAGGGCGCTCCGGGCAAGAAGGCGCAAGAGCGCGCCGCCGAGCGCGCCCAGCGCGAAGCCGACCGCCTGGAAGCCGAAGCCGCCGCCAAGGTCGAGGCCGCTGAAGCCGCCGCCCGCGCCAAGGAAGAGGCCGCCGCCGCCGCCGAAGCCGCCAAGAACGCTCCTGCTGCTGAAGAAGCGCCCGCCGAAGAGGCTCCGGCCGCTGACGCCGCCGCTGAGGAAGCCCCGGCTGCTGAAGCGACCGAGGAAAAGGCCGAAGGCTAAGCCTTTCGGTTTGACGATGATCAGGGCGGCGTCTTTCGACGCCGCCTTTTTCATGGGTTAAGAACACGCATGACCACGGACAGCAGATTGATCCTCGTCGGCCAGGTCGGCGGCGGCTTTGGCGTGCGGGGCGAGGTGCGGGTGACCGCCTTCACCGCCGACCCCCTGGCCCTGACCGCCTATGGCCCTCTGCTGCGCGCCGACGGGACCGTGGCCCTGACCCTGACCTCGACGCGGCCCGACAAGAACGGCGTCGTTGGCCGGGCCAAGGAGATCACGTCCAAGGAACAGGCCGACGCCCTGCGCGGCCTGAAGCTGCACGTCCCTCGCGCTCGGTTCCCCGAGCCGGACGAGGACGAATTCTACCTCGCCGACCTCTTGGGCGTTCAGGTTCGCGATATGGGGGGCGCGGTCATGGGCACGGTGAAATCGGTCCAGAACTTCGGCGCCGACGACATGCTGGAGATCGCGCCCGCCGCCGGCGGCCCGACCTGGTATCTGCCGTTCACCAAGGAAGCGACGCCGGAACTGCACCTGGCCGACGGCTGGCTTCTGGCCGTGCCGCCGACCGAGGTGGGCGAGCGCGAGCCGGACTGAAGTCTCGTCACCGCTCCCGTCGGTGTTGCGGATGGGCCGAACGGCGCCGACATAGGCCTATCGCAATAGCCGAGGCCGCACCCATGACCGACTTGTCCGCCTTCCCGATCACGCAACGCTGGCCGGCCCAGCACCCCGATCGCATCCAGCTGTATTCCCTGCCGACGCCCAATGGGGTGAAGGTCTCGATCATGCTGGAGGAGGTCGGCCTGGCCTATGAGCCGCAACTGATCGACATCACCAAGAACGAGACCTGGGGGCCGGAGTTTCTGTCGCTGAACCCCAACGGCAAGATCCCCGCCATCCTCGATCCCAACGGCCCGAACGGACAGCCGCTGGCCCTGTTCGAATCCGGCGCCATCCTGATTTATCTGGCGGAAAAGACCGGCAAACTGCTCTCGGCCGACCCGGCGACCCGCTACGAGACGATCCAGTGGGTCATGTTCCAGATGGGCGCGATCGGCCCGATGTTCGGCCAGCTGGGTTTCTTCCACCGCTTCGCGGGCAAGGAATACGAGGACAAGCGCCCGCGCGACCGCTACGTCGCCGAAAGCCGCCGCCTGCTGGGCGTGCTGGAGACGCGGCTCGCCAACGACGGGGGAGAGCCCCGCGACTGGCTTGTCGGCGACTATTCCATCGCCGATGTCGCCACCCTGGGCTGGGTCCGCAACCTGATCGGCTTCTACGAAGCGGGCGAGATCGTCGGCTTCGCCGACTTCCCGCGCGTCGCCGCCTGGCTGGAGCGCGGCTTGGCCCGCCCCGCCGTCCAGCGCGGGCTCAACATCCCGGCACGCGACTGATCTGAACTTCGCCCCGTCGGTCGCGTTATCTGCTCACAACCAACAGGAGCGCGACCGATGGGCATCTTCTCTTCGATCTGGAACAAGATCACAGGCCACAAGCCGAAGGCGGCCCCCGTTCCACCGCCCGCCTCGACGGCCGGAATTCCTGCGCCCAACGCTGCGCCGGCCCCGACCGCCGCGCCGGCCTTGCCGCCCGTCGATGTCGAGGCGGTGCTCAGCGATCTGGCGGCCTCCAAGGGCGGCGGCGGCAACTGGCGGACCTCGATCGTCGATCTGCTGAAGCTGCTGGACCTGGATTCCAGCCTGGCGGCCCGCAAGGAACTGGCCGAGGAACTGAACGTCCACGCCGGCGAGCATGGATCGGCCGAACAGAACATCGCCCTGTCCAAGGCCGTCTGGAAGAAGCTGGCCGAAAACGGTGGTCAGGTCCCGGCCTCGCTGCGCGACTAGCCCCCTCAGCTGGATCAGGCCGTCGGTCTGATCCAGCGCATCGCGGCCAGCGCCGCAAACCCTACCACGAGGCCCCAGAAGGCCGATCCGACGCCGAACAGGGTCAGGCCCGAAGCCGTCGCCGCAAATGTCAGCACCGCCGCTTCGCGCGATCCGACCTCCGTTATCATTGTCTGGAGTGCGCCCGTCAGCGGCGCGATCAGCGCCAGCCCTGTTACTGCTGCGAGCACGGCTGGCGGCATGGCGATGAACAGCCCGGCCAGCGGCGCGGCGAACAGAGCCACGACCAGATAAAGACCGCCGTAGATCACGCCCACGATCCAGCGCCTGGCGGGGTCGGGATGGGCGTCCGGCCCCGTGCAGATCGCCGCCGTGATCGCCGCCAGATTGACCCCATGCCCGCCGAACGGCGCGATCAGCAGGCTGGCGACGCCGGTCGACAGGATCAGTCGGTTGGCGGGCGGCGGATAACCGGCGCTCTGCAGGACCACCAGCCCGGGCAGGTTCTGCGCCGCCAGCGTCACCAGAAACAACGGAAAGCCCAGGCTGACCGCCGCCTTCCAATCGAAGACGGGCGCGACCGGCTCCAGATGGCCGAACAGGCCGGTGCCGGCGGGCAGGGCCAACTGCCCCCGTATCGCCAGAACTGCAAAGGCCGCCGCCAGCACGGCGGGCAAGGCCCAGGTCGGCCATAGCCGTCTGAAGATCAGGAACACCGCGATCAGCCCGACGAGCAAGGCCGTCTCGTCCGGCACGACCTTGAACAGTCTCAGCACGAACGGCAGCAGCACCCCCGCCAGCATGGCCGAGGCGACGGCCGCCGGTATCCGCGCCGCCAGCCGCCCAAGCGCCGGGATCAGGCCGGTCAGGATCATCAGCAGGGCGGCGAATATGAAGGCGCCGATCGCCGTCGGCCAGGACAGGCCCAAGGTCGAGGCCGCCAGCAGGGCCGCCCCCGGCGTGGACCAGGCCAGAACGACGGGGATTTTCAGCCGCCAGCTCAGCAAGGCGCCCGGCGCCCCGATGCCCAGGCACAGGACCGTCACCATTGACCCGATCTGGCCCGCGTCCGCACCCACGGCCTGGCCGGCCTGAACGACCAAGGCGACCGTCCCGCCAAACCCGATCACCGTCGCCACGGCGGCGGACGAAAAGGCCGAGGCGGGCAGGGCGCGCATGGAAAAGGCCGGAGCAGTCATGCCCCGGCCTTAAACCGTCGTCTTGGATGGCGGAAGGCTGGGATCCAGCCCTCCTTGATCAACCTTCGATGTCTTCCGGCAGGCCCACGGCGTGGAAGCCGGCATCGACGTGGACGACTTCGCCCGTGGTCGAACGCCCCAGGTCCGAACACAGCCACAGGGCCGCGCCCGCGACGCCCTCCATCGAGGTCTCTTCCTTGATCAGCGAGAACTGCGCCGACTTGGAGTGCAGGCCGCGCCCGCCCGAAATGCCGGCCAGCGACAGGGTGCGCATTGCCCCGGCCGAGATGGCGTTGACGCGGATGTTCTTGGGACCCAGGTCGCGCGCGATATAGCGAGTCGCCGCTTCCAGTGCGGCCTTGGCCACGCCCATGGTGTTGTAGTTCGGAATGACCCGCTCGGACCCCAGATAGGTCAGGGTGATCAGGCTGCCGCCGTTCGGCATCAGCTTGGCGGCGCGCTTGGACACGTCCACGAAGCTGAAGGCCGAGATGTTCATGGCCAGCAGGAAGCTGTCGCGCGTGGTGTTGTCCACGAAGCTGCCCTTCAACTCATCCTTGTTGGCGAAGGCCACCGAATGGACGACGAAGTCGATCGTGCCGAAGGTCTTTTCCAGTTCGGCGAAGGCCGCATCCATCGAGGCGTCGTCAGTGACGTCGGCCGGGATCAGCAGCTTGGCGCCGACGCTTTCCGCCAGCGGACGCACGCGGCGCTCCAGGCTCTCGCCCAGATAGGTGAAGGCCAGCTCGGCGCCCTGGGCGGCCAGCTGCGAGGCGATGCCCCAGGCGATGGAGCTGGAGTTGGCCACGCCCATGATCAGGCCCTTCTTGCCCTTCATGAGGTCGCCGGTCGGCATGTTCCAGCCTTCGGAAGTCGCCATGGTTCGTCTCCTGATGATTTGCGCGGAGGGTTAGCAGGGGCGGGCGTAAACCGGAACCCCCGCCGCCTTCCCTTGCGTTACAGCAGGCCCGCGATCGCTTGGCGGGCCGCATCGCCCAGGTCGGGGCGTTTCAGGGCCAGGGCGACATTGGCGCGCAGCAGGCCGATCTTGTCGCCGCAGTCGTGGGTGACGCCTTCGTATTCGACGGCGGTGAAGCCCTGGTCCGCCATCAGTCGCGCCATGGCGTCGGTCAGCTGGATCTCGCCGCCCGCGCCCTTTTCCTGCGTCGCCAGCAGGTCGAAGATTTCCGGTTGTAGGATGTAACGGCCCGAGATCGACAGGTTGGACGGCGCGGTTCCGGCGGCGGGCTTTTCGACCATGCCCTTCATGACGATGCGCGAACCGTCGCGACTAACCGGATCGACGATGCCGTATTTGTGGGTCTGATCTTCCGGGACGGATTCCACGCCGATGATGTTGCCGCCGGTTTCGGCATAGACCTCGGCCAGCTGCTTCAGGGCGCCGGGCTGAGAATCCACGATGACGTCGGGCAGGATGACGGCGAAGGGCTCGTGGCCGATGATGTCGCGCGCGCACCAGACAGCGTGGCCCAAGCCCTTGGGCTGCATCTGGCGGGTGAAGCTCATCTCCCCGGCCGAGGCCAGTTCGGCGTTCATCATCTCCAGGATGTCGGTCTTGCCCTTGGCCTGAAGCTGGGCTTCCAGTTCGATCTGGTGATCGAAATAGTCCTCGATGGCGCCCTTGGAGCGGCCGGTGACGAAGACGATGTGTTCGATCCCGGCTTCGCGCGCCTCTTCGACGATGTAGGACAGGATCGGCCGGTCGACGACGTTCAGCAGTTCCTTGGGGGTCGTCTTGGTGCCGGGCAGGACCCGGGTGCCGAGGCCCGCGACGGGCAGTACGGCCTTGCGCAGACGCGCGGGCGTGGTGGTCATCAAATCATCCTGACAGCTATCCCGCCCCTTCTACCCGGTGCGGACCGGCGAAAGAAGGGGCGGAACGGCGGTCGGGTTCCGCCCTATTTGGCGGGGCGGGCCATCGGGGTCATGGCGGCGATGGTCGCGCGCTGGGCCAGCAATTGGTCTTCCGGCAGCGGGATCAAGCCACGGTCGGCCAGATAGCCGCCCTTGCCGGCGGCGCCTTCCGACAGGAACTCCTGCACGAACTGCTGCAGGCCCGGAATGACGCCGATATGCGCCTTCTTCACATAGATGTAGAGGCTGCGCGACAGCGGGTATTCACCGCTGGCGATGGTGTCGGCGGTCGGGGCCACGCCGTCGATGGTCTCGGCCTTCACCGTGTCCAGGTTCTGCTCCAGGAACGAATAGCCGAACACGCCCAGCGAACCCGGCGTGCGGGTCAGGGTCTGGACGATGGCGTTGTCGTTCTCGCCGGAATCGATCCAAGCGCCGTCCTCGCGCAGGGTGTGGGCGATGGCTTCGAACCGGTCCTTGTCGCCTTCGATCGCCTTGGCCGCCGGCACCAGCTTGGCGCCCGGCGTCATGCCCAGCTCCAGGAAGGCGTCGCGCGTGCCCGAGGTGGGCGGCGGGCCATAGACCTGGATGCGCTGGTTCGGCAGGCCGGCGTTGACCTGGTTCCAGGTCTTGGCCGGATTGGCGACGAACTGACCGTTGGCGCCCGGCACTTCCTTGGCCAAGCCTTCGTACAGGTCGTTTAGTTCGAAGTTGAAGCCGTTGCCGTTACGGGCCGTGGCGATGACGATGCCGTCGAAGCCGATCTTGATCTCGACGATGTCGGTGACGCCGTTCTTGGCGCACAGGTCGAACTCGGACTGCTTCATCTGACGCGAGGCGTTGGCGATGTCCGGGGTGGTCGGGCCGACGCCTTGGCAGAAGGCCTGAATGCCGCCGCCGGTGCCCAGCGATTCGACGCGCGGCGCCGCGCCGCCCGAACCGCGTGCGAAGGTCTCGGCGACCCGCGTGGCGAAGGGGAAGACGGTCGACGAACCGGCCGCCCAGATGCCGGAGCGCGCGCCGGAGGCGGAGCCGCCCCCGCCGTTGTCGCCACAGGCCGCCAGGGCCAGAAGGGCGGCGGCCGAAGCCGCCAGTTTCAGTGTGCGGATCATCCAAGGCTCTCCCTGAGCATCGATTTCGCGATGCTTAGAGCAGAGGATTATGACAGTCCCGCGAAGGGAACCGCCGCCGCTACAGCAGGCGGCGGCGCATTACCTGCGACAGGGTGTCGATCAGGGTCACGGCGACCACGACGACGATCACGATGGCCGAGACGGCGCGGAAATCGAACGCGTTCATGCTGTCGAACAGCACCTGGCCGATGCCGCCCGCGCCGATCAGACCCAGAACGGTCGCGGACCGGCTGTTGGATTCGAAACGGTATAGGGCGAACGAGGTCCACAGCGGCGCGACCTGAGGCAGGACGCCCCAGACGATCTCGTGCAGCTTGCCGGCGCCGGTGGCGCGCACGCCCTCGACCGGACCCTTGTCGATCGACTCGACCGCTTCCGAGAACAGCTTGGCCAGAACCCCGGCCGTGTTCAAGGTGATGGCCAGAACCCCCGCCAGAGGCCCCAGGCCCACGGCGGTGACGAACAACAGGCCGATCACCAGATCCGGCACCGAACGCAGCAGGTTCATGATCCAGCGCACCGGCGTCACGACCCAGACGGGCGCGATGTTGCGCGCCGCCGCCAGACCCAGCGGAATGCCCAGGATCACGGCCAGGAAGGTGCCCCACAGGGCGATCTGCACCGTCTCCCACATCTTGGCGACGAACATCTTCCAGTCGCTGAAGTCGGGACGCAGCAGGTCGTGGACGAACAGCTGGGTGCTGTCGTTGCCGGCGAACAGGCGCGAGATGTTGCCCAGATCGACGGCGTCGATGCTGTACAGCAGGACGGCGGCCACGCCGCCCCAGACTAGGACGTCGGCGACCCAGGCGAGGGCGGACTTCTTGGGCGCCGCCGGAATCGCGACGGCGGGAGACGCGACTGCGGTCAAGGCCGGACCTCACGCAGGCTGCGCAGGCGTTGAAGCTCGCGCTCGGCGGCGGCGGCGGCGGCCGTGTCGCCCTTGGCGCGGGCCTCGCCCAGTTTCTGGTCGGCGATCATTTCGCGGATCGGGTCCAGATAGCTGTCGTCGGCGGCGGTGAAGCGGGAATATTCCAGGTCCGCCAGAACCTTGCGCTGCCGCTCGGCCTCGGCGCCTTCGCCCTGGCCATAGGTCAGGAAGAAGCTGCGGATCTTTTCCTTCAGCGCAGGATCCAGGTCCTCGCGCACGACGATGCCGCTCTCGGGGATCGGCGGCGAGGTCCAGATTTCCTCGATCTGGCCGGCCAGCTGCGGGTTCTCCTTGCGCATGAAGATGGTGTTCACGCTGTTGGAGGTCGCCACGTCGATCACGCCGGTCGCCACGCCGAAGGCGTTGGCCTGGTGGTTCGCCGAGCGCACGGTCTTGAAGCACTGGCTGGGGACCACGCCGCGCGGATTGAACAGGAAGGTCAGCGGGGCCAGGGTGCCCGACGTCGACTGGGCGTCGCCGATGCCGAAGTTGTACTTCTTGCCGCACGCCATGACCTGATCCAGCGTGATGCCCGATCCCTTCTTGACGATCAGGGTCGACTGATAGCTGTCCAGACCCTCGCGGTTGACGGTGCGGGCGATGACTTCGGCCTTGGCGCGATCGATGGCCTCGACCTCAGGCTTGGCCGAGAACCAGCCCACCTGGGTGTGGTTGCCGCGCATGGCCTCGACCAGGACGGTGTAGTTCGAACCGAAATAGGGCTTCACGGGCACGCCGATGGCCTTGGACATGTCGTCCAGCAACGGCTGCCACAGCGGGCCGGCCGAGGCTTGGCCTTCGGCGGACAGGATCGAGAAAGTGATCTCGCTGGGCGCGCCGCCCGCAGCCTTCTTGTCCTCGCCGCCGCCGCAGGCCGCCAGGCCCAGGATCATGACGGCGGCGCCGGCCGCGGCGATTAGACGGCGGGTGGGGGAAATGCGCGACAGGCTCATGCCTTGGTCTCCCAGAACGCGTCCTCGAACTCGGGACCGTAGATTTCGATCAGGCGCTTTTGGTCCAGCGCCGTGGACGGGCCGTCATAGACGATCTTGCCGCCTTGCAGGGCGATGACGCGGTCGCAGTAGCGGATGGCGTAGTCGACCTGGTGCAGAGTGACGATCACCCCCATGCCGTCGCGTTTGTTCAACTCGACCAGCAATTCCATGACCTTACGGGCGGACACCGGGTCCAGCGAGGCGACGGGCTCGTCGGCCAGAATGGCCTTGGCGCCCTGCACGATGGCGCGGGCGATGGCACCGCGCTGCTGTTGGCCGCCGGACAGGGTGTTGGCGCGCTGGGCGGCGTAGTCGCTGACGCCGACGCGGTGCAGGGCCGCCATGGCCTTGTCCTTGTCCGCCTGGGGCCACAGGCCCAGCAGGCCCTTCCATCCAGGCAGACGCCCCAGCGCGCCCAGCATGACGTTGGAGAACAGGCTCAGTCGCCCGACCAGATTGAACTGCTGGAAGATCATGCCCAGCTTGCCGCGCGCCTTGCGCACGGCGCCGGTGACCCGGCCGTCCTTCTGCACGGTCTCGCCGAACACCTGGATGGTGCCGGCGCCGGCGTCGATCGACTGCAGGCCGGTGATGGAGCGGAGCAGGGTGGACTTGCCCGAACCGGACGGACCGATCAGGGCGACCATTTCGCCGGAGGCCACGGAAATCGAGACGCCGTCCAGCGCCTTTCGCGATCCGAAGGTCTTCGACACGTCACGCGCCAGGACAAGCCCAGGGGCGGCGGCGGCTGCGGATGAACTCATGAACTCGCTAGGAGGCTATGGCGAAGGGGCGCCGCAATAAGCTGAAATCGCTCTCGGGCAAGTCCTAATCGCACGTCGGGCGCAATCTCGTCCAGACCCGAGCCGTTCAGGAGCCTTCTGCCGCACCCTTCACCCGGACGTAGTCCGCCGGAATCGGCAAGGCGGCGCGCGATCGCTCAAGCGCCTGATCGGCCATCGTCCGGACTGGTGCGGCCAGACAAGGGATCGAGGCCAGCGCCCTCAAGCCTTTTTGCAGTCTGATGGCGACCGCAACGTCGCCGGCCCCGTAACGGGCGATCGGGCCGAACAGATCGTCGAGCAGATCGTCTTCGGAGACGCCCGGCATCATCAGGCGATCGCGCAGGGCCCGCTTCTCGTCTTCCCCGCCGTGTCGGGCCCAGATGTCCATCAGCCTCACGCCGGTCGACACCACCTGAATGGCCGTTCCGGGATCGTTGATACCAGGCGACAGAGCCTTGGCGGCGATCTCGCCCAGAACGATCAGGCCGAAACGCGGGTCTTGATCATAGGAGCGCGAGTCTCCGATCGCGAAGGCGGAGCAGAAGGCGTCCTGGGCCTCTTTGTCGCAGGCCGGCAGGCTGATCCGGGCGAGGACCTCCCCGCGTCGCACGAAGGCGCCGGGCGCGGCGACCACCTCGACCTGGCAGTCTCGTTTCTCGGCCATGGCCTGCAGGCGATCGGGATCGACGTTCTGGACATAGCCGGTTTCCGGCGCTGTCACGTCCGCCCCGTTTTCGAGGTGGCCCTCTCGCCCGCCCACAAACGGATTGTCGCGCCGCTGTTCCAGCGCCTCGCGGGCCCGGGCCTCGACCAGATCGATCATGTGACCGACCCGCGCCAGGCTAGACAGGCGGTTGATCCAGGCCAGGAGGCGAAACGCCACCAGACCCACCATGGCCAGGCTGATCAGGAACAGGATCGCCCGACCGTTCTGTCCGTAATAATGGGCGTTGATCGCGGTGACGGCGACGATGGCGTAGAGAAAGGCGCCGACGAAAGTCGCCAGCGATTTCTGGGTTTCGTCATCGCTGGTGACCAGGGCCGCGACGCGCGGACTGGCCGCCGACGACACCGACGTATAGGCCGTGACCATGGCGCCGACCGAAAAGGTCGCCACGCCCAGCAGGCTGGAAGCCAGGATCGTCAGGATTGATTCTACAGACTCTCCGCCCAGACGCTCGGCCATCTCCTGCGGCACCCAGGGGGCCAGGGCGGCGGCCAGCAAGGCTGCGGCGACGCCCGCGACGGCATAGGCCGTGGCGCGCACCCACAACTGACGCCGCATCTTGCGCCAAAAGAACAGCCATCGGTTCATGAAACCCTCCGATCATCGCAACGGCGCAGAACGGTCAAGGTTGCCGCTGGATCGTGTCGTGGAGGGCGCAGAGCGGATTTGTGACAGTCAAACCTAAGCCCCGCCACGAAAAAACCTCTTTACATGACAGTCGCGCGTCCCCATATCGCGCTCTCCGGCGGACCCCGTAGGTCCTGTCTGCGCCGCTAACGCCGGTCTGGGTTTAACAATTAGCAGGGGGTTACGTGAATTGCGCACGTATCAGCTTCCCCTGGACCTGGTCCGTGAGCGGTCCCCTGAACGTCCCGTCGCCCTCGTGCGGCCGCGTTCGGTTTCCGTAGCGGCGCGCTGGTTCCAGGATAATCTAAAGGCCGACGTCTTCTACGCTGTGAAGGCCAACCCTTCGCGCTGGGTCGTCGAAACCCTGATCGAGGCCGGCGTTCGCGGCTTCGACGTAGCGTCCATCGCCGAGATCGAGCTGGTTCGCTCGGTCAGCCATGACGTGCGCCTGGCCTTCATGCACCCGGTCAAGAGCCGCGCTGCGATCACCAAGGCCTATTTCGATCACGGCGTGCGCACCTTCTCGCTCGACTGCATCGACGAGCTGAACAAGATCCTCGACGCCACCGGCGGCGCGGACGACCTGAACCTGATCGTGCGCATGGCCGTCTCGGCCGACGGCGCCGCCTACACGCTGTCTGGCAAGTTCGGCGTCTCGTCGGATCAGGCGCCGGCCCTGCTGATGGCGACGCGCCAGGCGGTCAAGGACGGCCTGATGGGCGTTTCCTTCCACGTCGGCAGCCAGTGCATGCGCCCGACCGCCTATCAGGCCGCCATGGCCCAGGTCGGCCGGTCGATCAGCCGTGCGGGCGTGATCGTCGATATCGTCGATGTCGGCGGCGGCTTCCCGTCCGTCTATCCGGGCATGGTCCCGCCGGACATGAGCGAATACGCCGACGCCATCCATCGCGGCTTCAACGAGATGCCGGTGTCGGAAACGACCGAGCTGTGGTGCGAGCCCGGCCGCGCGCTGGTCGCCGAATCCTCGTCGATCCTGGCCCGTGTCGATCTGCGCAAGGGCGACGCCCTTTATCTGAACGACGGCTCCTACGGCTCGCTGTTCGACGCGACCCACTCGCGCTGGCCCTTCCCGACCAAGCTCGTGAGGGACGGTGAAAGCGCCGGCGAGCTGAAGGCCTTCCAGTTCTACGGCCCGACCTGCGATTCCATCGACCATATGCCGGGACCCTTCTGGCTTCCGGCCGATGTGCGCGAAGGCGACTTCATCGAGATCGGCATGCTGGGGGCCTATGGAGTGGCCATGTCGACGGGCTTCAACGGCTATGGCGAACACGACATCGCCGCAGTCGAGGACGCTCCGATGGCCTCGCTGTACGGTCTGGCCCCGCGTTCCATCCCCACCGTGCGCACCACGGCGGAAGAGAACGCCCGCAAGGTCGTGCGCCTGTCACGCCCCAAGGGTAAGGCCGGTCAGCGCAAGTCGCGCCGAAAGTAGGACGCCCGCACCTGTAACCGTCATCCTCGGGCTCGACCCGAGGATCGGCCGCTCTGCGTCTCCCCTGCGAGGAGCGCGTGGCGGAACGTCCGACCCTCGGATCAAGTCCGAGGGTGACGGCTGAAGGTTGGGCGTCTATCGGTCCTGTCGGTCGCTCCGTCCCGGCACGTCTGCTTGTTCGACGGGCGCTCAAATCACAGGGAAACCGCCGAAATGAACGCTCCCGTTCAATCCAACACCAAGGCCCAGCTGTTGCAGAATGTCGTCGAGCACGTCGACATCACCAGCTTCGACGCGCGCCCGATCATCGACTCGATGCGCAAGATGTCCTTCTCGTCGCGCGACACCGCCCGCGCTGCGGACATCTTCTCGATGACCATCGAGGACAAGGACTGCTCGCCCTGGCTGATCCTGGCCGGTTCGACTTCGGCCGGCGGCTGCATGCACGTCTATCGCGACATGGTGAAGTTCGGCATGGTCGACGCCGTGGTCGCCACCGGCGCCTCGATCGTCGACATGGATTTCTTCGAGGCCCTGGGCTTCAAACACTATCAGGCGGCCGGCGAGGTGGACGACAACGTCCTGCGCGACAACTACATCGACCGGATCTACGACACCTACATCGACGAGGAAGAGCTCCAGGCCTGCGACCACACCATCCTGGAGATCGCCAACCGCTTGGAGCCGCGCGGCTATTCCAGCCGCGAATTCATCTGGGAGATGGGCAAGTGGCTGAGCGAGGGCAATGCGAAAAAGCCCGGCTCGCTGATCCAGACCGCCTATGAAGAAGGCGTGCCGATCTTCTGCCCGGCGTTCGTCGACTCGTCCGCCGGCTTTGGTCTGGTGAAACATCAGAAGGAACGCGCCGCCGCCGGCCAGCCCTATCTGATGCTGGACGCCATCGCCGACTTCCGCGAACTGACCGACATCAAGATCGCCGCCGGCGTGACCGGCCTGTTCATGGTTGGCGGCGGCGTGCCCAAGAACTTCGCGCAGGACACGGTCGTCTGCGCCGAAATCCTCGGCGTTGAGGCCGAGATGCACCGCTATGCGGTCCAGATCACCGTCGCCGACGTCCGCGATGGCGCCTGCTCGTCCTCGACGCTGAAAGAGGCGGCCTCGTGGGGTAAGGTCCAGACCACCCACGAACAGATGGTTTTCGCCGAAGCCACCACCGTCGTCCCCCTGATCGGCTCCGACGCCTACCACCGCGGCGCTTGGAAGGCCCGCGACAAGCGCCGCTGGAACAAGTTGTTCGAGAGGGGCTGAACAAAGAAAAAGGCCGGTGGATTGCTCCGCCGGCCTTTCGTCTGTCAGTCCACCTTTGAGATCAAGCGGCGCAGGCCTCGAAGCCTTGGCGCAGTTCGGCTTCGTCCAGATCGCGGCCGATGAAGACCGCGCGGCTCCAGCGGCGTTCGGCGGCGCCCCATTCGCGTTGCAGATCGCCTTCCAGGATCATGTGCACGGCCTGGAAGACCAGGCGGCGGTTCTCGCCCTTGACGTCGATGATGCCCTTGGCGCGCAGGATGTTCTGACCCTGCTCGCCCAGCAGCCGGTCCAGCCAGGCGGTGAACTTGGCCCCGTCCAGCGGCCGATCCATCGACAGGGAGATGCCCTTGATGTCGTCCTGGTGAGCGTGACCGCGCGCGCCATGGCTGTGGCCGTGATCATGGTGGTCGTGATCGTGGTCATGATGCCCATGGTCATGACCGCAGTGCTCGTCATGCACATGGCCGTCCGCGCCATGCGGCGGGTTCACGAAGTCCGGCTTGACCTCGAGAATGCGCTCCAGGTCGAAGGCGCCCAAGCCCAGCACCTGATCGAGCGGCACGTTCGACCGTTCGGCCCGCACGATGGGCGCCAGCGGATTCAGCGCCCGCAGACGCGCCTCGACCACGTTCAGTTCGTCGGCCGTCGCCAGATCGACCTTGTTCAGGATGATCCGGTCGGCGAAGGCCACCTGCTCGCGCGCCTCCTTGGAGTCATCCAGGCGCGCCATCACATGTTTGGCGTCGACCAGGGTCGTGACGCTGTCCAGCTGGGTCTTGGCCTTGACGTCCTCGTCCACGAAGAAGGTCTGGGCCACCGGGCCTGGGTCGGCCAGACCGGTCGTCTCCACGATGATGGCGTCGAAGGCCGGCTTGCCGGGACGCTGGCGCTTCATCAGGCCGGCGACCACGCGGATCAGGTCGCCCCGCACCGTGCAGCAGACGCACCCGTTGTTCATCTCGAACACGTCCTCGTCGGCGCCGACCACCAGGTCGTTGTCGATGCCGATCTCGCCGAATTCGTTGACGATGACCGCGTAGCGCTTGCCGTGATCCTCGGTGAGGATTCGGTTCAGCAGCGTCGTCTTGCCCGCGCCGAGATAACCGGTCAGGACGGTGACGGGGATCTTGCCATTCGTGGCGGCGGTCGAGGTCGGGGCGGCGAGGGTGTCGGTCATAGGCCGGTAGATGGCGGCTGCATCGCTCGAAGGGAAGAGGGTCAGGCCTTCTTCACGAACTCGGTGCGCAGGACCAGGCCGCGCACCTTCTCCACATTGGCCTCGATCTCGTCCGGATCGCCGGTCAGGCGGATGTTCTTGACCAGCGTCCCGCGCTTCAGCGTGACCCCGCCCGATCCCTTGACCTTCAAATCCTTGATCAGGGTCACGCTGTCGCCGTCGGCCAGGAGGTTGCCGTTGGAATCTTTGGTCACATCGTCGGTCATGGCCAAGCTTCTAGCGACTGGTTCGGCGAATATCCACACTCAACCTATGGGAATTCACGCATCGTCTCCTCCCCGCTTTGCGGGGAGGGGGACCGCGAAGCGGTGGAGGGGCTCTTTGAGGTCCCACTAAGGCTTGCGATGCGGACACAGCCCCTCCGTCACGGCGCAAGAGCGCCGCGCCACCTCCCCATAAAATGGGGAGGAGACGGTTCAGTCCGGCACGTTTGCGTCCAGCTCGTCCAGCCACACCCGCGCGTTCCCATCTGACGGCGCACGCCAGTCGCCGCGCGGCGACAGCGATCCGCCGGTGACCACCTTTGGTCCGTTCGGCAGGGCCGAGCGCTTGAACTGGGCGGTCTGGAAGAAGCGGATCAGGAACTTCCTCAGCCAGCCCTTGATCGTCGCCAGATCGTATTCGACCTTCTCGTCGTCCGGCGTATTCGCTGGCCAATGCCCTGCGCCCGCATCGCCCCAGGCCTGGTGCGCCAGGAAGGCGACCTTGGACGGCGCCATCCCGAACCGGCTGATGTAGAACAGGAAGAAGTCGTTCAGCGCATAGGGACCGACGGTGCCTTCCGTCGACTGGATCACCCCATCCTTGGCCGGCACCAGTTCTGGCGAAATCTCGGTGTCCAGAATGGCGTGCAGCGTGTCGCGCGCGCCCGCGCCGATCAGGTCGCCCGCCGCCACCCAGCGGATCAGGTGACGGATCAACGTCTTCGCCACCCCGCCGTTGACGTTGTAATGGCTCATATGGTCGCCGACGCCATAGGTGGCCCAACCCAGCGCCAGTTCCGACAGGTCCCCGGTCCCCAGCACGAAGGCCCTGTGCTGGTTCGCCAGCCGGAACAGATAGTCGGTCCGGAGGCCCGCCTGCACGTTCTCGAAGGTGATGTCGTGCACCGGCTGACCCTCGGCGTAGGGATGGCCGATGTCCTTGAACATCTGTTCGGCGGCGGGGCGGATGTCGATCTCTGCGCCCGTGACGCCCAACGCGGTCATCAGGGCCCAGGCATTGGACTTGGTCCCGTCCGAGGTGGCGAACCCCGGCATGGTGAAGCCCAGGATATTGGTCCGCGGCAGATCCAGCCGGTCGAAGGCGCGGCACGCGACCAGCAGGGCCTGGGTCGAATCCAGCCCGCCGGACACGCCGACCACCAGCGACTTGGCGCCCGTCGCCGTCATCCGGCGCATCAGCCCCTGGACCTGGATGTTGAACGCCTCATAGCAGTCCTGATCCAGCCGCCCGGCGTCGTCCGGCACGAAGGGGAACCGGTCCAGCGGCCGGATCAGCTCGCTGGCCTCATGATCCTCGCGCGCCATGAAGGGCACGACCGTCGCCGGCTCGCCTTCGTTTCTCGCACACTCGGCGAAGGTGCCGTTACGCAACCGGTCCAGTCCGATCCGGTCCACGTCCACATCGGCGATCGTCAGGTGGCTCTCCAGGGCGAACCGCTCGCCCTCGGCCAGTTTCGACCCCAGTTCATGGATCGTCGCCTGGCCGTCCCAGGCCAGGTCGGTGGTGCTCTCGCCCCAGCCCGAGGCGGCGAAGACATAGGCCGACAGCGTCCGGGCCGAATGGCTGGCGCTCAGCATCGCCCGCTCGTCCGCCTTGCCGATGACGATGTTGGACGCCGACAGGTTCAGCAGGATCCGCGCGCCCGCCAATGCGGCCCTCGTCGAGGGCGGCAGCGGCGCCCAATAGTCCTCACAGATCTCGACCGAAAAGACGAAGCCCGGCCGATTGACCGCTTCGAAGAGCAGACCCGGCGCGAAGTCCACCGTCTCGCCGTTCAGCCGGAGCACGTCTTCCGCGCGCGCCGTCGCCGGCGCAAACCAGCGTTTCTCGTAATATTCCCGGTAGTTGGGCAGATAGGTCTTGGGCAGGACGCCCAGCACCTCGCCCGCACCGATCACCACCGCGCAATTATACAGGGCGTCGCCGTTGCGGATCGGTGCCCCGACCACCGCCACGACATCCGCCTCGGCCGTCGCTGCGGCCACTACGGCGATCTGTCGCTCAACCTCATCCAGCAGCGCCGCCTGCATATGCAGATCGTCGATCGCATAGGCCGACAGCGACAGCTCGGGGAACACCATCAGGTCCACGCCCTGCCCCCCCGCCTGACGGATCAGCGCGACGTGCTCTTGGCCGTTCGCCCTGGGGTCGCCCACATGGCTGACCGGCGTCGCCGCCGCCACGCGCACAAAGCCGTGGGTCTTGGGAGAATGGAACAGAGCATCAGCCATCGGATCGTCCGCATCACCCGGCCCGCGCCGGTCGTCGGCCTTCATATAGGCGCGAATGATGAAGGGACGGAAACTCTCCTTCGCGCGCCTATGCGCCCCGCTTCTCGTCCGGCCTCAGGGTCAAGACCTGCACGCCGTCCTTGGTCACCGCCACCGTATGTTCGAACTGGGCCGACAGTTTTCCGTCGGAGGTGACCACGGTCCAGCCGTCGTCCTCGGTCAGGACCGTGCGCACGCCCTGGTTCAGCATCGGTTCGATGGTGAAGGTCATGCCTTCGCGCAGGGTTACGCCGGTCCCGGCCTTGCCGAAATGCAGCACCTGCGGCGCTTCATGCATCTCGCGCCCGATGCCGTGCCCACAATAGTCGCGCACTACCGAATAGCCGGCCTGTTTGGCGTGTTTCTCGATGGCGAAACCGATGTCGCCCAGTTTCGCGCCCGGCCGCACCGCCTGAATGCCCTTCCACATCGCCTCATAGGTGGTGCGCACCAGCCGTCGGGCCTGCGGTCCCACCGAGCCGATGAGATAGGTCTTGGAGGAATCGGCGATGAAGCCGTCCTTCTCCAGCGTGATGTCCAGATTGACGATGTCGCCGCTCTTCAGGATGTCGTCCGCCGAGGGCACGCCATGGCAGACGACTTGGTTGATCGAGCTGTTCAGCACGAAGCCATAGCCGTACTGACCCTTGCTAGCCGGCCGCGCCTTCAGCTCGTCGACGATGAAGGCCTCGACCCGTCGGTCGATTTCCAGCGTGCTCAACCCCTCCAGCGTCATCGCATTCAGATGGGTGAAGACCGAGGCCAGCAGTCGCCCCGCTTCGGCCATCAGCGCAATCTCGGCCGGCGTCTTGATCACGCGGCGGCGCCCGTCGGCACGGAAGCATCGACGCCCGCCGCCCGCAACTCGCGCGCCACCAGTTCCTGGAACGTCACGCCGGGATGCATCTCACACAACATGCCGATCCTGATCCAGAACGCCGCCTGGGCGTTGATCGACCGATAGGACGCCTTCGCAGCGCGCCGCAGCTGCTCGTGCAGTTCGTCCTCGATATTGACGATGCCCATGATACTCTCGCTCTATATGAAACGTATGCGCAGCGCATATTCTTTGTTGATCGGCTCCACAAGCGCAAGCGCCGCTCGATGATCTTCGCCGCTGCCGTCTGCGCCGCCAGAGGCTTGCACAGGATGACGGAAGAAAATGATCGACAGCCATCCAAACTGGCGGCTCCAACCCTCGCGCTTTCAACGGTTTGCCAATTTCTCACGGCCTTCCGCCATCGTCGATTTTGCGCGGGCCTATAATCCTCGCCTTCGCACTCACGCTAACAGGGAGGTCTCGATTTCAGATCAATTAGACGAATTAGACGGTGTTTTTGTCGCCGACCGTCTGAAACGTCGGGGACGACCTTCGCGAATGCGGATGACGTTGGCCTTCGCCCCCGCTAAAGCCACTGCATGAACGATACGCCGAAAAAGGGCTGGTTCCAGCGCCTGTCCGCTGGGCTCTCGCGCTCCTCCAAACAGATGACCGATCAGGTCGTCGCCACCTTCGTCAAGGAGCCTCTGTCCGAGGCGTCGCTGGAGCAGCTGGAAGAGCATCTTCTGGAGAGCGATCTCGGCCCTGCCGCCTCGGCCCGGATCGTCGAACGCTTTCGCGGCCTAAAGTTCGGCAAGGACGCGCCCGAGCGCGAGGTCAAGGAGGCCCTGGCCGAGGCGGTCGCCGCCGAACTGTCGCCGCGCCAGGCGACCTTCGACCCCCTGTCCGGCCCCAAACCCTATGTCGTCCTGTTCGTGGGGGTGAACGGGTCGGGCAAGACCACGACCCTGGGCAAGATCGCCGCCGACCTGACGGGCAAGGGCGCCAAGGTGATGATCGTCGCCGGCGACACCTTCCGCGCCGCCGCGCGCGAACAGCTGAAGGTCTGGGCCGAGCGCGCCGGCGCCGACTTCGAGAGCCGTCGCGACGGCGCCGATGCCGCGGGCCTGGCCTTCGACGCCTATACCAAGGCGCGGGCCGAAGGCTACGACGTCGTCCTGATCGACACCGCCGGCCGGCTTCAGAACAAGTCCGCCCTGATGGACGAACTGCTCAAGATCGTCCGCGTGCTGAAGAAGGTCGATGCCGAGGCGCCGCACGACACCCTGCTGGTGCTGGACGCCACCGTCGGCCGCAACGCCCTGGCTCAGGAACAGATCTTCGGCCGCACCGCCTTCGTGACCGGCGTGGTCATGACCAAGCTGGACGGCACGGCGCGCGGCGGCGTGCTGGTGCCGGTGGCCCAGGCGTCCGACGCCCCCCTAATGCTGATCGGCGTCGGCGAAGGGGTCGAGGACCTGCAACCGTTCGACGCCCGCGCCTTCTCCCGCTCGCTGGTGGGACTGGAAGACTGACATGACCGAGACGCCGAAAAAGGCTTCCAACATCCGCCAGGCCGTCGATTTCGGCGCGCTCGTGGCCTTCATGGTCGCCTATGCGATCAACCGGTTCGCGCGCGGTCTGGACGGGCAGGAAGCCCTGGTTCAGGCGACGTGGGTCCTGGTCGGCGCCTCGCTGATCGCCCTGATCGTCGGCTATGTGGTCGAGCGTCGTCTGGCGCCCCTGCCGCTGCTGACCGGCGGCTTCGCCTTGATCTTCGGCGTGCTGACCATCGTCTTCCACGATCCGAACCTGTTGAAGATCAAGCTGTCGATCCAGAACGGCCTGCTGGCGGTCGTGCTGCTGGGGTCGCTGCCGCTGAACCGCTATCCGTTCAAATATCTGCTGGGCGAGGCGATCCGCATCACCGACGCAGGCTGGCGCGGGTTGACCCTGCGTTACGGCCTGTATTTCGCGGCCGTCTGCATCGTCAACGAGATCGTCTGGCGCACCCAGTCGGATGATGCGTGGGTCGCCTTCCGCGGCGGCCTGTGGATCGCCTCGGCCGTGTTCGGCGTCTGGCAGGTCTTCTTCATCATGAAGCACCTGATCAAGGACGACGAGCCGACGCCCGTCTCGCCCGACACGGGGCTCTAGGCCGCAAGCGGAACTGTCACGGAACCGACGCGCTTTCCCCGTCAAATCGTAAAGCAGAGCTGATACGTGTTCGGACGAAACTTCAGGGGAGCGGCGCGATGGTGAAGGCGGGAAAAGCGGCAAGGAAGGTCGGGCCCCTGGCCACCTCGCCCAGCCACCTGATGCACCGCGCACTGCAGCTGGCGCTCGACATCTATGCCGAGGAGACCGGCGCCGACGGCCTGACCCAGCGCCAGTTCGCGGTGCTGGAGGCGGTGTCGCTCAAGGCCGGCCTGACCCAGACCGAACTGGTACGCATGACCGGCATCGACCGCTCGACCCTGGCCGATCTGGTCACGCGCATGACCAGCAAGGGCCTTCTGGAGCGGGAACGCTCGACCCTGGACGCGCGCGCCAAGGCGGTGCGTTTGTCGGCTGAGGGCGCCGCCCGTCTGGAAGCCGCGCGGCCGCTGGTCGAGGCCGCCGACAAGCGGATCATGGCCCTGCTGCCCAAGGGGCAGCGCGAGACCTTCCTCAATCAACTGGCCGATCTGGCCGCCGCCGCCGACGCCGCTCCCGACGCCGCCAAGGCCGAGGCCAAGGCCGCCAAGAAGGCGCTGAAGGCGGTCGAGAAGGAAGCGCGCAAGGCCGAAAAAGCCGCCAAGAAGGCTGACCGTCCGGCCAAGCCCGCAAAGATCAAGAAGCCAAAGTTGAAGCTGGTGGAGCCGGCCTAGCGCGTCTTGCGCAGCCGTTTGGCATTGGCGGTCGCCGTCTTGTGGATCGGGGCCAGAGCCTCGGTCTGGGCCTTCAGAAGTTCGCCGTTCAGGGTCATGGCCTGGGCCGCCGCCCGACTCCACCAGCCCATGGCATAGCTGAACTGGGCCTCGGCCGCTTTGGCCGGGGTGCGGGCCTGGGTGACGGCCGCCGCCGCTCGCAGGGCATGGGCGCCCTCGTCCATCGCCACACGCCCAAGCCGCTGACCGATGGCCCCGGCGCTGGCGGCCAAGGCGTCGGCGGAGGCGGACACCGCCTCGGTCTTCTCGGAGCTCATCAGTGACAGCTCCTTGAAGTCCTGCCCCTTGGCGCTGGTCAGGCCCTGCGCCATCAGCCCGGTCCGGGCCGCGATCACCTCGGCCGAGGCGGCCAGGATCTCGGCGCCGACGACGGCTGCGCTGGCGGCTGTGGGGGTTTTGCGGGTCAGTGAGGACCTCCAGGTTGGGTCTCTGCGGCGAAGGCCGCGATGTCGCTCAACAGGGCGGGGATCGCCGCGTCGATGATCTGCTGGCCCTTCTCGGGGCTGGCCTGGGCCGGGTCCGACCCGATCCGGCCGTCGGGGAAACGGGCGCGATAGTCCAGGGCGTCGCGGATCGGCCCGTTCGGCGCGATCTGCGGGCTGTAGTCGGCAGTCTTGATCCGCTCGGGATAAGCGGCCTGCGTCACCGCGATCTCGGACGGGGTGGCGTGCATGCCGTGGCCGGTCGGGAACAGGCGGTTGCACAGGCCATTGACGCCGGGCAGGTCCCACCAGTTCTTCAGCTTCAGGATGAACGGCGGCCTGTCCTCGACGAAGCTCCACTCGGCGTAGATTTCCGAGATCGTCGCCTCGATGGTCGCGACGTTGCCGCCGTGGCCGTTCAGGAGGTAGATCCGCTCGAACCCGTGACGGCTCAGGGACGAGACCCAGTCCGTGATCGCGGCCATGAAGGTCGAAGGGCGCAGGCTGATGGTGCCGGCGAAGGCCAGGTGATGTTGGGCCATGCCGATGTTGAAGGTCGGGGCCACGATCAGGTTGGCGTCGGTCTTTTCGGCCGCCTGGGCGATGATCTCAGGGCACAGCCAGTCGGTGCCCAGAAGCCCTGTCGGTCCGTGCTGCTCGTTGGAGCCTATGGGCACGACCACCGTCCTGGACAGCGGACCGCCGTCGTTCAATCGCGCATCGATTTCGGGCCAGGAGGACAGGTGGATCAGCATGAAGGCGGTCTCAAGCGACAGGATGGAACGACTGTAGCGCGCCAGGCTCAGGAAGTCTTGGCGGCCGTGGCGGGCGGATGGGCGGCCATGAAGATGCGCGCGGCCTCTCTGGCGCGGCCTGCGCGTTTGTCGGCCTCCAGCTGCGGCACGTCCAGCATGGCGCGCAGATGGCCGTGGCCCAGCACAAGGCCGGCGAACATCTCGGCCGCCTCTTCCGGATCGGCGACGCTCATCCGGCCCAGCCGCGTCTGTTCCGCCAGCCAGGCGCCCAGTTCACGCAGGCTGCGACGCGGACCGGCCTCATAGATGGCGTGGGCGATGTCAGGCGCCTCGACCGAGACCAGGGCGACCCCGCGCATCGAGCCGACCTTGTCGCCGCTGCACACCCGGTTCAACAAGGTCAGGGCCAAGTTCTCCAGCACCGTCTGCGGATCACCGGCGCCGCGCAGGGGGGCGACGATGTCCTCGACCCGCTTGGACGCCAGGGCCTGGGCGATCTCCAGCTTGGAGGCGAAGCGGTTGTAGACCGTCTGTTTGGAGACGCCGGCCAGTTTGGCGATCTCGTCCATCTTGGCCTGAAGCCCCTTGTCGGCGAACAGGGTCGCGGCGGCGTCCAGGATCGCCTCGCTCTTTCGTTCATCGACCTGCCCGAGACGGCGCGCCATCAGTGGACGTCCGAAGGCGGGGCGCCGGCCTGGGCCTTCACCGGCTGGGCGGCCAGGGTGACGAAGGCCGCGCCCGCGCACAGGATGGCCAGCAGGGCGAAGGCGTCGCCGAACGCCATCGTCGTCGCCTGTTTCTGCAACATCCCATAGATGGCCTTCATCGCCGAGGCGGCCGGATCGATGGAGCCGGCGAACCGCTGGGTCATGCCGGCCATCATGTTGCGCATCGCCTGGTCGCCCTGACCGATGGCGCTGGTCAGTTCGCTCATGTGCAGGGCGGTGTTGGACGTCAGGCTGGTGTTCAGGATCGCCAGGCCGAAGGCGCCGCCGACGTTGCGCGACAGGTTGACCAGCCCCGAGGCGTTCTTGACCATGTGCGGCGGCAGGGTCGCCATCGTCACCTGCTGGGACGCGATCATGGCCAGCATAACGCCGACGCCGCGGAAGGCCTGGACCGAGGCGAAGTTCCAGAAGCCCCAGTCATCGGTGACGACGCGCGCCTCCCACATCCCCCAGGCGCACAGCATGAAGCCGCCGAACATCAGCACCCGCGCATCCAGCTTGCGCACCAGTCGTCCAGCAAAGGGGCCGGTGGCGAACATGGCCAGGCCGGACACGACCATGGTGGTGCCGACCTCTGACGACGAATAGCCGAGCACGCGGCCCAGGAAGAGCGGCAGCAGGAAGGTGCCGCCGAACAGGGCGAACCCGACGATGAAGGTCATGATGAAACCGACCAGGAAGTTGCGATTGCCGAAGGCGCGCAACTCCACGATCGGCTGGCGATAGGTCAGCGACCGCCAGATGAAGATCGGTCCGGCGACCGCCGCCACGATGGTCAACAGCAGGATGTGGGTGTCGTCGAACCAGTCGTTCTTGGCGCCCTCTTCCAGCACGAACTGCATCGACATCAGAAAGGCCGCCATCAGGCCTAGGCCCCACCAGTCGAAGCCCTTGGCCAGCGACGGATCGCCCTTGTCGAAGTTGCCGTAGCGCCCGACCAGAAACAGCACCAGCAGACCCGGCCCGACGTTGATGAAGAACAGCCATCGCCAGCTCAGCCACTCCGTCAGGTGCCCGCCCAGAGTCGGCCCGACGGTCGGCGCCAGGGTGACGATCAGGCCCATGACCACGCTGGCGGTGACGCGCTTGTCGGGTGGGAAGGCGGTGAAGGCGACGGCGAAGACGGTCGGGATCATGGCCCCGCCCACGAAGCCTTGGATGGCCCTAAACAGGATCATCATGTCGATCGACGACGACAGACCTGTGGCGATGCTCATCAGCACGAAGCCAGCGCACGAGACCAGAAACAGCCGCTGCGTCCCCCACAGCCGCGACAGGAAGCCCGACAGAGGGATCATCACCACCTCGGGGATCAGATAGGCGGTCTGGATCCAGCTGATCTCGTCGGCCGAGGCGCCGACCCCCGCCTGAATCTGGGGCAGGGAGGCCGCGACGATCTGGATGTCCAGAATGGCCATGAACTGGCCCACCACCATACCGGCGAAGCCCAGCAGCAGCATGGTCCAGTTGATCTCGGGATGGCCTGCGACGGGGCCCTTTTGAGCGACGGGGGCCCCGCCATCTGCGGCGGGGTTGGCGGCGGTCACTGGCCTGCGGCTCCGGTCGTCGTGGCGGCTTCGGCGAAGCTCTGGCCGCCCTGGCTCTTCAGGTCGATCTTGACGTCCACCGACAGGCCGGGACGCAGGGCCAGGCTGCGGTCTGCCCCGCTGACGACGATGCGGACGGGCACGCGCTGGGTGATCTTGGTGAAGTTGCCCGTGGCGTTCTCGACCGGGATCAGGGCGAACTCGGACCCGGTGGCGGGGGCGAAGCTGTCCACGCGGCCCTCGATTTTGCGGCCGGGGAAGGCGTCGGCGGAAATCTCGACGGTCTGGCCCAGGCGCACCTTGTCCAGCTGCGTCTCCTTGAAGTTGGCGACGATGTAGGTGTTGGTCAGGGGCACGACCGACAGCAGTTGCGTGCCGGCGTTGACGTATTGGCCGGGCCGCACGCTGCGGGCGCCGACGACGCCGGCGACCGGGGCGCGGATGACGGTGCGCTCCAGCGCGATGCGGGCCTGTTCGACCACGGCGCGGGCCTGTTCGACGGCGGCGACGCTCTGCTGACGGGTCGAGCCCAACACGCCGGCGGTGCGTTGTTCGGCGACCAGGGCAGCCTGGGCCTGCTGGACGCTGGCGGCGGCGGTGGCGGCCGAGGCGCGCTCGGTCTGGATGCGCTGTTGCGAGACCCAGCCCTGTTCGGCCAGTTTGCCGTAACGATCGACCTCGGCGCGGGCCAGGCCGGCCTGGGCGTTGGCCTGGGCGACCGAGGCGGCGCGGGCCGCGATGGTCGCCTGTTCCTGCTCGGCCTGGGCGTCCACATGGCCGACGGCGGCGATGGCGGCGGCCAAATTGGCCTCGGCCTGTGCCAGTTGGGCCTTCTGGTCGGAATCGTCCAGCTTGACCAGGATCTGGCCTGCCGCGACCCGCTGGTTGTCACCCACTAGAACCTCGGTGACCCGGCCGGACAGTTGCGGGCTGACCAGGGTTGTGTCCGCTTGGACGAAGGCGTTGTCGGTGCTCTCCCAACGCTGGCCGTTCACCCACCAGATGACGCCGCCCACGATCAGGGCCAAGCCGACAAGGGCGGCCGCGAACAGCGGCAGGCGTTTCTTGAGTTCAGGCGACATGGAATATCCGGGGGGAGGTGCGGCGTTTTGAAGCGGCGCTAAAATGGACCCCGCCGTCCAAAAATCAATAGGCGATCGGGACGGCGCCGATCACGACCAGTTTTCGTGTATGTCCTGACGCCATGAACGCCCGCATCTCCGCCTCCCAGCCGCTGCCGTCACAGGTCGATGTCGTGGTGATCGGCGCAGGCGCCGCCGGCATCGCCGCCGCGCGTCGTCTGATGCGACCCGGCCTGTCGGTTCTGATGCTGGAGGCCCGCGACCGGATCGGCGGGCGCGCCTGGACGGTTCGGGCCGAGGGCGAAGGGTTGGATATGGGCTGCGGCTGGCTGCATTCGGCCGATGACAATGTGCTGGCCGGACGGGTTGAGGCCGAGGGGCTGACGCTGGACCAGACGCCGCCGCCCTGGCGCACCCAGGCCTTCGATCACGAGATGACCCGCGCGGATCAGGCCGAGTTCGGCGAGGCCTTCGCCGCCTTCGACCAGCGGGTGACCGAGGCGGCGTCGCTCGTCCGCGCGGGTGTGGGGGAGGATCGCCCGGCGTCGGACTTCTTCGATCCCGACTGTCGCTGGAACCCTCGCATGGACGCCATCTCCGGCGCCCTGAACGGCGCGCGGTTCGCCGAGGTGTCCAGCCTGGATTACGACGCCTATGGCGACACGGGCGTGAACTGGCGGGTGCGGGAAGGCTATGGCCGCCTGATCGCCCGGCTGGGCGAGGCTGTGTCGCCCATCACGATCACGGACTGCGCCGTCAACCGCATCGACCGTTCCGGACCAGTGTTGCGGCTGGAGACCAATCGCGGCGAGCTGACCGCGCGGATCGTCATCCTGACCGTGCCCAACAGCCTGATCTCCAGCGAGACGATCCGCATCGATCCGCCGGTTCCGGCCCTGCTCGAGGCGACGACGGGCGTGCCGCTGGGCCTGGCGTCCAAAGTGCATATGACCGTGCGCGGCGCCGGCGATTTCCAGCCCGATACCCAGTTGTGGACCCGCACCGATACGGCCGAGACCGGCGGCTATCACCTGCGGCCCTTCGGGCGGCCGATGATCGAGGCCTATTTCGGCGCCGACCTGGCCTGGGGGCTGGAGGCGCAGGGGCCGGCCGCCCTGTTCGACTTCGCCGTGTCCGAACTGGTCGCGGCTCTGGGATCGGACATGCGCCGGCGGCTGGAGGCGGTCGCGGTCAGCGGCTGGGGCGTCGATCACTGGTCGCGCGGCGCCTATTCCCACGCCTTGCCGGGCCATGCGGCGGATCGAGCCAAGCTGCGCACGTCGGTCGAGGACCGAATCTTCCTGGCGGGAGAAGCCACGGCGCCGGTCTATTACGGCACGGCCCACGGCGCCTGGATGGAGGGCGAGCGCGCCGCCGACGCCGCCCTGACCGCCCAAGCGCTCAAGGGCCTGGGTCTTGACCCGCGCCGCCCCGAGGATGACAGCGAGGCATGAAGCCCGCCAAGGCCAGAAAGCCCGCCGCCAAGCCCGCCAAACGCCCGGCCGTGATGACCGGGGCGGCCATCCCCGTGCTGCGTTGGCCGCCCGATGAGGACCGTGTCGAGGCGATCTTCGAACGCCTGTCCGGCGTCATGCCGGAGCCCAAGACCGAGCTGGATTTCTCCAATCCTTTCACCCTCGTCGTCGCCGTCGCCCTGTCGGCCCAGGCGACGGACATCTCGGTCAACAAGGCGACCGAGCGGCTGTTCAAGGTCGCGGACACGCCGGAGAAGATGCTGGCCTTGGGCGAGGAGGGGCTGATCCCCTACATCGCCTCCATCGGCCTTTATCGCGGCAAGGCGCGGAACGTCATCGCGCTGAGCCGCATCGTGCTGGAGCAGCATGGCGGCGAGGTCCCACTCAACCGCGCCGATCTTCAGGCCCTGCCCGGCGTGGGTCGCAAGACGGCCTCGGTGGTGCTGAACGAGCTGGGGATCGAGGCGGCCATCGCCGTGGACACCCACGTCTTTCGCGTCTCGCACCGGCTGGGCTTGGCCAATGCCGGGACGCCGGACAAGGTCGAGGCCCAGCTGTTCAAGGTCGTGCCGGAGGACTGGCTGCCCAAGGCGCACCACTGGCTGATCCTGCACGGCCGCTACACCTGCACGGCGCGCAAACCCAAATGCCTGTCCTGCATCATCGCCGACCTGTGCCCGTCGCGGGCGGGCCTGATGGCGCTGGGCGAGGCGGCGGGCTAGATCCCCGGAGCGGCGTCGGGGCCGTGGGTCAGCTTCTCGGCTAAGGCCTTCAGGACGCGAAGTGCGGCAGCCATATCCTCGTCCGAAACGCCTTCAAACATTCGTTCGCGCATGGCCGCGGCATGGATCTCGAACGCCTCGATTTCGGCGCGCCCGGCTGGCTCCATCTGGATCAGCCATGACCGGCCATCTCCAATCATCCGACGCCGGCTGACCATGCCGTCTTTCTCGAGTCTTTGCACCAGACGGGTGAGCGACGCGCCGGACAGTTCCATCCTGTTCGCCAACTCGGAAAGCGTCAGGCCCTTGGGCTCGTCCGCCAGGAAATAAAGCACTACGGTCGGCGCGCCCGTGTGTCCGGACTCTCGGAACAGATCGGCGACACGTAACTTCCATCGCTTGGCCGTCACCATCAGCGTCATGGCGACGTCGAGCTGAAGGGCGCTGCGCTGATCTGACGACAGCAGGTGCGGGCGTTGCGACAAATATGACCTCATGGAACCAGCGGGCGGCGTTGCGGCTTTAAGGCGGCTAAAGCTAGACCGCAGAGGAATATTCTCCCCCAGGTTGAGCCTTTAGCGCGCTAACCATGCTGACACCTGATTTAAAGTGTTGATGTGGCATTAACGTTCATCTCAGCACGAAAGATTTTTGCATTGCGCCTTTTTGCCAAAAACAGAGATGACAAGACGCTCAACGAGCTGCGCAACATGATGGCTGCCGTCAGTCGCTCTCAAGCAGTCATCCAGTTCGATCTGGATGGCGTCATTCTGGAGGCCAATCAGAACTTCCTATCAGTGGTGGGATACGAATTGTCCGAAATCGTCGGACGTCACCACAAGATCTTCGTCGATCCGACTGAGGCGCAGACGCCGGCCTATGCGGAGTTGTGGCGAAAGCTGAACGCAGGTGAGTTCGTGGCGGACAAGTTTGTGCGCTACGGCCGAGGCGGCAAGCGCGTGGTGATTGAGGCCAGCTACAATCCGATCCTGGACAGCGACGGGCGCCCCTACAAGGTGGTCAAGTTCGCCACGGACGTAACCGCCGTCGAGGAAGAGCGCGAACGCCGGGCCGAGGCGGACCGTCAGGCCGCGCAAGTTCAGGCCGCTGTCGTCGAAGGCACGGCCAAGGGTCTGTCGGCCATGGCGGCCGGCGACCTGTCCTATCGCATCCAGGACGACTTCCCCGGCGAATACGCCGTGCTGCGCGACAACTTCAATCAGGCCATGGCGGCGCTGGACGAGGCCGTCGGCGTGATCGGCGTCAACGCCGGATCGATGCAGTCGGGCGCGCAGGAGATCAGCAGCGCCGCCGAGGATCTGTCGCGCCGCACCGAACAACAGGCCGCCAGTCTGGAAGAGACGGCCGCCGCCCTGGATCAGATCACCGCCACCGTGCGCAAAACGGCCGAAAACGCCCAGGCCGCCGACACTGTCGTGACCCAAGGCCGGACCCAGGCCGAGACCGGCGGCGTGGTCGTGCAGAAGGCTGTTGCGGCCATGGGCGAGATCGAACGTTCCTCCAACGAGATCAGCCAGATCATCGGCGTGATCGACGAGATCGCCTTCCAGACCAATCTCCTGGCGCTGAACGCCGGCGTTGAGGCCGCCCGTGCGGGCGAAGCCGGCCGTGGCTTCGCCGTCGTCGCCTCTGAAGTGCGCGCCCTGGCTCAACGGTCGGCGGAATCGGCCAAGGAGATCAAGACCCTGATCTCGGCCAGTTCCAGCCAGGTCAAGGACGGGGTGGTTCTGGTGCGTCAGTCGGGCGAGGCCCTGGCGGGCATCGCCGGCCGCATCGAGGAGATCACGACCTTGATGAGCGAAATCCGCGCCTCGACTCAGGAGCAGGCGGTGGGTCTGGCCGAGGTCAACACCGCCGTGAACCAGATGGATCAGGTCACTCAACAGAACGCGGCCATGGTCGAGCAGTCGACCGCCGCGAGCCTGAGCCTGAGCCGCGAGGCCGCCGAACTGGCCGAACTGGTCGGACGCTTCGAGACCAGCCAGGTCGCGGCGGCTCCGTCGCCGATCCACAAGGCTCCCATCCAGCAGATGAAAGCGCGGGTCGAAAGTTTCGCCCGCGCCCACGCCGCCCCTGCGCGCGCCCGCATGGCGGCCGGCGGCGGGCGGGCCGCTGTGGCCACCGTTCAGTCGGACTGGGAAGAGTTCTGAGCTCCAGGCTCGGTTGGGCGCGATTCAGCGCCAGGCGGCCTAGGCCTCCAGCCGCGCCTTGACGGCCTCGGCGAAGCCGGCGCCGTTCGCAGGGTCGTGGTCCAGATAGAAGTCCGGTTCGATCAGTTCGGCCTCCATCAGCACCCATCGGCCGGCGTCGTCGCGGGCCATGTCGATGCGGGCATAGAGTAGTGGTTCGTCGATGGCGGCCAGCACCTGCTCAGCCAAGGCCATCGCCGCCGCATCCGGCGTCACGGCCGTATACAGGCCGCCGAACTGGACCTGGATGCGGAAGTCGCCGGCTGCCGGCCGTTTGTTGACCGCATGGCTGAACCGGCCGCCGAAGAACAGCAGCGAGGTCTCGCCCTCGGTCTCGATCGACTTCAGATAGGGCTGGATCATCGCCGCGCCTTCGGGCGCATCGCTCAACACCTCTCCGGGCGTCAGGCGCAGGGTGCGAAACGCCCCGGCCGACACCGTCGGTTTGACGATCAGCACCGGTGCGCCCGTCTCGGCGAAGGCGGCGTCCACCTGTTCCTGGGTCACGCGGTCGGTCCATCGCGTCGGCGGGATCGGCACGCCCCTGTCCGCCAGACGCGCCAGATAGGCCTTGTCAGAGTTCCAGCGCAGCACCTCGGCCGGATTAGCGATCGCCAGGCCGGCCGCGTTCCACATCACGCACGCCTTCAGCCAGCGCCCATGATCGCGGTGATAGCCCCAGGCGATGACCGGCAGGATCAGGTCATAGGCGGCAAGGCCCGACGCGTCCCCGACATGATCGGTCCAAGGCGTTGCCGTGACCGTCGCGCCCGTGCTCTCCAGCGTCGCCTTCAACCGTTCCAGCACCTCGGGCCAGCGCCCGACATAGGTCTTGTCGGCGGGATCGGGGGTCAGGACGGCGATCTGGGTCATGCAGTCCTCATACCGAAGCGACGCGGAGCATATAAGGGCTTCCTTATATGATTTCGGGTGACGTGTGGGCGTTGACCGGCTAAGGCGCGACCATGACCCAGAACACCGCCCAATATGATGTCTGCGCCGTCGGCAACGCCATCGTCGATGTCCTCAGCCCCTGCGACGCCGCCTTCCTGACGGCCCAGGACCTGGCGCCCAACTCCATGCAGTTGGTCGACGCCGAACGCAGCGCCGCCCTGTACGCCGCCATGGCGCCGGGCGTGGAGGCTTCGGGCGGGTCGGCCGGCAACACCGTGGCGGGCGTCGGTTCGTTCGGCGGTCGCGCGGCCTATATCGGCAAGGTCGCGGACGACACCCTCGGCCAGGTCTTCACCCACGACATCCGCGCCGCCGGCGTTCACTTCGACACGCCTGTCCTGACGGGCGGGGCGGATCAGGGCTTCGGCACCGGCCGCTGCCTGATCAACGTCCTGTCGGACGGCGCGCGCACCATGGCGACCTTCCTGGGGGCCGCGAACCAGTTGTATGCCGACGACATCGACGAGGCCCTGATCGGCGCCAGCGAGATCGTCTATCTGGAAGGCTATCTGTTCGATCCGGCGCCCGCCCGCGCCGCCTTCGAGCGCGCCGCCGCCGCCGCGCACAAGGCCGGTCGCAAGGTCGCTATCACCCTGTCGGACACCTTCGTCGTCGCCCGCTGGCGCGCCGAACTGCTCGACTTCATCATCCAGTCCGCCGACATCGTCCTGGCCAACGAAGCCGAGCTGGGCGCTCTATTCGAAACGGATGATTTCGACGCCGCCGCCGCGAAACTGGCCGCCATCGTGGAGATCGCCGCCGTCACGCGCGGCGAGCACGGCTCGGTCGTGATCAAGGGCGACGAGCGCGTCGTCGTCGCCGCCTATCCGGTCGCCAAGGTGATCGACACCACCGGCGCCGGCGACCAGTACGCCGCCGGCTTCCTGCTGGGCCTTGCGCGCGGCCTGACGCTGGAAGAGGCCGGCAAGCGGGGTTCGCTGGCGGCGTCCGAAGTCATCGCCCACTGGGGCCCGCGCCCGATGGTGAACCTGGTCGACCTGGCTAAGGAGAACGGGCTGAAGCTCTAACGATACAGTCTCCTCCCCGTCTTGATGGGGAGAAGACGTTCGTCTTCAGCTCTTCCACCTCAGCGTCGTCGGCTGGATCGGGTTCACAAAGGCTCGGTCCTCAGCGCGGCTCTTGGCCCATTCGCGCTTCAGCTGCTGATACCATTTGGCCTGCTTGTCGGCGTCGTCGACCCAGATCAGAGCAGGGTCGTAACGCAGGCCCTCGTTCTGCAGGTTCACCATGCCGCCGTCCTGTTTCAGGAAGGCGACGACCCCCATACGCAGGAAGGGCTTGGCCAGGCCAAACACCCAGTGGTCGGACCAGAAGATCTGCGTGATGCGCGTTTTGGTATCGGTGATCGGCGTCAGGCAGGTCAGGGCCAGGACCTGTTTCTCGCCGACCTGAATGTGCTCCCACCGGAAGCCCGGCAGGCGGAAGGTGATCTCGGTCGCGGGCGCGCCGCCCAGGATTTTGTAGAGGCGGCTGTTGGACGATGGGGCATGGCGCACCATGGCCCAGCCGAACGCGGTCGGGGCGAAGGCCTTGGACTTTTCGTGCATCGAATGTTCGGACCGCCACCACCATTGCTGGTGGACGTAGGGGCCGTGGGCGGGGTCCATCAGGCCGACGACGGCGTGGTCGATATGGCTGTCGAAATCCATCGCCTCGACCAGCTTGGCCTCGCCGCCGACGACGCCGGGGAAGATCGGCGGTTCGTGGTCCGGCTCCATCGGATTGCGGGCGTCCGACGCCATCCAGACGAAGACGATCCCTTGGCTCTCGCGCACCGGATAGGACCGCACGCGGATGCGGTTCGCCTCGAACGCCTGATCCTCGACCAGTGAAGGAATGGCGGCGCAGACGCCGTCGGGCCGGAAGCGCCAGCCGTGATATGGGCATTCGACCGTCTCGCCCTCGCCAGGCTTTTCGACCAGTTTCCCCGCCGACAGGGGCGCGGCGCGGTGGGGACAGATGTCGCGCATCGCATAGACCTGGCCCGCGCGGGTGCGGCCGACTAGGACCGGCTCGCCCATGATCTCGTAGCGTTTCAGGCTGGCGGGCACGACGTCGCGGCCCAAGGCGAGGAAATACCAGGCGTCGGTAACGAACCCCTTGCCGAACGGCTGCGCGCCGGCTTTTGAAGGGGCGGGTTCGACCTGGGGAGACTGGACGGGAGCGGCGTCGGCGGGCTTCATGCCGACTGTCTAACAGAGCCGCGCGGCGCCTGTCTCATGTCACCTGACAGAGAACTTTACATATCAAAGTCAGCGCGGCATAAGCGGGCGTCAAAGGGGAGTTTGATCATGACCATCGCATCCATTCTGAACCGCACCGTCGGCGCCGCAGTAGCCGCCGCCTTGATCGCTGTGGCGCCAGCGGCCTTCGCGCAGGACGGGCACGGCGCCCATGCCGAAGGCGGCCATGCCCACGGCCATCAGCATGCGGATTTCCAATCCGACCGCATCCATGTCCGCGTCGATGGCGACGCCGGCGGGCGCGACATCATCTTGATCCCCGGACTCAGCTCGTCGCCGGAGGTCTGGCAGGGCACGGTGGATCATCTGGGCGCCGGCTGGCGCATACACCGCATCCACGTCCAGGGCTTCGCCGGCGCGCCGGCCGAGGGCAATGCGCAAGGCTCGACCCCGTCGCCCGTCGCTGCGCCGGTGGCGGAAGAGATCGCCCGCTACATCCGTGAAAAGGGCCTGACCAAGCCGGTCGTGGTCGGCCATTCGATGGGCGGCACCATCGGCATGATGCTGGCCGCGCGTCATCCTGATGCGGTCGGCAAGCTGATGGTCGTAGACATGATCCCCTTCATGGGCGCGATGTTCGCCGCGCCCGGCGCCTCGGCCGAAAGCGTGACCCCGGTTGCGGACCAGATCTGGGCCGCCCAGGCCAACAGCCCGCGCGAGGCCTATGTCGCCCAGGCGACCGCCAGCATCAACGGCATGATCAACACCGAAAGCCGCCGCGCCGAGGCGTTGGAAGACATGCGCGAAAGCAACCAGAAGGTCTCGGCCGCCGCCTTCCGCGAACTGATCACGACAGACCTGCGTCCCGAACTGTCCAGGATCACCGCCCCGACCGAGGTGGTGTACGCCAAGTTCAACGATCCGCGCATGACGCCCCAGATCACCGACAGCATCTATCAGATGTCCTATGCCGGCCTGCCGGGCGTGACGCTGAAACGGATCGACGACAGCGCCCACTTCATCATGTTCGACCAGCCCCAGGCCTTCTACGCCGACCTGGACGCCTTCGTGGCGAAATAGGCGCCATGACCCACCCGTCCGCGAAACGGATCGTCGGCCTTTATCGGAATAAGGCCGACGACTGGGTGCGGGATCGGGGCGCGACCCTGTATTCCGGCGACGGAGGGGTGGACGAAGCGGTCTGGCTAGACCGCTTCGTTGCGGACTTGCCTGCAGGCGCATCTATTCTGGACGTCGGCTGCGGTTCGGGCTGGCCGATTGGGGCCGCCCTGCTGGAGCGGGGACATCCGGTGACGGGCATGGATGCGTCGCCGGGCCTGATCGCCCATGCTCAGGCGACGCTGTCGACAGGCGTGTGGTCGGTCGCGGATATGCGCGATGCGTTTCCGCCGGGTCCGTTCGACGGCGTTCTGGCCTGGCACAGTCTGTTTCATCTCAGCCCAGATGATCAGAGCAGGGTGCTGCCGGCGCTGGCCGCGTGCGTCGCCGAGGGCGGGCGGCTGATGTTCACCTCTGGTCAGGCGCACGGCGAGACCATCGGACAGTGGCGGGGCGAGCCGCTCTATCACGCCAGTCTGGACCCGGAGGCCTATCGCGCCCTGCTGGCCGACGCCGGATTGCGCGTGGAACACGATGGGGCGGAAACCGGCGTGTGGCTGGCCCGGCGCGCCTTTCTTTCGGCGAAATAGCTGCTCACGATCCCGTGAAGTCGGCGGGACCGTTTCGGTGGGCGTTCATACGCGATACACAGCCGATGAACGAGAACTCGCCCAAGGCGGCATCTGAAGGACGGACATGGCGGGACCGGTGAATGCGGGCGGACCACAGGCGCAGGGCAAGCCCCGCCGGTCGGCCCTGGGACGGTTGTTCTATTGGAGCGCCGTGCTGGCGGTCTGGGGGCTGATCTTCCTGGTCGTCTTCTTCGCCGTCTTCGCGCGCGGCCTGCCGGACACCTCCAGCCTGTATCAGGTCGATCGTCAGCCCTCGATCACCTATCTGGATCGCAATGGGGCGCTGATCGCGACGCGGGGTACCCAGATGGCGCCGCCCGCCGATCTAGACGCCCTGCCGGACTATGTGCCGGCCGCCTTCATCGCGATCGAGGACCGGCGCTTCTATCACCACCCCGGCTTCGACCCCATCGGCATGATGCGGGCGATGGCGACCAACGTCCGCGCCGGGCGGGTGGTGCAGGGCGGTTCGACCCTGACGCAGCAACTGGCCAAAAACCTGTTCCTGACGCCCGACCAGAACATGCGCCGCAAGGTGCAGGAGCTGATGCTGGCCGTCTGGCTGGAGATGAAATTCTCCAAGAAGGAGATCCTGGCCCTGTATCTGAACCGGGTCTATTTCGGCGCCGGCGCCTATGGGATCGAGGCGGCGTCGCAGCGCTATTTCGACAAGTCGGCCAAGAATCTGACGGTCGGAGAGGCCGCGCTGCTGGCCGGCCTGCTGAAGGCGCCCTCGCGCTATTCGCCGGTGTCCGAGAGCGACCGCGCCGCCGCCCGCGCCACCGTCGTGCTGAACGAGATGGAAGAGGCCGGCGTCATCACCGCCGCCCAGCGCGAACAGGCCGTGACCCAGCCGGTCATCGTCTCGCGGACGCTCGCGACCCAGCACGCCCAGTATTTCATCGACTGGCTGGACAAGTCGATCCGCAGCCTGGTCGGCGAACCGACCGAGGACATGGTGGTCGAGACCACCCTGGACCTGACGCTGCAGACGGCGGCCGAGCGGTCGGTGCGCCGCATCCTGGATCGTGACGCTGGCAAGGGCGTGCAGCAGGCGGCCCTGGTCGCCCTGGACGGCGACGGCCGGGTGCGGGCCATGATCGGCGGCTCCTCCTATGCCGACAGCCAGTTCAACCGCGCCGTCGACGCCAAGCGCCAGGCGGGTTCGGCCTTCAAACCCTTCGTCTATCTGGCGGCGGTCGAGGCCGGCTATACGCCCCAGACCCCGGTGGTCGATCAGCCGATCACCATCGGCAACTGGTCGCCCCGCAACTATTCCGGCACCTTCAGCGGAAACATGACCCTGGCCCAGGCCGTGGCCCAGTCGACCAATACGGTCGCGGCCTATGTCGCCGATCAGGTCGGGCGCGACAGCGTGGCCCGCGCCGCCAGACGCCTGGGCATCGAAAGCCGCATCGGTCTGGAGCCGGCGATGGCGCTGGGCGCGGTCGAGGTCTCGCCGATCGAGATGGCCACCGCCTATGACGCCTTCGCCAATGGCGGGCGCCGTGTCGACGCCTATGGTATCAGCCGCATCCGCACGCCCCAGGGCCGCGTCATCTATCAACGCCAGTCGGGCCAGAGCGGCCAGGCGATCAACAATCCGTCGCTGTACTACATGAACCAGATGTTGCGCGGCGTCGTGACCAGCGGCTCGGGCCGGTCGGCGGCGATCTCGGGCCGCGACCTGGCGGGCAAGACCGGCACGACCTCGGATTACAAGGACGCCTGGTTCGTCGGCTATACCGGCGGCTTCGTCACCGCCGTCTGGGTAGGCAAGGACGACAACACCGCGATGCGCGGCGTGACCGGCGGCTCGTCGCCCGCCGCCATCTGGAAAGGCTTCATGGAGGCGGCCTTGCCGCGCCTGGACGCCCCCGCCATCCCCAATGGTCCGCCCATGCCTGAAGGCTGGGTCGCGCCCGATCCGGTCGGTGACCTGATGAGCGGCCTGGATCAGAACGGCCTGCCCATCGAACCCGTCGACCCCCTGGCGGGCGAGCCCTATGTCCCGGACGACCAGGCGCCGATGCAGCCGCCGTCGCCGCAGCCGTCCAGTCCCGCGTCGCCCAAGGGCGGCTATCGCGATGCGCCGAACCCGCAGCAGCCGGAGGGCCGCCCGGCGCAGGAGCGAAAGGGTGACGCCCTGTTCTTCTGATCGCGACGCTAACAGCGCGTAAAAAGGGGAGGCGACCCGGCGGTCGCCTCCCTCTGCATTTCAGGCCTGGGTCAGCGGGGGCAGGACAGGTCGCCTTCCTGACATTGGCTGAGGGTCCGCAACTGGCGTGTCCGCTCTGTCGTCAGACGCGCGAGGCAGGTTGAATGCACCATGGGATAGGCGGAACCGCCCTGAACGCCGGAGGCTTCGAAGCGGCATTGCTGATCGCGGAAGCTGATCCAGGTGCGTTGGGCGGTGCGCAGCAGGGTGCGGCTTGCGGGCGACAGCCGTCCCATCGTCGTCGTGTACTGGCTGTTCAGCGCCCGATCGGCACGCTGCAGTTCCTGTGCGGCGTTGGCGTTCATTGTGGCCTGCGACTGGGCGCTGGCGGACGAGACGGCGGTGACGGCGAGGCCGAGCGCGATCGACAGGGTGATCATCGTTTTCATGGGGCGTTCCTGAGTGGACGGGCCATGCTGAAACGCGCCCGGCCGCCGGGGTTTCCGCCTACCGCCCGACTGCGTGAAGGGCGGCGCCGTAATCCTTCAGCCATTTGCGCCAAGGCTTGTGATCCCCGACCAGCCGTTCGACGACGGACCAATAGGCCGGGCTGTGGTCGGCGTGGACCAGATGGGCGACCTCGTGGGCGGCGAGGTAGTCGATGACCGGGGGCGGGGCCATGATGACGCGCCAGGAGTAGCGGATGGTGCGGTTGTGCGGGCTGCATGAGCCCCATCGCGACCGGGTGTCGGCGATCCCCATCTTGACCGGGCCCTGGCCTAGCGCGCGCAAGTGGTGGTCGGTGCGTTCCAGCAAGGTGTCTCGCGCCTCGCGCTTCAGCAGGTTTTCGACGCGGCGGGCGTAGGCCTCGCCCTCGCCGCCCGAGCGGATGATCGTCCCGTCCTCGACCAGACGCGCGGCGCCCGCGCCGGGCACGGCCTCTAGCCGCACAGGCCTGCCGCGCAGGGAAATGACCTGGCCCGGTTTCAGCGGGCGGCTCTTGGGGCGGACGGCCAAGCGTTCGCTGATCCAGACGGCCTTGGATCGGGCGAAGGCGACGGCCTGGCTCAGGCCGCGCTCGGTTGGGGCGATGACCACGGCCTCGCCGGCGCGCGCGTCGATCCGCACCGACAGACGTCGCGCACGTGGATTGACCGACAGTCTCAGGGTCGGGCCGGAACCTTCGCTCCCGCCAGCCCCGCTTTCGTCAAGCGGCAGCCGCTGACCGTTGCGATACGCCACCGGCGGCCTCGTTCTGGGCGATGAAATCGCGCACGCGGGGATAGATCTCGTCACGGAAGCGACGGCCGTTGAACACGCCGTAATGGCCGACGCCCGGCTGGACGTAGAGGACGCGGCGATCCTCGGGGATATTGGGGCACAGGCCGTGCGCGGCCTGGGTCTGGCCGACGCCCGAGATGTCGTCCTTCTCGCCCTCGACGGTCATCAGGCCGATGTCGGTGATCCTGGAGAGATCGACCTTGCGCCCGCGATGCTCCAACAGGCCCCGCGCCAGCAGATGCTGCTGGAAGACGATGTCGATGGTCTGGAGGTAGAATTCTTCCGTCAAGTCCAGCACCGACAGATATTCGTCGTAGAATTCTTCGTGCTTCTCGACCTCGTCGCCATCGCCGGCGATCAGGCTGGTGAAATAGTTCCAGTGGGCGTCGCGGTGGCGATCCTCGTTCATCGACATGAAGCTGTAGAGCTGGACGAAGCCCGGATAGACGCGCCGCCCGAAGCCCGCATAGGGCAGGGGCACCGTGTGGATCATGTTCGACTTGAACCAGGTGAAGGGCTTTTCCTCGGCCAACTGGTTCGTCACGGTCGGCGACAGGCGCGCGTCGATGGGCGAGCCCATAAAGGTCATCGACAGGGGACGGTTTTCGTCCTCGTCCTCGGCCATCACCGCGCCGGCGGCCAGAACGGGCGGGCCGGGCTGGCACACGCCGACGACGTGGGCGCGGCCGCCGATCTCGGCCAGCATCAGCCGGACGTGGTCGATGTAGTCGAAGAAATCGAACCGCCCCTCCAGCATCGGCACCTGGCGGGCGTTGACCCAGTCGGTGACATAGACGTCGTGGTCCTGAAGGAAAGCCTCGACCGTACCGCGCAGCAGGGTGGCGTAGTGGCCCGAAAGCGGGGCCACGATCAGGACGGCCGGGCCGGAAGCGGGCTTCTTGGCGCGCTTCAGGTCGCCGATGTTGCGGGCGAAGCGGACCAGGCGGCACCACGGGCTCTGCCAGATCACCTGTTCGGTGGTGCGCACCGGCTTGCCGCCGATGTCGATGGTTTCCAGCTTCCAGGCCGGCTTGCCGTAGCGCCGCGTCACGCTCTCGAACAGTTCTGCCGAGGCGTAGGCGGTGCGGCCGATGGCGGTGTCGGCCGCCGGGTTGAAAGGCGAGGTCCAAAAGCTGCGGGCCAGTTGCGCGCCGACCCGGAACGGCAGGGCCGACTGATAGGCGAGTTCATGAAAGGCGTAGAGCATGACGATCCGATACGGCCGAGCGCCGTTTGTGCAGGGCAACATATAATGCATCACCCTGCAAAAGGATTATGGCGTCGCTGCTAACCCCGTGCCATCGCCTGTTCGATGATCCTGGTCGTCTTGTCCGGTCCCATTCCATAGGCGACGGCCGTGCGGAACTTGCCGTCCGGGCCCATTAGATAGACGGTCAGGGAGTGGTTCATCGTATAGCCCTCGCCCTCGCCGACCTTCTGATAGAAGGCGCGGTAGGCCGTGGCGGCGGTCGCCACCTGTTCGGGCGTGCCCGTCAGGCCGATGGTCTCCTTGGGAAAGCCGTCGGACGACAGATAGTCCTTTAGCACCTGGGGCGTGTCGCGTTCGGGATCGACGCTGACGAAGACGATCTGCAGATTGTCCGCCTTGTCGCCCAGCCGCTGCTGCACCGCGCCCAGCTCGGCCAGGGTGGTCGGGCAGAACTCGGGGCAGTAGGTGAAGCCGAAGAAGACCAGGCTCCATTTGCCGTTCAGCATCGTCTGATCGACAGGGCGCCCATCCTGATTGACCAGTTTGAAGTCGCCGCCGACCAGGGGCTGGCCGGTCGACGTCACCTCGGCGCCGTCCGACGTGGGCGCACGACCGCTGACCACCACGACGGTGATAATGGCCAGCGCCACGGCGATGGCGATGCAGGCGCCCGCGAACAGCAGGATGGAACGACGCGGCATGACGGCCTCTCACGAAACGGATGTGATCGGTCTATAGAAGGCGTGTGACCTCGACAGAAGCCCGCATGGCGCCGCACGGCGCATCGTCTTCGGAGCCGTTGAACGGCTGGAGCGATGCGCCGCGTCGCGGTCGGGGGTTTTCGCTGCGGACCCTGATCGTGCTGCGCTGGCTGACCATCATCGGCCAGAGCGCGGCGATCCTGACGGCGCATCAGGGGCTGCATTTTCCGCTGCCGCTCTGGCCGTGCCTGATCGTCATCGCCATCAGCGCGGCGGTGAATGTGGGGGCCATGGCGCGGGTGCGCCGGCTGGAGGCCAGCCTGCCGGACGGGCGCACGACGGCGATCCACCTGGGCTTCGACATCTTCCAGCTGGGCGTGCTGCTGGGTCTGACCGGCGGGCTGGAGAACCCGTTCTGTCTGCTGCTGGTGGCGCCCGTCACCATCGCGGCGGCGGCCCTGCCGGCGCGTCAGGCCCTGATGCTGGGCGTGCTGGCCCTGATCGCGGTCGGGGTGCTGTTCTTCTGGTCCGAACCCCTGCCGTGGCGACCGCACGAGAACTTCCACCTGCCGACGCTTTATCGCCTCGGCATGGCCATGGCCCTGGTGACCGGCGTGGTCTTCACCGCCGGCTACGCCTGGCGGGTGGCGGCTGATGCGGAGAAGCTGGAACTGGCCCTGGCGACCACCCAGGACGTGCTGCAACGCGAACAGAGGCTGGCGGCGCTAGGCGGCCTGGCGGCGGCGGCGGCGCATGAGCTTGGCACGCCGCTGGCGACCATTCAGGTGGTGGCGAAGGAGCTTCAACGCGCCTCGGCCCCCGACAGCGACGCGGCCGAGGACGCGGCCCTGATCCTGCAACAGGCCGAACGGTGCCGGGGCATACTGACCCAGCTGTCGCAACAGCCCGAGGGCGACGACGCCCTGTATGCCGACGTCTCGCTGAAGGCCCTGCTGGAAGAGGTGGTGGAGCCGCACCGGGGCTTCGACCTGGCCTTTGATGTGCTGGTCAAGACGCCGCCGGGTCAGCCCGCGCCGCGCGTGCGCCGGATGCCCGAGGTGATCCACGGCCTGTCCACCCTGGTCGAGAACGCCGCCGATTTCGCCAAAACGACGGTGCGGGTCCAGGCGGTGGTGGACGCCGGCTGGATCGAGATCGAGATTCTGGACGATGGGCCGGGCTTCGCTGGCGACATCCTGCCCCGGCTGGGCGAGCCCTATGTGACCAGTCGGCCGCAGGGCAAGGCGCGCCAGGCCTTGGCCGCCCAGATCGCCGCCGCCGCCCGCCCGTCCAAGCCCCGCACAACGGTCGAGCCGCCCATCGCCCCTAGTCAGGGCGGCATGGGGCTGGGCTTCTTCATCGCCCGCACCCTGCTGGAGCGGACCGGCGGGTCGGTCAGCGTGGGCCAGGGCCTGCCGCAATCGGAGGCCAAGGCGGCGCCCCGCGGCGCGCGCGTGGCGGTGCGCTGGGCGCGGCCGGCGCTGGAGGTCGCGGCATGAGGCGATTGGGTCGAAGCGTCGCAGGCGGAACCTTGGCCTTGACCCGCGCGCTACCCGTCCCGACTTGAAGCGGCAGGAGAGAAACGCATGTCAGAACTCGAAGCCCGCATCGCCGCCCTGCCCGACAAGTCCCTGCTGCTGCTGGATGACGACCAGGCCCTGCGCACCCGGATGGGGCGGGCGCTGGAGGCGCGCGGCTTTCAGGTGACGACCGCTGAATCCGTCGCCGAGGCGATGCAGCTGTTGCGCGACAAGGCGCCCGCCTTCGCCGTGCTGGACATGCGGCTTGAGGACGGCAACGGCCTGAAGATCGTCGAAGCGGTGCGCGAAAAGCGCGAGGACGCCCGCATCGTCATGGTGACCGGCTACGGCGCCATCGCCACGGCGGTCGCGGCGGTCAAGGCCGGCGCCGTCGACTATCTGTCCAAGCCCGCCGACGCCGACGACGTGGTCAAGGCCCTGCTCGCCACCGGCGATTCGCCCGAACCGCCTGAAAATCCCATGAGCGCCGACCGCGTCCGCTGGGAGCATATCCAGCGCGTCTATGAGCTGTGCGACCACAATGTCTCCGAGACGGCGCGCCGCCTGGGCATGCATCGCCGCACTCTGCAACGCATCCTGGCCAAGCGCGCGCCGCGGTAGACCTTAAGCTTGCGCGATAGAAACGCGCACCGTCTCGGAATTTTGACAATTCTCATCCAGGCGGACAGTCACATCGCGCCCTTTGATTGATTGCGTCCATACCGACGCACCTTTTGTCATTACGCCATCGTAGCACATTGTGACGTCATGATTTGATGTCCAGGTCACCTTTGAGGTCGAGAGGTGGGAGAGTTCGGCGACGGGAAAATCGTCGTGGTCTGCGGTCAAACTGACTTCATTGATCACGAAGCCAGCTGCGCCTCCAAAATTCCGAAGAGTGACGGTCATGGCTAATGTGCCGTCAGGGCTGGGCGTTGAGTAGCTCTTGGTGTGTTCCCCGGCATCCCCGCAAGCGAGTAAAGCCGAACTCGCCGCAACGATTATCAGCGTCTCTGGCCTAATCCTCATCGTCGTCCTCGACCACGTCGGGGATTTCTGGGGTGACCACGGTCGGGGCGATGGTCTTGATCTCGCCCAGCTTGGCGCCGGGGAAGGCCTGGAGCACCGCCTGGACGAAGGGGTTGGCCTCAACCTCGGCCCGTTCGGCGGCGCGCGCCTTTTTCTGGATCTCGATGACCGTCTCGGCCCCGCCCTGGCCGTTGGCGGCGATCAGCCAGGTGCGGCCGGTCCATTCGCGCAGGCGGGCCGACAGCTTGCGCGCCAGTTCGATGGGCGCGCCCTGGACGCTTTCATAGACGATGGCGCCGGGCTTGAACGAGACCGGCTTCACATACCGCTCCACATCCATCTGAAGTCCGACCTCGCGCTTCTCGCCGATCAGGGCGACGACCTGTTCGAAGGTCTGCGGATCGGGCAGGGCAGGCGCCATGACCGGCCGCGCGGCCAGCTGCGCCGAAGTTCCGCCGCCGCTTCCACCACCGCCACCGCCACCACGCGGGGCGGAGCCGCCCCCCATCGGTTCACCGGACTGCAGCCGCTTCAGCGCCTCCTCCGGTCCCGGCAGGTCGGCGGCGTAGGCCAGGCGCACGATGGCCATTTCCACCGCATCGGCCGGATTGGGCGCGCGCCGCACCTCGTCCAGCGCCTTCAGCAGCATCTGCCAGGTGCGCGACAGGGTCGCCGCCGGAATGGCCGCGCCCAAGGCCGCCAGCTTCTGCGCCTGATCATTGGGCAGTCGGGTCGCGTTCGGACCCAGCATCTTGGCGACCGAGGCGGCGTGGCAATGTTCCAACAGGTCGTTGGTCACCTGCACCGGATCGGCGCCGAAGCCATAAAGAGTGCGGAAACTCTCCAGCGCCTCGGGCGTGCGGCCGGCCATGACGCTTTCGAACAGGGCGATGGTCTGGGTCCGGTCGGCCAGGCCCAGCATGTCGCGCACGGTCTCGGTCTTGACCGTCTCGCCCCGCTCGGCCTGGACCAGGGCCTGGTCCAGCAGCGACAGGCCGTCGCGCACCGACCCCTCGGCCGCGCGCGAGATCAGAGCCAGGGCGTCGGTCTCGATCTTCATGCCTTCTCGGTCGGCGATCCGGCCCAGATGCTCGACCAGGATTTCCGGCTCGACCCGACGCAGGTCGAAGCGCTGGCAGCGGCTCAGGATCGTCACCGGCACCTTGCGGATCTCGGTGGTTGCGAAGATAAATTTGGCGTGGGGCGGCGGCTCTTCCAGCGTCTTCAGCAGGGCGTTGAACGCCTGCGTCGACAGCATGTGGACCTCGTCCAGCACATAGACCTTGTAGCGCGCCTCGACGGGCGCATAGCGGACGCTTTCCAGAATGTCGCGGATGTCGTTGACGCCGGTGTGCGACGCCGCGTCCATCTCCATCACGTCCATATGCTGGCCGGCCATGATGGCGGCGTCGTGCCGGCCGTGGGCGGTCAGGGTCAGCGACGGCTTGTCGATGACGTCGGTTTCGTTGTTCAGGGCGCGGGCCAGAAGACGGGCGGTCGTCGTCTTGCCGACGCCGCGCACGCCCGTCAGCATGAAGGCGTGGGCGATCCGGCCCGTGGCGAAGGCGTTGGTCAGGGTGCGCACCATCGCCTCCTGCCCGATCAGGTCCTCGAAGGTGCGCGGCCGATATTTGCGCGCCAGCACCTGATAGGCGGCGCCGTCATCGACGTGAGCCGCGAGTTCGGCAGGGGCGGGCTTGGCGACGGGGGCGGCGGCTGGCGCAGCGACCGGCTCGGGCGCTGCAGCGGGCGCGCCGAACATGTCGTCGGTGTTTTCGTCGCGCGGGGCGACGTCGTCCTCTTCCCAGGGCGGGCCGTCGAGATTCGTGTCGCTGTCCGTCATGGAAAGACGTCTTACAGCGGCTGAGGGGCGGGAAGAAGCGATTCTCACCGAGTCGCCTCCCTGCTTTGCGGGGAGTGGCGCGGCGCGTCGTCGCGTCGTGACGGAGGGGTTTTTACCGCATTCCGGCGTCTGTGGGATTCCAAGAGCCCCTCCACCGCTTCGCGGTCCCCCTCCCCACAGGTGGGGAGGAGACGTGACGCACCAACGCGCTCAAGCAGCGCGCCGCCGTGCGGCGAGCGGTAGCGCAAAAAAGAGGAAGTAGAGACCGCGACCCGAAGGGGAATTCGTTGTGGCTGCTGCCTTCCGGCCCTGACCAAATTGGCGAAACCTTCGCCCGCGATCTCCAAGCGGAGATATGACGGGTGCGGCGGTTGGAATCAAGAGCTACAAACCCGCATGGCCCATCAGAACACCTTCGCCGGCAATCCGCTCGATCGGGCCGGGGACCTGAGGAATGATCCCGACTGGCTGGCCGAGCAGGCCGCCAAACCCTACGCCCAGGCCCTGGTGCTCTGGGAAGGACGGCCGCTGATCGAGGAGACGGGCGAGGGGCCGAGGCTGGCGTGGCTGCAGATGCGTCATGCGCGCACCCTCGTGCGGGATCGCGAGGCGTTTCTGGGCCTGTGGAACGACGAGCCCGTCTTCGCCATCGAGTTCGAAGGCTCCATCGATCCGACCGAAGGGCCGCTGGCCGGGCTGGGCGCCTTTCAGGAGATGCGTGCGGCGGCGGCGATCCTGCCGGCGGCGGATGCGGCCATGGCCGGCGGGGCCAAGAGCCTGTTCGACTGGCGCCGCAAACACGGCTTTTGCGCCAACTGCGGCACGCTGAGCGAGACGGCGTCGGGCGGCTGGAAGCGGATTTGCCCGGCCTGCGGGACCGAACATTTCCCACGCGTCGATCCGGTCACCATCATGCTGCCGGTCTATAAAGGCGGGGCCGAGCCCATCTGCCTGCTTGGCCGGCAGGCGGCTTGGCCTGCCGGACGAATGTCGGCCCTGGCCGGGTTCCTGGAACCCGGCGAATCCATCGAGGAGGCCTGCGCCCGGGAGGTGAAGGAAGAGGCCGGCCTGACCGTGATCGCCACAGCCTATCACTCCAGCCAGCCCTGGCCCTTCCCGTCGCAACTGATGATCGGCCTAATCGCAGAGGTGTCGGACGATCAGGCGCAACCGGACCAGACCGAGCTGGAAGCCGTCGCCTGGCTGACGCGGGCCGAGGCGCGCGCCGTGCTGGCGGGCGAGCACGCCAGCGTTCAGGCCCCGCCGCCCTTCGCCATCGCCCACAGCCTGATCCAGGCCTGGGTCGAGGAGGCCTGACGACTGCCTCACCCTTCCCGCAACGGAGAGGCAGGGCATTCAATGACTTTCCATCGTAACCCAGAGAAAGAATCGGCGTCGTTTCAGGGGTTTACGGCTTCGCATCGACCGTTCGCCATACAGGGTCCCGGCCCGGCCTATGATGCCGACGGGTCTTTGACATCGTCGCGCGACCAGCGTCGCAGACGAAACTGCACAGGTGCTATTCGGCGCAAACTATTCCTGAATGAAAACAGTTCTATCCGCCGAAATTGCACGCCATTGCACCGTTTTCGCCGGGTGCAATTCCGGCGTCAGACCAGCGCCCGCGCCGCCTCCAGGTCCGCCGGATTGTCGACGGACAGGGGGGCTTCGTCGATGACGGCGGCCCAGATCTGCAGGCCCATCTCCAGGGCGCGCAGCTGTTCCAGCTTCTCGCGTTTTTCCAGCGGCGACGGCGGTGCGGCGCAGAAGCGGTTCAGCGCCTCGCGGCGATAGCCATAGACGCCGATATGGCGCCAGACGGGGGCGTCGCCGTACAGGGTCGAGCGCGTGAAATAGAGGGCGCGCGCCTGGCGTTCGCCTTCGCCCAGGGCCAGCACCGCCTTGACCACGTCGGGATTGGTCCGGTCCGACCCGTCGGCCTCGGCGGCGACCAGGGTGGCGATGTCGCAGGTCGGCTCGCCGTGCAGAATGGCGGCGCAGGCGACGGCCAGACCGGGGCTGGCGAAGGGCATGTCGCCCTGAACGTTGATGACGGCGTCGAAATCGCCCTCGGGGTCGATGGCGTCCACGGCGGCGCGAATGCGGTCCGAGCCCGACGGAAGGGCCGGGTCGGTCAGGACGGCGCGGCCGCCTGCGGCTTCCACCGCCTCGACGATCTCGGGATCGCCGGCGGCGACCACGACCGGCAGGCCCGAGGCCTCGGCCTGGCGATAGGCGCGTACGATCATCGGCGTGTCGCCGATCAGGGCCAACGGCTTGTTCGGCAGACGGGTCGCGGCCATGCGAGCCGGTATCATTATCAACGGATTCATCGACTTCCCTGACGCCTGTCTGGCCCGTCGCGCGTTGGGCCGGTTGCGAAGGCGGCGCTACCGTGCCAGAGACGCCAAAGCAAGATTATGTCCGGGGCGTGTTTTCGAGGGGCCCGGCCGGCAGAGGGAAACGACCAGGCGTATGAGCGGCGATCTTAAGTGGAACAAGATTTTCGGCGCGGCTCTGGGGACGGCGTTCGTCATCCTGGTCGTCCAGCAGGCCTCGGGCCTCGTCTATCATTCGGAAGCCCCCGAAAAGATGGGCTATTTCGTCGATGCGCCCGAAGAGGCCGCCGGCGGTGAAGCCGCCGAACTGGCGCCCGACTGGGGCACGGTGCTGCCGACCGCCGATCTGGCTGCCGGCGAGGCCGCCTTTGCACGTTGCCAGGCCTGCCATGACGCGCACCAGGGCGGCGCCGACAAGATCGGTCCGAACCTGTGGGGCGTGGTCGGCGGACCGGTCATGCACCGTCCGGGCTTCGCCTATTCCGACGCCATGGCCAAGCACAAGGCCGAGGCGCCGACCTGGGGCTATGACCAGATCAACAGCTTCATCACGGCCCCGGCCAAATATGTGCCCGGCACCAAGATGTCCTTCGCCGGCATCCGCGACACCCAGACGCGCATTAATCTGATCGCCTGGCTGCGCACGCAGGGCTCGGGCGGCTTCGCCATCCCGGCGCCGGATCCCACCCGTCAGCCTGGCGCGGCTGCGCCGGCCGCCGGCGCGCCTGCGACGGGCGAGGCTCCGGTGACCGAAGGCGCCGCCGCGACCGAAGCGACCGGAACCACCCCGTCCGCCGGCGCGCCCGCCGCGTCTCAGGCGACCCCGGCGGCCCCGCCCGCCGCGACGGCGTCTGCGCCGCCCAACACCTGATCGTTCCGGCGATGAACGACAAAAGGGCGGCCCGACGGGCCGCCCTTCTTCGTTTCGGGCTGAGCGCTCGGCTCAGAGGATCTGCGCGGCCTCGTCGAACGACAGGCGCGGCGAGCGCGCAAACAGGTTCTCGTCCGAGCCATAGCCGAGGTTGAGGATATAGTTCGGCTCGACATTGCTGTCGGGGAAGAACTCGGCCTTCACGCCGGCGGCGTCGAAACCGGACATCGGCCCGACATCCAAGCCCAGGGCGCGGGCGGCGATGGTCAGATAGCCGCCCTGCAGCGAGGCGTTGCGGAAGGCGGTCTCGCGCCGGCCGGCCTCGTCTGTGAACCAGGCCTTGGCGCCCGGCGCGTGGGGGAACAGGGCGTCGAGATGGTCGTGGAAGTCCATGTCTTGACCGACGATCACCGTCACCGGGGCCTGCTGCGTCTTGTCGCGATTGCCTTCGCTCATCAGCGGGATCAGGCGGGCCTTGGCCTCGGGTGAGGTGATGAAGACGAAGCGGGCGGGCGATCCGTTGACCGCCGTGGGCCCGAACTTGGTCAGGTCATACAGCTTGCGCAGCAGTTCCGGCGCGACGGGGCGGTCGGTCCAGCCGTTGCGCGTGCGCGCCTCGGTGAACAGTTGCGACAGGGCGGCGTCCGAAATCGGGACGTCGCGTTCATGAGTAGCGTCATAGGCCATGAGATGCGTTCCTGACTTAAATAGCAACGATTACGGGTGCTAATTAGGGTGTTTTGCAACAGCCGCAAGCGCCAATCCCAAAAGACAGGGTTTCGATATCACGCACCGAGCACAACCCCTCTGTCGCCCGGGCTTTGTTCGCCCTATCTAGAGGGCATGAAAGATCTGACCCAACTGATGCAGCAGGCCCAGGCGATGCAGCAAAAGCTGCAGGACGCCCAGGCCAGGATGGCCGAAACGATCGCTGAGGGTTCTTCCGGCGGCGGCCTCGTGTCGGTGTCCCTCAAGGGCCCTGGCGAGATTACGGCCATCAAGATCGACGACAGTCTGCTGAGCCCGGGCGAGGGCGAGATCCTGGCCGATCTGATCGTCGCCGCCCATGCCGACGCCAAGCGCAAGCTGGATGAGCAGAACAACGCCCTGATGCGCGAGGCCGCAGGCCCCATGGCCGGGATGAACATTCCCGGAATGCCGAAACTGTTCTGATGGCCGCCTCCGCCGGGCCGGAGATCGAACGGCTGATCTCCCTTCTCGCCAAACTGCCGGGTCTGGGCCCGCGCTCGGCGCGGCGTGCGGCGCTGGCTCTATTGAAGCGGCGCGAGCAGTTGCTAGTCCCGTTGGCGGCGTCGCTGGCCGAGACGGCGGAAAAGGTCGTGTCGTGCTCGGTTTGCGGCGCGCCAGATACGCGCGACCCCTGCGCCATCTGTTCGGACGGATCGCGTGACAATGGCCTGATCTGCGTGGTCGAGGAGGCCGGCGCCCTGTGGGCGATGGAGCGATCCGGCGCCTTTCGCGGAAAATATCATGTGCTGGGCGGACTGCTGTCCGCTCTGGACGGCGTCGGACCCGAGCATCTGCGGGTCACCGAACTGGTTGGGCGCGTCAGGGGCGGGGGCGTGCGCGAGGTCGTGCTGGCCCTGCCGGCCACGGTCGATGGCCAGACGACCGCCCACTATGTCGCTGAGCGGATCGCCGGGCCGGATGTGGAGATCACCTCGCTGGCGCGCGGTGTGCCGGTCGGCGGCGAACTGGACTGGCTGGACGACGGCACCATCGTCCAGGCCCTTCGCGCCCGCCGCCCGGCCTGACAGAGTTAGTTCGAAGGAACCGTCGGGGCGTTGACGTTCGGCGCTTCGCCAGTCGGTGTGGCGACGGCGCGGCCCGTCGAATCCGTTGGCGCGTCGGCGGCGGGCGGCGTCTGGCTGTCGCCCGCGAAAGCCTGGGTCTCGGCGGCGGCGGCTTGCGGCCCCGTCTCAGCGTTCTTGGCGTTGAAAGCGCCGTTGGTCACGAACCACAGTCCCAACAGCAGCACCGCAGCGGCGAGGGTCGAAACCGCCAGGATGACGGCGATGCGCGGGTTCTTACGGCCGCTGCGCACCAGTTCGGCGTCGACCGGCCGGCCGTCGTGCACCGCATCGGCGGCGGTGTCGTGTCGGTGGGGCTTTTCCGGGGTCATGGGCGGGTCCTTCGTGCAAATGGCTGAGACACCAACGTCATCGCAACGGCGACGTTCCGGACAAGCGGCGCCGGAAGGGCCCCGCTTCTCATCGAAGGCGACTCCCGTTAGGAACGGAGCATGAACATGCTTGTGCCGATCCTCGCTGTCCTGGCCGCCGCCTTCGGGGGTGGTTTTCTATGGGCCTATATGGGCTGGCAAAGGACGAGCGGCGCGCTTGCGGCGGCCGAGGCCCGCATCGATCTGGTCGAGGAAAGCCGTGTGACCATGGGCGAACTGCTCAAGGCCCAGGCGGCGCAGTCGGCCCAGGTCGTGGCGGATCAGATGGTCAGTCGCGCGACCGAGACCTTCCGCGCCCAGGACCAGCTGGCGCGCGAGCGGATGGCCGCCCAGCTGAAACCCGTCGCCGACACCCTGACCAAATTCCAGGAGCATGTCGCCGCGCTTGAGAAGACGCGCTCCGAGGAGACCGGGGGACTGCGTGAACAGCTGGCCCAGCTGATGACGGCCTCGTCCGCCACGCGCGACGAGGCGCGCAAGCTGACCGAGGCCCTGCGCGGCAATACGGGCCGTCGCGGCCGCTGGGGCGAGCAGACCTGTCGCAACGTTCTGGAGGCCGCCGGCATGGCGGGGCGGTTCGACTTCACCGAACAGACCTCCAGCGCCGACGACGAGGGCCGCCAGAACCGACCCGACTTTATTGTCCGCCTGCCCGGCGGCGGCATGTTCGTGATCGACGCCAAGGTCCCGCTGGCCTTCGACGACGGCGAGGGCGATGAGGAGGCGCGCGCCCGCTCGGTCGGCCTGCGCACCGCCGCCAGCCTGAAGACCCATGTCCGCCAACTGTCGTCCAAGGCCTATCAGGACCAGTTCAAGCCCAGCCCCGATTTCGTCGTCCTGTTCGTGCCCGGCGATGCGTTCCTGGTCACGGCTCTGGACCATGAACCGGACCTGATGACCCAGGCGATGGCCTCGCGCGTCGTCATCGTCACCCCTTCGACTCTGTTCGCCCTGTGCAAGGCCGTCGCCTATGGCTGGCGCGCGGAAGAGCAGGCGGCCAATGCCGACAAGGTCGCCGCCCTGGGCCGCGAACTCTACAAGCGGCTATCGGTCATGGGCGGCCATGCCTCAGCCGTCGGACGGGCTCTGGATACGGCCGTCGGCAAGTACAATCAGTTCGTCGGCTCGCTCGAGAGCCAGGTCATGGTCTCCGCGCGCCGGTTCGAGGATCTGCAGGTCGATCACGAGGGCAAGGCCTTGCCGGATCTGACGCCGGTCGAAACCGCGCCCCGCGCCATCGCCCGTCCCGAACTGATCGCCGCCGCCAAGGTCGAATAAAAAGTCTCGGTGTGGAAAGGGCGCTTGACAGCGCCCGAGCGGGAATGTCAATGTAGCTTGTCAATAGGACAAGGGGTGTTGACTGATGCGCAAGTGGCGGCCGGTAATCAAGGCGACGGTGATCACGTTCGGCGGCGGCCTGCTGTTCGCCTTCCTCGGCGGCATCGCGGTCGGCTACGCCTCCAGTTCGGGATGGATCGCGCCCGAGATGGGCGAACTGATCGTGACCGCTGTCTTCGCCGCCGCCATCATGGCCGGCGCCCTGTGGATCGGGGCCGAATGGATGCGCGTGATCGACGAGGCCGCGAAGGAGGCGCACAAGGCGGCCTGGTACTGGGGCGGCACGGCGGGCATGTGCGTCAGCGGCGTCGGCCTGATCCTGTCCTCGGCCGGGCCGTGGCGCGACATCATCGCGCGTGAGATCGGCTCGGGCGGTGCGCCCATCGACTATGTGTCCGCCGGCGCCGCCTTGATGATCGCTCCCATGCTGATCGGCTACACCGTCGTCTGGGTTTGGTGGTGGCTGGCGCGGATGCGGGGCTGAGCCATGAACAATCGTCTCAAGGTCCTGCGCGCCGAGCGCGACTGGAGCCAGGCGCAGCTGGCCGAACATCTGGGCGTGTCGCGCCAGACCGTGAACGCGCTGGAGACCGGCCGTTACGACCCCTCCCTGCCGCTGGCCTTCAAGATCGCCGGCGTCTTCGGCCAACCCATCGAATCCATCTTCTCGGACGATCAGGAGCCGACGAAATGAAGCCCTCCACCCTCTCTCCCGCATCCTGGCCGCGCTGGGTTCGCGCCTTTGTTTTCGGCGCCGTCTTCGGGGTGATCGGTTACGGCGTCGGCGCTTGGCTGGCCAGGACCGCACCGGGCGGATTCGGGCCGAGCGACATGGACTTGCGTTGGTCGGATGGCCTGGCGATGCTGGTCGGTCTGGCCCTGGTCGCGGGATCGCTGTGGGCGCTGCATGTCAGCCTGAACGCCGACCGCCTCGGCCGGATGTATAATCTGGACGGTCCCGCCTCGCCGGATGAGACGGCTCTGGCCCGGTTTCAGGCGCTGGTCATGGGCTTTTCCGGCGTCATCCTGACCCTGCCGGTCGTCTTCAGCCTGGCGGGCGTAAATCCTGTGCTCGGCCTAGGCGCCATCGGCCTTCTGCTGGTGCTTCACGCGGTGATGAATGTGCGCGTCTATCGCCAGGCCGACGAGCTGTTGCGTCGGGCGGTGATCGAGGCGGCGGCCGTCACCTTGTTCGCGGGTCAGCTGGTCCTGTTCCTTTGGGCCGCCGCCGAACGTCTGGGCGCTGCACCCGCCATCACGGCGTGGGACATCTACGTCGTCCTGATGGCGCTCTATCTGGGCTGCTCCGTGTGGATCAGCCTGCGTCGCGGCCTGGCCTGATCCGTCCTTTTTCTCCTTCCCTTTGAATAACAACGAGACCTCTCATGACCTTCACCGATCGCCTTCTGTCGTCCGTTTCCAGCCTGGCGCGCGGCGCCGTGGGCGTCGCCGGCGGCCTGGCCCTGTTCGTCGCCATCGCGGGCGTTCCAGCCGACGCCTTGGCCCAGACCGCCGCGCCGGCCGCCCCTGCGCCGATCCAGGGCGAAGGTCCCGCCCTGTGGGTGGTCAAGGATGCGGACTCGACGCTGTATCTGTTCGGCTCGGTCCACGTGCTGCGCCCCACGACCGGCTGGGCCAGCCCCCGCGTCGAGGCCGCCTTCGACAGCGCCTCGGACATCTGGTTCGAGATCAGCAATCCGGATGACCAGGCCGCCATCATGCCGCTGATCCAGCAGCACGGTCTGTCGCCCGAGACGCCCCTGTCCAGCCGCCTGACGCCGGAAGAAAACGCCGAACTGGATGCGGCCGCCCAGGCCATGGGCGCCTCCGCCGCCCAGCTTCAGCCGATGAAACCCTGGCTGGCGGCGCTCAGCCTGTCGGTCGCGCCGCTGATCAAGGCCGGCTACGATCCCAAGTCCGGCGTCGAACTGGTGCTGAAGGCGCGCGCCGAGGCGGCGGGCAAGCCGATCCACGGCTTTGAGACCATCGACAAGCAGGTCGGCATCCTGGCCGGCCTGCCCGATGACGTGCAGCTGGTCTTCCTGCGCGAGACGCTGAAGGACTACGAGAACGCCGCCACAAAACTGGATGAAATGGTCGAGGCCTGGGCCCGGGGCGACGTCGCAACGCTGGACCGCGTCACGATCACGGAAATGAAGGAGGCCTCGCCGGCGCTGTATCAGGCCGTTCTGGTCGATCGGAATACCGACTGGGCCAACCAGATCCAGACCCTGCTCGAAGGCTCCGGCACCGCCTTCATCGCCGTCGGCGCCGCCCACCTGACCGGCGACGACAGCGTCCAGGCCATCCTGCAAAAGCGCGGGGTCACCGTCGAAGCGGCGCAATAACCTCTGCCTTGAGCGCGGCCGCTGCGGCGGCTAAGACAATCAACGCCGGAGCGCGCTGACGCCGCTTCGGCGTTTTTCTGTGCGGGTGTAGTTCAGAGGTAGAACGTCAGCTTCCCAAGCTGAATGTCAGGGGTTCGATTCCCCTCACCCGCTCCAGTCCCGATCCTTGACGCGTTGCCGCGTGGGCCACGAAGCGGCGCCATCGCCCGCGGCCACTCTATTTGGTGTGCCATTGTGACACAGTGCGCTAGCAGTGGTTGTCCCACGATAGGACGCTAGGGACGCGCGTGATCATCGCCGAAACACCCTGCTTGGCATCGTCGCCCGAGCCGCGCTGAACACGATGACGAAGTTCGCCGAACGCCACGCGCTTGCGGCGGCCTGACGCACAACGCCGTTCAGCAAACGCATTGCATACCGCTGCTCTTAGGCGTAAAGCGGCCACCGTTAACTGATTGTTAACCAAAGCCTGCCCGTCGCCGAACGTCTCGATTCGGAGTGGCACGGCTTTTGGAAGGGGTGGGGCGAACCGTCGGGGTGACGGGCCGTCCTGGGGACGGAAACGGGATTGGGGCAATGCAAAATTCGTCAAGGCCGTTGCGTGCGTCGGTCCGTCGCTTAAGCGTCGCCGTTGCGCTGATCGTCACCGCCATTGCGTCGCCTGCGCTGGCGAAGCCTGTCACCGACAACCTCGGCGTGGGCAAGACGCTGAATGTCACCGTCACCGGCCGCATCGTCCCGCGCTGCGAGATCCAGGGCGGGGGCGACATCGACTTCGGCGAGCTGACGGGGGGCGAGCGCGCCACCGCGCTCTTCGGTCTGAACTGCAACGTGCCATTCGATCTGGGCGTGACCTCGGCGCGGGGTGGTCTGGCCCACGTCAGCAAGCCGCAGGGCGAAGGACCCTTCGCGGGCGTGCTGCCCTATGATGTCACCTTGACCGTTCCGACGCTTCGGCCCGAACCGCGCACGTTGCAGGCTAGCTTTAGCAGCGCCGACCATATGGGAATGCTGAGCAGCGGGGACGGCATCGCCGCCGGCGGCGGCAAGATCGAGTTCCGCACGAGGCAACCGGCCGGAGCAGGTCTTCTGGCAGGTCAATATACTGAAACCCTGACGGTGACGGTAACGCCTCGCGTCTGAACGATTAAGTTCAAGTTAATAGCACATACGGAATAGACTCGGCGCTTGCTTCAAGAAGAAGCAGGCGAATTTGTGCTTTTCTTGAGCAAAACGAAGATTTCGCGCGCCACGCGAATACACTGAAAATCGTAGCTAACGGCGTTTTTTATTGTTGACCGTTTGTTAATGGAAGATTAACTGGACGAGATCGGACGGGGAGGGACTGCCGCCTCGATCGACTATTTTTCGCGAAATCATTCGCTTGGAGAGACTGAAATGAAGAAGTTCGCTTCCCTGATGGCCGGCGCCGCCGCGCTGGCTCTGACCGCCGCTCCCGCCATGGCCGGCACCGTCTACCAGGGCTCCGTTACGGGCACCGTTCAGATTACGCCCCCGATCTCGACGCCGTTCGGCACCATTCCTGGCGTTTCATTCACGGGCACCAGCAACAACACGACCATCGTGGGTATCGCCGATGCGCTGAACCCTAGCGTCAACAGCAATGTGTCGCTGATCACCATCTCGGGCAGCTCGGCTGCGAACAATGGCACGGCGTCGAACAACGACGGCGCGACCTTCACCCTGAAGGGCGCTGTGTCGACGGACTGCGCCTACTATACCGGCAACGCCTCGACCACGATCGACTTCGGCACCATCGGCATCTACGCCTCGGACGACACCGGTCCGGCCAATGCCTTTGACATGACCGCTCCGGCCAACGTCACCATCGACACCAACCTGGCCGGCTGCAACACCTCGAACACCGTCACCGTGTCCAAGAACGACATCCGCGGCCTGGTGAACAACTCGGGCGCCGGTTACGAC
>NZ_FNKT01000003.1:0-202509 GCF_900102995.1 Brevundimonas sp. 374 | reverse complement strand
GGTGACCGAGTAAGGCAGGTTGGCCTGGAAGACGTTGGAGTCGTAACCGGCGCCCGAGTTGTTCACCAGGCCGCGGATGTCGTTCTTGGACACGGTGACGGTGTTCGAGGTGTTGCAGCCGGCCAGGTTGGTGTCGATGGTGACGTTGGCCGGAGCGGTCATGTCAAAGGCATTGGCCGGGCCGGTGTCGTCCGAGGCGTAGATGCCGATGGTGCCGAAGTCGATCGTGGTCGAGGCGTTGCCGGTATAGTAGGCGCAGTCCGTCGACACAGCGCCCTTCAGGGTGAAGGTCGCGCCGTCGTTGTTCGACGCCGTGCCGTTGTTGGCAGCCGAGCTGCCGGTCGCGGTGAAGACCGAGATGCCGCTGTCTTGGCCGCCAAGACCATTGGTCTTCACGAAGCCGATGAAGTTCATGTCGGTCGTGCCGTTCGCCGACGTGTAGGCGCCGTAGTTGCCTTTCGAGAAACCGCCAACGGCGGAGCCTTGATTAATCGTGTCGGCCATGGCCGGAGCGGCAACGAGAGCCAGCGCAGCGGCGCCAGCCATCAGGGAAGCGAGTTTCATAGTGGTCTCTCCAAGCGAATAGATCGCCGTTGTTGATTAAGCGGTCGCTTGGTTTCCCAGCTCCCCCCAGCATTCCACGGGAAAGGTTGACCCTGTCCCGACACCCGGGCTCTCCAAGAGCCGTGCCGTCCCAAAAGGGCACGAATCAACGACTTGGCTAACGCGGGTTAACCATTCGGCTCTATGAGGCGCACGGCGTTCGCGCAACAGGGGTTTCGATGATTGAAGCTTTGCGAGTGCCGAATTGGCACAGCGATCTACCCGGGCTTACGACGGACCGATTTGCGCAATTCTCGGCGCGAGAAAGCCACAAAAGAAGAGAGCCGCCCCGGTCCCCCGGAGCGGCCTCGATAGCGGAGCCGAGGCTCGACGCTGAACATGGCGGAACGGTGGGTCAGACCCCACGTTGGTCTGTCATGACTATTCTGGCCAACATCCTTATCGGCGCTGACAGCCTTCTGAAAATCCTGACCCATCGCGAGCGTTTTCTCTAACCAGGTCGCGGCGGCGGCGGACAATCCAGCCCCCGCATTCCCATGGTGTCGAAGAACCGGCACAACCGCCCGACTTGAGCCGCTAGCCGATCGCCCCGGGCCTCGATGGCAATGTCGTAGGCGTCGAGCGCGGCCTCTGAATAGATCGCCCCAGGCGCGAGGACCGGCTTCGGCTCAACCGCCAGATCGGCAGGGCTCGGGTAGAAGGCGCTCTGCGGAGCCTTGGTGGCGCAACCGCTCGCAAGCGAGACGGACGCGGCGAGCGCTAGGGACAGCATCAGGGAGCGAGTTGACCGCATCGGAGAGATCCTTCTGGCGGGCGTTGATGATGGGAGTTTCGACTGATGCCTCGACAGCTGCGGTTTCCCGCGCGCCTGACGCCTTCGCATTGGTCTTCTGTGTCGCGACTGCCTGCCGGCCTCGCTCGCCCTGTGCGCCCCTGTAAGAGCAGTAGGCGCCGGTCAGGACGAAGGCGGCGATGATGGCGACGATCAGCCAGCCGGTCGGGCTGAGCAGGCGCGGAATGGAGCGGAGGACGGCGAGGGCGGCGATCATAGGATCAGGCCCTTGGCCTTCGCCGTCTGGGCCCGCCGATCAGCGAGACCGTTCGTGCCGCCGTTGATGGCGCGGGTCAGGCCTTCCAAGTCGTCGGCGTCGGCTTTGGCGTTCAGCTTGCGGCCGTCCCAATAGACGCAGCCGACCAGCAGGCCGATCGACGGATAGGCGACCATCTCGGGCCGGCTTTCCAGGTCGATGCCGATCTGGCGCCCGACGCGGCGATAGTTGGCTCTTCCGGTGAGCTGGATCGGGCCGCGACCCTTGTATCGCTTGCCGTCGCCGGGTTGGGTGTTTCCCAGGTCTGCCCGGCCCTCATAGCCGGCGCCGCTGGCGATCTCTTCCATGTACCGGAAGCCGCCGCTCTCATGCGAGCATTGACCCATGAAGTGAGCCAAGCGGAGGCCGGTGTCGAGAATGCCGTAGGTGCTGAAGTGGACGTTCGCGGCGAGGCCGAGTTCGGCGGCGATTGCCGGGGCGGCGCCCATCCGTGCGAAAAAAGCGGTCAGGGTGCCGGCGCCGATGATCCCGTCGACCGGCACGCGAAGGTTCGTCTGCAATCGACGGGCGTCGAGCATGGTAAGTCTCCAGATTGTGGGGGTTGCGCGCTTTAGGTGTGCGCGATAGCGTCACTGTTGAGCCAAGCGCTCGCTCTAGCGGGGAGCTATGGGCCGGAGGTTCCGCAGATGCCCCGGCCTATCTGCTCAATCATGCCCTACAGACGATGATCGGTCGCCCGAGTTAGAATGCCAGGATGCTGTTCACTGCACTCATACTTGCTGCGCAACTAAGCGGAGGGTCCGACACCTCCATGTTGCATTACGTTCCAGCGGAGGAAATTGGGCAGGTGCCGTGTCCGGTGGCAGCGACACCACCTGAACATCCTGAGCGGCTACCCAATAGCTGGCTGTTCGGCGATCTTCGGATTCAAACGGAGAAGGGTTTGACCAACTGCTGGTTCCAGCAGCTGGAAGCTGGGCGATGTGGTTTCGGCAGCCCAGGCCTACTGGTCGTCGCCTTCCATGGGGAGACGGTAATCTACGACATCCCGGATGGCTCCAGCGTTGATTTCGAGTATCGCGACAAGCGATTTGCGTGCCGCATAGGGCGGCGCCTCAGGACGCACGGCGACACCATCGTGCCGATCTTGCCAACCTCCCGCTAAAGACTTGGTTTGGTCGCTTCAAACGCTGAGCTAAGCCATAAGCGTCGCAGCTCGTGCCCGAACTGCGTCAGGCGGCCCGGCTGGGCGAGGACATCAACGGCCGGGCCGCAAAACCGCTTGGGAGATGTGAATGGATGACGGGACGCTGGAGCGGCGCGCCATGGGCGCGGAACAGCTGATGACGGCGAAGATCACCGAGTTCGCAGCCCATCTGACGGCGGGTGATCGATCTGCCGCAGAGCGTGCCAGAACCGAGGCCATTGCCGCGCTGGAAATCCACTTGGACCTGACCGATCAGCTGATCACACAGACAGCCGCGCCAGCCCGCCGTTGTCGTCGCGCCGGAACTCGCCGACCGCCACCGTCTCGACCTCGAACGCCTCGCCGCGCGCCTCGGCCCGCAGCAACGTGTCCTCGATCGCCGCCTCGACGGCCGCCCCATCGCGCGCCGCCTTCAACTGCCCCTCGACCAGACGGACCAGCATGGCCGCCTTGCGTCGCTCAGCCAGGCCGCCGCCGGCCAGACGCTCGGCTTCCATCAGCGCATCCCGCTGCGAAGGGCGCAGGGTCACGCCCGACACCACCACCTCGACGGGACCGGCCACGCGCCGCGCCCGGCTGGCCTCCATGCGCGCCAGCTGCTCTGCGCTCAGCCGCATCGACATCGCCGCCTTAGCCGAACTGTTTTTTGGCCTGGATGACCTCGATGTCTCCCAGCTTGACAACGCCCGCGTCCGGCTCCGCGAGCGCAAGGGCGACGACGATCACATCATCCCCTTGCTTCCTGAAGACGCTGCGCAGATGGCCGCCCGTCTCGGCAGAGCGAGAGCCGCCAAACTCACCACGGTGTGGTTCCGAGAGAAGCGGATCAAGGGGCCGGGCGCCAAGATAAAGCTGATTCCGCTCACCTACGGCGGCCTAGAAATAGCCGTCCGGCGCGCTATGGTTCGGTCAGGGTTGAAGGAGGCCAAAGGCATGCGCGGCATTCATGCTGCCCGGCACCACGCCGCCATGCAGACCCTCCGGAAGACGAAGAACCTGCGTGTGGCTCAACGTCTCCTCGGGCACGCCGACATCAAGTCCACTATGGTCTATGCACACGCGATCGAGGATGACGTTCGTCAAGCTCTAGCGGAAATCCACACCGAGGCAGATGCCGCGCTACCGAAATCCGAGGTCAAGGCAGGATGAAGCCGGGCGAAGCTCTACAGATCCTTGTGGCCGCGCTTGAACGAACGTCAGAGCAAGATTCACGCTTCACCGTCGAATCTCCGAAACGTCTCAAAGACGTCGTGACCGGCCAACTGCGTGAGCACGACGTAGTCCTGACGTTTCGGCACCTTCATCATGAGACGGTGACCGCTCTAGAATGTCGGGATCGGTCAAGGCCGATAGGAGTGCCCGATGTCGAGCAGTTCGCCGCGAAATGCCAAAGAACCGGAGTTCATCGGGCCTGCATGGTCAGCACGAAAGGCTTCGCGAAAACGGCCTTGAAGACCGCCGCAACGCTCAATGTCCTCTGCCTCAGTCTTCATGAGGCGAAAGCCTTCAGTTGGCTTACGGCTCCCGGGTTAGTGGTCGAAACAATGAGCTTCGTCAGCCTCGCCATCAATTTTGTATCGTCCGACACCTCGCGCCAAGGCGATTTCGCGCAGCTAATCGACATCAGTGGAGAGCCGATTCCGACCGAGGTGCTGGCGAATGTCGTGCTTCAAGGAGCTCAACAGAACGGCCATCATTTCGTGCCAGGGCGGAACGTCATCAGTGGTTCCTTCAATGGCATCCAAGCGAATGTTCGTTTTGCCGATGGTGAAATCCGCGCCATCCAGGGCGGTTCAATGACATTGACGCTGGACGTACTTCAGGATTTGGCACCCTGGAAACTTCACACCTATGGCCCAGCCGAAAGCGATGGCCGGTCCTTCGCAACAGCTGAGGTTCCCGGGGGGCGGATTGTGTTTGCGCGGCAGGACGACGGATCGACAACCGTGAACATGGTTGTTGATCCGCAGCCCCGGAATAGTCCCGAACCTCACACGATGAGCCTCGGGAAATCCCATAAAGGTTAACTACTTAGACGTCGGAGATCGGGCCGTTCATAACCCACAGGTCGGCGGTTCGATTCCGCCTCCAGTCACCATTTCCACGATGCTGAGCAAAGTCGCCAGTTCAAAGCGGTCCAGGCGGAATGCCGACGATCGAGCGGTCGTATTGCACGGCGTCTCGGCTCTGAATTTCGCGAAGTTCCTTGCGCTTGGCCTCGACCAGAGCAGCATATTGCTCAGGCGTATAGCAGATGGTCTGCTCAAGCCTGCGACCTGTCAGGGCTCGCCGCTCGCAGACGCGGCGCGCCCGGGGAGGGGGCGCTGCTTGGTCCTCAGCGGCAACCTGAGGTGACGGCGCTGTCGTCGCTGGAGGGGTTTGAGCTAATGCTTGCAATGCTAGCGTGGATGCAAAGGCCAATGATGTTGCGAACATGCGTGTCTCCTTGATGATCTACGGTCTCATGTCTCGTCCCAACTAGCAAATACAACGCGCGCAGCGATCGATCTTGAGTTGCGCGTAACGACTGCCGTTGCTTTGGCTGGCTGCAACCTGCGCCGTTGTGCTGCGTTTTTCGGTCGAGCTTTCAACGTTGACCGGAGTTTCGTCGTGACGATCCGAACCAAAGCCCTGATGGCGGCCGTCGCCGCAATGACGCTGGGCGCGGCCGCCTGCACCCAGGCCGAGCAGGAAAAGACCGAGGCGCATGCCGAGGCTGCCGCCGACAAGACGGCCGATGTGGCGTCTCAGGCCGGCGAAGTGATCGAGGGCGGCGCGATGAAGGCGGCGCAGGCGGTCGAGAGCGGCGCCGGCAAGGTCGCCGACAAGCTGGAAAACGAACAGGCGGAAGCGGCGGCCGAGGGCAAGCCCGGCGCGATCAATCCCGCGACCGATCAGCGCGTGCCGGCCAATAACAACTAAGGTCAATCAGGCGGGAGGCGGCGCGCCGCCTTCCGCCAGGATCGCATCGATCAGGGCGCGGGCCTCCGGGCTGGACCAGTCCGCCTCGCCTTTCATCACGGCGCGAATGCGGCCCTGGCGATCCAGGACGATGGTCTGCGGCATGGCGCCCTTGCCGGGAAACTCGAACGGCAGCTGGAATTTGGCGTCGCTGTAGAAGGGCAGGGGGGCGTGGTCGGCCAGGAAACGTTTAGCCTCGGCTGCGGCTTCGGGCGTGGCGTCCACGTTGATCGGCAAGACGACCAGATCCTCGTTCGTTTCATAGGCCTTCGCTAACGCCTGAAGCGTGGGCATCTCCGCCTTGCAGGGCGCGCACCACATCGCCCAAAGATTTACGACCACGACCTTGCCCTGGAAGGCCGAAAAGCGGACGGCCGTGCCGGTGCGGTCGCGGAAGGCGTATTCGGGCGCCGGTTCCGCCTCGGCCGGGGTCGACAGCGCGGCCAGGGATCCGACCGCGAAGCGCGCCAGGTCGCTTTTTGGCGCCGCAGCGGCGGTTGTCGTCTGTTCGACTTGCGCCTTCTGGCGATGATTGGCGTATAGCGACATCGCCATGCCGCCGGCGCCGGCGATGGTGCTGACGACGACGACCGCGCCGACGACCGCCCAGATCGCCTTTCTTGAGCCGCTCATGACCGAAACACCTTCTTCCGACGCCAATCCATCCGGCAGTTCGACTGCGCCGGTGAAGCCCGCGGGTCAAGACATGTGGGGCGGACGCTTTTCGTCGCGCCCCGCCGAGATCATGCAGGCGATCAATGTCTCCATCGGCGTGGACCAGCGCCTGTGGCGTCAGGATCTGGCCGGATCGCGGGCCCACTGCCGCATGCTGGCCAAGCAGGGCATCATCGCGCAGGCCGATGCGGACGCGATCCTGGGCGGGCTGGACGTCATCCAATCCGAGATCGAGGCCGGCACCTTCCCCTTCCGCGATCAGTTCGAGGACATCCACATGAATGTGGAGGCGCGCCTCAATGAACTGATCGGCGAGCCGTCCGGCCGGTTGCACACGGCGCGCAGCCGCAACGATCAGGTCGCGGTCGATTTCCGCCTGTGGGTCCGCGACGCCTGCGATCGCTCGGTCGCGCAGTTGAAGGCGCTGCAGGCCGCTCTGCTGACACGCGCTGAACAGCATGCCGGCGACCTGATGCCCGGCTTCACCCATTTGCAGACCGCCCAGCCCGTGACCCTGGGCCACCATCTAATGGCCTATGTCGAGATGTTTGGCCGCGATGCCGGGCGTTTCGCCGACGCCCGCGCCCGGATGAATGAAAGCCCGTTGGGGGCCGCAGCCCTGGCCGGTTCGCCATTCCCCATCGATCGCCAGGCGACGGCGGCGGAACTGGGCTTCAACCGGCCGATGGCTAATAGCCTGGACGCCGTGTCGGACCGCGACTTCGCGCTGGAAAGCTTGGCCGCCGCCTCAATCACGGCCGGGCATCTGTCGCGCTTGGCTGAGGAGATCGTGGTCTGGATGACGCCGATGTTCGGTTTCGCCAGCCTGCCCGACGACCTGACCACCGGCTCGTCGATCATGCCGCAGAAGCGCAATCCGGATGCCGCCGAACTGGTGCGGGCCAAGACCGGGCGGATCATGGGTTCGCTGGTCGCTCTGTCCACGGTGATGAAGGGCCTGCCGCTGGCCTATTCCAAGGATATGCAGGAAGACAAGCCGCCGGTGTTTGAGGCCTTCGACGCCCTGGATCTGGCCTTGGTCGCGATGACGGCGATGGTTTCGGCCCTGCAACCCAACACCCAACGGATGGCCCAGGCGGCGGGCGCGGGCTTTTCGACCGCGACGGACCTGGCCGACTGGCTGGTGCGCGAACTGAATCTGCCGTTCAGGAAGGCGCACCATGTGACGGGGGCGGCGGTCAAACAGGCAGAGACGCTGGGCGTGGATCTGTCGCAACTGCCGCTGGAAGAAATGCAGAAACTGGAGCCGGGGATCACCGAAGCGGTTTACAAGGTGCTGACCGCCGAGGCTTCGTGCCAAAGCCGCCAAAGCTATGGGGGAACCGCGCCGGAACAGGTCCGTGCGCGCATCGCCGACTGGAGAGCCCGCCTGTGAAAAAATCTCTGATCCTCGCGGGCGCGCTCGCCCTCCTGACCTCCGCCTGCGGCCGGATGGCCGATCTGGAATCGCCGGTGCGCGAGACCGAACGTGCGCCGCGCAGCAGCCGAGCGCCGGGGCTACCCGAGCCGGCGACCATGAACCGTCCGTCCAGCAGCGTGCCGATCGACGGCGGCCCATCCAACCCGATCGGCGCCGGCGCCGCCCAGAACGACCCGCGGTAAGTTGCACCATTTCGACCTGAAGGACGGCGCCCTCCATGCCGAGGGCGTGCCGCTGGAGCTGATCGCGGACGAGGTCGGCACACCGGCCTATGTCTATTCGACCGCGACCCTGAAGCGGCATTACGGCCTGCTGCGCGCCGCGGCAGACGCGCATCGGGACGCTCTGGGCGAGGCCCTGATCGCCTTTGCGGTCAAGGCCAACTCCAACCTGTCGGTGCTGGCGACCCTGGCGAAACTGGGGTCCGGCGCGGACACGGTGTCGGAGGGCGAAATCCGCCGGGCGCTTGCCGCCGGCGTGCCGTCCGACCGGATCATCTTCTCCGGCGTCGGCAAGACCGATGTGGAAATGGCCTTCGCCATCAGCGTTGGCGTGCGTCAGATCAACGTTGAATCCGGCGCAGAGCTGGATCGGCTGATCGCCGTCGCGGCCATGATGGACGCCTCGCCGGCCATCGCCGTTCGGGTCAATCCGAACGTGGGCGCGGGCGGCCACGCCAAGATCACCACGGGCGGCAAGGGCGACAAGTTCGGCGTGCCGGTCGAGGAGGCGATGGATCTCTATGCCCGCGCCTCGGCCTCGCCCCATGTCACGCCGGTGGGGCTGGCCTGTCATATCGGCAGCCAGATCACCGATCTTAATCCGCTGAAGGCCGCGTTCGAGGTCTTGGCGGACATGACGCGCAAACTGCGGGCGCAGGGTCATGCCGTGACCCGGCTGGATCTGGGCGGCGGGCTGGGCGTGCCCTATTCCGGCGGGACCGAGCCGCCGTCGCCGGCCGAGTATGTCGCCATGGCCGCACGGGTTCTGAACGGACTGGAGGTCGAGGCGGCGTTCGAGCCGGGCCGGCTGCTGGCCGCCAACGCCGGCGTGCTGCTCAGCCAGGTGATCCAGGTCAACGAACGCTCGGACGGACGGCGCTTTCTGGTGCTGGACGCGGCGATGAACGACCTGATGCGGCCGGCGCTGTACGACGCCTTTCACGACATCCAGCCGGTCAATCCGCGCGGGGGTGCGGCGACGTCCTATGACGTGGTCGGGCCGGTGTGCGAGACGGGCGACACCTTCGCGCGGGACCGCGCGCTGCCGCCGCTGGAGGCCGAGGACCTGATCGTCTTCACCGGCGCAGGGGCTTACGGCGCGGTGATGTCCAGCGAATACAACAGCCGGCCCCTGATCCCCGAGGTGCTGGTGGATGGCGATCAGTGGGCGGTGATCCGGCCACGTCCGACCTATGAAGAGATGCTGGACCGCGAGCCGTTCGCCGATTGGCTTTGATCGCCGATTCTTCTCGACCGTTATAAAGTAACACGCTATAGGGCCGGTCATGTCCCCCGGCCCCGAACAGTCTGTCATGCTTTCCCTGCTGGGCGGCGGCTTCGTTGCGGCCTTTCTGCATGCGGCCCTGCCGACCCACTGGCTGCCCTTCACCCTGGTGGGGCGGGCGCAAGGCTGGCGACCGTCGCGGATTCTGATGGCGGTGACGACGGCGGGCCTGGCCCATATCGCCACGACGGCGGTGGTCGGTGGTCTGATCGTGGCGGCGGGTCTGGCGCTGGATCAGTGGATCGAGGGCGTGCTGCCTCACCTGGCGGCGGTGCTGCTGTTCCTGTTCGGCGCCTTTTATCTGGCCCGCGCGACCCTCAAGCGTCCGGCCATGGCCGGCGGGCCTGCGGTCGAGACGCCCGAGCCCGCCGTGTCCGACAAGGCCGCCTTCCTGGGTCTGGTCGCCATGATGGCGGTCTCGCCGGGCGAAGTGCTGCTGCCCATCTATCTGTCTTCGGCCTCCGCGGGGCTTGGCGCGCTGGCGCTGCTGACGGTGGTGTTCGCGGCGGGGACCATCGCCGGCATGGCGGTCTTCACGGCCCTGGCCAGCGCCGGCGCCTCGATCCTGCGGCTGGAGCGATGGGCGCGATATGAGGGGGCGGTGCTGGGCGTGGCCCTGATCGCCTTGGGCCTCATGGTCGCCATGCATCAACACTGACGCGATATTACATGATAACATTCAATGCGTTATCATGTATCGGCTTGGCTGTTTCGCCAGAGGGCGTATAGGCGAGCCATGAACGCCGCGCACGACCACAGCCCCAGCCACCGGCATGACCACGATCATGCGGATTATGGCCATGGGCATTCTCACAGTCACCACGGACACAGCCACGGCCACGGCGGCCATAGCCACGGTCCGGTGGACACCGGCGACTGGCGCTATGCCGTCGGCCTGGTGGTCAATCTGCTGTTCGTGGCGTGCGAGTTCGGCGCGGGCCTGATCGCGGACTCGACCGCCCTGCTGGCCGACGCCGGGCATAATCTGTCGGACGTGCTGGGTCTGGCCATGGCGGGCGGCGCGGCTTGGCTGGCGCGACGCGGCGCACATGGGGCGGCGGGCGGTCGGCGGACCTATGGCTTCGGCAAGGCGACGGTGCTGGCGGCGCTGGGCAATGCGTTGCTGCTGATCTTCGCCTGCGGGGCCATCGCGTTCGAGGCCGTGCGGCGGTTCAACGAGCCCGCCCCGGTCGGATCGGCCGTCATCATGGCGGTCGCCGGCATCGGCTTCGTCATCAACCTGGGCACCGCGCTGCTGTTCATGAAGTCCCAGCACGATCTGAATGCGCGCGGCGCCTATCTGCACATGATGGCCGACGCAGGCGTGTCGCTGGGCGTGGTCCTGGCCGGTGGGCTGATCATGATGACCGGCTGGTCGGTGGTCGATCCGCTGGTCAGCCTCGTGATCGTCGTCGTGATCCTGTGGTCGACCTGGGGCCTGCTGAAGGACTCGGTCAATCTGGCCATGGACGGCGCCCCGACGGGCGTGGACGTGCCGGCTCTGGAACAGGCGCTGGTCGGCCTGCCGGGCGTGCGAGCCGTGCATGATCTGCACGTCTGGGGACTGTCGACGACCGAGACGGCCCTGACCGCCCACCTGGTCCACGACCGCGCCGACACGGCGGCCCTGATCTGCGAGGCCCAGGCCGTGGCGAAGCGCTACGCCATTGGCCATACGACATTGCAGTTGGAGACCGAGCCGCTGCCCGATTGTCCGGGCTGCTGAGCCCTTAGGCCTGTTCGAACGTCACCGGCGCGCCCCAGAACTGGGACACCAGTTCCGACTGCGGCCCGGCCTGGCCGGTGGTCAGGAAGTCGCGACGCCCGCTGTCGCCCAGATCGTATTCGGGGTGCGCCTTGAAATAGCGCTCCAGCGCATCCGCCACCGCCGTCGGCTGTTCGATCAGAACGGTCCCGGCCGGCAGGGCCTGGGCGAACAGTTCGGCGACGATCTCATAGTGGGTGCAGCCCAGGATGGCCTTGTCCGGGTGGCGGCCGATGCGGCGACGCAGCGCATCGACGTGGTCGTCGATCACCACCTTCAGCTCCTCCGGCGGCGCGCCCAGTTCGATCAGGCCCGCCAGGCCGGGGCAGGGTTCAGAGAAGACGGCAATGTCCTCGCGCCGCTTGTCGATCTCGATCTCATAGACGCGGCTGATGGCGGTGGCGGCGGTGCAGAAGACGCCGGTGATGTCGATGGAGGCGACCTTTTCGCCTTCCTGCGGGCGCTCGGCCTCGAAGCTCCAGGGCTTGCCGGTCGCCGCCTCGATGGTCGGGACGATGATGCCCAGGATGTTGACCGGACGGCCCAGACGCTCGCGCAGACCCGGCAGCCAGGTCTGTTGCAGGCGGCGAAGCGCAATGGCGCTGGCGGTGTTGCAGGCCAGGACGACGACGGAGGCGCCGGCGTCGAACAGCCTTTCGCAGCCGATTTTCGTCAGTTCGACGATGTCTTCGCCGCCTCGCCCGCCGTAGGGGGCGTGGGCCTGGTCGGCCAGATAGACGAAGTCCCGCTGGGGGAAGCGTCGGGTCAGTTCGCGGTGGACGGTCAGGCCGCCCACGCCGGAGTCGAAAACGCCAATAGCCATGGCCCGGCTTTAGAACAGTGCGACGACGTATCCAACCGGATTGGCGACAAGTTTATCCCCGCGTCAGGTGACGGGGCCGATCCGTGCGCCTAAGTGTATCGCAACCATGATCTTGTTTCGGAGCATTCCATGCATAGACGCCAGCTTCTCATCGCGGGCGGCAGCCTGATGGCCCTGTCGGCCTGCGCTTCCACAGGCGCGACCTCGGGCAGGTCCGCTGCGGCGCCGTCCGCCGCCAGCGTCGCCGAGGAAGCGCGCATCGCCCGCGCCGTCCTGCCCCGCCAGACGCCGCGCGCCGAGCTGCTGCAGGCCTGGACCGGAAAGTATGATGGCGTTCCGCCCTTCGACAAGGTGACGCCGGCCAAGCTGCGCGAAGCCATGCTGGAAGGCATCGAACTGCAGCGCGCCGACATCGCCGCCATCGCCAACAACCCCGAGGCCCCGACGTTCGCCAACACCATGGCGGCGCTGGAGCTGGCCGGCGAGCCGCTGGACCGGGCGTCCAACGTCTATGGCGTGATGACCTCCAACATCGGCGGCGAAGCCTATGACGCGGTCGACACCGAGCTGTCGCCGCTGCTGTCCGCTGCTTCTGACGAGATCACCTTCAACGAGAAGCTGTTCCAGCGGGTCAAGACCGTCGCCGACACCGCGGACGCGGCGGGCCTCAGCGCCCAGCAGAAGCGTCTGGCCGAGCGTCGCCGCGACGCCTTCATCCGTTCGGGCGCCAATCTGGACGCGGCCGGCAAGGCCGAACTGGGCCGGATCAACACCGCCCTGTCCAACGCTTTCACCCGCTTCGGCCAGAAGGTCGTCGCTGATGAGAATTCCTGGACGCTGATCCCCAACGAGGCCGGCGTGCGGGGCCTGCCAGATTCCAACAAGGCCGCCGCCGCCAGCGCGGCGCGCAGCCGCAATCTGCAAGGCTGGGCGATCCTGAACACGCGTTCGGCGGTCGATCCCTTCCTGACCTTCGCCGACGACCGGGCCTTGCGCGAGCAGGTCTGGAAGAAGTTCGTCAATCGCGGCGACAACGGCGACGCCAACGACACCAACGCCACCATCGCCGAGATCGTGAAACTGCGCGACCAACGCGCCAAGCTGCTGGGTTATCGCAACCACGCCGAACTGCGCATGCAGGACACGATGGCCAAGACCCCGGCCAATGCTCAGGCCCTGATGGATCGCGTCTGGGCGCCGGCCAAGGCCCGCGTCGCCGAGGAAGTCGCCGACATGAAGGCGATCGCCGGCTTCGACATCGAGCCATGGGACTACCTCTACTTCGCCGAGAAGGTGCGTAAGGCCAAATACGACCTGGATCAGAACCAGCTAAAGCCCTACTTCGAGCTGAACGCGGTCCGCGCCGGCTCCTTCGCCATGGCCGAACGCCTGTACGGCTTCCAGTTCAAGAAGCTGCCCAAGGGATCGGTCCCGACGTTCGAGCCCGACGTCGAGGCCTACGAGGTCTATGACAAGAGCCGCGATGGCCGCCTGATCGGTCTGTATTACACCGACGACTACGCCCGCCCAGGCAAGCGTTCGGGCGCCTGGATGACCACCTATCGGTCGTTCTCGCAGCTGGACGGCGCCAAGGTCATTCTGGCGTCGAACAACAACAACTTCACCAAGCCGGAGCCGGGCGAGCCCGTGCTGATCTCGCTGGACGACGCCGAGACCCTGTTCCACGAGTTCGGCCACGCCCTGCATTATCTGTCGTCGGTGGTGACCTATCCGTCGTACGGCAATACGCCGCGCGACTTCGTCGAATATCCGTCGCAGGTGCACGAGCACTGGGTGCTGAGCCGCCCGATCCTGGACGGCTATCTGAAGCACTATCAAACAGGCGCGGCCATGCCGGCCGAATTGGTCAGCAAGATCGAGGCCGCCGCCACCTTCAACCAGGGCTATGCGACCGTCAGCTATCTGTCCTCGGCCATCGTGGACATGGACCTGCACACCCAGGCCGTACCGCCGACCGATATCGACGCGTTCGAAAAGGCCAGCCTGGCGCGGATCGGCATGCCCAAGGAGATCGTGATGCGGCACCGCCTGCCGCAGTTCAATCACCTGTTCACGTCGGACGCCTATTCGGCGGGCTACTACAGCTATCTGTGGTCCGAGACGATGGACGCCGACACCTGGGCCTATTTCGAAGAGTCGGGCGACGTGTTCAATCCGGACATCGCCGGCCGCTTCAAGTCGATCATGCTGGCCCCCGGCAACACCACCGATCGCGCCGAAGCCTATCGCGCCTTCCGCGGTCGCGACCCGGACGTGGCGGCCCTGCTGAAGGTCCGAGGCTTCCCGGTTTCCTGATCAAGGGCATTCCGTTCTTTGGGACGGATGAGGCCTTGGTGAAAGCCGCCTATCTATAAGTCGGATGCCGCCGGACGATCTGTCCGGCGGCGTCTTGCGTTTCAAGCGTCGAAGGCGAAGCGCCCGCGCGCATATTCGGCTCGGCGATGGTCGGGCAACAGAGACAACGCTTCCTGCCGGAAACTATTGCGACAGACCGGGCGCTCAATCGATCGGACACTACGGCAAAAGCGATCTGCGGCGCCGTTGACGCGTGCGTCGAATGCAGCCGCTCCATGTCGGGTCGACAGATCGAGATCGCCATAGGGGATGTGGGCTTCGAACTGCGCGGCGTTTGCTGAACCGGCCGAGAGGACCGCGGCGGCCGTGATAGAGACGATTTTGAGCATGATCCTGAGTTCCGTTTTCCAACCCCTTGTTGTCCGGGGTGGCTAACGGTGAAGCTGGATTCGATCGAAGCGGCGAAGCTTCTGCGGCCGAATGGCGCCGCTTCAATAATTCGACGTCATGACATTTCGGTCAGGATCGACCCGTCTGCGCATCCGATGCTTCTACTGAGGCTCCTCAGCCTCTAAGTCAGGGCAGGCATCTGCTGGAGATTTCATGACCGTCGTCGCCTCCTACGTCTATCGTGACGGCCAGCGCGTGCGAGAGGCACCGCTGACGCCCGAGGGGTTGGCGCTGGAGCCGGGCGAGTTCGTCTGGGTGGGGCTGTACGATCCGACGGACGCCGAGATCGACGTCCTGGTGGAACGGTTCAAGCTGCATCCGCTGGCGGTCGAGGACGCCCTGGCGGCGCACCAGATGCCCAAGGTCGAAGTCTATGGCCGCGAACTGTTCGTAGTGGCGCGCACGGCCATGAAGATCGATGACCGGCTGGCCTATGGCGAAACGCACGTCTTCGTCGGCGACGACCATGTGGTCAGCATCCGGCACGGCTCGGCTCGCGCCCACAACCATTTGCGCACACAGCTGGAAGCCTCGCCCTTGCAGCTCAAGAAGGGTCCCGACTTCGTCCTGCACGGCATTCTGGATTTCATCGTCGACGCTTATGCCCCCATCGTCGACGATGTCGAGGACAGCGTTCTGGAGATGGAGCAGCGGACGCTGGACGCTTTTCTGTCACGCCTGGAAATCCGCCGGCTCTTCACCCTTCGCCGCGAGCTGCTGAAGTTTCGGCGCATCCTGGGGCCGATGGAAGAGGTGCTGGGACGGCTCCAGTCGCTGGACCTGCCCTGTATCGATCCGGACGTTCGGCCCTATTTCCGCGACGTCGGCGACCACGTGCGGCGGGTGAACAGCCGGCTGGGGGGATTGAACGACATCCTGTCGTCGGTGTTCGAAGTGGCCAATCTGCTGGAGCAGCAGCGTCAGGGCCTGATCACGCGCAAGCTGGCCGCCTGGGCCGCCATTCTGGCCGTGCCGACCGCCATCGCCGGCATCTACGGCATGAACTTCGAGCACATGCCCGAGCTGCGCTGGGAGTACGGATATTATGCGGTCCTGGGCGTGATCGCGGCCATCTGTGCGGCGCTGTATGTGACGTTCAAACGGACGAAGTGGCTGTAGTCAGCCGCTGTTTCGCAAGCCCGCCGCTACGCCGTTGATGGCCAGAAGGATGCCCTCGCGGACGCGGGGGTCGTCGTCGCCTGCGCGGCGGCGGCGGATCAGTTCGATCTGGACGTGGTTCAGCGGCTCGACATAGGGCATGCGCAGCCGGATCAGCCGGTCCAACTCGGGCTGGCCGCCCAGCAGGGCGTCATGGCCGGTGATGGCCAGAATGGCGTCGTGGGTGCGCTGCCACTCCTCGCGGATTTCGCCATAGATGCGCGACGCCAGCGACGCATCGGGGACCAGGGTGGCGTACCGGCGGGCGATGGTCATGTCGGACTTGGCCATGACCATCTCCATGTTCTGGACCAGCGTCTTGAAGAAGGGCCAGGCCTCGGCCATCGCCTTCAGCTCGCCCATGTCCTTGCCCTGCACCGCCGAACCGAAGCCGAACCAGCCGGGCAGCATGACCCGGCTTTGCGACCAGCTGAACACCCAGGGAATGGCCCGCAGATCCTCGATCCGCGTCGAGGCGGTGCGCGACGACGGGCGCGAGCCGATCTTCAGATCGGCGATCTCGGCGATGGGGGTGGCGGCGCGGTAGTAGTCCACGAAACCATCGGTCTCATAGACCAGCTTGCGATAGGCGCCCATCGAACGCGCCGACAGGTCCGACAGGGTCGCGCCGTGTTCGGCGGTGAAGGCGTGATCCGTCCCCTTGCCCAGCGAGGCCAGCATGGCGCCGCAGGTCAGGGCGTCCAGATTGCGAAGCGCGATTTCCGGCTCGCCGTATTTGTTGGCGATCACCTCGCCCTGTTCGGTGGTGCGGATGCGGCCCTGGACCGTGCCTTCAGGCTGGGCCAGGACGCCGGCGAAGGACGAACCGCCGCCACGCCCGACCGTGCCGCCACGCCCGTGGAACAGTTGCAGCTTCAGCCCGTGCTTCTGCGTGACCTCGACCAGGGCGCGCGAAGCCTCGTGCAGCTCCCAGCCCGAGGTCAGGTAGGAGCCGTCCTTGTTCGAATCCGAATAGCCGATCATTACCTCCTGCACGCCTCGCGCCTTGGCGATGGCGAGGGCCGACGGCTCCTGCAACAGCCGCTCCAAGGTAGGGCGCGCGGCGCGAAGGTCTTCGATGGTCTCGAACAGAGGCGCGGCCTGGATCGGGCAGGCGGCGGGGTCTTCGGGTCGGTAGAGACCGACCTCCTTGAGCAGCAGATAGACTTCCAGCAGGTCGGAAGCCGCGTCGGTCTTGGACACGATATGAGTGCGGATGGCCTGCGGGCCGAAGGCGGCGAGCGCTGTCGCGGCGGCCTGAAGGATGGCGCGTTCCTTCAGCGTTTCCGGCTCATAGTCGGCATAGGGGCTGAACAGCAGGCGCGACGAGGCCAGTTCGGCGGCCAGCACCTTCAGGCGGCCTTCTTCGTCCAGCGCCAGATAGTTGAGTTCGACGCCCGCGACCTTCAGCAGGTCGGCGACAACACGTTCATGGACGTCGGCGTTCTGGCGCATGTCCAGGGTCGCCATATGGAAGCCGAACACCTCGACCGCCGTGATCAGATCGCTGAGCCGGTCGTCGGCGAAGACGCCGCCGTGGTGCGACACCAGGCTGTCGTGAAGCGTCTTCAGATCGGCTTCGAAGGCGTCGGGGCCGGGATAAGCTTCAGCCTGGACCGCGGGGCGACGGGGCGGTGGAGCGTCGCCCAGCTTCTCGTGCGTGGCGGCGAGGCGGGCATAGACGCCGGTCAGGGCGCGGCGATAGGGCTCGTCCGCGCGGTGGGGCGACGGATCATGGGCGGCGTCGGCCAGAGCCTGAAGCTCGGGCGAAACCTGGGCCAGTTCGGCCGCGAGGCTGAGTTCGGCGCCCAGGGCGTGCACCTCGTCCAGATAGAAGGTCAGCACGGCCCGCGCCTGGGTGCGGAAGGCGGCGGCCATCACCGTGGCGTCCACGTTCGGATTGCCGTCGCGGTCGCCGCCAACCCAGGTGCCGACACGCATGAAGGGCTTCAGCTCGGGCGCCTCCAGCAACCGCCGCCAGGCCGACAACTGCTTGGGCGCGACGTGCAGGAAGATGCGGTCCAGGAAGGAGACCACGGTGTCAATCTCGTCCTGCACAACAAGGCCCTGGGTGCGGACCAGGCGCGTGGCCCACAGGATGACGATCTGGCGGCGCAGCGGTTCGGCGATGGCCTCCAGGGTGCAGGCGTCGCCGGCCTTGTCACAGGCGTCCAGCAGGTCGGTGATGGCGGCGATGCGGTCGATGACGCTCTTGCGCCGGACCTCGGACGGGTGGGCGGTCAGGACGGGCGAAATCAGCGACTGATCCAGCAGGGCGCGCACGGCCTCGCGGTCCACGCCTTGATCGGCCAGACACTTCAGCGCGCCTTCCGGAGTGTCGGGCCGGGCGCCGGCCTCGGCCTGGCTCTGGGCGCGGCGGCGGGTCGAGCGGTCTTCGGCGATATTGGCCAGCAGAGAGAATAGGGCAAAGCCGTGCGCCAAGCCGGCCGCCTGATCCACCGACATGGCGGTCAGCAACTTCTCCAGCCGCTTGGCGGGGTGCGAGGCCGGGTCGCGGTGATAGGCGATCGAAGCCTGTCGCACCGCCTCGACATGGTCGAACAGGGCTTGACCGCCCTCGTCGCGGATGATTTCGCCCAGAATGCCGCCGAGCAGTCGGACCTCGTCACGCAGGGCGTCGTCGGCGGCGGGACTCATCATCTCAAATATCCTGGGACGGCTTGGGGTCGGCGCGGGGAGATGGGCATCTGGAAGGGCGAAGTCGCCCGCGTCAACGCACGATCCGTGACAGCCGCCACCAGAAATCACCGCGTCGATCATGGTGAACCGCCCGTTAGGGTTTCTTAACCGACAGCGCGCGATGATGCGGACGTAGGATTCCAGATCGGTTCCACTCTTGCCCATGTTCGCCAAACGCCAATCCGCACTCGCCGCCACCGCCGGGACCGCCCCGCGCGCCAAGGATGGCCCGAGCCTGAAACCTGTCGTCGACGCCCTGAAGAAGCCGCCGGTCGCCGCGGGTCTGGCAGGCTTGCTGCTGCTCAGCACCAGCGCCCTGTTCCTGACGGTTCTTGGCGATCCAAAGGCGGGGACGCCCTCGGCCCATGTCGCGCTGGAACGTGACGCGCCCGCAGCGCAAGCGCCGGCCCCGACGGGCTTCGAAGCCTTCTCCATGGGCGCGATGGGGCTGTATCAGAATCTCGCGGGCGGCGCCGATCCGACCGCGGGCGGCGAAGCCGTCATCACCCTGCCGGACGGCGGCAGCGTCTCGGGTCAGGGCGCGCCCATCACGGCGCCGGTCCACGCCGCCTCTCCGTTGGCCAAGGCCCCCATCGCCGGCCTGTCGCAACCCGGATCCAACGGTCCCCTGCCGATGATCGCGCCCGACGGCCGCGTTCCGGCCCAGGCCTATGCTCGCCCGTTCCGACCGAACGGCAAGCCGCGCGTGTCGCTGATCGTCGGCGGACTGGGCCTGAACGCCGTCACGACCCGCGCGGCCATCGAACGCCTGCCGCCGGAGGTCACGCTCAGCTTCGTGCCCTATGCCGACAATCTGCAGGGCTGGATCGACCAAGCGCGCGCGCAGGGCCATGAGGTCATGCTGGAAATGCCGATGGAGCCGACCGGCTATCCCGACAACGACCCCGGCCCGTATACGCTGCTGGCCGACGGCGGCGCCGACGACGTGACCGCCAAGATGGACTGGCTGCTGAGCCGCGCCACCGGCTATTTCGGCGTGACCAACTATCTGGGCGACCGGTTCGCCGGGTCGGACACGGGCATGAACGCCTTCCTGAGCGTCCTGCGCCAGCGCGGCGTCGCCTTCCTGGACGACGGCTCGTTCCAACGTCGGCCGGGCGCTTGGGCGCGGGCCAGCGCGGACCGCGTCATCGACCGGACGCAGTCGCCCGCCGCCATCGTCGCCGCCCTGAACGGCCTCGAAGCCCAGGCCAAGCTGCGCGGTTCGGCCCTGGGGGCCGGCTTCAGCTATCCGGTGACGGTCGAGGCCGCCGCCCGCTGGACCGCCGGTCTGGAACAGCGCGGCCTGCAACTGGCGCCGGCCTCGTCCATGTCGATGCGGCCGGGGCGCTAGTGTCCGATCTCGACGCCTATCGGCCCAATGTCGGGGTCGTGCTGTTCAACCGCGACGGCCTGGTCTGGTACGGCCAGCGCCACGCCACGCCCGGTCCGCATAACTGGCAGTTCCCGCAGGGCGGCGTCGATGCGGGCGAGGATCTGGAAGCCGCCGCCCGCCGCGAACTGCATGAGGAGACCGGCGTCACCTCGATCGAACTGCTGGCGCGGACGGACGACTGGATCCTGTACGACTTCCCGCCCGAAGCCATGAACAACGCCAAGGCCTGGCGCGGTTTCAAGGGTCAGAAGCAGCAGTGGTTCGCCTTCCGCTTCACCGGCGACGAGGCCGAGATCGATCTGGCGGCCGACGATGAAGTCGAGTTCGACGCCTGGCGTTGGGGGCCGCTGTCGGACGCCTGCGACCTGATCGTGCCGTTCAAACGGCCGGCCTATGAACAGGTCGTCGCCGCCTTCTCGCACCTGGCGGCATAGAAAAAGGGCGGCGCGAACGCCGCCCTTTCATAGTTCGCCTTGAAACGGTTTAGGCTGCTTCAGCCTTCTGCTCGGCCTGGCCTTCGATCAGCGGCTGGCCGGCGCCGATCTCGATACGGCGGGGCTTCAGCGCCTCGGGCAGTTCGCGCTTCAGCGAGATCGAAAGCAGACCGTTGACCAGATTGGCGTCGTTGACGACGACATAGTCGGCCAGCTGGAACCGGCGCTCGAAATCGCGCTCGGCCAGGCCGCGATGCAGGTAGGTCTTCTGCGTCGCCGTATCGTCGTTGGCCGTCTTGCGGCCGGTCACGGTGAGCAGGTTTTCCTTCACCTCGATATTCAGCTCGTCGGGGCTGAAGCCGGCGACGGCGATCTCGATGCGATAGGCGTTCTCGCCCGTGGTTTCGATGTTGTAGGGGGGATAACCCGTGTCCTGGCTGGTCGCGCGCGAGGCGTTTTCCAGCAGATTGGCCAGACGGTCGAAGCCGACGGCCGAACGGTATAGCGGGGTGAAATCATAGGTACGCATCAGCATCCTCCTGAGGATCAGCAAGGTTGAGCCGCCCGGCGTTTTGGCCCGGACGGTGGGAGATCAGATCGACGACCCGAAATCGGCGCCGTCAGTCTGGAGAACCCGAAATCGGCGTCCTCGAGAGCAAAGATGGGAGCCGGCGAAACGGCGTCAAGGGCGCCGCCTGCACGATTTTGCTTGCGTCAAATCCGCCTGTGTCTCGTGAAGTTCATTTGCGCGGGCGGCCCGCCTGCCTATGGAGAACGACCTGAACCTGGAGCCCTCGATCATGCGCCTCGCCGTCTACGGCCTCGCCGCCGTCCTGCTGTCCGCCGCCCCCGCCCTGGCCCAACAGTCGCCCCAGACCCAGGGCGCGTGGACGCCGCCGCGTTCGGCCCTGTCCAGCGCCATGCCGACCTTCTCCGACGACACGGCCTTGCAGACCGCCATCGCCGCCGAGACCCGCCCCGCCGCCGACCGGGCGCGCGACGTCTATCGTCATCCGTATGAATCCCTGACCTTCTGGGGTCTGACGCCGGGCATGACGGTGGTGGAGATCGAGCCGGGCGGCGCCAGCTGGTGGCGGCACATCCTTGAACCCTATGCGGCGGCGACCGGCGGGCGTTATGTGCCGGTCAATCGCCCGCTGGAAAGCATGGGCGTGGCGGACGGAACCGCCGACTTCATTCTGGTGGCTCGCGCCTTCCACAACTGGTCGCGTAACGACCGGACCCAGCCGTATCTGCAGGCCTTCTTCAAGGCCTTGAAGCCCGGCGGCGTGCTGGCTGTCGAACAGCACCGCAGCGCGGAAGGGCTGAACGTGGCCGATGTCGCCTCCACCGGCTATGTGCCCGAAAGCTATGTGATCCATGAGGCGCGAAACGCTGGCTTCGTGCTGGAGGCGCGCAGCGAGCTCAACGCCAATCCCAAGGACGACCACGATCACCCGTTCGGCGTCTGGACCCTGCCGCCCATCCGCCAGTCGGCCGCGCGCAACGATCCGTCGGGCCGCACCCTGACGCCCGACGAACGCGCCGCCTTCGACGCCATCGGCGAGAGCGATCGGATGACCCTGCGTTTCCGCAAGCCCGAATAGGCCGTCTTGCGTTTTGACCGGACCTGCGAACCCGATTAAGCCCAAGGCGTCAGGGTGCGTCGGACGCGGGTCCCGGCGTCCTGCGGAGGTTTTGAATGGCTGATCGTCTGGCGAGCGCGAGCGGATTGTCGCGTCGGTTTCTGCTGAGCGGCGCTGCGGCGCTGGGGCTGACCGGCGTGGCGGCTTGCGGGCGCAAGGACGAGGCCGCAAAGGCGCCCGCCGCGCCGCCTACGCCGGCCGGGCCGCCGGAGGGCTCGCTGGAATGGGCGGTCGAGGGATCGTGGCGTTCGGCCCAGGACAAGGCGCGCGACGCCTTCCGCCATCCGATGGAGACGCTGCGGTTCTTCGGTCTTCAACCCAAGATGACGGTGGTGGAATTCTGGCCCGGCAGCGGCTGGTACACCGAAATCCTCGCGCCCTATCTGGCCAAGGGGGCGGGCACCTATGTCGCCGCCCTGTTCCCCGAAGGACCGACCGCCGATCCGGCGCAGGCCGTGCTGAACACCGCCTTTCGCACGCGGTTCTCCAGCGACAAGAAGCTTTATGGCGAGCCGCAGTTTTCGGTCTTCGGCGCGGGGTCCGGCCCGGTGACCGCAGCGGGTACGGCCGAGATGTGCCTGTTCATGCGAACCCTGCATGGCTGGATGGCGGCGGGCATTGCGGAAAAGGCCTTCGCCGACGCCTTCGCCGCTCTTCGCCCGGGCGGCATCCTGGGCATCGAACAGCACCGGCTGGCGCCTGCGCAGGATCAGGATCCGGTCGCGGCCAATGGCTATGTCCAGGAAGCTTTCGTGCGACAGTTGGCGGCTGAGGCGGGCTTCGTCTTCGTCGAGGCGTCCGAGATCAACGCCAATCCGGAAGACACCAAGGATCACCCGTTCGGCGTCGACACCCTGGCGCCTACGCGCCTGACGGCGCCGCGCGGCGAACCGGCGGACCCCGCCTTCGACCGATCCAAATATGACGCGATCGGCGAGAGCGATCGCATGACCTTGAAGTTCAGGAAGCCCGAGTGAACCGCGCCCAAGCCTTCGCCGCCAACGCCCCGTTGATGGGGGTTCCCGGCGCCGCCTCGCCGCCCGGCGGAAAGGGCGACTGGTTTCGCGGCGCGGGCGGAATGCGCCTGCGCGCCGGGCTGTGGAAGCCGTCTCATCTCGCAGCGGACAAGGTGCGCGGCACGGTGGTGCTTAGCCCCGGCCGCACCGAGCCGATCGAGAAATACTATGAGGTGATCGGCAACTTCCTGGCGCGCGGCTGGTGCGTGCTGACCCACGACTGGCGCGGCCAGGGGCTGTCGGCGCGGTTGTTGCCGGATCGGCTGAAGGGGCACGCCCGTGCGGTTGAGGAGTTTCTGGACGACTACAACCGCCTGCTGAACGCCTATGAGGACCAGTGCCCCAAGCCCTGGATCATGGTGGGCCATTCGATGGGCGCGTGCCTGAACCTGCTGTCGCTGGAAAGCGGCGAGGACCGGTTCGCCGGCGCGGTCCTGTCCAGCCCCATGCTGCGCATCAAGACCGGCAAACGGTCGATGTGGTCGGTCAAGCTGGTGGTGCGCTGGAACATCCGCCACGGCCAGGCCGGCGACTATATCCTAGGCGACCCCGACGATCCGTTCGACCACAACTTCGCCGAGGACGCCCTGACCTCGGACGAGACCCGCTATGAGATGTGGCGTCAGCAGCTGTACGCCTGTCCGCACCTTGCCATCGGCGGTCCCACCTATGGCTGGCTGGCCTTTGCGCTGGACGCCGGCGAGCGCGCGCTGAAGCCCAAGGCCCTGAAGGCGGTCAAGGCGCCGGTCGTGATCGTCCAGGCCAGCGCCGACGACGTGGTGTGGAAACAGACCAACCAATGGGCCGCCAAACGCATCCCGCGCGGCCGCTACGTCGAGGTCGCCGGCGCCAAGCACGAGGTCATCATGGAGGCCGACGACCTGCGCGCCGTCTTCCTGAACGAATTCGACGCCATGGCCGATCTGGTCGCGCCTGCGGCGGACGCGCTCACCGATCCGTCGGCGATGACGGCGGACGTGACGGCGGGCTGATCGTTCAGGCGGCGGTTTCGGCGCGCCAGCGTCGGTCGATCGTCTGGGTGACGCCGCATAGCTGCAGGAAGGCGACGGCGACGCCGGGGCCGGTCTCGGCCTTGACCAGCAGGGGCAGAACGATCCACTCGCGCGGGAAGCGCATGACCATTACATCGTCGCTGGCGCGCAGATGCGGGCAGTATTTCATCGAGCGGTCGACGCAGCGGCGGTGCAGGGGTGCGATCGAGCCGGCGTCGATCATCACCCGGTCGTCGGCGATGTCGGCGCGAACCTGACCGCCGCGCGCCCTGAGCTGACCGGCGCAACGTCGCGCGGCGATCTGGGTCCAGCGATCGCTATCCTCAGTCGGCTCGCCGCACATCGGGCACAGCATGCGCGCGACGGTGAGGCGCTGTCGGACCAGATGGTTCTTCGAATATTGCGGCTTGCCCGCGCCGGGCGCACTGGCCTGCATCAGGGCGAGACGGCCGCCGACGGTTCGGCATGGCGTGGCGCCCGTAATCTCTTCGCCGCTCCAACTCGTGACCCAGGGCACATCGACGCCGACAACCAGTTTGGACTGCCCAGTCATCGAAATCCGTCCCCTCAACCGTCCGCACCCTGACGCCGTCTCTCGACCTGCGTCAATATGCGCCAGGTGCGAGGTTCAGGCGGCCGCGCGTTTCAGCGTCACCAGCGCCTGATCGATCAGGCGCGCGTCACCGACGGCCAGGACTTGGCCCCTGTCGTCCGGCGCTGCGCCGCGCCAGTTGACGACCTTGCCGCCCGCCGCCTCGATGACGGGCACCAGGGCGGACCAGTCCCAGGGCTTCAGGCTGGTCTCGGCGACCAGATCCATCTTGCCCGCCGCCACCATGGCGTAGGCGTAGGCGTCGCAACCGAGGCGCGCCAGGCGAGCGGTCGCGCGCACCTGGGTCCAGGCGCCCAGTTCGGCGCCGTTGAAGATGTCGGGGTCCGTGGTCGAGATGACGGCGTCGGTAAGCGTCTCGCAGGACCGCACGGCCAGCGGCGTCTCGATATCGCCGCGCAACAGGCGCGCACCGGACGGGCCGCCGATGAAGATTTCGTCCAGATAGGGCTGGGCGATGACGCCGACGGTCGGCTTGCCGGCCGTGCGAAGGGCGATCAGCGTGGTCCACAGCGGCAGGCCCGAGATGAAGGCGCGGGTGCCGTCGATGGGATCCAGCACCCAGACGTGCTCGGCGTCCGGTCGATCCTCGCCATACTCCTCACCGATGACGCCGTGGTCGGGATAGCGGGCGGCGATCAGGCGGCGGATGGCGGCCTCGGCCTGTTTGTCGGCCTCTGTGACGGGATCGAAGCCGGCCGCCCCGCCCTTGTCTTCATGCCCGATGTCCGAGCGGAAGAAGGGCAGGGTCACGCGCGCGGCTTCGCGCGCCAGTTCGATGGCGAAAGCTTCATATTCGGTCATGAGCGTTCCCTTACCGCGCTTTCGCCGGCATGGGCGCCCCTTGAGACGTACAGATCGGGGAGACGCGCAGATCAGGCGGCGGCCGCGTCGCCCGCATGCAGGGACTTGGCCAGATCCAGCAAACGCCGGCGGGGCCGTTCGTCCAGCTGATAGTAAGCCTGGATCAGATCCAGCGTTTCCTTGCGCGAAAAGACTTCGCCGCCCTTGGGAGTCGGTGCGTCGGCCTCCATCGCTTCGGCCAGGCCATCGTAGAAATAGGCGACGGGCGTTTCCAGCGCCTCGGCCAACTGCCACAGGCGCGCGGCGGAGATGCGGTTGGCGCCGCATTCGTACTTCTGGATCTGCTGAAAGCGGATGCCGACCTGGACGGCCAGCTGCTGCTGCGTCAGGCCCAGCAGGCGGCGACGGCGGCGCAGGCGGCGGCCCAGATGAAGGTCGATGTCGTCGGCCATCACGGTGATCCTCGTCTCAACGTCTGTCCCGATGCGGGACGACACACGTCGATCACGGCAATCGCCGTGCCGGATCGCGCCTGACGCGAATTCGGCCTTATTGCGGCGAGGTTGGAACGAGGACGCAACCGTATGGCCCGAGCCGCATTTACTGCAACAGCTTGGCTTTTAAAGGAAGGAACCACAGCATGGGTCTCGGAATCATTGGTTGGCTCGTCATCGGCATCGTCGCCGGCTGGCTGGCTGAAAAGGTCATGGGTCGCAATCACGGCCTGCTGACAAACCTGATCGTCGGCGTCATCGGCGCTCTGCTCGGCGGCTTCATCTCGAACAACGTCTTCGGCACGCCGGTTGGCGGCTTCAACTTCGTCACCCTGATCGTGGCGTTCCTGGGCGCCTGCCTGCTGCTGTTCCTTCTGGGACTGGTCAAGCGTCGCGCTTGATCCGATAGTCGATCGATAAGGAAAGGGCGGTTCTTACGAGCCGCCCTTTTTGCTGCGCCACTGTCGCCGCTGGGTTGCGGACAGACGAAAGGGCGGCCGGAAAACCCGACCGCCCTTTATCATTCAGCCTTAGAAAACTGACTTACTGCGGCTCGGTCGGAGCCGGCGAGGCGCCGTCCGGAGCCGGGGTCGCCGGTTCTGTGGTCGCCGGATCGGTCGGTTCGGCCGCAGGTTCCGCGGTCGGCGCGGGAGCGGCGGCCGGATCAGCGGCGGGGGCCGCCGGGGCGCCGGCGATAGGAGCGGCGGCGTCAAACTCGGCCTTCGTGTAGGCCACCACGACGCCGGTTCCTTCCTGGCGGATCCCGCTCAGCGGCACGGCGCGAAGTTGGCCGTCGGCCCCGCGAACGGTAAGCTCCTGCTTGCCTTCGGCGTTGTTCTGAACGCCTTCCAGCTTGCCCAGCTCGCCATCAGGACCGGAAACGCTCGATCCGGGGTTCAGCGACAGCGATTGCTGCGAGGACGCAGCGGCGGCAGGCGCGGCGGCGGGAGCGGGCGTGGCTTCTTGCGCCAGAGCCGGCGCGGCGGTCATGAAGGCGGCGGCGGCGCCAGCCAGAAGAGCGGTCTTGATGGTCATGGGAGACTATCCCCTGTTACACGGGCCCGACGCCCGCACCCCTATATACTCGCTCTGTTACGGATTGTTTCGTATGCCCCGAAATGACCTTGGCAGCGCCCCGGTTGGACGATTCTTGGTCTATGTTCGGGCGATCCGCGATTCGAGAGGCCACGTTTGTCCAGCCGCCCCCGGCACACATCCGGTCTGATCCGCCGACTGGCGGGTCTGGCCTTCGAGCTGACGCCCCAGATCTTTGCGGTGGTGGCCTTTGGCGCAGGCGCGCTGATGCTGGTCTCTGCGGTGACGCCCGAGTTCGACAGTCGGCTGCGCCAGCTGACAGGCGTCGTCTCTCCCATCCTGATCGACCTGTCGCACTTTGTCGGCAGCATCGCCGGTTTCCTTCTTCTGCTCTTGTCGGCGGGTCTGTGGCGGCGTCGGCGCGGCGCCTATTGGGCCGCCCTGCTGGTCCTGGCGGCTGGGGCGGTGTTCTCGGTGCTGAAGGGCCTGGACTGGCAGCAGGCGACGGATCTGCTGGTCGTCGCCGCGCTCCTGGCGCCGTGCCGCACGGCCTTCAACCGGCGCTCGCGTCTAAGCGAGCCGCTGCGGCCGAGCTGGCTGTTGCTGCTGACGGCGGTGGTGGCGGCCATGCTGTGGCTGGGCTTCTTCGCCTATCGCGACGTCGCCTATAATGACGAGCTGTGGTGGCGCTTCCTGAGTGATCGCCAGGCGTCCGGCTTCCTGCGGGCCGGGCTGGTTCTGGCGATCCTGACGCTGGTGGTGGCCGGCCGCTCGCTGTTGAGCTCACCCGGCGCCCACAGTCACGGCCCGGCCAGCAAGGGCGACATCGATCGCGCGCTCCAGGCGCTGCAGACCGCCGATACGGCCACGCCCGAGGCCTGGCTGGCCATGCTGGGCGATAAGGCGCTGATGTTCAGCCCGTCGGGTTCCAGCTTCCTGGCCTATCGCGTGCGGGGGCGGCGCTGGATCGCCATGGGCGAACCGGCAGGGCTCAAGAGCGAACGGCTGGAGTTGCTGTGGTCCTTCGCCGAGATGGCCGACAGCTATGGCGGGGCGGCGGTCTTCTATTCGGTCAGCGAAGAGGTGCTGGGCGACCTGGCGACCATGGGGCTGGCGGTGCGCAAGGTCGGCGAGACGGCCGTGATCGACGCCCACCGCTTCTCCATCGAGGGCAAGGGCAAGCAGAACCTGCGCACAGCCATCAATCGCGCCGAGCGTGAAGGCTCCTCGTTCGAGGTTCTGCCGCCCGGGTCGGCCGCAGCGATCGCAGACGAGCTGCGCGAGATTTCGGACGCCTGGCTGGCCATGCACGAGGGCTCGGAGAAATCCTTCTCCTTGGGGCGCTTCGACGTCGACTATCTGGACCTGACGCCGCTGGCGGTGGTCAAGGAGGGCGGCCGCATCGTCGCCTTCGCCAATCTGCTGACCTCGCCGGACGAAGCGGCGGTGGATCTGATGCGCCATCGGCCGGACGCGCCGCATGGGGTGATGGACTATCTGTTCATTCGCTGCGCCCAGTGGGCCAAGGCGGAAGGCCTGGCCAGCTTCGACCTGGGCATGGCGCCGCTGGCTGGGCTGGAGGATCGTCGCATCGCGCCGGTCTTCGCTCGCGTCGGCGCCTTGGTGTTCGAAGAGGGCGGGGCGCTCTACGGCTTCCAGGGTTTGCGCAGCTACAAGGCCAAGTTCGGCCCGGACTGGCGCTCGCGCTTCATCGCCGCGCCGGTTTCGACGCCGCTGCCGCTGGCCCTGCTGGACGTCGCTTTGCTGACCAGCGGCGGCTGGCTGGGAATGCTGGGGCTGAAGAAGGCCTAGGTCAGCAGCGCCTTCAGCACGCCGTCCAGCACTGGGCGGCCGCGCTCGGTGGCGATCAGTCGCTCGGCCTTCAGCATCAGGAACCCGTCGGCGATCAGGTCCGCGACCGGCGCGCGTTCTGCCGACAGGCCGAGCGCCGACAGCAGGGCGCCAGGCGTGCCTTCGGTGGTGCGCAGGGCCAGCAGCAGCCGTTCTTCGGCGGCGTCGGCCGGCGTCTGGACGTCGCGCTCGCACCAGGGCGTGAGGCCCGAGACGCCCGCCACATAATCGGCGATGCGGCGGTGGGCGACGGTCGCGGTCCTGACGCCGTCCAGCGTCAGCCGGCCATGGGCGCCGGGGCCGACACCCAGATAGTCGCCGCCGCGCCAGACATGCAGATTGTGCGACGATCGGGCGGCGCGACCGCGTGCATGGTTGGACACCTCATAGGCTTTGAAGCCGGCGGCGGAGAGGACATCCTGGGTGGTTTCGTAGAGCGAGGCGGCCCGGTCCTCGTCCGGCGGGGTCAGGGTTCCGCGTGCGAAGGCCCGACCAAAGGCCGTCGTCGGCTCTATGGTCAGCTGATAGGGCGAGACGTGTTCGAACCCGAGCGCCAGCGCCGCCATCAGTTCGGCGGCCCAATCTTCAGGCGTCTGGTCCGGGCGGGCGTAGATCAGGTCGATGGACAGACGGTCGAAGGCGCGTCGGGCAAGATCGACCGCGCGCAGGGCCTCGGCCGCCGAATGGTCGCGACCTAGAAAACGCAGGGCGGCGTCGTCCAGCGCCTGAACCCCCATCGACAGGCGGTTGATCCCGGCGTCGGCTAGGGCGGCGAACCGGCCGGCCTCGGCGTCGGTGGGATTGGCCTCCAGCGTGATCTCGATGTCGCCGGCGGGCGGGAACAGGTCGCGGGCCGCCGCCGCGATCCGCGCGACGGCGTCGGGCGCCATCAGCGACGGCGTGCCGCCGCCGAAGAAGATCGAGGCCAGCCGTCGCGGGCCTGTCAGATCTCTCTGGGCACACAGATCCGCCAGGATCGCCTCGACCAGCCCGGCCTGTTCCTCGGTGCGTCCGCGATCGCGCACGACGTTGAAGTCGCAGTAGGGGCAGATGCGCGCGCAATAGGGCCAGTGGACGTAGAGGCCGACGTCCGATCCCGGATCAAGCGGATCAGTCAATCAGGGCGGCTCTCAGCTTGGCGAAGGCGACGGTGCGGTGGCTGATGGCGTCCTTGGCCGCCGGCTCCATCTCGCCGAAGGTCTGATCGCCCCCATTCGGAATGAAGAGCGGGTCGTAGCCGAAGCCGCGATCGCCGCGTGGGGGGAAGGTCAGCTGGCCGTGAACCTCGCCCTGGACCACGACGCAGGGGCCGTCCGGCCAGGCGACCGCCAGGGCCGAGGTGAACCAGGCGGTCCGGTCCATCGCGCCGATCTCTTCCAGCCGCTCCTCGACCTTCTTCATGGCGACGGCGAAATCCTTGCCCGGCCCGGCCCAGCGCGCAGAGAAGATGCCCGGCGCGCCATCCAGCGCCGCGACCGACAGGCCGCAATCGTCGGCCAGCGAAACCTCGCCCGACAGTTCCGCCGCGTGGCGCGCCTTCAGCATGGCGTTGCCGGTGAAGGTGCTCTCCGTTTCGTCGGGTTCGGGCAGGTTCAGCTGGCCGGCGGTGACGAGTTCGTAACTTCCGCCGAGCAGCGCCGAGATTTCGGGAACCTTACCGGCGTTGTGCGTCGCCACGACGATCCGCATCCCTTTGATAAGCTTGAGATTCATCGTCGATCACGCTCCTGAAACAGTCTATTGCCAAAGTTTAATATCGTTAAACGATATGTAACGTGCCTTTTTCGCCCGCACGGCCTATCTATTGATCGTCAGGAACGAGGTCGCAGCGTTCAGGGCTTCCGGAAAACCGGGAACGATCGTGCGGCTAACAAATCCAAACGGCGATAATCGCCTAAACTAGAAAGACGGAGAACCACAATGCATACGATGAACACCTCGATGTGGCTCGACAAGGTCGGCGCTGCTTTTGTCAGCACCGTTCTGATCGCCGCCCTGCCCACCGCCCTGGTCGTCACCCTGTTCCAAGCCCTTTGATCCCTCTCTTTTCGATCACTGGAGCTTTGACGACCTGCATGAAGACCGCGATGTATAGAGCCGCGCGCGGGTTCGCCGGACCCCGCGTGGCCATCGCCCCGCCTTCCCCGGCTTGAGATCAAAAAGACCATGCGCCTGCCCCTGCCGCCAAATCCGCTGAAGCGAGGCGAGGCAAGCGTTCCGAACTGGCTGGGCGCGCCGATCAAAGCGCTCGGCCCGGGTTCGGTGTCCAGCGTGTTGAAGGTGGTTCTGGACGTCGCCTACATCCTTCTCTGGCTGATCACCGGCATTCTGCTGCTGCTGGTCATCGCCGCGATCTTCATTCCCCTGGACAATGTGAACATCACCGTCAGCGGGGATTCCGGCGGCAAGCAACTGCCGCTGACGCGCACGCTGCTGCTGTTCGGCCTGGGCGCCGCGACCGCCTATTTCGGCGGTTTCATGCTGATCCTGCGCAGCCTGCGCCGCATCATCCGCACCCTGACCATGGGCGACCCGTTCCAGCCCGATAACGTGCGCCGTCTGCGCCAGATCGGCCTGACCCTGGCGGTCGTGACCGGCGGCGTCTGGGTGGCCCAAGGCTTCGTCGCCAAGCGGCTGGCGCCCGGCGTCATGGATCCGCAGGGCTTCGGCGAACTGCTGACCCCCATCTTTTCCGTGCTTATCGTCTTCGTGCTGGCGGAGGTGTTCCGCGAGGGCGCGCGCCTGCGTCGCGAATCCGAACTGACGATCTGAGCCGTTTCGAAGTAGGATTTGCGCATGGCCATCCGCGTCCAGCTCGACCGCGTCCTCGTGGAACGCCGCATGTCGTTGACCGAACTCGCCGACCGGGTCGGGGTGACGGTGGCGAACCTGTCGATCCTGAAGACGGGCAAGGCGCGCGCGGTTCGGTTCTCGACCCTGGACGCCCTGTGCCGCGAGTTGGACTGCCAGCCCGGTGACTTGCTGGCGCACGAGCCTGGTCCAGGCGACACCATCGAGGACGACGGCGAGGCATGAGGCGAAAGGGCCCGAGCCGTGACGAAAACGGACTGACGCCCGAAGACCGTCGCATCTGGACTCGCGTCGCCGGATCGGTCGTGACGCCGAGGACGCGCAAGGCAGTCCGCGTCACGCCCGGCGCCGAAACGCCGCCCGAGATCGTGGTGACGCCGATCGAGCGCCCGCGCCCCCTGGTCAAGGCGTCTCCCAAACGCACCGCTGGCGCGCCGCCGGCGGAAAAGCGACCCTCGCCGAACAAGCCCAAGCCCGCGCCCGAGGATCTGGAGCCGCGCCGCAAGCAGCGGCTGTCGCGCGAACGCGATCCCATCGAGGCGCGCATCGACCTGCATGGCTTCGGCCGGTTCGAGGCTGAGGATCAGCTTCGAGGCTTCCTCACATCGTGCCAGGCGCGCGGAATGCGGGCGGTGCTGGTCATCACCGGTCAGGGTCGGATGGGCGGCGGGGTGATCCGTTCGGCCTTTGCGGAATGGATGCATTCGTCGGCACTGCGCGGCGTGGTGTCGGGCTTCACCATCGCCCACCAGAAGCATGGCGGAAACGGCGCCTTCTACGTCACCCTGAAACGCCGAACCTGACGCTCACGAAAAAGGCCGGGCCCGCGCTGGCGGACCCGGCCTTTCGAAAAGCGGCTTTGCTCTGGCCTATTTGGCGGCGATGGCGCCGGCCAGGATCACGTCGATCTGCTTGCCCATATGATCCGACAAAGCCTGCGCGTCCCATTCGTCATAGGCGGCGCGGCGATAGTTCGACAGATAGGCGTCCCAGATCAGCTCGACCAGCAGACGGCTGTCGGCGTCCTTGGACAGTTCGCCCTTGGCCACCGCATCCTGAAGGATGTTGCTGATGGCGAGCAGCAGGTTTTTGGTCGCGGCGCGGGCGCGCATTTCGGCGGCCAGGGGCTGGAACCACGAGCGGGCCACGATGGCCTGGAACAGGGGCAGTTGGTCCAGCGACGAGTGATAGCCGGCGCTCAGCGCGCTGACGAGGCGCTGGCGGACGGGCTCGCCTTCAGGCGCCGCGGCCTCGACCACCTCGGCCAGACGCGTCATATCCTCGGTCAAGACCGCTTCGAACAGTTCGGCCTTGTCCTGGAAGTTGGCGAAGACGGCGCCGGTGGACATGCCCGCGCCCTTGGCGATGTCGCGGATCGTGGCGGGCTCATAGCCGCGCTCGGCGAAGAGCGAGCGGGCGGCGTCCAGAACCTTTTGTCGCGTGCGGATCTTGGCGGCCTGGCGGCGGTTCAAGCGGGGCTCGACAGCGAGGGAGGCGACGGTATCTGTCATATAATCAGGCTTTTACTCTACTTTCGGTTTCTGGTCGGGGCGGGCCCGGCAGCGACCTCGAATGAATATCTGAGCCCTTGGATCGAACCGAAAGGGCGCTTCTGCTCCGCAGATGCAGTCATGGAGAGGCGCGCTTGCATCACGGAACCATGACGAAAATGGGTCCGGCGACGGTCTGTAAGGGGCTTCCCTTACTCCGGCGCGGGGTCGACCCGCGCCGGGCGCAGCGTGCGGCGCAGTGCGCGGCTGGGCCGATTGCGACGCTCGATCGGGATGGCCGACTGGAAGGCCTTGCGAAACTGATCGCGACGTTCGTGGACCGAGGCGAGCACCAGGCCCATGGGCACGCCCAGATCGACAAGTGTGTTTTCGGCCAGCTGCAGACTGGCCTCGGTCGTCTCCGGCACGGCGTCGGTGACGCCCAGTCCATACAGCCGAATGGCGTGCTGATCGTCGCGAGCGCGGGCGATCAGGATCAGGTCGTCGCGCATCGACCGCGCCGTAGTGACCACCTCGTCCACTTTCGTCGGCGCGTCCATGGTGACGATCAGGGCGCGGGTGGACTGGACGCCGCAGTGCTGGAGCATCTCGCGCCGCCCCGCATCGCCATAGAAGACATCGAATCCGTCACGTCGGCCCGCAGCGACGGCGCCCGCATCGGTGTCCAAGGCGATGAAGGGCTGATCGTGCGCCTTCAGCATTTCCCCGATCAAACGGCCGACGCGCCCGAAGCCGACGATGATGACCGCGCCGTCGGCCGCCTCCAGCTTTGGAAGCTCGACAGGCTGGCCTGCGGCGGTCGACTTGCGCGCGAGCTTCTGGCCCAGCAGGGCGAGCAGGGGGATCGAAAAGATGCTGACGGTCGCCGACAGGGCCACGGTGTTGGTCAACTGCGGCGGTACGAGGCCCTCGACCAGGCCGGTGGCGAAGACCACGAAGGCGAATTCGCCCGCCGGCGCCAGAACGAGCGCCGTCTCCAGCGCCGGGCGGGCGCCCAGGCCCCAGAAACGCGCCAGGCTGAAGATGACGCCGGTCTTCACGACCGTCAGGGTCAGGGCCAGGCCGAAGACGCCGACCGGATCGGCGGCGATGGCGTCCAGGTCCAGACCCAGGCCGACACCGACGAAGAAGACGCCCAGCAAAAGCCCCTTGAACGGTTCGATGGAAACCTCGACTTCGCGCCGGAACTCGGTCTCGGCCAGCAGCACGCCGGCCAGAAGCGCGCCGATGCTCATCGACAGGCCGCTGGCCTGGGCGGCGAGACCTGCGCCGACCACCACCAGCAGGGAGGCAGCGACGAACAGTTCGCCGCCCTGGTCGGCCTTGCGCGCCTTGGCCACCGATCGGAACATCGGCCGCAGCACCACCCGCCCGAGCAGCACCATCAGACCCAGGCCGATGGCGGCCGGAACCAGGGTGAATAGGGCGCGCCCCAGAATGGCCGGATCCAGCGCGCCGCCCTGCTGGGCCAGCGCCGCCAGGACGGTGACGGTGATTAGGATCGGGGCGACCGACAGATCCTGAGCCAGCAGGATGGCGAAGGTGGAACGGCCGACCGTCCCCTTCAGCCGCCCCCGCTCGGCCAGTACGGGCATGACCACGGCCGTCGAGGATAGGGCGAGGCCCATGCCCAACACGACGGCGCTGGCCAAGGTCTGTCCCATCAGCATGAAGCCGCCCGCCAGCACGGCGGTGCAGACGACGACCTGCATCAGCCCCAGGCCGAACACGAGTCGACGCATGGCGCGCAACCGCTCCCACGACAGCTCCAGACCGATCATGAACAGCAGGAAGGCGACGCCCAGTTCTGACAGCTGCGCCAACTGGCCCGGATCGCCGATGGTCAGCCACGACAGCCAGGGAAGGCTTTGCGCGAACCGGCCCAGGCCGTCCGGCCCCAGCAAAACGCCCGCAGCGAGGAAGCCCAGGACGGGGCTGACCTTCAGCCGATTGACCAGGGGTACGATGACGCCGGCAGCCGCCAGAAAGACCACCAGATCCTTATAGTCGCCGCCCTGACCGTGCATCCGCCCTCCTCGCGTCGGCGTATCTGACCCTGATCCCGGCGCTGTGGCGAGAGGCCGCATCGGAATCATGAACTTTTTTTAAGGCGACACCCCCCCTCGCCGGACTAGGGTCTGCGCCGAACCATCCAAATGCCGGGTGGGAACAGGGACATAGTGATGAAACGTCTGCTTATCGGGGCCGCTGTCGGCGCCCTTCTTCTGCCCGCCAGCACGGTTCTGGCTCAGGATATCGGTCACGACCACGCCTGCATCGACGACGCCTGCACCATCGTTTCGCTGTTCTCGGGCGAAGAGACGGCAGCCGGCTGGCAGGGGACAGAGGCGCCCCGCTACGGAACCTGGGGCTTCGACATGGCCGGCCGTGACACCTCGGTGAAGCCGGGCGACGACTTCTTCCAATACGCCAACGGCAAGGCGCTGGAAAAGCTGGTCATTCCGTCGGACCGCACCAGCTATGGCTCGTTCGCCCTGCTGCGCGAACTGTCGGACAACCGCATGAAGGAACTGGTGCTGGGCCTGGCCAACCGCACCGACCTGGCGCCCGGATCGGATGAGGCCAAGGTCGCTGACGCCTATCGCTCCTACATCGACGAGGCGCGCATCGAGCAGCTGGACGCCCAGCCGCTGCAACCCTATCTGGCCGCGATCCGCGCCGCCGACAGCCACGACAAGATGGCCGTCTATATGGGCCAGACGGCCGGCCGCTTCGGCTCGTCCTTCTTCGGCACCGGCATCACGATCGATTCCAAGCAACCGACCCGCTACGTCGTCTCGACGGGCCAGTCGGGCATCGGCCTGCCGAACCGCGACTATTATCTGGACGCCCGTTTCGCCGACAAGAAAGAGAAGTATCAGGCCTATGTCGGCCGGATGCTGGAGATGATCGGCTGGACCAACCCAACCGAGACCGCCGCCCAGATCGTCGCGCTGGAAACCAAGATCGCCGAGGCCCACTGGACCCCGGTCGAGAACCGCAACCGCGACCGGACCTACAACGAGTTCACCATCGCCAAACTGGCCGAGGACGCGCCGGGCTTCGCATGGCAGGCCTATTACGATGCGGCCAAGCTGGGTGGCGTGCCGCGCCTGATCGTGCGTCAGGATACGGCCATGCCCAAGATCGCGGCCATCTACGCCGAGACGCCGGTCGAACTGCTGCAGGCTTGGCAGGCCTTCCACACCGCCGACGACATGGCGCCGCTTATGTCCAAACGCTTCGCCGACGCCCAATGGGAGTTCCGTTCGCGCGATCTGTCGGGTCAGCCTGAGCAGCGCACCCGCGAAAAGCGCGCGATCTCCTTTGCCGAAGGATCGCTGGGCGAGGCCACGGGCCGGCTCTACGTCGCCCAGTATTTCCCCGCCGAATCCAAGGCCAAGATGGAAGAGCTGGTCGCCAATCTGCGCACCGCCCTTTCGCACCGGATCGACAACCTGACCTGGATGGGGACCGAGACCAAGGCGGCGGCGCAGGAGAAGCTGCGCAAGTTCACCGTCAAGATCGGCTATCCCGACAAGTGGCGCGACTACTCCGGCCTGGACATTCGTGCGAACGACCTGGTCGGCAACGCCGAACGCCGCGGCCTGTTCGAGTGGAACTATGATCTGGCCCGTCTGAACGAGCCGGTCGACAAGTCGGAGTGGGGCATGACCCCGCAGACCGTCAACGCCTACTACAACTCGGCCAACAACGAGATCGTCTTCCCGGCCGCGATCCTGCAACCGCCCTTCTTCGATCCGAATGGCGATGCGGCGGTCAACTATGGCGGCATCGGCGGCGTGATCGGGCACGAGATCGGCCACGGCTTCGACGACCAAGGCTCCAAGTCCGATGGCGACGGCGTGCTGCGCAACTGGTGGACGCCGGAAGACAAGGCCAACTTCGAGGCCCTGACGGCGCGTCTGGGCGCGCAATATGCGACCTACGAACCGATCGCGGGCTATCACATCAACCCTGGCCTGACGATGGGCGAGAACATCGGCGACGCGTCTGGCGTGGCCGTCGGTCTTGAGGCCTATCACCTGTCGCTGAACGGTCAGCCGGCGCCCGTGATCGACGGAACGACCGGCGACCAGCGCTTCTTCTATGGCTGGGCTCAGGTCTGGCAGTCGAAGTACCGCGACGAGGCGCTGAAGCAGCAGGTCGCCACCGATCCGCACTCGGCCGCCCAATTCCGCGTCATCGGCCCGCTGCGCAACGTCGACGCCTGGTACGACGCCTTCGACGTTCAGCCGGGCACGAAATACTATCTGACGCCCGAGGAACGCGTCCGCCTCTGGTAAGGCGACGCTTGTTCGAGAATGGAAAGGCCGGGGTTCGCCCCGGCCTTTTTCATATCGAGAACCAGATGCTCGATCTCGACGTCGCATAGAGAATTTGTCGAGATTTTATCATGATTTGTCTGGGCTCCAGACGCGAAAAAGCCCGCTGCGGGGGATACATCGCAGCGGGCTTTCGCGCTCTTTAAAGAGCGGACGTTTCCTCCCCGAAACGCCTTCGAGTGCTGCGCGCTTGAGCAACGCTTGCCCTCGAGTGAGGTCATTTGACGCAAGGGCCGGTCGGTCGTCAACGACCGGTTTCACAAGAGTCGAACTTTCTTCGACTTATCACTGATAACCCATTTCAGGGACGGGTCATTATCGAAGCTTATTCGATAATGGACTTTATGGCGGCGACCAAGCCTTCGCGGGCGATCTTCATCTGGCCGGGGCGTTCGGCCTTCCAGGCGTCGTTGTCCGTGATGGCGGCGGCGGCGGCGCGGCCGGCGTCCAGATCCTTGATCGTGACCTCGCCGGCGGCGATCTCGTCTCCGCCCAGGATGACGACAGCCGGGGCGCCGCGCCGGTCGGCGTATTTCATCTGCGCCTTCATGCCGGCGCGACCCAGATAGAGCTCGGCGGCGATCCCGGCGGCGCGCAGTTCGGCGACGGCGGTCAGATAATGAGCCATGTCGTCCTCGGAGAAGACGATGATGACCACGGGGCCCCGCACGGCGTCCTCGGCGCCACGTCCCGCCGCGCGCAGGGCCGAGGCCAGACGCGAGACGCCGAAGGAGAAGCCGGTCGCCGGCGTGCTCTGACCGGTGAAGCGGGCGACCAGATCGTCATAGCGGCCGCCGCCGCCGATCGAGCCGAAGCGGACGGGACGACCCTTGTCGTCAACCGTGTCGAGCAGCAGTTCGGCCTCGAACACGGCGCCGGTGTAATATTCCAGGCCGCGCACGATGGTCGGATCGAACTTTACGGCGTCCTGACCGACCGACATGGCCGTCAGCGCCCGGTCTATGGCGGCCAGTTCATTCAGCGCCGCCTCGCCCGCTGCGCCGAGGTCGCCGGAGCGCGCGACGGCGTCCAGCGTCTCGGCCCGCGACAGGCCGGGGGTATTGGCCGAGGCCAAAAACGCCTCGATGGCGGCCGTGACCTGGGCGGGTAGCTGGGCGCCCTTGGTGTAGTCGCCCGAGTCGTCCAGACGCCCTTCGCCCAGCAGCTGGACCACGCCCTCCCAGCCCAGGCGGTCGAACTTGTCGATGGCGCGAAGCGCCGTCAGTCGCTGACCGGCCTCGGTCACGCCGCCGGCGTCGAACAGGCCGTCGAACAGCTTGCGGTTCGAAACGCGGATCTGGGCCTGGCCGGCGTCCAGACCGGCGGCGTGCAGGCCTTCGCAGCCCATGGCGATGATCTCGGCGTCGGCCTCGGGCCGGTCCGAGCCGACGGTGTCGGCGTCGCACTGCCAGAACTCGCGGAATCGGCCGGGGCCGGGCTTCTCGTTCCGCCAGACCGGACCATAGGCATAGCGGCGAAACGGCTTGGGCAGGGTCTCCCAGGTCTGTGCCGCGAACCGGGCCAGGGGCGCGGTGTGGTCGTAGCGCAAGGCCATCCATTCGCCCGGCTCGTCCGATCCGGCGTCGTCCTGTAGTGCGAAGACGCCCTCGTTAGGGCGGTCGGCGTCGGGCAGGAACTTGCCCAGCGCATCGGCATATTCGAAGACTGGCGTCTCCAGCGGCTCGAAGCCCCAGCGCTCGTAAACCTCGGACACGCGCGCGACGATGCGCCGCTCGGCGGTCAGGTCACGGCCGCGCTTGTCGGCGAAGCCGCGCGGATTGCGGGCGAGGGGGCGGGGAGGCGCGGCGTCGGTCATGGCGCGCGCTTAAGCCAAGGCGCCCTTGATCGCAAATTCTGCACGGCGGCTGACGTAAAGACAGCGTCCGTCGGCGCCATGCAATGGTCTGTTCCTAAAGACGAAATCCTGATATCGGCGGAACCGCTGTGCGGATTTTTCGTTGATGGCGCATGACGCCCCACGCCCTTCTCGTTCCGCGCACCTGCAACACCTCCGATCGCCGCACGATCCGGTGGTGGGAGTGCGAACTGATCGATGACGCCGGATCGCGCCGCTTGCAGAACCAGGCCTTCTTCTCGATCCGTGAAGCCCGGTCCTGGGCGTCGGCTCAAGGCTATCCGGTCAGTGATGACGCCGCCTCTGCGGCTGAGCTTTAATGTCCGAGGCGGCGCCGAGCGGCATTCTGACCGCCGAAGCTTTCGATACGCCACGTATCCTGCTCGCCGGCGCGGTCGATTACGCCATGTACGACCGCTTCCGCCAGCAGATGGCGGAGGCGCCCGACACCGGGCTGACCGTCATCGAACTGTCGACCCTGGGCGGTGATCCGGAGGTGGCGCGCATGATGGGCGAGGATGTGCGCTTTCAAAGCGACATCAATCCGTCCCGCCGGCTGGTCTTTCTGGGCAAGGCGGCGATCTATTCCGCCGGCGCCACCTTCATGAGCTTCTTTGCGGTGGAAAACCGCTATCTGACGCGCGGCGCCCGGGTGATGATCCACGAGCGCAAGATGGACACGCAACTGCACGTCACGGGGCCGCTGACGACCTGCATCGCCTCCGTTCGCGCCATGCTGAACGAGCTGGAACACTCCATCGCCATCCAGAACGAGGGTTTCGAGAACCTGGTGCGCGGATCGTCGGTGACGATGGAGGAAGTGCTGAAACGCGCCCCTGCCAACTGGTACGTTGAGGCCCAGGAGGCAAAGGCTCGCGGTCTGATCGCCGAAGTGATCTGACCCGCCCACCGGATCAGACCTGGAGCGTTTCCACGGTCAAATTTCCGTTGGTGTAGACGCAGATTTCGGCCGCGATTTTCATGGCCTTGCGGGCGACCTGTTCGGCGTCCAGATCGGTTTCCTCGATCAGGGCGCGGGCGGCCGACAGGGCGTAGTTGCCGCCCGAACCCACGGCGGCGACGCCATACTCCGGCTCCAGCACATCGCCGACGCCCGTTACGGTGAAGATGGACGACTTGTCCGCCACCAGCAGCATGGCCTCCAGCCGGCGCAGATAGCGGTCGGTGCGCCAGTCCTTGGCCAAGTCGACGCAGGCGCGCGCCAGTTGATCCGGATACTGCTCCAGCTTGGCCTCAAGCCGCTCGATCAGGGTGAAGGCGTCAGCCGTGGCGCCGGCAAAGCCGGCCAGCACCTTGCCGCCAGCCAAGGTGCGCACCTTGCGGGCGGCGCCCTTGACGATGGTCGGGCCCATCGAGACCTGGCCGTCGCCGGCGATCACGGTGCGTCCGTTCTTGCGCACCGCCAGAATGGTGGTGCCGTGCCAGTCGGGGAAGTTGGATGCGGTCTGGGTCATGACGATCAGATGGCGCGGCTGGGGGCCGGCATCAAGTCTGTCGCGCCTTGGTGTAACGCTGTCTTATTTTGACCCCAATATTAGCTAGAAGGCGCAATCCGCTTTCGCGGTTATTAGACATCGAGGGCCAGGTTTTGCTTTATCGCGTCGTTTTCGTGAGTGAAATGATCGGTGGCGCGAACCACACGACCCAATCGCTTGCCGAAATCCTCGGCGCGTCGGAGCGAAACAATCGCCGCGACGAGATCGGCAGCGCCATGCTGTTCCACGAGGGCGAGGCGGCCCAGGTGATTGAAGGCGCTCGTGCGGACCTGGACCGCTTGATGTCGCGCCTCTGGAAAGACCCGCGTCATCATAACATCCGCGTCCTGGATGATCGGCCCGTCATGCAGCGGCGGATGCGCGAACCGGCACGGCTGTGCGCCCTCAGCACTCAGCAGGCCGCTGACATTCTGCGCGGACGGCGCCTGAGCGATCTGTCCAGCGCGGGTCTGGAAAAGCTGCTGTCGTGCGAACACGTCCGGATGGCCGCCTGAGGCGCTAAGCGACAGGCCCCTCGCGCCGGAACCTCTGCGGCGCTAAATAGGGCGGTGATTTTTTCCGAAGACGAAGTCGAACGCTATGCGCGCCATCTGGTCCTGTCCGAAATGGGCGGGCCGGGGCAGCAGGCGATCAAGCGCGCGCGGGTGCTGATCATCGGGGCGGGCGGCGTGGGATCGCCGGCGGCGCTCTATCTGGCGGCGGCGGGTGTCGGGGCGCTGGGCCTGATTGACGACGACGTGGTGGGCCTGTCCAACCTTCAGCGGCAGATCGCCTTTTCGACGGCGCAGGTCGGCCGGTCAAAGGTCGAGGCGGCGGCGGAACGGCTGGTCGCCCTCAATCCGCATGTCGCGATCGAAACCTTCACCGAGCGGATCAACGCCGAGAATGCGGCGGCGCGGATCGAAGCCTTCGACATCGTGTTGGACGGGACCGACGATTTTCAGACCCGGCTGTGGGTCAATGCGGCCTGCGTTGCGGCGGGCAAGCCGCTGGTGTCGGGCGCGCTTGGCCGCTGGAACGGGCAGATCGGGGTGTTTTCGGGCCAGCCCTGCTATCAATGCCTGGTGCCCGAGATCCCGCCGGATGCGGAGACCTGTGCGCGCGTCGGCGTCGTGGGCGCTCTGACCGGCGTGATCGGGTCGATGGCGGCGCTTGAGGTCATCAAGCTGATCACCGGCGTGGGCGAGGCCCTGACGGGACGGCTGATGCTGTATGACGGTCTGGCGGGCTCGGCGCGGACCGTGCGGGTCGCCGCTGATCCGGAATGCCCGGTCTGCGGCTGACGCTCAGGCGGCCGTCGCGAAACGGATGTCGGCCAGATCCAAGTCGGCCAGATCCAAGTCAGGCAGCGGCGGGGCAAAGCCCAGCGCCGGGTTGCTTAGCACCGTCACCAGACGTTCGCCGCAATAGAGATACAGGGTCTCGAACCCGACCCAGTTGCGGGCGATCGCCTCCACCGCCTGATTGGCCGCCGTGTCGTTAATCGCGTCGAGGACGCAGATGTCCCGCACCGGAACGCCGGGCAGGTTGACGATGCAGTAGTAGGAGTCCAACGCACACTTCCTCGATCAGGACGCCGGAAACGAAGCGCGTTTACGACGGTTCCTCCCCTGCCAGCGGTTTTCGACAGCCGTGTGAGTTCGGTCCGACAGACTTGTGAAAAGGAGGCCTGATGGCCCGACGTCCCGCCTCGCCCAAACGCCTGAACGCCGCAAATCTCAGCGGCTTGGGGGCTGAGCGTCTGGGCGAACTGCTGATGCAGGCGGCGGATGCGGATGCGATCCTGAAGCGGCGGCTCAGGCTGGTGATGGCGGCCGAGGCGGGGCCGGATCTGCTGGCCCTGGAAATCGACAAGCGATTGACGACCATCGCGGCCAGCCGCGCGCGAGTGTCATGGCGAAAGCGGCCGGACCTGTTGCGCGATCTGGAGATTCTGCGGGCTGCAATCGTCGAGGATTTGGCCGAGGCCGCGCCGGCGACGGGGTTGGAGCGATTGATCGGCTGGTTCGATCTGTTTCGCGGCCTGGCGTCGCGGGTCAAGGATCAGAAGGGCGAACTGGCCGACGCGTTCGAAACGGCGGCCCCGGATTTGTGGCGGATCGCCGAGGCTGTGGTTCGGACGAACGAAAGCACAGTGGGTCTGATGGCGCAGGCGGGGGCGCGACAACCGCTCGAATACGCCCGCTGGATAGGGGCCGGCGGCGACGATCTGACGGCGGACCTAGCCAAGAGGCTGCTGGGTCGTCTCGATACTGCATCCACCGCGCGCGGTATGCGGACGGTCGTGCGACGGCTGGCCGACCGGGCGGGCGATCTGGACCTGTGGCTGTCGATGACGACGCCGGAGGAACAGGGCTCGCCGGATTTTGCGGCGGTGATGGCCAAGCGGCTGCTGGTGGCCGATCGCATTCCGGAAGCGCGTCAGGCGCTGGAGGCGGCGCTGAAACCGTCGGCGGGCAACCGGCGCTGGACCTTCGGGCGATCGCCGCAGGCGGGACCGCCGGTCCTGACGCCGGCCTGGGAGGCGACCTCGATCGACCTTTTGGAAGCCGAGGGCCGCAAGGACGAGGCGCAGGACCTGCGCTGGGCGATGTTCGAACGCGACCTGTCCGCGCCAGTGCTGCGGGCCTATCTGGCGCGCCTGCCCGACTTCGACGATGTGGAGGCGCTGGACCGCGCCCTGGCCCATGCCGCGACCTATGCCGACGTCGAGACGGCGCTGGGGTTTCTGATGGACTGGCCCGCACACCGCGAGGCCGCCGCCCTGGTCGAGCGCCGCATTCGAGAGGTGTCTGCGCCGCTGCCGCTCAAGGCTGACTGGGCGGCGCGGCTGGCGCAGAAATATCCCGATGCGGCCGAGCGGTTGCTGGCTGCGCCCTAAAGCATTGCCGGGATGACGCGGTCAGGCGGGCGGTGGCCGTTCTGATAGGTCATGACATTGGCGATGACGCGGTCGCCCATGTCCTGGCGCGCCTCCAGCGTGGCGGAACCCAGGTGGGGCAGCAGCACGACATTGGACTGGCCCAGCAGGCCATGATGGATTGCGGGCTCGTTCTCGAACACGTCCAGCCCGACGCCGGAAAGGGCGCGCATGGCCACCGCCTGGGCCAGGGCGGCTTCGTCGATCAGTTCGCCGCGCGCGGTGTTGATCAGGATGGCGTGGGGCTGGAGCCGGGTCAGGCGTTCGGCCGACAGCAGATGGTGGGTGTCCTTCGTCGCCGGACAGTTCAGCGAGACGATGTCCATCCGCGCCAGCATCTGGTCCAGATCGTCCCAGTAGGTCGCGCCAAGCTCTTCCTCGATCAGGGCCGGGACGGGCTTGCGATTGTGATAGTGGACCTGAAGCCCGAAGGCCTTGGCGCGCCGGGCCAGGGCCTGGCCGATCCGGCCCATGCCGACGATGCCCAGCCGCTTGCCCCAAAGCTTGCGTCCGCACATCCAGGTCGGGGTCCAGCCCTCGAACCGGCCTTCAGCCACGACCTGTGCGCCCTCGACGATGCGGCGGCTGACGGCCAGGATCAGGCTCATGGCCAGGTCGGCGGTGTCTTCGGTCAGGACGCCGGGCGTGTTGGTCACGATGATGCCGCGCGCCACGGCCGCATCGACGTCGATATGGTCTACGCCGGCGCCGAAGTTGGCGATCATCTTCAACTGCTCGCCCGCGCCATTGATCAGGTCGGCGTCGATGACGTCGGTGATGGTGGGCACCAGAACCTCGGCGCGCTGGACGGCGGCCTGCAACGCGGCGCGGTCCATCGGCTGATCCTTCAGGTTCAGCTCGGCGTCGAACAACTCGCGCATCCGCGTTTCGACCGCGTCGGGCAGGCGTCTGGTTAATACGACCTTAAGCTTGCGGGGGGACATTCTCGGCCTTGGTTAGCGGGCGGCGATTCAGACGGATCAAAGCCCGCGCGACGGATCGTTCCAATCAGTGTCTAGCAAAGCCGCCGCCATCTTCCAAAGCCTGCGACGCTGCATCGCCATCGTTGGAGCCATTCTCGGGCTCGGCGTGATGGCCAGCGCTGGCGCGACCATGCCCGACGGCCGCCCGACGCCCACCGGGCTTGAGGTGCCGCGCTGGATTTCGCTGAAGTCCTCGCACGTCCGCGCGCGCCAGGGGCCGGGCCTGGATTATCCGATCCTGTGGGAATACCGGGCCGCCGGCCTGCCGGTTCAGGTGATCGCCGAGACGACGGAATGGCGCAAGATCTGCGACCCGGACGGGGCCGTGGCCTGGATCCACCGCACGGTGTCGTCGGGCCGGCGCTATGTCTTCAACACGACCGCCGAGGAAGTGCCGATCCGCTCGGGCCGATCTGAGACGGCGTCGGTGCGCGCGCGCCTGTCGCCACGCGCCCTGGTGATGCTGGACGAATGTGAGGAGGGCTGGTGCAAGGTCCGGGCGCGACGACTGGAGGGTTTTGTGGCCCAGCGGGCCGTGTTCGGCACGCAGGAGCGGGCGCTGTGCAACGCCAATCGCCCTGCGGGCACGGGTCGCAACTGACCGCACGCTGTTGAGCGAAGCGGCGCGGTCGTGTAACCCGCGCGCAACGTATCAAGAAACGGAAGCGCCTTGACCCAGTCCCAATATCCTTCGTCCTTCGATCATGAGGCCCTGCTGGCCTCGGGCCGCGGCGAGCTGTTCGGTCCCGGCAACGCTCAGCTGCCCGCCCCGCCGATGCTGATGTTCGACCGCATCACCACGATCAATGCGGACGGCGGAGAGCACGGCAAGGGCTATGTCGAGGCCGAACTCGACATCCATCCCGACCTCTGGTTCTTCCAGTGCCACTTCATCGGCGACCCCGTCATGCCGGGCTGCCTGGGCCTTGACGCCATGTGGCAGCTGGTCGGCTTCTATCTGGGCTGGATCGGCGGTCCCGGCCGCGGCCGCGCCCTGGGCGTCGGCGAGGTCAAGTTCACCGGCCAGGTCACCCCGGACATCAAGAAGGTGGTCTATAAGATCAACCTGAAGCGCGTCATCAACCGCAAGCTGGTCATGGGCATCGCCGACGGCGTGCTGGAGGCCGACGGCCAGGTCATCTACACCTGCAACGACATGCGGGTCGGCCTGTTCGGCGCCAAGGATGAGGCGGCGGGCGGCTAACGCCCCTATATAACCGCGAACAAGGCGGACGGTCCTCGGACCAGGAAGCATCAAGAAGGAAACACCATGCGTCGTGTCGTCGTCACCGGCCTGGGCATCGTCTCTTCCATCGGCCATGGCGCCGAGGAGGTGACCCAGTCCCTGCGCGAAGCCCGTTCGGGCGTCGTTCATGCTCCCGACCACGCCAAATACGGCTTCCGCAGCCAGGTCTGGGCGCCGCCCAAGATCGGTCCGTGGGAAGAGCTGGTCGACCGTCGCGCCGCCCGCTTCCTGGCCAACGGCACCGCCTGGGGCCACATCGCCTTCGAAGAGGCGCTGAAGTCTTCGGGCATGACGGCGGACGAGATCAAGGATGACCGGATCGGCCTGATCGTCGGCGAGGGCGGCCCCTCGACGCAGGTGATCCTGCAGGCGGCCGCGACCACGGTCGAAAAGGGCGCGCCCAAGCGCATAGGCCCGTTCGCGGTGCCCAAGGCGATGGCGTCGGGCCCGTCGGCGGTGCTGTCGACCTGGTTCCAGATGCGCGGCATCAACTATTCGATCAGCTCGGCCTGCGCGACGTCGGCCCATTGCATCGGCGCCGGGGTCGAACAGATCCAGTGGGGCAAGCAGGACGTGGTCTTCGCCGGCGGTTGCGAGGACATCGACTGGTCCATGTCCAACATGTTCGACGCCATGGGCGCCATGTCGTCGGACTTCAACGACAATCCGTCGGTCGCCTCCAGAGCCTATGACGCCAACCGCGACGGTTTCGTCATCGCCGGCGGCGCCGGCATCGTGGTGCTGGAAGAATACGAGCGGGCCAAGGCGCGCGGCGCGACCATCTACGCCGAAGTCACCGGCTATGGCGCCAACGCGGACGGCTACGACATGGTCGCCCCCTCGGGCGAGGGCGCCCAGCGCTGCATGAAGATCGCGCTGGAACAGGCCGGCAATCCGAAGATCGACTATCTGAACCCGCACGGCACCTCGACGCCCGTGGGCGACGCCAAGGAGATGGAGGCCGTGCGCGCCGTCTTCGGAGACCAGATGCCGATGATCTCCTCGACCAAGTCGCTGACCGGCCACTCGCTCGGTGCGGCCGGCGCCCAGGAAGCCATCTACTGCCTGCTGATGATGCAGAACGGCTTCGCGGCCGAAAGCGCCCATATCGAAAATCTCGATCCGGCGTTCGAAGGCATGCCGATCCTGCGCCAGCGCCACGACGGCGAACTGACCCACGTCATGTCCAACAGCTTCGGCTTCGGCGGCACCAACGGCACGTTGATCCTGTCCAAGGTCTGAAACTTTCACCCGTCATCCTCGGGTCAAGCCCGAGGATGACGAGTGGGAGGGCTTAAGGCAGCGGCTTTATTGCGTGTGCAGGGCCGTTGTCCTTCTCTTTGCGTGAATTCTTTCGTCACTGCCCGTTTACACGACCGTTTCTCACCCTTAGAGAGCGTCGCCGTGACCAAGCGCCCGATTAAAGCGATGACCTCGAAAACCACCGGCTTCGGCGGGGCGGTTTCGGGTGCGCGCGCGGTCTAGCGATAACCCGATCTCAAGCCCCGCCGATGCGCGGGGCGGTCGATCCGGCTGAACCCCGCGCCTCCATCCTTCCAGGAGACGCCTGAATGTCCTTTTCCCCGTCCAATCCGCCCCATGTGGGCATCGTCGGCGCCACCGGTCTGGTCGGCGAGATGATGCGCGGCCTGTTGGCCGAGCGGAACTTCCCGCTGGCTTCGCTGCGCCTGTTCGCCTCGGCCCGGTCGGCGGGCAAGACCATCCGCTTCGGTGACAACGACATCGTGGTCGAGGATGCGGCGACGGCGGATTATGCCGGTCTGGACATCGTCTTCTTCTCGGCGGGGGGCGAGACGTCCAAGGCCCTGGCGCCCAAGGTGGCGGCCGCCGGGGCGGTGGTGATCGACAACTCTTCGGCTTGGCGCTCTGACCCCGAAGTGCCGCTGGTGGTCGCCGAGGTGAACCCCCACGCCCTGGCCAATCTACCCAAGGGCATCATCGCCAACCCCAACTGCACCACCATGGCCGCCATGCCGGTGCTCAAGCCCCTGCACGACGCGGCGGGGCTGAAGCGTCTGACGGTCTCCACCTATCAGGCCGTCTCGGGCGGCGGGATAGAGGGCATTCGCGTGCTGGAGGACCAGTCGCGCGCCACAGTGGGGCAGGGCGCGGCCCTGGCCCGCGACGGCGGGGCCGTGGACTTCGGCCCGCCCGAAAAATGGGTCGTGCCGATCGCGGCCAACGTGGTGGCATTGAACTATACGCTGGGAGAAGACGGCTATACCGACGAGGAGCTGAAGCTGCGCGACGAAAGCCGCAAGATCCTGGAAATCCCCGGTCTGCCGGTCTCGGGCACCTGCGTGCGGGTGCCGGTCTTCACCGGCCATTCGCTGTCGATCAACGTTGAGTTCGAGCGCCCGCTGTCGGCGGCTCAGGCGCTGGACCTGCTGGCCCAGGCGCCCGGCGTGGTGGTGACGGCGGTGCCGAATCCGCTGGAGGCGTCGGGTCAGGACCCGGTCTTCGTCGGCCGGGTGCGCCCCGATCCGACCGTCGAGCATGGTCTCGCCCTATTCGTCTCTAACGACAATCTGAGGAAGGGCGCGGCCCTGAACGCGGTCCAGATCGCCGAGGTGCTGGTCCAGCAGCGCGGCTGACCGGCTGGGTTCAGTCGTAGCGCACGCCGCTGAGATAGAGCCCTGCCGAGGGGGCGACGGGGCCGCACCGCGCGCGGTCCTTCGCCTCCAGCGCGGCCTTGACGTCGTGGGCGCTCCAGCGACCCAGCCCCACCTCGACTAGGGTGCCGGCCATGGACCGAACCTGGCGGTGCAGGAAGCTGCGCGCCTGAAACACCAGATGCACCTCCTCGCCGAACCGAGTGACGCGCGCCACGTCCAGCGATTTGACCGGCGACTTGGACTGGCAACCGACATCGCGGAAGGTGGTGAAGTCATGGTGACCGACCAGGACCTGGGCCGCGTGATGCATGGCCTCGGCGTCCAGGGTCTTCTTGACGTGCCAGACCCGGTCCCGCTCCAGCACCGGCTGGGGGCGGCGGTTCAGGATTCGGTACAGATAGCCCCGGCCGGTGGCGGAGAAGCGGGCGTGCCAGTCGGTATCGGGCGCATACTCGGCCGCCAGAACGCAGACGTCCTGGCGCACCAGATGCGCGTTCATGGCGTTCAGCACAGTATCGACGGGCCAGTCGCGGTTCAGATCGGCATGGATGACCTGGGCCGTCGCATGGACCCCGGTGTCGGTGCGGCCGGCGGCGGCGATGCGGATTCGTTCGCCGGAGAAGGCGTGAATGGCCGCCTCCAGCGCGCCCTGCACCGTCGGTTGGCCATCCTGCGCCTGGAAGCCGTTGTAGGCCGTGCCGTCGTATTCGATCGTCAGTTTGTAGCGCGGCATCAGCCGAGCACGGTCCCGGCCGGCAGGGGAAAGCCGCGCAGCATCTCCTCAGCCGATTGCGCCGCCTTGCCCTCGCGCTGAACGCGGATCAGACGCACGGCGCCGTCGCCGCAGGCCACCGTCAGGGCGTCGTCCAGCACGGTTCCGGGCGCGTCCGATCCGTCCGCCAAGGCCGACAGCAGCACCTTGATCCGCACGGGGCCAGCCTCTGATGGGGCCTCGAACCAGGCGCCGGGGAAGGGCGACAGGCCGCGGATGTGGGCGTCCACCTCGGCGGCCGGGTGGGTCCAGTCGATCCGGGCCTCGGCCGGGGTGATCTTCCTGGCGTAGGTCGGCTCTCCGACCTGTTCGGACGGCGTGACCCCGCCCCGGTCGATGGCGGCCAGCGCGCGGGGCCACAGGCCCGCGCCGACATGGGCCATCCGTTCGGACAGGCTGGCGGCCGTGTCGTCGGGCAGAATGTCCATCAGTTCGCTGAGCAGGATGGGGCCTTCGTCCAGACCCAGGCTCATCTGCATGATCTGGACGCCAGTCTGTTTGTCGCCGGCCATGATGGCCCGCTGGATCGGGGCGGCCCCGCGCCACCGCGGCAGCAGCGAGCCATGCAGGTTCAGACAGCCCAGGCGTGGCGCTTCCAGCACCTCGGTCTTCAGGATTTGACCGTAGGCCACGACGCAGGCCGCATCGAGATCCAGACTTCTGAAGGTGTCGATCGCCTCGGCGTCCTTCATGCTTTCGGGCGTGAAGACGGGCAGACCCATGGTCTCGGCGAAGGCGTGGATGGGCGACGGCGTCAGCTTCTGGCCCCGGCCCTTGGGGCGTGGCGGCTGCGAATAGACGGCGACGATCTCGTGACCCGAGGCGATGAGCTCGGCCAGGGACGGCACGGCGAAGTCGGGAGTTCCCATAAAGGCAAGGCGCATGGGCACGCCTTTAGAACTTTAGGCGGCTTACTGCCAGCGGGTGAAGACGCCGCCGCCCTCGTCCCATTCGCCGCCTGCGTCCAGAGCGTCGTCGAAATCAAGCAGGCGATCCAGCAGAAGGCCCGCCACGACGCCCAGCAAGGCCACGCCGGCCAGGGTGGCGACGCCGGCGACGCCGACCTTCTGGCTGCGCGTCAGGCGACGACGGCCCGAGGAGTCGATGATCAGCGAGCGGCCGCGCGGAATGGACGGCGCGATGCGACGTGCGGCGCGTGCTATACGTTCGGGGCGGACGATCTTGGTCATCAGGCGGCGATCCTGTCGCGGGCGGCCTTCTTGACCTTGGTCACGGCGCGGTCCCGCTTGAGACGCGACAGATGGTCGATGAAGAGCACGCCGTTAAGGTGGTCCATCTCGTGCTGGATGCAGACGGCGTAGAGACCCTCAGCCTCTTCCTCCACCGGCTGACCGTCACGGTTCAGATAGCGAATGCGGACGCGGGCCGGGCGTTCCACCTTGTCGAAATACTCGGGGATAGACAGGCAGCCCTCTTCGTAGGTGTAGAGCTCGTCCGAGGTCCACAGGATTTCCGGGTTGGCGAAGAAACGCGGGTTCTTGCGCGCCTCGGCGTTCTCGGCCGCTTCTTCCTCGGTCTCGCAGACCACGCCGTCCTTGTCGCCCAGGTCCATGACGATCACGCGGTCCAAGGCGCCGATCTGCACGGCGGCCAGGCCGATGCCCGGCGCGTCGTACATCGTCTCCAGCATATCATCCATCAGGGCGCGGACGGCGTCGTCCACGGCCGCGACGGGCTTGGATACCTGCTTCAGGATCGCCAGGTCGGCGGCGTTGTCGATGGTGAGGATACGTCGAATGGCCATGGCCGGGACGTAGGCCCGCCCCGGCGCAAGGTCAAGATTTGCGCCCCTTGCCGCGCTCTACGCCTTGCCGGGCAGAGCGCGGGGTTTGCGGTTCTCGTCGATGGCCACATAGGTGAAGACGCCTTGGGTCACGCGCACCGACGCGGCCTGGGGCTGGCCCCGCGCTCGCTTCCACGCCTCGACCTGGACGCGGACGGAGGTGCGGCCCGAGCCGATGACGTGGGCGTAGATGCTGACCTCGTCGCCGACCGAGACGGGCTGGTGAAAGACCATGCCGTCTAGCGCCACGGTGGCGCAACGCCCGCAGGCCAGTTCGAACGCCGGGGTCGCGCCCGCAAGGTCCATCTGCGCCAGCAGCCAGCCGCCGAAGATGTCGCCCTCGGGGTTGGTGTCGGCGGGCATGGCGATGATGCGACCGACGGGCTGATCTTCGGGCGGATATTCGGGGGCGTCGGACATGGAAGGGCCTGCGGTTTGGGGAGGCGGGCTCTCTAGCGCGGCTTTGGCGGCTTGTCGCCCTTGAGCGCCTTGGGAGGCGCGGGCTCTGGCACGGACAGGGTCAGGCGGGATGTGCGAAACGCCTGTGCATCGCGCAAGGCGCGCCAGGCGGCGCCCAGTTCCATGGCGGTCAGGAGATGATCGTGGGTCAACACGCCGCGCCGAGACGCCCGCAAGGTCGCGACATCGGCCATGAGACGCGCTGCGGCCTGAACATCTTCACGGCCCGACCGCGCGCCCAAATCCTCCAGCCGGGCGAAGCGCCAGCCCTGTTCGGGCGGATAGCGCAGGGCCAAGGCGAAGCGTTCGGACGGCTCGATCTGGCGGGCGATAAAAATCCAGTCCCCTGTGTCGGGATCGCGGCGATAATGGCCTGGCTGGATGGGAAGGCCGGCCTGCGCATAGATTTCCAGCGCCCCGGCTTCGACTGCAGCCAAGGCTAGGCTCAAGGCGTCGGATTCTTCCGGCGCCAGCTCGGTCGGCCGCTCGAACGGGTCGAACGTGTCCTCGGCGGGCGCAGCCGGTGACTTGCGTGAAAACAGTCCCGAAAGCAGCGCCCGCCGTCTGGCCATGACGTCAGTTGTTATTGAGCGTGCTGGTCACCGACACGTCATAGACGACGCGGGTCAGGCTCTGAACGACCTCGAAGAACTTGCGCATCTCCGCAGCGCCGGCCAGGGGCACATAGATCACGTCTTCGGGCATGACCTCCATGTTGGTGGCGGCGAAGACGTTGGCGGCGTCGCTAAAGTCCAGCTCATAGACGACCGGCACGCCGCGCGGGGTGGCCGGCTGGTTGATGCCCAGCGCCTGGGCCACCTCGGGACGTTCGAAACGGAAGATCAGAACGCGACGCGCATTGGCCGTATTGGTGTTTAGGCCGCCGACCTTGGACAGGGCGCCGGTCAGGGTCACGGGACCGGCCGGCATATCGACCTGGGCCACGGCGTTCAGGCCGCCGAAGGTCGAGAAACGACGGGGCTTGTACTGAACATTGACCACGTCGCCGCGCTGCAGACGCACGTTCTCGCCGAACTCTGTCGTCACGGCCGACAGGGGCGCGGTGTAGGTGCGGCCCTCGCGTTGGATCGAGATGGTCAGGTCGTCGGTCGTGCGGGCGGAGCCGCCGGCCGCGGCGATCACGTCCAGGATACGGTCGCTGTTGACGCCCAGCGGCGCGCGACCCGGCTGGCGCACGTCGCCCAGCACGTTGACCGTGTTGGAGGCGTTGCCGGCGATGGACACTAGCACCTGCGGATTGGCGACTTTGCCGACCAGGGCGCGCCGGATCGCGGCCGCCGCCTGAGTTGAGGTCAGGCCCTGAACGCGAACCTGCCCCCCGAAAGGAATGGTCACCGAGCCCGACCGATCGACCGTCGCGCCGGGAAGGGCCTGGTTGCCGCCGGACATGGTTGCGGCGTTACGGCCCGACGCAGAGCTGGAGCCCAGGCTTCCACCGAACAGCGCGCCTGACGGATCGAAGATCGAGATCGCCAGGGTGTCGCCTTCGCCGATCACGTCAGCGGGCTGATCGCTCGATCCAGCGGCGAGGCTGCCGAAGAACTGCGGCGGAATCTGCTTCATCCGCTCGGTCGCCTCGAAGGTCAGCGGCACCAGCGCATAGCTGCCCAAAGCCGAGGCGGTCGTGGCCCCTGCGTTGACAGAGGCGCCTGACGGCCCGTCGCGCGGCAGGGTGGAGCAGCCGCCGAGAATGGCGACAATGGCAAGCGGCAGAATGGTGCGCGTCATGAAGCTGGATAGCCCTTGTTCGCGGATTGATTACAAGCCTTTGGGCGCTCTCGCCAGTGGCGAAACGGGCTGAAGGCCGATGGCGTCGGCGACGATGCGGAAATGTTCGGCCCAAGAGGGCGCCTGGTAGGAGGGCGGCGGTATCGGCGCCGCCTTGGTCGCACGCTCGATGGCGCTCAGCCAACCTAGGCCATCGAGCGGATCGATCAGTTCGGCGTTCGGCGTCAACTCGTGGTGCGGCGGAATGTCGGAGGCGATCAGCGACAGGCCCATGGCGCACGCCTCTACGGCGGGCAGGTCGAAGCCTTCGACGGACGAAGGGGCGAGTATGGCGCGGGCCCCGCGCATCAGCCTGGCCAAGACAGCATCGGACAGATTCGCCGCCTGGTGAACGACCCCTTGCAGATTGGGCGAGCGCTGCAGATGATCCAGCACCGCCTCGTTCTCCCAGCCGTAGCGACCGACCAGCACCAGGGACGGCGTCTGATCGCCCATCCGTTCTTCGAGGCGCCGCCAGAGGGTCAAGAGCAAGGCCAAATTCTTGCGCGCCTCGATCGTGCCGACGTGGACGAAATAGGGGCGTGGCGCCGCAAAGGCGTCCCCTGCGACGAAGGCCGGCTCTAGCCCTAGGTGGGCGACGTGGACCGGTGGCAGCGGCAGGCCCTCGCGCTCGGCGAAGGCGCGAAGTTCGTCGCCCGTATAGGCGGAGTTGACGATGATCCGGCTGGCCAGACGCAGGGTGTTTGACACCCGCGCATGATGTTTGTCGCCGTCGCCGGGCCGACAGAATTCAGGGTGAGTGACCGGGATCAGATCGTGCAGCAGGACGACGCGTTTGATCCCGGCGGCCTTCAGATCTTCCAACGCCGTCGGCTCGTGCAGGGTGGTGTGGCCGACGGTCAGATACAGGTCGGCCTGCGGCAGCGGGGCGACGTGGCGCGAACGGAAGAACTGCTTGAAAACCCGAGTCTTGTCGGCGGGCTTCTCCTTCTCGGGCGCGGGCGCTGGGCACAGCACCGAGGCGGCCGGCCGTCGTTCCGCCGTCAGGGCGGCGAGCAGCCGCTGTTCGTGCGCCAGATCGGCCGCCGTGCTGGCGGCGCCGTTCCATTTGGCGCGCAGATCGGCCACGAACCGCCGGAACCAGCCGATCTCGACGGCGATCAGGCGGTTCTTGCGGCCACGCACCGGGATGGTCGTGACATCGGGCGAGGCCAGCAGCCATTCGGCATAGGCCAGACACACCCGGTCCACGCCCGTCGGCGCCGACCGTTCGGCCCGGCTCATCAGCCGGCTGGCGTCGTAGAGAATGCGCATACTAGGCGACGTAGCCGGCCTGCATCAGTTCGGCGATATGGACGATGGCCGTGGGTTTGCCGTCCTCGACCACGAACAGATTGGCGATCTTGTTGGCGGTCAACAGATCGACGACGTCGCTCATGCGCGCATCCGGATCCACGGTGATGGGGTTGGCGCCCATGATATCGGCCGCTGTCAGATGGGTGGTGTCGCGCTGGAAGGCCCGGCGCAGGTCGCCGTCGGTCACGATGCCAGCCAGCGCGCCATCGGCGTCCAGGACGGCCACCGCGCCCTTTCGACCTTCGGTGATGGCCGAGACTACATCGCCGAAGCTGGCGTTCAACGGCACGCTAGCGGGGACGGCGGCATTGTCGCCCATCCATTCGCGCACGCTTTGCAGGCTCATGCCCAAGGCGCCGCCGGGGTGGTGCAGGCCGAAGTCCATGGCCGTGAACTCGCGACGATCCATCAGCACCATGGCCAAGGCATCGCCAAGGGCCAGGGTCATCAGGGTCGAGGTGGTGGGCGCCAAGCCGTTGGGGCAGGCCTCTGCGACCTTCGGCATGGTCAGGCAGACCGCTGCGTTGCGGCCCAGGAAGCTGGCCGGTCGCTGGGTGATGGCGATGACGGGAATGCCGTTGCGTTGGCAATAGATCAGGGGGTCGCGCAGTTCGCGGCTCTCGCCCGAGTTGGAGATGGCTAGCACCGTCACGTCGGGACGCAGCATCCCCAGGTCGCCGTGGCTCATCTCGGCGGGGTGAACGAAGAAGGCGTTGGTGCCGGTCGAGGCCAGGGTGGCGGCGATCTTGCCACCGATATGGCCCGACTTGCCCATGCCGGTGACGACGACATAGCCCGGCCGGCTCATGATGACATCGACCGCGCGCGCCATCGACACGTCGATCGAGCGTTCCAGCGCCTCCAGCGCTTCAATGTTCAGCCGCACGACTTCACGGGCGCGGTCGGTCATTACGGCGATGTCGTCGGGGGTCGAGTGAGCGATCTCGGTCATAGTGTTCTGGCCCGCAGCCGGGCTCTCCTTCGTTGACGAGCGCGATCCGCCATGAGTGCGTTTCGCGCGCCGCCTCCCTTTCAGACGACTTTGTCGGTTTCTGGTCAACCTTTGCCGCTCTGGCGCGTTACGCCGACCGGGGAACTAAAACAAAGAGTTTGATCGTCAATGCCGTCTCATGCCGGAGCCGCTTCGCTATTGCTCCCGACACCGCCCGTGGTCGCCGACGGGATCGCCCTGTTCCTGGACATGGACGGCGTGCTGGCGCCAATGGCCCCGACGCCCGACGCCGTCGTGCCGACTGCGCGTCGTACGGCGGCGCTGAAGGCGGTAGAGGCGCGACTTGCGGGCCGCGTCGCCATCGTCAGCGGCCGCACGATCGCCGAGATCGACCGCATTTCCGATCACGCCCTGGTCTCGGGCTCGGGCGTGCATGGCCTGGAGCGGCGTCTGAAGGACGGCTCCATTGAACGCAAGACGCCCGACGCCGGCGTCGCCCAGGCGCTGGATGCGTTCGAGGAATTCGCCGCCGATCGCCCCGGCGTGATCGTCGAGGACAAAGGCGTCTCCGTCGGTCTGCACTATCGTCAGGCGCCGGATGAAGCCGGCGCCGCCAAGGGGCTGGCGGCCGAGCTTCAGGCCGAAACGGGACTGACGCTCCAACCCGGTCATATGGTGCTGGAGCTGAAGACGCCTGGCGCCGACAAGGGCACGGCCGTCACGGCCTTTATGCAGGAGGCGCCGTTCAAGGGTGCGGTCCCGGTCATGCTGGGCGACGATCTGACCGACGAATACGGGTTCGAGGCTGCGGCGGCGCTGGGCGGATACGGCGTGCTGGTCGGCCCCGAGCGCGAAACAGCGGCCCGATACCGGCTGGACGATGTGGATGCTGTGCTCACCTGGCTTGAAGCCGTAGCGAAGGCCTGAACCGATGAAGCCCAATCTGGATCTGTTTCCCATCGGCAACTGCGGCGTCAGCGCCCTGATCGACCGTCAGGGGCGTTTCGTCTGGGCCTGCGCGCCGCGGGTGGACGGCGACCCAGTCTTTTCCGCCCTGATGGACGGCATGGCGCCCGAGCATGGCTTCTGGGCCATCGAGATGGAGGACGTGAAGTCGATCGATCAGGCCTATGTCCGCAATACGCCGGTTCTGCGTACGGTGATGACGGCCGAGGACGGATCGTCAGCCGAGATCATCGACTTCGCCCCGCGTCATCCAAAGCACTCGCGCACCTATCGGCCGCTGGCCTTCGCTCGCATCGTGCGGCCCCTGTCGGGCACGCCGCGTATCCGTGTGCGGTTGCGGCCCTCGACGGACTGGGGCGCGCGCCTTGCGCCGCACACCTCCGGATCCAACCACATCCGCTATATGTGCGCCGACGTCACCTTCCGCCTGACGACCGATTGCCCCGTGTCGCATGTGCTGGAGGAGCGCGTGTTCCGGCTGGAGCGGTCGCACGCCTTCTTCCTGGGCCCGGACGAGGGCTATGACCAGGATGTCGGCCACGGCGTTCAGGGCGCACTCGATCGCACGGTCGCCTATTGGCAGGACTGGGTGCGCAAACTCTATCTGCCGCTCGACTATCAGGAAGCTGTGATCCGCGCGGCGATCACGCTGAAGCTGTGCGCCTATGAAGAGACCGGCGCCATCGTCGCCGCCATGACGACCTCGGTGCCCGAGTTCAAGGAGAGCGGGCGCAACTGGGACTATCGCTACTGCTGGATCCGCGACGCCTATTACACGGTGCGGGCGCTGAACCGGTTGGGTGCGGTCGACATCCTCGAGAACTACCTCGTCTATCTGAGGAATCTGGTCGACGATTCCGCCGGCGGTCATGTCCAGCCGGTCTATGGCGTGGGCCTGGAGCCTGGAATCGGCGAGAGCATCATCGACAGCGTCGAGGGCTACCGCGGCATGAAGCCGGTGCGGATCGGCAATCAGGCGCACGAACATCTGCAACACGACGTCTACGGACAGATCGTGCTGCCTCTGGTTCAGGCCTTCTATGACGCACGGCTGCTGCGTCCGGGTACGCTGGAGGATTTCCACGCTCTGGAAGCGATCGGCGAGCGGGCCTTCGCCATGCACGATCAGACCGACGCGGGCCTGTGGGAGTTCCGCACCATTGCGCGGGTCCACACCTATTCGTCCGTCATGTGCTGGGCCGCCTGCGATCGTCTGGCCAAGGCGGCCGACCATCTGCATCTGCCGGATCGGGCCGCCTTCTGGCGTGAGCGGGCGCAAATCATCCGTCAGCGGATCGAGGCGGAGGCCTATCTGCCCGACGAGGGCCGGTTCGCCGCCAGCTTCGGCGGCCGCGAGCTGGATGCGTCGTTATTGCAGATGACCGATCTCGGCTTCCTCGACGCCCACGATCCGCGTCAGGTCGCCACTTTCGACGCAATCGAGCGCGACCTGAAGAAGGGCAGCCACCTGTTCCGCTATGTCGAACCGGACGACTTCGGCGAGCCGGAGACGGCCTTCAACTTCTGCACCTTCTGGTTCATCGAGGCCCTGCACCAGAACGGCCGCATCGAGGAAGCCCGCACCATCTTCCAGGAGATGCTGAGCCGGCGGACGGCCGCCGGTCTTCTAAGCGAGGACATCTCGATCGACGATGGCGAGCTGTGGGGCAACTATCCGCAGACCTATTCCCTGGTCGGCATCATCAATTGCGCCGTGCTGTTGAGCCGTTCCTGGACCGATGTGCGTTAATGTCTGGACCCCGGGGCTGGGGTCGCCGAGTGAAGTGAAGTCATGAGCCGCCTGATCGTTGTTTCGAACCGGGTTTCGGCCCCGACCGACCCCGCCGCCGGGTCCGCCGGCGGCCTGGCCATGGCCCTGTCCGCCGCCCTCAGAAAATACGACGGTCTGTGGTTCGGCTGGTCGGGCGAGCGGGTGGATCACTACACCGGCGAGGTGAAGATCGAGGACCGGGCCGGCGTCACCGTAGGGCTCGTCGATCTGGAGGGGCAGGACGTCGACGAATACTACAACGGCTACGCCAACAAGACGTTGTGGCCGCTGTTCCATCACCGCATCGACCTAGCCCAGTACGAGCGGTCCTACGGCGAGGGCTATGAGCGGGTGAACCGGCGTTTCGCCGAAGCCCTGGCGCCGCTGATCCAGCCGGACGACATGATCTGGATCCACGACTACCACATGATCCCGATGGCGCGGGATCTGCGCCGCCTGGGCATTCGCAACCGGATCGGCTTCTTCCTGCACACGCCCTGGCCGGCGCGGCAGTTGCTGGTGACCCTGCCGCATCACCGGCGGCTGGTGGAGTCGATGTTCGACTTCGACCTGATTGGTTTCCACACCCAGGAATGGAGCGATCTGTTCACCGACTATGTGGTGTCAGAGGCCCAGGGCGAGCTGGATGGCGTCGGCGGGCTGGAGTGTTTCGGGCGCAAGGTCCAGACGGGCGTCTTCCCCATCGGCATCGACGTGGATGGTTTCCTGGCGGCGCGGAACTCGCAGCTTGGGGCGCGGACCTATGACCGGATGGCGGCGTCGTCGGCCTTCCGTTCGATGATCGTCGGCGTGGATCGGCTGGACTATTCCAAGGGGCTGGAAGAGCGACTGCTGGGCTACGAACAATTCCTGCACGACAACGCCTCGATGCGGGGCGAGGTCTTTCTGTTGCAGGTCACGCCCATCTCGCGCGACGACGTGGACAGCTATCAGGACATTCGTTCGCGGCTGGACGCCCTGGCCGGACGGATCAACGGCGCCTTCGCCGACATGGACTGGCAGCCGATCCGTTATCTGAACCGCACCTATCGGCGGGATCAGTTGGCGGGCATCTACCGCGCGGCGCGGGTCGGTCTGGTGACGCCGCTGCGTGACGGTATGAATCTGGTGGCCAAGGAATATGTCTGCGCCCAGAACCCGGACGATCCCGGCGTTCTGATCCTGTCGCGCTTCGCCGGAGCGGCGGAACAGATGGGTGAGGCGCTGCTGGTCAATCCCTACAGTCGCGAAGAGCTGTCCGACGCCATCCAGAAGGCGCTGACCATGCCGCTGGCCGAGCGGATCCGGAAATGGGAAGCCTTGATGGATGTGGTTCGCGCCACTGATGTCGGCATCTGGCGCGATGATTTCGTGCGCGCCCTGCAAGCCGATGAATCGACCTCGCAACCGACGCAGTGGGCCGGCGCGGCCTGACGCCTAGCGCAGGTCGAAGGCCAGCATCAGGGTGCGCTGGGCCGGATTGAAGTTGTCGTCGGAGAGGATGTAGAGGCGGGTTCTTCCGTTGCGCGTCTCTGCGGCGACCCCCTCGAAATTGTCGGTCGTGCCGGGCAGTTTCAGCTCGATCAGCACCGGCCCCAGCGTTCCGTCGGGGGCCATGCGGCGCACGCGCGCGCGCATGTCGATGGGCGCGCGGTACAGGCGCTGGACCACGAACCATCCGGCGCCGGACGGATCGCGATCCAGACCGGTGATGCGGTATTCGCTGTCGGGGATGGGGGTCGCAGGCGGCGCGCTCACGACCGTGCATCTCGCCGCTGCGCAATCCCAGACGCCGCCCGCCTCGCCAGAGACGCGCCAGCCGCCGGGCGCAGTCGCCAGACCCTCCATCCCGTCATTCTCGGTGAAGGCGAAGTCGGGCGACCGCACCGGCGTCGGCTGGGTCTTCAGCGCCGACAGGGGACCGTAGTTCCAGATCCGGTGACGCCGCTCGAAACTGACCAGCAGATCGCCGGAGGGGGTGATGGTCAGGCCCTCGGCGTCTCCGTCCGACTTGTCGGAAATCGCGGCGCCGTCCTGAAGCGTCAGCCGGCGCGAGCGGAAATGATCCAGGCCGACCAGCCGTCCCCGGGCGTCCAGGCGAATGTCACCGCGCACCAGATCGCCGGCGTCCGATACCGTGACGAAGCCGCCGTCGCCGGTCAGTTTCAGGTCCGACAGGCTGTGCAGCGGGGAGGTCGAGGCGGCGCTGATCTGCAGGCCGCCGGCGAACGTCACGCCGTCAGCCAACTGCGTGCCGCCGGGCAAGCCCAGACTGACGCTTCGCAGTTCCGCGACTTGGGGCGTCCAGCCGTCCGACGCCAACGGATAAGGACGCGGCGCACCCAGCGAGGCGGCGCAGGCCGACAGCGACAGGGCGATCCAGACACTGGCCAGCCGGCCGAAACGGCTCATGCCGCCAGCCTTCGCTTGGCGCGACGGGTGGGACCCGCCGCCCCCTCGTTCTCGAACAATTCGGCCAGCTTCTCGGTCATGGCGCCCGCCAACTGCTCCACGTCCACGATGGTCAGGGCCTTGCGATACCAGCGGGTCACGTCGTGGCCGATGCCGATCGCCAGCAGTTCGACCGGCGAGCGATCCTCGATCTCTGCGATCACCTGGCGCAGGTGCTTGTCCAGATAGAGGGCCGCATTCGCCGACTGGGTCGAATCGTCGACCGGCGAACCGTCGGAAATGACCATCAGGATGCGGCGCTGTTCGGTGCGGGCCAGCAGGCGATTGTGCGCCCATTGCAGGGCCTCGCCGTCGATGTTTTCCTTCAGAAGACCTTCGCGCATCATCAGACCCAGGTTCTTCTTGGCCCGGCGCCAGGGCGCGTCGGCGGCCTTGTAGATGATGTGGCGCAGGTCGTTCAGGCGGCCCGGATTGGCCGGCTTGCCGGCGGTGATCCAGGCCTCGCGGCTCTGTCCGCCTTTCCACGCGCGGGTGGTGAAGCCCAGGATCTCGACCTTCACGCCGCAGCGTTCGAGCGTCCGCGCCAGGATGTCGGCGCAGACCGCCGCCACCATGATCGGCCGCCCGCGCATCGAGCCGGAGTTGTCGAGCAGCAGGGTCACGACCGTATCGCGGAACGGGCTTTCGCTCTCGGCCTTGAATGACAGGGGAGCGGTGGGGTCGGTGACGATCCGGGTCAGCCGCGCCGTGTCCAGCATCCCCTCTTCCAGATCAAAGACCCAGGAGCGGTTCTGCTGCGCCAGCAGCCGGCGTTGCAGCTTGTTGGCCAGGCGCGACACGACGCTGGACAGGATGGCCAGCTGGCCATCCAGCAGGGCGCGCAGCCGGTCCAGCTCGACCGGGTCGCACAGGTCGGCGGCGTTCACCACCTCGTCGAAGGCGGTGGTGAAGACGCGGTAGAAATCGACCGCGCGGCCGTCGTCGGCCGTCTGCTGACGGTTCGGCTGCTGGCGTTCCTGAAGTTCCGGGCCATCGTCGGCGCCTTCGCCGTCGGGATCGGCGGGCGCGCCTTCGGGGCGACTTTCGCGCTCTTGCTCGGAAGACTGATCGTCGGCGTCGCCCTCCATCGACTGGGAGCCTTCGCCGCCGTCCTGCTCTTCCTCCTCGTCCTGATCGTCGTCGGCCGCAGGGTCCTGAGGATCGGGCTCCTCGTCGCCGGGATCTTCGGACGTATCCTCGCCGCGTCCGTCGCCGGGGTCGAGGTCCAGCGCGCGCAGCACTTCGCGCATCTTCAGCGCGAAGCCTTCCTGATCGCCCGCCGTGCCGGCCAGGGCGTCCAGCTTGGCACCCGCCTTGGCTTCGATGTTAGCGCGCACCAGATCCAGCATGGCCCGGGCGCCGTCGGGGGCGGGGCGCCCGGTCAGCCGCTCTCGCACCAGCAGAGCCACGGCTTCGGACACGGGCACGCGGTCGGCGTCGCTGATGCGCAGGGCACCCGTCTTTTCCAGCCGCGTGATCAGGGCGGCGCCCAGGTTGTCGCGCACCCCGGCCAGATGTTCCGAACCGAAGGCCTCGACCCGCGCCTGTTCGACCGCATCGAACACCTCGGCCGCCTTGGCGTCTGCCGGCCGCATCCGGCTGTTCACCGCCGCATCGTGATTGGCCAGACGCAGCGCCAGCCGGTCGGCCTGGCCGCGCAAGGACGCGCTCTCGGGCCCGGACGGATCGCGCGGCGGATGGGGCAGGGTCAGGACGCCGTTCGACAGCTTGGGCCCGTCGGACCCGAACACCACCTCCAGCTCGGGCTGTTCGGCCAGCGCCCGCGCGGCATGACCCAGCGCGCGCTTGAAGGTTTCGGCGGGAGTATCCGGGGCGGCCATAGCCCTCAGTTAATCGCTTCGCGCCTGCGATAAAAGCGCCGTCAGCTGCCTTTTGAAATCGGCACCCGACGGCCGTAGGTCAGACAGCGCCAAACCCACTCCAGCGGCCCCATGCTGAACCGCGACAACCACAGTGGCGACCAGATCAGTTGCAGCGCCCAGACCGCCACGACCAGGCCCCACATCTGCACATAGTCGGCCCGTCCGAACAGGCGCGGCCCCCATGGCATATAGAAGAGGGTGCTCATGATCAGGGTCTGGGTCAGATAGTTGGTGAAGGCCATCTGCCCTACCGGCCGCAGCGCCGCCGTGATCCAGGCCGCCCCTCGCGTCGTCGCCAGCACGATCAGGCTGACATAGGCCAGGGTGACGAAGACGGGGAAGGAGGCGACGACCTCCGCAAGGCCGCGCGTCGGGTGGGTTCCGGCCGGGGCCAAGGCCTCGCGCCATTCCAGCACGCCCAGCAGGGCCAGTACGGCTCCGCCGACGCCGATCAAGGCGACATAGACCCCGTTGGGCGCCCGGCCGCTGAACACGCCGGCCTTGAACAGGCCCAGACCCAGCATCATCAGGGCCACGGTCGAGAAGACGAACATGGTCAGGCTGGCGCCCTGCAGCAGCAGCCAGTTCTGCAGGTTCTGGCCCATCGCCCCGGTCCAGCCGCTGCGATAGGCGGCGATCGACTCCGTCACCATGCCGGCGGTGTAATGCGGCCCGCCCTGGTTCATCGCCTCGGTGATCGCCGGCGGCCCGGCGACCATCAGCCAGGTCGCGCCCGCCTGCATCGCGCCCAGCAACAGGGTCACGCCCAGGCCGATCCCGATCAGCGTTCCGGCCCGCATCGACCGCATCAGCATCACGAACAGGCCGGACCAGGCGTAGAGCAGCAGCACGTCGCCATACCAGAAGGCCAGGCCGTGGATCAGGGCGATGACGGCCAGCCAGAACAGGCGGCGCCGCAGCAGTTTGCCACGCGCCGCATCGTCCCGCTCGCCCCCGACCAGATAGATCGAGGCCCCGAACAGCATCGAAAACAGGGTGATGAACTTCTGATGGAAGAAGACGTCCATCGTCCAGCGCGCCACGGCGTTGGCGCCGGTGACCGGAAACGGGCTCAGGCTGGCGTCCTGATAGACCATGACCGGCAGGCCGAACGAGACGACATTGACGGCCAGGATGCCCAGCACCGCCAGGCCCCGCATGACGTCCAGGCTGGCGATGCGCGAGGTCGCCGCGACGGGCGACAGCACCTCCGCCGCATCCTTGTCCGTGTCGTCCATGGTCATTCTCGGATCCCCCAATCCTCGAACTCAGGCGTCGTGTGCGCCTGTCAGCCCTTGGGCATCAGGCCCAGTCTGTCTTTGACCGCCGGCCGCGCATCGAAGGCGATGAAGGCGGCGCACAACCCGGCCCACAGGGCGTAGCTGACGCCCACGATCATGGCGATGGGCAGGCCGCCGACGCCGAAGATCAAAAGGGTGGTCTCGGTCGCGCCCAGGGCCTGCATGACGTCGCCGGCCTCGAACCAGCCCATCACGCTCATGCCCAGGGCGACGACGATCTGGACCAGGGCCGCCGCCAGGCCGCCGTACATCATGAAGCGCCAGACCACGCCCAGCCGTGTGCCGGGTCGCCCGTCGCGCTTGCGCTCGTTCAGCACACGATACAGCGCCAGCGGCACGGTGATCAGCCCGATCAGCATCACCACCAGCCGCCAGTCCATGTCGCGACCCGGCAGATAGGCGTGCGGCCGCCAGAAGGGCAGGGTCAACCAAAGGGGGGGCCAGGCCGCGCCGGCCAGGCAGGCCAGAATCCGAGGCGTCCGCCCAGGCCGCGCAGCGATGGTCGCCTGACCGGGCAGGTCGGAATAGCTCTCGAACCGGCTCATCGCGTCGGCGCCGGCGCAGCGCCGGAATAGTCATAGAAGCCGCGGCCGCTCTTCCTGCCCAGCCAGCCGGCCTCGACGTATTTCACCAGCAGGGGGCAGGGGCGGTATTTGCTGTCGGCCAGGCCGTCATACAGCACGTTCATGATGGCCAGGACGACGTCCAGACCCATGAAGTCCGCCAGTTCTAGCGGGCCCATCGGGTGGTTGGCGCCCAGGCGCAGCGCCTTGTCGATCGAGGCGACATTGCCGACCCCTTCGTACAGGGCGAAGATGGCCTCGTTCATCATCGGCACCAGGATGCGGTTGACGATGAAGGCGGGGAAGTCCTCGGCGTCCGTGGTGGTCTTGCCCAGGCTCTCGGCGAAGGCGACGGCGGCGGAATGGGTTTCGGCCGAGGTGGCGATGCCGCGAATGATCTCCACCAGCTTCATCACCGGCGCCGGCTTCATGAAGTGCAGGCCGACGAACCGGTCCGGCCGGTCCGTCGAAGACGCCAGGCGGGTGATCGAGATCGAAGAGGTGTTGGACGCCAGCAGGGTCTGCGGCCCCAGGTGCGGCACGACCTGCGCATAGATGGCCTTCTTGACCGCCTCGTCTTCCAGCGCTGCCTCGATGACCAGATCGGCGCCGGCGACGGCCTCGGCCATCACGTCGCTTGTCGTGATGCGGGTCAGGGCTGCGTCGGCCGCGGCCTGGTCGACCAGTCCGCGTCCGACGTGACGCGCCAGGCTGGCCGCGATCTCGCCCTGCGCCAGCGGCAGCCGGTCGGCGACGACGTCATAAAGGCGAACCGAATAGCCCCCGAGCGCGACCGCCTGCGCGATGCCTGCGCCCATCTGTCCGGCGCCCAGAATGGCGACTGTGGTGATCGAGGTCATGAACCGTGGTCGAAAGTGGTCGGGCGGGCACCTTTAGAAAGGAAGGCGCGCGGCGCAAGAGCGGATCAACCCTCTCGCATCAGATTTCCGCCCGCCGTGTCGCCTCAGCCGAGCAACTGGATCAGGGCCGGCGCCGCCGTGCGGTTGAACAGCACGCTGATGAACTGCAGCAGTAGGATCACCACGATGGGCGAGATGTCGATGCCGCCCAAGTTCGGAATGATGCGGCGGAACGGCTCCAGCAGGGGCGCGGTGACCCGGTCCAGGAAGGTCCCGACCGAATAGACGAAGCGGTTGCGATAGTTGACGACGTCGAACGCCACCAACCAGCTCAGAATGGCCTGGGCGATGATGAACCAGATCATCAGACTGATGATGGTGTTGATCAACCAGACGAGCGCATAGCCCATGAACGGTAACTCCTGCTTGGATCGGCGCTTCTAGCCTGTTCGCCCCGGCTCCGACAACGGCCGTATCCGACCTGCGCGCTTTGCGCGCACAAGCCCGTTGACACCACGCCCGCCCGCCTTCTATGTCCGCCACGCCTGTGAAACCCGATCCCACGCTGGAAACGGGGCCGTAGCTCAGTTGGTAGAGCGCGTCGTTCGCAATGACGAGGTCAGGGGTTCGACTCCCCTCGGCTCCACCAGGCGTTTTCAATCAGAGCCGAGCTACCAGCCGCCCGTGCGGCCCTTGGCTCAGTTGCCGCGGTAGGTGCTGTAGCCGTAGGGGCTGACGACGACGGGGACGTGGTAATGGATGCTGGGGTCGCGGACCTGGAACACCACGTCGATCTCGGGGAAGAAGGGCTGGGCGTCCTTGTCGCCGTATTGCGACATGTCGAACGTCAGCTTGTAGGTGGCGACCTGGGTCGTGACCTGATCGCCGAACGAGCGGACGCGGCCGTTCTCGTCGGTGCGCGCGGTCGCCAGCTGTCGCCAGCCGCCGTCGCCGTCCTTGATCGCCAGGGTGACGGGCACGTCGCGGCCGCCGACGCCGCGCGCCAAATCCAGGACGTGGGTCGAAATGGTCTCGGCCGAGGCCGATCCTGCAAAGATCAGAAAGGCCGATAGGGCGGCAAGCGCTGCAATACGCATGGAAGATCCTTGAAGACGGGTTGGCTTCGGGGCGGCGTGAGCCGGGCGATCAGTGCTGGGTCGGCCGGACCAAGGTCAGGTCATAGCCCAGGGCGCGGGTGCGGTTCAGGATGGTCTCGCGGGTCTGGGGCGAAGGTTGCGCGGTGCGGCTGAGCAGCCAGAGGTAGCGACCCGACGGCTCGCCGACGATGGACCAGGAATAGTCGTCGGCGTGGTCCAGCACCCAATAGTCGCCGACGTAGAAGGGGCCGAAGAAGGATACCTTCAGCTTGGCGTTGTCGCTGCCCTCGACGATCTTCGCCTTGCCCTCTGAGGTTTTTTCCGGACCATCGACCGTACCCTGTCGGCAGGTGTTCAGCACGCCGACCAGACCGTCATTGCGCACCGTATATTGGGCCGTCACGGCTTCGCAGCCGCGCTCGAACCCGTTCTCGTAGCGCCCGATTTCATACCACAGGCCGGCGTAGCGGTTCAGGTCGACCGGCTTTGTGGGTTGGGGCACGGCGGCGTTGCCGACGGGACCGCGTTGCAGGGTGGCGCAGGCGCCCAGCGCCAGCGCGGCGCCGGCGATCAGGGCGATGGAAGCGATGCGAGCGATTTTCATGGCCGCAGAACGACGATGAGGGCGCCCGGTTCCGGACACTCGGTCTCGGCAGATCACCGCAGCGCGACGTAGCCCCGTTCGATGACCCGGCGCAGAGCCTCGTAGGCTTCGGCCAGTTCGTCGTAGGCGGTGCGGGCGGCGGTCAGGCGGGCGACTTGGTCCGGCGTGACAGCCGAGCCGGAGTGGGCCAGGCGCAGCGATTCCGCGACCCATTTGGCGCGGGCCGTGGCGGTCATCACCGCCAGCTTTTGCAGCGAGCCGGCGTCCACGCCGGTCAGGGCGTGCCCGATCACCTCCTTGTTGGCGACGTAGGCGGCGTAGTCGATCTGCTCCAGCTGCCCGCGCAGGCGACGCTGTTCGTGCGGATCGGTGTCCTGCGGCTCGAAATGGTCGCTGTGGCGGCGGGTGCTGGACGTCATCTTGGTCGACATGGGCGAGCCCTCCCCGGCCTGTCCTGGCGGTCCCGACGGCCGCTCGACAAAGAAGGTGCGCCGTCTCGGTTAACGCCGCGTTGCGCTTAAGACCCACGCATCCGATATCGGGGTCACACGGGATCGGAGAAGACCATGGACCTGAAACTCGACGGCAAGCGCGCCCTGATCTGCGGCGGCTCATCCGGCCTTGGCCGCGCCGTGGCGACGGCCCTGGTCGCGGAGGGCGCGCACGTCGCCCTGCTGTCGCGCGATGAAGGCAAGCTTCAGGCCGTGGCGGATGCGTTGAATGCGGCAGGGCCTGGCCGGGCGGTCGTGGTCACGGCGGACCTGGCGGACCATGAGGCGCTGTTGAAGGCGACGGACCGGGCCGAGGATCTGCTGGGCGGGCACATCGAAATCCTGTTGAACAACACCGGGGGGCCGCCGCCGTCGGGCGTGTCGGGGCTTGAGCCGGCGGTGTGGCGCGATCATTTCGAGTCGATGGTGCTGTCGATCTTCCGCCTGACGGACCGGGTGCTGCCGGCCATGCGGGCGGCCGGCTGGGGGCGCATCCTGAACGTCGCCTCGATCACAGTGGTCGAGCCGTCGGCGGCGTTGGGCGTGTCCAACACCCTGCGGGCTTCGGTCGCGGCCTGGGCCAAGACCCTGGCCAATGAGGTCGGACCGGACGGGGTGACGGTCAACACCTTGCTGCCGGGGCGGATCGATACGCCGCGGATCGAAAGGCTGGACCAGGCGACCGCTGAGCGCACCGGCACGACGCCGCAAGAGGCGCGAGCTGAATCCGTCAAATCGATCCCGGTCGGCCGTATCGGCACGACCGAGGAGTTCGGCGCCACCGCCGCCTTCCTGGCCAGTCCGCTGGCGGCCTATGTCACCGGCTCGCTGATCCGACTGGACGGCGGGGCGATCAAGGCGATCTGATCAGTCGGGCGCACGACGGCGCAGCACGCCGCCGAAGGCCACGCGGCTGCGCCCGTAATCCAGAGTGATGCGGCTGAACCGGCTCAGGATATCGGCGCCCAGCAGCAGGGCCGGCTTGTCGATCAGGTCCATGACCTGAAACACATGCAGATCGGCGAACAGCAGCGGGGTCGGCCCCAGCGATCGTCCCGCGATGTGCAGGGCGGGCGTCGTGCCGGTGCGGGCCGTCACCGCGCCGCCGACGATGCCGACCATGCGCACGGGCTCGGACGGGGCGGCGGCCTGACCGATGTCGATCGCCTGCATCAGGGCCAGATTGCCGATCGAATATTGCGCGCCGCTGTCGATGAAGGCGGCGACCTCCACGCCGGCGACATTGATCCGGGTCAGGAGTAACTGACCAAATCGGCCGCGACGACCGGCGACCAGCACGTCCTGCTGACGAAGCCGCGTGGCGTCAGCGCTGGTCGTCAAAGCGATGCTGGTCGACCCCGATGGCGACAGGGCGACCTGGCGGGCGTTGACGTCCAGCGTCAGGCGAAAGCGGGACAGCAGGTCCAGACCGAGCAGGCCGTCGGCGCCCAGGGCGTCGCGCGGGAAGACCGGCAGGGTCAGGTCGCTGAAGCGCCGCCGCCCGATCTCGATCTGCGCCAGTTCGACGGTCGGCGTGACCTCAGCCGCCGTGATCCCGTGCACCACGACCGGGCGGCCGGGCGGCAGGGCCAAGGCCTGGGCCAACTCGGCCGAAACCGCGCTGCGCTCGGCGCCGGTGTCAATGATGAAGACCTGCTGGACGCTTCCGTTCAGACGCACGCCGACGCCCATCCGCGTCAACAGATTTTGCAAGAGCCGCACCTGATCGGGCGGGTCTGCTGGGACAGCGGTCTGAGCGGACACAAACGGAACAGCCGCCAGCAGGCCCAGCGTCTTGCGCCGCGACGTTTTCACGCTCGATCCTTCGCCAAACCCTGGCCGCACTTGCCTGTCCTCCTCGGGCCTTCGCCAGGGCAGGGCAGGCTACGCGCTTTTGGCGAAGAGCCTGAGACATATTCTTGTCCGTCGTGTCTCAGCGCAGCTGCGCTTGCTCGCCCAGCGTTCGGCTCCGTCTAGCCAATCGAGGGTTGTCGGCGTATTGTCCCGGCCGACCAGGAGGATGCGATGCTGACCTTGCTTATGCTGGCCTTGTCCGACCCTGCGGCAGCGTCTTCCAGCGCGATCACCGGCCGTGATCCTGTCGTTGTTTCCGCACCAAGGGAGGACACGCAGCGTTGCGGCGATCCGCTGATGCAGGCTCGGCAAGGCGGCGCCGGCGCCATGACGATGGATCGATCGCTCGATGACGGACAGGTCCGGCGCTATCTGCTGCTGGATCGGCGCGACCAGAACAACTGTCCCCTGCCGATCAGCTACGCCGTGCCGGATCAACGGGCGCTGGGTCGAAACCTGATGCCGGCTCAGCCCGACGTCGGCGCGCCACCGGCTCCGCCCGCGCCGCGTCGCTAGGCGCGGGGATGGGCGGCCGCATAAGCGTTCAAAAGGCGATCCGCATCGACGCCGATGTATTTCTGGGTCGTCGATAGGCTGGCGTGGCCCAGCAGTTCCTGAATCGACCGCAGGTCGGCGCCGGCGCCCAGCAGGTGGGTCGCGAAACTGTGGCGTAGGGCGTGAGGCGTCGTGCGCTCCGGCAGACCCAGCCGGCCGCGCAGCCGCTGGACCGAGGCCTGGACATGACGGGGGCTTAAGGGGCCGCCGCGGCGGGCGCGGAACAGGGCGTCGGCGGGCTGGAGCGGGAAGGGCAGAAGAGCCAGATAGGCGTCCACTGCGGTGCGCACGGCGGGCAGGATCGGCGCGATCCGCGTCTTTGACCCCTTGCCGACGATACGCAGGGTCTCGCCTAGCGGCGCATCGGCGCGGGTCAGGGACATGGCCTCGGAGATCCGCAGGCCGCAGCCGTAGAGCAGGGTCAGGACAGCTCTGTCACGCGCGCCCTCCCACGGTTCGGCGTCGGGATCGGCGTCCGGTTCGGCCAGCAGGCCGCGCGCCTGATCCTCGGTCACCGGACGGGGCAGGGACGGCTTGACCTTGGGACCGCGCACCAGGGCCAGTTGCGGCGCGGGCGTGTCCAGCCGCCGGTCGAGGAAGGTGTGAAACCCGCGAATGGCCGACAGGCTCTGGCTAAGCGACCGGGCTGCCAGCGGGTGATCGCCTGAGCGCCGCTCGGCCATGTGGGCGCGGACCTCGGCGGCGGTGATCGTCCCCATGTCCTTTAGCGACAGCGCCTCGCCGCGATGGTGTTCGAGGAAGGCGACATAGAGCCGGCCGATATGGCCATAGGCCTCCAGCGTGCGCGGCGACAGCCGACGTTCGTGCGCCAGGTGATCGAGCCAGGCGCGCAGGGCGTCGGAGGCGGTCAGTTCAATACCGGCCATCGCTCGGCCATCCGCTCCGTCACCCGCGCCAGGAAGGCGGCCAGTTCGCAGCCCATGTTGGGGGTGAAGCCTTCGGGCTCCGGCGAGCCGAAGGCGCAGATGCAGGGGCGGGGCGGGCCACCCGGCGTCAGGTGCGGGGCCATGCGGACTAGGGCGATGGACCTCACCTGATCCTCGGCCGCGCCGAAGAAATTCAGTCCCGAGATCATCGGGCCGAGCCAGGTCAGGCCATGCTCGCCCAGCAGATTGTCGACATCGCCTTCTTCCAGCGCGCGCCAGCCGAAGGGCACGCCGCCCGGTTTTTCCAGAGCGATGGCGGCGCCGGCCAAGCCGAACCGCCCCTGCGCCGCCGCATCCAGTCGACGGGCCAGGTCGGAATGGTTCTTGGCCTCCATCAGGTCCAGGGTCGCGACGTGCGTCTGGGTCTGGGCGGCGAAGTTGGCGCGGGCGACCAGTTCGATCTCGCGCCGGGCGCCGGTCTCGCGCTCGACCACGGCCTCTAGCCGCGTCAGGGCGGCGGCGCCGAACTCGACCACATTGCGGCCGTGCGGCCGCAGACCGATCTCTTCCAGCAGGGAGCGGTCGTCCAGCAGGGTCTGAGGATGGGTCTGCAGCCAGCCGCGCACGTCGGGCCAATGCAAGCCGTCGCCGATATGGGGCGTTGCGTCCGATTCCGACGTTTCGAAAAGGTCCAATGAGCCGCTCAAACAGACCTCTCCGGGAACCGCGATGCTACAGAATAGACTGACCCGTCTTGGCCCAGTCCGCCACGAAGGCATCAAGACCCTTGTCGGTTAACGGGTGGTTCACCAAGGCCTTGAATGTGTCGGCGCCGAAGGTGGCGGCGTCCGATCCGGCGACGGCGGCGGCGGCGACATGGCCCACATTGCGCAGGGACGCGGCCAGAATCTGGGTCTCGAAACCATGCACGTCATACAGGACGCGGATTTCTTCCAGCAGGCCGATGCCGTCGGCGCCGTTGTCTTCCAGACGTCCGACGAACGGCGAGACGAAGGTGGCGCCGGCCTTGGCGGCCAGCAGCGCCTGGGCGGCCGAGAAGCACAGGGTGACGTTGGTCTTGATGCCCTTGTCGGTGAAGACGCGGCAGGCGCGCAGGCCATCCCAGGTCAGGGGCAGTTTCACCACCACGTTCGGCGCGATGGCGGCCAGCTTGTCGCCTTCCTTGACCATGGTCTCGAAATCGAGCGAGACGGCCTCGGCGGAAATCGGCCCCTCGACCAGGGCGCAGATTTCGGCGATGACCTCGGCGATGTTCCGACCCGACTTGGCGATCAGCGACGGATTGGTGGTGACGCCATCCACCATTCCGGTGGGGACCATGTCCTTGATGACGGCGACGTCGGCGGTATCGAGAAAGAGTTTCATGGGCACGGCTTTTAGCGTTGCAGAAGCGCCGCGTCGATCCTCCCCCGCGACGCGGGGGAGGGGGACCGCGAAGCGGTGGAGGGGGCGGAACCGTGTGCCGGCCTTTGCCGCGTCTGCGCGGTTCGCGCTGGCTGCCGTTGATGGGGCGTTCGCCCCCTCCACCACCCTTCGGGCGGTCCCCCTCCCCCGCTGGGCGGGGGAGGATTTATGAAAGTCGCCTCGGTCCTCATTCCCCTGCCGGTGCCGGAGGCCTTCGACTATGAGGCGCCCGAAGGCATGACGCTGGCGCGGGGCGATCAGGTCGCCGTGCCGCTGGGGCCGCGCCTGATCCGGGGCGTGGTGTCCGAGGTGTTCGAAACCACAGGCTCAAACCGGCGACTGAAGGCGATCGACAGCGTGCTGGACGACCCGCCGCTGCCTGCGGGCGTCATGGATTTCGTCGAATGGGCCGGACGCTGGACCCTGTCGGCGCCGGGTGAGATGGCGGCGACGGCGCTGAAGGGCTTGCGCGCGCCCCGGCCCCGGCCGGAACGCCGGGTGCGACGCGTGGGCGAGCGGTCGCCGTCGCGCGCCACCCCGGCGCGGACGGGCGTGCTGGAGACCCTTTGCGATCGCGCCATGCCGCCGGCCGACCTGGCGCGGGCGGCGGGCGTGTCGTCGGGCGTGGTCAAGGGCCTGATCGACGAAGGCGTGTTGGAGATCATCGAGATCGCGGCCGAGGCGGCGTTCGACCGGCCCGACCCCGACCACGCCCCCGCCGCGCTGAACGGCGACCAGGCGGCGTCGGCGACGGCGTTGGCGGAGGGCGTGGCGGGTGGCGGCTTCCGCCCCTTCCTCCTGGATGGGGTGACGGGATCGGGCAAGACCGAGGCCTATCTGGAGGCGATCGCGCGGGTACTGCGGGCCGATCCGGCCGCGCAAATCCTCATCCTGCTGCCCGAGATCGCTCTGACCCAGGCCCTGATCGAGCGGATCACGGCGCGGTTCGGCGCCGCCCCGGCCGAATGGCATTCCGGTGTCGCCCCGCCGCGCCGCCGCCAGGTGTGGGAGGCGGTCGTCGCCGGGCGCTGCAACATCGTGGTCGGGGCGCGCTCGGCCCTGTTTCTGCCCTTCGTCAATCTGCGCCTGATCGTCGTGGACGAGGAGCATGACAGCTCGTTCAAACAGGAGGAAGGCCTGGTCTATCACGGCCGCGACCTGGCCGTGGCGCGGGCGCGGATCGAGGGGGCGGCGGTGGTCCTGGCCTCGGCGACGCCGTCTCTGGAGACGCTGTGGAACGCGCAGAGCGGGCGCTACGACTGGCTGAAGCTGGGCGCACGGCACGGGACGGCGGTTCTGCCGGATATCGCCCTGCTGGACCTCCGTCAGAACACGCCCGATCCGCAGACCTGGCTGTCGCAGCCGCTGAGGCTGGCCATCGGCGAAACCCTGCTGCGGGGTGAGCAGACCCTGCTCTTCCTGAACCGGCGCGGCTATGCGCCCGTGGTCCTGTGCCGCGCCTGCGGCCATCGGCTGACGGCGCCGGACACCGACAGCTGGCTGGTCGAGCATCGCTATACCGGGCGGCTGGTCTGTCACCTGACCGGCTTCTCGATGGCGCGGCCCAAACTGTGTCCCTCGTGCGGGGCCGAGGATTCGCTGGTCTCTGTCGGGCCCGGGGTTGAGCGGGTCGAGGAAGAGGTGCGCCAGCTGTTTCCTGAGGCGCGCACTGCGGTCTTCAGTTCTGACACCGCGCCGGACGCGCGGTCGGCCCGCGCCTTGATCCAGAAGATGACGGACGGGGAGATCGACATTCTGGTCGCGACGCAGGCCGCGGCCAAGGGCCACAACTTCCCGCGCCTGACGCTGGTGGGCGTGGTGGATGCGGATCTCGGGCTACGCGGCGGCGACCTGCGCGCGGCCGAGCGGACCTATCAGCTTTTGGCCCAAGCGACCGGGCGAGCAGGGCGTGCGGATCGGCCGGGGCGGGCGCTGCTTCAGACCTGGACGCCCGAGCACCCGGTGCTTATGGCCCTGGCGGCGGGCGACCGCGACGCCTTCGTCGAGGCGGAAATGTCCGAGCGCGAGGCGGCGTCCCTGCCGCCCTATGGCCGGCTGGCGGCGATCATCCTGTCCAGCGAGAATGCGGCCGCCGTCGAGAAGACGGCGAACGACCTGGCCCAGGCCATTCCCAACGCCGAGCGGCTGGAGGTCTATGGCCCAGCCGATGCGCCGCTCGCCCTGGTGCGGGGACGCCGGCGCAAACGGCTGCTGGTGCGAGCCGATCGGGACGTGAACCTCCAGGCCTTCCTGCGGGCCTGGCTGCAGCGGGTGAAGGTGCCTGGTTCCGTCCGCCTGACGGTGGACGTGGACCCCTACTCGTTCCTCTAGAGGCGAAAGTCAGACCGCCATGACGGTGCCGAGCAGCAGGCGAGCGCCGGCGCGGCCCAGGGTGGCGTTGGTCGCCGCCTGAAGCGCGACCGACAGCTGGTCGATGTCGGGCACGACGCCGGGACGCAGGCCGTTGGCGAAGCGCTGGGCGGCGGTGTTGTAGGCGGCGCGCAGGCGCGGCGCAGACTGCTGGGCGCGGGTGCGAAGGGCCGCATCGGGCACGTCGACCCCGGTTTCGATGGTCAGCACGCCCCGACGACCGTTCGCCTGAAGGATCGAGGCGGTGATGACCGGCAGGCGGACATAGGTGTCGGCCGACGGCGCCGCGCCGCCGCTCGAAGCGCGGGCGGAGGTTGAGGCGGCCGTCGCGACGACGGCGAGACCGAGAAGAGCGCGGCGTTCCATGACGAGGTCTCTACCGGCCAGGATTTAAGAAACTGCTGAGCCTGGATCGCATAAGGATATCTTTATGTGTTTGTTGATACTCGGCGCGCGCCGGGCTATGAGGGCCCAAACTCATTGCGGCCGGGAGCCCAAGCCATGACCGACTACATCGTTCGCGACATCACCCTGGCCGATTGGGGCAACAAGGAAATCGAGATCGCGGAAACCGAAATGCCGGGTCTGATGTCCCTGCGTGACGAGTTCGGCGCCAGCCAGCCGCTGAAGGGCGCCCGCATCGCCGGCAGCCTGCACATGACCATCCAGACGGCGGTCCTGATCCAGACGCTGGAAGCCCTGGGCGCCGAAGTGCGCTGGGCCTCGTGCAACATCTTCTCGACCCAGGACCACGCCGCCGCCGCCATCGCCGCCAACGGCACCCCGGTCTTCGCCACCAAGGGCGAGACGCTGGAAGAATACTGGGACTACGCCCACAAGATCTTCGAATGGGCCGACGGCGGCTATCCGAACCTCATCCTGGACGACGGCGGCGACGCGACCCTGCTGTGCGTGCTGGGTCCGAAGGCCGAGAAGGACATCTCCGTTCTGGCCAATCCCCAGAACGAAGAAGAAGAGGCTCTCTTCAAGGTCATGAAGCGCTATCTGGCTGAGAAGCCGGGCTTCTATTCGGCCATCCGCGACGCCATCGGCGGCGTGTCGGAAGAGACGACCACGGGCGTGCACCGCCTGTATCAGATGGCCGAAAAGGGCGAGCTGCCCTTCCCTGCCATCAACGTCAACGACAGCGTCACCAAGTCCAAGTTCGACAACCTGTACGGCTGCCGGGAATCGCTGGTCGACGCGATCCGTCGCGGCACCGACGTCATGCTGTCGGGCAAGGTCGCAGTGGTCTGCGGTTACGGCGACGTGGGCAAGGGCTCGGCCGCTTCGCTGCGCCAAGGCGGCGCCCGCGTGATCGTGACCGAGATCGACCCGATCTGCGCCCTGCAGGCCGCGATGGAAGGCTATGAGGTCCAGACGCTGGACGACACCGCCGGCCGCGCCGACATCTATGTGACGACGACCGGCAACAAGGACGTCATCACCGTCGATCACATGCGGCAGATGAAGAACAACGCCATCGTCTGCAACATCGGTCACTTCGACTCGGAGATTCAGGTCGCCGGTCTGAAGAACTTCAAGTGGGACGAGATCAAGCCGCAGGTCCACCACGTCGAGTTCCCGGACGGCAAGAAGATCATCCTGCTGTCGGAAGGCCGCCTGGTGAACCTGGGCAACGCCACGGGCCACCCCAGCTTCGTGATGTCGGCGTCCTTCACCAACCAGACGCTGGCCCAGATCGAACTGTGGACCAACGCCGACAAGTACGAGAACAAGGTCTACACCCTGCCCAAGCACCTGGACGAGAAGGTCGCCATGCTGCACCTGGCCAAGCTGGGCGCCAAGCTGACCGTCCTGACCAAGGACCAGGCCGACTACATCAACGTGCCGGTCGAAGGCCCGTTCAAGGCGGATCACTACCGTTACTAAGCTCTCCCCGAGGCTGGAACCGCGAGGTTCCAAGTGACGAGGGCGTCTTCGGACGCCCTCGTCGACGTCCTTGTGGTCGGGGCCGGCGCGGCCGGGATGATGGCCGCCATCGAGGCCGGGCGACGCGGGCGCCGGGTCAGGGTGGTGGACCATGCCGACCGGCCGGGCGAGAAGATCCGCATCTCGGGCGGCGGGCGCTGCAACTTCACCAATCTGGGCTGCGGACCGGCGAACTTCCTGGGCGAGAACCCCCGGTTCGCGACCTCGGCCCTGCGCCGCTACACCCAGCACGACTTCGTCAAGCGGATCGATAGGGCCGGGATCGCCTGGCATGAGAAGACGCTGGGCCAGCTGTTCTGCGACGACAGCGCCAAGCAGATCGTCCGTATGCTGACCGACGACATGGCGGCGGCGGGCGTGACACTGAGCCTGAAGACCGGGGTGGCGCGGATCGCGCGATCCGGCGAGGGTTTTACAGCGATCCTGTCGGACGGATCGCAGGTCACGGCGGCGTCGCTGGTCGTGGCGACGGGCGGCAAGTCGATCCCCAAGATGGGGGCGACCGGCTGGGCCTATGAGGTGGCGCGGCAGTTCGACATTCGCGTCACCGAGACCCGGCCGGCGCTGGTGCCGCTGACGTTCGAGGCCGGGCTGCTGGAGACGCTGACGCCGCTGGCGGGGGTGGCGGTCGACGCCTCGGTCGCCTTGGCGCCCGAAGGGGCCAAGGCGCGCAAGGCCAGCTTCAACGAGGCCATGCTATTCACCCACCGCGGCCTGTCGGGTCCGGCCATTCTTCAGATCAGCTCCTATTGGCGCGAGGGCGAGGCGGTGGTGGCCTCCATGGCGCCGGGCCGCGACGTGTTCGAGGAGTTGAAGGCGGCCAAGGCGTCGAACGGCAAACAGGCGGTGCACACCGCGCTGGGCCATATCGTGCCGCGCCGTCTGGCCGAGAGCCTGTGCCAGCGCGAAAGGGCGTCGGGCAATCTGGCGGACCTTTCGGACAAGGTGCTGCGGCGGCTGGATCAGGCGGTCAACGCCTGGGCGGTCAAGCCCGTGGGGTCCGAGGGTTACAGGACCGCCGAGGTGACGCTGGGCGGGGTCGATACGGCGGCGCTGGACCAGCAGACGATGCAGGCCAAGGCGGTTCCGGGCCTATATTTCATCGGCGAGGCGGTGGACGTGACCGGCTGGCTGGGCGGCTATAATTTCCAGTGGGCCTGGTCGTCGGGCTGGGCCGCCGGGCAGGTCTGCTAGAATTTTTGAGGTGCAATCTGTGCACTTTAGCCGGCGGGTCCGCTGACAAAAACACCGTCTAATTCGTCTAATCTGTCTATTTCGGCGCGCGTTCTGGCGGGACGCGAAGATGTCAAAGACCGGGTCGCCATTCTAACCCGGTGCAGGGCCATGAAAGGCGAGTGGTCGCTGGTCAGTCGTAAGCCGTGGTAAAATCTCGCAATCGTCGTCGCTAATAGGATGGCGGGGACGGCCGAAGCCCCCTGCGGCCCCGCGACGCATGGCGGCGGGCTGCGACGGCGCCTAGCTTGAAGAGGCGGAACGGGCCCCTCTGGCGTTCTCGCGGTCTGGCGTCCCCCTTCCTTGCGCCAGATCGTGCGACGCGATGTCGGACCGCAAGGGCGTGTCGATGCGGCGAAGCTTTCCCCTCCTGGCCTGTCGCATCGACCGCCCATTCTTTTTCGATCGGAGCCCGACATGCCCCTTCTGATGTGCCCCAACGACAACGCCGCCATGCAGACGCTGGAGCGCAACGGCGTCCAGTTTGACATGTGCCCCGACTGCCGGGGCGTCTGGCTGGATCGCGGCGAGCTGGAAAAGCTGATGGCCGCCGCCGTCGAGGAGGGTCGCGCCACAGCCCCGGTCGTGCCCGCGCCGCAGGCCTATGCGCCGTCGCCGCAGCCTCAGCCCTATGCCCAGCCCCCAGCCCAACCATGGGGCGGCGGGGCGTCACAGCCGTATCGCGGCGACGATCGAGGCTACCAGAGCGACAAATATCGCGACGACCGGCATCGCGACGACGACTATCGCTACAAGAAAAAGAAGCGCGACAGCATCTTCGACATCTTCGACTGAGGTCGGCTAGGCCGCCAGACCCGCCTGCTGCATGAGGCCTCTCAACGCCGCGACGTTTTGCGGCGCGGCGGTCAGGGCGGTGCGGACGTCGGGCGAACGCAGCAGCTTGATGGCCTCGGCGCGGGCGCGGTCTGCCACGGGGCCCAGCGGGCCGGCTTCACCGGTGGCCAGTTTCAGCAGGGCCGTCAGCTTTTGAGGCGCAGCCGCCTGGGCGCGGACGATCTGGGCGATCAGATGGGCGTCGGCCTCCAGATTGGCGCCGACCGCGCCGATGGCGTCCATGATCTGGGTCTGGTCGTGATCGGCCAGATGCGCGGCCTGAACCGAGCGTTGAAGCCGGGCCAGCGTGGCCAGCTTGTGCGAGGCGCTGGGGCCGCCCGGGACGGATTGACGGATCTCGGTTTCGAAACGAAGCGAGCCGATACAGGCGCTGAGCCAGCGCGCGGCGGCGCGCTTATTGGCCCCGCCGGTGACGTTCTCGCACAGGCGGGTCAGCTGCTCGGCCTCGGCCAGAACCGTGGGGCAGGGGTTGACGTAGGCGCCGACGAAATCGGCCGTGACCAGGCTCTTGGAGCGTTCGACGAAGGCGATCTGGACCTCTTCCAGCGTCAGCAGACGACCGGCCGAGGCGGTCAGGGCCATGGCCAGCAGACGCAGGATGTCGATCTCTCCGACCGGATCATGGGGGCGAAGGCGGCGCTGGCTGGTCAGTTCGCGGGTGACGAGACGGGCCAGGGACGCGGCCAAAAGTGGAAACTCGCCCGAGGCCAGGTGCAGGCCCAGGCGCGCGGCCGGTCCCTCGACCTGGGGCATCATCAGGGCGAGGCGCGGGTCCATCCGCAACAGGGCGTCCATCTCCTCCGGCGCGACCATGCGGACGATGGCCGCCAAGTTAGCGCCCTGGTCCAAAGACGGGCCCAGGATTTCGGTCAGGTTGGTGCGCACGGCCAGCATTTCGGCGACGATCTGCTCGACCACCACCACGACCAGGGCGCGCGGCGGGCCGTCGGCGGGCGCAGCGTCCATCAAATCCATCAGCACGGTCAGGCGATCGCGGGCGCCGCGCCGATCCTTCAGCGCGCCGGCGACGACGCCGCCCATGCGCAGCGCCCGATCCGGCGCGCCGGTCAACCGATGCGCCAGATCGGCGATGGAGCGGTCGTCCAGCGCGGGGAACAGGCCGTCGCGTCCGGCCTTGCGCAGCCGGGCCATCGCCTGTTCGGTGAGCTTTTGATAGTGGCGCACGACGCTGTGCACCTCCTGGCCCGTGGCCTGGCTTTCGGGGACCGCGACCTTCTGAATGGCGTGCTGGAGCTCGACCCCAGCCGCCTCCAGCCGTTCGGCCACGTCCGGCCGATGCAGCAGTTCGAAGGCGGTCACGCCCTCGCGTTTCAGCCAGTCCTCCAGCACCCGGCCGATCAGGGCGCGGGCATGGGGCGAATAGAGTTCGGCCGGACTGCTGCAGGCCGGCGGGACCGCCTTGTCGACGACCTTCTTCTTTCGCTCCTCCGGCGCGCCCAGCGTCAGGATGGTCAGGGAGCTGAATTCCATCGTCTCGGGGTCCAGCGTCTCCTTGGTCACGCGCGAGGCGATGGCGAGACGATCCCGAAGCTGCTCCTCGGCGGTCTCGATGGCGTGTTTGCGGTCTTCGGTCGCGATCAGCAGCGTCCACGACGACGGGGCGCTCTTGCGGACATAGACTTCGTAATGGATCGGACCCGCCATGGGCCGATCCTGCATCCCAAGCCTTTAAGGCGAGGTTTTCGAAGCCGGAATGTTTTTTGGCGCGCCGGAAGGACGGCGCGTGCGCGTTGAAAAGAGGCGCCGCCGTGACCATCTGGCTGTCACCGAACCGCTTTCGGGTTGCAGGCGATTTTCATTCGAGCCGAAACGCCTTAGCCCTAATGTGACCGAGATCGAACGGTTACGCTTGCTGTGCGTTCTTGCTCGCGGGAACGTAAAGTTCAGGAGAAGACACCCTTGGCCAACATCACTCTGGTCGATGACGACGAGAACATCGTGGCGTCCGTTTCGCTGGCGCTGGAAAGCCATGGCCACAAGATTACCGCCTATCACGACGGGGCCTCGGGCCTGGCCGCGCTGGAATCCTCGCCGCCCGATCTGGCGATCCTGGACGTGAAGATGCCGCGCATGGACGGGATGGAGGTGCTGCGTCGCCTGCGCCAGACCTCGCAAATCCCGGTCATCATGCTGACGTCCAAGGACGAGGAGATCGACGAGATCCTGGGCTTCAACCTGGGCGCCGACGACTATATCCACAAACCCTTCAGCCAGCGTCTGCTGATCGAGCGGGTCAAGGCGCTGCTGCGCCGCACGGGCGCCGACGGCGGCGAACCGGAATCGGCGGCCGAAGTCTCGGGCCGGGCGATCAAGCGCGGCAAGCTGTCGATGGACCCGGCGCGCCACGAGTCGACCTGGGACGGCAAGCCCGTCAAGCTGACGGTGACCGAGTTCCTGCTACTGCAGGCCCTGGCCCAGCGTCCCGGCTTCGTGAAGAGCCGCGATAACCTGATGGACGCCGCTTACGACGACCAGGTCTATGTCGACGACCGCACCATCGACAGCCACGTGAAGCGGATGCGCAAGAAGTTCCGCGCCGTGGACAATGAGTTCGACGCGATCGAGACCCTGTATGGCGTCGGCTACCGCTACCGCGAGAGCTGAACCGGGCGGGCGCGAGCCCGACGAGGAGCCCCAGCGCCGGCCGTTGTTCCGCTTCGGCGGCTCGCGGCTGGGCGGCTTCATCCTGGTGCTCAATCTGCTCAGCCTGCTGATCCTGTTCGGCGGGGCGCTGGCGATCAATGAATGGCGTCCGGGCCTGATCGAGGCGCGTCAGGAATCGCTGACGGTCCAGGCCGAGCTGCTGGCCAATGTGTTGCGCGAAGAAGGCGTCACGCGGGGCGAACCGACGCCCGAACTAGACTATGTTCGTGCGTCAATCTGGCTGACCGACCGGTTCATCCCGGCGGGCCAGCGGGTGCGGCTGTTTGACGGGAACGGCCTGTTGCTGGTCGATAGCTATCAGGTGACCGAGGCCATCGGCGGGCGGCCCCTGCCCGACGCGCAGCCGGCGGGGGCGGCGACCGAGGACACCGCCAAGGCCAACCTGTTGTCCGAGCGCCGGGTCGCCCGCGCCGACAGCGAACTGGCGGCTGAGGTGGCGGCGGCGCTGGACGGCTCGCCCCAATCGACCCTGCGCCGCAACGAATCCGGCGACCGCGTCGTCTCCGTCTCCATTCCGGTGCGCCATGTGCGTCAGGTGCTGGGCGTGCTGACCGTCGAATCCGGGGACGTGGACGAAATCCTGGGCGCTCAGCGGCAGGCGCTGTTCCCGTTCGCCCTGGTGGCGCTGGGGGTCAATCTCTTGGGATCGCTGCTGCTGCATCTGTTCGTGGCGCGGCCGATCATGCGGCTGTCGGCGGCGGCGGATCAGGTGAAGCTGCAACGCGCGCGGGCCATCTCCTTGCCGGACCTCGAGGATCGCAAGGATGAGATCGGCGATCTGGCGCGATCCTTGGAGTCCATGACCGACACCCTGTCGACGCGGATGGACGCCATCGAACGGTTCGCGGCCGATGTGTCGCACGAGATCAAGAACCCCCTGACCTCGATCCGGTCGGCGCTGGAGACCCTGCCGCTGGTCAAGACCGATGCGCACCGTGAGAAGCTGACGGCGCTGTTGCAGCAGGACGTGCGTCGGCTGGACCGGCTGATCACCGACATCTCCAACGCCTCGCGGCTGGATGCGGAGCTGTCGCGCGATCGGCCGCGGCCGGTCGACCTAAACCGGCTGTTGGTCGATATCGTCGGCGTCTATGAGACGACGGCCAAGCCGGGCGACATTCCGGTCGTGCTCACGGCGCCCGAACAGGCCCTGCGGGTCATGGGGCGCGACGGGCCGCTGGGGCAGGTGTTCCGCAACCTGATCGACAACGCCCGCTCGTTCAGCCCCCCAGGCGGCGTGGTGCGGGTGACGCTGGAGGACATCGGGGACGATCTGCCGATCCGGGTCCGGGTCGAGGACCAGGGGCCGGGCATTCCGGCCGAGAATCTGGAGACGGTGTTCGAGCGGTTCTACACCTCGCGGCCCAAGGGGGCGGTGTTCGGCTCCAACTCGGGCCTGGGCCTGTCCATCGTGCGTCAGATCGTCGAGGCGCATGGCGGTCGCGTCCACGCCGAAAACAAGGCCGAAGGCGGGGCGCGGTTCGAGATCGTCTTCCCGGCGGTCGGCCGCTGGTCGTGAGCGCTGGCCAGCCGATCCACGCCACCACCGTCGCGGTGCGCCGTCGCGGGGCCTGGCGGGGGGTGATGGTCCTGGGGGCGTCGGGCGCGGGCAAGAGCGATCTGGCGCTGCGGCTGATCGGGCGCGGCTGGCGCCTGGTCAGCGACGACTACACGCAGGTCTGGGCCTCGGATGGGGCGCTTCATGCGTCGGCGCCGGCCTCCATCGCCGGTCGGATCGAGGTGCGCGGCCTGGGAATCGTGGCCGCCAGAACACGCCCGGTCTGTCGTGTGGCGCTGGTCGTGGCGTGTGTGGCGGAAGGGGTCGAACGGCTTCCGGAGCCGCAGACACGGGCTTTCGCGGGCATCAATCTGCCCCTCCTTGAGCTGGATCCGCGACCCGCCTCGGCCGTCGATGTGGTCGCAGCGGCGTTGGAGACGCTTTGAAACCCCGAAAGACGGGTCTATGACACGCCCCTTGCGGTCCATAGAGGGCGGCGTCCGGCCTCCCTTGCCGGGCGGGGGAATGCCTGGGACGGTTCGGGGCGGGATGCGAGTGAAGTCCTCATGATCGGTCTGGTGATCGTCACCCACGGTGGGTTGGCGTCCGAGTTTCTCTCCGCCATGGAGCATGTGGTCGGCCCGCAGCGCGGCGTCGCGGCCATCTGCATCGGGCCCGACGACGACATGGAGCGTCGACGTCGCGACATCGTCGATGCGGCCGCGGCCGTGGACGACGGCGAAGGGGTCATCCTGCTGACCGACATGTTCGGCGGCACGCCGTCGAATCTGGCCATCTCTGTCATGGAACAGACGCGCGCCGAGGTCATCGCCGGGCTGAACCTGCCCATGCTGATCAAATTGGCAAGCGTGCGCGGGCGCGAGACGCTGGAATCCTGCGTGGCCCATGCGCAGGACGCCGGGCGCAAATACATCTCCGTCGCGTCCTGGGTGCTCGCAGGCGAAAAATGACCGTCACCGCGACCCTGAGCATCTGCAACACGCGCGGCCTGCACGCCCGCGCCTCGGCCAAGTTCGTCAAACTGGCCTCCAGCTTCGAAAGCGAGATCCACGTCACCCGCGACGGCGTGACGGTGGACGCCCGCTCGATCATGGGCCTGCTGATGCTGGGCGCCGGCATCGGCTGCAGCATCGACGTCTCCGCCGAAGGCCCGGACGCCGAAGAGGCGATGGAGGCTCTGACCGACCTGGTCGCGCGCAAGTTCGACGAGGATCAGTAGGGCGTCGTCAGCCCCGGATCTGGAACCGCTTCGATTTTTGAGAGGTCCATCGCTGCGCGGGTGATTTGAGAACGCACCTACGAGACGGCGGGGATACGGATCTCGATCCGGGATCCCAGCCGAGCGCCGGTCAAGTAACGGGCCGATCCGCCGTGGGCCTCGGCGATTGCGCGGACCGCGGCCAAGCCCAGGCCGGTCCCGCCATTTTCGCCCGAACCGTGTTTGAAGGCGGTGAAAACGGATCGGGTCATGGCGTCGGGCAGGCCCGGACCGCTGTCCTCCACGGCGATGACGGCGAAGCGTTCATCGGCCGTCAAGCTGACCGAGACAGGGCCGGGATCGGCGTGGCGGCGCACGTTGTCGAGCAGAGCCAAGACAGCCTGCTGAATGCGGTCGCCGTCGCAAACGACCATAGTGGCCGGCGTCGTCCAGGTGATCGGATAGCCCTCCGCCTCGGCTTCCGCGCCGATGAGGGCGCGGACATCGTTCAATCGCTGAGCCAGGTCCTGGGGTGTCAGGCGCAGTTGCAAACGACCGCTATCGGCCAGACTGACGACGCGCAAATCCTCGATCAGGCGGCCCAGGGCGTCGACTGGCTTGAGCAGGGTCAGGATCATCTCGCGGTCCAGCGGTAGAACGCCATCGGCGGCCGCTTGCAGACGGCCTTTCACGATCGTGACGGGCGTTCGCAGTTCGTGCGCGATCGAGGCGTTCCACGTCGTCATGTCGGCGGCGAGCGTCTCAAGCCGCGCAGCCATCAGGTTGAAGTCGTCCACCAGGTCGGCGGTCTCCGAAAAAGACCGATCGCCAGCCATGGCGCGCGCGGACAGGTCGCCGTCGGCGATCGCACGCGCGGCGCCGGACAAGGAGGTGAGAGGCATGACAATGCGTCGGGCCAACTGCAGCCCGGCCACGGTCGCGCCGATCAGGGCCACGACGGCGGCTGACGCCAGAGCGACATAATCCACCGACTGCGGTCGCCAGGCTTGGGGCGAGGCCACCGCATCGGGGTAATTCTCGAAGACCCAGCCGTACAGGGCGAATGCGCCGGCGGCGCTAAGTCCAAGGACGGCCAGGATGACCAGAGCCGTCCGCACGGCGATGTGACGGCCGAGCGCGCGGGCGGCCCTCACGTCAGGACCTCGAGGCGATAACCCACGCCACGAACGCCGACGAGGACACCGTCGGCGCCTGCGTTCCGTAACTTGAGCCGCAGCTTGCTGAGGTGGCTATCCACCGTGCGATCGAGCACTTCATCGCCTTTCAAGCAGGCGTCGGCCAGCTCGGCGCGAGAAAAGACCCGCATCGGATAGCGCGCCATGTGGGCCAGCATGCGGAACTCGGTCAGGGTCAGGGGCAGGCGCTGCGGCTTGTCCAGCCCGCACCACTGGACGATGTGCGCCTCCAGATCGATCTCGAGCGGACCCAGCCGGATCACGCCGCCTTGGCCCGAGCCGCCGCTGCGTCGCAATATGACGTGGGCGCGCGCCACGACCTCGACCGGATTGAACGGTTTGACGACATAGTCGTCCGCGCCGATGCGCAACGCCTGAAGCTTGTCGATATCCTGATCCAGCGCGGTGAGCATGATGACGGGCGTCTCGCCCCTACGCCTCAGTTCGCCCAGCACGCCCCAGCCATCGACGCGCGGCATGCGTACGTCCAGCAGGACCAGATCGGGCCGAAGGGCGGCGTGCAGGTCCAGCGCGATCTGGCCATCCATGGCGCGGACGGTGCGAAACCCCTCGCGCACGAGATAGGCGTCAAGCACGGCGGCGATCTCGGGTTCGTCTTCGGCGATGATGACCAGGGCGCTCATGGTGTCTCCACGACATCGCCCAGCGATGGACGGCGATCCAGACCAGATGGGGTGTCTCCACGATTTCTCCATCAAGTCCACACCCAGGCCCCATGGTCCCATGCGAAGCGGCCCCAAACCGAAACCGCCTTTGAGATCCAATGAAGTTCAGCGCCCACCAGATCTTCGTCGCCGCCATGACCGCCGTAAACGTCGCCGTGCTGGCCGCCTGTGGCGTGTTCATCCTGGCGATGCTGTGAAGCACAGGGATAGGCATCGGGCGCGGGTTGCGGCGGCCGCGAGCCTGATCGCGCTGATCGCGGGGTGCGCCAAACCGGTCGAACCGCCTGCGCCGCCCCCGCCGCCGCCACCTGCGATTCAGCTGGACGACAGTGTGGCGCAGACGGCGTCGGTCTATCTGGTCTTCATGCGGGACGTCGCCGCATTCGAGGGCGGCTTCGTCGATGCGGAGGCGGTGCAGGCGGCGTTGCAACGCGGCGCGACCTCCAACGCCGAGCAGTTGGCGCGGGGTCTGGTGGCCTATGGCGCGGTGCTGGCGATGCAGTCGCCGGACTTCGTTGTGGGGGTGCGGGCCTATGCGGCCGATCCCGCTCAGCGGCGCGAAATCCTGGACCGTCTGACGGCCGACCCCGCCTATGCCGTGACCCTGCCTGGCGCAGACGCCGCGGCCGGGCTGATCGCCGAGGTCATGGAGGAGGGCGCCGCAGCCATCGAGGCCGCAGCGGATCGGGTGGAGGCGGATGCCTATACGATCCAGGCGCGTACCGATCCGCGCCGTCGATGGGCGGGCCAGCCCGTCGCGGACCGACAGGGGCGGCTGGAGCGTGCGAAGACCGCCTCGGCCGCAATGCAGCTGGCGTCGGACGTGGAGAGCGAGACGCTTCTAAAGGCTGCCCACGCCGAACCCTCTCGGGTCCCGAGGTCGCCTCTGGCGGCTCCCTATAAACCGGCGGTGGCCCGGTCCCTGTCCGTCGCCGCGCGGGCGCTGCTGGGCGAAAGCGTGAAGGACGATGGAAGCGATGGTGTCCTGCAGGATCCGAACGCCACCTTCTGCCTGCAGATGTCCAAGCTGAACCTGTTTCAGTGTCTGGCCGCCGCCAAGCCCAGCTACGAAGACATGTTCTGCATCGGCCGACACGTCGTCAGGGACATGGCCGACTGCACCCGCACGGCGTTGAACGCCGCAGGGTCTTGATGAAAGAGACGTGATCGAGGGCGACCGCCGCCGAGCGGCCGCTACAGCCCCAGCGCCCGTCGGATGTCGCGCCAATCGACGTATTTGAAGTTCTGGGTGCCGATATCGTTGACGTCGTCCTGGATGATGACAAGGCCCTCGGGGAAGGGGCCGACTTGACCGCTGGCGGCCGCCAGGCCGTCGGTGCCGGTGACGCCGTCGACGGCGCCGTCGACGACCTTGAACCGGCCCTTGTATTCGGGAGCCGGGCCGTCGATGCGCCAGACGGGGAAGGTGGAATCGCCTTGGCTGGAGGCGATCAGGTAGCGGCCCGAGGCGTCGGTGATGGTGGTCAGGCCTTCGGCGTCGGCGTCCAGGATGTCCTTGGCGATGGGCTGGATCAGGGTACGGGTCGCGCCTGAGGTCGGGGTCAGGCCATAGCGCCACAGGCCGACGTTCTCCTCGTTGATATAGAGGGCGTCGGTGGCTTCGTCGGCGGCGCAGCCTTCGGAGATGGTCCCGATCTCGGCTGTGCGGACCAGGCGCGCCGTGGGCCGGCCGGCGGCGTCCACGCCCAGGATGAACTGGCGAAGCTCGCCCTCGTGCCCGACCAGGATGGCGTGAACCTCGGCGCCGCGTCGGGCGAAGCAGAAGCCGTAGGGTTCGATCACGTCGGTCGCGACCGCGCCCCAATAGAGCACGCCGTTCTGGCCCGTCCCGGCCGGATCGAAGGTGTAGAGAGAGATGCCCGTCTTGCCCGGCGTGCGGTCGCTGGCGCCCAGCACCACCTGCGGACGGCCGCCGACCGACAGGCCCTCGACCACATCGACATTGTTCAGCAGGCCCTCGGGCAGGAACTGCAGGATCTGGCCATCGAAGCCGTAGATGTAGAGGCCGGACTTCTTGTCCGTGCCAGCGACGAAGCCGGGCGTCTGGCGCCCCATGATCGTGACCGGATTTGCCGAGGCCCAGACGGCGGGATCGTCGGCGGCGTCCTGACCCGCCGTGCCGACCGACGGGGTTTCCAGCACGGCCATAACCGGGACGCCGGGGCCGACGAGGCCGGCGCCCTCGCCCTGATAATCGACCTCGTGCGAGGCGCAGGCGGCGAGCAGGGCCAGGGCGGCGCAGGCGGTCAGCGAGCGGGCGAGGGATGGGCGCATGTCGGTCTCCGGACGATCTGGACGCGTCCCTGTCGGCAAGCCGCCCGTGGGTCAACGGCGCGAGCGTGACGGTTCGGCGCCGGTTCGATGACTGATGTTCCGCCAAGGGATCAAGCGTCGCCGTTTTGTCGGAAAACCGCGAACGAGGCGTCGTGGAATCGTCGCTGTCGCGTCGCCGCAAAAGGTTAAGCGGCCCCTCCATCGGCTGAAGCGAAACGTCGCTCGCCGAAGGGGACCTGACATGAAACTGAACCTGCTGATGAGCGCTGCCTTGGCGCCGATGATCCTGGCGCCGCTGGCCATGCCCGCCCATGCCGATGTCGACGCCGCAGCCTCGGCCTCAACTGCGGTCGCCGGCGACGTGATCTACGGCCGGGTGACCAACGCCGCCGGCGCGCCCCTGCCGGGCGCCGAGGTTCTGGTGCGCGGGACCAGCCAGCGGGCCGTGACCAACACCCAGGGCGAGTTCACCCTGCCGACCGCCAGCGGCGCCATGGTGCTGGAGGTCAACTATCTGGGCCTGCCCTCGACCAGCCAGACGGTCGTCACGACGCCGGGCGAAGACGCCAATGTCGCCATCGTCCTGGGCGCCCAGTCTTCAGGAGGAATGGCCGCCACCGACGTGGCCGATGTCATCGTGACCGGCGTCATCACCGACGGCGTCGCCCGTTCGCTGAACCAGCAAAAGAACGCCGACGGCACGGTCAACGTCCTGTCGGCCGACGCCATCGGCCGTTACCCCGACCCCAATGTGGCGGAATCGCTGCAGCGCGTTCAGGGCATCGCCATCCAGCGCGACCAGGGCGAAGGGCGCTACATCAATGTGCGCGGCGCGCCGGCCGCCTTCACCGCCGTGTCGGTGGACGGGGTCGCCATTCCGGCCGTGTCGCCCACGACCCGCGCGGTCGATCTGGACACCCTGCCGTCGGACATCGTTTCCAGCGTCGAGGTGTCCAAGACCCTGACGCCGGCCCAGGACGCCGATTCCATCGCCGGCGCCGTGGACATCAAGACCCGCTCGCCCTTCGACAAGCGCCGCCTGGCCGTTAGCGGCTATGCCGGCGGCAGCTACAACGACTACGGCGGTTCTGACACGCGCGCGGGCGCCACGGCGTCCAACGTCTTCGGCCCGGATCAGACCTTCGGCGCCCTGGTGTCGGTCAGCTATTCCGAGACCAACCGCCGGCCGGACAACGTCGAGAACGGCTGGGTTCTGATCAACCGCAACGCTGCGCAGGGCGGCGGCCAGATTTGGGGTCTGGAGAACACCCTGTTCAAGGACTACGAGACTGAAAGGACCCGCAAGGCCGTGACCGGCGCACTTGAATGGCGGCCGAGCGACGCGATCCGTTTGTGGATCAAGGGCTCCTACGCCCAGTTCCGCGACGACGAGTTCCGCAACACGCTGAACTTCACCTACAGCGACGGCACGCTGCAGCCGGGCTCGACCGACACAAGCGCGACCTTCACCAACGCCCGCATCTACAAGCAGCTGCGTCACCGCACCCAGGAGAACGACATCTCCACCTTGGTGCTGGGCGGCGAGCAGACGTTCGGCAATGGGGCGGTCTGGGACGGCGCCCTGTCGTTCGCCAACAGCAAACAGACCTATCCGCACCGCGACGAGCTGGTCTATCGCTCCAGCGCGACGACCCTGTCGTACAACACGGCCGACCACTATCATCCGACCTATTCGGCCTTCAGCGAGCCGACCGGCTTCTATCTGAACGCCAACAACTACAGCTTCCGCGAAAACACCTTCCGCTCGAACACGACCGAGCAGGACGATGTGGCGTTCAAGACCAATCTGTCGCTGCCCACCGTCATCGGCGGCCGCGAGGTCGAGCTGAAGTTCGGCACCAAATACAGCACCCGCGATGTGGCGGCGGATGAAGAGCGGTTCCGCGATCGGAGCGCGGCCGCCAGCTCCGGCGCCCTGGCCCCGCTGCTGAGCGATCGTCCGTCGCAGAACTACGACTACAATCTGGGCTTCAAGTTCGATGCGGGTCTGGTGACCGACTATTTCGATCGCGTCCGCGCGGGCTCGACCAATCCCGACCCGGTCGCCGGCGTGCGCCGCGTTCCGCAATCGATCACCGCCGACTATACCGCGCAGGAAGACATTCTGGCGGGTTACGGCCAGGCCCGGTTCGATATCGGCGCGACCAATGTGCTGGTCGGCCTGCGTGTCGAGAAGACCGACTTCGAAGGCTCGGCGACCAGCGTAGCCCTGTCGGGCGCCCAGACCCTGGTCAAGGTCGATCGCGACCAGACCGACTTCTTCCCGAACCTGACGCTGCGCCACAGCTTCAGCGATCAGCTGGTCGGTCGTTTCGCCCTGACCCGCGCCATTTCGCGCCCGGACTATACCGACATCGTTCCTCGCGTTCTGGAAACCACCGACAGCGGCCGCACGACGGTGACGCGCGGCAATCCCGATCTGAAGCCGACCCTGTCGAACAACGTCGATGCGGGGCTGGAATACTATCTACGTCCGCTGGGAGTGATTTCGGCCAACGCCTTCTACAAGGACCTGTCGAACTACCGCTTTACCCTGGTCACCGATGGCGTCCCTTACGTGACGCCGACGACCACGGTCGCCCAGGTCACCGAGGCGCGCAACGCGCGTGACGGACACCTGGCCGGGATCGAGTTCAACTGGCAGCAGACGTTCGACTTCCTGCCGGGTTGGGCCTCGGGCTTTGGCGTCTTCGCCAACTACACCCTGACGGATGCGGAGATCAAAACCAGCCGCGCCTTCGCCGGTCGCGACACTTTCGTGCTGCCGGGTCAGTCGGACGAGACCTATAACGCCGCCCTGTTCTACGAACGGTACGGCTTCAGCGCGCGCGTCTCCTACACGCATCGTAGCGACTTCCTGGAGGCGATCGACGCGACCAATCCCGGCAAGGACCTCTATGTCGAGGGGCGCGGCCAGCTGGACTTCACCGCCAGCTACGACTTCGGCAATGGGGTGGAAGTGTTCGGCGAGGCCAAGAACCTGACCGACAGCGCGGGCGTCCGCTACTACGGCGTCAAGGAGCGGACCTACGAGTACGAGAAGTTCGGCTACAACGTCTTCCTGGGCGTGCGCTTCAAGCTCTGAGCGCGCCGGTCAGACATGATCGAAGGGGCCGGGCGGCGACGTCCGGCCCTTTTTCATGGTTTTCGCCTCTGCAATTGGTCGAAACCCGGCCCCATATGGGGTCCAGCGGTTGACCCGTGCGGGGTCGGCGCTAGTGTCCGCGCGCCTTTCCCCGCGCGCCAGAAGACCAGAGGATACCATGGCCGAAGCCACCGCCGCCTACGACGTCGTCATCATCGGCGGAGGCCCTGGCGGCTATAACGCCGCGATCCGGGCGGGCCAGCTGGGCCTGAAGGTCGCCTGTGTTGAGATGCGTTCGACGCTGGGCGGCACCTGCCTGAACGTCGGCTGCATGCCATCCAAGGCCCTGCTGCATGCGTCGGAGCTTTGGAACGCCGCAAACACCGAGTTCGCCAAGATCGGCATCGAGGTCCAGCCCAAGCTGCACCTGGACCAGATGCACAAGGCCAAGGACGACAGCGTCACCGCCCTGACCAAGGGGATCGAGTTCCTGTTCAAGAAGAACAAGGCTGACTGGATCAAGGGCAAGGGCAAGATCGTCGGTAAAGGCAAGGTCGAGGTGACCGCCGCCGACGGCTCGGTCCAGACGCTGGACGCCAAGAACATCGTCATCGCCACCGGCTCGGAGCCGACCCCTCTGCCCGGCGTCGCCTTCGAAGACGGCAAGGTCATCGATTCCACCGGCGCCCTGTCGCTGCCGGCCGTGCCCAAGAAGCTGATCGTGGTTGGCGCCGGGATCATCGGCCTGGAGCTGGGTTCGGTCTGGCGCCGTCTGGGCGCCGAGGTCACGGTGGTCGAGTTCCTGGACCGGATAACGCCCGGCATGGACACCGAGGTCGCCACCGCCTTCCAGCGCACCCTGACCAAACAGGGCATGAGCTTCAAACTGGGCGCCAAGGTCACCGGCGCCAAGTCGGGCAAGGACGGGGTGGAGCTCACCGTCGAGCCGTCGGCCGGCGGCGCCGCCGAGACAATCAAGGGCGACGTGGTGCTGGTCGCCATTGGTCGTCGTCCGTACACGGACGGCCTGGGCCTGGAGAGCGTCGGTGTGACGCCTGACAAGCGCGGCTTCGTCGATCATGATCACTTCAAGGTGGCGGATGGCGTCTGGGTGATCGGCGACGTGACCCACGGTCCGATGCTGGCGCACAAGGCGGAAGAAGACGCGGTCGCCGTGATCGACACCATCGCCGGCAAGTATGGCCACGTCGACTATGCCCTGGTGCCCAGCGTCGTCTACACCTTCCCCGAAGTGGCCTGGGTCGGTCAGACTGAGGACCAGCTGAAGGCGGCCGGCGTTCAGTACAAGAAGGGCAAATTCCCCTTCACCGCCAACAGCCGCGCCAAGATCAATCACGAGACCGACGGTTTCGTGAAGGTGCTGGCCGACGCCGCGACCGACAAGGTGCTGGGCGTCCACATCATGGGCCCGCAGGCCGGCGAGATGATCCACGAGGCCGCCATCACCATGAGCTTCGGCGGCGCGTCGGAAGACATCGCCCGCACCTGCCACGCCCACCCGACCCGTTCGGAAGCCGTCCGTCAGGCGGCCATGGATGTCGAAGGCTGGATGATGCAGGCCTGATCCGAAACGGATCGAGACTCAACCAGGGCCCGGACGGCGACGTCCGGGCCTTCGTTACATCAGGCCAGACCCTTCAGCCGATAGAGCGCCTCCAGCGCCTCGCGCGGGGTCAGGTCGTCGGGGTCGACGTCACGCAGGGCCAGTTCCACGGGCGAGGGGCCGCGCATCGGTTCCGGCTCGGCGACGGCGAACAGGGGCAGGTCGTCCAGTCGGGCGGCGGCGGCCTTTTCGCCTTCCAGCCGGTCCAGCACCGAGCGGGCGCGGGCGACGACGGAGGCGGGGACGCCGGCTAGTTTGGCGACCTGGACGCCATAGGAGCGGTCGGCCGCGCCGGGCGCCGCCTCGTGCAGGAAGACCAGTTCGCCGTTCCACTCGCGCGCGACCATGGACAGGTTGCAGACGTGGTCCAGCCGCGTCTCCAACTGAGCCAGCTCGTGATAGTGGGTGGCGAACAGGGTGCGGGCGCGATTGGTCTCGTGCAGGGCCTCGGCCGTGGCCCAGGCGATGGCCAGACCATCATAGGTGGCGGTGCCGCGCCCGATCTCATCCAGAACGACGAAGCTGTGCGGCGTGGCCTGGGTCAGGATGGCGGCGGTCTCGACCATCTCCATCATGAAGGTGGAGCGGCCGCGCGCCAGGTCATCGCCGGCGCCGACGCGGCTGAACAGCCGGTCCACCACGCCCAGCCGCATCGAGCGGGCAGGCACGAAGGCGCCGGCCTGGGCCAGGATCACCAGAAGCGCATTCTGGCGCAGGAAGGTCGATTTACCCGCCATGTTCGGGCCGGTGACGATGGCCAGGCGCGATCCGTCCTGGCCCGACCCGTCAAGCCGGGCGTTGTTGGGTGTGTAGGGATCGCCGCCCGCCTTGACCGCAGCCTCCACGACGGGGTGGCGACCGGCCTCGACGCAGAAGGTCAGGGTGTCGTCCACGATCGGGCGGGTCGCGCCGACTTCCTGGGCCCATTCGGACAGGGCGGCGTGGGCGTCCAGTTCGGCGAGCGCCTCGGCGACGGCCTGCAGCGGCTGGGCCAGGCGGGCGGCCTCACGTCGCCAGCCCTCGAAGGTTTCGCCCTCGATGGCGAGCGCCCGGTGGCCGGCCTGACTGATCTTGGCGTCCAGCTCCGACAGTTCGACGGTGGTGAAACGGACTTGGGCAGCCAGGGTCTGGCGATGGATGAAGGGGCTGTCGGGCCCGGCGCGGAGTAAGGCTTCGGCGGCCTTGGCGCTGGTTTCGAGGAAATAGCCCAGCACGGCGTTGTGCTTGATCTTGAACGGCACGCCGGACTCGGCGACGGCGCGGGTCTCCAGATCGGCAACGACGCGGCGGCTGTCGTCGCGCAGGGTGCGGGCGGCGTCCAGTTCGGGGCGATAGTCGGGGCGCACATAGCCGCCGTCGCGCGCCAGATGGGACGGCTCGTCCACCAGGCCGTCGATCAGATCGGCCTTCAGCCGCGAGACGTCGGGCGACAGGGTCAAGCGGTCCAGCGCCGAGGCGATGCGGCGCGGCTGACCGGTCAGGGGATCGACCTGACCCACGAACAGACCGGCGACGCCCTCCGCGATCGACAGGCCGGTGCGCACGGCGGCCAGGTCGCGCGGGCCGCCCCGACCCAGCGCCAATCGCCCGACGGCGCGGGCGATGTCGGAGGAAGCCTTCAGCGCGTCGCGCAGGTCACGACGCAGATCACGGCGCTCCAAGAGCCATTCGACGGCGTCGAGCTGCTCGTTGATGGCCAGGGGATCGCGCAGGGGCCGGGCGATGCGTTCGGCCAGGGCCCGGGCGCCGCCCGAGGTGACGGTGCGGTCGATGCAGGCGAGCAGGCTGCCCTCACGCTCGCCGCGCTGGGTGCGATCGATCTCAAGACTGGCGCGGGTCGCAGGGTCGATGGCCAGAAAGCCGCTTTCGCCCAGACGGCGCGGCGGGGCCAGGGCAGGGACCTTGCCGGCTTGGGTCGTCTCCAGATAGGCGGCGATCAGACCCAGCGCCGAGACCTCGGCCTCCTCGAAAGCGCCGAAGCCGTCGAGCGCCGAGACGCCGTACAGGCGTTCGACGCGGGCGCGCGCGGCCTGGGGTTCGGCGATGGCGCCGGCCAGCGCCTGGACCACGCCGCCCGAGCCGTCCAAGGCGTCGCGGGTGGTCTCGTCAGAATACATACGGTCGGTGACCAGGACTTCAGACGGGCGGAAGGCGGCCAGGGCCGCGCCCAGGTCTTCGATAGAACAGGCGACGCTGTCGACCGCGCCGGACGACAGTTCGACCACGGCGACGGCCGCCCGACCTTTACGCACCGCGACCGCCGCCAGACGATTGGCGCCGCGCGCGTCCAGCAGGCTGTCTTCGGTCAGGGTGCCGGGCGTCACGACCCGGACCACGCCGCGATGCACCACCGCCTTGCCGCCCCGCTTCTTGGCCTCGGCGGGGTCTTCCAGCTGTTCGCAGATGGCGACCTTGTGGCCGATGCGGATCAGCCGGGCGAGGTAGCCCTCCATCGCATGGACCGGCACGCCGGCCATCGGAATGTCCTCGCCCTGATGCTTGCCCCGCTTGGTCAGGGTGATGCCGAGCGCCGCCGCCGCGACCTCGGCGTCCTTGAAGAACAGCTCGTAGAAATCGCCCATGCGGAAGAACAGGATGGCGTCCGGCTGGCCCGCCTTGGCCGTCAGATATTGCGCCATGAACGGCGTCGCGCCTTCCAGCGAGGCGGCGATTTCCGGGGGATGGGAGACGGGGGCGTTCATGTGGCCACAGGGTGACGGATCGCGCCCGGCGGCTCAAGGCCGTTGACCGGCTCTTGCACAGGCTTGTCGGCCCTGCGATAGGCCACGTCAGGCGGTTAAGGGAACACGGTGTGACGCCGTGGCTGTGCCCGCAACTGTAGGCGGCGAGAGCGTCGTCCGTCCGGGGTTTCGATCCCGGCGCCACTGGGAAACTGGGAAGGCGAGGACGGCGGTTTACGACCCGCAAGCCAGGAGACCTGGCCGCCGACGTCGCTCGCTCCTGTCCGGGACCAGACAGCAGCGCGGTTTCTCCGTGGAAGCGACCCGACCTTGCGCCGTCCAGACCCATAAGCGGCCTGGCGGGTCGGTTCGCTCATGACGGTCTCTCGCGCGCATTTGCGGGACCGAACACGGGGGTATCGCTCAATGAAGCGTTCCATTCTTCTTTCGACGGCGGCGATTGCGGCCGCCTTCGCCGCGCCTGCCTTTGCCGAGGACGCCACCCAGCTGGACGAGGTGATCGTCACCGCCACCCGCATCCCGGCCATCGTCGCCGACACGCCCGGCGCCCGCGTCATCGACGGCAAGACCATCGAGCAGCGCGGCGCCATCTTCGCCGCCGACATCCTGGCCGATGTGCCGGGTCTGTCGGTGACGCGCTCGGGCGCTTTCGGCGGCGTAGCCCAGGTCCGCATGCGCGGCGCGACGCCCGGCAAGACCCTGGTCCTGGTCGACGGCGCGCCGGTCAACGATGCGGCCGAGCCGAACGGCGCCTATGACTTCTCCAGCTTCGAACTGGCCGATATTGCGCGGATCGAAGTGCTGAGCGGCCCGCAGTCGTCGCTGTGGGGATCCGACGCCATCGGCGGGGTGATTTCCTTCACGACGCAAGAGATCGACGGCCTGCGCGCCGAGGCCGAGGCCGGCAGCTTCGACACCGTGCGCGGCCGCGTGTCGGCCGGGGTCGCCAACGAGACCTACGCCTTCAGCGCCTATGCTTCACGGTTCGACACCGACGGGATTTCGGCGGCCGACGAGGCGGACGGCAACACCGAGGCCGACGGCTTCCGCAGCACGACGCTCGGCGCCAAGGGTCGCTACGTCCTGTCCGATGCAGTCAAGGTCGATGGATCGGTGCGCTGGAACAAATCAAAGGCCGATATCGACGGCTTCCCGGCGCCGAACTATGCGCTGGCCGACACCGCCGACACCCAGGAGAGCGAGCAATGGTCGGGCTTTGGCCGGGTGACGGCCAAGGCGTTCGGCCTGACCCATCAGTTCAGCGTCTCGGCGTCGGATCTGGATCGCAGCTCGGTCAGCGGCGGCTTCGGCTCGACCTTCACCGGCGACCGTCAGGCTTATCGCTGGCAGGCGAACGGCCAGGCGCAGGACATCGACTATGCGTTCGGCGTGGAGCGGAACGAGGCCTCGGCGGCCCTGTCGTCGGGACTGTCGCGCGACCTGTCGATCACCTCGGTGTTCGGCGTGGCCCAATACGATGTCGGCGCGCTGAACCTGACCGGCGGACTGCGGTATGACGACACCGACGATTTCGGTTCCAAGACGACGGGGCGGGTGTCGGCAGCGTACGACTTAGCCGGCGGCTTCATCCTGTCGGGCGCCTACGGCACGGGCTTCAAGTCGCCGACGGTCAGCCAGGCGGTCTGCGACTTCTGCTTTGCGCCGCGGCCCTATCCCGAGCTGAAGCCGGAAACGGCCGACAGCGTCGAGATCGCCTTGGGCTGGGCCTCGGCCGACGGTCGGTTCGACGGGCGGGCGACCCTTTATCGCCTGAACGTCGAGGACCAGATCACCTATTCGGCCGGTCGCTATATCAACGTCGCCAAGACGCGGTCGGACGGGTTCGAACTGGAAGGCCGCGCCCTGCTGGGCGGCGGTTTCGACCTGACGCTGGCCTATGCCTGGACCGACGCGACGGACCGCACAACGGGCGCGCGCCTGCTTCGCGTGCCGGAACACGCCGGTTCAGCGACCCTGGGCTGGACGGGCGATCGTCTGTCCGGCGCGCTGACAGTGCGGGCGGAAGGCGATCAGGACGACTCGGGCGGCTTCTCGACCGTGGCGCGCGACGGCTTCGTCACCGCCAATCTGAACGCGGTCTATGAACTGACCGACCAGGTCACCCTGACGGCGCGGATCGAGAACCTGGGCGACGAACACTATCAACAGGTGTTCGGATACGGCGAGCCGGGACGATCCGGCTACGTCGGGATCAGGCTGCGCTACTGATCCGGGCGCGGGCGTCGGCGGTGAAGGCCGCCGGCGCCTCTAGCGCCAGAGCCGCCCACTCCAGATTGGGACAGGGAGCGTGGGCGGCGGCCAGGATGGCGCGCAGTTCGGCGGCGGAGGCGACGCTGGCCACGACCTTGTCGACGCCGGGCAGGGCCAGGGCGTAACCCAAAGCCGCCTGCATCGGATCGCAACGCTGCTCGGCCAGACGCCGGCGGGTGCGAGACAGCGCCTGGGCATGACTGGCCAGTTCGGCCGGAAGATCGTCGCCGCCCGCGAACAGCAGGCCGCCGGCGAAGACCGAAGACAGATGGACCGAGGCGCCCGTGTCGGCGATGGCCTCGAGCACGCCGTCCTGGGCCGCGCGCTGGTCCAATAGGCTGCAGGGCACCTGGACCACATCGGCTTCCAGACGGCGCGCGAGAAGCGCGGGGCCGTCCTCGATCGTGGCGCAGAAGCCGATGCGGCGGAACAGGCCGCGATCCTTCAGGCTGCGGGCGCGATCCCACAGGGCGCGGCCCTCGGCGCCGGCCAGATCGGCGGCGTTGGAAATCAGCAGAACATCGCCGCGCGGCAGGCCCATCCGCTCCAGCGAACGACGAGCGCGGGCCTCGACCCGGTCCAGACCTTCGCTGAGCGCAACGGTGCGGACCGTAACCTGGAAAGGCGAGGGGAAGGGCCAGGCCTGACCCAGCAGGCGTTCGCCGTCGCCCTCGGGCCGGGTGGCGATCAGCTTGACCCCGGCGTCGGCTCCGGTTTGCAGCAGAAAACGCATGGCTTCTTCGCGGGCGCCGGAAGGCGCGCTCATGAAGGCGCCGGGCGCGCGCTCGGGCTCGGTCACCACGGCGAGGGCCAGGCGATGGATGGGCGACGACGCCGAAGGTGTGGCGGGGGAATACGACACGCCCGACACTATGATCGCCAATGCTTAAGGGACGCTGAGCGAGACCTTAAGCGAACCCTACTTATCCACCGCTGATATACGCACTGAGGCGAAAATCAGGCGTCGGCATCAGGCTGCAAGTCCGGGTGGGCCGAGGCGAAGGCGGGGTGAGCCAAGGCGGTCTGTTCGACCGCCAGCAGACGCGGCCAGGGCGATAGGTCCATGTTGAAGCGCCGCGCCGAATACATCTGCGGAATCAAATAACAATCGACCAGGGTCGGGGCGTCGCCGAAGCTCCAGCCGGCGCCGTGGCGGGCGATCAGAGCCTCCAGCGCGTCGAAGCCCGGCGCGATCCACCGGGCCGCCCAAGCGTCCACGGCGGCCTGATCGGCGTTGAACTCAGACCGGATGGCCTTCAACACGCGCAGATTGTTCAGCGGGTGAATGTCGCAGCCGATCAGCGCGGCCATGGCGCGCACGGTCGCCCGGTCGTTCGCCCCCTTCGGCAGCAGGGCCGGGTCGGGGTGGGTTTCCTCCAGCCATTCCAGAATGGCCGGGCTCTGGGTCAGGACCATATCGCCGTCCTGGAGGGCGGGGACCATGCCCTGCGGGTTCAGCGCCACATAGTCGGGCCTCTTCTGTTCGCCCTTGCGCAGGTCGTGAGCGGCGTTGTCGTAGCCGATCCCCTTGAGATTCAGAGCGATGCGAACGCGGTAGCTGGCGCCCGAGCGCCAGTAGCCGTGCAGGATCACGACTGCACCTCGAAGCTAAGCGTCTCCAGACCGTCGATGGTCACGACCACGCGGTCGCCCGGCTTGACCGGACCGACGCCGGACGGGGTGCCGGTGAAGATCAGGTCGCCGGGTTGCAGCGACCACAGGGCGGCGGCGGCCGCGATGATCCGGTCGGGGTTCAGAATCATGTCGTTCAGGACGCTGTCCTGTTTGGTTTCGCCATTGACGCTCAGACGGATGGCGCCGTCGGGCGAGGGCAGGTCGCCCAAGGTGATGGGGCCGCAGGGCGCGGACTGATCGAACCCCTTGGCGGCGTCCCAGGGGCGACCGGCCTTCTTGGCCTCGGCCTGAAGATCGCGGCGGGTCAGGTCGCAGCCGACGGCCCAGCCGACGATGGCGACGACGCCGTTCTCACCCGGCCCGATCGCGGCGACCAGTTCGGCTTCGTAGTGCAGGTTCGCGGTGGCCGACGGATAGGATGGGTTTGCGCCGTCCGAGACGATGGCGTCGCCCGGCTTGGTGAAGAAGAAGGGCGTCTGCTTATCAGGGTCCGACCCCATTTCGCGCGCATGGGCGGCATAGTTCTGGCCCACGCACAGGATGCGGCGAACGGGGAAGCGCTGGTCCGATCCGACGATCGGCAAGGACGGGGCGGGGCGGGGCGCAAACAGCCATTGGGTCATAACGACCGTTCTAGTGCGGCGAAAAGCCCGTGGCGAGAGGCGCACGCCCGACCCACCTAAAGGAACCTCGTTGCGCATGTGGCGTTGCAACACGGGGTTCTCTATTCTACCGCCAAGCTTTCAACGGAGCGCGCACCATGGCCACCACCAAGGCTCGAGAAGATATCAAGGCCGACCTGAAGACCCTCAAGGAGGATCTGAAGACCGGCGCCCGCGAAGAGACCCAACGCCTGCGCGACAAGGCCGCCGAGGCCGAAGCCAAGCTGCGCGCCAAGAGCGACGAAGTCCGCGAGCAGGCCCGCAGCTATTACGACGAGGCCCGCGTGAAGGGTCGCGAATATTATGACGACGCGGCCGAACGCTTCGATGAGGCGCAACGCTATGTCGTCGAGCGCGTGCAGGAGCGTCCGCTGCAATCGACCGCCGTGGCGCTCGGCGTCGGCGTCATCCTCGGCATGCTGCTGGCCGGCCGCCGTCGCTGATGTTCAAGGGCATCGTCAAAAAACTGGTGGCGACGGCTGTCGTCGCCGCCAGTGCGTTCCTGGCCGTCGTCTTCCTGGGCGTGGCCATCTTCTATGCGCTCAGCCTGACGCTGACGCCGCTCGGCGCGGCGGCCGTGACGTTTGGTCTGTTCGCCTTGGTCGCCCTGATCGTGGCGCTGGTCTTCCTGAAGGGCGACAAGCACGACGACGCCGAAGAGGAAGATGAGCCTGAGGGCCTTTTGGGCAAGGTGATTCACATCGTTCGCGAGCGTCCGATCGTCGGCGCCGTGGGCGGTCTGGGCGCGGCCTTCCTGCTGTTGCGCAACCCGGCCTTGGCGGCGATCGTCGCCAGCATGGTCGCGGATCGCAAGATGGATCAGGGTGGCTATTCGCGTCGTCGCCGTCGATAGGCGATGGAACGGCCAGGCGACCCTGGCGTTGATGATACAGACCGACGAACGGCTCCCGGGTCGCCGACGGCAACATCAACTCAGGAGAGCTAAACCCATGATGCGCTGGGCAATTATCTTCCTCGTCGTGGCCCTTGTCGCGGCCGTTCTCGGCTTCGGCGGCATTGCGAACTTCTCGTTCGAGATCGCCAAGTTCGTCGCCGTCGTGGCCATTATCCTGTTCGTCATCGCTCTGGTGGCCGGCGGACTGCGTGGACGCGGCGCACCGCGACTTTAGGCCGAAGACACCAAGTCGAACGAGGGGCGGAGCCGAAGGCTTCGCCCCTTTTTCATGCACAGCGCGGATCTATAAGAAAGAACTTTACAACACAAAGCAAATGAACGATGCTGTCTCAACGGTTCGAGGAGGAGAGCATCATGACCCGCGAGACCCAAGCCATTCAGGACGACATCGCCTATATGCGCAGCCTGGCGCACGAGGGGCGGCATGCGCCGCTTCTGGCCGGGCCGATCCTTATCGCCGCGGCCGTGGTTTTCGGTGGCGCTAGTCTCGGGCAGTGGGCGATTCAATCGGGCGCCGTTCAAGTGAATCCGTGGGCTCAGTTGTGGTTGTGGATCGGCGCAGGCGTCGTCTTCGCAGTCGCCCTGAGTCTCTTGATCGGGCGTATGAAGGGAAAGCCCGGCATCAACTCAGCGGGAAACAAGGCAGTGGGAGCAGCTTGGTCCGGCGTAGGCTACGGAATCTTCGTAACCTGGCTGGCGCTGGTTGCCCTGTCCGTAAAGACCGGAAACTGGTCGTGGATGGCCGTGATGCCGACGACGGTGCTGGTTGCCTATGGCTCGGCCTGGATGATTGGCGCAGCGATGACCAAAACGCGCTGGATGTCATTCACGGCCCTTGCGGCCTATGCCGGCGCGGTTGCCGTGGCTTGGTTCATCGACAGCCCCATGCTCTATCTGGTCTTCACGATTGTCCTCGTCGCCATCGCGCTGATCCCGGGGATCATCCTGATGCGTCAGGAACCGTCGGAGGTGGTCTGAGCATGGCCGACGACTTCGACATCAGCCGGATCGACGACGTCATTCACGGGCGCATCCGGCTGGGGATCATGGCTTTTCTGTCCGGGGCCGGATCGGCCGACTTCACCACACTGAAGACCCGGTTGCAGACGACGGACGGCAATCTTTCGGTCCATCTGCGAAAGCTGGAAGAGGCGGGGTTCGTCGCCGTCTCCAAGAGTTTCAACGGTCGCAAGCCGCTGACGGAGGCCAGTCTGACCGATCAGGGACGCGACGCCTTCGTCGCCTATCTGGATGCGATGGCGGGCCTGCTGCCAGAGCGGTGAACATAGGCTAGAAGCGCGGTCATGACCGACCGCCTTCACGCCTTCGAGGCCATCGACAACTTTCGCGACTACGGTGACTACGCCACAGCGACCGGGCGGCGCGTAAAGCCCGGCCGTCTGCTGCGCTCCGCCCACCACGCCCGCGCCAGCGAGGCGGATCTTGAGCGGCTTAAGGCGCTGGCCATCGGGGCCGTGGTCGATCTGCGCCGACCCAGCGAGCGCCGCGACCAGCCGTCGCGTCGGCCTGAAGGCTTCAGCGGGCAGATCATCGAAGGCGGCGTGGACGACGGGGCGGAGGCGCCGCACATAACCTTTCTGAAGACCGCCGACCTGACGCCGGACTCCGGGCGGCGCTTCATGACCCAGACCTATCGCAGCCTGCCGTTCGACGCCTCGCATCAGGACGTGTTCGGCCGCTATTTCCAGGCCTTGGCGGATCAGGCCGAAACTTCTCGAAATCGGGCGGTGGTGATCCATTGCGCGGCCGGCAAGGACCGGACGGGTTTTCTCGCCGCCCTGACTCACCACCTGCTGGGCGTGTCGCGCGACGACATGGTCGAGGACTATCTGCTGACCAACACCGCCGTCGACCTGGCGGGTCGGGCGCCCGGTATCGCCAGACAGCTGCACAAGATGACGGGTCGGGTCGCGTCGGACGACGCGATCGTCGCCTTCTTGGGGGTCGAGGCCGCTTATCTGGAAGCCGCCTTCGCCGAGGTCGAGGCGCGGCACGGATCGGTGGACGCCTATCTGAAGGAGGCGCTGGGCGTCGATGCGGCGCGGCGTGATCGGATCGTGCAGCGACTGACCGCGTGAGCGAGGTTTTCAGCCACACCGTCACGCGCGACGCGCCCTGGGTCGATCCGGTCGCGGTGGCGGCGGGTCTGGGCGGCGGCGACGGCGCGTTAGCCCTGCTCTCGGACGGCGGGCCGGGCGGTCGCTGGTCCCACGTCGCCCAGGCGCCGGACGTTGTGCAGGTCGGCCCGGTGGATGACGCCGCGCCCTTCGAGGCGCTGCGTGATCCGGTGTTCGCCGCCGGGGTCGTCGGTCTGGCCGCCTATGACGCAGGCGCCCGGCCGGCCACCGGACCGCGCGAGACGGTCTGGCCCGACCTGATGCTGGCCCGTTATCCCGCCATGCTGAGTTTCGATCATCTTGAGCGCTCAGTGTGCGCCACGGGAAGAGGCGCGACGGCGGAGCAGGCGACAGCGGCGGCCGAGCGGGCTCTGACCTGGCTGGCGACGGCCGCGCCGGTCGTGACGCCCTCCGCGCCGGCCGACCGGTTCGAGGCCGAGGCGCCGGCGAGCGCCTACCGCGACGCGGTCGCGGATGTGGTGCAGCGCATCGGGGCGGGGGAGCTGTTCCAGGCCAATATCGCCCGGGCCTGGTCCGGCGCGCTGAAGCCTGGCCGCGATCCATTCGAGGTCTTCCTGCGGCTGCAAAAGGAGCGGGCGTCACCGTTCGGGGCCTATTGGCGGGTCGGGGATCGGGCGCTGGTGTCGAACTCCCCCGAACTGTTCCTCGCCTTCGATCCCGCCAGCCGCCGCATCGAGGCGCGTCCGATCAAGGGCACCCGACCGCGCGCTGACGAGCCTCGAGAGGATGCGGCCATGGCGGACGAGCTGAGCTTCAGCGCCAAGGATCGCGCCGAGAACCTGATGATCGTGGACCTCATGCGGAACGACCTAGCCCGCGTGTCGCAGCCCGGGTCGGTCAAGGTTGAGGCTCTTTTCGAGGTTGAACACCATCCGACGGTGCATCATCTGGTCTCGACCGTGACGGGGGCGGCCAAGACAGGGGTGGGTCCGGCCGAGTTGCTGGAGGCGACCTTTCCGCCCGGCTCGATCACCGGCGCGCCCAAGCATCAGGCGATGAAAGTGATCGCCGCGCACGAGCCGCCGCGCGGACCCTGGTGCGGATCGTTGTTCCTGATCGGCGACGACGGCGCCCTGACCGCGTCGGTCTTGATCCGAACCGCCGGTTTCGAACGGAAAGACGGCGTCTGGAACTATCGCACCCTCGCCGGCGCCGGCATCGTCGCGGACAGCGATCCGGCCGCCGAAGAGGCGGAAACGGACGTCAAGATTTCAGCGATGCGACAGGCGTTGGTCGGGATGTAAGGATCAGCAACCGCTGCAAGGGATCATTTCAACGGTGCGCGGTCGCAGATAGGCCATGCGGCTGAACTTGGTCACATAGGGCGCGACCCGGTCGAATGGTGATTTGTAATCATAAAAGGCTTCGGCAACGATAACTGACTCGCCGTTGGCGAGCATGTCTGAAGGGACCTTGGCCTGCGCGACCGTCAGTTTCGACGAGATGCCTTTTCCAACGCTCCAGTCCACCTTGTAGGTCGTCGCGTTCACGCGCGTGACGCTGCTGACGCGTTGGGTCAATGAAGACGAAGCAAACGGCGCCATGATCAGGTCGCCGATTGCGAACACATCTGTCAGGTCAGTTTTGCTTGTGCTGTCGCTCTGGGACACCAGGTCCGCCACCATCGCGGCGACGTGGCCAGTTCGTTTCAGCGCCATATAGCCCTGACAGAACTCCACCATGCTGAAATAGAACAAGATCAGGATTGGCGCGAGAAATGCGAATTCAACTGCGGCGATGCCGCGAGTGTCGCGTCCGTATGATCGAACGAATGAGGGGATGCTGAAGCGCGTCATTGCCACGGTTCATTGCGAAAAGCGGTCGTCGCCGTAAGCAAGACTTTGCCTGTTCCGATCCGAGATACCGCCTGGCTTAAAAGAGGCGTAGCGAGAGGATGTGCATACCAGATACGGACCAAAATCAGATCACCAGCCTTGCCGCCGTTGTAGATGGTCTTTTTGTCATCCATGGCGTTATTGGTAATTGGATCCTGGACAGCCGGCGCGCTGAACTTGGGAATAACTCTCACATCCACGGTCATTCGACTGTCGCAGTCGGATTTGAATACGACCATCTTCGAGCAGACTTGGGCTTTGAACTTGGTCTTGTCGAAACCCTGCGCGTGAGCCTGGCCGGTGCGAATGAGACGGCCGCTATCCATGGCCGCCGTTTCAAGTACTGAATCCAGAACAAATACGACGCCTAACTCCAGGATCGAAAAGATCATCAGGAAGAAGGGGATGGCGACCATGGCGAACTCGACCGCAGCCGACCCGTCTCGCTTCCGCCTGAAGGGGCTGAAACGCGGCTTCAATGATCTCCGAGCGCGCATGGTTGAAGTCAGGGGGCTGTGGGCGCAGCAGATGCCGAGGGGGACCGGACGCTGGGCGTGCACGAGGCGCCGCAGGCCATCTCCGTCGCCTGAGCGCCCCGCCAGACCCGAACCGAACCGGTAGAGCCGCCTGTCACGACGATCTCACGCTGGAACAGGGTGCGGCCTACGCCGTCGACAGCGACGACTTCAGTGACGCCATAGCCCTTGCCGACGATGAACATGGTGTTGGCGTCGACCAGCGAGACATCTGCGATCTGGGGGTTGCCGACGATGATGGAAGCGGCGGCGCCGCGAAGCTGAACGCGCGCCGAGCGATCGATCTCAACATTCAGCGCGCCGTCCTGGGCGCTGGCGACGACGGGGACGGCGAACAGGGCGGCGGCGAGCAGTAGGGACGAGATGCGAGACATCGGCGGCTCTTGATAGTGGCGCGTGTGAACGCGGACGCGCGCATGATGCAGCCGTGATCCTCAACAAAGGCTGAAGCAGGGATATGAGAATTTTCTTTGGTAAATCTGCGCGTAACCAAACCTCGTGACTCAGATTTAACGGGCCTCGTGCATTTTGATCCTGCGTTTGGGGGTCAAGCGGGCTACCGGCTCCCCCCGCCAAGTTGCTCGCTAGACCATTTGAAAAAGGAACTACCCATGACCAAGTTCATCTCGCGCTTCGCCAAAGACGAATCGGGCGCCACCGCCATCGAATACGGCCTGATCGCTGCTCTGATCGCCGTCGCCCTGATCACCGTGCTTGGCACCATGAGCGGCAGCCTGAAAGACACCTTCACGAAGGTCAGCACTGAGCTCGACACCGCGAACGCCGGCTAATCGCCAAACGTTCAAAGTCCTGAGAATGGGGCCGGGGCTGAAAAGCTCCGGCCCTTTTCTGTGGTCGAAACCCAACATTAAGTCCTGTCGCACAACATGCCGGTCATGGATATTCTGCTGCTCACCCTGCTCGGCGTCTTTCCGGCCCTGGTCATCGTCGGCGGTCTGCACGACCTGATCACCATGAAGATCCCGAACTGGATCTCGTTGGCCCTGATCGGCGCCTTTTTCCCCATCGCCTTTCTTATCGGTGCCGCGCCGATGGATGTCGCCATCCATGTCGGCATCGGGTTCGCGGCCTTGCTGGTCGGCATGGGCATGTTCGCCGCCGGCTGGATCGGTGGCGGCGACGCCAAGCTGCTGGCCGCCAGCTGTTTATGGATGGGGATGAGCGGCGTCGCGCCCTTTTTGATCTACACCGGCATCGCGGGCGGGGCCTTCTGCCTGCTGCTGATGACCGCGCGTCAATATTTTCCGATGGTCGCCCCGTCGGTGTCGCAAGGCTGGGTCATCAATCTGATGCAGCCCAAGGGCGATATTCCTTACGGCGTCGCCATCGCCATCGGCGCCCTGCTGGCCCTGCCCGAGAGCGGGCTGCTGCTGACCTTCGCCTCGGGTCGCTGACACCCGTTGACCGGCGTTCGCGGCGCTTAGGAAGCGTTAACCCGCAAGGCCCATGATCGTTAACGGTAGGCGTCGGGGGATGAATCCGAAACATTGCGCCTGCTGGAGACATCCTGGATGAAGCCCGCCCGCATCGTCGTCATCTGCATCGCCGCCGTCTCGGCCATTGGCCTGGCCCTCGTGGTCCGGGCCATGGGGTCGTCGTCGAACGAACCCACGACACCGGCCGCCGCCGCTCCCGTTGAAGTCCGCCCGATGGCCAAGGTGTTGGTCGCCGCCAAGGATCTGGAACCGGGCAAGCGTCTGGTGGAGGCCGACCTCGAATGGAAAGATTGGCCCGTCGATGAGGTCAATCCCGTCTTCATCACTGACGGCTCCACCCCGGTTCCCGCCAAGCCCGCTGCGGAAAGCGCAACGGCGAAGGCGACGGACGCCGTGAACCGCGTCGCCAAGGCGGCGACGGAACTGGCCACGACCGGCGCCAAATCCGACTATATCGGCTCGGTGGTCCGCGAACCCATTCTGGCCGGAGAGCCGATCGTGTCGCGCAAGATCGTGCGCGCCGGCGACAGTGGCTATCTGGCCGCCTATCTGGAGCCGGGCATGCGGGCCATGGCCATCGCCGTGACGGTGGAATCCGCCGCCGGCGGGTTCATCCTGCCGGGCGACCGCGTCGATGTGGTGCTGACCGCCGAAACCAATCGCGACGGCGCCGTCGAGGGCGCGACCAAGTCCAAGTTCGCCTCGGGCGTCGTGCTCCAGAACATCAAGGTCCTGGCCATCGACCAGGCGACCCGCGTCGGCGACGACGCCCAGGCCGTGGTGGGCGCCACCGCGACCCTGGAAGTCCGACCGCAAGACTCGGTTCTGCTGGCCCAGGCCAAGTCGGAGGGCGAACTGTCGCTGTCGCTGCGATCCTATGCCGACACCGCCGGACCATCCGGCGCCACGCGCCGCCCATCGGCAGCCGTGTCCCAACCCCAGGCCGTGCGCATCTATCGCGGCGGCGCGCCCGAAGTGGTGGCCGTGCCATGAGGACTCAACCGATGCGCCGACCCACGATGCGCAAGGCCGCCGCCGCCGCAGCCTGCGCCCTGCTCACCACCCTGGCCGCCGCGCCTGCCGGCGTCGCCCAAACCCGCGCCGCCGTATCGACGGGTGCGGCGCAGCGCCTGATCAACCTGCCGCGCGGCACCTCGTTCGCGGTGGATCTGCCGGCCGACGCCCGCGACGTTATCGTCTCCAATCCGCAGGTGGCCGAGGCCATGCTGCACTCGCCGCGGCGCATCACCGTCATCGGCATCGCGCCGGGAGAAACTGACGCCGTGTTTCTGGATGCGGCGGGTCGCACCATACTGAGCTTGCGGGTTCGGGTGGACGCCGGCACCAGCGCGCTTCAGGACACGTTGAGCCGCATCGCTCCCGGTGGGCAAATCCACGCGGAAGCCGTCAATGACAGCGTCATCCTGACGGGCGTTGCAGATAATCCCGCTCAGGCGGCCCAGGCCGCGCGCGTCGCCGCCGCCTTCGTCTCAGCGCCTGAAAAGGTGATCAACATGATCAGCGTGGCCGGTTCCGACCAGGTGACGCTGCGGGTGCGCGTGGTGGAGGTGCAACGCAACGCGCTGAAACAGCTTGGCTTCAGCTCCGACATCTTAAAGGGCGCGGGCATCCATTCGTATGGCTTCAGCCGACCCAATACCTACGGCGTCAACGGATCAGCGGCCGGCGGAACGGGTCTGTGCTACGGTCAAAATGGCGGCCGGACGACTAACGTGTCGAACTCGAACACCACTTCCAGCCAGACCAGTTCCGGCGGGGCGTCGGCCAGTGGTCAACAGGCGACAAGCGGTTCCTTCCCCTCGACCGTCACCGTGACAGATGTCAACGGCAACGTGGTCCAGATTCCTGCGACGGCTATCGGTCAGTCCACTGTGTCATCTGGCTCTAGCAACACGATCACCAGCGCCATCTCCAACATTGCGTCGACCGCCTTCCAAACGTTGACCGGCACGAATGCCAGCGGCTGTCTTGAGGCCTTCGAACGCGTCGGATTGGCTCGGACGCTGGCCGAACCCAACCTGACGTCCGTGAATGGCGAGGCGGCGAACTTCCTGGCCGGCGGCGAGTTTCCGCTGCCCACAGGACGTGACCGGGATGGCAACATCACCGTGATCTACAAGCCCTATGGCGTGGGCCTGGCCTTCCGACCGGTGGTGATGTCCGGCGGTCGCATTTCCTTGCAGGTCAAGGTCGAGGTTTCAGAACTAACGGCTCAAGGCGGTTTCACCATCGGCGCCGGCACGCCCTCGTCCATCACTCTGCCGGGTCTGACGGTCCGGCGCAGTGAAAACACCGTGGAACTGCCATCGGGGGGATCGATGATGATCGCGGGCCTGCTTCAGGAAACTACGCGCCAGACGGTGGACTCTCTGCCGGGGGTGACCAACCTGCCGGTCCTGGGATCGCTGTTCCGATCGCGCGATTATCTGATGGGCGAGACCGAGCTGGTCGTCATCGTCGAGCCCTACATCGTCAGCCCGACGTCGCCTGATCGGATGCAGACGCCGGCGGACGGCCTGCGCATGGCCAGCGACAGTCAGACCATTTTCTTCGGCCAGTTGAACCAGGTGTATGGGCTGCCGAATGCGCCCCCGGCCGGTTCGGTCGGCTATGTGATCGAGTGAGCACATCCATGACTCGCACCCTGATTGCCACACTTCTGACGACCACGGCCCTGGCGCTGGGCGCCTGTGTCGGCGGCCCCGCCAGCCTGGGCGGCGAGCCGCCGCTGACGCCGACCTCGCGCTATCAGCTTCAGGTCGAGCCGGATTTGGACCGGATCGCCCTCGCGGTTCACGACACCGGCTTGTCGCCAGCGCAGAACGGCGCGCTGCAAGAGCTGGTCGGGCGCTATCGCTACGTCGACGCCGTGCCGATGGTCATCGAGGCCCCGGCCGGAAACGACCCGGTGGCCCTGAAGACCGCCTATGACATCCAATCGGCCTTGGCGGCCTACGGCGTCGCGCCGGAGCGCATCACCTTGGTCAGCTACGCCGCGCCGGATCCGCGTGCGCCCGTGGTCGTCGGCTATCAGACGATCCGCGCCGCCGTGCCGCAGTGCGGAACCGCCTGGGGCAATCTGAGCCGGACCGGCGACAATCGGTCGTCATCCAACTTCGGATGCGCCGTGACGGCCAATTTGGCGGCCCAGATCGAGGATCCACGCGACATCCAGCGCCCACGCGCCATGACGCCGGCGGACGCCGGGCGCCGAACTGTCGTGTTCGATGCCTATCGCGGCGGCAAGCCGACATCGGCCGAGCGCGAAGAACTGATCCGGGATACCGCCGTGTCCCGTGCGGTGAACTGATCATGAGCACAGCCCCAGCCCCTCGCGAGTTCGATACCTTCGACGACGCGTTCGATGTCGATATGGAGTTCGCGCCTCCGGTTGACGACGTCGCCGCGCCGCGCAGCCCGCTTCAGTTCACGCCTGCGGCGTCGGCGATGCCGGCCGGGGCGGCGCCTCAGCCCCAATCGCCGCTTCAGGCCGCGTCTATAGCGCCGGTCCCGGCCGCCCCGGCCTATGCGCCCGACGCCGCCGGCTTCAATCCGGTCGGTGACGTGGTCGCCCAGGCCCAGGCCAGCCTGATGGATACGGGGCTGGCTTTCACCGGTCTGGCCCCCGCCAGCAACATCGGCGAAGTGTCGGTGCCGCGCATCGCCATCCATGTCTTCGCCGAGCGCCAGGACACACTCGCCTCGGCCGAGCGTGCGGCCCAGGACCGTCGCCTGTCGCGCGCCACGACCCAGATCCGTGTCGGCGGCGTCGCTGCGGCCGTCGAGACCTATCAGCATGAGCCGACACCGCCGCTGATCATCGTCGAGTGCCTGAAAGACCCCCAGACCCTGCTGTGGGAAGTCGATCAGCTGGCCGAGGTCTGCGACGCCGGCACCAAGGTCGTGGTGATCGGTGCGACGAACGACATCATCCTGTTCCGCGAGCTGATGCGGCGCGGGGTCAGTGAATATCTGGTCGCGCCCTTGCAGCCGCTGCAGCTGATCGCGGCCATCGGCGGCCTGTTCAACGACCCGGCCCAGCCCTTCGTCGGCCGCACCATCGCCTTCGTCGGCGCGCGGGGCGGAGCGGGGGCCTCGGCCGTGGCGCACAACACCGCCTATGCGATTTCCGAGCGGATCGGCGCCAATACGGTGATCGTCGACTATGACCTGCCGTTCGGCACCGCCGGCCTGGACTTCAACCAGGACCCGCTGAACGGCGTCGCCGACGCCCTGGGCCAGCCCGACCGGCTGGATTCGACGCTGCTGGACCGGATGATGGTCCGCTGCACCGACAAGCTGAGCCTGTTTGCGGCGCCCGCCAGTCTGGACACGGACTGGGACATCTCGACCGAGGCGTTCGAGGAGGTCACCAACCAGATCCGCGCCACGGCGCCCTTCGTCGTGCTGGACCTTCCGCATCTGTGGTCGCCGTGGATGCGCCGCACCCTGATCAGCGCCGACGAGGTGGTGGTCGTGGCGACGCCGGACCTGGCGTCCCTGCGCAATGCCAAGAACATGATCGATCTGATCCGCCAGGGCCGCCCCAATGACGCGCCGCCGCGCCTGGTGCTGAACCAGGTCGGGGTGCCGGGACGCCCCGAGATTCCGGCCAAGGACTTCGGCGCGGCGCTCGGCGTTCACCCCAGCCTGATCATTCCGTTCGACGCCAAGACCTTTGGCGCGGCCGCCAACAACGGCCAAATGATTCTGGACGCCGGCGCCAAGACCAAGTCGGCCGAAGCCTTCCAGACCCTGGCCCAGATCGTGTCGCGGCGTGAACTGCCGATGGTGGCGGGACCCAAGGCCAAGCCGGCGAAGGCCGGCAAGGCGGAAAAGACCAAGCCGGCGGACGGGGCGTCGAAATCCCTGTTCGCCAATATGTTCAAGAAGCGCTGACGCATGTTCGGCAAACGCACAGGTCAGCCCGGCGCCGCCCCTGCGCCCCTGCGGCCGGCTCCGGCCCCCGCTGCGGCATCCGCGCCCGGCGGCGAACCTGTGTCCGTGTTCAGCATGCAGGCGGCCGCCGCGCCGATGGCGGCGACTGCCAAGACGCCGGCCTACGCCTTTGCTGACGAGGAACTGGAGCCGGCGGCCGACGCCTTCGACCGCGCGTCTGCCCCGACCCAGCCGGCACCGGCTGATCGTCTGGACGCCCTGGCCTCGCGTCCCAAGCCCAAGCCGGCGCCTGAGGCACCGCGTCCCACCGGCAATGTCGCAGGCACGGGCCCGAAGGCCACGGCGGGTCTTGAACAGCTGAAGAAGGCCCAGGCGGTCGCCGAGATCGTCCGGGAACAGAGCGACTACTATCACGCCACGAAGACGACGATCTCCAACGCGTTGATGAACACCATCGACCTGGCCCAACTGGCGCACCTGGACCAGAAGGCGGCGTCGGAAGAGATCCGCGACATCGTCGCCGAACTGGTGGCGATCAAGAACGTCTCTATGTCGGTCGCCGAGCAGGAGCATCTGGTTCAGGACATCGTCAACGACGTGCTGGGCTATGGTCCGCTGGAGCCGCTGCTGAGCCGCGACGACATCGCCGACATCATGGTCAACGGCGCGGGCCGGGTCTTCATCGAGGTCGCGGGCAAGGTCCAGCTGACCAATGTCCGTTTCCGCGACAACACCCAGCTGATGAACATCTGCCAGCGGATCGTGAGCCAGGTCGGCCGCCGCGTGGACGAAAGCAGCCCCATCTGCGACGCCCGTCTGCCGGACGGCTCGCGCGTCAACGTCATCGCTCCGCCGCTGGCCATCGACGGCCCGACGCTGACGATCCGGAAGTTCAAGAAAGACAAGCTGACGATGAAGAATCTGGTGGAGTACGCCTCCATCAGTCCCGAGGGCGCGCGGGTGCTGGGCGTCATCGGCGCGTCGCGATGCAATCTGGTCATCTCGGGCGGCACCGGCTCGGGCAAGACGACGCTGCTGAACACCCTGACGGCCTTCATCGACCCGACCGAGCGCGTCATCACCTGCGAGGACGCCGCCGAACTGCAACTGCAGCAGCCGCACGTCGTGCGTCTGGAAACTCGCCCGCCGAACCTGGAAGGCCAGGGCACGATCACGATGCGGGATCTGGTCAAGAACTGCCTGCGGATGCGTCCCGAGCGGATCATCGTCGGCGAGGTGCGCGGACCCGAGGCGTTCGACCTGTTGCAGGCCATGAACACGGGCCACGACGGGTCCATGGGCACGCTGCACGCCAACAGCCCGCGCGAAGCCATCAGCCGGATGGAGTCCATGATCACCATGGGCGGCTACGGCCTGCCGTCCAAGACGATCCGTGAGATGATCGTCGGCTCGGTCGATGTCATCATCCAGGCCGCCCGCCTGCGCGACGGTTCGCGCCGCATCACCCACATCACCGAGGTCGTAGGCCTGGAAGGCGATGTGATCGTGACGCAGGACCTGTTCGTCTACGATATCACCGGCGAGGACGAGAACGGCAAGATCATCGGCCGGCACCGCTCGACCGGCATCGCCCGTCCCCGCTTCTGGGATCGCGCCCGATACTACGGGCTGGAGCGCGAACTGGCCGACGCCCTGGACGCGGCGGAGTAGGACGATGCTTCCAATTCTCGCCGCCGTTCTGGCCTTCATCACCATCGGCGGCCTCGGCTGGGTCTTTGTCGGTGGAGACGATTCCTCGGCTCAGGCCGTCAAGCGCGCGCAAAGCCTGGGCGAACCCAAGAAGAGCGCTGCGATCGCCCGCAAGGCGGCCGCCGCCAATACGCCCGAGGCGCGTCGCAAGCAGATCCTGGTTCAGTTGCAGGACGCCGACCGGCGCGAGCGCAAGGCGCGCACGACCCTGGCGTCGCGCCTGAAACAGGCAGGCCTGAGCCTGAGCGTGACAACCTTCTACATCATCTCGGCCGTGGTCGGGCTGGTGACCGGCCTGGGCGCGCTGATCTTCGGATTGCCGATCCTGGTGGTCATCGGCATCGCCCTGATCTTCGGTCTGGGACTGCCGCGCTGGATCGTGGGCTTCCTCGGCAAGTCGCGGATGAAGAAGTTCTCGCTGGAGTTTCCCAACGCCGTCGATGTGATCGTGCGCGGCATCAAATCGGGCCTGCCGGTCCACGAATGTTTCAAGATCATCGCCCGCGAGAGCCCGGCGCCGCTGGGGCCTGAGTTTCAGACGCTGGTCGAGGGCCTGGGCGTCGGCCTGACCCTGGAGCAGGCGTTGGAGAAGATGTACGGCCGGATGCCGACCTCCGAACTGCGCTTCTTCACCATCGTCATCGCCATCCAGCAGAAGACCGGCGGCAACCTGGCCGAGGCGCTGGGTAATCTGTCGGCCGTGCTCCGCGCTCGTCGGATGATGGGCGAAAAGATCAAGGCGTTGTCGTCCGAAGCCCTGGCTTCGGCCGGGATCATCGCCTCTCTGCCGCCTGCGGTCATGACGATGGTCATGTTCACCACCCCCTCTTACATGATGCCGCTGTTCACCGATTTCCGCGGCAACTTCATGCTGCTGATGGCGGCGCTGCTGATGGCGACCGGCATCTTCGTGATGAAACGCATGATCTCGTTCAAGTTCTGAGGCCGGGATCATGGAAAGCTTCATCCGCTTCATCACTGACCCGCAGAACCTGCTCAGCATCGGCGTGGGTGTGCTGGTCTTCGCCACGGTCGTCACCCTTTTGTCGTCGATGACGGGCGGCGTTGCGCTGGACAAGCGAATGAAGGCCGTCGCCGAACGCCGCGACGACCTGAAACGACGGTCTCGCGCGAACATGGCCGGCGGTCAGGGGGCGCTGCGTCACACCGACGACGGGTTCAAGAAGCGGATCGTGGATCGGCTGAACCTCAGCAAGTTGCTGGAAGATCCCAAGGTCGCGGGTCAGATGGTGCAGGCGGGCTATCGCGGGCCGCGTCCGCTGACGACCTTCTACTTCTTCCGCTTCACCTCGCCCTTCATCTTCATGATCGTGGCGGCGTTTTATCTGTTCGTGATCAAGGTCGTGGACTGGCCCACGATGAACAAGGTTACCGCGACGATGGCGGCGGCTGTCGCCGGCTTCTATGCGCCGAATATCTATTTGAAAAATCGGATCGACAAGCGCCGCGCCTCGATCATGCAGGCGTTCCCTGACGCGCTGGACCTTCTGCTGATCTGTGTCGAGGCGGGCATGTCAATCGAGGCGGCGATTGCCAAGGTCAGCCAGGAGATGGGGCCGTCATCGATCGATCTGGCCGAGGAACTGTCGCTGCTGTCGGCGGAGTTGAGCTATCTGCCCGACCGTCGCATAGCCTACGAAAATCTGGGCAAGCGCACCAACCACCCGGGTGTGAAGTCGGTCGCGACCGCCATGACGCAGGCTGAGACCTATGGCACGCCGCTGGCCACCGCTCTGCGCGTCATGGCGAAGGAAAATCGCGATTTGCGGATGTCCGCCGCAGAGAAAAAGGCCTCGGCCCTGCCGGCCAAACTGACCGTGCCGATGATCCTGTTCTTCCTGCCGGTCCTGTTCATCGTCATCCTGGGTCCGGCGATCCTGAACGTCATCGACATGATGAAGGACGGGCGTTAGGCGCGCTCCGCCGCCGCCTTCAGTCCATGGGCGGCGCTTTCCAATGCCGCCTTGATCGCCGGGCGATGCTTGTCATGGAACAGCTCGCCGCGAATGCCCGAGAAGCGGATGCCGATGGCGACGATGCAGTTGCCGGGCGCCAGCTCCTCGATCTGGATGTAGCGCAGGCTCTGGAACAGGAAGCCGCGCCGTTCGGCCCAGACCAGCCGCGCGCGCGGTTGCCATTCCACCACCTGGGCCGCCGCCTGGCGTTCGGCCATGTCGGGCCACGCCTCGGTCATGGTCAGGCGGCCGCCATAGGCGATGGCGCCCTCGACGTCCTTGTCGATCGGGTTCCAGGCGCCCCAGTCGGACAGGTCCGCGACCAGATCCCAGATGCGGTCCGAGGTCGCCTGAACGCCGACGCGTTTTTCGATGCGAGTGTCATCCATGGTTTCGCTCTGACACGGCTGGTCGCCGGAAGAAAGGCGCCGAGCCTCAGTCGGCCCCGTCGATCCGCTTCAACCGCCGTCCGTCGTCCAGCCCCAGCCGCGTCTTGACCTCGAACAGGTCGGCGCCGGCGGGAATGATCAGCAGCTTCTTGGGCTGGGCCGTGTTGACGGCGACGACGGCGCCCTTTGGACAGATGTCGAAACAGTCGGCGCCGACGACCGTCAGCTCGCCCTTGCGACCCTGTTTGCCCTTCTTGAGGTGCAGATATTTTCGCAGCGCCTTTTTTAGCGTCAGATCGCCGCCGGGGCCGAAGCCGCCGTCCAGCTTTTTCGAACATTTGCGGCAGACCAGAACGACGTCGCGCCATTCGGTCTTTGCGCTCTTGAAGGCCTTCTCACCCATGCGGACAGAAATCGGCGTTCGCGACGGCTTGCACAAGCGGGTGCGGCGCCGTCACCTGTCGTCGGGCTGAAAATTTCACGGGACCTTCACATGCGCCGATTGTTCGCCGCCTCCACAATGGCGCTGCTGCTTGCCGCCGGCTCCGCTCAGGCTCAGGTCGATACGGCCGGCGTGGACGCCGCCGTGCAGCGCGTCATGCCAGAGGTTGTGGCCTGGCGGCGCGATTTCCACCAGCACCCCGAACTGGGCTTCGCCGAGACGCGGTCGGCCGGGGTGATCGCCGAGCATCTGCGATCGCTGGGGCTGGAGGTGCGCACCGGGGTCGGCAAGACCGGGGTGATCGGCGTGCTGCGCGGCGCACGGCCGGGTCGGACGGTGGCCCTGCGCGCCGACATGGACGCCCTGCCGGTGCAGGAGGCGACAGGCCTGGCCTTCGCCTCGAGCGCGACCGGGACCTATATGGGCAATACGGTGCCGGTGGCCCACGCCTGCGGCCACGACATGCATATGGCCATGCTGATGGGGGCGGCCGAGGTGCTGGCGGGGATGAAGGACCGGATCGCCGGCACGGTGGTCTTCGTCTTCCAGCCGGCCGAGGAGGGCGCGCCTCCGGGAGAGCCCAAGGGCGGGGCGGCCCTGATGATCGCCGAAGGGGCGCTGAACGATCCCAAGCCCGAGGCCATCTTTGGCCTGGACGTCGTGCCGGGCCGTCCGGGCAGCGTCTTCTATCGGCCGAAAGGGTTCATGGCCGCCTCGGACCGCGTGGATATCCGCCTGAAGGGCAAGCAGACGCACGGCGCCTGGCCCTGGCGCGGGGTCGATGTGATCGCTGTGGCGGGCCAGGTGGTCGAGACGGTCAACACCCTGACGGCGCGCACGGTCGATCCGACCACGACCCCGACCGTCTTCACCATCGCCACGATCAACGCCGGCGTCCGCTACAACATCATCCCCGACAGTGCGACGCTGTCGGGTACGCTGCGCACCTTCGATGTGGCCCAGCGCGACGCCCTGGTCGCCCGCGCCGAGACTGCCATCGACCATGTCGCAGAAGCCTACGGCGCCACCGCCGAGTTCGGCGTCAAACAGAACGCCGCCCTGGTGTTCAACGACCCTGGCCTGTCCGCCTGGCTGGCCCCGGTCCTGACCGAGGCGGCGGGCGAGGGGAGCGTCAACCCCGCCACACCCCCGACCACGGTGGCCGAGGACTTCAGCTATTTCCAGCAGGTCATCCCCGGCGTCTTCTACCATCTGGGCGCCAGTCCCGACGGCGTCGATCCCGCGACCTCCGCGCCCAACCATTCGCCGGAGTTCTCACCGAACGAGAAGATCCTGCCGCTGGGCGTGACGACGCACGTGCTGACGGCATTGCGGTTCTTGGAGCGGAGTTAAGTGCTCTGATGATTGCGCGTAGGTTGTCGATGACGTTCGCTGTCGCGCTGGCGGTATTGAGCTACTCGTTCTTGATATCAGCTTCGGGCGTCGTAGACCCCGAGATCGCCAGCACCATTTATGCGTCTTTCGCACTGGCCCTGACCATCATCTTCGGGCCGATATTTCTGGCGCTGCGTTTTGCTACGGCGGGTTCACGCACCTATTGGAGCTCAGGTTCAGCGACGCAACAGGTTGGCCGGATCGCGCTTCTGATCGCAACGGTGCTCGTGATCCAGCTGTGCGTGGGTTGGTTTTTTGATCTACAGGGGCGCCTTGACGAGACGGCGAGCGTCGTCGGTCTTGCAGCGTGGATTGCAATCCCGACAGCCTTTCTTGCTTCAGGCTTCGTGACCTGGCCTGTGCGTCTACAATCCGGGCCTCCACTCAGGCTGATGACCGTGGGGCTAGCAGCCTTCGGTTTGGCGTCGTTTGTAAGCTACTTGAAGTTTGCCAATGCCCCTCAAGACTACCAGCTTCCGGTTATTGGTCAGCTATGCGTTCAGCTTGCGGCGTTGATCGCTGGCGCTGCGGCAGAAGAAGTCGTGTTTCGGATTTTGCTGCTGACAGCATTGCTAAGTCTGACGCGCTCTCGGTTCAACGCGGTATTTCTGTCGGGCGTGTTCTTCGGACTTACTCATGCGCCGCTTGCTCTCATGCAGCCCGTTGTACGGACCGATTGGTCGATGCTGGAGTACGCAGCCCAAAGCTATTTGCCCCACTTCCTGATGCAGACGCTGTTTGGATTGGTCTTAGGGGTAATCTGGCTGCGAACAGGCTCAATTGGTCTGATTGTCGGAACTCACATCATAATAAATGTGGGTCCGAGTCTGCTGAGCGGCTTTTGATCAACTGTCGATGACGGTGAGTGCCTTACCAGCGGCGCCGTCAGGCCTTTTGCATTCGCTCGAACACCGTCTCGATCACCCGGCGATAGACGGCGGTCAGTGTCTCCAGCTCCGCCGTCGGCACGCGTTCGTCGATCTGGTGCATGGTCTGGCCGACCAGGCCCAGTTCCAGCACCGGGCACAGGGCGCGGATGAAGCGGGCGTCGGAGGTGCCGCCGGTGGTGGAGGCCTCGGGGCGGCGGCCCGCCACGGCCTCGACCGCGTCCTGAACCGCCTCCACGAAGGCGCCCGGCTCGGTCAGGAAGGCCTCGCCCGAGCACAGGTGCTCCAGAGTGATCTGAAATCCGGTCTTGGCCTGCATGGCCCCGGCCTCGCGGTTCAGCCAGTCGATCAGGGCGTCGCCGGTGTGGCTGGGGTTGAAGCGGATGTTCAGCCGCGCCGTCGCCTGCGCCGGGATGATGTTGGTCGCCGGATTGCCGATGTCGATGGTGGTGATTTCGAGGTTCGACGGGGGAAAGTTCTCGTAGCCTTCATCCAGCACATGATCGTTCAGACGAGCCATCAGCTTCGCGATCACCGGGGCCGGGTTGGCGGCGCGCTCGGGATAGGCGACGTGGCCCTGTTTGCCGTGGACGGTGATCCAGGTGTTCAACGAGCCGCGCCGCCCGACCTTGATCATGTCGCCCAGCTGTTGCGACGACGAGGGTTCGCCGACCACGCAGGCGTCGATGACCTCGCCCTCGGCGGCCAGGGCCTCGACCACGCGTTTGGTGCCATGCAGCGCCGGGCCTTCCTCGTCGCCGGTGATCAGGAAGGAGAGGGAGCCGGCGGGTTCACCGTCTGCGATGACCTGGGACACGGCGGCGACCCAGGCGGCGATCCCGCCCTTCATGTCCACCGCGCCGCGACCGTACAGGACGCCGTCCTTGACCTCGGCGTTGAAGGGTCGCGACGACCACTGGTCCGACGGGCCAGTCGGAACCACATCCGTATGGCCGGCGAAACAGAGGTTGGGCGAGGCGGTCCCGCGCCGGGCGTACAGGTTCTCGATCCGCGCATGGACGCCTTCGCCGCCCGGTCCCTCGAAAGCCAGGCGGCGGCAGGTGAAGCCCAGCGCCGTCAGATGCCGTTCAAGCACATCCATCGCCCCTTCGTCGGCGGGCGTGACCGACGGAATGCGGATCAGGTCGCGGGTCAGTTCGACGGGATCGATAACGGGAGTTGATGCGCGGCTCATGCGGCTATGCTTTAGGGATAATCCGCGTCTGCGAGAAGACGGTGCGCCCCTGCTGAAGCCGAGACCTTGACCACAGAATCCATCGCTGCCGGCCCCGCCGCCCCGCCCGTTCCGCCCTCACCGCCAGAAGGCCCGTCCAGCCCGTGGGGCATTCGCGACTTCCGCCTGTTGTGGTTCGGCCGCGTGGTGGCGGTGCTGGCGATCCAGATTCAGTCGTCGGCCCTGTTGTGGCAGGTCTATGAGATCGCCCGGCGCGATCACCCGATCGAGGAGGCCAGCCTGTATCTGGGGCTGGTGGGGCTGTGTCAGTTCCTGCCGCTTCTGGCCTTCACCCTCCCGGCCGGGGCGATGGCGGATCGGCGCGACCGCAAGCGCACGGTGTGGATCTCGATCCTGGTCGAGGCGGCGTGTGCGGGGTCGTTTCTGGCCATGGCCCTGCATGGAAACCCGCCGCTGTGGGGTCTGTTGGCGGTCGCGGCCCTGTTCGGCGCGGCGCGGGCGTTTCTGGCGCCGGCCAGCCAGGCCTTCCTGCCGATGGTCGTGGGGCGCAAGGCCCTGCCGCCCGCCATCGCGGCCCAGTCCATCGCGTTTCAGACCGGCGCCATCGCCGGCCCTGCCCTGGGCGGGGTGATCGTGGGGGTGAACGTGCCCTTGGCCTATGCGGTGTCGCTGGGCATGTTCCTGCTGGCCGTCGCGGCCTTCATCCTGATCCGCACCAGCGGCAAGCCCGCGCCACAGGCCAATCCGCTGTCGCCGATCGACTCGGTCAAAGAGGGGCTGGCCTATGTGTGGAAGACCAAGATCGTGCTGGGCGCCATTTCACTGGACCTGGTCGTGGTACTGCTGGCGGGTGTGGCCCTGCTGACGCCCATCTTCGCGCGCGACATCCTGCATGTCGGGCCGCAAGGGTTCGGCCTGCTGCGGGCGTCATTCGGCGTCGGGGCCATGGTCATGGCCATCTATCTGAGCCGCTATCCGATCCGCCAGAACGGCGGGCGCTGGATGTTTGCGGCGGTGGCGGTGTTCGGCCTGTGCACCATCACCTTCGGCCTGTCGCGCATCGTCTGGCTGTCGGGCCTGGTCCTGTTCATCGGCGGGGCAGCGGACATGATCAGCGTCAATGTGCGCCAGACCCTGATTCAGCTGGCCACGCCCGATCACATGCGCGGGCGGGTGTCGTCGGTGTCCATGCTGTTCATCGGCGCCTCGAACGAACTGGGCGAGGCCTATTCCGGCGTCATGGTCCGGCTGCTGGGCGCGGTCGGGGCGGCCGTGTTCGGCGGCTTCGGCGCCCTGGCCGCGACCGGGGCCTGGGCGACGATGTTCCCGGGGCTGAGGAAGGCGGATCGGCTGACGTGAGTCGTGAGCGGTGAATCGTGACGACTACGCGCCAATCACGATTCACCAGTCACCCATCACGCTTCACCACGCCTTGAAGTGCTTCGACAGCTTCAGGCCCTGGTTCTGATAGTGGCTGCCGCTTTCGCCATACAGGCGGCTGGGGCGTTCGGTCAGGGGTTCATAGACCAGGCGGGCGACGATCTGGCCGTGTTCCAGCAGGAACGGCGTGTCGTGGGTGCGGACTTCCAGCACGCCTTTCGAGCCGGCGCCATGCGCCTCGTCGGTGCCGAAGCCGGGGTCGAAGAAGCCGGCATAGTGGACGCGGAACTCGCCGACCGACGGATCGATGGGCGTCATTTCGGCGGCCTGATCGACCGGGATTTCGACGTCGTCGGACGAGGCCAGGATGTAGAACTCGCCCGGATCCAGCAGCAGTTCGCCACGGCGAAGGCTCAACGGCTCCCAGAAGTCGCGCGGGTCGTGGCCGTCGATGTGGTCCAGATCGACCACGCCCGCATGGCGACGCCCGCGGAAGCCGACGATGTCGCCGCCCTGCAGATCGACGCCGACCGAGCGGGTCTCGAGCTTGGGCGGATCGCCGGCCTTGAGCCGCAACTGGTTCAGGCGCGTGCCGGGACGGACCAGGATGGAGAAGGTCTGGGGCGCGACCTCCATATAGAGCGGGCCGTCATAACCTTCGGCGACGTCGTCGAAACTGGCGCCCTGATCCGTCAGCAGACGCACGAAAACATCGACGCGGCCGGTCGAGCTTTTTGGATTGGCGCGGGCGATCAGGCCCTGGGGCAGTTTCAGCCGCTCCTGAAGGCGCACGATATAGACGCAGCCCTTTTCCAGCACGACGCCCGCCTCGGTGATCTCGATGGCGTGCATGGCCACGTCGGCGATGCGGTCCTCGACCTTGCGCCGGCCGGGCAGGAAGGAGGCGCGCACGCGCCAGGCCTGATCCGACAGCCTCAGGTCCAGGCTGGCCGGCTGGACCTGGTCGTGGTCGAAGGGCGTGTCGGACGTGACGGCGCCTGTGGCGATCAACGTCTCGATGGACTGGGCGGGCAGGATGCCGGGACGGGGCGCTTGGAAGGAGCTCATGGCGTCTGTCTCACACGGTTTTCACGACTTGTCTCCAAGTCGCGCTTGCAGCCCGCGCGCGGCGGGGCGAGCATATAGCCCATGCACGATGGCCCTGCCTATACCGCCGAGACGAACGGCATCCTGATCCGGGTGCGGCCCAGCTATCTGGCGGGCCAGTCCGATCCCGACGAAGGCCGCTGGGTCTGGGCCTACCAGATCGAGATCGTGAACCTGACGGGCTCGACGGTGCAGTTGATGGCGCGTCGCTGGACCATCACCGACGGCCACGGCCATGTCGAAGAGGTGCGCGGCCCCGGCGTGGTCGGCGAACAGCCGGTGATCGAGCCGGGCGGCAGCTACGCCTACGCCTCGGGCTGTCCGCTGGGCACCGACAGCGGTTCGATGGTGGGCGCCTATTATATGACGGATGCGGACGGGCGCAGTTTCGAGGCGCAGATTCCGGCGTTTTCGCTGGATACGCCCGATGCGCGGCGGGTGCTGAACTGAACGCGTCAGTCAATGGGAATGCGACATGAAGCGGACGATGGTCTTGGCGTTTTTAGCAGCCATGTCGTCTGGCGGCTGTTTCTCTACGCGTGAAGGGGTGAGTGAAACGCAAGCATGTGAACTAGCGAAGAGGCGCACGACGGATAGTCATCGTTTTCCGGCGGCTTCAGCGGCGTTCTGCGACCATGTGGCGGCCGAGTTCAATCCCGCTGGCTACTATGTCTTGTCCCTGCACAGCGACCGAGATTGCGATGGAATTTGCAGCACCAATTTAGGGTGGTTCGCCGTGCAACGATCGACTGGCGAAGTGTTCGATTGGGATATGGCGGAGTCCAAGCTGGGATCGCCCGTTACTAGCCGTCAGTGATGCCAGCTTCGTCTTTTGATTAGAGCCGCCCAAGGCGGATGGGGCTGCGTCAACCCGGATGAACCGCAGCCCCGCCCCTGAAGTCTCGCTGGCCGCTTGCGCGAACCGGCGAGGGGGAAGTCGGCTCCCTAGGGAGCATCTTTTTGGCGCTACGTTCGCGACGCGGTCGCTCACGACTTGAGCGCAGTCGTGCGCCCTGCGCGAAGCGCCGCGCTCAAGTCGCGCGAAGCGCGGTAGCGCCCTTAGATATAACGACGCAGGCTGCGGGCCAGGTCGGAGCCGCTTTCCTTGGAGCCGCGACGGACTTGCGGCTGGTAGGCGACGCGGGCGTGTTCGACGCAATAGACGCCTTCCGACGAGCGGCGGCCGCAGAAGCTGAACTCGCGCGACGACGGGTCGCCGATCGGCCATTTGCACATGTGGGCGCCCAGGGTCATCACGGTCGCCGTGCCCGGCAGGTCCGGGATCGGGGCGGGGACAGGCCCGGCGGGTTCGACCGGCTTGGGCTGGACGGCTTCCAGACGGCGCGGAGCCGAAGGTTGCTGCGCCGGAGCGGCCGGCGCCGGGCGCGGACGCGCGGTGCGGAAGGTCGCGGCCACGGTGCGCGCCGGTTGCGACGGGGCGGCCCGGCCCGACAGGCCCAGACGGTGCACCTTACCGATCACGGCGTTGCGGGTGACCCCGCCGCCCAGTTGTTTGGCGATCTGGCTCGCGGACTGGCCCTCAAGCCAGAGCTTCTTTAGCGCGCCTACGCGGTCGTCGGTCCAGCCTGCGGTCATGCCACCCTCCAGCGAGTTTGGATTCAATATCTAGGTCCAGGCTCCCCCTCCGGGGTCTTGACCTACAACTAATCGTAAACCAGCTGTTAAGAGACGCAAGATGTGCGAATCATCCTGTCCACAGAAACCAGATATTGAATCATCGTTAAGGTTAAGGCGGATTGGTGAGCGGTGAATGGTGAGTGGTGAGTGGCGTGGCGTGGCGAGTTGGGTCGTGGAACACGGCTGCGCCCTTCGGAAGTCACGATTCACCATTCACCAGTCACCCGGCCTTGCGCAGCAAGGCTTCAAAGCGCATCTGGCGGGCCATGACCGATACGCCCGATCTGATCTCCACCCGGCCTGCCGGCCTGCCGCAGCCGCGTCGCTATCCGGGGATCAACTGGATCGGGGTGCAGACCCTGTATCTGCGAGAGGTGCGGCGCTTCTGGAAGGTGGGCGCCCAGACGGTGGCGGCGCCGGTAGTCACGACGCTGCTCTATATGCTGGTGTTCGTGGTGGCGCTTCAGAATGCGCGGCCGCCGCTGCACGGCACGCCATTCGCCCTGTTCGTCGCGCCCGGCCTGATCATGATGGCCATGTTGAACAATGCCTTCGCCAACGCCTCGTCCAGCCTGATCCAGGCCAAGATCATGGGTACCGCGACCGACTTCCTGACCCCGCCGCTCAGCCCGCTGGAGCTGACGCTGGGCTTTACGCTGGGCGCCGCGACGCGTGGGCTGGCGGTCGGTCTGGTGACGGCGATCTGCGTGCTGCCGTTTGCGCCGCTGGGCATCGCCAACATCTTCGCCATCGTCTGGTTCGCCCTGGCCGCCTGTTTCATCATGGGCATGACCGGGGTGCTGGCGGGGCTGTGGAGCGAGAAGTTTGACCACCTGTCGGCGGTCCAGAATTTCATCGTCATGCCGATGACCTTCCTGTCGGGGACCTTCTATCTGGTCGAGAACCTGCCCGAGCCGTTCCGGGCGCTGAGCCGCTACAACCCCTTCTTCTATCTGATCGACGGCTTCCGCTACGGCTTCATCGCCCATGCCGAGAGCAATCTGACGGTCGGCGTCATAGGGTCGGCCGTGCTGATGGCCGTCATGGGCGTGGTCTGCTGGCTGGTGTTCCGCTCGGGCTGGCGTCTTAAGAGCTAGATCGCTACCTGTTGCGGATCGCTCCCCCGAGAGGTCCGCTTCATGCTGTTTCGTTCGCTCGTCGCCGCCACGGCCCTGTTCGCCGCCACATCCGCTTTTGGGCCCGCCTCCGCTCAGGAAGCGACGCCCCAGGCCGGCGATCGCCCGGATATCGCCGCCGGCGCCGCCCAGTTCATCAAGCCCACCAACGCCGAGCGGACCCAGGTTCTGGTCGGTTTCCTGACGACGCTGGGCTTCACGCCCGAAATCCAGACCTTCGAAGGCGGCAACCAGGCCACCGGCCCGATGGAAGGCGCCAATGTCGTCGTCACGGTGGGGCAGGGCGACAAGGATATCGTCCTGACCGCCCACTATGACGCGGTGAAGCTGCGCGATGGGACGCTGTCGCAGGGCATCGTCGACAACGTCGGCTCGGTCATGGCGATGATGGAGGCGGCCAAGACGCTGGACATGGCGCTGGAAGGCCAGCCGGTCGCCCACCGCTTCGTCTTCGTTTTCACCGACCAGGAAGAGCTGGGCCTTCTGGGCGCCAAGGCCTTCCTTGAGAAACACGGCAAGGACCGCATCGCCGCCGTCATCAACGCCGATGTCGCCGCCTATGGTCAGACGGTCATGTATGGCGAGAACAATGGGCCGCAGTCGGCCTTCGTGCTGGAGACGCTGCGCGGCCTGTGCGCCGAACGCGGCTTCGACTGCATGCCCTATCCGACCTATCCGCCCAGCGACGACCGCGCCTTCTCGGCCGCGGGCGTGCCGGTGGTTTCGATGGGCACCCAAGATGCGGTCGGCGCCCACCAGATGTGGCTGGCCTTCAATGGCGGCAAGGACAACGGCCTGAAGGAGGGCTTTGTCCCGCCCGTCTTCCAGCGCATCCACTCTACCGAAGATAAGCTGTCGTATCTGAAGGGCGTCGACGTCGCCCGTTTCGGCCTGTTCATCGCCGACCTGGGCCTGGCCCTGGACAAAAAGCTGGTCGAAATCCAGGCCAAGGACGCAGCGGTCGCCGCCGAAACCGCACCGGCGGCCCCGGCGACGACGCCCGGCGGCGAGTGACGGCGGTCATCGAGGTTCGCGGCGTCCAGCCGACGCCGAAGGAAGGTCGGGCGGCCGTCAAGGCGTGGCCCGTCGTCCGGCGCTGGGCGAACCTGCCCGTGTTGTTTCTGGGCGGCGCCATGCTGGCGACCATCGCTGTCTGCCTCGGCCTGCCCCTGGAGCGGACCAGCTGGATCGTCGGCCTGCAGTTGGTTGGGCTGTACGGCTTTATCGGGCTGTCGGTCCTGGCGCATTACAGGGTCATGGCGGCGGCGCGCCGGTCGCCGATCGCGCAGAGGCCAACCGACTGGCGCATCGATGACAGCGGTCTGGCGCTGTCGGGAGCGGATTTCGACACCCGCATCGGCTGGCGCAATCTGGTCGCGGTGGTGGAGGAGAGGGATCGCCTGATCTTCGCAGCCTCGCCCAACACCAACTTCATCCTGCCCTTGCGCGTGCTGGAGACGGATCAACGGCAGGCGTTGCGCGTCTTGATCGCCGATGTGCGAGCGCGGGGCGTCCTTGGCGCCGGTGTTGACTAAGACCCTCGCGCGTCCGACAACGCCTGACCGTATTGATCCGGCTCCGTCGCGCTCGCGCCGGGGCCGTCTCGCTTTTGGAGGTCTTGGTCCCGTGTCCACTGAACATCTGATGGGTGTCTACAATCGCGCGCCGCTGGAAGTGGAACGCGGCCGAGGCGCGCGTCTGTGGGCGACCGACGGGACCGAATATCTCGACTGCGTCGCCGGCATCTCGACCAACGGCCTGGGCCACGCCCACCCCGAACTGGTCCAGGCGGTCAAGGATCAAGCCGAGAAGCTGTGGCACGTCTCCAACATCTTTCGCATCCCGGGTCAGGAAGCGCTGGCTGACGCCCTGTGCGAATCCAGCTTCGCCGACGTGGTGTTCTTCACCAACTCGGGCACCGAAGCCGTCGAATGCGCGCTGAAGACGGCGCGCAAGTACCATTCGGCCAATGGCGCGCCTGAGCGGATCGACATCTACGGCTTCGACGGCTCGTTCCACGGTCGGACCTATGGCGCGATCAACGCCGCCGCCAACCCCAGCTATACCGAGGGCTTCGGCCCGCCGATGCAGGGCTTCCACCAGCTGAAGTGGGGCGACCACGAGGCGATCAAGGCCGCCATCGCCAACCCCACGACCGCCGCCATCATCGTCGAGCCCGTGCAGGGCGAGGGCGGCTGCCGCGCCATGCCCGAACAATGCCTGCGGGGGCTGCGCGACCTGTGCGACGAACACGGCGTCCTGATCATCTTCGATGAGGTCCAGTGCGGCATGGGCCGGACCGGCAAGCTGTGGGCCCATGAATGGGCGGGCATGGCGCCGGATATCATGGCTGTGGCCAAGGCCCTGGGCGGGGGCTTCCCCATCGGCGCCTGCCTGGCCTCGGCCAAGGCGGCCAAGGGGATGACGGTCGGCGTTCACGGCTCGACCTTCGGCGGCAATCCTCTGGCCATGGCCGTGGGTCAGAAGGCGCTGAGCCTGATCAACAGCCCCGAGACGCTGAACAACGTCAACGAGGTCGCCGGCTATCTGAAGCAGCAGTTCGCCGGCCTTCAGGAACGCTTCCCCGATGTGATCGCCGACGTCCGCGGCAAGGGCCTTCTGATCGGCATCAAGATGGTGCCGAACAATCGCGAGTTCATGGCCCTGGCGCGCGACACGCAGCAGTTGCTGATCGCCGGCGGCGGCGACAACTGCGTGCGACTGCTGCCGCCGTTGAACCTGACGCTGGACGAGGCCCGCGAAGCCGTGGCCCGTTTCGAAGCGGCCTGCGAGGTCGCCCGCGAAAAGCTGGCGGCCTGAGCCCGACATCCGCTCATCCCCGCGAAAGCGGGGACCCACTTCTTTCGAGAACGCGGGATCGACGGATGAAACACCCGACGGGCGGCTGTCGCCCACAGCACTAGGTCCCCGCTTCGCGGGGATGAGCGGAGCTAGACATATGGTCCGGCACTTCCTCGACATCCACCGGCTAGACGCGGCGGATCTGCGCGCCATCCTGGACGACGCCCATGCCCGCAAGGCCGCCCGCAAGGGCTGGCCCCAGGGGCGCGCCGACGCCGATGCGCCGGGCCAGGATCGCGTTCTGGCGATGATCTTCGAGAAGAACTCGACCCGCACCCGGTTCAGCTTCGACGCGGCCATCCGCCAGCTGGGCGGCTCGGCGATCATCGCCACGGCCGCAGACATGCAGTTGGGCCGCGGCGAGCCGGTGGAGGACACCGCCCGCGTGCTGTCGCGCATGGTCGATGCCGTGATGATCCGCGCCAACGATCACGAGGATGTCGAGCGGTTCGCCCGCGTCTCGACCGTGCCCGTGGTCAACGGCCTGACCGACCGTTCGCACCCGTGCCAGATCCTGGCCGATCTGCAGACGATCGAAGAGCATCGCGGGCCGATCGCCGGCAAGACGATCGCCTGGATCGGCGACGGCAACAACGTCTGCCACAGCTTCATGCACGCGGCGCCCAAGTTCGGCTTTCATCTGAACGTCGCCTGCCCGGCGGAATACCACCCGGACCTGCGCGATCTGGCCAAGGGCGGCGACGCCGTCACCCTGACCAGCGATCCGCGCGAGGCGGTCAAGGGCGCCGACGTCGTCGTCACCGACACCTGGGTCTCCATGGGGGATCAGGACTATGAGGCGCGGCTCGCGGCGTTCGAACATTACGGCGTCGATGAAGCCCTGATGGATCTCGCCGATCCCGAAGCGGTCTTCCTGCATTGCCTTCCCGCCCACCGTGGCGAGGAAGTCACCGACGCCGTCATCGACGGGCCGCGCTCTCTGGTCTGGGACGAGGCCGAAAACCGCATCCATGCCCAGAAGGCCGTTCTGGCTTGGTGCTTTGGCGGCTGAACGAAAAAAAGGGCGGACCCGCTCGGGTCCGCCCCTTCTAGTTTTTGAAGAGTCGAAGCCTAGAGTTTGACGTCCGACACGCCGCCGACATCCGGGACGCTCTTGGTCAGGTTGGCCTTCAGGACTTCGTAGCCGAAGCCCAGCGCGCCCTTGTCGGACACCCACACGCGGCCGTCGTCGGCGTCGAAACGGACCAGGGTCAGGTGGGCGTCGTCCTTGCCGTCCGGATACCAGGCGGCGACGACGGGGTTCCAGTATTTCTCGATGCGGCTGCGGTCCTGATCGATGGCCAGGCGGCCGTGGATGCAAGCCTGAACCTTGCCGTCCTTGGCCTGGTAGCAGAACATGCCGTTCTGGCCACCGCCGGCGACGTCACGGGCGAAATCGGTGTCGTCGCGGGTGAAGAACCAGATGGTCCCCGTCTCGTCCTCGCCGAAACCGGTCATGGGTTGGTGGTGATAGCCGGGGCGATCGATGCCCAGCATGCCGGTGTTGGACTCCTTCAGGCTCTTCCAGAATTCCTTCTCGGCCTCGGCGGGGGTCAGTTTGTCGGACACGCGGTCTCTCCTTGAGTGGTTCGCAAGGTTCAACCGACCGGCCGTGATCGGGTTCCCGCCTCTAGGCGCCGGGTATCCAGGGCGCACGCTCGGCGCCGAACAGCGTCGCCAGGTGGATCAGCAGCAGCAAGGCGATCGCCGCCGCGCCGACCATCAGGAACCGCCACGGCATCAGGCGCGGTCCCTTGAACGGATCCGGCGGCCGGGCGCCGCGCCATCCGCAAAAGACCATAACGGCGAGGGCGACGCCAAGCAGGACGAGGGTGGTGGTCAGGCTCATGCGCCGCAGGTGGCGAAAGCCGCGCCGCTTGGCAAGCGAACCCTTGCCGGGAGGTTAATCTTCATGCCGCGTTAACCGAGATGATTCACAAATCCGGCTGTCTGGTGCGATGTCCACAGGATCGGGATATCGCTGCTAGATATTGCGGTTAACCATCAGTTTACACCCTCGATATTGACGGTATAGCCTTCGTCGCATGGGCTGGGAGACGAATCAGTGAGCGCTGCAGCGCCGTGGAGCGTTAAGGGAATCGATCCCAAAGCACGCGAGGTCGCCAAGGATCTGGCGCGCCGGTCCGGCATGACGCTGGGCGAATGGCTCAACTCCATGATCATGGAAGACGAGGAGGAGGGCTACGCCACCCTGCCGCGTCGCTCCCAGGCCGCCGAATATGAACGCCGCAACCGCAGCCGTCGTCTGGACGACGCCTATGAGGTCGAAGACAGCCAGCAGCGGATCAGCGCCTCCATCGATGTGATCGCCGCACGGCTGGAAGCCGCCGAACGTCGCTCGACCGTCGCCATTCAGGGCGTGGACCAGGCCGTCGCAGGGCTGATGCGCCGGCTGGACGGCCAGGAGGCCGAGGCTCAGGGCGCCGCCCGCCGCATCGACGACATCGCCGAGGAGCTGCGCGAAGGGCATCGCCGCCTGCGCGCCTTCGAACGCGACACCGGCCCGTCGACCCAGGAAGCCTTCGGCAAGATCGAGACCTCCCTGGGCGCGCTGACCGGGCGCCTGTACGACATCGAGGAACGCCAGCGTCTGGGCGTCAGCGATCTGCGCGAGCGGATGGAGGCGGTCGAGAAGGCCGCCGGCCCCGGCGTCGGCACGGAAATGCTGGCTCAGGTCAGCGCGCGTCTGGACGAGGCCCAGAACCGCACGACCGAAGCCCTGAAGACGCTGGAACGCTCGTTCGCCGCGCTGGACCAGCGGATGCGGACGGCCGAAAGCCGCGTCGAGCCGGAAGGCGCGCGCGACCTGGCCCGTTTCGAGAAGCTGGCCGAAAGCTTGTCGCGTCAGATCGACAACAATCGCGCCGAAATGATGCAGCGTCTGGACGCCGCCGAAACCGGCGCGCGCATCGACCGTATCGAACGCGCCGTCCAGGCCGTCGGCGATCAGTTGAAGGCGTCCGAAGAGAAGGGCGCCATCGGTCTTGAAGCCATGGGCCGCGAGGTCCTGCGCATCGCCCGCAACCTGAACGCGCGGGTCAAGAAGGTCGAGACGGACAACGACGGTCGCACCGACGCTGTCGCCCGCGCCGCCGCCGACGTCGTCAGCCAGACTATCGAAACCGAGGTCGCCCGCCGCGCCGCGCGTCTGGATCAGGAGTTCGCCCGCCACGTCGACCGCGTCGACCAACGCCTGACCGCCAGCGACGATCGCCACGCCATCGCCCTGGAGAAGCTGGGCGGCGAAATCACCCGCATCTCGGACCAACTGAGCGATCGCATCGCCCAGTCCGAGCGCCGCTCGCAGCAGGCGCTGGAAGACATCGGCCGACGCCTGTCGGAAAGCTCGGACAAGATCGAGCAGCGCTACGACCGCGCGTCCGGCGAACTGGCCGAGCGGATGCGTCTCAGCGAGGAGCGCACCGCCCGTCTGCTGGCCGAGGCCCGCGAAAGCATCGACGCCCGCGCGCCGACGCCGATCCGCGACAAGCCGCTGGACAATGAGCCCGCATGGACCCCGGCGCGACAGGTGCTGGAACGCGCCGCCTCGGCGACCATACAGGCCCCGATCCAGTCCGCATCCATCGAAGGCGACTGGCGCGCCGCCGCCTTCCCCGATGAGACCTTCACCGACCAGGACGCCTGGTCCAGCGATCCGGTGACGCCCGAAGTCGCGACCGCTGCGCCCTTCCCGTCGGCGCCCGTCGTCCAGACCGAGGCCGAGCCCGTCGAGGCGCTGGCCGACGACATGCCGATGCGCCAGGTCGATCCCGACGGCGTCGAACCCATCATCCAGCCCTTCAGCGGTTTCGGCGGCGCCGATGTCGAGGACGCGCTGGAGGCGACGTCGCCGGGCTTCTCGACCGCACCGGCCGAAAAGCGTGACGCCGCGGTCCTGGACGCCGACGACGACGATTTCGGCGGCGAGACCGAGTTCGTGGATCCGCGCCGGCTGCGCTCCAGCATGGAAGCCGCCGCCGCCGCCGGCCGCGCCGCCTCGACCCGCAGCACCATCGACGCCGCTCGTGCTGCAATCACCGCGCCGGCCGAGCCGGAACCTGCGCCCCGGTCAGGCTTCGGCCTGAAGCGCGGCGGCAAGTCCAAGCTGCAGGAACGGCTGGACCGGCAGGCGTCCAAGGACGGATCGACGGTCAAGAAGGCCTTTCTGGCTTCGGTTACGGCGGTCGCCCTGACCGGCGGCGTATATGGCTATCTGTCCCTGACCGACGGCGGCGCCCCGGACTTCGAGATGCCCAGCTTCGGCGGCGGCTCGACGACAAACGGCGCCATGCCGCTGGCCGCGTCGGCGGTGACGCCGACCGGTCCGAAAGCGACCTTCGACATCGGCGGCCCCGGCGCGGCGGACTATGAGGCGGCGATCGGCAAGCTGGAGGCCGGCGACAACTCTGGCTTGGACGGCATGAAGCGCGCCGCCAACCTGGGTTACGCCCCCGCCCAGACCTATCTGGGTCAGCTGTATCTGGACGGCGCCAACGGCGTGCCCGCCGACCCCGCTCAAAGCCGTCAGTGGGGCCGTCGCGCGGCCGAGGGCGGCGATCCGCGCGGGATGCATCTTTACGGGATGCAGCTCTATGAAGGCGACGGCGGCGCGACCAATCAGGCCGAGGCCCTGACCTGGCTGCTGAACGCGGCTGAGCGCGGCCTGCCGGACAGCCAGTACAATGTCGCGCGCATCTATGAGACCGGCGCCGACGGGGTGGCCAAGAATCCGACCGAAGCGCTGAAGTGGTACATGATCGCCGCGCGCGGCGGGGATGTGGAGGCTCAGGCCGCCGTGACGCGCCTGCGCCCGACGGCCAGCGCCACGGCCCAGCGCGCTGCCCGCACCGCCGCCGACGCCTTCGTGGCCCAGTCGCAGGGTCAGTCGCAGGCCCAAGCCCAGGCGACAGGCTAGATTCCTAGGCGCCGGGCGGCTATCGGTCGCCCGGTCGTCCCCGACCTCGCCCGCCTGACGGCGATTCTTGTGTCCGCTCCAGCCGAAGGCGCGTCCTTTGGACATCTATCTGCCGATCGCCGAGGTTTCGGTGAACTGGCCGACCTTGGTGATCCTGGGGGCGGTGGTCGGATTCGTGTCCGGCCTGTTCGGCATCGGCGGCGGCTTCCTGATGGCGCCGATCCTGGTTTTCCTGGGCATTCCACCGACCGTCGCCGTCGCCAGCCAGGCCAGCCATGTCGTGGCCTCCTCGACGTCGGGCGTCATCCGCTATGCCGGGGCGGGTTCGGTCGATTTCAAGATGGGATCGGTGATGGCGGCCGGCGGCGCGGCCGGCGCCCTGGCGGGCGTCGAGCTGTTTCGCTACCTGCGCCTGTTGGGCCAGGCCGATCTGGTCGTGGCCCTGTCCTATCTCGTCTTCCTGGGCGCGATCGGCATTCTGATGCTCAACGAGAGCCTGACCGAGATCCTGCGCCGCCGCCGAGGGCTGCCCGCGCCGCACAAGCAGCGTCGGCGGCCGATGTGGCTCTATGGTCTGCCGCTGAAAATGAAGTTCCCCAAGTCGGGCCTCTATATCAGCGCCTTGCCGCCGTTCGGCCTGGGCGTCTTCGCGGGCGTCCTGTCGGCCATCATGGGGGTGGGCGGCGGCTTCATCCTGGTGCCGGCCATGCTCTATATCCTGCGCATGAGGGCGGGCGCGGTGGTGGGCACCAGCCTGTTCCAGATCATCATCACCACCGCCATCACCACCATCCTTCAGGCTGGGCGTAACCAGACGGTCGACATCGTGCTGTCCACCATTCTCCTGCTCGGCGGCGTCGTCGGCGCCCAGATCGGCGCACGCTTCGCCGGGCGGTTCCGCGCCGAGGAACTGCGGGCGGCGCTAGGACTGATCGTGCTGCTGGTCGGGATCCAGATGGGCCTGGATCTGTTCGTGAGGCCCAACGACATCTTCATGATCGCGCCGGGGATCGCCGACTGATGCAGGCGCTTCCTCCTCCTCCGCCCCCCGTCGCAGCCCCGCCGCTCGATCGGTCCGAAGCAACGACCGGCGACCTGCGCGTCGCCGCCGCCCTGACCGACGCCCAGGTCCGGGTCGACAGCAGTTTTCGGGGGGCGTCCATCGTCCTTTACGGCGCCGTATTCAATCCGACGCCTGAACCAGCGGACGTCGTGGTGGTGGTGCGGGGGCCGGACGCGCCGATCCGCCTGGTCAAGAAGACGCGCACGTCCGGTGTCTGGCTGAACAGCCGGCCCGTGCTGTTCGAGGGTGCGCCCGGCTTCTACATGACCGCCTCGACGCGCCCGCTCAGTGATATCGCGGACTTCGGTCAGCTGCGCCGCCTCGGCGTCGGCGTCGATCACCTGCGCATCGACGCGCCCGAGGAAAGCCGCACCGTCACCCGCTATGGCGTGCGCGACGTGGTCGTCAGCCGTCTGGGCGACGACTATCTGGATTGGCGCCGCGCGGTGATCCGGCTGAAGGAGGCCGCCGCCCTCTACGACACCGATTCCGAAGGGGTGGAGTTCGTGGACCGGGGCCTGTTCCGCGCCGAGGTCAAACTGCCGACCGTGGCGCCCACCGGCAAATACTACGCCGAGGTCTGGCTGTTTCAGGACGGCGAGCCGCAGTCGGTGTCGAACCTGACCCTGACGGTCGAGAAGGTCGGGCTGGAGCGCGACATCTATGAGTTCGCCCACCGTCGGCCGTGGCTGTACGGCGTGCTGTGCGTCGTGCTGGCCGCCCTGACTGGCTACGGCGCCTCGCGCATCTTCAGCCGGCGGAGCTGAAGCCCAGCTCGGCGCGCAGGCCCTCGGCCGTCAATCCGCCGGCCCTCAGCTCGGCCAGGGTGATCGAGCGATCGCGCTTGGCGTAGCGCCGCCCGTCCGGCCCTGTCAGCAAGGCATGATGACGATAGGTCGGCGCCGGCCAGCCCATCAGGGTCTGGATCAGCCGCTGCACGTGCGTGGCCTCGAACAGGTCCTGGCCCCGGATGACATGGGTGATGCCCTGCAAGGCGTCGTCATGCGTCACGGCCAGATGATAGGCGACGCCCGTATCCTTGCGCGCCAGGACGACATCGCCCGCCGCCTCGGGATCGACGGTGACGACGCCGGTTTCGCCGTTCGGACCCTCGCCCTCCTCGACGAAGTTCAGGTCGTTCCAGGTCGCCTCGCCCAAGGCCTTCCGCGCCCGATCCAGCGACAGCCGCCAGGCGAATGGCGCGCCCGAGGCCAGCAGATGCGCCTCCTCGTCCGCTGAATGCGGACCGGGCCTCGCTGCCTCCATCGTCCCGTGAGGCGCCTCACCGATGGCGTTCAGGATCTCTTTGCGCGTTCGGAAACACCGATAGAGCAGGCCTCGCGCCCGCAGAATCTCGATCGCGGCGGCATACTCGGCCAGATGATCGGACTGGCGCCGGACCGGCGTCTCCCAATCCAGACCCAGCCAAGCCAGGTCCTCCAGAATGCCCGCCTCATATTCCGGCCGGCATCGCGTCGGATCGATATCCTCAATGCGCAGCACGAACCGCCCGCCCGCCGCCTTCGCCGCCGTCCAGGCGGTCAGAGCCGAAAAGGCGTGGCCTTTGTGCAGGCGGCCGGTAGGCGAGGGTGCGAAGCGGGTGGCGAACATCACGACGCTCCTTAGCGGTTTGCGGCCCTCAACGGCGCCCCCGCTCTTTCCGACAAGCGCGACGGGCCGTAAGCATGGCGTATGCCGCTCGCACCCACGCCCGATGACATCGCCGCCGCGCGCCAGGCGCTGGTCGCCGCCGATCCGGCGCTCGTGCGCGTGGACGCCCAGACGCCGCCGCTGGAGTGGCGGTTGAGAGTTGGCGGGTTCGAAGGCTTGTTCCGCATGATCGTGGAGCAGCAGGTCTCGGTGGCCTCGGCCGCTTCGGTCTGGGCGCGGCTGCGCGAAGGCATGGGCGGCATCACGCCCGAGCTGTTGCTGGCGCACGATCTGGATCAGCTGCGCGGCATGAGTCTGTCGCGGCAGAAGGCGACCTATGGTCAGGGGATCGCGCGGGCGCAGATCGCGGGCGAGATCGATCTGGAGCATCTGGCCAACCTGGATGACGAGGCCGCGATCGCCTCTCTGACGGCGCTGAAGGGCGTGGGCCTGTGGACGGCCGAGGCCTATCTGATGATGTGCGAGGGGCGGCTGGATGTCTTTCCCGGCGGCGACGTGGCCTTGCAGGAGGCGATCCGCTGGGCGGACGGCGCAGAGGTGCGGCCCGATCAAAAGGGCGCCTATGCCCGCGCCGAGATCTGGCGGCCCTATCGTGCGGTCGCCACCCACCTGCTGTGGGCCTGGTACACGGGCGTGAAGCGCGGCGAGATCGCTCTGGATGCGCCGGCATGACCCCGCTCGATCCGGCTCTGACCGAACCGTTGCGCAATCCGCAGACCGTGCTGACCGCGCTGGATTTCGCCGGCGTGGCGGTTTTCGCCGCCACCGGCGCCCTGGCCGCCGCGCGCGAGAAGCACGACGTCGTCACCTTCGCCTTCTTCGGCGCCATCACCGGCGTGGGCGGCGGGACGCTGCGTGACCTGTTGCTGGGCCTTCCGGTCTTCTGGGTGCAGGACTGGCGCTATCTGGCGGTCTGCCTGTTCGCCTCGACGGCCCTGTGGCTGGTGGGGCAGCGCGACTGGCGGTTTCGCGCCCTGCTGTGGCTGGATGCGGTGGGTCTTGCGGCCTATGGCGTGATGGGGGCGGCCAAGGCCGAGGCAGCCGGGGCGCCGGCCCTGATCTGCATCGTCATGGGCACGCTGACGGCCTGTTTCGGCGGGGTGGTGCGCGACACCCTGGCGGGTCAGCCGTCGATCCTGCTGCGGCGAGAGATCAACGTCACGGCCGCGATCCTGGCGGCGACGGTCTATATGGTGCTGAGGGCGCCGGGCGTCGGCGTCTGGCCCGCCGCCATCGTCGCGGCGCTGTCGGGCTTCCTACTGCGCGCGGCCGCCTTGCGCTGGGGCTGGACCCTGCCGGGGTTTCCGACCCACGCGCGCGGGGTCTGAGGCAGGACGTCACGAAAACGCTGCACACTGGTCATGGCGATGAGCGGGAATCAGGGGTAGGCTGATCTCACAAGACTAGGGAAGGAGACGTGTCCTCACCTCTGTCGCCTCAAAATCCCCCCGTCCGCGCGGGAGGGCCTGATGCAGGTTCTCCATCGACCGCCCTCCGGTTTTCCCGCGTTGGTGCTGAACGCCGACTTCCGGCCGCTGTCGTACTATCCGCTGTCGCTGTGGCCGTGGGAGGAGGCGGTCAAGGCGGTCTATCAGGACCGCGTGGACGTGGTGTCCCTGTATGACAAGGTCGTCCGCTCCCCGTCGATGGAGATGCAGCTTCCCAGCGTGATCGCGCTGCGCAGCTATGTGGATCAGGACCGCAGCCCCGCCTTCACCCGCTTCAACGTCTTTCTGCGCGACGGCTTCGCCTGTCAGTACTGCGGTCAGTCGGCTGAATTGACCTTCGACCACGTCATCCCGCGCTCACAGGGCGGACGCACGACCTGGGACAATATCGTTGCGGCCTGCAGCCCCTGCAATCTGGCCAAGGGCGGACGAACGCCGCGCCAGGCCATGATGCCGATCCGCCGCGAACCCTATCGCCCCAACGCCTGGCAGCTTCAGGACGCCGGCCGGCGCTTCCCTCCGCACTATCTGCACCAGAGCTGGCTGGACTATCTCTACTGGGACATAGAGCTCGAACCCTAGGGGCGCAGGACGGCGACGCCCGGCCGGGCGGTTTCCGCGCGGCGACGGCGCAGGCGGCGATCCAGACGGTCGATCTCGGCCAAGGTCATATCCGGGTGGCGGCGGAAGGCTTGGCGCAACTGTTCGATCCGGCCGGGCGCCCAGGCGGCGGCGACGCCGGCCGCGCCCGCCAGGAAATCGATGACGGAGACGCTGCGGCCGGTCAGGGCCTGAAGTAATTCAGCCCCGAAGGCAGCGGCGATGACATACAGCGCCAGGTCGTCGCGGCGCTGGTTCGGCGCGATCAGGAACAGGCCGCTGGCCACGCCATAGAAGGCGATGACGTGGGCGGCCTTGTCGTTCAGGCCGAAGACCTGTTCCAGACCTTGGAACGGTCCCAACATCAGGATGGCCATGCCCAGCGCCGCCAGGGCGAAGCCGAGGCGGGCGGCCATGACGATGCGGCGAGGCGTGAGCATGAGGCGGGTGTCCGTGACCTGATCCGCCGTTATCCTGCATCGACGTCCGCCAAGATGCGGTGAAGCGACGTGCTGAACGCTTTACAAACAGACTATCGCAGGATCGCCCAATCCAGGGCGTGGACACGGTCGCGTCCCAGGGCGGCGGCCATGGGCGGGGCGGCGAACAGGTTGGCGATGGCGGGATCGAGCACGTTCAGCCCGCCGGTGAAGGCGCCGAAGGCGGGCAGGACTATGCGTGATCCGTCGGTGACGAAGCAAGGACGGCGCACGCCGCGTCCATAGGCGGCGACCTTGGCGGCGGGGTGCAGGTGGCCCGCGACCTCGCCACGACGGTCGTCGTCGGCGCTCAGCGCCTCCGGTTCGTGGGTCAAGCGCAGCGCGCCCAAGGCCATATCGCCGACGATCCGGCCGGGCAGGCGGGATGCCGTGTCCGCATCGCGAGCGAGCGCCTCGCGGTCGTGATTGCCTTCCAGCCACAGCCAGTCGCGCCCCGCCGCCAGCCGGTCCAGCCGCGCCCGGTCGTCGGCCGCCATGCGGGGAATGGCCTTGGTGTCATGGAAGCTGTCGCCCAGCAGCACGACCATGGCCGGGTCCAGTTCGACGATCTCGGCTTCCAGTCTGTCCAGCGTGGCGCGGCTGTCATAGGGCGGCAGAAGTTGGCCGCGCACGGCGAAGGCCGAGCCCTTTTCCAGATGCAGATCCGCGACGATCAGGGCGCCGTAGGCCGGAACCCACATCGCTCCGGAACAGCGCAGCACGCAGGCCTCTCCCGCGATCCGCACGCTCAGCGAACCGCAAATCTTGCGGGCCGGGGACAGGGTCTGGCGCAGGGCGGCGTTCATGCGGCGGCTTCTGGCTCGGCGTCGTCCATGACCTCGGCGATCAGCAGGTCGGCGCTTTCGTCCAGAATCATTTCGGCGGCGTCTCCACTAACTCGCTCGCGTCCGATCTGGACCAGCACGGGCACGCAGAAGGGCGAGGCGCGGCTCAGGTGTTGGTGACGAATACGTCCCTCGATCCGCGCCAGCATCTGGCCCAGTCGCGCCACGTCCAGCAGGCCGGAGGCGGCGTCGGCGCGGGCGGTCTTGAGCAGCAGATGGTCAGGTTGGTGGCGGCGCAGCACGTCGTAGATCAGGTCGGTGGAGAAGGTCACCTGCCGGCCGGTCTTTTCGGCGCCGGGCTGGCGGCGTTCGATCAAGCCCGAGATCAGGGCGCAATTGCGGAAGGACCGCTTCATCATGAAGCTTTCCTCCAGCCAGGCTTCCAGGTCGTCGCCCAGCATGTCCGGCTGGAACAGGGCGTCCAGATCGATCGTGTCCATCGGCTTGATCGACCAGATCGCCAGCGAATAGTCGGTGACGACAAAGCCCAGCGGCCCGACGCCCATTCGGTCCAGCCGCCGGGTCAGCAGCATGCACAGGGTGGTGTGGGCCAGATTGCCCTCGAACGGATAGGCCACCAGGAAATGCCGGCTGCCGCGCGGAAAGGTTTCGACAAGCATGGATTCGGCGTCGGGAATGACGGACCGGGCTTCCTGCAACTCCAGCCATTCCTGCACGTCGGGCGGCAGGACGCGCCAGTGGTCGCGGTCGTGGATCATCGTCCGCACCCGGTCCGCCAGCGACGTGGACAGCGGGAACTTCGAGCCGCCCCATGACGGAATCTTGGGGTCGCTGTCATTGGCGTGGGTGACCAGAGCGTCGGTCCCGGTGATGCCCTGAAACGCCCAGGTCTGGCCGGCGAACTGGAAGGTGTCGCCGGGCGTCAGCTGTTCGAAATACCACTCCTCGGCCTCGCCCACCTTGCGGCCGCCGATCAGCTGGCGCGAGGCGCCGCCGCGACGGCTGGCGACGCGAACGTTCAGCGTTCCGGCCGAGACGATGGCGCCGACGTTCATGCGGTGCCGCTGGGCGATATGCTGGTTGCGGACCTTCCAGCGGCCATCCGGCGTGCGCACGATCCGGGCGAACCGGTCGTAGGTCCGCAGCGCATAGCCGCCGGTGGCGACGAAATCGACCACCTCCTCGAACTGCTCCCACGTCAGGGCGCGAAAGGGGCCGCAGCCGGTGATCTCGTCATACAAGACCTGCATGTCGAACGGCTCGGAACAGGCGACGCCCATGACGTGCTGGGCCAGGGTGTCCAGCGTGCCGATATGGACCGGCTCCCAGTCGAAGGCGTTGTCGGCGACGGCCTCGCGCGCCGCCTGACACTCCAGCATCTCGAACCGGCTGGCGGGCACCAGAAGCGCGCGCGACGGCTCGTCCAGCCGGTGGTTGGCGCGGCCGATGCGCTGCACCAGCCGGCTGGAGCCCTTGGGCGCCGCCATCTGGATGACCAGATCCACGTCGCCCCAGTCGATGCCCAGATCCAGCGTCGAGGTACAGACCACGGCCCTGAGGTCGCCGCGCGCCATGGCCGCCTCGATCTTGCGCCGCTGCTCGGCGGCGAGCGAGCCGTGATGCAGACCGATGGGCAGGTTCTCGTCGTTGATGGCCCACAGCTGCTGGAACACAAACTCCGACTGCCAGCGGGTGTTGACGAAGATCAGCGCCAGGGTCGAACGCTGGATGGCGGCGTAGACCTCCGGGATCGCGTGCTGGCCGGTGTGGCCGGCCCAAGGCACCTTGCCCTCGGAGATCAGCACGTCGATGACCGCCGGCGCGCCGGGGTCGCCGCGGACCAAGGCCACGTCCGCGACGCCGGGCGAGGGACTGAGCCATCCCCGGATCAGATCGGGGTCCTCGATAGTCGCGCTCAGTCCCACCCGGCGCATATCGGGGGCGAAGCTCTGCAACCGACCCAGCCCGAGCGACAACAGGTCCCCGCGCTTGCCGCTCCAGATCGCATGCACCTCGTCCAGAACCACGCATTTCAGATCGGCGAAATAAGAACGGGCGCCTTCCCAGGCGCAGAACAGGGCCAACTGCTCGGGCGTGGTCAGCAGGATATCAGGCGGAAAGTCGCGTTGTCGCTGGCGTTTGGACTGTTTGGTGTCGCCGGTGCGCGTCTCGACATGGATGTTCAGCCCGATCTCGCGGATCGGGGTCATCAGATTGCGCTCGACGTCCGTCGTCAGGGCCTTCAGCGGCGACAAATAAAGCGTATGCACCCCCGACCCCGCCCCGGTCGCCGGCTTCGGTCCGCGCTCGGCCAGGTCGATCAGGCTGGGCAGAAACCCCGCCAGCGTCTTGCCCCCGCCGGTCGGCGCGACCAGCAGGGCGTGGCGGCCGGCCTCCCCCGCCGCGACCATCTCCAGCTGATGTCGCCGGGGCGACCAGCCGCGCGACGCGAACCAGTCGGCGAACAGGGGCGGAAGCGTTGCGGGAGCGGCGGCGGTCGTCACGGACGGGATATAGCATGTTCCCGTTCCGTTTCAGCCCCAGGCTCGCTATCTATCGGACGTGTCCGACGAATCCGTCATTTCCGAAACCCGCCTGACCGGCGCCCAGCCGTGGGCGGACTTGCCGCCAGCGCTTGCCACGCCGCCGGGCGCAGGGGCGGTTTGCGACGAGGCGGGGGCCAGGAAGATCGGGCGAGGGGCGGCCGAGGGGTTCTTCAGCACCGGCCCGGTGATGGCGGCGCATGCGTCGCTGACGGCGCGCCGGCTGGGGCTGACCCCGCCGCCGCGATCAGCTGATCTGATGGATGTGCTGGAACTTTACGCCTTCGTGCGGCCGGCGCGGTTCTGTGCGCCGTCGCCGACGGGGCTGGCGCTGTCGCTGGGGCTGGCCGAGCCGAAGTCGGCGGAGGAACAGGCGGCGGCCCTGCGTGAGGCGGCGGGGCTGCTGCTGCGCGAACTGGCTGATCCGGCCTACCCGGAGCGCGAGGCGGCCTATGTCCTGGCGCTGACGATGCAGCGGGCGGGCTGGGCCTGGGGCGAGCGGGTGGTTCAGGCGCTGGAGGCCGGCGGCGTACGGGCGCGCCAGCATCGCGGGTCCGGGATGGATGTCTGGTCGCGGCTGACCGAATGGGAGGACGAGGCGCCGCGCGGCGAGGCGGGATCGGCGCCGGTCGACAGCGAGAGCGCCCGCATCCGGCTGGAGAAGCTGCTTCAGGCCTCAGGCCTGGACGAAACGCGGCCGACCCAATCGGACTACGCCGCCGAAGCCGCCTTCGCTTTTTCGCCGAGGAACGAGGAGGGTCGGCCCCGCATGCTGCTGGCCGAGGCGGGAACCGGCACGGGCAAGACCCTGGGCTATCTGGCGCCCGCCTCCCTGTGGGCCGAGCGGAACCAGGGAGCGGCGTGGATCTCGACCTATACCCGCGCGCTGCAACGCCAGATCGACCGCGAGAGCCATTCGCTGTGGCCCGATCCGGCCGAGCGCAAGAAGAAGGCGGTGATCCGCAAGGGGCGCGAGAACTATCTCTGCGTCCTCAATCTGCAGGACATGGTCCAGGCGGCCCAACTGGGGAATGGCGACCTGATCGGCCTGGCGCTGGCTGGGCGCTGGGCGCTGCATACGCGCGACGGCGACATGACGGGCGGGGACTTTCCCGGCTGGCTGCCCGGCCTGTTCGCCATGCCGGCGGCCCATGCGGCGGGAGCGGCCAATCTGGTGGATCGGCGCGGCGAATGCGTCCACGCCGCCTGTCCCCACTACCGCACCTGTTTCGTCGAAAAGACGATCCGCGCCAGCCGCCGCGCGGACTTGGTCATCGCCAACCACGCCCTGGTCCTGACCCAGGCGGCGTTCGACGGCGCGCGCTCGGCGCGGGGCCAGAAGCAGGACGGTGAGACGGCGGCGCTGAAGCGGATCGTCTTCGACGAGGGGCACCACCTGTTCGACGCCGCCGACAGCGCCTTTTCCGCCTGTCTGTCGGGCCAGGAGGCGGCCGAGCTGCGCCGCTGGATCCGCGGGCCGGAGGGGCGGGGGCGTCGCGGTCGGGGGCTGGAACAGCGGCTGGGCGACATGGTCAACGACAATGAGGCGGCGATGAAGGCGCTGCAGGACGCCATCCGCGCCTCCGCCGCGCTGCCGGGGGAAGGCGTGTCGGGCCGCGTCGCGCCGGCCTCGGGCGAGGTCAATCCGATCGGCCCGATCGAGGCGTTCCTGGCCGCCGCGCTGGATCAGCTTCGGGCGCGCACCGCCGAGACCAACACCTATGGCGGTCCCGAGTTCGGCATGGAGTGCGCGCTGAAGCCGGTGACTGATCCCGTCGCCGAAACGGCGCGCGCGGCCGCCCAGGCCCTGGCCGCCATCGAGGCGCCGCTGCTGGCCCTGTCGCGACATCTGGAAGACATACTGGACGACGAGGCGGCCGAGCTGGACGGGTCGCAGCGGTCGCGCATCGAAGGGGCTCTGCGCGGGCTGGATCGGCGCGCGCGCATGACCTTGCCGGGGTGGCGGTCGATGCTGGCGGCGCTTGAGGACGGGGGCGATCAGCCCGATCCTGATTTCGTCGATTGGCTGTCGGCCGAGACGGCGTTCGGCCGCATCCACGACGTGGCCCTGCGTCGCCACTGGATCGACCCGACCGTCCCGCTGGAGGCCGCCGTGATCGTGCCGTCGCACGGGGTGCTGGTGACATCGGCCACCCTGTCCGATCCCTTGCAGGAAGACCCGTTCGACCTGGCGCGGATGCGGACCGGCTCGGCACGTCTGATCGAGCCCCCCCGCACTTTGAAGGTTGAAAGCCCGTTCGATTATGCGGCCAACAGCCGGGTCATCGTCGTCAACGACCTGGTCAAGGACGATCCGCGCCAGACGGCGGCGGCGATGCGCGAACTGTTCCTGGCGGCGGGCGGCGGGGGGCTGGGCCTGTTCACCGCCATTCGCCGATTGAAGGCGGTCTATGAGCGGCTGGGGCCGGATCTGGCGAAGTCGGGCGTGCCGCTCTATGCTCAGCACGTCGATCCGCTGGAGGTCGGGGCGCTGGTGGACATGTTCCGGGTCGAGGAGAATTCCTGCCTGTTGGGCACCGACGCGGTGCGCGACGGGGTGGACGTGCCGGGACGGTCGCTTCGGGTGCTCGCCTTCGACCGTGTGCCGTGGCCGCGCCCGGATTTGCTGCACAAGGCGCGGCGCGAACGGCTGGGAGGGAAGGGTTATGACGATGCCCTCGCCCGCGCCCGCATCGCCCAGGCCTTCGGCCGGCTGATCCGGCGCGGCGACGACAAGGGGGTGTTCCTGATGCTGGACGCCGCCACCCCCACCCGCCTGTTCGCCAGCCTGCCGCCCGGTACCGAGGTTCAGCGCATGGGCCTGGCCGATGCGGTCGAACTGACCCGCAGTTTCCTGAACCCCGAGACGACTTAGGATGTCGAAAACCACGCCCGCGACCGTCGCCCTGACCAAGGCCGGCGTCGCCTTCGCTCTGTTTCCCTACGACTATGATCCCGACGCGCCGCGCGTGGGATTGCAGGCCGCCGAGGCGTTGGGCATGGCTCCGGAACAGGTGTTCAAGACGCTGATGGTTCTGGTCGACGGCGCTCCGGCTTGCGTCATCGTGCCGTCCGACTGCGAGGTCAGCATGAAGAAGCTGGCGGCGGTGCTTGGGGCTAAGTCGGCTCAGATGATGAAGCCCGCCGACGCCGAACGGCTGACCGGCTACAAGGTCGGCGGGGTCAGCCCGTTCGGCCAGCGAAAGGCCGTGCCGACCGCGATAGACGAAACCGCCATCCTGTTCGATCAGATCCTGATCAACGGCGGTCAGCGGGGGCTTCTGCTGGGCTTGGCGCCGGAGGATGCGCGGCGGGCGGCGAAGGCGGTGCTGGCCGACCTGACCGCCTAGAAGCGCCAAGTGCGGCGCGCTATAGGTCCGGCATGACCGAAGCCTCGACGACCAAGCGACACAGCCGCAAGGGCCTGTATGCGCCCTTCATCCTGGTGCTGATCGCGCTGGCGGCCTGGACGGGATGGTGGGTCTTCCTGACGCGCCAGATCGACACGCGGCTGGAGGCCCAGGTCCAGACCCTGCGTCAGGACGGTTGGGACATCCGCTTCGCCGACAAATCCATCAAGGGCTGGCCGTTTCGCACCCATGTGGCCTTGACGAACCTGGTCGTTCAGGCGCCGTCGGGCCATGCGATCAAGGCGACCGAACTGACCGCGGAGGCCAACGCCTATCAGCCGACCAAATGGGTGGTGGTGGCTCCGCAAGGCCTGATGCTGACCCGCGCCGGCAAGGGCGAGGTCGCGGTCAAGGGCGACGCCATCCGCATGAGCGCCAGCGGCATCGATCAGCGTTGGCCCAATCTGGCGCTGGAGATGGTCAATCCGGTCTTCACGGCTCAGACCGGCGCCGAACCCTTCCCCATCGCCCGCGCCGCGCGGATCGAATTCTATGCTCGGCCGCATCTGGAGGGCTCGACCGCGCCGACCGACGACGTCGATGTCATGTTTCGTCTGGTGGACGGGCAGGGGAGGGCGGACGGCCCAGTCGAAGGCTTCGCCCAGGACGGCCGCCTGACGACCCAGCTGGAGGCCGAGATCGGCCAGGCGAGCCTGCTGAAGACCGGCGGCGATGCGGCGGGTGTCTTCTCCGCCTGGACAAAGGCGGGCGGGACGTTCCGCAATGTGCGCGGCGATCTGCAGGCGGGCGACAGCCGTGCGACCCTCTCCAGCGACGTGTTGAGAGCCGATGCGAACGGCCGGCTGACCGGTCAGGTCCAGCTTCAGGCGCAAAAGCCTCTGCCCGCCCTGGCCGGCCTGATGGCGACGCGTCAGGGGCCGGTCAACCGGATCGGCGCGGCCGGGGCCGCCGCAGCAGCGGGCGCGGCCGAGGCCACGGGCCAGGAGCAGTTGCCTCTGACGCTGGTTTTCCGCGACGGCCGCACCTGGCTTGGCCCCTTCCCGCTGGCCCCGGCGCCCAAGCTGTTCTGATGGCCCTGCTGGACGAACCCGAAGCCGACGACGCCCTGCTGGCGCTGGATCGCGCCCTGGTCGAGGCGGTGCGGGCGCGGGTCGCCGCCGGTCCGCGCGACCGGGCCGACGCTTCGGCCATCGCCCTGCGTCAACTGCTGGACGGCGCCTCGGCCGATGAGGCTGCGGCGGTCAAGGCGGTGTGGGGCCGGATTGAGGTGGCGACCGGACCTGCGCTGGTCGTCTGTGGCGGCGTGGCCCAGGCCCTGGCGACAGACCGCTACGGCCTGCGGTCGCGGCCCCTGTCCGCCGACGAGGCGTTGAAGGCGGCCGAGGCGGGCTCGCGCGCCGTGATCGACCTGTCGCCCGACCGGCCGTGGTGGGGCCGCCTGCTGGCGCGACCCGAACTGAAGATCGTCGCCGCCCTGCCGGACGACCGGCGCGGCCGGCCCCAGGCCTTCGTCGTGTCCAAGGAGATGTCCGGCCCCACGGGCGACGACCGCAGCTTCTGGGTCACCGACAGCGGCTGGTCCGAGACCAAGATCGTGGATGCCCTGGGCGACGCGGGGCTGGTCGCCGATCCGCTGGCGGCGGCGGGCGGGTTGAAGCTGTTCATGCTGACGGGCTATGTGCAGGTCGACGACGGGCGGCTGAAGAGCGCGCCCGGGCGAATGAGCGGCGTGATCGGCGCCGCCCCCATCTTCTGATATCAAGGCTTTCCATGACCGACGCGACCGCGCCACACGGCCCTGCCCCCAAGCCCGGCATCCTCGACATCGCACCCTATGTCGGCGGCAAGTCGTCCATTGCCGGCGTCGCCGAGCCGATGAAGCTGTCCTCCAACGAGAACATGCTGGGCGCGGGCGAAAAGGCGCTTGCGGCCTATGAGGCGGCGATCAAAAATATCCACATCTATCCCGACGGCCGAGCGACCAAGCTGCGGAACGCGGTGTCGGAACAGCACGGGTTGGAGCCCGAGCGGCTGATCTTCGGCAACGGCTCGGACGAGGTCTTCGCCCTGTTGAACCAGACCTATCTGACGGCGGGCGACAACATCGTCTGCGGCCAGTACGGCTTTCTCGCCTACCGCATCAGCGCCCTGGGTTGCGAAGCCCAGGTCAAGCTGGCGCCCGAGCCGAACTTCAAGGCCGAGGTCGATGCGCTACTGGCCCAGGTCGATGACCGCACCAAGATCGTCTATGTCTCCAATCCGTCGAACCCGACCGGCAGCTACAATACGGGCGAGGAAATCCGCCGCCTACACGCCGCCCTGCCGGCCCACATCATCCTGGTCGTGGACGAGGCCTATGCTGAATATGTGACCGAGGCCGACTGGGAAACCGCCTTCCCGCTGGCCAAGGACGCCGAGAACATCGTCGTCACCCGCACCTTCTCCAAGATCCACGGCCTGGGCGGTTTGCGCATCGGTTTCGGCTATGCGCCGCTGAAGGTCGCCGAGGCCATCGACCGTATCCGCCTGCCGTTCAATGTCTCGGTGCCGGGGCTTGAGGCCGCGACTGCCGCCCTGTCGGACGAGGCGCACCAGACGGCGTCGCGCGATCTGATCTCGAACTGGAAGCCGCGCCTGACCCAGGCCCTGCGCGGCTTTGGGCTGAACGTCCTGCCCAGCGCCGGCAACTTCGTGCTGGTTCTGTTCGACGGCGCCGAGCGCGCCGCCGCCGCCAACGACTATCTGAACACCAAGGGCATCATCGTCCGCCCTGTCGGCGGCTATGGCCTGCCTCAGGCCCTGCGCATCACCATCGGCACTGAAGACCAGAACCGCGCCGTCATCGACGCGCTCAGCGAGTTCGCGGCTACCTGATCAAAGGGGAAAAAGCGGCGGCCGCATTCGCAGCCGCCGCCCTGCTATCAGCCGCCGAAGCGACGGGCGATGAAGACGCCGGTGCGGACGGCGTCGTCGCTTTGCGACAGGGGGCTGTCGGCCACGTCGCCCAGGCGGCGTTCGTAGTTGAGCAAGGCTCCGGCGCCCCATTTGTCGCCGATCGGGACCAGCAGGACCAGGCTGGCGCCCGCGCCCTGCAGACCGCCGCCGGGGGAATAGGCGCTGATGCCGTTGGCGGCCGCCTCGGCGGTGCTGACCCCATAGTAGGCGTCCGCCAGTTTGGAATCGCCGCCGCGCACATAGGCCGAGGCGTTCAGAAGGCCGACCGACGTCACGCGCTGATGACCGACGGAGGCATAGTATTCCGTGCCCTCGCTGACGTCGGACACGTCGCGGCTGATCCGACCGCCGACCACCACATTGCCGGGCAGACGCTTGTAGGCATAGGCGGCCAGGTCGGCGCCGAAGCCCGGACGATCCAGCGTCAGGCCTTCGATATCATCGGCCGAGAAGCGCGGGCGCAGTTGAAGGCCGGCGCGGAAGTCGTCTGTCTTGATCGCGTTCCAGCCCAGGCCGTCGATCGGGTTCAGATAAACCAGGTCGCGATAGTTGGCCGAAACCCACGGGGCGACCGTCGTCTTGGAGCCCGTGTCACCGTTGGAGTCGTTGCGATAAAGGACGCCCGCGCCGAGATCGACGGTCCAGTTCTGGGGGGCGGGCCTGATCTGCTCGTACGGTTGCGACTGGGCCAGAGCGGAGCCGGCGAAGCCGGCGAAGGCGACGGAGAGCAGAAGGGGACGAAGCATCGGGCGTTTCCATGAATGGCGCCCGAGCGGGGAGATCAGGCCGGTTCAGAATGCGCAAGCTGGGCCTTTGGCTCCAGCAGCGCCAACGACGCCGTCTCTATGCGACTTTCCAGCAACGCCATCATGGCCCCGCGCTTCAGCTGGGCCGGGATCGGCTCAAGAAATTCGAACACGACCGTGCCGGGATAGCGGCGGAAGCCGTGCGCCGGCCAGTGGACGCCGGAGTTGGTGGCGACGGGCCAGCAGGGGCCTTCCAGATCGCGATAGATGGCGGCGACGCCGGGCTTGTAGTCGCCAGGCACGCCCGGATCGTTGCGTGTGCCCTCAGGGAAGATGACGATCTGGCGGCCCTCGGACAGGCGGTCGCGCGCCTGTCGCGTCATATCCTTCAGCGCCTTGGCGTGGCCCGCGCGATCCACGGCGATCATCTTCGACTTCCAGGCGAACCAGCCGAAGAAGGGCAGGGGCATCAGCTCCTTCTTCATCACGAAACAGGCGTCGGGCAGGACGGCCAGCAGGGCCACGATGTCCAGCATCCCCTGGTGTTTGGACGCGATCAGGGCGGCGCCGGACGGGGCGTGCTCCAGCCCGCGCACCTCGACCTTGACCCCCGCGATCCAGCGCAGGCCGAACAGGACGATCTTCGCCCACAGCTTGCACACGCCCTGCACATAGCGGTGCGGCAGCAGCAGGACCGGCGACAGGCCGATTGCGATGATCGGCATCGACAGATAGAGCCAGGCGGTGAAGATCAGGGAACGCAGGGTGTTCACTTAGGACGCGGCCTTTTCGTCAGGGGCGGTTTCGGTCTCGGCCGTGACGGCGGCGGGCCGGTCGCGGGTGATGCGGCGCACGCCCTCACGACCCAGGACGGCGAGGTATTTCATATATTCCAGCGTCATCCGACGCGCGGTTACCGCGGCCCGCCACCAGCGCGCATTGTCCAGCGACGGGGTGGAGATGGCGTAGGGCGTCAGTTTCACGCCCGGCAGTTGGCCCCGGATTTCGACCAGCGATCGCGGCATATGATAGTCGGAGGTCACGACGATCAGGCTGCGATAACCCTTGGCGCGGGTCCAGGCGGCGATTTCCTGGGCGTTGCCGACGGTGTCCTCGGCCTCGAAACCCAGATCGACGCAGCAGTTGAACAGGCGGCTGGAGCCGGGGGTCAGCTCGCGCAGCTCCTGACGGCGCACCTCGCGATTGACGCCGGAGATCAGCACCCGTTCGCCCTTGCCCTGTTCCAACAGGCGGATGGCGGTGTTGACCCGCTCGGACGACGGACCGGTCAGGGCCACGATGGCGTCGGCGCGCGCGGGATCGTCGGCCGGCGTCAGCTCGCGCACCCGGTGCGCAAAGGCGAACAGGCCGACCAGCCAGATCAGACCGGCGATGAAGATGACGCTCAGCAGTCTCATGCGCCCCCTCCCTCTGTCGGCCGTCCTGAAGCCAGCATTCGCATGGCGGCGAATCTCGCCGCGAGAACGGCAACCGTAGCCGCGAGCAGCGGGCAAGGCGAGAGCAACGCCAGGTCGCTCCAACTGATCGGCAGGGCCGCCGTCAGGCCGCCCGATCCGCCGATGAACCGCAGGAGGATCAGAAGGACCGCCGCCACCCCCGCGCCGATCGCGCCCGCGCCGGCCGCCATCAGGCCGAACCGCCGCTGGAACAGCCAGGCGATGGCCCCGTCGGTCGCGCCGTTCAGGCTCAGGGTCTCGATCACGCCCTGACCGGCCGCCAGGCCCGCGCGGGTCGCATAGGCGATGGCGGCGGCCGCTGCGAAGGCGACGGCCAGGAAGGCGGCGCCGGCCAGGACCGTGATCATGCCGGCGGACCGCTCGACCTCGCCGCGCCACAGGCTGTGGTCGTCCACCGTGGCGTCGAGTCCGGCCTCGGCCAGGGCGCGGCTCAGGGTGACGGCGCTGGCGGGCGCCTGTGCGTTCAGTCGGACCGTCACCAGATGGGGCAGGGGCAGGTCGGGCAGGACCGCGTCGCCCAGCCAGGGGCGCAGCAAATCCTCGGCCGCCTTGCGGCTCAGGGCGGCGGCCTCCTCCACCCCATCGACGCCGGACAGGGTCTCGGCTGCGCGGGCGGCGGCGGTGTCGCCGGTTTCGCCGACGCGGGGACGGACCTGCACGGTGGCCTCGGCGCCCAGCTGTCGGGCCCAGCCGTGCGCGGCGCGGTCGGCGGCCGAGGCGGCGACGGCGGCGAGGCAGGCCAAAAAGCACAGGACGGCGATGACGGTCATCAGCCACGGCTCGCCGGCCGCGGCGGGCGGAAGCAGGCCGGGCCGGCGGCTGGAGAGGCTGAAGTCAGACAGACGGATCATGCGGCGGCCCGCGAGGGTTCGCTGAGCCGTCCAGCCTCCAACCTTAAGACGCGCGCCCCCGACCGCTGGGCCAGGGCCTCGTCGTGGCTGGCGATCAGGACGGTGGCGCCCAGTTTGTTCAGCGACTGGAACAGCCGCAGCAGCTTGTCGGCCATGACGGCGTCCACGCTGCCGGTCGGTTCGTCGGCCACGATCAGGCCGGGGCGGGTGATGACGGCGCGGGCGATGGCCAGCCGCTGCTTTTCACCGCCGGACAGGGCGGGGGGACGGGCCTCCATCCGGCGACCCAAGCCGACCCATTTCAGCATCTCGCGCACGTCGTCGGCGTACTCGGCCTCGGATAAGCCCGTGAGGCGCAGCGGCAGGGCGACATTGTCGAAGGCTGACAGATGATCCAGCAGGCGGAAATCCTGAAACACCACGCCCATCCGCCGCCGAAAGGCCGGGATGTCGCGACGATCGATGCGCGTGACATCCGATCCGAACAGGCGGAGGGTTCCCGTTCCGGGTTGGTCCGCCAGCGTCAGCAGACGCAGCAACGAGGACTTTCCGGCCCCGGACGGCCCGGTAAGAAAGTGGAAAGAGCCGCGCGGCAAAATGAGGTTAACGTCCCGCAGCACGTCGGGCGCGCCGACATAGCCGAAGCCGACGCCGGACAGGCGAACGGTCTCGGTCATAGCGGCGGGTTCGGCGGGCGAGGACGGCATGGTATGTGTTTCAGGAACAGGGCGCGGCGTCGCGCCTTACGGGAGGGGGCGACAGCCTCGCAGTCAGCCACATGATACTGACCTGCCCCGCCTGCGCCACCAGCTATTTCATTCGTGACGAAGCCATAGGCCCCGAAGGTCGCAAGGTACGCTGCCAATCGTGCGGCGAAGTCTGGCGCGCGACCCCGGATGAGCCGCTCGAACTGACCCTGACGCCCGAGCCGGCGGTCGCCGCCGTCGCGCCCGCAGCCCCGCCCGAACCCGATCCCGCGCCGACGGCGGCCAGCCTGGCCGAAACGCCGGCGCCGGAGCTGCCTCGCGCCTTCCGCGCTCGCGCCGATCGCCAGAAGAAGCTGCGCCGCGCCGCCACACAGGGCGTGATCTGGGCGGGTCTGGCCAGCGTCTTCATCGGCCTGATCGTTTCGGCCTTCCTGTTCCGCGTCGAGATCGTCCAGGCCTTCCCTCGGGCGGCTTCGGCCTACAAATTCTTCGGCGCGCCGGTCAATCCGGTCGGGCTCGACTTCGAAGCCCTGACGGCCAAGGCCGCGCCGAACCATCCCGGCATGGTCGTGGTGTCCGGCGCCATCCGCAATGTGCGCGACGTCGAGATCGTCTCGCCGCCGATTCGCGTGGCCCTGCTGGACGCCGCCGGCGCCGAGGTCGGGTTCAAGATCGTAAAGATCGACGCGGCGCCGGTCCTGCCGGGCAAGGTCCAGGGCTTCGCCGCCCTGATCCCCGATCCGGGCGGCCACGGGGCTGGGATCGGCGTCGACTTCGCGCCGGCCAGCCCGGCGCCTGCCAAACCCCCAGCTGAACACGGCGGACAGGATGCGAAGGCCGCACCCGCGCACGCGACGCAGCCCGCCGCCGAAACCTCTCAAGGACTGCGCTCGGCGACGGCGCCCGGCGCCGAGGCGCCGAACACGGCCGCGCCGATCGACGCGCGACCGGTCGGGGCTGTGGACAAGGGGCATGGTGAGGCGGTATCGGCCTCGCATCATGGCTGATCCCTCCCCGACGCCGACCGTTCTTCTGTCCGAGGCCGAGGTGGCGCGCATCGTCGCCGACCTGGCCCAGCGCATCGCGCCCGTCATCGACGACGACACGGTCGCCGCCGTGCTGCTGACCGGCGGTCTGTGGTTCGCCGCCGACCTGACCCGCGCCCTGTCGCGCGTCGGCCGCAACGTCCGTTTCGACGCCCTGTGGCTGGCCTCCTATGGCGACGAGCAGACCAGCCGGGGCCGGATCGACATCTATGCGCCGTTCCAGCGCCCAATCGCGGGACGCCGCGTCCTGATCCTGGACGACGTGTTCGACACCGGCCTGTCGCTGGCCGAGGCCGTGCGCATCGCCAAGGACGCCGGCGCGTCCGAAGTCCTGACCTGCGTCTTCGCCAGGAAGCCCTGGCCCAAGCCGCGCGCGCCCGAGCCGGACTTCGTCGGCTGGGAGGCGCCGAACCGCTTTCTGGTCGGCTATGGCCTGGACCACGCCGGGACGCTGAGGGGTCTGCCGGACATCTGCGCCCTCGACTGAGTTCAAGGCGCGGCGACCGCGGGATAATCTGTCCGGGGCTGAATTTCCGCCCGGTTCGGCGTTGACTCTCCGACACCCTTCCGTATATGTCGCCGCTCTTCGCCGCCGGGGCCCTCTCCGGGGGCGTATCTTTTTTTGCGTTTGCGCTGAGGCTTCAACATGTACGCGGTGATCAAGACCGGCGGCAAGCAGTACCGGGTCCAACCGGGCGACACCATCGTCGTCGAAAAGCTCGACGGCGACGCCGGCGCTGAGCTGAAGTTCGACAGCGTCCTGATGCTGGGCGGCGACAAGGGCGTGACCCTGGGCGCCCCCCTGATCGACGGCGCCTTCGTCGGCGCGACCCTGGTCGAGACCCGCAAGGGTGAGAAGATCAAGATCTTCAAGAAGACCCGTCGCCAGGGCTATCGCCGCACGAACGGCCATCGCCAGATGGAATCGGTCCTGCGCATCACCGGCATCGAAGGCGCCGGCGAGACCGCCAAGTGGGACGGCAAGGTCGATCTGACCACCAAGGCCGAGATCAATCTGCGCGCTCGCAACCTGGCCGCTCGTGACGCCGCCTCCTCGCTGGGTTCGACCGAGACGGTCGTGACCGACGTGGACGGCGCCGAGGTCAAGGGCGTCGTGGTCGAGAGCTCGGCTCCCGCCAAGAAGGCCCCCGCCAAGAAGAAGGCTGCGCCCAAGGCTGAAGCCGCCGGCGACGAAGCCTAAGACATTCACCGGCGCTCACCGCGCCAGACCAGTTAAGAGAGACGTCCTCAAGTAGGCCGAAAGGCCGGTAGGACCCTCAAGAAAGTACGGAGCGGCAAGATGGCTCACAAGAAATCCGGTGGTTCGTCGCGTAACGGTCGCGACTCCGAGTCGAAGCGCCTTGGCGTGAAGAAGTATGGCGGCGAGCGCGTGCTGGCCGGCAACATCATCGTGCGCCAACGCGGCACCACCTTCCACGCCGGTGAGAACATGGGCATGGGCCGCGACCACACCCTGTTCGCCCTGACGAACGGCGCTGTGAAATTCACCACCAAACGTGGCGGCCGTTGTTACGTGTCGATCCTCGCGGCCAATGACGACGCCGCTCAGGCGATGGCCGCCGAGTAACGCAGTCTGGACCTTCCCGGATCGCGTTGCTCCTGCCAGCAGCCGATCCGGACCAGGGATGATAATCCGCGGGGAGTCTGGATCACCAGGCTCCCCATTTGCGTCTCCCCGCCTCGAAGACCGTCCGAGCCCTTCAAGGAGATGGTCGACAATCCGAGGCAACGCCCATGTGCGTCATCGAAACCTCTCCTGTCGTTGAGACCCGGCGCCTGATCCTGCGCGCGCCCGCGCCCCAGGATGCGCCGCGCATCGCCGCCCTGGCCAACGACCTGGACATCGCGCGCATGACCAAGCGGATGCCGCATCCGTTTCAGATGCGCGACGCCGACGACTTCGTGCTGCAGGTCGCCTCGCAGGACCCAAGACGAGCCAACACCTTCGTCATCGACCATGAGGACGTGGGGCCCATCGGCGTCATCGGCCTGTTCGAGGGCGAGGACCGGGTGCCGGAAACCGGCTACTGGATCGGGCGTGAATACTGGGGTCGGGGCTTCGCCACCGAGGCGCTGGACGCCGCCCTAGTCTGGGCCAGCCGCAAGTGGAAGCGCCGGGCCCTGGTCGCCGGGCATTTCGCCGACAATCCGGCCTCTGGCCGCGTGCTGGAAAAGGCGGGCTTTCTCTACACCGGCGAGACGCGTCGGGCGTGGAGCCGGGCGCGTCGGGCCGAGGCCGATACGCGCATGATGGTGTGGCTGGCCTGACGGCCAGCCCGCAATGTCAGCCGCCCGCTAGGGCGGGGCCATAGACGGCCGCGACGGCGACGGCGCCCACCACCAGCATGGCGCCCGCGCCGGCGATGAAGGTGGCGATGGTCTTGGACCGGCGCCGCCGCATGCCGCCTGCCTTGTACTTGCGGATGATGACCGACGGCCCTCGCGTAAAGGCCTCGGATCCTATGATGTTGTGTTGGGACAAGAAAAAAGCTCCCCGAACTCTCGCACAGAAGCAGCGATCAGTCCGGGGCGCTCGTGGTCAGAAGATGGCGATCCGCGTTACCGGGGTCGCATCTTCGTGAGACGGGGCGTGCGGGTCACAGGGTGACGGAGACGACCCGGCTGCCGCGCGTCTGCACCGACTGCATCAGCACCAGGGGTGCATCGCCCGAGGTGACCGGCACGATCAGGAACCAGCCGCCGTCGGGCAGACCGTCGAAGCGGAAACGGCCGTTCTCGCACCGCTCGGAGCGGACATAGTTGCGATAGTCGGCGTTGGCGTCGGCGACGGTGCGGGCGCGGACGACGGCGGCGGGCACGGCCGCACGCTGGGTCGAGCCGTACAGGGTGCGAATGCGCGCGCGCGTATAGGGGGTGTCCGGCGTCAGGCCGACGCTGGCGACGCAATCGAAGGCCTTGCCGTCCCGGGCGAAGGCGATCTGGCCCTGGATGCTGTTGCGGCCCGGCATCTGGGACCAGCCGAAATCCGCCTCGTTGAAGGCGGCCGGACCCCCGTTCGGCAGGCCGCCGCCGGCGGTCGGCGCGCAGGCGGAGAGGGCGGCGGCGGTCAGGGCGAGAGCCAGGCCAGGGGCGGCGAACGAACAGATCGACATGGGGCTTCCTCCGGGATTTCGGGGTCGTGGGGGACGACTTCCCCCACTATCGCACGACAGGCCGGGCGACTTCCACGCTCAAGATTCCCCCTCTGGACCCGGACCCGACAACGCGCGAAACAGGCCCGACAACGCGCCCAGTCGTCGAGGCGCGACAGCTCGGAAACGCCCCGCATGACCGTCACCTTCGCCGATATCCAAGCCGCGCGCACCCGGATCGCGGGCGCGGTCGACCGCACCCCGACCCGCTATTCCAGAAAGCTGTCGCAGCTGACGGGGGCCGAGGTCTGGGTGAAGTTCGACAATCTGCAATTCACCGGCAGCTTCAAGGAGCGCGGCGCCCTGAACCGGCTGCTGATGCTGAGTCCCGAGGAGATGAAGCGCGGCGTGGTGGCCGCCAGCGCCGGCAACCACGCCCAGGCCCTGGCCTATCACGGCGGACGGCTGGGCGTGCCGGTGACCATCGTGATGCCCGAGGGCACGCCCTTCGCCAAGATCAACGGCACCCGCTCGCACGGGGCGACCGTGGTGATCGAGGGGCTGGACTTCACCGGCTCAACCGAGGCGGCCAAGCGGCTGGAAGCGGAGAAAGGCTACGTCTTCGTCTCGGCCTTCGACGACGAAGGCATCGTGGCGGGCCAGGGTGTCTGCGCGATCGAGCTTCTGGAGGATGCGCCCGAGGTCGAGGCCCTGATCATCCCCATCGGCGGCGGCGGGCTGATCGCGGGCTGCGCCATCGCGGCCAAGGCGATGAAGCCGGACATCAAGGTCTTCGGCGTCGAGGCCGCGCGCTATCCCTCCTTCACCGCCAAACGCGCGGGCAAGCCGCCGGTCTGCACCGGCCAGACCATCGCTGAGGGCATCGCCATCAAGGCGGTTGGCGACATCCCCTTCGCCCTGGCCGACCCGCTGGTGGACGAGGTCTTCGTCTGCCAGGAAGCCGAGTTCGAACGGGCCGTCGCCACCTATGTCACCTATGAGAAGACCGTGTCCGAGGGCGCAGGCGCGGGGGGGCTGGCCGCGCTTCTGGCCTATCCCGAGCGGTTCAAGGGGATGAAGGTCGGGCTGGAGCTGTGCGGCGGAAACATCGATGCGCGGATGCTGGCGGTCGTCTTGAACCGCGAGATGGTCCGTGAGCGCAGATTGATCGTCTATCGCATCCTGGGCGACGACCGACCCGGCATGTTGTCGGCCATGGCGGCGGTGATCGGCGGCCTGGGCGGCAACATCATCGACGTGGTCCACAACCGTCTGGCGCTGGACGTGCCGGCCAAAGGCGCCGAGTTCGACATCATGGTCGAAACGCGCGATAGCGCCCACGCCGACGAGATCGGCGAGGCCTTGAAGGAACGCGGCTATGAACTTCGGATGGGGTAAGGCGGCGATCGTCGCGACCTTCTTGCTGGCGGGCTGCGGCCAGGCCGCGCCGGTCGATCCGAACGCCGGCAAGGCCGAGGCGGCCGCCTTCATGGCCAAAAACGCCAAGGAAGAGGGCGTTCAGACCCTGCCCAGCGGCCTGCAATACAAGGTGGTGCAGGCGGGGCCGGCGGGCGGCGTCAGCCCGGACCGCAACGACCTGGTCAAGGTCGATTACGAGGGCAAGCTGGTCGACAACAGCGTGTTCGACAGCTCCTTCGCACGCGGCGCGCCGGCGGTGTTCACGCCCGAGGAGGTGGTCAAGGGCTGGACCGAGGCCCTGCAGAAGATGCGCGTCGGCGACGAATGGCTGCTCTATGTCCCGCCCGAGCTCGGCTATGGCGAGCAGGGCAATCCCAAGATCCCGGCCAACTCGGTGCTGATCTTCCGCCTGAAACTGCTGGACGTGGCCAAGGTGCCGGGCGGCGGATCGGGCGTCGGGATGGCCATGGGGTGACCCTCACGCAATCCGTCGACTCGCTGCGAAGCGGGACCTAGACCTCAAGCGCGCCGCCATTCGCTTAGAACCTGAGGATCGGTCTCGGTCGTCGCCTTGGCCAGGGCCGCGAAGTCGTCGGGCGGCGTGAGTTGCGACAGGGCCCAAACCGCCGCGCTGCGCACCAGGGACGAGGGGTCGGCCAGCAGGGCTTTCGTCGGGGCGATCAGGGAGGCGTCGTCCGAGTTGCCGACGGCGTAGAGGACGTTTCGCAGGAAGCGGTCACGGCCGATCCGTTTGACCGGGCTCTTGGTGAACAGGGCGCGGAAGGCGGCGTCGTCCAGCGCCAGCAGGTCGTGCAGGCGCGGGCTTTCAAAAGCCTCACGCGGCAAAAGCCTGATCTCACGCGCTTCCTGGGCGAACTTGTTCCACGGGCAGACCGCCAGACAGTCATCGCAGCCATAGATGCGCGGTCCGGTCAGGGTGCGGAACTCGACCGGCCAGGGACCGGCGAACTCGATGGTCAGGTAAGACAGGCAGCGCCGGGCGTCGAGCTGGAACGGGGCGGGAAAGGCGTTCGTCGGGCAGGCGTCGAGACAGGCGGTGCAGCGGCCGCAGTGTTCGGTCTCGGCCGCGTCGGGCTCGATCTCGGCGGCGGTCAGTATGGTCCCCAGGAACAGCCAGTTGCCATGGGTGCGGCTGAGCAGATTGGTGTGCTTGCCCTGCCAACCCAGGCCGGCGCGCTGGGCCAACGGCTTTTCCATCAGGGGGGCGGTGTCGACAAAGACCTTGATGTCCGCGCCGTTGCGGGCGGCAATCTGGCCGGCCAGCTGTTTCAGCCGGCCCTTGATGACCTCGTGATAGTCGTCGCCGCGCGCATAGACCGAGATGTAGCCGGCCGAACGGTCAGTCAGCTGATCCAGCGGGTTATTCTCCGGCCCGTAGTTCATGCCCAGGACGATGGCGGTCCTGGCCTCGTCCCACATGGCGTTGGGGTGCTGGCGGCGATCCAGCGTCGTTTCCATCCATTCCATGTCGCCATGCCGACCCTCATCCACGAAACGCCGCAGCCGCTCGCCCGCCGGCCAGGCGTCGGCCGCCGAGGCGAACCGGCAGACATCGAAGCCCAGCTCGGCCGCGCGCTGGCGGATGAAGGTTTTCAGGCGGTCGGACACGGGGCGGGGGATAGCACGTATTTTCTTCACCGCCCGACGCAAAGGGCAAACGCTTTTCCCTCCCCGTCCGGGGAGGGTCGTCGCGCAGCGACGGGGTGGGGGCGGCCCGGCTGGGCCACACGTGCTTGGAATGAAGACATATCGTGGGACGTCGCCTTGCCGCCCCCACCCAACCTCGCTGCGCTCGGCCACCCTCCCCGGACGGGGAGAGAAAAGATTTGCGCTATCGCCTCAAAAATCCAGATCCGCGTACCAGGCCGAGGGCGGCACGCCGACGAAGCGGTCGGCGAGCAGGGGGCGGAAGCAGGGGCGGGATTTGAGCTTGGAGTACCAGGTCTTCAGACCGGGCCAGGTTTTCCACTGGATTTCGCCGAAATAGTCCAGCACCGACAGGTGGGCGGCGGCGATCAGGTCAGCCTGGGACAGGCGGCGGCCGGCCAGCCAGTCGCGCGCGGCGACCAGGTCTTCCAGCATGGCGAGGTGAGATTTCAGGGCGTCGCGCCCGTCGCGCAGAGCGCGGGCTTCGGGCGGGCCCAGCTTGAGCAGCGGTTTTTCCATCCGCTCGTGCAGCAGGACGGCGTCGACCTCGTCCATGAAGCGGCGCTCGAACCAGCCGGTCAGGCGACGCGCCTCGGCCCGTTCGGCGAGATCGGCGGGCAGCAGCAGCGGCCCCTTCTGCTGATCCTCAATCCAGCCCAGGATGGCGGGCAGTTCGCACAGCACCAGCGGACGGCCGCGATCCATCGTCTGGATCACCGGCGGCAGGCCGGACGGATTGAAGTCATTGACCGGGCAATCGTCCTCCCACGGACGAACCGGGGTGTCGGTCCATTCGATCCGCGCCTCTCCCAGCGCCAGTCGCGCGGCGCGCGAGGCGGGCTGGAAGGCGAAGTGGAAGAGAACGCAAGGGTCGGCCATCTAGGGGTGATGCGCCCGGACCCGTTAAATCGGCGTTTACCGCATCAGGACCACGGCCCCTTGGGCGCGGGGCCGGTCGGGGCGGGGGCGGCTTGCGGCTCGGCGGGTGCGGCAGCCGGGGTCGCGGGCAGCGGACGGGCGTGGCCGCGCGGGTCGGCGTGGATCAGGATGTCGGCGGCGGGATACTGGGCCAGCACCCGGTTCTCGGCGGCGACGACGATGGCGTGGGCCGCGTCCAGCGTCTGGTGCGCGTCCAGGTCGACATGCATCTGGATCATCATCACCTGACCAGACATGCGGGTGCGCAGCTGGTGCACGCCGAAGACCTGGGGGTCGGCCAGGACGGCCTTGGTGATGGCGGCGCGGTCGGCCTCGGGCACGGCGCGGTCCAGCAGGTGATCGGCGGCGGCCTTCAACATGCCCGTCGCGCCCCAGAACAGCCAGACGGCGACGACGATGCCCGCCGCTGCATCCAGCCCTGGCGCGCCCAGGAAGGCGCCCGAAATCACCCCGATCAGCACAACGACGTTTGCGGCCAGGTCGGCGGCGTAATGGGCGCGGTCGCCGGCGACGGCGACGGAGCCGGTCTTCTGCAGCGTCTGGGTCTGCATCCACACCAGCCAGGCCGTGATGACGATGGTGGCGACCACGATCCCGCTCGCCCACCCGCCGGCGGTAACGGGGCGGGGATCGAAGATGCGCTGAACCCCCTCCCAGGCGATGAAGATGGCCGAGGCGAAGACCAGCCCGGCCTGGACCAGGGCGGACAGCGCCTCACCCTTGCCATGGCCATAGCGATGGTCCTCGTCAGCCGGCGCGGCGGCCCAGCGCACGGCGAAGAAGGTGGTCAGGGACGCCGCCAGATCCAGAACCGAATCCGCCAGGGTCGCCAGGATGGAGACCGATCCTGAGGCGCCCAGCGCAAAGGCCTTCATCGCGATCAGCACCACCGCGACCCCGACCGACAGGCGGGTGATGCGGCGCGTGGCCAGATGGGCGTCGTCGAGCGAGGCGGGGGCGGGGGCGGGCGTCGTCATTGTCGGCTTCTTCTCGCGCAATCGTGGCTGAAAGCCAACCGCTGGCCCAAACGGGTCGTTCCGTCAGAAACGATCATGCTCTAGGGGGAAGGCATCCGGGCGCAGCGCGTTCCGGGCGCATTGGTTTTCGAGGGTCTCATGTCGGACTGGCTTGCCGCCATCATTCTGGGTCTGGTCGAGGGGCTGACCGAGTTTATTCCGGTCTCGTCCACCGGCCATATGCTGCTGCTAGGCCATTTCATGGGCTTCGAGAGCGCGGGCAAGACCTTCGAGATCGTGATCCAGCTGGGCGCATTGCTGGCCATCGTCAGTGTCTACTTCAAGAAACTCTGGACCCTGGCGACGCGCTGGCCCTTCGACGCTGAGGCGCGCCGGTTCCTGATCGGGCTGCTGGTCGCCTTCGCGCCGGCCGTCGTCATCGGTTTCCTGGCCTATGACTTCATCAAGACCGTGCTGTTCGAGACGCCCCAGGTGGTGTGCATCGCCCTGATCGTCGGCGGGGTGATCCTGCTGTTGCTGGACCGGATGGACAAGAAGCCCCGCTGGCTGGACGCCGAGGCCTATCCGATGCGGATCTATTTCCTGATCGGCCTGTTCCAGTGCCTGGCCATGATCCCCGGCGTGTCGCGGTCCGGCGCCACCATCGCCGGCGGGCTGCTGCTGAAGACCGACAAGCGGTCGGCGGCCGAGTTCAGCTTCTTTCTGGCCCTGCCCACCATGGGGGCGGCGGTGGCCTATGACCTGTTGAAGAACCACAAGACGCTGGATTTCAGCGACATCGGCCTGATCGTCGTGGGTTTTGTCGTGGCCTTCATCTCGGCCCTGGCGGTGGTGCGGTTCCTGCTGGATTTCGTGTCCAGGCGCGGCTTCGGCGTCTTCGCCTGGTGGCGCATCGTGGTCGGGGTCGTGGGATTGGTGCTGTTGCAGGCGGGGTTCTGAGACCATGACCACGCTTCTGTACGGCCGCCCGCCGGTCGTCTTCGATCCGCCCGGCGACACGACCCAGACCTCGCCCCTGATCCCGGACTCAGCTGCGCTTGAGGCGCAGGACCCCGGCTCGGCTGACAGCGTCATGATCTACGCCCCCCCCGGCGTGCTGGAGCGGCGCTACGTGCTGGCCCTGGCGCTGAAGGCGCTAAAGGTCGGCGGACGGCTGGACGTCATGGCGCCCAAGGACAAGGGCGGCTCGCGCCTGGGCAAGGAGCTGAAGACGTTCGGCCTCGACGTCGCCGAGACCGCCAAGGCGCACCATCGCCGCTGCATCGTCATTCGACCCGAAACGGTCGAGGGGCTGGACGAGGCCATCGCCGCGGGCGGGCCGCAGATCGTGCCGGGACTGGAAGCCTGGTCCCAGCCCGGCATATTCGCCTGGGACCGGATCGATCCGGGCTCGGCGCTGCTGGCCGAACATCTGCCGGCGATGAAGGGTGAGGGGATCGACCTGGGCTGCGGCTATGGCGCGCTGTCGATCGTGGTGCTGCGCTCGCCCGCCGTGAGCAAACTGAAGATGGTCGATCTGGATCGCCGCGCCATCCAGGCCGCTCGCCGCAATATCGAGGACGACCGCGCCAAGGTCTGGTGGTCGGACGCCCGCACCCTGAAGGCCAAGGGCGACAAGGATTTCGTCGTCAGCAATCCGCCCTTCCACGACGGCGGGGCCGAGGACCGGCGGCTGGGTCAGGCCTTTATCCGGAAGGCATCCGAACTGCTGAAAAAGGGCGGCGTCGCCTGGGTCGTGGCCAACCGGCACCTGCCGTATGAGGGCGAGTTGAACGCGGCGTTCAAGCGGGTGCGGCTGGTCGCCGAGGCGGGCGGCTACAAGCTGTTCGAGGCGGTAAAGTGACCGCGCTCAAGCAGTCCGAAGGGCGGTAGCGCATGAAGAAAGTCCCGACGTCGAGGGTCGATCGTCTGCTGGGCTCGATGGGCTATGGTTCACGCGCCGAAATGGCGCGGATGGCCAAGGCGGGCGGCATCGTGCTGGACGGGGCGGACCTGACGGACGTGTCCAAACGCATTGCGGTGACGCCGGACCTGCCCACGCGAATGGAGATCGACGGCGAGCCGCTGGATCCCGTGCAGGGTCTGGGGATCCTGCTGAACAAGCCGCTGGGCATGACCTGTTCGCACAAGGAAGAGGGGGCGCTGGTCTATGACATCCTGCCGGGACGGTGGCGGGCGCGCGACCCCGCCATCTCGACCATCGGACGGCTGGACAAGCAGACGACGGGCCTGCTGCTGCTGACCGACGACGGCGATCTGCTGCACCGGGTGATTTCTCCCAAACGCCATGTGGCCAAGGTCTATCGGGCGGGTCTGGCGCGGCCTCTGACGGGCACGGAAGGCGCGCTGTTCGCCTCGGGCGAGCTGGTGCTGGAGGGCGAGGACAAGCCCTTGGCGCCGGCGGTGCTGGAGGTGGTGTCGCCGACCGAGGCCCTGCTGACGGTGACGGAGGGGCGCTATCATCAGGTGCGCCGGATGTTCGCCGCCGCCGGCAACCATGTCGAGACCCTGCATCGCGAACGGCTGGGCGGGCTGGTCCTACCCGCCGATCTGGCGCCCGGTCAGTGGCGCCTCGCGACGGCGGACGAGGTCGCCTCGATCTTCACGACACCCGAGAGCCTGAGTTGAAGCTCTTGACGCCTTCGGGATCGGACGCGCAGGTCGAGGCATGACGACCAAGATCAAGATCTGCGGCCTGACCACGCGGGACACGCTGGACGCTGCCCTGGAGGGCGGGGCGGACTTCGTGGGGGCGGTGGTGTTTCCCAAAAGCCCGCGTCATCTGGAGTCCGAAGCCGCCGCCGCCCTTTTCGAGCTGGCGCGGGGGCGGGCGAAGATCGTGGCGGTGACGGTCGATCCCGATGACGCCTTGCTGCAGCAGATCGCCCGGACGCTGAGGCCCGACTTCATCCAGTTGCATGGGTTTGAGGCGCCGGCACGGGCCGAGCGCGTGCGGGCCTTGACCGGCGCTGGGGTGATCAAGGCCCTGCCCATCCGGCAGGCAGACGACTTCGCCGCCGCCGATGCCTGGAGTGATGAGGTCGATCATCTGATGTTCGACGCCAAGCCGCCGGAGGGTTCGGCGCTGCCCGGCGGGGTTGGGCACAGTTTCGACTGGACCCTGCTGGCGGACCGGGCGTTTCGCCATCCGTGGTTCCTGGCGGGCGGTCTCAACCCGGACAATGTGGCCGAGGCGCTGAGGATTACGGGCGCGCCCATGGTCGATGTGTCCTCTGGCGTGGAAAGCGCGCCGGGTGTTAAGGACGCCCACCGGATCGCGACCTTCATCCAAAACGCGCGCCGGTCGTAATTGCGACGCCTCTCCGCGTGAAAGTCGAAACCGTGAACGCCCAGACCCCCATCGTGGCCCCCATCCAAGCCGCCGATTCCACACAGCCGCTGTCGAACGCCTACGCCTGGCCGGACGCGCAGGGTCGCTTCGGTCCGTACGGCGGTCAGTTCGTGGCCGAGACCCTGATGCCGCTGATCCACGAGCTGGACGCGGCTTACAAGGCGGCCAAGGCGGACCCGAGCTTCCAGGCCGAGCTGGACAGCTTTCTGACCCACTACGTCGGGCGCGAGAGCCCGCTGTATTTCGCCGAACGTCTGACCGAACATTTCGGCGGCGCCAACATCTGGCTGAAGCGCGAGGACCTGAACCACACGGGCGCGCACAAAATCAACAACTGCATGGGCCAGATCCTGCTGGCCCGTCGCATGGGCAAGACCCGCATCATCGCCGAGACCGGCGCGGGTCAGCATGGTGTGGCGTCGGCGACCGTGTCGGCGCGCTTTGGCCTGCCCTGCACCGTCTATATGGGCGCGGTGGACGTGGAGCGGCAGCAGCCGAACGTTTTCCGCATGCGTCTGCTGGGTTCGGAAGTCTTCTCGGTCACGGCCGGCGCCGCGACCCTAAAGGACGCGATGAACGAGGCGATGCGCGACTGGGTCACCAACGTCTCGGACACCTATTACATCATCGGCACGGCGGCGGGTCCGCACCCCTATCCGGCCATGGTGCGCGATTTCCAGTCGGTGATCGGCAAGGAGATCAAAAGCCAGTCGATGGCTCGGATGGGCAAGCTGCCCGAAGCGGTGGTCGCTTGCATCGGCGGCGGGTCGAACGCTATCGGCGCCTTCCACCCCTTCATCGAGGACGAGGGCGTGCGCCTGATCGGCGTCGAAGCGGCAGGCCATGGGCTGGATACGCCGGATCACGCGGCGTCGCTGAAGGGCGGGCGGTCGGGCGTGCTGCACGGCAACCGGACGTACCTGTTGCAGGACGAGGACGGCAACATCGTCGAGGGGCACTCGATCTCTGCAGGGCTCGACTATCCGGGCATCGGGCCGGAACACGCCTGGCTGCACGACATCGGGCGGGCCGAATACCGCTCGGCGACGGACAATGAGGCGCTGGAAGCGTTCCAGCTATGCTCGAAGCTGGAAGGCATCATTCCGGCGTTGGAACCGGCCCACGCCCTGGCGCGGACCGGCGAAGTGGCGCGCGAAGTCGGCAAGGGCGGCGACGTCGTCCTGCTGATGTCGGGGCGCGGCGACAAGGACATCTTCCAGGTCGCCAAACATCTGGGAGTGAACCTGTGATCCGTAGTCTGTTGGCGGCGACCGCCGTGATGAGTTTGTCCGCTGCGGCCGTGCAGGCCCAGACGCCTACCCCGACGCCGGCCCCCGCTGCGCCGCAAGGCGGTCCGGCCGACGTCGGCCTGCTGCCGGGCGCGGAGCTGTCGCCCGATTGCGGAGGGCTGAACAATCTGACGGGGCGGGCCTATTGCGTGACCGCGCAGCTGGGCCAGATCGGCGCTCTGGCCGACGCCTATATCGCCGATCTGGAAACCAAGAACTGGCTGGCCGCCGGCGGCGACGACAACCGCGTCGTCTTCATCAAGCGCCGTGAGGCCGGCGGCTGCGACGGCATGCAGATGGTCGCCTTCTACGACACCACCAAGACCGCCGTCGCCGAGTCGCCCGGCTATCTGGGCTTCGCCACCATTCCGGGCGACGTGTGCGCGGCTGCCGCGGCCGCCGCGGCCGCGACACCGCCTGCCGCCGCCGGATCGCCGCAACAATGACCACCGCCCGTATCGACGCGCGCTTCAAGGCGCTGAAGGCCGAGGGCCGTGCGGCCTTCATTCCCTATGTGATGGGCGGCGATCCGTCGCGCGAAGAGGCGCGGGCGATCCTGAACGGCCTGCCGGCTGCGGGCGCGGACATCATCGAACTGGGCTTTCCGTTCAGCGATCCGATGGCCGAGGGGCCTCCGATCCAGCGGGCGGCCATCCGCGGCATGGCGGCGGGTTTCGGCCTGCGCTCGACCATGGATCTGGCCAAGGAATTCCGTAAGGGCGACGACGCCACGCCCATCGTGCTGATGGGCTATCTGAACCCGATCGAGAGCCTGGGCTATGACGCCTTCGCCGCCTATGCGGCCGACTGCGGCATCGATGGGCTGATCGTGGTGGACTGCCCGCCGGAAGAGGCCGGGCCGCTCATCGAGGCGCTGGACAAGGTGTCGATCTCGCTGATCCGCCTGGCGACGCCGACCTCGGACGACGACCGGCTGAAGATCGTGGTCCAGGGCACGTCGGGCTTCGTCTATTATGTCGCCGTCGCGGGCGTGACGGGCGTCAAGGAAGCGAACGCGGATGTGGTGGCGCCGGCCGTCGAGCGGGTGCGCAAGGCCTCGGGCCTGCCGGTCGCGGTCGGCTTCGGGGTCAAGACGCCGGAACGGGCCGCGGAGATCGCGCGCGTCGCCGATGCGGTGGTCGTGGGCTCGGCCCTGGTGGACGAGGTGGCGGCGGCGCTGGAGGCGAACGAACCCGTTGCGCCGCGCGTTCTGGCCCGCGTGAAGGCGCTGGGCGATGCAGTTCGATCCGTCGCCGCTAGTGCTTCCGTGGCGGAAACCGTCTAAGAGCGCGCGGATGAACGACAAGACCAAGCCTCAGGAAAAGCGCGGCGGCTGGCTGAGCCGCTTTGCGCCCGGCGTCCGCAAGATCGTGTCGCGCCGCGACACCCCGGACAATCTCTGGGTCAAGGATCCCGACAGCGGCGAGATGCTGTATCGCTCAGATCTGGAGGCCGCCCTTTGGGTGACGCCGTCGGGCCGGCATATGCGCATCGATGCGCCGACCCGCCTGAAGGTCACCTTCGACGGCGGCGTCTTCCAGGCCATCGACACGCCGGACGTGCCGGAAGATCCGCTGAAATTCTCGGACGGCAAATCCTACAAGGATCGCCTGAACGCCGCGCGCAAGGCCGCGGGCCGCAAGGACACCATGGCCATCGGCTATGGTTCGGTCGGCGGTCAGGACGCGGTTGTGATCGTCCAGGACTTCACCTTCATGGGTGGGTCGTTGGGCATGGCGGCGGGCGAGGCCTTCATCAAGGCGGCGCGCGAGGCGGTGAGCCGCAAGGTTCCGCTGATCTGTTTCACCGCCGCCGGCGGCGCGCGGATGCAGGAGGGCGCCCTGTCGCTGATGCAGATGGCGCGAACCACCCTGGCCATCGAAGAACTGAAGGACGCCAGACTGCCCTACGCCGTGGTCCTGACGGACCCGACCACGGGCGGGGTGACGGCCTCCTACGCCATGCTGGGCGATGTGCATCTGGCCGAGCCGGGCGCCCTGATCGGCTTCGCCGGACCGCGGGTGATCGAGGCGACCATCCGCGAGAAGCTGCCGCCCGGCTTCCAGCGCGCCGAATATCTCCAGGAAAAGGGCATGGTGGACCGGGTCGTGACCCGCGCTGATCTGCCGCGCACCCTGGGTCAGATCCTGTCCATGCTGATGGGCGAAACCCGCGCCGCCGCCTGAGACCGTCTGAAGGGCCAGTCGATCGCGGTCGAGGCCCACAGGCACCACCACACGATGACCGGCTGAAACAGCAGGCGCGGGCCGTGATAGGCCCAGCCGACACCTGCGCCTGACGTCATAAAATTGAGCGCATGCTGGATGTTGGCCGGATAGACGCAGACGGCGTAGGCGGCCAGCGCCCATCCGGCGGCGACGCGCAGGCGCGGGATCGTCAGACCCGCCGCGCCCAGCAGTTCGGCGATCCCCGTCAGGGCCACGACCAGGGCCGGCTGCGGAACCCACGCCGGCGTGATCCGCACAAACGGGCCGGGGACCATCAGATGCAGCACGCCTGCGCCCAGGAAGACGGCCACGAGGACGAGGCGCGCCGCTGTTCTGATCTGCGGCCTGGATGTCATGTCGCGGTTCTCGAAATCAGGGGGTAAAGGAGGCGGATGGATCCCGTCTCCGAACGACTACGCGCGCGCCACCCCCAGCGGATCGACCTTTCGCTGGAAAGAATGCGCGTGCTGTGCGCGGCCCTTGGTGATCCGCAGCACAAGCTTCCGCCGGTGATCCATGTGGCGGGCACCAACGGCAAGGGATCGACCGTCGCCCTGATCCGCGCCATCGCCGAGGCGGCGGGGCTGAAGGTGCACGCCTATACCTCGCCTCACCTGGTGCGTTTCAACGAGCGGATCCGATTGGCCGGCAAGCTGATCGAGGACGACCATCTGAACGCGATCCTGGACCGGATCGAGGCGGTCATGGCCGAGACGGACAGCGAGGCCACGGTGTTCGAAAGCACCACCGCCGCCGCCTTCCTGGCCATGTCCGAGACGCCCGCCGATCTGGCCATCATCGAAGTGGGTCTGGGCGGGGTGCTGGACGCCACAAACGTCATCGAGCGGCCGCTGCTCAGCGTCATCGCTCCGGTCGATTACGACCATGCGGAGTTCCTGGGCACGGATCTGGCCGCCATCGCCTCGGAAAAGGCGGGGGTGCTGAAGGCCGGAGCGCCGGCCGTGATCGCGCGCCAGAAGGAAGAGGCGATGGCCGCCATCGAACGGCGCGCCGCCGACGTCCATGCGCGGCTGACCGTGCTGGGCGTCGACTTCGACGCCTGGGCCGAGCGGGGCGGTCTGGCGTTCCAGACGGCCGAACTGTTCATGGACCTGCCGGCGCCGGCCCTGGCAGGCGCGCACCAGATCGACAATGCGGCCCTGGCCGTGGCGGCGGCGGTCGAACTGGACCTGCCCGAGGCTGCGATCGCCGAAGCGCTGAAGCGTGTGCGCTGGCCCGCGCGGCTGCAACGGATTTCAGGCGGCCCCTATGGCGCTGCGGCCAAGGCGGCGGAGGCGGAGTTGTGGCTGGACGGGGGGCACAATCCCCATGCAGCGCGGGCGCTGGCGGCGTTTCTGGCCGAGCGGCAGGCGCGGGCGCCGCGTCCCCTGGCCCTGATCTGCGGCATGCTGAACAACAAGGACGCGGGCGGTTTCTTCGCTGCGCTGAAGGACAGCCAGGCCACCGTCTTCACCGTCGGCTTCGACGGTGCGGCGGCCGAGCCGACGGCCCTGGCGGCCGTGGCGCGCGGGCATGGGCTGGCGGCGACCCCGGCGGGATCGGTTTCCGAGGCGCTGGACCTGGCGCTGCGCCTGGGCGCGGGCCGGGTCGCCATCTGCGGATCGCTGTATCTGGCCGGCGAGGTCCTGGGCGCCAGCGAGGAGACCTGGCCGGTCTGAGCCTGATCGGTTGAGATGGAATCGCTGCGCGATTTCATCGATGCCGTGAATCAGGCTCCAGAGTCATGCTGGACCGAAATCTGGGTTCGGATGGATGCGTCCAACCGAACCGATTTCGGTCTAGCGCGTCATCCAAGGCTTGGACTTGCCGGCGGCGATGCGGGCGGCCTGTTCGCGCTGGAAGCGACCGCCGCGCGGCGGCTTGGCGCGCGCATCCAGCTTGGCGGTCTTCAGGCGCAGAGCCTTCTGGACCGGGGTCTCGCCGGGGATGTCGTCAGCCGGGTTCGGGGTGTCTTCGTCGCTCATGACGCCATCCTAGCATGAAAAACGCCCGCCGGTCGGACCGGCGGGCGCTTGATCTGACAGGGTCGAAAAGGCTCAGGCCTTGACGCCGGCCTCGGCCAGCCATTCGACGATCTTGCCCTTGGGCATGGCGCCGACCTTCATCGAAGCCATCTGGCCGTCCTTGAACAGCATCAGGGTCGGAATACCCTTCACGCCCAGCTTCGACGGGGTCATGGGGCTGTCGTCGATGTTGATCTTGGCCACGGTGACCTGACCGCCCAGCTCGTCGGCGATCTGTTCCAGCGCCGGGCCGATCTGTTTGCAGGGGCCGCACCATTCGGCCCAGAAATCGACCAGGACCGGGGTCGAAGATTTCAGGACGTCGGCGTCAAAGCTTTCGTCGGTGACTTTCACTGTCGCCATAAATGGCTCCTTGGGCGCTATCGCTCGGCGCGCGGCGCCTCGCTACTTGAGCGCAGGTTGATGTTGGCCGGAGCGTCCGGGTTCAGCCGCAGATGTGGGAGCGAATCGCGGGCAATTCAACTGCCCGCGAGCGCCGCCGCCAGCAGGGTCTCGGGAATGGGCATCAGCTTGGGTCCGTCGGTCCAGACCAGCGCGGCCTCGACCGGGCGGTCGGGATAGAGGCGTTTCAGCACGGCGACATAGACGGCGGCCTGCAGCACATAGGCGGGATCGACCGCCTCGACGGCGTCTGGCGCAGGGCGGTTGGTCTTGTAATCGACGACCAGAACCTTCTCAGGCGTGACCACCAGCCGGTCGATGCGGCCGTTGATGGCGACGCCGGGCGGCAGGTCGGGCGCAGATCCCGTCAGGGCGACCTCGGCGCGGGAGCCGGGACCGAAGACCGGGGCGAAGCGGGCGTCGTTCAGCACAGAGAAGGCGGCGGCGATCATCTCGGCGCGCTGGACCTCGTCCAGATCGGTCTCGCGGGCCAGCAGGCGCCGGGCGGCGTCGGGGCGGTCGGTGGTCGCGATCTCGGGCAGGCGTTCCAGCAAACGGTGGATCAGGTCGCCGCGCCGGAATCGGCCCAGCGATGCCCCGCCTGCCGCGCTGCGGGCCAGGGGCGAAGGGGCGGGGATCCGGATCGCGCCGCCCTCCATCCGCGACGGCGAGGCGAAGCGGGCGGCGGCGTCCGCCGGCGGCGGCGAGGCGGCCCAAGTTGGCAGGACGGCGACGGACCGCACTTCATCGGTGGCGACCGGGCGACACTCGGGATCGACGCCATAGCGACGCACGCCGTTGTCGACTTCGCGCACCTGATCGCCCAGGCGATCGAAGGTTTCCGAGAGGATCGACCACCAGCTGCCGGCTTCGGCGCCTCGGCTTGAGGCGCGACCCATGACGATGACGCGGTCCCGCGCGCGGGTCAGGGCGACATAGAGCAGGCGCAGGGTCTCGTCGTCGGTGCGGGCCTGGCGCGCGGCGCGGGCGTCGGCCGAGGCCGGACAGTCGTCCTTCGCCGAGCTGGGGGCCATCAGCCAGGCCTCGCCTTCGCCCTCCGGCGTGACCGCAGGCATCAGGGACGGACCTTGCGCCTTCGCCTTCATGGTCGTGTCGGGCAGGATGACGATGGGCGCCTCCAGACCCTTGGCGCCATGGACGGTCATGACGCGAACCTCGCCGCGCGCGCCTTCCAGTTCGCGCTTCACCTCGACGTCGGCGGCCTCCAGCTGCACCAGACAGGTTTCCAGATCGATCGCACCCCGGTTCTCAGCCGCCAGCACCTGGTTCAGGGTCTCGTCGATGGCTTCTTCCGCCTCGCGACCCAGCCGGGCCAAGATGCGGGCGCGGCCGGAACGGCCGGTGTCGTCCACCCGGTTCAGGGCCTGGGAGAAGAAGGCGAAGGGATCGCCGCCGCGCGCGCCGATGGCGGCTTGCAGCGCGTCGCGGGCGCGGCTCCATTCGGGGCGTTCGTGCGCCCGGTCGCGCAGGTCGCGCCACAGCTGGCCGGCCTTACGCTCTTCGCGCCCGGCCAGCGCATAAAGTCCGTCCTCGTCCACATCGCACAGCGGGCTGCGCAGCACCTCTGCCAAGGACAGGTCGTCGTCGGGGAAGAGGGCGAAACGCGCCAGCGAGATCAGGTCGTCGAAAACGATATGGCTGGACAATTTCAGCCGGTCCGCCCCGGCGACTGGCACACCTTCGGTCTTCAGCGCGCGGATGATCTCTTCGAAGGTCGCGTCGCGACGTCGGACCAGGACGATGTAGTCGCCATAGCCGGCGGGGCGCAGGTCGCGTGTGCTGCGATCGAAGACGGCGACGCCGCTCTCGACCTGACGGCGGATCTCGCGGGCCAGGTCGCGGGCCAGGCGCTTGCGAGCGCTGCCGGCGCTCTCCTGATCAACCGGATCATCCCAGGCGTCGGTTTCGGGCGCGGGCTCGTCCAGGAACAGGGGCCACAGGTCGATGGCGCCGTGCTGGCCGATGCGGGCGGGCAGGTGTCGGGCGATGTCGCCTTGCGGGCCGGTCAGGGCGCGGGTGCGGTCCGGGTCGGCGAAGACGGCGTCGACGAAGGCCAGCACCTCTTCGGTCGAGCGGTAGGAGGTGTTCAGTTCCGGCCCGGCGAAGGGTTCGCCGGCGCCCTCGGCCAAGGCAAGGAAGGTGCCGCGTTCCTGACGCAGCCGTTCGGGGCGGGCGCCCTGGAAGGAATAGATCGACTGTTTCTCGTCGCCGACGGCGAAGACGGTGCGGCCGGACTTTTCGCCAGAGTAGAACTCGCCGGTCAGGGCGCGGACGATGGCCCATTGTTCGGGGGCGGTGTCCTGGGCTTCATCGATCAGAACGTGATCGACCCCGCCGTCCAGCTTGTAAAGCACCCAGGCGGCGGCCCCGCTTTCGGTCAGTAGGGCGGCGGCGCGCGCGACCAAGTCGGGAAAGTCCAACGCCCCGCGCTGGGCCTTGGCGGCTTCGTAGAAGGCGGCATGAGCGCGGGCCAGGGTCAGGACCTTGACCGTATCGTCGGCGACCTTGGCCTTGCGCAGGGCCTCGCGCGTGGCGAGGAATTTCGTCTGGAGGTCCAGCAGCCAGCCGACCGCGCCCTGGGGCGCCGACTTGGTGCCCATGCTCTTTCGCGGTTCGCCCGCCTGGGTGCAGAAGACCCCGGCCAGGGCCGCGAACCCGGCGTAAGGCGGGGCGGCGACGCTCATGGCGTCGGCGATCTTCTTGTCATTGGCCGAGCCGGTTTCCATGGCCTCGGCCATGCGGTTCCATTCGCCGGGATCGATGAAGGCGACGAAGTCTCGCTCCAGATCCTCCGGGCTGCGGTCGCGCTCGGCGCCGGTCAGGGCCCAGGGATCGGGCGCGGTTCCGGCCTCGGCGCGGTCGATATAGTCCAGCAGATCGGCGCGTTTCGCCTCGATCATCGACAGCAGGGCCTGGAACCGCTGCCAGTCAAGCTCGACGGCGAAATGGCTGTAGGCCTGGCCGATGGGGCCGTCCGGATCGGCGACGGCGGCGCGGGCCAAATCCTCGCGCGCGGCATGGCTGAGGGCGGTCGCGGCCTGGTCTTCCAGCACGGTGAAGCGGGGCGAGACCCCGGCCTCCAGCGGGAACCGGCGCAGCAGCTTTTCGCAGAAGGCGTGGATGGTCTGGATCTTCAGGCCGCCCGGCGTCTCCAGCGCGCGGGCGAACAGCTTGCGCGCGCGGGAAAGCGCGGCGTGATCCATCGCCTGCGGGTCGCCGTCGTCCAGCCGGGCCAGTTCGCGCGACAGGGCGGCGTCGTCCAGCACGGCCCAGCCGCCCAACTGGTCGAACAGCCGGGCCTGCATCTCGGCGGCGGCGGCCTTGGTGTAGGTGACGCACAGGATGGCGCCGGGATCGACCTGGTCCAGCAGCAGCCGCGCCACCCGGTTGACCAGGGTGGTTGTCTTGCCCGAACCGGCGTTGGCGGTGACGAAGACGGTCAGGCGCGGGTCGGCGGCGACGATCTGGGGGGCGATGCTCATTCTTCGTCCCCATCGCCGATCACAGACCATTCCCAGACGCGGGCCAGATGATCGTAGTTGCCGCCTTGGTTGCCCATAAACTGAGGCGCGGCCCAGGAGACGTAAGGCGTGTTCTCGTTGTCGAACCGGGCGACGCGGCGCTTCAGGCCGTCAAGCGCAGCCTGCGCTAAATCGGCGGCCTCAGAGCCCGAAGCGCGGGTGACGACTTCGCCCGCCGTCTTTCGCCCGACCACGCGGACATAGGTCAGTTCGTCGGGCGTGACCGGGCCGTTGGTGTCCTTGAACCCGCCGTCGGCCAGGATGGCGGCGGTCAGGGTGAGCTGCGGCGCGAAGCCGGACTTGACCTGTTTGGCGGACGGCGCCGCCCCGGTCTTGAAGTCCATGACCGCCGCGCCGTCGGACGCCAGCTCGATCCGGTCGGCGAAAGCCTTGACGGTGAAGGGGCCGGCGGGGGCGTCGAAGGTCATGGTCCCCTGCTGTTCGACCAGGATGTCGACGCCGCGCGCGCGGCGTCGGCGCTCGAACTCTGTCAGCCAGCGGGCGCAGTTGCGGGCCAGCGGCGCCTCGCGGGCCATGGCCGCATCCTCGAACCCGCGCGCGCCCAGTTCGCGCAGCAGATGGTCGTGCAGGATGGCCTCGCAGTCGTCAGGCAGGTCGTTCGGCCAGTCCAGCGTCAGCCGTTCGATGGCGGCGTGGACGGCGTTGCCCCGAGCCAGCGCTTCGGCAGACGCGCCGGGCCGCTCCATCGCCTCCAGCCCCAGCACCCACAGGGCGTAGATGGCGTAGGGGTCGCGCACCCAGCGTTCGATGCGGGTGACGAACAGGCTGCGCGGACGGCGATGCACCGGCGGGCGCGGCTCTGGGCGTTTGGCGAACTGCGGCGGGCCGGGCGGCGGCGCATCCAGGGCGCGGGTCCAGTCGATGACGGCCGCCGGGCGGGCGATGGCGACGGGCGTTTCGACAGCGTTCGCGCCGCGCGTCAGCATCTCAAGCCGCCACAGCCAGCGCGAGCGGACGGCGGGCTGGCCGCCGCGCCGCTCGCTGTGGATCAGGATGACTTCATCGGCGCAGGCGGCCTGGACAAAGTCCTGCGCCGTCTGGCCCAGGCGGCGCTCGGGCGGGGGCAGGCCCAGCGCCTTTCGCATCGGGCGCGACAGGAAGGGATCGGTCGGGGCCGCCTGAGGCCAGACGCCTTCCTCCAGCCCGGCCAGGATCATCCGGTCCGCCCTGACCAGACGCGCCTCGATGGCGCCGAGAATCCGCAGCGACGGATGGGTGGCCCCGCCGGTCCGCACGACGTTTTCCTTGACCAGGGACGTGACCAGTTCGGCCAGTTCTCCGCGGCGGATGCGGCCGAGCGACGCCCCGCCCTCGATCAAGCCAGACAACAGGGCGGCGGCCGCCTCGCCGTCAGGACCGGCCCAGGCGTTCTGGCCGGCCAAGGTTTCGATCAGCCGGGTCAGAGCCGAGGCGGCGACGTTCAGATCCGCGTCGGGCGTGAACATGGCGGCCGCGGCCTCGATGGCGGCCTGAAGCTGATCGACCAGGCGGGTCGCGGCCGACAGCCGCGCCTGTTTCCATTCCGGCGGCGCCTTGCCGCGCCGGTCGGGCTGGACCGCTTCCAGCAGACGGCGATGGATGGCGGCGAAGTCGCGCGGGCGGGGACCGCGCAGGGCGTGTTCCTCCAGCGCGGCGACGGCGGCCGCTTGAGAGGCGTCGCCCAGGTCGAACCGGAACAGCGGATGTTTGAAGACGGCGAGCAGCAGATGAGGCTGTACCGGATCGGCGATCCAGCGGGCGCACAGATCGACCAGGGCGCCGGCGCGCAGGCGCGACAGGGGGGCGCCGGCGGACGAATCGGGGATGACCCCCCAACGCTCCAGCCGGGCGGCGACGCGGCGGCCCAGGGCCTGATCCGGCGTGACCAGGGCGCACGTCTTGCCGGGCGTTTCCAACGTCTCGCGCATCATCAGGGCGATGGCGGCGGCGGCCTCTTCCTCGGCGCGGACGGTCAATAGGGACAGGCCCTGAAGCCCTTCGGCGATGGGGTCGCGCGCCTCGCTGCGCGCGGCGGCGGCCGAGCGGATGTCGCGGATGGCGCGGCGCCAGTCGTCGGTAGCCTCGGCGGGACGCAGGGCCTCGTTGACCAACCGCTGGCGCGCCAGTCCGCGCGCCTCGACGGCGGTGGGAATGGCGGGACGGAACCAGGGGCGGACGGTTTCGCGCGCGATCTCGCAGCGGTCCAGCAGCCGCTTCATCGCACTTTGCGGATGCTGTTCGTCCAGCCGGTCCCAGACGCCGGCGTCTAGATCGAGGTCGAGGCCGGGCAAGACGACGCAGCCCAGCGGCGCCCTCGCCACGGCCTTCAGGACGTCGCCGGCGGCGGGGACGGTGCCGGTCGAACCGGCGGCGATGACGGGCTGGCGCGGCGGCTCGCGGTCCCACAGGTCGGCGAGGCGGCGCAGCAGGGTCGCGCGACGCCAGGCCGGATCGACCAGACCCAGTTCGGCCAGACGCTTCGGCCAGGCCTCGACCGCCAAGCCCAGGAACTCGGCCGACCGTTCCCAGTGTTCGGCCATTTCGCCGTCGACCAGTGTGGCGATCCGCTCAGGGTTCTGAATCTCTTCCAGTTGGCAGGAATCGAGGAAGCCGCCCAAGGCATCGGCCAGGTCCAACGCCCGCATCGGGCTCAGGGACGCATCGAACTGTTCGACGATCATCCGCGCCATCTCGAACCGGCGGGTCAGGGCGGGGATGGCGGGCGGCAGGTCCAGACCCAGGGCGCCGGGCGTAAAGGGCGGCTCGTCCTCTTCCAGATCGCCCAGCGGCCGGACCTGGGGCAGCAGGATGGGGCGACCCTGCGACAGCTTGGACAGGGCACCGGTGAAGGCGCGCGCGGCCCGGCGGTTGGGCAACAGGATGGTCGCGTCCGACAGGGTTTCGGGCGGCAGATCGCCCAGCCAGGCCAGCACCCCGGCGGCCAAATCCTCAAGGAACGGCCGGTGCGCGGGGATGGCGTACCAGCGCGGCGTGTCGCCGAGGAAGGGATCGAAGACGCTCACGCGTCTCCCGCCAGTTTCGCCTCGGCTTCGTCCCGCGCCTGCGGGTCGCCGACGTGCATCCAGTCGCCGTCCAGGACGCACCCGAACAGACGTCCCTCGGCGGCGGACTTGCGCCAAAGGGGGCTGAGGGAGAAGGGGCCGTCGGGGCCGTTGTCGGCGTATCCGGGCCGGGTGATGTGCACGCCCATATAGGCGAACGGAGCGGACGGGGCGTCGCCGCGGAAGGTCAGCGTCCCGTCGCAGGCCATGAAGAAATCGCCGTCGCCCTCAAAGCCGATGGAGCCTTCGCGGCGGGCCAGCAGCAGGGCGGCGTCCATCGTCTCTGGGTTCCACAGACGGACCAGATCGGCCAACGCACCGCCTCGGTCGATCCAGACGCTGTCGATATTGGCGACGAAGACGGGCTCCTCGCCCAGCAGGGGATGGGCCTTCTTCAGCCCGCCGCCGGTCTCCAGCAGTTCGGCGCGTTCGTCGGAGATGACGATCTCGGGGCCCCAGTTTTTAGGATTTTGGCCGCGCGCCGCCAGATGGGCTTCCAGTCGGTCGGCGAACCAGTGGACATTGACCACGGCGGTTTCGACCCCGGCGTCCGCCAGTCGGTCCAGCACATGGTCAATCAGGGCGCGACCCTGGACCTCGACCAAGGCCTTGGGTCGGTCGTCGGTCAGGGGGCGCATGCGCGTGCCCAGGCCGGCGGCGAGGACCATTGCGGTCTTGGGGGCCGTCTTGGGGGCGGTCATGCGCGCACCTCGGCAGGAACGTGACGGTCGAACCAGCGGGCGACGGGCGCCAGGGCCGGCTGTTCCAGATTGGCGTTCAGGTGTCGCCACATGCGCGGCAGGAACTGGCGGTATCGCGGTTTGCCGTCGCGCGCGATCAGGCGCGCGAAGATGCCGATGATTCGCGCCTCGTTCAGGGCGGCAAGGCCGGCGTAGTCAGCCATGAAGGCGGCGCGGTCGACCCGGGGCCGCAGGGCGAAATAGCGGTCCAGCGCCTCGGCCTCCAGCGCCGGCGACACGTCTCGACGGGCGTCCTGCAGCAGGGAGTGCAGGTCCCACGACGGGTGGGCGCGCACCGCGTCCTGGAAGTCGATCATGCCGACGCGGGCTGGGCCGTCGCGCTGGGGCAGCCAGATCAGGTTTTCCGCATGATAATCGCGGTGGGCCATGACCGAGGCCCCGGCCGCGCCGGAGGCGACAATGGGAGCCCAGGAAGCGCGCCAGTCGGCGATGGCGGCGGCGTCGAAGCTGACCCGATCGTCGAGCTTCGGCAACCATTCGACGAACAGATCGGCCCCGCCCTGAAGCGCCGTCTCGTCATAGGTCAGCAGGGGCCAATCGCCGCCGGGACCGTGCAGGGTTTCGGGCGGAGCGCCGGCCTCGTGCAGAACGGCCATGGCCTCGATGGCGGCCAGATAAAGCGGCGTCTCGTCGGCGCCGTCTTCGATCACGCGGGCGAACAGGTCGTCGCCGAAATCCTCCAGCACGGCCAGGCCGTTGGCGGCGTCCAGCGACGGGATTTCGGGGGCGGACAGGCCCAAGGACTTCAGATGGGCGGCGACGGCGGCGAAGGCCTCGATCCGGCCAGCGGACAGGCGGGCGACGGCGTTCCAGCCGGCGGCGTGACGCTGCTCGGGCGTCCAGCGCGGATCGCACGGCTGGCTTTCGGCGGCGGGCGCCTGATCCATCAGCATCAAGGTCGGACCGGTCGTCGGCGTCAGCCGCTCATACCGCCGCGTCGAGGCGTCGCCGGGCAGGGGCGCGCGCACGGCGTCGGCCAGGCCGGCGGCCTTCAGGAAGTCGAGACGGAGGGTTTCGCGGTCAGACATGCAGTTCCTTCAGCCCCGTTTCCCATCGGCCTACGCCGGAAACGGTCGCAAGGCGGCCGTCGCCCTGTTCGGAGATTTCGATAACCAGCTGATCCGGCCCCAGGAACCGGCCGGGATCGTCACCAAGACGCTCGGGCCATTCGATGACGGCGCACCCCTCGTCCAGAGCCTCGTCCAGGCCGATCTCGAACGCCTCTTCCGGTCGGGTCAGGCGATAGAGGTCGAAATGGGCGACCGGCGGGTCGCTTTCGTAGAACTGGACCAGGGTGAAGGTCGGGCTGGGCACGTCCTCGTCCGGCGTGGTCAGGGCGCGGATCAGACCGCGCGCCAGGGTCGACTTGCCCATGCCCAGCGGACCGTAGAGCAGCAGACTGTCGCCCGCCGCCAGCAGGGGGGCGATGGCCTGGCCCAGGGCGGTGGTGGCCTCGGCGTCAGGTAGGGCGATCTTCATGGAAACACCGCGTCAGGATCGGCGGCCAGGGTGCGTTCGGTGAAGGTCTTCAGCGCTTCGGTGGCCTTGGCGGCGTCCAGGTCCAGCCGGTCGGCGGGAATGGGCAGGCCGACATCGACGCCGAACGGCTTGCCTTCCTTATTCAGCAACTCATGGAACAGGGTCACGTCGCGCAGCTCCTGCGACACCTTGTCGAACAGGTGAAACAGCCGGCTGTAGGGGCCGGTGACATGCATGGGCACGACCGGCGCATCGTATTTGCGCGCCATCGAGGCGGCGGTCGGGGCCCATTCGGGATCGGTCAGGACGCCGTTCTTCTCGCGCGCCAGACGACCGGCGGGGAACATGACGACGCAGCGTTCGGCCTCGAACGCGTCCCTGGCGGCGTTCAGGGTCGCGCGGGTCTTTTCGCGGGTGCGTTTGTCGTGGACCCACTCGACGGGGATGATGGTCTCGTCCAATCGCGGCGAGACGCGGATGGCGTCGGCGTTGGCGAAGAAGATCATGTCTGTGCGCCGCTGTTTGATCGCGTCGAACACGGCGACCCCGTCGGCGATGCCGGTGGGGTGGTTGCAGACGACGACGCAGCGGCCGGTCGCCGGCAGGCGCTCCAGATTCGTCGTCGTCACCTTCAGCCTCAGCAGGTCCGAGACGTAGTCGAAGGTCTCGGTTCCCGACAGGTCGCGGATGGCGTCGGCCATTCGCACCGCCGCCCCATAGCCCAGCACGCCGTAAAGCGCCGGCCGTACGACCGGCCACAGCGGCGAGGCGGTCAGGCGCGGCGCGCGTTCGGCGATCAGCACATCGACGATGTGGGGCTGACGGCGGGCAGGAAGGGTGGCGGCGGTCATGAAAGATCGCTTGTCGCCGGTTCGGTCGGAGGGGGCAAGATGCGCGGCGTCGTGGACGCTTGGCGATCGGACGGGCGGCCCCTATCACTGGAGAAAAGCTGTGGGGAATGAAGACATGACGCGTTCACGCTGGATGGCGGCGGTCGCCTTTGGAAGCCTGATCCTGGCCGCCGCGCCCAGCCTGGCGCAGCAGGCCTCGTCCGCGCCGGCCGCCGCCCCCGCCGTCCAGGCGCCCGCATCGCGCGGCCTGTCGCTGAAAGATCTGGCGATTATGGAGCGGGTCAGCGAGCCGCGCGTCTCGCCGGACGGCCGCCAAATTCTCTACGCCGTGCGCACCACCGACTGGGACGGCAACAAGGGCGTCAACGGGCTGTGGCTGGCGGACGTGTCGGGTGGCGAGCCGCGCAAGTTGGCGATCTCGGAAGGCGGGGCCTCGGGCGCGCGCTGGGCGCCGGAAGGCGGGGCGATCTACTTCCTGTCGTCGCGGGGCGGATCGAATCAGGTCTGGCGCACGGATGCGGCCGGGATGGCGGCGGCCCAAGTGACGACCCTGCCTTTCGACGTGTCGGGCTTCCGCATCGCGCCGGACGGCAAGTCGCTGGTCCTGGCCGTCTCGGTATTCGTCGATTGCGACACCCTGGCCTGCACCAAGACACGGCTGGATGCGCGGGCCAAGTCGACGCTCCAGACCTATAACCGTCTGCCGCTGCGCGATTTCGATCACTGGGTCGATACGCGCCGCACCCATCTGTTCGTCCAGCCGCTGAACGGGTCGGGTTTGAGTGGCGGCGAACCGCGCGATCTGATGGCGGGCCTGGATGCCGATGTCTCGGCCGGCGATTCCAGCTTCGACATTTCGCCGGACGGCCGCACCTTGGTTTACGGCACGCAGACGCAAGGCGCGGGCGAGGCCTTCACCAGCAATAGCGACATCTTCCGCGTGGCGCTCGACGGCGGGACGCCGGTCAATCTGACGGAAGGCAACAAGGGATCGGACGGCAATCCGGTCTTCTCTCCGAACGGTCGCCAGCTGGCCTGGCTGTCGGCGCCGCGCGAAAACGTCGGCGGGGATCAGGCGGCGGTCTGGGTGGCTGACGCCGACGGCTCCGGCGCGAGGAAACTGACCGACTGGGATCGCGGCGCGGGCGGCCTGCAATGGCGCACCGACGGGCGGTCGCTGCTGGTCTCGGCGGCGGACGAAGGCCAGAACCGGCTGTTCTCGGTCGACGCCCGCACCGGCCGGATCACGGCCCTGACCGGCAACGGCACGGTCGGCGCCTATGAGGAGAAGGCCGGTGTTCTGGCCTACGCCCACGAAAGCTTCGTCGCCCCGACCCAGATCTTCGTGCAGACGCGCGGCGAACCCCGCCAGATCAGCCGGCAGAACGCCGAGGTGCTGGCGCAGCTGGACCTGCCGAAAGGCGAGGCCTTCGCCTTCGCCGGCTGGAACAATGAGCCGGTGCAGGGCTGGGTGTTCAAGCCGGCGGGCGCGGTCGAGGGACGGCGCTATCCGGCGGTCTATCTGATCCACGGCGGGCCGAAATCGCCCTGGACCGAGAACTGGTCCTACCGTTGGAACCCGCAGGTCTATACGGCGGCGGGCTATGCGGTGGTGATGATCAATTTCCACGGCTCGCCCGGTTACGGCCAGGCCTTCACCGACGCCATCAACGATCACTGGGGCGACCGGCCGCTGGAGGATCTGCAGAAGGGCTGGGCGGCGGCGCTATCGAACAATCCGTGGATCGACGGCGACCGGGCCTGTGCGCTGGGCGCCTCCTACGGCGGCTATATGGTCAATATGATCGCCGGCAAGTGGAACGGGCCTTGGCGCTGCCTGGTCAACCACGCCGGGGTGTTCGACGTGCCGCAGCTGATGAACGCCATGGATATCGGCAACTTCATCTGGGAGTTCGGCGGTCCGAGCTGGGAGCGCAAGGCCGTCTATGACGCCTTCAACCCTGAGACCTATGCCGGTGACTGGAACAAGCCGATGCTGGTGCTGCATGGCTCCAAGGACTTCCGCGTACCGATGGAGCAGGGACTGGCGACCTTCTCGGCGCTTCAGCGTCAGGGCGTGCCCAGCCGCTTCGTCCATGTGCCGGACGAGAACCACTGGGTGCTGAAACCCCGCACCTGGGTCGATTGGCAGCAGGAAATCCTGGATTGGGTGGGTCGCTATACGGCGCCGGCGGGCTGAGCGACCCATTGACGCGCCTTGGCAGGGTGCTACGCCTCGCGGCCAGAAAGCTTCGCGAGGAAGATCTTGATGCGTCACCGTTCCCTTCTGTCCGCCGCCTGCGCGGCTGTTGCGCTGATGAGCGCCGCGCCTGCCCTGGCCCAGGTGCCGCCCGCGCCGGTTCCAGCCGCGCCCGCGACGCCGGACGCCTTCACCTATCAGGACATGATCTCGGCCAACCGGCTGGGCGATCCGCAGGTGTCGCCGGACGGCCGCTATGTCGTCTATTCGGTCACGACCACCGATGTTCAGGCCAACAGCCGCGCCGGCAGCCTGTGGATCCTGGACCTGAACGCGCCGGACACGGCCCCGCGCCGCCTGGCCATCTCGGATCAGGGCGCCAACACCGCGCGCTGGGGCGGGGACGGCAATCTGTACTTCCTGTCGGGCAAGTCGGGCGCGAGCCAGGTCTGGCGCGTGGCCTCGCCGACGTCGGCGCCGGTTCAGGTGACGAACCTGCCCACCGACGTGAACGCCTATCGGATCAGCCCGTCGGGCGACAAGGTGGCGGTGTCGCTGGCCGTTTATCCGAACGCGGCCGACCTGAACGCCTCGGTCCAACAGGGCAAGGCCATCGCCGAGCAGAAGACGACAGGCCAGGTCTATGACCGCATGTTCGTGCGTCACTGGGACACCTGGAACGACCACACCCAGAACCACCTGTTCGTCCAGTCGATCGGCCGCGACGGCAAGGCCACGGGCACGCCGACCTGGATCACCAAGGGCTTTGACGGCGACACGCCCTCCAAGCCCTTCGGCGACGAGAGCGAGTTCGTCTTCACGCCGGCGGGCGATGCCGTGGTCTTCTCCGCGCGTCTCGCCGGTCAGACCGAGCCGTGGAGCACCAACTTCGACCTGTGGAAGACCAACGGCCTGTCGGGCGACGGCACCTTCACCAACCTGACCGACGGCAATGACGCCTGGGACACCGGCCCCGTCTTCTCGCCGGACGGACGGACACTGGCCTATCGCGCCATGGCGCGGCCGGGCTTCGAGGCCGATCGCTATCAGATCGTGCTGATGGACGTCGAAACGGGCCAGAAGCGCGAGATCGCCTCGAACTGGGATCGCTCGGCCGACACGCTGCAATGGTCGCGCGACGGCCAGACGCTGTACACGACGGCAGGCGATGTCGGTTCGACCAAGCTGTTTTCGGTGGATACGCGCAACGGCGTGGTCACGCCGATCACGGGCGCGGGCCACGTCTCGGCCTTCCAACAGACGCCCTCGGGCTTCGTCTTCGCCCAGGACAGCCTGCGCGAGCCGGGCGACCTGTATTTCAAGACCTATCTGGGTCGCGAAATGCCGCGTCGTCTGACGCAGTCCAACCCCGCCTTCGCCGCCAAACAGTTCGGGGAGTATGAGCAATTCAGCTTCGCCGGCTGGAACAACGAGACGGTCCACGGCTATGTCATCAAGCCGGCTGCCTATGTCGAGGGCCGCAAATATCCGGTCGCCTTCCTGATCCACGGCGGGCCGCAGGGTTCGTTCGGGGATGGCTGGTCCTATCGCTGGAACCCCGAGACCTATGCGGGCGCGGGCTATGCGGTGGTGATGATCGATTTCCACGGCTCGACCGGCTACGGCCAGGCCTTCACCGACGCGATCAGCCAACACTGGGGCGACCGCCCGCTGGAAGACCTGCAGAAGGGCTGGGCGGCGGCTCAGGCGAAATACAGCTTCCTGGACGGCGACAACGCCTGTGCGCTGGGCGCCTCCTACGGCGGCTATATGATCAACTGGATCGCCGGCAACTGGTCGAACGAATTCAAGTGCCTGGTCAACCACGACGGCGTCTTCGACACCTTCGGCATGGGCTATTCGACCGAGGAGCTGTGGTTCACCGAGTGGGAATACGGCGGCACGCCGTGGGACAAGCCGGAGGGCTATCAGAAGTTCAACCCGGCCAACCATGTCGATAACTGGAAGACGCCGATGCTGGTGGTTCAGGGCGACCGCGACTTCCGCATCCCGACCGCCCAGGGCCTGGCGACCTTCACCGCCCTGCAACGTCGCGGCATCGACAGCCGCCTGATCGTCTTCCCCAACGAGAACCACTGGGTGCTGAAGCCGGCCAACAGCCTGCAATGGCACAATGAAGTGTTCGGCTGGCTGAACAAATATCTGACGCCGACGCAGTAAGAGGCGTCCGCCCAGACGACAAAAAGGGGCGCGGTCCGACGACCGCGCCCCTTCTTCATGCGCGTTTGGTCGGGATCAGAGCGCGGCGCGCTGGATCGGCGCGCCGGCCAGGCGGTCATATTGATGCGCCGTCATGCAGCGCGGCGCGGCCCAGCGCTGGCCCGACTGATAGGCGGCGACCGCTTGCTGGGCGGTGACGAAGCTCGGCGTCGCGCCATGGTCGCGTTGATAGGCCGTGCGTGAGGCCACGTCGGTTCCGCAAACCTTGACGGTTTGCAGCACGGCCGCGCGCTCGGCGGGGCGCAGACTTTGCGCCAGCGCCGGCGTCGTTGCGGCCGCCAAAGCTGCAGCGATCAGGGCGGGGGTCAGGAAACGGGTCATCGGCAGTCCTCCACGGCCTGAATTAAGATCAGGACTCTGACGAATTATGCGCCGATCCTGGAGTTTGTAAAGGTTATGCGACAACTTCGCGTCAAATCGACGACAAGCTGACCCCGCGGCGCCAAACCGGGGCTGGTGCGTTTCCTTTGGCTGACGGAGACGAGCGATTGTCGAACCCACGGAATTGGCGCACTTTTCGGGCCGACCTGAACCAGCGGGCGTGGGCTCCGGCCGGGGTGCGTTTGCGCACCTGGCGCGACTGGGTGCGCGACAATGATCCCGTCTATGCGGCGGCTCGACGACCGGGGATGGCGGAAAAATGGGCGGCGGGCGTGGTGGTGGTCGTCGTGGCGGCCATCGTTCTTTTCCTGGCCCTGTTCGATTGGAACATGCTGCGCGGACCTATCGGCCGCTGGGCCTCGGTCAAATACGATCGCGAAATCGCCCTGACCGGCGATCTGGACGTCAATCTGTTCAGCTGGACGCCGTCCGCCGTGGTGCGGGGGCTTAAGATCGGCGGTCCCGACTGGGCGCGCGATCGCGACACGGCCGACGTCGATGAGGTCCAGGCCTCGGTGCGCCTTCGAAAGCTGCTGGCCGGTCAGGTCGAGATGCCCCTGCTGAGCTTCACCCGGCCCCGGGTCGTGCTGATCTCCACCAAGGACGGCCGCAAGAGCTGGCAGTTGAATCCCAACAAACCTGACAATGGCGAAGGGCTGAACCTGCCGGTCATCCAGCAACTGGTCATCAAGGACGGGCAGCTGACCTTTGAGGAACAGCGGCGCGGACTGACGCTGGAGGCGGCGGTCAATGCGCGCGAGGCGTCCAGCGGCCAGGCCGGATTTGTGCTGGACGGTCGCGGCGATGTCCGCGGCGCGCCCATGACCGTCAGGATCGAGGGCGGTCCCTTCATCAACATCCGGCGCGAACGTCCCTATCGGTTCGAGGCCGATGTGACCGGCGCGGACTCGTCCCTGGTCGCCAAGGGGGCGATCACTCGACCTTTCGATTTGGGGCGGTTCGATGCGACCATGACGATCCAGGGACGCAACATGTCGGACCTCTATCTGCTGACCGGCGTCGCCCTGCCCAATACGCCGCCCTACCGGCTGTCGGGCGCGCTGAATCGCGATCGGCGGATCTGGACCTTCAGGGATTTCGACGGACGCGTCGGGGCCTCCGATCTGTCGGGCGAGGTGAAGGTCCAGTCGGGCCAGCGGCTGCGCGTCGACGCTGACCTGACCTCACGTCGTCTGGACATCGACGATTTGGCCGCTGTGCTGGGCGCGCGGACCCGGACCAATGCGGCGGGCACCGACACCGAGGCGCCGGTCGTGGTCGGCGGCAAGCTGCTGCCGGACGCCAAGCTGCAGACGGAACGGCTGCAGACCATGGACGGTAGCCTGTCCTATCGGGCCGGATCGGTGAAGGCGAACGCCTTTGATGTGCGTCAGGTGAACCTGGGCGCCGACCTGAAGGACGGCATCCTGAAGCTGGATCCGATCAGCTTCGACTTCAACCGGGGCGCACTGAACGGCACGGCGCGGATCGATGCGACCAAGGACACCCCCTACAGCACGGTCGATCTGCGTTTGGCCGGCTATCCGCTGGAGTCCATCATCCCGGCCCGCAACGGCTCGGCGCCCGTCACCGGCAGGGCGCTGGGCCGGGCGAAGCTGGAGGGGCCGGGCGCCTCGATCCACAATTTCGCCGCCGCGTCGAAAGGCTCGCTCAGCCTTGTGGTGCCGAATGGCAAGATGCGGGCGGCCTTCGCCGAACTGCTGGGCATCAACGCCAGCGCCGGGCTACTGAAGCTGTTGAGCGGAGACAGGTCCGAAAGCCAGATACGCTGCGCCGTCGCCGACTTCAACGTCAGCGGCGGCACGGCGACCGCCCGCACCTTCGTCATCGACACCGATGTGGTCCTGGCTCAGGGTAAAGGCAGCATCAACCTGGGCGCCGAGACGATGAACCTGCGGATCGAGGGCGAATCCAAGAAGCCGCGACTGTTGCGCCTGTGGGCGCCGATCACCGTCTCCGGCCCCCTGACCGCGCCCAAGGTCGGGGTCGATGTCGGTTCGGTCGTGTCGCAGGGCGGTCTGGCGGGCCTGCTGGGCGCGGTAGTGGCGCCGGTGACGGCCCTGTTCGCCTTCGTCGATCCTGGGCTGGCCGACGACGCCGACTGCGGCCGGCTGATCGCCAATGCCCGCTGATCGTAGATGACGACCGATCCGGCGATCCGAGCGTATTGTGGGTGATGGAGCCTTCTGCATGACACGCCGTGGACTGTTCGCGCCTGCCCTTGGGCTTCTCGCCGCCGCCTGCTCGCCGCTGAGCCTGCTGAACACCCTGGGACCGAGGGACGGCGGCGTGCGACGCGTCGCGCGCGACGTCCCCTATGGCGACGATCCGCGCCAGCAGATGGATCTCTATGCGCCGACCGCGCCTGGCCCCTATCCGACGCTGGTCTTCTTCTATGGCGGCGGCTGGGATTCGGGCTCGCGCAGCCAGTATGGCTGGGCGGCGCAAGCCTTGGCGGCGCGCGGGTTTGTGGTCGCCCTGCCGGACTACCGCGTCGTGCCCCAGGTCGTCTTCCCGGCCTTCATAGAGGACGCCGCCGCCGCCACGGCCAAGGCGGCCGAGGTGGTCGGTCAATATGGCGGCGATCCCGCGCGGCTTAGCGTGCTGGGCCATTCGGCGGGCGCGCATCTGGCGATGATGATCGCCCTGGACCGACGCTATATGGCCGCCGTCGGCCGGCCCGATCTGATCAAGGCGGCCGCAGGTCTCGCGGGCCCTTACGACTTCCTGCCGTTCGACGTGGCGGCGTCGCAGAACGCCTTCGGTCGTGCGCCCGACCCGACCCTGACCCAGCCCGTGACCTTCGTGCGTCGTGACGCCCCGCCGATCTGGCTGGGCCACGGCACGGCTGACACGGTGGTCCACGACGAGGACACGGTCATTCTGGACGAACGGATGCGCGCGGTGGGCGGGCGCTCGGAAGCCAAGCTCTATCCGGGCCTGGACCACGCCGACCTGATCGCGACCTTCTCGCCCCTGTTCCGCAAAAAGGCGACGGTGCTGGCTGACGTGACGGAGTTCTTCCACCGGCAGCTGGGCTGAACCGACGAAGAATGGTGCGGGCGGCCGGGGTCGAACCGGCACTCCTTTCGGAACTGGATTTTGAGTCCAGCGCGTCTACCAATTCCACCACGCCCGCAGCGGAAGGACCGCCTCATGCCACAGAGGCGAAGGCCGCGTCCAGCCCGAAGCGTTAGGCCGCGACCTCCACATGGCTGTCCATGCCGCCGGACTGGATGCGGCGGGCGCGGATGTACATTTCGACGCGCTGCATGACGATCAGGCCCATGGCGAAGACCAGGAAGGCGTCGGTGACCGCCAAGGCGTTCAGATGCCAGGCGGCGGCGTGGCTTTCGATCAGGTCGCGCAGCAGCGACCGGCCGGCGAACAACACGACCAGGAGGATCAGCCCCAGCGGCGAGGCCTGGGCCATCAGGGAACCGTCCGGCTCCTTTTCGATGGTGACGGTCTTGCCGCGATACCAACCGGCGACGCCGCCCAGGAGGCCGCCTATGGCCAGAACCGCCCAGGCGTCAGGGCCGAACGGCGCATGGGCCATGTTCGGGTTCTGCGCCGATCCCCAGATGCCCAGCCCGATCAACGGCAGGACGATGGCCGGCATGACCCACAGCAGTTGCGGCTTCAGCACGCGCTTCCTGCGGTTCTTCAGCAGCACGACCACCAGCATGATCGGGATCATGAGCAGCGGGATCAGTTTTTCAGGCGGCACGTCGTCTCTCCCCAAAGACAGGATGCGGCCTCCCCCGAGGCCGCTGTCAGCACCCTAGCGGCGTCAGTCCGCGCTGGATAGCGGCGCGACGGTCTGTTCGATGGCGCCGAAGATCGAATGATGACGTGCGTCCAGCATTTCGATCCGCACCGTGTCGCCGTGTTTCAGGAAGGGCGTCTCGGCCGCGCCGCGCAGGATCGTCTCGACCGTGCGGACCTCGGCGATGCAGGAGTAGCCCAGGCCGCCTTCCGAGACCGGCTTGCCGGGGCCGCCGTCGGCGTCCTTGTTCGACACCGTGCCCGAACCGATGATGGTCCCGGCGCCCAGCGAGCGGGTCTTGGCCAGGTGGGCGATCAGGGTTCCGAAGTCGAAGGTCATGTCGACGCCGGCGTCGGCCTTGCCGAAGTCTTGGCCATTCAGCTGAACGTTCAGGGCGCCGTGCAGCTTGCCGTCCTTCCATCGGTCGCCCAGCGCCTTGGGCGTGACCAGAACGGGCGACAGGGCGCTGGCGGGCTTGGACTGGACGAAGCCGAAGCCCTTGGCCAGTTCGGCTGGGATCAGGTTGCGCAGGCTCACGTCGTTGACCAGGCCGACCAGGCGAATGGCGTCGAGCGCCTGTTCGCGCGTCGCGCCCTGCGGCACGTCGCCTACGACCACCACGATCTCGGCCTCCAGGTCGCAGCCCCAGGCCTCGTCGGCCAGCGGGATCGGATCGCGCGGCGACAGGAAGCTGTCGGAGCCGCCCTGGTACATCAGCGGGTCGGTCCAGAAGCTCTCGGGCATTTCGGCGCCGCGCGCCTTCCGCACCAGTTCGACGTGGTTCACATAGGCCGAGCCGTCCGCCCACTGATAGGCGCGGGGCAGGGGGGAGGCGGCGTCGCGCTCATGGAAGCGCCCGCGCGGCACGGCCTCATGCTCCAGGCTTTCGGCCAAGGCCTCCAGGCGAGGACCGCAGCGGTCCCAGTCGTCCAGCGCCGCCTGCAGCGTCGGGGCGATCAGGAAGGCGTCGGTGAACCAGTTCAGGTCCTGAGAGACGACAACGAGGCGGCCGTCGCGGCCGTGCTTGAGCGAGGCGAGTTTCATGACCAAGGCCTAGACCGGATTTGCGATGTTGGGAACGGCGGAATCAGTCGGCGGCCGTCAGCAGGGCGCGGGCCTCGGCGCCGGTGCGCGCGGCGCGGTCGCGGACCTCGACCTCGACGATGACGCCGCCCTCGGGCTCGACGGCCCACAGGTAGCGACGCTCGACCTCGACGGTGCGGCCGGACGGGGCGAAGCCTTCATAACTGTCGCCCCACGGGGTGATCTTCCTGACCTCGACGAAGGGCATGGCGCAGGCGGCGTCCAGCTCCTCGTTGGCCATCACGGTCAGTTCGTCATCGGATGCGGGCATGGGTCTCGGTCTTGGAAAAAGAGAGTCTAATTCGTCTAATTGGTCTGAACGGGCGCTCAGGGTTCGTCGGCGTAGATGGCGACGCGGACGGGGTCGGTCGAGGAGACCGCGCCGCGATACATTCCCGATGTGGACATGGCGAAGGCCGGGCGGCCATCCAGGCCCATGACGATGACGCCGCCCTTGCCGCCCAGACGATCGGCGTCGGCGATCTCCGCCTGACCGGCGGCTTGCGTCGTCGCGCCTTCCGCAATCCGGGCGCAGATGTCGCGGGCGACGGTGGCGCGGATGAAATATTCGCCGTCGCCGGTGGCGGACACCGCGCAGCCGTCGGCGTTGGAGGCATAGGTGCCGGCGCCGATGATCGGCACGTCCCCGACCCGCCCCCAGCGTTTTGCGGTCATGCCGCCGGTCGAGGTGGCGGCGGCGAGACGACCCTGGTTGTCCAGCGCCACGGCGCCGACCGTGCCGAACTTCTTCTCGTTCAGGGGCGGGGCGATTTCGGCCTGAGCGCCCGGTAGAGGCGCGCCGACGGGGCGTTCGGGGATCGGCTGTCCGGCCTCGGTCAGGGCCTTGACCAGCCCCTGCCAGCGCCGCTCGGTGAAGAAGAAGGCCGGAGCGACCTGCTCCAGCCCGACCGAGGCGGCGAAGGCGTCGGCGCCGGGGCCGATCAGCATGACGTGGGGCGACCGCTCCATAACCGCGCGGGCGGCGGCGACGGGGTGACGGGTGGTGGTCAGGCCGGCGACGGACCCGGCGGTAAGGTCCGATCCGTTCATGACGGCGGCGTCCAGCTCGTTACGGCCGGCCTCAGTGAAGACCGCCCCGCGCCCGGCGTTGAACAGAGGATCGTCCTCCATGACCTGAACGGCGGCCTGGACCGCATCCAACGCGGTGCCGCCGCTGTTCAGCACGGCCGAACCGGCGTCCAGCGCGCCTTGCAGCGCCGCGCGATAGGCCGCGTCCTGCTCGGGCGTCAGGCTGGACCGCTCGATCACGCCGGCCCCGCCGTGGATCGCCAGCGACCATTGCGGCGCGGCGTCCTCGGCGTGCGCCGAGGAAAAACACAGTGCAAAGAGTGCAACTAGTCCCGAACAGGCGATACGCATCATGAACCTCCTCCAAGCCGAAAAACGAGTGCAATCGGTGCACTTTCCCCAATGACGCCGGTCGGTCGCAGTGTAACGCCGCCTTCGGGCATGTCAGGTCAATGGGTCTAATAAGCTCGGAAGGTCTAAATGTTAGATAGCTGATGGCTAGCAAGACGCGTCTACGGCCTGAGATGTAGCCGCGAGTCAGGAGAAGGCCGACATCAGAATGATCACAGCAAAAAAACCGCTGAGTTCGAAGTCGTTGTCCTAAACTTGTTTTCGCCACCCAAACCATTCTGTAGCCGAACGGACACGGGGATTATTAAGCGCGTCTAGTCAGTGACGGCAATAAGCATAGGCGTGTAGCCGCTCAAAGACATGCCCCAATTGATGTCCGTTGGAACAACTAAAATGTTTTCAAATTGCACAGTTTGAATGCCAGCGAGCGACTCGACATCGGGCATCTCCAGGATTTTCACCTCGCCGCCATCCGAAACAAACAGCTTATCTTGTGTGACAGCAACCCAGCCACGCGGGGTCGCCGCGAGACCAAATAGGGGCCATGTGCTGTGTGAGAATGCTTCGATCGATCCAGGAAGAGCATCCAGTTCTCGGCTGAAGACTAAGGTTGCTTCATCGCCGCATACACGCATGACGCGGCCGTGTGACAGCATGTGGGATAGACCAATCGAGGCCAGTAGACATCCGGCATGATCAATGTCTGGCGCCAAACCTGTGACCGGATCACATTCAGACGCAAGTGGACCGTGACAGGGATCATCATCGACCTTGCGGATTTCAACCAACCTTGAGGAGCCTGGAGCAATCCGCCAAAGTCCGCCGCCCCATTCGCCTTGATTGAAACCAATATATATCGACCCGTCAGGCGTAGAGGCCAAAGTCATGACGCCGAAGTGGCGCCCGAAGCCTTCGAACGGCTGGCGGCGCCACTCACCGCCATCGCTGCGGTAGAGGGCGTCTTTCGTAATGACGATCCAGTCCAAGCCTTCACGCAGAAAACCGAGAGCGTCGGCCTGGAGCGGCGGTGTTAAGGATCGGCCTGTTTCTGGTTCTTGGACAGAAAAACGTCTTGGAGTTCCGCCATCTGACTGAAGAACAAGGGTTCGCCCAGCGTCGCGCAGCAAATCCGCAGCGCCTTCTTCGACAATAATGCGCCGGTTGGCGTCGGCCCGATCGAAAACGACCACCGCTCCGGCTTCGTTTCTAAGCCAGAGTTGATCCGCCGTGGCGACACCCTCGACAAGCCGAGCGCCGAGCACGGGATCGTTCGGAGCCGATGAGCCAATTTGAGCTATTGCTGGGCTGGCGCTGAAACAGATCGCAAGCAGAACGGCAAAGGTGCACATTGTGCGACCTTAGCGCGAGAATAGAGCGGCGTCCTGACCCAATTTCAGTCTCGTTCGCTTGGTGTCAGTCAAGCGACACCATGTGCAGATTCAACTTCCCAAAATCGGGCATCTGGCAAAAGCCAATCGGCCGCCCTCACCCCCTATGGTGCAGCCGCTTCCACACCTGATAGCCGATGATGGGGGCGAAGCCGCAGAGGAGGGCGGCGATCAGGACCATCCAGAAGCCGCCGCCCAGCCAGACTTCGCCGGCCAGGGCCCCGGCGCCGGCCGCCAGGACCGGGCCGAGCCAGGGCAGCCAGGTCGGCGGCCGCATCGTCATTCAGGCGTGGACCTTGATGACGCCGCGACGGATCTGGTCCAGTTCGATGGAGTCGAACAGGGCCTGGAAGTTACCGTTACCGAAGCCTTCGTTGCCCTTGCGCTGAATGATCTCGAAGAAGATCGGGCCGAAGGTGTCCTGGGTGAAGATTTGCAGCAGCAGGCCTTCCTCGTCCGAACCGTCGATCAGGATGCGGTTCTTGCGCATCCGCTCCACGTCCTCGCCATGGTTGGGCAGGCGTTTGTCGATCAGCTCGAAATAGGTCTCGATCGTGTCCTGGAAGGCGACGCCGCGTTCCTTCATCGCCTCGACCGTCTCGAAGATGTTCTCGGTCGTCAGGGCGATGTGCTGGATGCCCTCGCCGTTGTAGCGACGGATGAACTCCTCGATCTGAGAGTTCTCGTCCTGGCTTTCGTTCAGCGGGATGCGGATGGCGCGGTCGGGCGCGATCATGGCCTGGGAGAACAGGCCCGTCGCCTTGCCCTTGATGTCGAAATACTTCTGCTCTTCGAAGTTGAAGATCGAGTTGTAGAAGCCCGACCATGTGCGCATCTGGCCGCGACGAACGTTGTGGGTCAGGTGGTCCAGGATCTCCAGGCCCATCGAGTTCTTGCGCTCGGCCTCTTCCCAGCCCTCGATCTCGTCCCACGCGTCATAGAGCGAGCCGGAGTCGCCGTACTGATCGATGACATACAGCAGCGATCCGCCGATGCCTTGCAGGATGTAGGGATAGTCGTCGCCCAAAGCCCCGCCGGCGGCGTCCGTCGCGGCGACGGCGCCGCGAGCCAGCGCGCCCTCATAGGCGGCCTTGGCGTCGGTGGTGCGGAAAGCCATGCCGTTGGCGGACGGGCCGTGATCCCTGGCGAAGTCGGCGGCCTGGCCCTTGGGCGAGCGTTGCACCAGGAAGCTGATATCGCCCTGCTTCAGGCGCACCACGTCCGTCTTGGGGTTCACGTGCGTCTGGGTGAAGCCCATCAGCTCCAGGCGCGAAATCATCGCCTCGGGCTCGGGGCCGGTGAATTCGACGAACTCGAACCCGTCGACGCCGAGGGGGTTTTCGAGGTCGATCTGTTCCGCCGTGGCCTGATCTTGGGCCTGGGTCATGTCGTTCATGGCGCGTCTCCCGCGTGATCTTGAGGGCGGTCTGGCCGCCGATTGGCGCGGAACCTAGTCACAGAAGACGACGGAGCCAAGACGAAGCCACGGGGTCGTGATGACGGGCGGCCCCCAGCGCGTTCCGCTCAGCGCAGGACAGGCTCGGGATCGACCAGCCGGACGTCGTGCATCTGATCCAGATAGGCCTCGTAGTAGCCCTTGTGCGAGGCGCCGACGATGGTCAGCATTCGCGTGCCTGGATAGCGGCCCAAAACATCGCGCATATTGGCGACCATGCGCAGGTTTCGCGTCTCCCAATAGCCGAGGTAGCGCCGGCCGAAGGCCTGAGGCGACGGCTCGACCAGGGTGGCGCCGAAGTCGGATTGATAGGTCAGGGTCGGATTCGTCGGCGCATTGTAGACGCGATACATGCGTAGCACGCCGTCCGGCTGATCGAGGGCGGCGCCAAGTTCCGCGTCCTGCGTTCGACGGGTCTGGCTGGCGAGATTGTTCCACGCGCCCATGATGGCGTCGGCATAGGCCTTGTTCTCGACGGGATCAGTCGGGTCGGGCGTGTCGGCGGAGTGGTCGTCGACGCTCCACAGCCGTTCCAGTCCCAGGCGTGCGGCGAGCGGCGCGGAGATGAGATAGGTCTCATTGGCCCTGTACTTGATGCGGTTCAGAACGGCGACCAGGGCGTCGTTCAGGCCGTCCCTCGCGGTGCGGTCCTCGGGCGCCAAGCGAAGCCACTGGACCAGGGCCGATCCCCGCTCGCCGGCCGCCAAGAAGACCGCCGCCAGATGGCGCCGCTGGGCCGCCGTGGGCTGGGCGGGCCATTCGGCCAGCAGCCGCTCGGCCTCGGCGTTGGCGGCCGGGACGTCCAGGCCGGTCGCCAGGGCGGCGGGGGCGGGATCCCAGCAATAGGTCTTGACCGTCTCGGCATAGCGCGACGGATAGCGACGCAGGCTGTCGCATTGCAGGCCCGACAGGTCCTCGGTCGCGATGGCAGTGGGCTTCCACGCCGCCAGCCGATCCAGCAGCGGCGACAGGCTTTCGGCGTTGAAGCCCTCGCCCAGGTTCGACAGGTGCGGCGTGCCCAGGACCAGCACCTCGTTCAGCGCCCCGGCTGGCGGTCCCTTCAGCTGATCGGGATGGAAGGACTGGCGATAGTCCTGGGCGGCTGCGGGCAGGGCGGCGACCAGCAACGCACCGACAGCGACGAACAGGATGCGGGAGGAACGAAGAGGCAAAGCCATGACAAGCCATGAAAGAAGATTGGAAATGATCGACCGCCGGTCGACCATTTCACCTTTCACTGGATACCGGCTAGGCGCCCGTTAAATCTTGGACATCTAGGGCAGCGCATGCGCCGTCAGGTGCGTCGCGCCCTGAGGTCCGGCATCGCATCCACGGCCCAGAGATCGGGGGCTTTAAGCGGGGCCTTGCAGACCGCCTCGACCGTCTTGCCGTCCGCCAGGGTGTAGCGGATGGGCAGGTTTTCGGCGCAACGGGCCTGGACGGCCTGGAAGACGCCCTGACCGTTCGACATCGGGTCCAGATCTTCGATCGCGACGACGACGGGATCGCCGGACAGGGCGCCGCATCGGTCGCCGGAGTCCAGCTTGATCCGGCCGTTGTCTGTAGAGAAGCCGCCCTCGCCGCCGCAGTTCTGATCGACCATGTGGAACAGAGCGGCCTGGCGAAGGTCACGCGGACTGGGCCGATTGACCAGGGTGACGCCCAGCGCGGAGAGGCGGGTCTGTATGCCGGTCCAGCGTTCCGGACCCGGACCGTCCAGCAGGACGGCGACAGCAGTGTCTGGCGTCAGGCGACTGCGGAAGTCCGCCACGCCGTAGCCGTCCCCCGCGCGACCGGACTGAAGCATGGTCTTCCAGATGTCGAAGATGTCCTTGCGGCCGTCGGAGGCGCGGCGGCTCTCCAGGTCCGCGATCCACTGCACGACGACGCCGCAGTGGTAGATGGCGTTTCCGGTGCGCAGGCGCTGTTCCGCGTCAGGGCGGTCGCCCAGGGCGGCGCGACAACCGTTAAGCCGTCGCGCCAGCGAGGTCTTTAACTGGGCCTCGTCGATCGTTGCCGTGGACAGGGCGGCGACCAATGCGCCGTATTCGGCCCCGCCCTCATGCAGCCAAGGCGCGCTGACGCCGTCCTTGGTCGTCACCGCATGGCTGTTCCACATGTGCAACGTCTCGTGCCAGACGAAGGTGGACAGCTGTTCGGTCACATCGGGCGGGGGCGCGGACCAGTCCGAGCCATGAAAGCGCAGGGAGATGACGCCATTGTCGGTCACATCGCCCCGATATGTCGTCGGGCCTGGGCTGTCGGTGGTGACGATCAGGGTCGGCGTATAGGGCAGGTCGCGGCCGAGACGAGCGCTATAGAATCCCTGGGCCGCCAGAAAGCCCTCGATCATCGCGGTGCGCAGGGATGCGGGAACGGTGTCCCCGACGACGACCACGCCACCGTCATCCTGCGTCACGGCCGAGGTCGGTCCGACATAGACGTAGCTCTTGATCGCGTCGGATTGAGGCGTGGCGGTTTCACCTGGGGCCGCCTTGACGGTCAGTTCGGCGTCCATGTCCTTCAGCGCCAGCGCGGGTCCATAAAGGCTCTGGCCCGACCCCACCCGCACCAGGCCGATATAGACGCGGTCCACCTCGGCCGCGTTAGGCGCGATCAGAATTTCGAAGGCGTCGAACGGCTGGTCGGACTTCACGACGCCATCCGAAAGGGACAGGCCGGGGGTCTTCACCGTCCAGAGGGTGCGAATAATGTCCTGGTCCACAAAGGCGACCTCGGTGGTCGGCTGGGCCAGCTTCCAGGTCACCAGAACGCCGCCCGGCGCGGTGCGCGCCTCGATCGTCGCGGCCTGTTGAGCCGAGGCAGGGGCGGCGGCTGCGAAAGCGAGGCCAAGTGCGGCGACGAGGCCGATCAGTTTCGAGGTCAAATCTTCGGGCTCCCACCACCAAGCGTGAGCATACGGACTAAAACAACTGAGGCGATTTGACGACTAATAACTGAAGGTTGCATCAGCCCGGCAGCCAGCGGGTCGCCCATTCGGCGCCCATCAGAAGGCCGGTCCCGAGCGCGCCCAGGAGGGTCAGCCAGACGGTGGTGACGGCGCAGCCGGCGAGGACGAACAGGCCGTCGCGCTGGATCAGGCCAACCGACAGCAGGGCCAGGGCGATCGACGGGATGGTGTTGGTCAGAGGCATGACGATGGTGACGGTCGCCAGAATCATGAAGACGGCGGCCAGCTTCTCGCCCGGTCCATCGGCGAAGCGACGCAGGCGGGGGCGAGACAGCCGGTCGATCCAGCCCAGTTTGGTTTCGGCGAAATCGGCCATGGCCTTCAGCCAGGATCCCTTGCTCCGCAGGTTCAGAAGCCAGCGCGGCAGCCAAGGCTCCTCGCGCCCGACCAGCATCTGGCCAGCCAGCAGGATGACGATCAGCCCGACCACCTGCGGCACGCCATAAAGGCCCGGCACGAGGCACGGGATGGAGAGCAGCAGGATCAACAGCCCATAGGCGCGCTCGTCCAGCCGGTCGCGGATTTCGTGCAGGGTCAGGCCGGCGTCGCCGCCGTCGTCGGCCAGCCGCCGCAGCAGACGGGTGACGTTATGGCTGACGTCGTCCTGCTGGACCGTGGACGGGGAAGAGGCGGGGGTCGTCATTCAGGCGCTCTAGCAGGTGGACGTGACGGCCGAGGATGACGCAACGCCGCAGGGGTGCTAACGCGCCGTGCCGCCTTAAGGATCGCCATGCTGCGCAAACTCTATGACCGCGTCTTCGACCTGGCGCGCAGCCGCCATGCGACCAAGGCCCTGGCGGTCGTCTCCTTCGCCGAGAGTTCGTTCTTTCCGATCCCGCCCGACGTGATGCTGGCGCCCATGATCCTGGCGCGGCCGCAGAAGGCGTATTTCTACGCCGCCGTCTGCACCGTGGCGTCGGTTCTGGGCGGGATTCTCGGTTATGCGATCGGCTATTTCCTGACCGACCTGGGCCTGGCGATCATGCGGGTGCTGGGCCATTCGGACGGGCTGGAGCAGTTCCGCGCCTGGTTCGATCAGTGGGGCCTGTGGGTCATTCTGATCAAGGGGCTGACGCCCATTCCCTACAAGCTGGTGACCATCGCCTCGGGCCTGGCGGCGTTCAGCTTTCCGGTCTTCATCGCGGCGTCGGTCGTGACGCGGGGCGGACGGTTCTTCTTGGAGGCGTGGATCCTGAAGCGCTGGGGGCCGGCCATGCTGGCGCAGGTCGAAAAGCGGCTGGCGATGTGGAGCGTGATCGGCCTGGTCGCGCTGGTCGCCTTGATCGTCGTCCTGAAGCTTCTGTAAGTCGACGCGGCCGCAGGGGCGGGGTAAGACCGTTTCAAGATGATCGATGTCTATCGCCTTCTGACCCGTTGGTGGACCGCCTTCGCCCTGGCCGCGTCGCTGGCCATGCTGGGCGCGGCCCATGCGTTCGAACGGTTCGGCGGCCTTGCGCCCTGCAACCTGTGTCTGAAGCAGCGCGAGGTCTATTGGGGGGCGGTCGTCGTCGCGGTGCTGGCCACGGGCTGGACCCTGTTCAGCGGCGGACGCCGGGGCACGCCGCGCATCGCCGCCTTCCTGCTGGCGGCCGTGTTCGCCACAGGCGCCATCACGGCCATCTTCCACATGGGCGGCGAATACAAATGGTGGGCGCTGCCTGCGACCTGTTCGTCGGTCGGCGGCTCGGTCGATATGGACAGCCTGACGGCCTTGGCCATGGGCACGGGGCCGGTGACCAAGGTGATCGGCTGCGGCGATGTAGCCTGGAGCTGGCTGGGTCTGTCGATGGCAGGATGGAACGCGATCATCGCCTCGGCGCTTGCGGTGTTCAGCCTGTTGGCGGCGAAACGTCCCAAGGACGCCCGCGCGCCCCGGATCGAAAAGGCCTGATGCGATGAGCCATTCCATTCCCCTCCCTCGTCCTGGCCAAGGCGCCGACAAGGCGCGGATGGACGAAATCCTGCGCGTCGATCACGCCGGGGAATATGCGGCCGTCCTGATCTATCGCGCCCAGAAGGCGGTGTTCGAAGGGCGCAAGGGGCGTGACGGCATCACCCACGACCTGTCGGAGATGCAGGACCAGGAGGCGGTGCATCTGGCGCGCTTCGAGCGGCTGCTGAACGAGCGGCGGGTGCGACCCACGGTCATGACGCCCCTGTGGCGCATCGCCGCCTCGGCCCTGGGCGCCGGCACGGCCCTGATGGGTGAAAAGGCCGCGCACGCCTGCACCGAGGCGGTCGAGAGCGTGATCGAAAAACACTATGCCGACCAGATCGCCGAGATCGGCGACCGCGACCCGGCCCTTGCCGCCGAGCTGAAACAGTTCCGCGACGAGGAACTGGCCCACCACGACCACGCCATCAAACACGGCAGCCGCGAAGCGCCGGCGTATCGTCTGCTGTCTGGCGTGATCAAGGTCGGCTGCAAGGCGGCGATCAAGATCAGCGAGCGGATCTAAATCATCTCCTCCCTGCGGAGCGGGGAGGGGGACCGCGAAGCGGTGGAGGGGCTATTGAAGTCCCATAGACGTTTGCGATGCGGCGAAGAGCCCCTCCGTCTCTCCGCTTCGCTACGAGCCACCTCCCCATGAAATGGGGAGGAGACAATTGGTTTCTCTCAATAGATTTCGAACAACCCGGCCGCGCCCATGCCGCCGCCGATGCACATGGTGACAACGCCGTATTTGGCGCCGCGACGCTTGCCTTCGATCAGGACGTGGCCGGTCATGCGGGCGCCGGACATGCCGTAGGGGTGGCCGATCGAGATGGCGCCGCCCGAGACGTTCAGGCGGTCGTCGGGAATGCCCAGCGTGTCTTGGCAATACAGAACCTGGGCGGCGAAGGCCTCGTTCAGCTCCCAGATCCCGATGTCGTCGATGGTCAGGCCGTGGCGCTTCAGCAGTTTGGGCACGGCATAGACAGGGCCGATGCCCATTTCGTCCGGCTCGCAGCCGGCGACCGCCATGCCGCGATAGGCGCCGAGCGGTTGCAGATTGCGCTTCACCGCCTCGCCGGCCTCCATGACGACGCAGGCCGAGGCGCCGTCAGACAGTTGCGAGGCGTTTCCGGCGGTGATGAACTCGCCCGTCTCGATCTCCTCGCCGCCGCCGAAGACGGGTTTCAGCGCCTTCAGGCCTTCCAGCGTCGTGTCGGGACGGTTGCCCTCGTCCTTGGACAGGGTGACCTCTTTCGATGAGGTCTGGCCGGTGGCCTTGTCCATGACCAGCATGGTGGTGGTCATGGGCACGATCTCGGCGTCGAAGCGACCGGCGTCCTGGGCGGCGGCGGTGCGATGCTGGGATTTCAGCGCATAGTCGTCCTGGCGGTCGCGGCTGACGCCGTAGCGGCGCGACACCACCTCGGCCGTCTCCAGCATCGACATATAGATGTGGGGCGACAGCTTCAGCAGCGCCTCGTCCTTCATCCGGTACAGGTTCATATTCTGGTTCTGGACCAGGGAGATGCTTTCGAGCCCGCCGCCGACCGCCATCTTCTGCTGATCGAAGACGACCTGTTTCGCCGCCGTGGCGATGCCCATCAGGCCCGACGCGCACTGACGATCCAGGCTCATGCCCGGAACGGAAGAGGGCAGGCCGGCGGCGAGCGCGATCTGGCGCGCGACGTTGGTGCCGGTCGAACCCTGCTGCAGGGCCGCGCCCATGATCACGTCCTCGATCTCGGCCGGATCGACCCCGGCGCGCTGGACCGCGTGCTTGACCGCATGGGCGCCGAGCTGCTGCGCCTGGGTGTCGTTGAAGGCGCCGCGATAGGCGCGCCCGATGGGGGTGCGGGCGGTGGAGACGATGACGGCTTCGCGCATGGGCTTTCCTCCTGGGGCTATCGCCCTTCGGGCTACTTGAGCCCATTCTTGTTTGGCCTACGCGCGTTCGCGCTGCTTGAGGCCGGTTTCCTCTGACGCGAAGTTAGGCGCCTCACGTCGCGTCAACGCAAGGCGCCTTGTTGTTCAACCGCCGTGGGCTTTCTGGGCTTTCGTCAGTTCGATCATGCCCTGGGCGGCGCCCATGTCCGGCACGATCTCGCCGCTGCGGTCCGAGATGGCGTCGAAGCGGGCGGCGACCTGTTCGGGCGCATCGTCGCCAGTGACGAAGTCGCCTTGCGTCAGGGTGACATAGGCCCGTTCGAAGCCGCCGGCGCCGGCGGCCAGGATGGCGCGGCTCGGCGCCTCCTGGCTGACCAGGTAAAGCAGGCCGGGCGTGACCAGGGCCGGGGCCAGCGCCTCCAGCGGCAGGGCGGCGCCCAGATCCTCGGTCATGCGGGTGTGTGCGGTGGGCGCCAGGCAGTTGACGCGGATGTCGTTCTTGGCTCCCTCGATCGACAGGGTCTGCATCAGGCCGACCAGGGCCATCTTAGCCGCGCCATAGTTCGACTGGCCGAAGTTGCCATACAGGCCCGACGACGAGGTCGTCATCACGATCCGGCCGTAGTTCTGCCCGCGCATGATCTCCCACACCGCCTTTGTGCAGTTGACCGCCCCCATCAGGTGGACGTCGACGACGAAGCGGAAGTCCTCGATCTCCATCTTGGCGAAGGTCTTGTCACGCAGGACGCCGGCGTTGTTCACCAGGATGTCGATCCGGCCCCATTTTGCCATGGCCTGATCGACCATGGCCTGGACTGCGGCAAAGTCCGTCACCGAGGCCGCATTGGCGATGGCCTCGCCGCCGGCCGCCTCGATTTCGGCGACGACCGATTCCGCCGCCGTCGCCGAACCGCCGGAACCGTCGCGGGCGCCGCCCAGGTCATTGACCACCACCTTGGCCCCGCGCGCCGCGAGAGCGAGCGCGTGTTCGCGCCCCAAGCCGCCGCCGGCCCCCGTTACGATCGCCACCTGTCCGTCAAACCGCATCGCCATATTCGTTTCCTTTCGCAGGCGCCCAATGTGTTGAAACGGCGCCACAGTCGACACAATCGTAGCTCAAGCGCGGAACCGTGCGCCAGCCACGCCGTTCGGTCGGGTGAATGCTGTGCTATTGCGCAGCTTCGCGCATTCACACAGTGAGGAAGCTATGAAGCTCAAACTTCTCGCCTCCGTTGCCGCCGCCGGACTGTTCGCAGCCGGCGCCGCATCGGCGGAACCCAATGGTTGGTACGGCGCCATCGACGCCGGCTACCACATGATCGACGATATCAACGCTGAATCGTCCACGACCGGCGCCAACTGGAACTGGGAAGTGAACGACGGCTGGGCGGCGTTCGCTCGCCTCGGCTACCGCTTCAACCCGAACTGGCGCGTTGAACTGGAAGGCGGCTACCGCTCGGGCGACATCGGCACCGTGCGCGCCGTCTCGGGCACGCAAGGCCTGTGCAATCTGACCCCGGCGAC
>NZ_FNKT01000005.1:0-156142 GCF_900102995.1 Brevundimonas sp. 374 | reverse complement strand
GTCCTGATCGTCGGCTACACCGACACCTCGGGTTCGGCCGCCTATAACCTGGGTCTGTCCAACCGTCGTTCGCGCACCGTCGCGGACGCGCTGGTCGCCTCGGGCGTCAACGGCGGCGTCATCGCCCTCGACGGCAAGGGCGAGACCAACCTGGCCAAGCCGACCGCCGACGGTGTGCGCGAACCGCTCAACCGCCGCGCGACCATCGACATCAACTTCTAAGGCTTTCGGAGCCGACCGGTTCGTCCGGGTCGGCTTCGAGCTTCGAAGTCGTCGAAAGACAGAACGCCGCTTCCGAAAGGAGGCGGCGTTTTTCTTTGCGCCGTCTCACCCTCTGCGTGATGCGTCCACGCAGCCAAAAAGGCGGCGCCTTGCGACGCCGCCCCCAAGTATTCTGACTTAAGGCCTGATCAGCCGGTGAACGGGCGGATCAGGATTTCGACGCGGCGGTTCTGCGCCTTGCCTTCGGCAGTGGCGTTCGAGGCCACCGGGTTACGCGAGCTATTACCGGCGACATAGAGGCGCTGCGCGATCACGCCGCGACGCACCAGTTCAGAGGCGACGCTGCTCGCGCGGCGCTCAGACAGAGGCTGATTGATCGCGTCGCCGCCCGACGAATCGGTGTGACCGATCACGTCCACGGTCGACTGGTCATACTGTTGCAGAACGCGGGCGACGTCATCCAGCACCGGCAGGAAGCGCGGATCGATGGAGGACTGGTTTGTGGCGAAGGTCACGTCCGACGGCATGCGCAACACAAGCAGATCGCCCTGACGCGCCACGCCGACACCGGAGCCGGAAAGTTCGGCTTCCATCGCGCGTTGCTGACGATCCATATATTGGCCGACGGCGGCGCCGCCCAGCGCGCCAATGCCGGCGCCAATCAGAGCATTCTTGCGGCCCTGTTCGCCGTTCGAGGTATTGGTCAGATAGCCGAGAACCGCGCCGCCCAGCGCACCGGCGATGGCGCCGGTCCCGGTGTTGTTGCGAACCGGACCCGAACGATAGGGGTCGGTGGTGGTGCAGGCGGCCGCCCCCAGCAGGGCGGCGATGGAAACGCTGGTGACGATGAACTTGGCGCGCATGGAATAGTCCCTTTCTTTTGAGCGATCTGGCGCGGAAACGTGCGCTTACTGTGAAGGTTCCAATCTGTACGGGGCATGAATGCCTTCCACGTCCGCACGCGCCATGACCCTGACAAGGTCGCCGATTAGGCGTATGGGAACCGCCGCACATCCCCAAATCGAGGACGACGCCGTGAGCGTGACCCAGACGGACCACACGACCGACCGCGCCATTCAGCCGGTTTCGATGACGCTGTACGACGCCGATTTTCAAGAGTTCAGCGACGCAATGGGCGCGTCCTTCTCCCGCTATGGCTTCGCTGTCGTCGCCGACCATGGTCTGGATGAGGCGCGCATCACCGCAGCCATCGACGACGCCAAGGCCTTCTTCGCACTGCCGGAAGAGGTGAAGCGTCAGTATCACCAGCCCGGTACCGGCGGCGCGCGCGGCTTGACCCCGTTCGGAGTCGAGGCGGCCAAGGACGCCAAAACGGTCGATCTGAAGGAATTCTGGCACGTCGGCCGGGAACTGCCCGAAGGCCATCCTTATCGCCGCTATATGCGCGACAACCTCTGGCCGACCGAGATCGAGGGCTTCCGCGAGCACCTGTATGGCATGTTCGAGGACCTGGATGCGCTCGGGGCCAAGATCCTGCGCGCCATCGCCCGCTATCTGAAGCTGGGCGACGACTTCTTCGCGGACAAGGTCGACATGGGCAACAGCGTCCTGCGCATGCTGCATTATCCGCCGGTTCCGGCCGATGCGCCTGGCGTGCGCGCCGGCGCGCATGAAGACATCAATGTCATCACCCTGCTGCTCGGCGCCGAAGAAGCCGGTCTTCAGCTGAAGGACAAGGACGGCAGCTGGCTCGACATCGCCCCGCCGCCCGGCGCCCTGGTCGTCAATATCGGCGACATGTTGCAGCGGCTGACCAACCACGTCCTGCCATCGACGACCCACCGCGTGGTCAATCCCGCGCCAGAGCGTCGCGGCTTCGCCCGTTATTCGACGCCCTTCTTCCTGCATTTCAACCCGGACTTCCCGATCGAGACCCTGCCCAGCGCCATCACGCCGGACAATCCCGATCGCTATGCGGGCAAGACCATCTTGGCCGAGGATTATCTGACCGAACGCCTGCGCGAAATCCGCCTGCTCTAGGCCGTCAGCGGGAAATCCGTAGTCGGGTGATGTCGCGTCCGATGGCCTGGAAGTCGTTGGACAGGTCCGCGCCCGACTGCGGCAGGAAGGCCTTGTCCTTATCGGTAGCGCAGGTGCTGAGGATGTTGGCCGCGTCGCTGCCCGGTGTGATCGAGAAGCCCACGGTATAGACGATCACGCCCTTGGCCTTCATGCCGGTGCACAGTTTTGCGGCCTGATCGAACGGGTCGCCGTTCGTCGCGTCACAGGCAATCTTGTCAAAGAGGTTGCCGGACCCTGAGCCCGCATCGCGGGCGATGACGCCGCCGCAATAGGGCGTGTTGAATTCGCCGTCCGTCATCAAGATCACCGCCTTCAACACCTTGGTCGGCGCATAGGCAGCGGCGGGATTGGACGACCAAAGCCCATTGAACTGGTTAGATACGGTGTACCAACCCCAAGCCAAGCCAATCTGCCCGGACGTTGATCCTGTAACGGTCAAACCGTTCACGAGCCCCGTCAATGTATCGATGTTGGAAGTCAGCGGCTGGATCGTCGCTGTCGGGCAAGGGTTACCCGCCGATCTCACGGGCGTTGAGCGTTGCGGAGCGGCATAGTTGCGACCCACCCTGGCCGTGCTCGGAGCCGCGTCGGTGTAGGCTTGTGAACCCGTACGCTCGCTGACGCAGCTGGTGTTACTAAAGGCGGTCAAGCGATTGTACTGAGCGTCGCGGAAGACGCGTGTGGCGCATCCATCGCGCCCACACTGAACGGAGCCGCCACCAGAATAATCAGCGAACGCGGCGCCACCGACAGGGATTACAAAGGCGTCGTTCGAGATTTTCTCTTGGACTTCGTAAAGGCCTTCATCATTCGTCGTGTTAAGCGCCGTCATGCCCTTAACGTCAGCGATCTGAAGCGTGTCGCCTTTCGACAAGCCGTGATTTGTGGAGGAGATGGTCACGAAGCAGTCGGAGCGCATGCATTTGCGGATCTGACCGCCCGAGCTGTAGCTGCTGTATCCATTGCCGCTAGTGGTGTTCAGCGCATACCAGTTCGTGCCCGACTGATATTGCAGGGACACCCGATTGGCGTCGATCCGCACGACCTTGTAGGCGCGGTTGTTGATCTGGGTCATGCCGCCGACGCCGCTGATCCAGACGTAGTCGTCGGTCGATAGCCCGTGGCCGTTGGCGGTCACGACGCCCGGCGAAGCGCGCGTGATGCCAGAGATCGACTTGGCCGCCGCCGCCGCCCATGCGGCGCCGCTGATGCTGGTCGATCCGATCGAGGCGCCGCGTGCGGCGTCGGCGCGAGCACCTAGATTTACGCCGATCGAATAGGGCACGATCGCCATGCGTGAATAGTAGGGCGTTTGTTTCGCCGCCGGCTGAACGACCAGTTTGATCAGCTGGTTTGCGGCGTTCTTCAAATCGCCGATCCGGTTGTTGCTGGCCATCGAGCCGGTGATGTCGAGCACCAGCGAAACCTCGATGTCCTTGGACGATCGATTCACCTCGGAGTGGACGCTGACCGGCAGGGTGTCGTCCAGTATCTTGCCATAGGGCGGCAGGACCACGTTGGCGATCAGGGTCTTCACCTGGACCTGGATGTCGGCGATGACGACCTGGTCTTTCGTCAGCTCAATCTTGACGGCGTCGTCAGCAAACGGTTCCACAGAGGCGTTGCGCAGATTGGCTCTCAGCGCCACCAGGGCGACGGTCTTCAGGTCGTTCGGATCGGTATAGGACGACCGCGCCGCAGCCAGGGTGGCGGCGTCCAGCGCGTCTTGAACGCGAGCCTTGGCCGTCGTCACGCGGTTGATGTCGATGCCGCCCAGGGTCAGCATGATCAGCGCTGGCATCACCAGAGCGAAGATCATCACGACATTGCCGCCGCAGTCCGACGACAGGCGCGACGTGAACGAGCGCAGAGTCTTCACCGCCCTGCCGATCCGATTGGAAACCTTCACCATGCCCATCCCAAAGGACGCGGACCGCCCGATTAGCGCTCAGTTTGCCATCGGGCGGTTAAGGGAACTGTGAAGGGGACAGTTAACGCCGCCGCGTGATCACGCGGCGCTCCATCCGCATTGGTGACCGCGGTTCTGTTCCTGGAGCCAGACGTTCAGCGGGGCGAAATAGTCGGCGATGGCCGAGGCGTCATTGCCGTCATCGCCGGTGAAGGCCTTCATCGCCTCCTGCCACGGCTGGGACTGACCCATTTGCAGCATGGCGTTGAAGCGGGCGCCCACTTCCTTATTGCCGTAAACGGAGCAGCGGTGCAGCGGCCCGGTCCAGCCGGCCTGTTTGCAGGCGGCGCGCTGGAACTGGAACTGATAGATCGCCGCCAGGAAGTAGCGCGTATAGGGCGTGTTGCCCGGCACATGGTATTTGGCGCCCGGATCGAAGGCGTTGGCCGGACGCGGGCCGGGCGGGACCAGACCCTGGTATTGCAGCATGTCAGCGGTCCAGGCGGTATTGTAGGCGGCCGGCGCCGTCTCGCCCGAGAAGACGTCCCAGCGCCAGCGGTCGACCATCAGGCCGAACGGCAGGAAGGCGATCTTGTCCAAGGCCATCTTGAGCAGGAAGGGAATGTCTTCCTCTGCGCCCGGGGTGGTTTTGAGCAGGCCGATCTGGTTCAGATAGGTGGGGGTCAGGGCCGACAGGCCGACGAAGTCGCCGATGGCCTCGTGGAAGCCATCGTTCGCGCCGTTCCGGAACAGCATCGGCTGGTTCTTGTAGGCGCGCTGGTAGTAGTTGTGACCAAGCTCGTGGTGTACGGTGTAGAAGTCGTCGCCGTTGACGTTGGTGCACATCTTGATGCGGATGTCGTCGGCGTTGTCCAGGTCCCAGGCCGAGGCGTGACAGACGACTTCGCGGTCGCGCGGGCGGGTGATCTGACTGCGTTCCCAGAAGGTCTGAGGCAGGGGATCGAGGCCCAGCGAGACGTAGAAGCCCTCGCCCGTCCTGACCATTTTCGTCGCGTCGTAATCAGCTGCCTTCAGCAGTTCGGTCAGGTCATAGCTGGAGGCGCCGCCGCTGGGCGGGGCAACCACATCATAGATGTTGCCCCACTGTTGGGACCACATATTGCCCAACAGATCGGCCCGGATCGGGCCGTGGGCGGGCTGGACCGCGTCGCCGTATTTGGCGTTCAGCCTGGCGCGCACATAGCAGTGCAGGTTCTCGTAGAAGGGCTTCACCTGGGCCCACAGCCGGTCGGTCTCGGCGGCGAAGTCGTCGGCGGGCATGTCATAGCCCGAGCGCCAAAGGGCGCCGGTGTCGGCGAAGCCCAGTTCGCGCGAGCCCTCATTGGCGATCTCGACCATGCGGGCGTAATCGTCGCGCATGACCGGCGAGATGGTGCGCCAGCCTTCATACAGCGCCTTGGTCTCGGCGGGATCGCGGCTGTCGGCCAGGATCAGCGAGGCCTCGTCCAGGGTGATCGGCTTGCCCTTGAAGTCGAACTTGCCGGTCGAATAGGTCGAGTCCAGCCGCGTCGTGATCTGGGCCAGTTCGTCGGCCGCGCCGGGGCGGTTGGGCGCCGGCAGAACCAGGCTGAGCCGCAGCAGGTTCAGCTTGCGCCGCACGACGGGATCAACCTGGACGTCGTTGAACTTGGCCGCTTGATTGGCCAGCTGGACCTGAAGCTCGGTCGCCTCGGCGTTGGCCTTGGACTCCAGCCACATGGTGTCGAAGGTGATGTTGGTGGCGCGCGCCCACTGGATGCGGGCGACATATTCGCTGACCTCGGCCCATTTGGTTTCGGCGTCGGCGATGAAGGCGGTCGCGCCCTCGGCGGTGATGGGATAGTCGGCGCGCATGCCGCTGACGGCCGGCGCGGGCGTCGTCGAGGCCGTCTGTTCGACGCCCGGGGCTGCGGCGGCGGGTTCGCTGGTGCTGGCGCAGCCGGCGGCGAAGGCGAGGGCGCAGACCGCGACGGCGGTCATCATCTGACGCTTCATGATGGATCTCCTGAACAGCGCGGGCAGGAGAGGTCAGGCCCGGTCGCCCGTCAAGCGTGACGGTTCAGCGACCGACGACGCAGGTGTTCAGACCTTCATTGCGCACCGTACCCATAGCCGCCTGAATACGCGCGGCGCGCCGACGCACATAGGGGCCGGGCGCGGCGGCTTCGTAACGACGCGGGGCCGGCAGGATGGCGGCCAGACGCGCCGCCTCACGCGGGCTCAGATCGCGTGCGGCTTTGCCGAACCAGTGGCGCGACGCGGCCTGGGCGCCATAGACGCCGGGCGCCCATTCCACCACGTTCAGATAGACCTCCATGATCCGGCGCTTGGACCACACGGCCTCGATCAGGACGGTGTAGCCCGCTTCCAGACCTTTTCGGATCCAGTCGCGCCCGGGCCAGAGGAAGACGTTCTTGGCCGTCTGCTGACTAATGGTCGATCCGCCGCGCAGGCGCCCGCCCTCGGCGTTGTGGTCCAGGGCCTTCTGGATCGCCTCCATGTCGAAGCCGTGGTGGCTGCAGAACCGGGCGTCCTCGGCGGCGATGGCCGCATTCACCAGATTGGGCGAAATCTGGTTCAGACCGCGCCACTGGTAGTCCATGCCGTCGCCCCTCGCGAGCTGGCGCAGCATCAGTATGGTGGGCGGCGGCGGGACAATGGCGACGATCAGCACGCCCGCGACCGGGATCAGGGCCAGGATCAAAAGCGCGGTCAGCACCACGCGACGCCAGCTCTTGCGGCCCGTCGCCATCAGAGGATCAACACCCCGGCGGCGCCGTCTTCGTCGGCCCAGGCCACCTTGTCGACGGCGGGGCTGAGCGACAGGGCGACGATGGCCGACCCCTTCTCGGCCTTGACGAAATTCAGACCCTGGGCCGCCGGATGCGCGACCCAGACCCGACCGTCGGTCAGGCCGGCGGCCAGCAAACCCTGATCGGCGCGGGCCGAGACCAGATTGACCAGGGTCGTGTCGTCATAGCCGATCTCGGTCGCCTCGCGCCCCATCGGTCCGTTCGATCCGATGAAGGGCCATAGGACCGCGCCCTGCGCGCCTGAGGTCGCCATCAGCTGACCATTTGCCAGGAAGGCCATCGAGCGCACCTTGCCGGGATAGCCGCCCATGCGCAGATTCTTGGCGTCCTTAATGCGCCAGCCGTGCATCTGATTGTCCTGCATCGTCGTGACGACGAAGGCGCCGTCGGGCGAAAAGGCGACGCCGGTGTGCGATCCGGCCCAGGCCAGCTTCACGGGCTGCTGTTTCTCGATCCGCGCATACCACAGGGCCGCCCCGCCATAGGTCGAGGTGGCGATGCGCCGGCCCTTGGGCTCGAAGGCGACGCCGGAGACGGTGCGCTCATGCTGGAAGTCGCGGCGGAAGCCGACCTCCTTGGGGTCGATCACCGACAGGGTGCGGCCGAAGGAGAAGGCGATCAGACCCGAGGCCGGCGAGGCGTCGATGGCGTCGATCCACTGGTTCTTGGTCGTGGCGAGAACGACTGGGTCCTCGTCGTGACGGGTCCAGACGACCTTGCCGTCATCGCCGCCTGTGACGATCCCGTCGCCGGACGGATGAACGCAGGCGCACAGCACGGCGCCGTCGTGCGCCTCCACCCGCGTCCGGTCCTCGAACCGGACCGAGCCGTCGCCGAGGGCGAAGACAGCGCCGGTGTTGTCGAACAGGGCGGCGGTGACCTGGGCGTCGAAATCGAAGTTCATTGCGCAGGCGTTAGCGGGTTGCGGGGATTATGCCTATAGCCGATGCCTCGTCGGTGCGGATCAGAACGCGGTCTCCCCAAAAGGTGAGGTGAGCACGTCCTGGAGCAATGGTCGCCTCGTACCAATACTCGTCATTCCAAAGAATGGTGCTGCCGTCCGTGGTTCCGGACAGAATCAACTCACCGATCTCGCTTCGCTCAATGGACAGAACGGCCCATTGCATGGGTGCCGAAAACCCTTCGACTACTAACAAGCCACCCCAGTCGTCGATCGGTTCAAAACGGAGCGTGTAAGCGCCTTGAGAACCTGATGCTTCAAGCTGAAACGGCCTTGGACATTCTACCCTCGTTCTCATGTCGCGCCACGCATCAGACCGGATCGGTCGGCTTGGGCGTCACTGGCGCAGGCTCCGCCTGCGCCTTTGCGGGTTCGTCGGGCAGGGGGATGAACTCCAGATCGTCGGCGTCCGGCAGCGTCATCCGGCCCGCCTTCCAATCGGCCTTGGCCTGATCGATGCGGGCCTGGCTGGAGGCGACGAAGTTCCACCAGATCAGCCGTTCCCCGACCGGCTCGCCCCCCAGCACCATGACGGTCGACTGGGTCAGGGCCTTGATCGTCGGTTCGGCCGTTGGCTCCAGCACGATCATCTGGCCCTCGTGGAAGGTGCGATCGCCGACCTCGATGGAGCCCTTGGCCACATAGAGCGCACGTTCACTCATACCCCCGCTTGGACCCCCGGCGCGCTTGCCGGACGGCGGGGCGGTACGCACGCCGGGCTGAAGCTCCCAATGGATATAGAACAGCGGCGACGACACCGGGACGGCCGCCTTGGCGCCGTAGGCCTCACCCGCCACCAGTCGCGCGAACAGGCCGCCGTTCTCGTAGGCCGGCTGGGCGTCTTCGCCCAGGTGATGGAAGGCCGGGTCCATCTCTTCGGCCTCGTCGGGCAGGGCGACCCAGGCCTGCATGCCGTGCATCGGCCCGCCCTTGCTCTTCTTCAGCGGATCGGTGCGCTCGGAATGGACGATGCCCTTGCCGGCGGTCATCCAGTTGACCTCGCCCGGCCGGATCGCCTGGTCGTAGCCGAGATTGTCGTGGTGCATGATCTCGCCCTCGAACAGATAGGTCAGGGTCGACAGGCCGATATGCGGGTGGGGTCGCACGTCGATGGCCGTGGCGCCCGGCGCGAACTCCGCCGGTCCCATCTGATCCAGAAAGATGAAGGGCCCGACCATCCGGCGCGAATGGAAGGGCAGGACGCGCCCGACCTCGAACCCGCCCAGGTCCTTGCGGCGTGCGTCGATCACCAGTTCGATCATGTGTCGGCTCCCAGTGCGGCCCGCGCCGCCTGAGCGACGTTATCCGACGTGAGGCGTGATGATGCCAAGAGGCAGAGCGGTCACATTCTTCACACCGCGCGTGACGATGTGGCTTTCGCAGTCCGAGACGATGCCGAGGGCCAGCAGCTTCTCGCGCAGGAACAGGTCGAAGGCGTGCATGTCCGAGGTGATGATGCGTAGCACATAGTCCTCGCGCCCCGTGATGGTGGCGCACTGGACCACTTCCGGCCATTTGGCCACGGCGGCCTCGAAGACATTGAGATTGTCGGCCGAGGGCAGCATCAGCTTGACGATGGCGTAGACCTCGAAGTCCAAGCCCAGCAGCTGAGCATTCAGCAGGGTGACGCGCTTGGTGATCAGGCCGGAGTCTTCCAGCCGCTTGATCCGCCGCCAGCAGGGCGAGGCCGACAGCCCGACGCGATCGGCGACCTCTGCGACCGAAAGCCCGGCGTCTTGTTGCAGGATATCCAGGATGCGGGCGTCGATGGGGTCGAGTTCGTCGGCCAATGCGTTTCTCCGATTATGATTATCGCGAAATAAAATACCCGATATCGGGATTGCGCAAGGTCAAATTGAGCGAGCACCTGCTTAGGGGTCGTGTTATCACACGTCCAGAGGAAACACGGACGGACCCCAGAACGGATATGGACGCCCGCATGAACGATAAAATGAACAAAAAGAACAGCCAGCCCCTGTCCTTGCGCGTGCCGGAGCCGTCCGGCCGTCCCGGCGATACGCCGGACTTCAGCCATCTGCAGATGGACCCTGCCGGTGTCGTCGAACGGCCCGAGGTCGGGTCGACGCCCTATCAGATGCGCGATCTCGCCTTCCGCCTGATTCGGGTGCTGGATGATGAGGGCGCCGCCGTCGGTCCGTGGAACCCTCGCCTGGATCCCGAGACGATGCGCCGGGGCCTGAAGGCCATGATCCTGACGCGCGCCTTCGACGACCGGATGCACCGCGCCCACCGCCAGGGCAAGACCAGCTTCTATATGAAGTGCACCGGCGAAGAGGCCATCGCTGTGGCGCAGGGCATGATCCTGAGCCGCGAGGACATGGGCTTCCCCACCTATCGCCAGCAGGGGCTTCTGATCGCGCGCGGCTATCCGCTGGTCGCGATGATGAACCAGATCTATTCGAACGCCGAAGATCCGATCAAAGGCCGCCAACTGCCGATCATGTATTCGGCCAAGGACTATGGCTTCTTCACCATCAGCGGCAATCTGGGCACCCAGGTGCCGCAGGCCGTGGGCTGGGCCATGGCCAGTGCCTACAAGGGCGACGACAAGATCGCCATCAGCTGGATCGGTGACGGCGCCACGGCCGAAGGCGACTTCCACAACGCCCTGACCTTCGCCTCCGTCTATCGCGCCCCGGTCATCCTGAACGTCGTTAACAACCAGTGGGCGATCAGCTCCTTCCAGGGCATCGCCGGCGGGCTTGAGACCACCTTCGCCTCCAAGGCCATCGGCTATGGCCTTCCGGCTCTGCGGGTGGACGGCAACGACTTCCTGGCGGTCTGGGCGGCGACCCAGTGGGCCGAGGAACGGGCGCGGTCGAACCAGGGGGCGACGGTGATCGAGCTGTTCACCTATCGCGGCGCCCCGCACTCGACGTCCGACGACCCCAGCCGCTATCGCCCCGGCGACGAGCATGAGAAATGGCCGCTGGGCGATCCGATCGAACGTCTGCGCCAGCATCTGACCGTCATCGGCGAATGGGACGACGAGCGTCACGCCGTTGCGTTGAAGGACGCCGTCGAACAGGTCCGCGCAGCCGGCAAGGAATCCGAAGCCATCGGCACCCTGGGCCAGTCGCGCCCCAGCGTGAAGACGATGTTCGAAGAGGTCTATGCGACCGAAGACTGGCGGCTGATCGAACAGCGCCGCGAGGTGGGGGTCTGACCATGAGCGAGCAAACCACCTTCACCGACGCCGACCGCAACGACGGCGTCGAGCCCGACATGGTCGACCACAACGCCGCCCCCGCCTCGGAAGCGACGGGCGCGGGCGTGGTCCCCATGAACATGATCCAGGCGCTGAACTCGGCCATCGACGTCAAGATGGCCGAAGACGCCAACGTCCTGTCGTTCGGCGAGGACGCCGGCTATTTCGGCGGCGTCTTCCGCGTCACCGACAAGCTGCAGCAGAAACACGGCCTGACCCGCAGTTTCGACGCCCCGATCTCGGAATGCGGCATCGTCGCCGCCGCGATCGGCATGGGCGCCTATGGCCTGCGTCCCGTCGTGGAGATCCAGTTCGCCGACTACATCTACCCGGCCTACGATCAGATCGTCTCGGAAGCGGCCAAGATGCGCTACCGCTCGGGCGGTCAGTTCACGTCGCCGATCACGGTGCGCAGCCCCTATGGCGGCGGCATCTTCGGCGGCCAGACCCACAGCCAGTCGCCCGAAAGCCTGTTCACGCATATCGCGGGCCTGAAGGTCGTCATTCCGTCAAACCCCTATGACGCCAAGGGCCTGCTGACCGCCGCCATCGAGGATGACGATCCGGTCGTCTTCTTCGAGCCGAAACGCCTCTACAACGGCCCGTTCGACGGTTGGCATGAAAAGCCGGTCAGCCCGTGGAAGGCCCAGGATCTGGCCCAGGTCCCGACCGGAAAATATGTCGAGCCCATCGGCAAGGCGCGCGTGATGCGCGAAGGAAACGACGTCACCATCCTGGCCTATGGCACCATGGTCTGGGTCGCCCTGGCCGGCGCGGAACACGCGGGCGTGGATGCCGAGGTCATCGACCTGCGCTCGCTCGTGCCGCTGGACATCGAAGCCATCGAGGCCTCGGTGAAGAAGACCGGCCGCTGCGTCATCGTGCATGAAGCGCCCAAGACTTCGGGCTTCGGCGGCGAGCTGTCGGCTCTCGTGCAGGAGCGCTGCTTCTATTCGTTGGAGGCGCCGATCGCGCGCGTCACCGGTTGGGACACGCCCTATCCTCACGCTTTCGAATGGGAATATTTCCCCGGACCGCGGAGGGTCGCAGACGCCTTGAAGAGCGTCATGACGGGAGGTCGATAAGATGGGACGTTTCGTCTTCAAACTGCCCGACGTGGGCGAAGGCACCGCCGAGGCCGAACTGGTCGGATGGCACGTCAAGGTCGGCGATGTCGTCGCCGAGGATCAGATCGTCGCCGACGTCATGACCGACAAGGCCACGGTCGAGATCACCGCTCCGGTCAGCGGCAAGGTCGTCGCCCTGCACGGCGAACCCGGCGCCATGGTGCCGGTGCGCGGCCCTCTGGTGGAGTTCGAGGTCGAGGGGGCGGGCAATGCCGATGACGCCCCGACGCCCGTCGCCCCCCCCGCCGCGAAGCCGGACCCCGCGCCCGTAGTCGCCGAGGCGCCGAAGGTTGAGACGCCGGCAGCCCCCGCTGTCGAGGCGCCGACATCCGGCAACTATGTCTTCAAACTGCCCGACGTCGGAGAAGGCACGGCCGAGGCCGAGCTGGTCGGCTGGCACGTCAAGGTCGGGGATGCGGTCGAGGAAGACCAGATCATCGCCGACATCATGACCGACAAGGCTACGGTCGAGATCACCTCGCCGGTCGCCGGAACGGTCGTCGCCCTGTACGGCGAGCCGGGCAAGTCGGTGCCGGTCGGCGGACCGCTGGTCGCGTTCGATGTCGAGGGCCGGGGCAATGTCTCGACGCTCGTCGCGGCGCCGAAACCGGCCTCCAAGCCTACCGAGAATGCGACGACGGCTTCCGCCGCGATTTCGACGGCTCAAAGCGCGACTTCAGCGACTGCGTCGTCCAAGCCCGTTCCCGCCGTGACGGGACGTGCGCCCGGCGAACGCCCGTCGGCCTCGCCGGCCGTGCGCAATCGCGCGCGGGATTTGGGCGTCGATCTGACCTTCGTGCCCGGTTCCGGCCCGGCGGGTCGGATCACGCACGAGGATCTGGACGGCTTCATCGCGCGCGGCGGTTCGCAACCCGCGTCGGCGCCGTCCGACGGCGGCTCGACCTATGCGAAGGCGCAAGGGACGACCGAGGTCAAGATCATCGGCCTGCGCCGCAAGATCGCGGAGAAGATGGCCGAGAGCGTGCGCCGCATTCCCCACATCACCTATGTCGAGGAAATCGACATGACGGCGGTGGAGGAGCTGCGCGCCCACCTGAACGCGACGAAGTCCAAGGATCAGCCCAAGCTGAACGTCCTGCCCTTCATCGCCCGCGCCATCGTCGTCGCCCTGCGCGACCAGCCCCAGATCAACGCCACCTATGACGACGAAGCCGGCGTCCTGACCCAACACGCCCCGGTCCATCTGGGCATCGCCGCCCAGACCCCGAATGGCCTGATGGTGCCGGTGATCCGCCATGCCGAGGCGCGCGACCCCTACGATACGGCGCTGGAGATTGCCCGCGTGTCGGGCGCGGCCAAGGACGGTTCGGCCAAGCGCGAAGAGCTGTCGGGTTCGACCATCACCATCACCTCGCTGGGCACGCTGGGCGGGGTGGTCCACACCCCGATCATCAACCACCCCGAGGTCGCCATCGTTGGTCCGAACAAGATCGCCGAACGGGTCGTGGTCAAGGACGGCCAGATGGTCGTGCGCAAGATGATGAACCTGTCGTCCAGCTTCGATCACCGCATCGTTGATGGGCATGATGCGGCGGTGTTTGTGCAGCGGATCAAGGGGCTTTTGGAGAACCCGGCGACGCTCTGGATGGGGTGATGCCCATTTTCTAAGCGAGAAAGCGAGGTCCGCCCGCGTCTATGGCTATCACCTCGAAATTGGCGCCATGGCTCTTGATGATCCTTTCTCGTCGCCGAGAGAGGAACATCGGGATCGGAAGGGTAATGTGATGCGGCAATTCAAAGTCAAAACGCTGACCTTCGGCGCCAGCCTGCTAGCAGCCGTCGGCGTCGTGGCCTCGTCCGCGAACGCCTGCATACCCGAGCCGCCGCCGGCATGGTCGTCTCTGCTACGGTCCGATGGGCCGGCGCTGTTCATCGGGCGCGTGACGACGGTGGAGCGTTTGGCTGAACCCAGGCGGACGCCGACCATCGAGGTTATTCAGTCCGAGGCGACCATCGCCAGACTGGAAACGCTTCAAGGCGCTCCGCAAGAGACATATACACTGACCGCTGCGGAAACCGCCCGTCCGCTGGGCGGCTATCAAGGCATGATTTGCGTCGATTTTCAGCGCGTCAAACCCGGCGACATAGTCTTGGCCATGGAAACCGGAACCGGCGCGGTCCGCGTTTTCGAGCCCCAGCAAGTTCCTCCGCAGTTCAGCACCCGCCTTGAGGCCTATCGTTGACCCAGACCCTGAAAACCAAAGTCCTGATCATCGGGGCAGGCACCGGCGGCTATGTCGCGGGCATTCGCTGCGGCCAGCTGGGCCTCGACACCGTGTTGGTGGACGGCGGCGATGGGCTGGGCGGCACCTGCCTGAACGTCGGCTGCATTCCGTCCAAGGCCATCATCCATGCGGCAGGCAAGTTCGAGACGGTGACCAAGGCGGCCGGCGGCGGGACGCTGGGCATAACGGCGGCGGCGCCGGCCATCGACCTGTCGCAGACGGTCGAATGGAAGGACGGCATCGTCCGTAAGCTGAACGCAGGGGTCGCGGCCCTGCTGAAGAAGGCCAAGGTCAAGGTCATCAAGGGCTGGGCCGAGTTCGCCGACGCCAAGACCTGCGTGGTCAAGACCGACGAAGGCGATATCCGCATCACCGCCGAACACGTTATTCTGGCGACGGGATCCGAGCCGGTCGAACTGCCCTTCCTGCCGTTCGGCGGCGACGTCATTTCCTCGACCGAGGCGCTGAGCCTGTCGGAGGTTCCCAAGAAGCTGGTCGTCGTGGGCGGCGGCTATATCGGGCTGGAACTGGGCATCGCCTATCGCAAGCTGGGCGCCGAAGTAGCCATCGTCGAAATGGCCGACCGTATCCTGCCGCTCTACGACAAGGCCCTGACCGATCCGGTCGCCAAGTGGCTGGAGAAGCATGGCGTCGAGCTGCATCTGGGGGCGCGAGCCGGGGGCTTCGGCGACGGAAAGCTGTCGATCACGACCAAGGATGGCGAGCCGCTGCAACTGGACGCCGACAAGGTGCTGGTCACGGTCGGTCGGCGTCCGCGTACGCAAGGCTGGGGTCTGGAAAACATGGGCGTGGCCATGGCCGGCCCGTTCGTGAAAATTGACCAGCGCTGCGCCACCTCGATGAAGAACGTCTGGGCGGTCGGCGACCTGACCGGCGAACCCATGCTGGCGCACAAGGGCTCGGCCCAGGGCGAGGTGGTCGCCGAAATCATCGCCGGCCACGACCGCATCTTCGATCCCGTCACCATCGCCGCCGTCTGTTTCACCGAGCCGGAAATCGTTTCGGCCGGCTTGGGCCCGAACGAGGTCGCGGGCCGCGACGATGTGATCCAGTCGGTCTTCCCCTTCGCCGCGATCGGCCGCGCCCTAGCCATCGAGGCGGGCGAGGACGGCGGCTTCCTGCGGGTGATCGCGAACAAGGGCGATCATCGCATCCTGGGCATCCAGGCGGTGGGCCAGCATGTGTCGGAACTGTCCAACAGCTTCGCCCAGATGCTGGAGATGGGCGCAGTGCTGGAAGACGTCGCCGGGACGATCCACGTCCACCCGACGCTGGGCGAAGCCTTCCACGAGGCCAGCCTGCGCGCCCTCGGGCACGCCATCCACATCTAATCAGATCCGGTCCAGCCGCTTCGCATGGTTCGCCACCATGCGGAGCGCCAGGCCATCGGGCAGGAAGCGGGCCAGTCCGGCCATGACGTTGTTCATGACGCCGGGGGTGACGCTGGGACGGTTGGCCTCGCAGGCGTCATAGCCGATGCGCGCCACGCGCGCGGCGTCCATCCACATCCAAGCCGGATAGGCGCTGGAGACCTGCTCGCGCGAACCATTGACGTCATGGAACTCGGTCAGGGTGTAGCCGGGGTTCAGCACCGTCACGTGAACGCCGGTCCCCTGCGTTTCCAGATGCAGGCCCTGCGACGCCTTGATCAGAAAGCTCTTGATCGGTCCGTACAGGGTGTCGCCCCCAGTCGCGGGCATCTGGCCGGCCAGCGAGGCGACGTTCAGCACCCGGCCGAAGCCCCGTTGGATCATGCCGGGCAGCAACAGCCGCGACAGCTCGACCGGCGCGGTCAGCATGACCTGGATCATGGCGCGGTGCGCGCTCAGGCCGGTATCCAGAAAGCCCGTGACCCGGCTGAATCCCGCATTATTGACTAGGCCGTCGATGGTAAGGCCATGAGCCGCGATGGTCGCGACCAGCCGCTCGGGCGCCTCGGGGTCGGACAGGTCTTCGGGGATCACGGTCGCGGTCACGCCGTGGGCGGCGGTCAGTTCGTCAGCCAGCGCCTGCAGCGGGGCTTGGCGACGCGCTGTCAGGATCACATTCCAGCCCTCGGCCGCATAGGTCCGGGCCAGGGCCGCGCCGATGCCGGCCGAGGCGCCGGTGATCAGAACGGTCCGATTCACGGCGCGATCAGGCCGCGACGGGGCAGGACTTGTGCGGCGCAAAGGCAGAGAGCGAGGTCGGGTTTTCGGCCAGAAGATCGGCGATGGTGATCTTGGACAAAGCCTCGGTCGCGGCCTCGTCCGCAGCGGTCAGGGCCTTGGCGACCTGGCGCGGGATATGTTCGCTGATCGGGCAGCCCTTGGCGCCGGCAGGGGGCGAACCGATGTGGGCGCAGCCGTTCACCGCCTTCAGCACCTGATCCAGCCGAATGTCCTCGGGCTGACGCAACAGCCAGGATCCGCCGGTCGCGCCCGGACGGGTGGCGATCAGCCCGGCCTTGGCCAGAAGGGCGGTCACGCGGCGCACCACGACGGGATTGGTCGGGATCGAGGACGCCAGCACGCCGCTGGGCATCGCCTGCGCAGGCCCAAAGGCGCCCTTGTGGGCCATATAGGCCAGGGCGTGGGCGGCGACGGGGAAGCGTTGGCTGTCTGACATGGTTCTGTTCCTGATGCGAAAATAGGCGTTCAGGGGCCGAATCACAAATCGCGCCGCAGAACGCCGAAACCGAATCCGCCGCGGCGCGATTGAAGACCGCGTGGAATGGGCCTAAAGGCTCGCCGCTTTGAAGGGACCGACGCCGCGTCGGAGACCCGGAGGATACGCATGGCCGGGGACACTCCCCACGACGCGAGCGCTCCCTCGCCCGCGTCGAACACGCCGGACAAGCCCACCCACGCCACGGGTCCGGAATCCCACATCCCGGGCGGCCAGGCCGCCAAGCACGGCGGCTTCTGGGCCCTGACCATCGGCGCGATCGGCGTGGTGTTCGGCGACATCGGCACCAGCCCGCTCTACGCCCTGCGCGAGGCGATCGACCATGCGCGCTCCGGCGTGGGCGGCGATCTGGCCGTGATCGGCGTCGTGTCGCTGGCGTTTTGGGCGCTGATGGTGGTGGTGACGTTCAAATACGTCTTCTTCCTGATGCGCGCCGACAACAAGGGCGAGGGCGGCACCCTGTCGCTGATGGCCCTGGCCCAGTTCGCGGTCGGGCGACGCAGCGCCTGGATCTTCATTCTGGGCGTCTGCGGCGCAGCCCTGTTCTATGGCGACGGCATCATCACGCCCGCCATCTCGGTCCTGTCCGCCGTCGAAGGCCTGCAGGACGCGCCGGGTCTGGCCGGGCGGCTGGATTCCTTCATCGTGCCGATCTCGGCCGGCATCCTGATCGCCCTGTTCCTGGTCCAGTCGCGCGGCACGGCCAGCCTGGCCAAGTATTTCGGCCCCATCACCGCAGTCTGGTTCCTGAGCCTGGGGGCGCTGGGCCTGTATCATATCTTCGACGACGTCAGCGTGCTGCGGGCCCTGTCGCCCCACTATGGCGTCATGCTTCTGCTCAACGACGGCTTCCTGGGCTTCGTGATCCTGGGCAGCGTCTTCCTGGCCGTCACGGGGGCCGAGGCCCTGTATGCCGACATGGGCCATTTCGGTAAGGCGCCGATCCGCATGGGCTGGCTGGCCTTCGTCCTGCCGTGCCTGACGCTGAACTATCTGGGCCAGGGCGCCCTGATCCTGGACAATCCGGCCGCGTCCGAGAACCCGTTCTGGAACATGGTGCCGCAGTTCGCCTATTGGCCGATGCTGATCCTGGCGACCGCCGCGACCGTCATCGCCTCCCAGGCGGTGATCACCGGCGCGTTCTCGGTGACGCAGCAGGCGGTGCAACTGGGCCTTCTGCCGCGCATCGACATCAAGAACACCTCCGAAACCCAGGCCGGCCAGATCTTCGTGCCGGCGGTCAACACCTTCCTGATGGTTGGGGTTCTGGTGCTGCTGGTGGTGTTCCAGAGCTCGCATAACCTGACCGCCGCCTATGGCGTGGCGGTGACCGGCACCATGCTGGTCAATACGCTGATGGCCTATTCGGTCATCCGCAAGGGCTGGAAGTGGCCAATGTGGGCGGTGGCCGGAACCTTGCTTCCGTTCGCCTTCATCGACAGCGTCTTCCTGACCTCCAACCTGCTCAAGATTCCGGATGGCGCGTGGATGCCGCTGGTGCTGGGCGCCCTGCTGGTCGTCGTGATGTGGACCTGGGTGCGTGGGACGCAGATCCTGACGGCCAAGACGCGCAAGGACAGCCTGCCGCTGACCGATCTGATCGAGATGCTTCAGGCCAGGCCGCCGCACCGTGCGCCGGGCATGGCCATCTTCCTGACCTCGGATCCCGACGTCGCGCCGGTCGCCCTGATGCACAATCTCAAGCACAACAAGGTGCTGCACGAGAAGAACGTCATCCTGACCGTCCGCACCTCCGAGCGCCCGCGCGTCAAGGAGGCCGACCGGGTGCGGATGGAGCCGATCAATGACGACTTCAAGAAGGTCACGGTCACCTACGGCTTCATGGAGACGCCGAACGTGCCGCGTGCGCTGGGCCTGTGCCGCAAACAGGGGCTGAAGTTCGACATCATGTCGACCAGCTTCTTCCTGGGCCGACGCTCGCTGATCCCGTCGGCGCGCCAGGGCATGCCGCTGTGGCAGGACAAACTGTTCATCTTCCTGATGCGCAACGCCGCCAATCCGACCGACTTCTTCCACATCCCGCCCGGCCGCGTGGTCGAACTGGGCGCGCAGGTGGCGGTATGAGCGCCGAGGGACGGGGCGGCCAGAGCTCGCAGGCGCGCGGGCGTCGCATGGCCACCAAGGGCCGCCCGCGCCCGGCCCCGGCTGAGGCCGCTCAAGGGCCGTCGCAAGACGACATCGGCGTCGAGGCTCGCGTCGTCGCCGGCATCCTGCTGAACGCCGCGCTGGAGAAGCGCAACGGACTGGACGAAGCCCTGTCTCAGCCCGCCGCCCGCGCGCTGGAGCCCGTGGATCGCGCCTTCGCCCGCGCCGTGGCCATGGCGGCCCTGCGTCGCCTGGGTGAGATCGACCAGATTCTGGATCGCCGTCTGAAGAAGTCGCCGCCCGAGGCTGTGCGCACCCTGATGCGCATCGCCCTGGCCCAGACTCTGGTGCTGGAAACGCCCGCCTTCGCCGCCGTCTCGACAGCGGTGAAACTGGCCGAGCGCGATCCCAAGACCCGGCCCTACAAGAATCTGGTCAATGCGGTGCTGCGCGGGGTTGGGCGTGAAGGCCCCGGCCTGACGACGGCCGAGAGCAATCTGCCGGACTGGATCGCGGCGCGCTGGAAGGCGACCTATGGCGAGGCCGCCCTGGCGGGTCTGGCCTTGGCCGCGCGCGAAGAACCCGCGACCGATCTCAGCCTGAAGCCAGGCGTCGATCCCGCCGCCGTGGCTACCTCTGTCGAGGGCGAAGCCTTGCCCGGGGGCACGGTTCGCACCGGCCGTCGCGGCGATGTGGCCGGCTGGCCCGGTTTCGAGGATGGCGACTGGTGGGTCCAGGACGCGGCCGCCGCCGTGCCCGGCCGGCTGCTGGATGTGAAGCCCGGCGAGACGGCGCTCGACATGTGCGCCGCGCCTGGAGGCAAGACGCTGCAACTGGCGGCCGCCGGCGCCGCCGTCGTCGCGCTCGACCGTTCGGCCCCGCGGCTGAAACGCCTGACGCAGAATCTCGAGCGGACCGGCCTGACCGCCGAAGTCGTCGCCGTCCCGGCCGAGGACTGGGAGGACGCCCGCATCTTCGACGCCGTCCTGCTGGATGCGCCTTGCACCGCGACGGGCACCTTCCGCCGCAATCCGGAGGTCCTGCGGGCCACCAAACCGGCAGAGGTGGCCAAATTGGCGGACGTTCAGCACCGACTGCTCGACGCCGCCGCCGAACGCGTCAAACCGGGCGGCCGTCTGGTCTATTGCACCTGCTCGCTGGAGCGTGAGGAGGGCGAGACCCAGATCATCGCCTTCCTGCGCCGCAATCCTGCCTTCCGCACCGTCGCCGCCGATCCGACCGCCGTCGGCGCTCCGCCCGAGGCGCTGACGCCCGAAGGTTGGTTGCGCATCCTGCCCTCCATGTGGGCCGAACACGGCGGACTGGACGGCTTCTTCGCGGCAAGGCTGGAACGGGCATCCTGAGCGGGAGCGCCTTGCTCCCGCCCGCAACCCGCCTTATCCGGAAGGCCATGGCCGTTACCCCTCTGATCTGCCCGTCGATCCTCGCCAGCGATTTCGCGCGGCTGGGTGAAGAAGTCCGCGCGCTGGAGGCGGCGGGCGCCGACTGGATCCACGTCGATGTGATGGACGGGCATTTCGTGCCGAACCTCACGCTTGGCCCCGACATCGTAAAGGCGATCCGACCGCACACGACCTTGCCGTTCGACGTGCATCTAATGGTCGCGCCGGTGGATCCTTGGCTGGAGGCGTTCCGCGGTGCGGGCGCCGATGTCCTGACCGTTCACCCTGAAAGCGGGCCGCACCTGCACCGCACCCTGGTTCGCATTCGCCAGCTGGGCGCCAAGGCGGGCGTCGTGTTCAATCCGGCGACGCCGCTGTCGATCCTGGAAGAGGTGGTCGATCTGGTCGATCTGGTGCTGATCATGTCGGTCAATCCGGGCTTCGGCGGTCAGAAGTTCATCGACAGTTCGCTGAAGAAGATCGCGGCGGCGCGAGCCATTCTCGACCGCGCCGGTTCGACGGCTCACCTTCAGGTGGACGGCGGCGTGACCTCCGCCAACGCCGCAGCCTGCGTCGCCGCCGGCGCCGATGCGCTGGTCGCCGGCTCGTTCGTGTTCAAGGGCGATTACGCGGCCAATATCGCCGCCCTGAAAGCCGCGCCGGCTGCTCAGAGCCTCTCGTGAGCCCGCTCGGCCCCTTCGCCCCGCGGGGCCAGGAAACGACGCTGGACGTCGCCTCGGGTCAGATCCCCGGCCTGCCTGGCGCGCCGGTGCGCACGCCCGTGCGGTCGGGCGACACGGTCGCAGGACCCGGCCTGTGGCCCGCCATCGCCGGCCGACTGGCGACGCGACAGCTGTGGATCGAGCTTTACGGCCTGCCCGGTTACGGCCTGACGCTGGGGTCGCCTCTGGGCGGAGGCAAGGTGACCGCGTTCGCCGCCACGCCGCGCGATTTCCGCCCTCATGATCCGGCGCCGGGGCGCAATGTTCTGGCCGGGCGTTTCATGCTGGCCGGCGCCTCGATGGAGGTCGAGCCTCCGTCCGATCCGTGGAACCGGCCCAGTCCCTCGCGGCCCTTTGCGGTCGAGCTTCACGCCTTCGCCTGGTTGCCGGGCCTGATGGCTCAAGGCGACCGTGGCGCGCGCGAGGCGCTGCGTCTGACCCTGGCCTGGGCCGACGCCTTTGCACGGTGGTCGCCCTTCGCCTGGGGACCGGAAATCCTGGCGCGGCGGGTCGTCAATCTGGCGTGCGGCGCACGGCGGATGGGCGCCGTGGCGACCGAGGCCGAGCGACTGAAACTGGCCGACAGTCTGGCGCGCCAGACCCGACAGCTGCTACGCCCGCCCGGCGGTCTTGCCAGCCGGGCCGAGCGGTTGACGGCGGCGACCATCGGCGGCTGCGTGCTGGCGGGGGCGCCGGGGCAGGCCTTGCGTCGCCGCGCGCTGTCGCGGCTGGACGGCGCCCTGAAGACGACGGTGCAGGCCGACGGCGGCCACGCCTCGCGCAGTCCCGAGGCGGGGCTTGAGCTGCTGCTTGACCTGTTGACGCTGGACGACGCCCTGTCGCAACTTTCCGAACCGACTCCGGAGAGCGTCTCGGCCGCCATCGTCCGGCTGACACAGGGCCTGCGCCTGCTGACCTTGCCCGATGGTCGTCTGGCCAGCTTCCAGGGCGGCGGCCCCTCCACCATTGAACGCGTCGCGGCCGCCCGCGCCCACGACGACGAGGCGATCGCCAGAAGCGACGACGCTCCTGCAGCCACCGGTGCGGTCGCCGGCCTGACGCGCATCGCCAGCCCGCTGTTGACCATCATCGCCGACACCGCCCCACCAGCGCGCGACGCCTGGGGGGCGGCCGCCTGCGCCCAGCCGCTGGCGCTGGAGATCGCCTGCGGCAAGGATCGTCTGGTGACCGGCTCGGGGTGGACGCCGGCCTCGACCGACCGCCAGGCCCTGCGGCTGACGCCGGCCCATTCGACCCTGACCTTGGGCGAGCGATCGCTGAACGAACCGCTGGGCGGCTGGAAGGGCGAGCTCTTGGGCCCGCGCCTGGTCGGACCGCCGATCCATGTGACCACCGACCTGCGCGACGGCGACGGCGCTGTCTGGCTGGAAATGGAGCACGACGGCTGGAATGAGTTGTTCGGCCTGAACCATCAGCGCCGGCTTTATCTGGACCAGCGCTTGGACGAGTTGCGAGCCGAAGAGAAGCTTTTCCCCACACCAGGCCGCAAGGAGATGGTGCGCCAGATCGCGGCCCCCTACGCCATCCGCTTCCATCTGGAGCCGGGAGTGCAGGCCTCTCTGGCGCGCGACCGGCGGTCGATCCTGCTGCGCGGCGCCTCGGGCCGGGGCTGGTGGTTCAGGACCGACGGACCGGACGTGGCCATCGAGCCCAGCGTCCATATCGACGCCGGCCTGACCCGCCGCTCCCTTCAGATCGTGGTGCGCGGCTCGGCCCGCACCGACAGCGAGACCAAGATCCGCTGGAAGCTGAGCCCGGCCGGCGCGAGCGGCGAACCGACCTGAAACCGTCCGTGGGGTGACGGCGAAGCGGTTTGGGTCTAGACGGCGCGCGATCCTCCCCTGCCATCACGGACGCCGCCCATGCCCGCCGCTCCCGACTTTCCGTCCGCCCCTGATCGGGTCAAGCCGCAACGCGCCCTGATCTCCCTGTCCGACAAGGCCGGGCTGGAGGACGCGGCCCGCACCCTGCACGATCTGGGCGTCGAACTGGTCTCGACCGGCGGTACGCGCGCGGCGATTGAGAAGCTGGGCCTGCCGGTCAAGGATGTGGCCGATCTGACCGGCTTCCCCGAGATGATGGACGGCCGGGTCAAGACCCTGCACCCCATCGTTCACGGCGGCCTCTTAGGCGTGCGTGACGCGGCCGACCATGTCCAGGCCATGACCGACCACGGCATCGGCGCAATCGATATCGTCTGGATCGACCTTTATCCGTTTGAAAGCACCGTCGCGGCCGGCGGCGCGTTCGAGGCGGCGGTCGAGAATATCGACATCGGCGGCCCGGCCATGATCCGCTCGGGCTCCAAGAACTACGGCTATGTCGCCGTCGCCGTCGACGGCGAGAGCATCGGCCTGATCCTTGAGGCGCTGAAGGCCCAGGGCTCCACAGATATGGCCCTGCGCAAGCGCCTGGCCGCCCGCGCGTTCGCGCGCACCGCCGCCTACGACGCCGCTGTCTCCGGCTGGTTCGCCGGTCAAATCGAGGACGCTGCCCCGGCCCGCAAGTCGATCGCGGGCGCCCTGGCCCAGACCCTGCGCTATGGCGAGAACCCGCATCAGACGGGCGCCTTCTATCGAACCGGCGAGCGCCGTCCGGGCGTAGCCTATGCCGAACAGGTTCAGGGCAAGGAACTGGGTTACAACAATATCGCCGACGCCGACGCCGCCTATGAGTTGGTGGCCGAGTTCGAACAGCCGGCCGTGGTCATCGTCAAACACGCCAATCCGTGCGGCGTGGCCGTGGGCAAGGACCTGTCCGAAGCCTATGCCCGCGCGCTGGAATGCGACGCCGTTTCGGCCTTCGGCGGCGTGATTGCGGTCAACCGTCCGCTGAACGGAGAGGACGCCCGCGCCATCACCGGCATCTTCACCGAGGTCGTCATCGCCCCCGGCGCCGATGACGAGGCCAAGGCCGTCTTCGCGGCCAAGAAGAACCTGCGTCTGCTGATCACCGACGGCCTGCCCGACCCCCACGGTCCGGGCGAGGTGTTCCGCTCGGTCGCCGGCGGTTTCCTGGTCCAGTCGCGTGACCGGTCGCTGATCAAGCCGTCGGACCTGACGATTGTCACCAAGCGCCAGCCGACCCCGACCGAGATCCAGGACATGCTGTTCGCCTTCACCGTCGCCAAGCACGTCAAGTCCAACGCCATCGTCTACGCCAAGGACGGCCAGACGGCCGGCATCGGCGCCGGCCAGATGAACCGTCGCGACAGCGCCCGCATCGCCGCCATCCGCGCCCAGGAAGCCGGAGAAGCCAAGGGTCTGACCCACTCGCTGGCCGAGGGTTCGGCCTGTGCGTCCGAAGCCTTCTTCCCCTTCGCCGATGGGCTGCTGGAAGCCGTCGCGGCCGGGGCCACGGCGGTGATCCAGCCGGGCGGCTCGATGCGCGACGCCGAGGTCATCGCCGCCGCCGACGAGAAGGGCATCGCCATGGCCTTCACCGGGGTGCGGGTCTTCAGGCATTGATGAAGGGAAGAAGGGCGCTAACGCGCGCGACGCGGTCGCTCGCTGCTTGAGCCCCCTTCTTCCCGTTTTAAAGCGCGCCTTATCGTGACTGGACGACTGCCGTCAGCCGTGATGCTCTGACGCCTTTCCCGCGTTGGAGCGTCCGATGACCGTGCTGATCCGCCCCGAAGGCCAGACCGCCGACGACCTGAAACTGAGCCGTCGAACCTTGGGCGCCTTGGGGGGCTTGCTCTTTTCCGGCTATGCGGTCGCAGCCCTGGCCCAGGAAGCCAAGCCCATCACGACCGACGCCGAGGGCCTGTCCACAGAGACCGTGACCTACGCCGCGCCGGACGGGTTCCAGCTTCCGGCCTATGTCGCCAGGCCAGCGGGCGACGGCCCATTCCCGGTCGTGGTGGTGGTCTCCGAGATCTTCGGCGTCCACGAATATATCCGCGACATCTGCCGCCGTCTGGCCAAGCAGGGATACGCCGCCATTGCACCGGCCTTCTTCGTCCGGGTCGAGGATCCCGCGCCGTTGTCGGATATGCAACGGATCATGCAGATCGTCGGGGCGGCGAACTATGAGCAGGTGATGAGCGACCTGTCGGCGACGCTGGAATGGGCCAGCCAGCAGTCGTGGTCCAAGGACGGCAAGGTCGGCATCACCGGCTACTGCTGGGGCGGCAAGGTGGTGTGGCAGGCGGCGGCCCGCTTTGCCGCGATCGGCGCGGGTGTGGCCTGGTACGGCCGCTTGGCGCCCGCCGCAGACGCCACGCCGGTTCAGATCTCATCGGGCCAACCCTGGCCGGTCGACATCGCTGACGATCTGAAAGCGCCTGTGCTCGGCCTGTATGGCGGCAAGGATCAGGGCATCCCATTGGCCAGCGTCGAACGGATGCGCGAAGCCCTGGCCCGCGCCGGCCAGACCGGCAGCCAGATCGTCGTCTATCCCGACGCCCAGCACGGCTTCCACGCCGACTACCGCACCAGCTATTCGGAGGCCGACGCAAAGGACGGCTGGTCCAAGCTGCTGGCGACGTTCGATAAAGCGTTAAAGAATTAGGCCGTTACTGATGCGGAGGCTGCGGAAAGCAGCCTTGACTTTGGGAGGGTTAGGGCGTGAACGGATTGCGACTTCGCGGGGCGATCGTCCTGGGTATGGGCCTGCTGTTTCTACCGCTCGCGGGTTGCGGAGGCGGTGGTGGAGGAGGAGGAGGCGGTGGCGGCACGATCACGCCCCCTGTTCCTCCGCCCCCACCGCCCCCGCCTCCTCCCCCCCCACCACCACCGCCTCCGCCGCCTCCGCCTCCGCCTCCGCCTCCTTCGGTGACGTCGAGCGAGTATCTGCGGAACTACGGCCTGGCCAATATGAAGGTCCAATCCGCTTGGCAGGCCGGGGCGACCGGAGCCGGCGTCACCGTCGCCGTCGTCGACTCCGGCATCGCCAATACCTTGCCCGAGTTGGAGGGGCGTATCTCCAGCGCCTCGACGGACGTCGTCGTGGGGCGCAATACGCCCTATGTGGCGTCAAGCAGCCACGGCACGCGCGTGTCGGGCGTGATCGCCTCGAACTTCAACGGGTTCGGTACGATCGGGGTGGCGTACAACTCGACCATCCTGTCGATCCGCACCGATATCTCGGACTGCACGGACAAGAATACGGACGTCTGTTTCAGCAGTTCGGATCTGGTGCGCGCGCTGGATTACGCCGTCGCCAATGGCGTCAAGATCATCAACATGTCGCTGGGCGGCGATGGGCGGCTGGGCTCAGCGTTCGAGGCGGCGCTGCTGCGAGCCGTCAACTCGGGCGCCGTGATCGTGGCTTCGTCAGGCAATGACGGAAACGCCAATCCGGGCTGGCCCGCGCGTTACGCCATTGACCCGCGGTTCGCCGGCAGCGTCATCGCGGTCGGATCGCACGGCGCGACCGATGCGATGTCCAGCTTCTCGAACCGGGCAGGGGATACGGCGGTCGGCTATATTTCTGCGCCGGGCGAGGATGTGATCACCGGGTGTGAGGGCACGTCGTGCTGGCGCGTCAACGGCACATCCTTCTCGGCGCCGCATGTCTCCGGCGCGCTCGCCTTGCTGATGCAGGCCTTCCCCAATCTGACGGCGCGTGCGGCGCTGGATCTCTTGCTGACGACCGCACGCGACGCCGGCGATCCCGGCACGGACATCGTTTATGGGCGCGGCCTGCTGGATATGGCGGGCGCGTTCAGACCGGTCGGAACGACCTCGACGCCGATGGCCGACGGAAGCTCCATCGTCAGCATGAGCGAACCGGGCAGCTTCGTCGGCGCGGCGTTCGGGGACGCTTTCGGTCGCCAGACGGCGCTGAATACGGTGCTTTACGACGCCTACGATCGCATGTTCGCCGTCCAACTGGGCGGCGCCTATCCGACTGCGCCCAGCCGGTCCTATCAGGCGGCGCCGTTCGAGCAGAACACCACGGCGACAAGCACCCTGGCCCTGCCGGGCGGCGGTCGATTGAACCTGATCGCGGCTCAGCCCAGCGCCCGCCCCGAGCCGATCGCGCCTCGTCATGATCTCTATAACGCACCCTGGATGGGGGACGAGCCGCGTCAGGAGGCGATGCTTGACGTCGCCACGGGCCGTATGAATTTTTCGGTCTGGCAAGGCAAGGGCGGGGCGACATCACCGTTCAACGGCGCAGCGGGCGACGGTTTCGCCGCCCTGGCCCAGGCCGACCACGCCGTGCGCGGCGCCCTGCGGTTCGGCGCGGTGACGGTTTCTGGCGAAAGCGGGGGCGGCGATCGCCGGATGCCGCTGCGTCGTGTCGAGCAGGACGCCTCGACCTATAGTCGCGCGGCGATCGGATGGCGCGGAGCGGACGGCGGTCTGTCGTTCAGCGTCGGCGCTCTGGATGAACGGCTTGGACCCTTGGGCGCCTTCCTGCCGGGCGGGTCCGACTTCGCCCTGCCGTCACGGACCAGCTTCTATGCGCTCGGCGGCGACTGGACGCTGCGGCCGGGCCTGCGCCTGATCGGCGAGGCGGGCATGGGGTCGACTCGGATCGAGGGTCGTTTCCTGTCGATGGATCAGGCGGCGATCAGTTCGAACTGGCGGCTGGGCCTGCTGACGGGCTGTTCGATGATCTGCGACCGGATCAGCTTCACCCTGGCTCAACCGCTCAGGATAGAGCGCGGAACCTTCTCGGCCATGCTGGCGGATGTTCCGGTCGAATATTTCGATCCGCTGACCTATTCGCGCCGCAGCTTCTCGGCGACGCCCAGCGGGCGTCAGATCGACTTCATCCTTGGGGGCGAACGTCAGCTGTGGGACGGATCCAGCATGACGCTTCAGGCGGTCGCCAGTCGCGAGCCGCGTCACGTCGCAGACGCGCCGCCGGAGTTCGCCTTGATCGGAGCCTGGCGGCGTCAGTTCTGACCGACGCCGCCTGACCACTGCGGATCAGGCCTTGCCGTCGAAGGCCTGACCGTCGGCGGCGGGGGCGGCGCCATACGGGTTGGGAGCCTGGGCGCCGGACCCCTTGGCGGCGACGACCACCATGGCGGGACGGACGGTGCGACCGAATAGTTCGAAGCCGGACTGCATGGTCTGGATCACCGATCCGCCGGGCACGGTCTCGGACGGCTGTTCCATCATCGCCTGATGCAGATGCGGGTTGAACGCCTCGCCGGCCTGCGGCGCCACGCGCTTCAGGCCGTTGGCGTCAAAGGCTTGCAGCAGGGCCTTCTGCGTCAGTTCCAGCCCGGTCACCAGACCGGCCGTGGCGCCCTCGGCGTCCTTGGGCGCCGCCATCAGGGCGCGCTCCAGATTGTCGGCGACGCCCAACAGGTCCTTGGCGAAGCGCTGGATGGCGAAGGCGCGGGCGTCGTTCTGCTGCGTCTCCGAACGGCGCTTCAGATTCTCCATCTCGGCGGCGACGCGCAGGGCGCGGTCCTTCCATTCGTCACGTTCGGCGATCACCGCGTCCAGCGGCGCCAGATCCTCTGACGGATGGGCGTCCAGGCCGTGTTCGGCGTTGGTTTCGGCCATGTCGGCGTCCACGGCGTTCAGTTCGTCGTTAAGGGGCTTGTCGCTCACTTGTCGTTCCCGTCCAGCATCCGGCCCAGCACCCGGGCGGTATAGTCCACCAACGGAATGACACGGGCGTAGTTCAGTCTTGCGGGGCCTATGACGCCGATTGCGCCCAGAACCCGCTGTCGGCCGCTCATATAGGGCGCCGCGATCACGGCGGAACCCGAAAGTGAAAACAACCGTGTCTCGGCGCCGATGAAAATGCGCACGCCTTGGGCTGCATCGACGCCGTCCAGCAGGCCGATCAGCTGTTCCTTCTGCTCCAGATCATCGAAAAGGACGCGGACCCGCTCCAGATCGGCTAGGCCTTCCCGGTCCTGAAGCAAGTTGGCGCGACCCCGCACGATCAGGGCCCGCTCGCGATCCTGGCCGCCGGACCACGCAGCGAATCCGTCCTCGACCAGGCGGGCGGCGGTCTGGTCCAGTTCACGCCGTGCGATTTCCAACTCATGGGTCATCTCTCGCTTGGCGTCGGCGAAGGGGCGACCGCGCAGGCGGGCGTTCAAGAAGTTGGAGGCCTCGACCAGGGTCGAAGGCGTGACGCCGGCCGACAGGGTCATGATGCGGTTTTCGACCGTGCCGTCGTCAGCGACGATGACGGCCAGCGCCTGGTCTCCGCCCAGGGCGACGAACTCGACATGTTTGACGCCGGAATCACGCACCGGGCTGGAGACAACGCCTGCGCCGCCGGCTAGGCCCGACAGCAGGTTCGAGGCCTCATCCAGCGCCGCCTCGAAGTTCCGGCCGCGCCCGGCGAGCCGCCCGTCGATCTCGCGACGCTCGTCCTTGGTCAGGTCGCCGACTTCCAGCAGGCCGTCGACGAACAGGCGAAGGCCTGCATGGGTCGGGATGCGCCCGGCCGAGGTGTGGGGCGCCGCCAGCAGGCCCGCGAGGGTCAGATCCTGCATGGTGTTGCGGATCGAGGCAGGCGATAGGGCGATGCCGCCCAGCGACAGGGTCCGAGACCCGACCGGCTCGCCGGTCTCCAGATAGCTTTCCACGATGCGACGGAAGATGTCGCGCGCCCGCGCATCCAGCCCCGCCAGACCCGCGAGGGCCAGATTCGGGGATGGGCCGGCGTCGAACGGCGGGTTTTTCGGGGCATACAGGCTCACGGTTTCAGGATAAGCACCGCCGCCACAGCTTCCAAGGTCAGACTTCCAAGGATCCCTCCCATGCGCCATTCGCAACGCACCGACGATCAACTGCGTCCCGTGACCATCGAGACCGGCGTCAACCGGTATGCTGAGGGCTCGTGCCTGATCAGCTTCGGCAACACCAAGGTGCTGGTGACCGCCTCGATCGAGGACAAGGTGCCGGGCTGGATGCGCAACACGGGCCAGGGATGGGTGACGGCCGAATACGGCATGCTGCCCCGTGCCACTCACACGCGCGGGCGTCGTGAGGCCGCCGCCGGCAAACAGTCCGGCCGCACGCAAGAGATTCAGCGGTTGATCGGCCGCTCCCTGCGCGCCGTGGTGGACCTCAAGGCCTTGGGGGAACGCCAGGTGTTGATCGACTGCGACGTCATTCAGGCCGACGGCGGCACCCGCACGGCGTCGATCACCGGCGCCTGGGTCGCCATGAGCCTGGCCCTGAACTATCTGCGCGACGAGGGCGTGCTTAAGGCCGATCCGATCACGGATCAGGTGGCGGCCGTGTCGTGCGGCGTCTGCGACGGCGTGCCGGTGCTGGACCTGGATTACGAAGAGGATTCCGAGGCCGAGGCGGATTCGAACTTCGTCCTGACCGGCTCGGGCCAGATCGTCGAGGTCCAGGCCACGGGCGAGAAGCGCGGCTTCTCACGCGCCGAGTTCGACCGGCTCTTCTCGCTGGCCGAGATCGGCTGCACCGAACTGTTCGCCCTGCAGAAGGCGGCCCTGGCGGCGGTGAAGCGGTAGGGGGTTTCACCTCGGGGCGCGGACGGGCATCCTCGTCCGGTCAGTCCTGACCGGAGACAAGTCGATGCGTCGATCCCCCTGGCTTTCGATGGCCGCCTGCGTTGTGTTGATGGCCGGATGTCAGCGCGCTGATCCAGCCGATCAGCCTGCGTCCGGAGACACGGCGGCAAGCAGCAATGTCATCGACGCGGTTCCACTGGCGCCCGACGCCCCGCCGCCCGCCCCGCCCGCCAAGCCGGCGGCCGCGGAGAAGGAAGCGACCAAACCGGCCGAGGACGTCGAGGCCAGCATTCCCGAGGGTCCAGACATGCCCGCTCAGCCGGTTCCGGTCAGCGAGGTCCCTTGCCGCGAGGCCATCGGCGCCGCCGCCTCGGCCCGCCTGGTCGAGCGCTGCATTCAGGTCAGCCCGGCGACCCGCCCGCCCTGCAACGCCGCCAACCCCTGCGATCTGATCCAGGGGGAGATCGACCGGTCCTGCAAGCTGTGGGCGCGCGACGGCGATCCGCCGGCGGCGTGCAAACCCTAGGCTGAGCGCACCGCGCCCGCCACATCGGCCACCACCCGCTTGACCAGCGCCTCGTCGTCGCCCTCGGCCATGACGCGGATCAGCTTTTCCGTGCCCGACGGGCGCACCAGCAGCCGTCCCTGACCGCTCAGCGCCGCCTCGGCCTCGGCGATGGCGGCCTTGACCGTGTCGGTCTCCAGCGGCTTGTCGGCGGTGAAGCGGACGTTCTCCAGCTTTTGGGGCACGGGCTCGAACTGGCGGGCTGACGTGCGGCGGCGAAGAGGATGTAATGGGCGGTTATCAGAAGCACTCAGGTCCTTTCCGCGGACACGATGGATCGTGATGCACCCGGATCAAAGCTGATCAAACGCCGTCAATCGGACGGAACAACTCAAAACGGGACAGGCGCGATTTTATTCGCAAACCTGCTCGGCGACCGGTGGGCGGTTTCCGGACAAGCCGGTCGATGACGACGGTTCCCCATGGCCAAGCCTCACGATTCAGACGATTTCCCATTCCGTCCGTCAATGACGGCGCACCGAGATCACTATCCCCACGGGACTGGTCTCCTCCCCGGACGCGCGACAGCGTCGATGCCCTCCAGAGCGCGGACACGACACTTTGCCGCCAAGACGGTCGCCAAGCGGGTCCGGCCGGCCTTCCGGGGCGCCGGGCCGTCACGACGTGTCTTCGTCAGGGTCAAGGCTGTTATGAAGACGCCGAACGCGCGCGCGTCGTTGAAAGCCTGCGTGCGGTACTTCGGACGGGAGGGCGCGGGCGAGGACGGGGCGAGAGCCGCTTTCTTCGGGCCGCTGGAGGACCGGCCTGACGCCAGGGCGCAGGTCGATCGGTGGGCCGACGACCGCCGTCATTATCGGATTGTCGTGAATCCGGAAGACGGACAAGAGCTCGCGGACGTCAGGTCGTTCGCACGGCGGATGATGAAGCAGATTAAGATCGACACCGGCACGCCGCTCGAATGGCTTGCCGTTGCGCACTTCGACACCGGACGTCCCCATCTCCACATCATCCTACGCGGTGTGCGGGACGATGGGCGCGACCTTGTCTTCAACCGCGGTTATGCGGCGCATGGGCTGCGCGGCCGGTGCGAAGCCCTGGCGACCGAGATCCTGGGCCCGAGATCCGACCGGACGGCTTCCTCCCGCGATCTGACGGCGGACCGGCTGACCGCGATGGACGACACGCTTCTGCGACGGCATGACGACGGATGGATCAACCTCGAGGGTCTGGACAGCGGAGAACGCGCCAACGCACAGCGCCGCCTGGTCCATCTTGAGCGTCGCGGATGGGCTACCCAAGACAGCCAATGCCGTTGGACTCTTCCGGAAAACCTGCGGGACATCCTGCGAATTGTCGGCGAACAGGAGGCGCGTGAAGCCGCCGCAACGCGCGCCATATGGGGCGGCTTCTGGGGCGGGCAGACGCATCGCCTTGAACCGCTGAGCCTCTCGGAAGGCGAGGTGATCGTTGGCGCTTACGCCGGCGTTCAGCCGCTCAAGTGGCACAAGAAGGCGGCCCAGTTGCTCGTGCTTGAGACCATGGATGGTCGTCTGGGGCATGTCAGGCTGGCGTCATTGGATCGCGTTATGATCCTGGATCGCGTACCCGAGCGGGCCCTTATCGAACTGCGGGGAAGGCCGTGGAGGGCGAGGGCTTCAGACCGGACCATCGCTCAGATCGCGCAACTGAGGAATGGCGTTTACTCTAAGGTTGATCATCTCGTGGTCCGGCCCGAAGATCGGCCTGTTTTCATCGAGCGCCATCTTCGACGGCTGGAAGCCATGCGCCTTCAAGGCGCTGTCGAGCCTCGGGGCGACGGCCGGTTCGCCATTCCACCCGACTACATCTCGCGGGCGTTGGCGGCGGATCAGGCGCGACATGGTCCTGCCGATGTGGACGTCCGCGTGCTCGACGTCAGGCCTCTACACCTCCAGACCGAAGCGCGGGGCGTCACCTGGCTGGACCGGGTGGCCGGCGGCCTCGAACCTGATCCCGGCTTGGGGTCTATGGCGGATGAAGCCAGAAGGTTGGGACAGGAACGGGCGGAGACTCGCAGGGGGTGGGGGATCGGCGATGGCTCAAAGCTGACCGATAAGGACATGCTCGCCCTCTGGAAAATGGAGATCGACGCGCAGTTCAAGAGGCTTGGGAAGGACGAGAAGTTGGTCGTAAAGGCCGAAGAGGGACAGCCCTTCTCAGGCGTCTACAACGATAGCGTTCACATGGGCGGCCGAACCTATGCGGCGGTCGAAAGCCGCTCTGTCGTAACGCTAGCGCCGTGGCGCGCCGGGTTGGAGGCCTGCCGTGGCCAAGCTCTCACCGCGGTTCTGCAGGCGGGGCGTGTGGAGTTTCGATTCGGAGAGCGGGGCCGGGGTTTGGGACTAGAGCTTTAGCCTACTTGCACGGGATCCGCGGGGGTTGGGTTGAGTTCCTATCGTCAGCTTCGGGACGCGCTCGCGAAGTCCAAGTATACGGCGGGGGGAGCCTCGATCCCCGGCCTCAATCGCGCAGCTGTGCCGCACATTGGGCTAGAGCCTTGGTCATCCGCCATTCGACTGTTTTCAGCCGGATGCCGAGATGATTGGCGATTTCCTGGTTGGTCATGCCGCCGAAACGGCTGAGCAGGAAGACGTCGCGAAGCGGTTGCGGAAGGCCCAGCACGACTTCCTTCAAGAGCAGGGATGCGTCCTGTGCTGCGGCCTGGGTGGTGGGAAGCGACTGCCATGCGTCCAGTTCCTCTCGCCGGCGATCGCGGCGGTAACGGCTCACGAACAGATTGCGGGCGACTTGGAGCAGAAAGGCCTTTGGTTTACGGATTTCGACAGGACGCTTCTGTCGCAGGATATTGAAATAGGTGTCCTGAAGGAGGTCTTCGGCGAGGTCGGCGCCATACCGATGTCGCAACGAGCCGAGCAACCATGCGCCGTGGGTAGCGAAAAGGGTCTCGGCGTCGCTTCCGGTAGAAAGCGCCGGCACGGTTTTAGACTGTCGACCACCAGACGTCACGAATTCGCCTCCGATCAGCGAGACCGCCCGTCTGGATTGACGGAGCCGAGCCTAGGTCGAGGCAAGCGCAAAGGGCGCGGCGCGCTGCAGCCCCCGTGGGCGTACAAGCGCAGGCTGCGGGTTGTTCTCAACCGAGGTTCTCACGCCTCGACGCCGCTGTGCGACGCACCTCCAGGATGAATCATTCACTCGCCGTTGGCAAGTGTGGCGCGATACCCGCTCGACCTTCGCTTGCGTCTTGGTCATGCGCCGGGCGTTGAGAACATGGTTGAGCCACGCGCCGCCGCCTTTAGCCGAAGCCTGGACATGCGCGGGGGCCGCCCGGGCGTCTGGATGCTAGCTTATCCGGACGAACCCATAAACCGACAACTTGAGATCCCTTCTGGGAGCCTTCTGTTCAAGTTGCAGTCGGCAGAGGCGGGCGGCGATGCAATATGCCCCAGGCCTTGACCCAACGAGATACGCAGGCTTCGTGGCCCTCGCTTGCCAATATGCACCCTTCAAAGGGCGTACAGTCAGCGCCGCGCTGTCCTTCTAGGCTCTGCCCTTCTGGGGGGTGCGAAGCTCGCGCGATGAGTAACGCACCTCGCTGACCTGAAGCCTGGCCCAAGCTCGAAGTTGAAGCCTGGGATAATAAGGGCGCTTACGAATGTGGATGTAAGGCGGACCATCCAAACCAAGGCATAGCATTTTTGCTAAAGTCGAAGGCGCGAGTTGGACTCCCAGAGCGGCGAGTTCACGTGACGCTTCCTTTCGGTTCAGAAGACGGTCTTCGTGTTCGACTGCCGTAGTTGCATCTCTGACTTCCAAGGCTGCGACCTATCTCGAGCTTTCCGCTTTCAGCCGTAGGTCCTCGACGCGCGCCCGGCTTGATTCTGCGACCCGATCACGCAGGTGTTTCGCCCTGGCCATCAGCCATTCCAGATCCTCGGCCGAGGCGTCGTACTGATCGCTGTAGCGGGCTTCGACATAGGCCCTCTTCAGCAGTTCGAACCGGCGGCGATCGAAGCGGCTTTCACGCGGCCAGGCCTCAACCAGCCCTACGTCCACGGCCTCGGCGAGCGAGCGGAGGAACTTAATGTTATGGGAGCGCGGAAAATAGAGGGTGTGGACGAGTAGGAAGCAGGCGTAGGCGGTCTCAACAGCCTGATGCAGGCTGAAGGCGGCCAGCTTCCGGAAGCCTTCGTCCGCGGCAGCCTTTCCAGTTTGGTATTCAGCCGTATCGATCCACCGCCTGAGGTCTGCCGACTTAACTTCAAAATGGCGTTTTGCCATTTCGCCAGCGGCCTGCGCCGTCATCAGCTGTGGCGGAGCGAAGGCATGGCCGGGAATCTCGTAGAGGGCGACGCCGTCGCGGACGATATCGGTCCAGAAGTACTCTCCTCGCCGCAGGGCGTCGTTCACGTCTTGAAGATCGTGGACAATGAGATTGACGGTTCGCCCGATGGCCGGGTCACGAAGGATCTCGTCCTCGGAATTCCACCAGTAGTCGGCGATGTTCGTCAGCTTCTCGTGGTTGACCACGATCAGGAGGTCGAAGTCCGAGAGATAGCCATTCTCTGGTTCGTCCACCCAGTCCGCTCGTGCGTAGGACCCGAACAGGATGATCTTGAGGATCTGGCCGCCGCGTCGCCAACCAGAGTTGGCGCCGCCGCCGCTTGTCCTGGCCGCCTCAAATCCAGCAAGCAGGATGTCGCGAACGCGTTGAAGTTCACGCTGCTGACGCTCCGGCAGATGTTCCAGATCGGACCGCATTAGGTGAGTCTATCGAAAACGCAGACGCTGTGAACCGTGAAGTTGCGCGCACACGCCGCGCAGATGCGTATTATTGTGTTGCAGGTCTCACCCTGCTGTTTTCACTGCCGCAGCAACTTCAGACACCACCCGCTTGACCAGCGCCTCGTCGTCGCCCTCGGCCATGACGCGGATCAGCTTTTCCGTGCCCGACGGGCGCACCAGCAGCCGTCCCTGACCGCTCAGGGCCGCTTCGGCCTCGGCGATGGCGGCCTTGACCGTGTCGGTCTCCAGCGGCTTGTCGGCCGTGAAGCGGACGTTCTCCAGCTTTTGCGGCACGGGCTCGAACTGGCGGGCCAGTTCGCTCATCGGCTTGCCGGATTCCACCAGGACGGCCAGTACCTGCAGCGCCGCCATCAGGCCGTCGCCGGTCGTGGCATGGTCGTGCAGGATGATGTGGCCCGACTGTTCGCCGCCGATGTTGAAGCCGCCTTCGCGCATCCTTTCCATGACATAGCGGTCGCCGACCTTGGTCCGCTCCAGCGTCAGGCCTTCGGCCTTCAGTTTACGCTCCAGTCCCAGGTTGGACATGACGGTGGCCACCACGCCGCCCCCGGTCAGGAGGCCGCGCCTGGCCCAGTCCAGCCCGACCAGGGCCATGATCTGATCGCCGTCCACCACCCGACCCGTCTCGTCGCAGATGATCAGTCGATCAGCGTCGCCGTCCAGGGCGATGCCGATATCGGCGCGGTAGCGTTTGACCGCATCGGCCAGGGTCGCCGGATGGGTCGAGCCGCACTCGGCGTTGATGTTTGTCCCGTTCGGGGTCACGCCCACGGGGAAGACCTCGGCGCCCAGTTCGAACAGGGTGGTGGGCGCGACCTTGTAGCCGGCGCCGTTGGCGCAATCGACGGCGATGCGCAGCCCTTGCAGCGTCAGCCGCTTGGGGAAGGCCTGTTTGGCGATCTCGATATAGCGGGCCTGGGCGTCGTCGATGCGTTTGACCCGGCCCAGCTTGTTCGACGGCGCCAGGCCCTGGTCCAGGCCTTGGTCCATCATGGCCTCGATCTTCAGCTCGATCTCGTCCGACAGCTTGTAACCGTCCGGCCCGAACAGCTTGATGCCGTTGTCGGCATAGTCGTTGTGCGAGGCCGAGATCATCACGCCCAGATCGGCCCGCATCGAGCGGGTCAGCATGGCCACGCCCGGCGTCGGCACGGGTCCGAAGGTGCGCACGTCCATTCCGACCGAAGCAAACCCGGCCACCAGCGCCGGCTCGATCGTATAGCCGGACAGACGCGTATCCTTGCCGATCACCACCAGATGGCGGCGGTCGTCGTCTGTGCGAAACAGTTTCCCGGCGGCCAGACCCACGCGCAACGCGACCTCGGCCGTCATCGGATAGGTGTTGGCGCGTCCGCGAATGCCGTCGGTGCCGAAATATTTTCTGTCGCCCAAGGCCTGGTCCTTTGTTTCGGGTAACGTTCCGAAACCCCTTTTTTGATGCGGCCCGCCTTAAGATTGCATAGACGGCCGATGGGGCTTGATGTGTGGCTTAGCCCCGGATCGCCGCCAGTGCAAAGCGGCGCCCTTTTCCTGACTTCTCGGAGCCTTCGCTCATGTGCGGCATCATCGGCGTCACCGGCAATGGTCCTGTCGTTCCCCGGCTGATCGACAGCCTGAAACGGCTGGAGTACCGCGGCTATGATTCCGCCGGCGTCGCCGCCGTTGTGGACGGCTCGGTCGAGCGCCGCCGCGCCAAAGGAAAGATCCGCAATCTGGAAGCCGTCCTGGCCGAGGAGCCGATGACGGCAACGGTCGGCATCGGCCATACGCGCTGGGCCACGCACGGCGCGCCCACGACCGCCAACGCCCACCCACACAAGGCCGGTCGTGTCACCCTGGTCCATAACGGCATCATCGAAAACTTCGCCGAGCTAAAAGCCGAGCTGGCCGCCGAAGGCCATGTCTTTGAAAGCCAGACCGACACCGAGGTCATCGCCCACCTGCTGGATGCCGAATTGAATACGGGTCGCGCGCCGCTGGAGGCGTTCAAGACCACTCTGGATCGCCTGACCGGCGCCTATGCGCTGGCGGTGCTGATCGACGGGACGGACGACCTGATCCTGGGCGCGCGACGCGGCAGCCCCTTGGTGGTCGGCTGGGGCGAGGACGAAATGTATCTGGGCTCGGACGCGCTGGCCGTCGGTCCGTTCACGCAGAAGATTTCCTATCTGGAAGAGGGCGATTACGTCGCCATGACCAAGGCCGGCGCCCAGATGTTCGACGTGGCGGGCAAGCCGGTCGAACGCGCCATCGTCCAGGTCTCGGCCTCATCGGCCATGGTCGAGAAGGGCGAATATCGCCACTTCATGGAGAAGGAAATCCATGAACAGCCCGACAGCGTCCAGCACACCCTGTCGGAATATCTCGACTTGGTGACGGGCAAGGCCAAGACCAATCCCGTCGATTTCGCCGCCATCGAACGCATCCAAATCGTCGCCTGCGGCACGGCCTTTTACGCCGGCCAGATCGGCCGTTATGCGTTCGAGAAGCTGGCCGGCCTGCCCTGCGACGTCGAGATCGCGTCCGAGTTCCGCTATCGCTCGCCTGCCGTGTCGCCCAAGACGCTGGCGGTCGCCGTCAGCCAGTCGGGCGAGACCGCCGACACCCTGGCCAGCCTGACCTGGTGCAAGGCGCAAGGGTTGCAGACCGCCGCCGTCGTCAATGTTCACTCGTCCTCGATGGCGCGCGAAGCCGCCGTCCTGTGGCCCACCCATGCCGGACCCGAGATCGGCGTCGCCTCTACCAAGGCCTTCACCGCCCAGGTCGCGGCCCTGCTGGCCTTGGCCGTGGCGGCTGGCGTGGCGCGCGGCCGGATCGATGCTGCGACCGAGGCCGAACTGGTCAAAGCTCTGTTCGAAAGCCCGCGCCTGATCGCCGAGGCCCTGACGATGGGCGACAGCATCCGCGCCGTGACCCACGATCTGTCAAAGGCCGACGACGTGTTGTTCCTGGGCCGGGGCGCCATGTTCCCGCTGGCCATGGAAGGCGCGCTGAAGCTGAAGGAGATCAGCTATATCCACGCCGAGGGCTATGCCGCCGGCGAGCTGAAGCACGGCCCCATCGCCCTGATCGATGAAGAGACCCCGACCATCGCCCTGGCTCCGCTCGACGAAGTGTTCGAAAAGACTGCGTCCAACCTCCAGGAGGTCGCCGCGCGGGGCGGCCCGGTCATCATGATCGCGCCGGAAAAGGCGCCCGATCCGCACGGCGCCGGCATTCGCCGCATCCACGCCCCCGACTGCCACCCGCTGATCGCGCCTCTGGTCTATGCCGTGCCGGTGCAACTTCTGGCCTACTACACAGCCGTTCAGAAGGGCACCGACGTGGATCAGCCCCGCAACCTGGCCAAATCCGTCACGGTCGAATAGGCCTCGTCCGTCATCCGCCGCAGGGCGTCTGCATCGGTGATCTGGATCGCGCCGCGCCGCAGCCGCACGGCGCCAGCGGCGCATAGTTCGGTGCAGGCGGTCGATATGCTGGCGCGTCGCACAGCCATCAGATGCGAAAGCTCGGTTTGACGAAGGGCCAGGACGTCGCCTCCCTTTCGGTCGTGAACGTCGAGCAATAGGGCGGCTAGGCGCTGGCTGACTTTCAGTGTGGCGTGGCGCGAAAGCTCAGCCTGAAGGGCGATGTTGCGACGGCGAAGATCCGTCAACGCCATCTCGACCAGACTGCCGCGATCGATCTTCTGCGCCAGCTTGCGAGCGGAGACGATCAGGTATCGTCCGGTCGTCAACCAAACGGCCGACTCTGGCCCACCCCCGCCCAATGCAGCGTCGAAGTTGATCACGTCGTCGCTGGACGACAGCCCATGCGACAGAGTGCCGTCGACCCCGATACGCGCCAGGACGCCTGACAAAATCAGCGTGACGACAGCTTCGCCATTCTGTGTGGTTGAGGTTCGTGCGCCAGCCTCGGCGAAGAAAGCATCGCCTTCGTCCAGGCCCTGAACTGCAAGGGCAGACAACAGGGCGTGCGCGAGGTTCGACTGGGACATGCCCTGTCTAGACGGCCGATCGCCGTTCTGTGCGATAACATGCGTTAAGCGATCAGACGGGCTCTGATTGCAAGCGCAGATAGGTGGGGTCGAATTCAGCGATCTCGGCCAAGCGACGCCAGTCGAGAATATCGATGCGCCCGCCCGCCCAAGCGACGACCCCCTCGCTGCGAAGCTCGGAAATCAGGCGGCTGACATGGACGGTCGAGAGGCCCAGCGCATCACCCAGCGTCGTTTGCGTCAGCGGAAGTTCGAAGGTGAGATCGCCTGTCTGGCCGACGGCCTGGAGCCGCAGGTAAAGCTCGCACACCAGATGCGCCAGATGGCCCAGACCGCTCCGTCGGCCCATGGCCACCAGCCATTGTCGGTGGATGGCGGCGTCGATGATGGTGTCCAGCCAAAGCAGCCGGCCCAGGTGTGGATGTCGTTCGGTGATGTCGATCAAGCCGCTGTGTGGCGCCTCTGCGATCACACAGTCGGTCAGGGCGACGACACCGTGATCCATCTGCTTCATCAACAGGCTGTGCAGGTCGATGAAGTCGCCCGACACATTGATTTCGGTGATCTGACGCGCCCCGTCCTCCAGCGTGGAATACCGCGCGGAAAAGCCAGAAATCAGAAGGGTGCTGTGCAGCGGGCGGGTGTGCTCGCGCACGATATCGGAGCCGGCGGAGATGGTTTTGGGCGCATCGAGCACAGCGCTCAACGCCTCGATCTCTTCGGGACTGAGCCGGTCTCGAAGCGACAACTTATCGACCAGCGTGGTGATCTTTGAGACGCTGCCACCCTTGGTCATCACGCGTCCCCCGTCAATGTCCAGCCCTCGGGCGCCTGATCGGATGCGGACGCCGTGACGCTGACGACCGTTCGACCCTCGGTGTCCGTGACGATGACGCTGAAGGCGCGGGTCGTCCAGAACGATGCGCCCCGATAGCGCAGGATTTCGCCCAGCACGGCGACGGCTTCCTCGCGGGCTGCATCAACGCTCCTCAGTTCCTCGCCCTGATCGTCGCGGATGCAATCTCCGTTCTGGGTATGGAAAAAGTAACGCGGCAATCTTTCCCTCCTGGCCTCAGCCGAGAGGGAAGCGGTCACGGGCGCGATTGGTTCAGTCCGCTGTGATCTTTCAGATTTCCTGGTTGAAGGCGCCGATTTCTGGATAGGCGGCCAGGCGCGGCTTGATCTCTTTGCGGAACAGGTCGCGCATATCGTCTTCTGACCGCATGCTCTCGACCACCACGACCAGTTCCGGCTTGTTGGACGAGGCGCGGACCAGGACCCATGAGCCGTCATCCAGATGGACGCGGACGCCGTTGACGGTGATGGCCTCGACGATCTTGCGGCCCAGGATTTCGCCGCCTGCTGCGGCCAGATCGGAATATTCCTTCACGATCCGCTCCAGCACGCCGTACTTGAGCTCGTCGTCGCAGTGGGGCGACATGGTCAGGCTGGTCCAGGCGTCCGGCAGGGCAGTCTTCAGTTCACTGAGTTTCTTGTCCGGATTGCGATCCAGCATGGCCAGCACTGCGCCGGCCGCGACCAGACCGTCGTCGTAGCCGTGGCCCAGATCGCCAGCCATGAAGAAGTGGCCCGACTTCTCGAACCCGGCCAGGGCCCCCAGTTCGGCGGTCTTGCGCTTGATGTAGGAGTGGCCCGTCTTCCAATAGACCACCTCGGCGCCATTGGCCTTGAGGATTTCATCGGTCTTGTAGAGGCCGGTCGACTTCACATCGACGACGAAGATGCTGTCTGGATAGACCTTGGACAGGTCGCGGGCCAGCATCAGACCGATCTTGTCGGCGAAAATTTCCTCCCCCGTGTCGTCCACCACGCCGCAGCGGTCGCCGTCGCCGTCGAAGCCCAGGGCCAGATCGGCGCCCGTCTCACGGACGCGCTGGGACATCTGCACCAGCATGGCGTGATCTTCCGGGTTCGGATTGTATTTGGGGAAGGTGTAGTCGAGGTCGGTGTCCATCTCGATCACCTCAACGCCCATGCGGCGCAAAGCATCGGGGGCGAAGGCGCCAGCCGTGCCGTTGCCGCAGGCGCAGACGACCTTTAGGGGACGCTTGATCTGCACCGTGGAGGCCACGTCGGCGATATAGGTTTCGCGGAAATCTTCGACCCGCACCAGCTTGCCGCCTGACCGGGCCACGCCCTCGCCGTTCAGAACGATCTCTTTCAGTCGGCTCATTTCTTCGGGGCCGAAGGTCAGAGGCTTGTTCGCCCCCATCTTCACCCCTGTCCAGCCATTCTCGTTGTGGCTGGCGGTGACCATGGCGACGCAGGGCGCATCCAGTTCGAACTGGCCGAAATAGGCCATCGGCGACAAGGCCAGGCCCACGTCCAGAACCTCCATCCCGCCTTCCAGCAGCCCCAGGATCAACGCCTGTTTGACGCTGAGGCTATACCCGCGGAAGTCATGACCGGTGACGATCTTGGGCGCGACGCCGATCTCGTGGACATAGGTGGCCAGACCGAGACCTAGGGCCTGGATGCCGAGGAGGTTGATCTCTTTTTCCAGGATCCAGCGCGCGTCGTATTCGCGAAAGCCTGTCGGTTTCACGAAGGCCAGGGTTTCGTAATCTGCGGTATTCGGCTTCAGGTCCTGCCTGGGCTTGAGCATTCTGATTGGCTCAGGCGGCGGCGCGTTTGCGAATCCGAGCGATGCGCCGCAGGCGACGCCAGAAGCGGCCGCGCTCAGGTTCGGGATAAGGCTGAAGGTTCTCAACGAACTGCTCGGCCGAGGCCCGCCAGCTGAACTTTTCCGCATAGGCCCGCACAGCCTTACGGTCGAGATCGAGGCACTGCAGGCAGGCGGTCTTGAGGTCCTTGTCGATTGCGCCTGCGTTCGATCCGGGAATGATGTCGATCGGGCCGTGAGCCGGATAGGCCGCGACCGGCGTACCGGCGGCCATCGCTTCCAGAATCACCAGACCGAAGGTGTCGGTCCAACTGGGGAAGACGAAAACGTCGGCGTCGCGGAAACAGCGGGCCAGGTCGTCGCCGAATTTGGCCCCGAGGAACTTGGCATCCGGATATTTTTCTTCGAGCTCGGCGCGGGCCGGGCCATCGCCCACGACGATCTTGGTGCCGGGCAGGTCGAGTTGCAGGAAGGCCTCGATGTTCTTCTCGACCGCCACACGGCCTACGTTCAGGAAGAAGGGGCGCGGCCAGTCCTTGCCGCCAAGCTCGTCGTAGATGCGCTCCAGGTCGGGATTGAACACCTCCGTGTCCACGCCCCGCGACCAGGGCGAGACGTTCTTGAATCCATGCTCGACCAGTTCGTCGCGCAGGGTCGGCGTCGCCACCATCAGCCGTCCCGACGGCTTGTGGAACCATTTCATATAGGCGTAGCCGACCTGAACCGGGATCGGGAAACGCGCCGAGACATATTCGGGGAATTTGGTGTGGTAGCTGGTCGTAAACGGCAGCTTCCACTCCACGCAGATGCGTCGCGTGGCGATGCCAATGGGACCTTCGGTGGCGATATGGACAGCCTCGGGTTCGAAGGCGCGCAGCATCTCGCGGATTTCTTCTTCCGCCCCAAGCGCCAGCCGGATCTCCGGATAAGTCGGGCAGGGGATGGTCTTGAACAGACTGGGTTCGATGACCTCGACCTCATGGCCCATGCCGCGGCATTCCGCGACGGTGCGCGTCAGGGTGCGGACGACGCCATTGACCTGAGGTTCCCAGGCGTCGGTGGCCAAAACGATGCGCATTGAGGCGGGCGGACCCTGAGCCGTTGAGTAAGGGCGGAACTTCTAGACGGTTCGCATGACGAAGGCGAGACGGATGTCGAGAGCTCTGATTACAGATCCAGCGAAGAGGCAAGATCAGGGCGCAGGGCGCCTAGCGTGGCCCTGACCTGACTGTAGGCGGCCATGATGTGGTAGAGAGAACTGGCAGGCGCTGGCTCGTCGATGAAATCGCCGCTCTCCAGCATTTTGTCGCGCCACAGACCGACGGGCGTCAGGTAACGCCAGAGGGCGCGCTGCGCTTTGGCGGCTTGCATCAGGCACAGATCGCGTCGACCGTCGTCTGAAGACGACGCCAGGATCAGGGCGGCCTTCAGCCATTCCGTCTGCGGCCACAGGCGCGCCCGCGCGCTTCGGATCGAGCCGTCGATATCCATCGCATCGATCGCCACCCCCCGCGAGGGATCGACACCGTTCAGGCCAGCCTCGAACAGTCGCCAAGCCACCTCGAGTGTCTCAGCGTCGGCGCGGGCTCTAGCGTAACGAGCCAGAAGCCAGGCCCATTCAAACTGATGACCGGGCTCTATCAGCGAACCGTCGCCGCCGGCTGCCGGAGACCAGTCGGAAGAGAAGAATTCTCGGATCGTGCCGGTGTCGGCATCGATGAACCGTTTGCGCGCCAAGGCGACGATCCGATCCGAAAGCCCTGCCCAGCACGAGTCGCCTCCTGCGTCCTCCCACGCGAGCGCCGCTTCTAGCAGATGCATGTGCGCGTTAGCTTGATAGGGATGGTCGCCAGTTTCCACGACACCACCGTCAGCGTCCATGGAAGCCACCACCTGATCGCGGATTTGGGCCGCCTGATCCTCGACGGATGCCGCGGGCACGGCGATCGAAATGTCGGCCAGGGCGAAGAGAAGGAAGGCCTGATCATAGATGGTCGTCGTATCGTCTTCGGGCGTGCCGGAGACAGACAGCCGGGTCCGCAGCCGCCCGTCAGCCTTCATGAGGCGCTGCTCAGTCCAGGCCAAGCCTGATGTGACCACACTGCTCCAAGGCCCTGGCCAGCCGAGACGACCTGCTGCAGAATAGACTTGGAGTTGGCGCGCCTGCACGACGGCGCGTCGTGAGGCCGGAAGTCGCCGCCCGTCCTGGGCCAGCAACTCCTCGAAGCCGCCCTCGGCGTTCTGGCCCAAGGTGCACCAGGTCGGCAGCGCCGTTTGCCGCACCCACGCCGCGAAGCGCGTCGCGCCCTGCTCAAGCGTTTCCTGGGGCGTCTGCGGGAAGTCGAGATGGCGCGGCGACAGCCCTTCCAATCGACTTACGATCTTTCGCACGTCCTGGCTTCGCGCCAGATCGGTAACCAATACCGCGTCCCGTTCGACCACGATGGCGAGATCGGACACGCCGACGGCGGCGACCAGGACGCCGTCGCAGGCCCGGACCAGGCAGTTCTCGGCGTCCTCGAACACATGCAGGCCGACGTCGCCCTCACCCGACCGGTGAACGGCGTCCCAGGCGCCGAGGTCCGACCAATCGAACGCAACTGGAAGGACGGCGGCGCGCCGAGTCGTTTCCATGACGGCGTAATCGATGGAGATCTTCGGCGCATCGCCGAACCTGCGGCCCAAGAGGATCGCGCCGCCGTCCGAGAGCGAAGAATCGAGCGCATCAGAAACGGCCTCGATCAGGCCTGCGGTGGCCTGGCGTAGCTCGTCTTGAAGCACATCGGCGCGGACGACAAAGTTGCCGCTGTTCCACAGATACCCCTCGGCGATGTAGCGTTCCGCGGTGACGAGGTCGGGCTTCTCGACGAAGGCCTTGACCTCCGCCAACCCCTCGCTGCGGGGGGCAATGTACCCATAGGCCGACGAGGGGCCGGAAGGCACGACGCCAAACGTGACGATGCGGCCGGTATGTGCGGCCTCGCTTGCCGTGAGAACTGCAGCGCGAAACGCGTCGCCGTCTGGGATGTGGTGATCGGACGCGACAAACAAATTCACCGCATCAGGATGCTGTCGTTTGGTCCAGATGGCGGCGGCGGCCATGGCGGCGGCGGACTCTCGCGCTTCGGGCTCCAAAAGGATGGTTGCGTCGCGCCCCAGCTCTTTCAACTGTTCGCAAATCGTCTGTCGATGCGCAGCGCCGCCAATGACGATCAGCCTGCCCTTCGAGCCGGCCAGGTCGATGACGCGCTCGACGGTCTCCTGAAACAGGGACCGATTGCCTGACAATGGAATGAACTGCTTTGGGCGCGACGGTCGCGACGCGGGCCACAAACGCGTGCCGGAACCGCCGCACATGATGACAGGGAAAATAACCGGCATTGGCGACGGCGTCGTACCTTGTTGTTGTGCGTGCAGGCATAGGGTAACTGAGAGCGTCCGTCACCTGCCGCAAAGCTTTAGGTAGATAGACCGCAATCAAAAGTATTCTTTAGCCTCCTTATAGAGGCAGCACCGTCGTCGATTTCACCTCTTCCAGCACCGCATAGGTTCGGGTTTCGCGGACGCCCGGCATCCGCACCAGCACGTCGCCCAGGAAGGCGCGGTAGGCGTCCATGTCGCCGACGCGGGCCTTGATCAGATAGTCGAAGCCGCCGGCGACCATGTGGCACTCCAGCACCTCCGGCTGGCTGCGAACGGCGGCGGCGAAGGCTTCGAAGACGTCGCCGGTGGTGCGGTCCAGCAGGACTTCAACGAAGATCAGCAGGTCCCGACCAACCTGAGCCGGGTCGATCATGGCGGCGTAGCCGGTGATGATCTTCTTTTCGCGCAGTCGTTTGACCCGTTCGAAACAGGCGGCGGGCGACAGGTTGCAGCGCCGCGCCAGTTCGGCGTTGGAAATGCGGGCGTCGGTCTGAAGAACGCGCAGGATGCGGCGGTCGACGGCATCAATATCGATCATCGGAAATCCGAGACGTGAGCCGAACGATCTTCGGCTTGGGTTTGTATCATACGAAGCACCTTCAATGAACTACGGCATATATGGCTGAAATCCACAGGATCTGTCGCCAATGACCATGCCCGCCTTCCTGCCTTCGAGCCTGGCCGCCTGGGACGGTCTGGATGCGCACAAGTTCCGCGACGAGCGTGAGGCCGTCACCGCCAATCTGGCGCGCATGCCCCTGGATGCGACCGAACGGGCTGATGTGGTCGCTGAGGCGACGGCCCTGGTCGAACACGCGCGTCGCAGCCAGAAGAAACAGGGCGTCGTCGAAAGCTTCCTGAAGCAATTCTCGCTTGGGACCCGCGAAGGTCTGGCCCTGATGTGTCTGGCCGAAGCCCTGCTGCGCGTTCCGGACGAGGACACCCGCGACCGCCTGATCGCCGAGAAGATCGGCTCGGCCGACTGGGCCGCCCACCTGGGTCAGTCCGACAGCTTGTTCGTCAACGCCTCGACCTGGGGTCTGATGCTGACCGGCAAGCTGGTCGATGTGGACGACGAGGCGCGCACCGATCTGCCCGGCTTCCTCAAGCGGATCGCCGGTCGTCTGGGCGAACCGGTCATCCGCCAGGCCGTGGCGACCGCCGTCAAGATCATGGGCGAGCAGTTCGTGGTCGGCCGCACCATTCAGGGCGCGCTGAAGCGGTCGAACAAGGAAGGCTGGCTGTGCAGCTTCGACATGCTGGGCGAGGGCGCCCGGACCATGGCCGACGCTGATCGCTATGAGAAGATCTACGCCGACGCCATCGAGGCGCTCGGCAAGACGTCCAAGGGTCAGGGGCCAGAGCACGGCCACGGCGTCTCGGTGAAACTGTCGGCCCTCTCCCCCCGCTATGAGGCGACGCACGAGGATGACGTCTGGGCGACCCTGTATCCCCGCATCCTTCGCCTGGCCCAGATCGCGGCCAAATACGACATCAACTTCACGATGGACGCCGAGGAGGCGGACCGTTTGGCCCTGTCGCTCAAGCTGCTGGACCGGCTGGCGCACGAGCCGTCGCTTGGCGGCTGGACCGGCCTGGGTCTGGCGGTTCAGGCCTATCAGAAACGCGGTCTGGAGACGATCGAACGCGTCGCTGACCTCGCCCGTAGCTCCGGCCGTCGTCTGATGGTGCGCCTGGTCAAGGGCGCCTATTGGGACACCGAGATCAAGCGCGCCCAGGTGTTCGGCCGCACCGACTATCCCGTCTATACGACCAAGGCGGCGACCGATCTTAACTATCTGGTCTGCGCTAAGGCCATGATCGAGGCCGCGCCGGCCATCTATTCCCAGTTCGCCAGCCATAACGCCCACACCCTGGCGGCCGTGCGGCGTATGGCGCGTGATCACGGCGTCGCGGTCGAGCACCAGCGGCTGCACGGCATGGGCGAGGCGCTTTATGACGCCGCTCAAGAAGTCTGGGCCAATGAAACCGTCATCGTCCGCGCCTACGCCCCCGTTGGCGGGCACGAGGAACTGCTGCCCTATCTGGTGCGTCGCCTGCTTGAAAACGGCGCCAACTCCTCCTTCGTCCATGCCCTGTTGGACGAGCGCGTGCCCGCCTCGGCCGTCGCGGCCGATCCCATTTCCCTGGTCGAGCAGGCGCCCGACCGTCACCCCAAGATTTCGGTTCCGAAAGACATGTACGGCGATCGTCAGAACTCCCTCGGCCGCGATTACTCTCAGGCCGCTGACCGTGAAGCCCACGCCAAGGCGCTGGAACTGGTCGACCGCGAGAAGTTGACCAGCGGTCCGATCATCGGCGGCAAGCTGCGCGCCGGCCTCAACGCTCAGGACGTGACCAATCCCTTCGATCGATCACAGGTGCTGGGCCATGTCTCGGAAGCCGAGGCGGCTGACATCGACGCCGCCGTCCAGGCGGCCGCCGAGGCTCAGGTCAAATGGGACCGCCAGGGCGGTGCCAAGCGCGCTATCGTCCTGCGCGCCATGGCCGACGCGCTGGAGGCCGATCTGGATCGGCTGGTCGCCCTGCTCAGCCGCGAGGCGGGCAAGACCCTGAACGACGGCGTGGCCGAGGTGCGCGAGGCCGCCGATTTCTGCCGCTATTACGCCCTGCTTGCCGAACGCGACTTCACCGCCCCCGAGACCCTGAAGGGTCCGACCGGCGAGACCAACCAGCTGTTCCTGCACGGACGCGGCGTCTTCGCCTGCATCTCGCCGTGGAACTTCCCCCTGGCCATCTTCACCGGCCAGATCGCCGCAGCCCTCGCCGCCGGCAACGCCGTGCTGGCCAAGCCCGCTGAACAGACGCCGCTGATCGCCGCCGAGGCCGTACGCCTGTATCACAAAGCCGGTCTGAACCCCGACCTGCTGGCCCTGGTCCCCGGGCGCGGCGAGACGGTCGGCGCAGCGCTGGTCACGCATCCGGGGATCGACGGCGTCGCCTTCACCGGCGGCACCGACACGGCGGCCGCCATCAACCGCTCGATCGCCGCCCGGCCCGGCGCCATCATCCCCTTCATCGCCGAGACCGGCGGCCTGAACGGCATGTTCATCGACACCACGGCGCTGAAGGAACAGGTGATCGACGACGTGATCCAGTCCGCCTTTGGCTCGGCCGGCCAGCGCTGCTCGGCCCTGCGCGTCCTCTATGTGCCCAGGGATTCGGCCGACGCCCTGATCGAGGGCCTGAAGGGGGCGCTGGCGGTCCAGACCGTCGCCGACCCTGCCGATCCCAAGACCGACATCGGCCCGGTCATCGATCCCGAATCCCGCCGGGCGCTCGAAGCGCACGTCGAGCGCCTGTCGAAGGAAGCGAAGATCATCGCTCGCGCCGCCTTGCCGATGGGCGCCGACAAGGGCGACCTGTTCGCCCCCACTATCGCTGAAATCCCGACGCCCGACTTCCTCGAACGCGAGGTCTTCGGTCCCATCCTGCACATCTACCGCTACGCCCCGTCCGACCTGAAGTCGGTCGCCGGCAAACTGGCCGCCCGCGGCTACGGCCTGACCCTGGGCGTCCACAGCCGTATCGAAGCCTTCGCCGCCGAAGTCGTCGATCTGGTCCCCGCCGGCAACGTCTACGTCAACCGCTCGATCACCGGCGCGGTGGTCGGTGTTCAACCCTTTGGCGGCGAAGGCCTGTCGGGCACCGGTCCCAAGGCCGGCGGGCCGAACAGCCTGATCCGCTACGCGGCCGAGAAGGCGATCAGCGTGAACATCGCAGCGCAAGGCGGCGATCCGGCGCTGCTCAACCTTTAGACGGTAGTGATCGTTCTGAGCTGCATGACGGTTATTAAGGAGGTGTGATTGTCTCACCAGCGAGAGGCCAAGCCTAATGTGGGTCGCGTTTGAACGAGGAACTTTTGGGTTCTCACGCCGGGGGATGCCTGGACTTTTGCACCTTTCGTTGACGAGGCGATTAAGCGGTTCTAGTGAGCCATGGTGAATGTCCAGCATCCTGTTAAAGCCGCAGAGCCACTAGGTTTGGTGGCAAAGAACCTGCGCATCATCCGGGCGTTGATGATGCGCGAAATTGTGACGCGGTTTGGACGGGAGGGGTTGGGCTTCCTCTGGTTGATTGGCGAGCCTTTGATATTTTGCTTCGGCGTTTTGATCATGTGGTCGCTGATCAAGCCGCCGTATGAACATGGCGTTCGTTTGGGCCCGTTTGTGATGACGGGCTATATGTGTCTGTTGCTGCTGCGGCACCAAGCCAGCTTCTCCGTTGGCGCCGTCCAGGCAAATATCGGTTTGCTTTACCATAGCCAGGTGAGCATTCTGAGTTTGTTTATAGCAAGAAATATGCTTGAATTTTTAGGAGGAACGGCAGCTTTTGCGGTGGTCTACGTCGCGTTGATCGCGCTTGGACAGGTCAGTCTGCCTCACAACTGGACACTGCTCTTGTGCGGCTGGATGCTTATGGGGATCATAAGTACATCCTTTGCGATGATGCTGGCGGCGCTTTCGCTGCGGTCAGAAGTGGCAGAACGACTTGTTCCTCTGATCTCCTACATGCTCATTCCGCTGTCCGGTGCCTTCTTTATGGTGGACTGGATCCCGTATAAGTATCGGGAAATACTTTTACTGATGCCGTTTCCGCATGGAATAGAGATGGTTCGTGCAGGCGTCTTTGGGGAGTTCGTGGCTACCCACTATAGGTGGCCGTACGCTCTCCTGCTGGCGGGAATAATGTTCTCGTTTTCTCTTCTGTTATTAGCCGACGCTCGTCGTCGAATCGATATCGAATAGTTATCTGCGATATCTTAGGTGAAAAGATCGAGGACATGAGCGAATCTCGCTTGGACTATCTGGGGCCTTTGGCAAATTCGTCACTTCCGAGAAAGTCCGAAAGGTGGAAGAGTTTGCCTTGGGGTTTCCTGGCATTGGTTGTGTTTCCAACGCTGATCTCCGCAATCTACTTCTTGCTTCTGGCATCTCCTCAGTATGTCTCGGAAGCGCGATTTGTAGTTCGAACCGCAAATGGGGGCGGTGTTCCATCAGCGTTTGGCGTCGCCCTTCAGGGCGTCGGTCTGTCTTCAGCTCAAACCGACGCCTTTGCTATTCACGAGTATGTAGGATCGACAGAAGCGGTTAGCGATCTCACTCGAAGGTACAACCTTTCGGCGATATGGGGGAGATCTGGAGTTGATTTTCTCTCTCGATATCCCCGGTTGGGCGAAAGCGCGACGAAAGAAGGCCTGCAGCGAGCCATGAAGAGGTTTGTAGTGATAGGCTACGACTCGACTACGGGCATCAGCACGTTGCGGGTGAACGCATTTCGACCGGAGGATGCACAGAAGATATCTGTCTCGATCCTGAACTCTGGTGAGGAGTTGGTAAACAGGCTAAATGAAAGATCGACCACCAACGCCGTTATAGACGCTCGGGGCGCGAAGGCGCGGGCGGAAGAAAAACTTGCTTCCGTTCAGGCTCAAATGACGAACCTTAGAACTAAAGAGCGCTTTATCGACCCAAGCGTAACGGCATCCGAAGCTAGTCGCATTATCGGTACGCTATTGGGCCGGGTTGCCGAAATCCGTGCAGAGCGGGAGCAGATTGCCTCTGAGGCTCCGGAAAGTCCTATGCTGGCCCAGCTGGACGGTCGCATAGCCGCTTACCAACGACAGGTTGAGGTGGAGCGATTGAAGGTTGCGGGTGGGGCAGATTCTCTCGCACCACAGGTGGGCGTTTACGAAGCACTCGAACTTGAGAGAAAGCTGGCGGCAGAAGATTTGACCCAAGCTGCGGGAGCTCTCCTCGTCGCTGAGCAGCAAGCGAAGCGACAACAGCTCTATCTCGAACGCATCGTGCCGCCCAGCCTCCCAGAAGAAGCCACGGAACCGAAGCGTTGGCTAGCTATTGGCACCATCTTCCTCGGTCTGATGCTTCTTTATGGCGTTGGCTGGCTGATCGTGGCAGGTGTGCGCGAGCATCGGCAGCACTGATGCCGGACTCTGACCATGTGGGGCTGCGTGTCCAATCCCTAGGCATGACCTACAGGACGGCGCACAAGCCCGTTTTTTCAAATCTGTCTTTCGACCTATCGCGTAGCGGACGATTGGCGATATTGGGGCGGAATGGCCAGGGCAAGTCAACGCTTATAAGGCTTCTTGGCGGTATCCAGAGTGCAACGGAAGGCTCCGTGCAATGGACTATGTCACGTTCTTGGCCTATCGGCTTTGGTGGCGGTTTTCAGGGAAGCCTCTCAGGCCTCGATAATATAAAATTTATTGCAAGAGTCTATGACCGTGAATTTAGTGATGTCTTCGACCGAGTTGAAGGGTTCGCGGAACTTGGCGGTTCCCTTAAATTACCGGTCAAACATTATTCCTCAGGTATGCGGGCGCGATTGGCCTTCGGTTTGTCTTTGGCTATAGAATTCGATTGTTATCTGATTGACGAACTTGTTGCTGTCGGAGACGCGCGCTTCTCGAGAAAGTGCCATGTAGAGCTTTTTGAGAATAGGGCTGACCGGGCATTTATGCTCGCGTCTCACAATGTCGAACTTATTTCCGAGCATTGTGATAGGGCGCTACTTATTGAAAGCGGCAAGGCAAGAATATTTGATGATATAGAGGAGGCGCTCGAAATATATCGATGGCTGAGGGCGAGTTAATGGTGGGTGCAGATTATGCCTGCGGGTGGATGCCTCGCTGTATTCTTCTCACCCCAAACAATAGTCATGGCCAATGGCTAGAGAGAATTCGTTCCGCGGTCACCGAAGCGGGCTTTGAGTTCGTCTTTGTGCAAGACCGAAGCCAGTCTCCTATGGTTGGGCCGGATAAACGGGTCATACTTTCTTGCGATCCCGACTTCCTTGCGCCCAGCCCGGATGCTCATGTTACAGTGATAGTAACCGATGTGGTATCAGCACTACGCCAGACCGAGGTTCTCACAGGAGCCAGCCGTCATGATGGCGTCGTCGATGCATCCAAACTGATCTTGAAAGCGATACAATTTCCAGCAACCCGGCGATATTACGATTCTGACGAGCCTGAGAAATTATTGGAGGTCTTGCCTGACGTATGGGTGGAGCGTCCCGCTGCATTAGCCCTCGATCGACCAACGCCTATTGAGAGCGCCGCCGCCGAAGCTTTTGGCATTTACGAAGTCGCTGGAATGGCTCCCGGTGCAAGAGCCACCCTGCGTGCACCACTTTTTGAATTTGATGAAAGACAGACTGTAAATCTGGACGACGTCAATCTTGATACGATGGGTGGCCCACGCTGGCTATTGCGTGGCCCAGGGATCTCGCTGCCAGCAGGCGAATGGCAGTTCTCAGTGACATTCGGCTTAAACGAGGATGCTGCAAGACATAGGTACGCGCTAGACTACGGTGATATTGAGGACCTTCAGCGCGTGGAAATCCATACAAAACGCGAAGGAAGATTTAAAATAACAGCAGTATGTAGCTGGATTAAGTCGACTAAAGCTGACCTTAGGATTGTATTATGCGAGGGAAGTATGGGCGGGCAATTTAGGTTCGATACTGCCGAGGTTCTATGTTTAAAGAGATTTTAAGGAGGTAAGCGCGTAAGGGCTGTAGTTACCTGAGGCACATTCTAAGGTAAGTGCCATACGCGCTCTTCCCGAGCCTAGCGGCCAAAGATTCCAGCTGACGTGCATCAATGAAACCTTTTTGGAATGCGACCTCCTCAGGACAGGCGATTTTGAAACCTTGACGCTTTTCCAGCACTCGGACGAACTCGGCGGCTTCCAGCAAACTGTCCGGCGTGCCGGTATCGAGCCATGCATAGCCGCGGCCCATCACCTCTACCGATAATTTTCCGCGCGCTAGATAGATCTGATTTAAGTCGGTGATCTCAAGCTCACCGCGCGGCGATGGCTTCAGCTGTCGGGCAAGTTCAACGACGTCAGAGTCGTAAAAATAGAGTCCGGTGACGGCCCAGTTCGACCTGGGGGCGATCGGCTTCTCCTCAATCGACGATGCTTGCATGTGCTCGTCGAAGTCAACGACGCCATAGCGCTCGGGGTCGTTGACGTGGTAGGCGAACACTGTGGCCCCATCCGGCTGCCTCATGGCTGAGGTGAACAGATCGGTTATGCCGTGGCCGTAGAAGATGTTGTCGCCCAGGATCAGGGCTGACGGATTATCGCCGACGAAGTCCGCCCCGATGACATAGGCCTGGGCCAGACCGTCGGGACTGGGCTGGACCGCGTACTGGATCTCCATGCCCCACTGCGAGCCGTCGCCCAGCAAGGCCTGGAAACTGGGGACGTCGCGCGGGGTGGAGATGATCAGCACTTCGCGGATGCCGGCCAGCATTAGGGTCGACAGCGGATAATAGATCATCGGCTTGTCGTACACCGGCATCAGCTGCTTCGACGTGACCAGAGTCATCGGATGCAGGCGCGTGCCCGATCCTCCGGCCAGGATGATGCCCTTCATGGGAGGGTCCTTTCGGCGTGAAGTTCGTGGACGATCTCGGCGACGGCGGCCTGCCAAGGGCGGGGCGCGATGCCGTAGTCGCGGGTCAGTTTGGCGGTCGACAGGCGCGAATTGGCCGGTCGCTTTGCCGGGGTCGGATATTCGGCAGCGGGGATGGCCTCGACCGTGGCGGACGGACCGTCGGTTGCGGCGCTGAGCGCGAAAATCTCGCTGGCCAGTCCGGCCCAGGTGGTCTCGCCAGCGTTGACGAACTGATAAACGCCGGTGGGGGCGTGCGCGTCGGCGATCATCTTCAGTGTGATCATCTTAAGCGTCTGGGCGATGTCGCGAGCCGAAGTCGGGCAGCCGTGCTGGTCGCCAACCACGCGCAGTGCCGGCCGATCAGCGGCAAGGCGCAGCATGGTCTTGAGGAAGTTTGCGCGGTGCACGCTGAGCACCCAGGCCGTCCTCAGCACGACCGAGCGCGGATTGCCGGCGCGCACCGCCATCTCGCCGGCTAGCTTGGATGCGCCATAGACGCCCAGCGGCCCGACCGGATCTGTCTCGACATAAAGACCGTCCTTGGCCCCGTCGAACACATAGTCGGTCGAGACCTGGATCAGCGGGATCCCGGCCTCGCGCGTTGCGTCGGCTAGGACCGCCGGACCCATGGCGTTGGCGGCGAAGGCAGCGCCGACTTCGCTTTCGGCCTTGTCCACGGCCGTATGGGCGCCGCAGTTGATCACGGCGGCGAAGGGAGTGGCGGTGAAGGCGGCGCGCACCGAGGCAGCGTCGCACAGGTCGAGTTCCGCCCGCATCGGCGCGTGCAGCACAATCTCTTGAGGCCAAGCGGCGGCCTGAAGTTCCAGCCCAACCTGACCAGCCCCGCCCGTGATCAGGATGTGAACGGGATCAGCCATTGCCCACGCCCAGACGCTGGGTCGAATAGCGGGCATCCAGAATGTCCTGCCACCAGGACTGGTTCTTCAGATACCAGATCACCGTCTGTTCGATGCCCTGTTCGAAGGTCACAGACGGGCTCCAGTCCAGGTCGGATCGAATTTTGGAGGCGTCGATTGCGTAGCGATGATCGTGACCTGGCCGATCGGTCACATAGGTGATCTGGTCTGCGTATTTACCTTCGGCCTTGGGTCGCAGCCGGTCCAGGATCGAACAGATGGCAGTGACCACCTCGATGTTCTTCCGCTCAGCGTTACCGCCGACGTTGTAAGTCTCGCCCGGCGTGCCAGTTTCGAACACGACCTGTAGCGCGCGGGCGTGGTCATCAACGAAAAGCCAGTCGCGCACGTTAGACCCATCACCATAGACCGGCAGCGGCTCGCCGCTCAGGGCCCGAATGATAATCAGCGGGATCAGCTTTTCAGGGAAATGGTAGGGGCCATAATTGTTGGAGCAGTTGGTCACGAGCACCGGCAGGCCGTAGGTGTGGCCCCAGGCGCGCACCAGATGGTCAGACCCTGCTTTGGACGCCGAATAGGGGGAGCGTGGATCATAGGGGGTAGTCTCGGTGAAGAATCCGTCTTCGCCCAGCGAGCCGAACACCTCGTCCGTCGAGATGTGGTGGAAGCGAAACGCAGCCTTGGCGTTCCCGTTCAGCCCTCGCCAATAATCCAGGGCCCGATCCAACATCACAAAGGTGCCGACCATGTTGGTCTGAATGAAGGCGCTCGGTCCGTCTATCGAACGGTCGACATGACTCTCGGCCGCCAAATGGGCGACGACTTCAGGCCTGAACTCCCGAAATGCTTTGGACACGGCATCGGTGTCGCAGATATCGCCCTGGAAAAAGGAATAGCGATTGCTGGACGCCACGCGATCCAGCGAACTGAGCACGCCCGCATAAGTCAACTTATCGAAAACCAGGACCTCATGATCCGTATGTTCGATCAAGCGCCGCACTAGAGCCGAGCCAATGAAGCCGGCGCCGCCGGTGACTAGGATACGCATCGGACTCTCCGTCAATATCAGGCACCGGTCAGCGGAAGAAGCGGCTGGCCGTCGTACTCAAAGGGGCTGTCAAACTCCGCCAAGGTTGGCAGAGCTTTGTCTTTATGGGACAAGATTGCGCCGTCCCTTGGCAGGGGCCAGTTGATAGCAATGCAGGGATCGTTCCAGACAATACCCCCGTCGCAGGCTGGCGCGTAGACGTCTGAAACCTTATAGGCGACCTCCACGTCGGGCTCGAGTGTGATAAAAGCGTGAGCGAAGCCGACGGGCACGAAGAACTGTTCGCCCCCCTCCGCAGTTAGCTTGGCTGCTAAGTGCTGGCCGTAGGTGGGTGATCCGCGGCGAATGTCGACGGCGTAGTCCATAATCGCCCCGCGCACACATCGTACCAATTTAGCCTGAGCATGCGGTGGGCGCTGGAAATGCAGACCACGTATCGTGCCTTGGAGGGCCGAGTAGGAGTGATTATCCTGTACGAATCTTACGTCAATCCCAGCCGTTTGAGCGGATGCTTCAGAATAGGTTTCCATAAACCATCCCCTGTCATCAATGAACCGACGAGGTGAAGGGAGCCGCCTGGGGATGCGGACTGGGTCGGATTCAAAGATCGGCGACATTACCTAGTCTTTTTAGGGTCACACAGCTGCACCGCGTTGCCACTGGAACGAGGTCAGTGCGGTTGGTCGAACGATAGCATCATTTTCATCACATTTAGTCATTTGAGAGCCAATCCTACGCCGTTTCATGTGCACAGTTCCGGGCACTGGACGGTGGCTGAAGCCCGCCTCGAGAGTCACATTGTTCCAATGCCAGTCTTCGTGTGCATAGCCATCCCGAATTGCGTTCTTCTCAAACGGTATTTTCACCAAAATCTCTCTGGGCGCGAAGCACATAGCATCCCAATAATTGGCTATCCTCTGATAACCGACGTCGAAGTCTGTGGCCTCTGAGTCCTCATGAAACCAAGCCAGGCGGTGTTCTCCAAACACGAGGTTCATTTCGGAGTGAGCGATTGCCTTCTCACCGTTCGCTTCACAAAAAGCATGACTAAGCGCGATCCACTGGCATCCCCATAGGTCGTCTGCATCAAGGAAAGTGACATACTTACCTCTAGACTCTTCGACGCCTCTGTTTCGAGTCATGCCAGGATCACCATCATTATTCAAAATGACACGGCCGCCGCGCGAATCTACAGCCGAGAACATTTTTTGTGTTAACGCTGTTGGGCGATCTAGGACAACGAGTGCTTCCACAACAATTCCGAGGCTGCGAGCTTCATCGATCGCTGCCCAGTAGCTGGCTAAAGCAGGACCCGCGAGCAGTCCTTCGCCATGCGCGGTGATGATGGCGGTGACGTCAATCACTGCTTCGATCCTTCAAGTATGCTGCGCAGTCTGTGATCATACGCCGCCTGTGAATGACGTTGCGCAACCATGTCTCGAAGCGCTGCGCCTTCGGCGGACCGCCTGTTTGGGCTGGCGATGGCTGACCTCAAGGCGGCTACATAAGTTTGAACGCTCTCTACATCATGCACAGGCCAGCCGGTTTCAGGCGTGATCAGTTCAGGCACCCCGCCTACCGCACTGGCGACGATTGGCACACCGCGCGCGCCCAGCTCAATCAGGAGTGTCGGCAATCCCTCCCATTCGGAAGTGAAAAGCCAAGCGTCCGCAGCCTCGAGCCCAAGCTCATCGTAGCCGGTGAAGGATTCTTTAAGAGTCATATTCTTCGGCAGGGTGCTCAAATCCGGCCCTTCGTCCAGAAGTGCTTTACCCCACGCACGAAAATCTACGTCGGGCATGGCCTTGGCAATTTCGATCGCAAGGTCGAAACGCTTCTGACGATCCAATCTACCCGCCCAAAGCACGAGCGGTCGAACATTTGGCGGCTGCCCGGATCCAAATGTGCTGACGGGATCCGGGGGGGCGACGTTTTTTGCCAGCGGAGTATAGATTGGATAAATGCGGTCCTCGAGATCAGCGGGCGGCGTGTAAATCTGCGTTAGCTGATCTTTTAGGTACTGGGTATCAGTCAAAATGCCGGCAAGGTTGTTGGCCGTCTCAGCGTAAAAATCGCTAGGATATCCTGCCCAGGCGCCTTCCGGCGTACGATCCCAGCAAAAGAGATAACCGAATAGGTCTGTGCGGTCTTTCAGGCGCTTTCCGAACCGCCTGAAAACCCTCCAGCAGAGATTGCTGTTCACATTGACTACACGCTTGGGGGCAAGTCCCGCCAGAATAGTGTTGAGGAGACGCTCCGCAGTGGGCGCGTCGACGGAACGCATTATATCGGACACATCCACAAGGTTGACATCGCTTGGCTTCCATTCGATGCGATCGACTGCAGGATGGTCGGTCTGCAGCATTAGTATTGACTCGTTAGGATAGATTCGACGCAATGATGCCGCGAGTAAGCAAGCAACCAGATCAGCACCGCCTGTCCGAAGCCAAGGAATACATACGACAGAATCATAGCTCTGTGTGGATATACGCTTTGTGAGCTCCAGAAGGCGGTCGGCGACTACATCATGAGTGGGGGGCGCAAGAAGCTGGTGGAAGGTCTTCAAGGGACCGACCAGCGGTTCCATCGTCAACGCCCTGGCTACTTGTTTGTGAATAACGGGGTTGAGAAAGCTGCGTGCAGCCAATTGCGCGCGACTATAGATTCGGTCTGACAAAGTCAGAGCGCGTCGGAAGTAGTTCTGCCAATTCACGCCCTCAAGAGGAACGTCTTTGTCGGCTAGGGCTGGCGCAAGCGCGAGCATCGGAAGTTCGTTACTGGCGCGGCCTTCGAAAATCCCGTGGCTAAGGAAATGCTCAAATAGCCAAGCATTCCAAGACGTCAGATCAGGGTAGCGCTCGAGATATGCGCCTTCATCAAAGGCCTTATTGGTGTTGATGCGGCGAAGCCGTCCAACCTCCAAGAAATGCGCGAAGGCTGAATCATCATTCGAAAGCTCGAAACCGCCATCCTTGGATTCCGCGCGATAAACACTGGGAGAGAAGAAAACGCCTTCGTAGTCCTCCCCCTGAGCTGATTGGTTCAGGAAAGCGATAAAGCTGTCCCAGCTGTTTCCAATTTCATCCGGAAGCGGGCTGAAAATGCTGATCGCCATGCGCGCAGCATCAGGTCCGACGGCCAAGGCCAAGCCACGTGAGGCTTTCAAAGCGCGATCATAGTCGTCTAGCGTTAGGCGTGTTGGACGTCTCGACGCTTGCGCCGTCACGATCCTGGAAGGCCAAAAGCCTTGATCGATCCCGTGCATCAGATAGTGATAATAGGCGGGAAGGCCGGGTTCTCCATTTGCCCTCTCAACATACCACGCGGGATCGAAAAATCTGTTCGGTCGTCTTCCTTCCCAAAGGCCGTTACGGACATAGTGCTCAAACATTGTGCCGCTGTAACTTGCGAGATCAGGATACTCCGCCGCGTAGAACACTTCATCAAAGCGCCATGTCGGCGTCTCAATTCGTTCCCTGCCGATGGCCAACCAGTGCAAGAGTGCGGGTATTTTGCCATCCATCGAGATGCCAGCTTCGCTCGCCATCTCCCCATATGAATCAGGATCGAACAGAGGCGACGGCGCCTGATTATGCCACAAGCCATGCATTAAGAAATGTTCGAGATGTTGCTCACGCGACGCCGAGGCCGGAAGTTTTGAGGATGGCGCAAACATTGGCTCATACAGCGCAACAAGAATTGCGGCTTCGGGCTCGCCGAATGTCGGCAAAGTTAGCCGAAGAGGCGCTACGACGCGGTTATAAAAGTCCGACGCCATGCTGGCGCTAGGCATTGCCGCCAGAAAAGCATTTGGGATGGTCCTGTCCCGCTTGAAGCGAAAGCTGAGCTTGGCGCGAGGTAATGAGCCTGGCTTGGTCGCAGACATCCCGGGCGCATTGCGTCCCTCAAAAAAGCCGTGAAGCACATAATGCTCGAATGCATCAACGCCTGTCGCAGCCACATCCGGGTTCTCGTGCAGGTAGGCATCAGCATCAAACTCAGTCGTTGGGTTGACGCCTGCTCGAATGCCAACCGTGGCCCAATGCACCAAAGCACCTCTTTGCTCGGCTTGTGGGGACGTTCCAGCCGCGGCTGCACGCCTGGTGTAAGTCTCAAAATCAAACAGCGCTGTTCGAACCGCGACTGGTTTACGAAGGTAAGATTCGACAAGGCTTTCCGGTGAGCAGGTAGTGGAAAGCCCACGGCTGCTCATGAAATCGCTAGTCCGTAGCATGGATGCCAGAAGAAGCTTCTGCCGTTCACTCAAGGCGGGGCCGCCGGACGTTTTAGACATCAATCGTTTCGCCCAGGCCATCACCACCCCAATCTTCTATGCCGAGGATTTAGCGGTGATCGGTACGGCGATCCATCACAAAATCTCCCTTGAAGGATCAAGCAACTTTCGTCCAAAGCCTTGCGCTCGAGAGCTTTTTCGAATCCACCTGTTTCGATAACCACCAGGGTATTAGACAATGGCACGATGGGAAGACGGCATCGCCCTTGAAACGGCGACGTCATACAATCCGCAACAGATCGGTAGTGTCAGCAACTACCTACACCAAGACGCCGGAGAGGTAGCCTGGCGCTCCTATTCCGCCGATTCGCTCGCCGATATGGTCGAACGCGACCCGGCACCCCTGCCCTCAGTCGAGGATCGTGAAGGTTATTACGGGCCCAATCATTTCAACTATTGGGCGAGCGGGCTTGTCGATTATGCGATAATTACGGGTTGGCTTAGGGAGCGAAATATCCCTCTTCGGGATTATATGGATATGGGATGCGCCTCAGGGCGCGTGCTGCGCCATTTCGCCGCGCAAAGTCCTGACGTACGAGTGTTTGGCTGTGACATTAATCGTCGCCACGTGGACTGGTGCGCTGCTTACATGCCCGCAAATGTGAGCGTGTTTCAGAACACGTCATTACCACACTTGCCCATGCCGGACGCGACCTTGGATTTGATCACTGCGTTTTCAGTCTTCACTCATGTCGAATCATTCGACACTTCATGGATGATGGAATTGCGGCGAATACTTCGCCCAGGAGGCATAGCGTGGATAACCATCCATGGCGACCGGACGTGGCGTGAAATCAACGATACGTGGCCGCTTTATATTCCCCTAACAACCCACCCTGAATATTCCCAATACGAAGAAGAGAAAGAGTTGCCAGAAGATCGTTTAGTCTTCCGGTGGGTGTCGGAAACGTCATACTCAGCCAATGTGTTTTACAGATACGAATACATTCGGCGAGTGTGGGGGCGCTTTTTCGAAGTTGTCGATCTCTTCCCAGCCTCGCCGTCTTATCAGGACGTCGTCGTCTTAAGGCGAAAGGATTGACGGGATAATAGAACGTCAATTCGACTTGGGTCCCAGCCACGTTTTTAACAGTGTCTGGCTGATGGGTGTGGATGCCCTCCACCCCAATTGCCGCTCGGCATTGCTGCAGTCGAGGATCACGTATGGAACATCAACCTGTCGAGCGGGCTCTATCTTCACAGGAACAGTGAGGGAGAGCGTTGTTTCTATCAACTTGATCATCTGGGCTATACTGAGGCCCTTGCCGCTGCCGATGTTTAATGTGCGGCATTCCGAGCTGACGTCGCACGCTGCAGCCATCAGGGCGGCTGCGACGTCGTCCGCGTCCACATAATCCCTGACGTTGCTCGTGCCGAAAAGCGGCAGCGACTGGGCAGTCCTAACAGCGTGAAAAGCGGCGGGAACTAGGCCTTGTCTGGGGTTGGTGTGGTAACGACCAACGGGATTTGATAACCTGAGAATTGAAAACCTCTGTCCCCTAGAGCGTGACAGCAGTCTGAGGCCGTCTTCAATTATCATTTTGCCGTACCCGTACGCTGATATTGGCAGCGTTGGCTGAGCTTCGGTTATCGGAGCCTGCTGACGTGCACCGTACACCGCCCCCCCGGATGAGGTAAAAATGACGCGTGCATCCAGATTGAGCCGCGCGCATCGAGTGAAAAAACGGAGTGCCGGCGTGGCATTGAAGTCGAGTTCACCATCTGGATTGGCTTCAAATGTCCCTGGCACGGAAGCCGAACGCAGATAGAGTATAGCGCTGGCTTGCTGGATGATTTGATCGCCTACAGCACCTTCGAATGAGTCTGCGTCAATAAACGTCTCGCCGGTGTTGGCCTCAAGCTGCTCTTGAGCTCCGCTCCGTAGGACATATACGACGTCGCATCTTCCTCGGGCAAAATCCCGAAAGTGCTGACCTATGAAACCGCTGCCACCGATGACTAAGATCAAATTGAGGCTCTCATCATTACGACCGCCAAGCACCAGATGCGCCAGCCTCCTGACTTATGAGCACAATGGTGAGATGACGCCAAGCTCCTGATCGCTCCATTTAGTTGCGGGAGGGGTGGGGGCGGGGGCTGAGCGATCGGACGCCGGCCCGATCGACCTCTTTTACGAGAGCCGCCGACGGACATGTGCAGTCTGGCGTCGCCGATCCGTGAGCTTTACCGCGCGCCGCCTCTGCGGACGGCGCGTTTTCATCCGTAGCCGGGGTAGAAGATGCGTTGGCTCTAAGGCATACGTGGCCACCACAATTTTGGTCTCAGAGCCAAGACTTATTCAGGAAGGCCGATGCCAAGCGAAACCTCGCCGAAAAGTTTGGATGTCTTGCGCGTGGAGGCCGAAGAGATGAGCCGAATACTCCATTCCGAGCCGCGCCAGTGGGGCCCCTTCTACGCCAGTTACGCAGACGCCATGGTTGCCTTGGGGTGGCATGACCGCGCTCTTAGGGAACTCGAAGCGGCTGCGGTTTCGCTAGAACAAGTGGAACGTGGATCACCAATCCACATCACTGCCCTGTATAGAAAGGCCGTCATCGAGCATGGGCTGGGAGATCGCCTTTCGCTCGTTGAAACTCTGAAGCGGCTGCTGCTTGCGGATCCCAGCGCGCTGCCACTAGTGCGACCGCTTCTTTCCGATGCGCTAGCGAATAGGTTGGAGAGGGAATTGGATGCATCTTCCGCCGGCGCGGCAAGGTGCGCAAGCGCACTTGCCGCGCTCCTGCGCGGTGCGCGCGAATCGCTAGTGGAGTGTGATCCTTTATCAGTAGTGGAGGCGGTATCGTCATATGTATTTATGAAGATTGAGGAACTGAGCCCAGCTCAAGTTAATTATTTAACTGGGCGCGGCATACACGAAGAATTCTTAACCAAAGTTTTTGCCAACAGAGCTGGTTTAACAAACTTTGTATCCCCGCCTACCAACGGAACTCCGTGGCGCTCCGACCCGGGTGTGTCTCCCAGAATTCGTGACGTCCTTGATGCGATACAGGACGGCGCCAAGTCGACCATCAGTCCTTGGTCTGCGCAGGCGGTGAGGTCGAGAAAGATGCTTGGATCGGAGGTTTTTCTTTTTCGAGAAGAACATGATCCATTCATCGTGGCTCAGTGGACGGAAACTGATCGAGTAACAGCTGACACCTTTTGGATTTTGCCAAGTATATCAACGGTATTGTATTATGGAGAATCGAACATTCGGGATTTGGATGCCCGAAATCGAATCTCGATGCTGTACGTAGACCTACTGGGCGATCAACAAAAAACGCTTTTGTATCTAAGCATTGATGCAACCGAGGTCATAGTTGCCCAGCATCCAATCCCGCACATTGGTCACTACGTATGGAATGGTGTGTCTGGATGGGACGCCTTCTTCAAATACTGCCCGCGTGACAGAAGGCCAGACGCCATCGCTTACAGCGGCAATCTTCGAATGATGGGCGATGTTACCGAAATCTACCCCGAATTCTGCAGTCAAATTCGGGAGATCGTAGTTTGTGACGATGAAGCTCAGCTAGCTGCGTTGCCGCGTGCTCGAAATGCGATTGTACTAACGCTTAAGGATGACTTCGTGACAGAAGGGTTGGCGCGGCGGATGTTAAGTTGGGCGGGTGACAACGTCAGCGAAGAATTTCAAGCGGAGATCGCAGATTTCAGATCGCGGTGTTATCCTGTCATTCTTGTGAACGTACGATTGGATAATCGCGCTTGGATAGAACAGGCGGAAGGCTTCGCAGAACTCTTCAAGGCATTGCGACTAGTTCATCCAGCCATAGGATTTATCATCGATGGGATAAACAGCGGCGTAACTCAGGGTTGGACGCATGCCGATATGTCAGTTGATCGTGAGCGCCAACTGGCTCGAAGCCTCATCAATAGCACCGACGACGTAATGATTTACGATTCCATCGGTTGCACGGTTGCTGAGAGCCTAGTCATTGCCGAGATGGCTGATGGCTTCATAGGTCATGTTGGCGCGGGCATGGCAAAGTACCGCTGGGTAGCGAATCTGCCTGGGGTGGCGTTCTCAAACGAGACATTCTCTACGCCCGGACATCGTGATGGCCAGCTGTACGACAGCTACCGCGAAGGCGCGCGGAAGGCCATTCATGTCCCGCAATCCGCGGTCAGGGATGATCGATCGCCGGGCGCCCCAGTAGGAACGAAGGCGAATTTTTCGATGAACTGGCAAAGCGTCTACGAAGCGGCTTTAGAGCTTATTCGTACGCTTAGAAGCTAGATCGTGCCGTAGCGCTGAGTGGCGAACACCACCGCTTGGCGCGCAGCTTCAAAACCTTGAGGTTGCTCGAGCATCTCTATGGATACCCACCTATCGTAATGAACCTTGCCTAAAGCTGTAGCAGCTGCGGAATGGTCGGCTTCTGGGTTCGAAAACCCTGCCAGGCCGGGTTCAGCGATTTGGAAATGCGCCAGCTTTCGGCTGCAGACAGCGATGGCCTCACCGATGTCGTCGCCACCAAGCAATACGCAACCCGTATCGAGATGAACCCGCAAGCCAGGATCATTGACCGTATCGACAATGGCCAACACATCTTGCCAACGAGGCAAGAAGTCGCCGCCATAATAAGCTGGGACGGGCTCTAAGCCCAAAACCAGTCCGCCTGAGTTTTGCGCTGTCTTAGCCAAAATCCCCAATCTTTCGGCGCCTAAGTCGAAGGCGTCACGCTCGCTGAGGGTCCCTAGCAGGCGTTGTTTGGGTGCGCCGAAAACAGCGGTCGAAGCACCAAGCTGGGCGGCAACCTCGGCGACCTTGCGCACCTGTAAGTCCATGGCCTGAAAGGCTTGAGCGTCGCCCAGAAGCTCTGCCCCCTCGCATCCGTAGAAGATGGCTTGCAGGGAAGAGATTGAAAGCCCAACCGCGGAGAGACGTGAGCGGAACGCTCGAAGGAGATCCGGGGAGAGAGAACCCCATGGCGTAATACGTGTGGGCGCGACTTCAAGTCCGCGGAGCCCGAGTTCTGCTAGGTTGGCCAAGTCGTCGTCTGAGGTCGAGGATGGTAGCGCGAGGTTTGAAAGCGCGAGCTTCATGCCGTCGTCCGCATGACAAAGCCTTTCAGGCGCTCCATGATCTCCGACGCGGATATGTGATAGTGTCCGGTGCCTCCTAGTAGCGATGCATGAAGCGTGTGCATGTCATAGGCAGGCGCGGGATAAGCTGCCGGCCCCAGCAAAACTTGGGGGAAAAGCGCTTTCGCGATATCTGCCGTTTTTATGGGCTCTGGTGCAATGTTGACTAGGCGAATGTCGGCAGCGACTATTTTTTTCAAGTCGGAATGGAGCCTTTCCATAGGGTACCATTGAAAACGACTTGCCGGATTTATCTTTTCGGTCTGGTTTGTATGAACCAAATCAAAAATGATGTTCTTCTTGAGGCCTTCGCCAAATAGACCTGGAAGTCTTATGATTGTTGATTGCTCAAATTCCGATTCAACAAACAACTCCAGCAACCGTCGATTTCGGCCGTACGCTTCAACGTGTTTCTCCGGAGTGTCCGCCTCGTTCACGTCGTGAGCGGTTGGGTAAACATCAATAGTCGAAACCAAGATGAGATGACGCGTTCGAATGGTTGACAAAGCATCCATCAACTTTGTCAGATTGCCAAGATCCTCTTCCGGATTTTTGTTGGCAAGCCACTTCACCGCGGGTGCCCCCGCGCATACGACGGCATCAAACTCCTTCCCCGCGATGTCATCGATCGTCTTGGAGTTGAAAGATGCGGTGAAGGCAATGTTTCGGCTCAAGGTGGAGCCGACAAATCCAGTGTCGCCGATCAGGCCCCAGTTCATAGCGAAGCTTTTCACTTATCGAACTCAGGCATCAAGATGTCGTCGCGGAGACGGTTAGCTGTCTCTACGTAAGGTTGCGAATGCTCTGCTTCAATCATAGACAGAATGCGCTCGGTGGCGTGGAACACAGTATCAATTTTTCCCGACATCACAGAAAATAGCCGTTCTGTCTGATTAACGTAGCAACTGCGATCGTCAGCTCGTCCATTTAGTTTGGTCTTCATTGATAGCTGTGCTCCAGCAAATCGGAATACATCTCCAAAGCGTGGAACGTTCTTAAGTATCTGAAGCTCCATCAATTCACGTTTTTCGTTTACCAAAGCGCTCGTGACCTGATCTAACGCTTTCTCTGCACTTCGCACATCCAAGAAATTTCCTAATGGCGTGTGCGTGACGCTGGAAAGAGTGAAGATATGCGGATCTTCGGTTGGATAAACTGAGCTCAGAGGTCCATCTACTAGGGTCACTGCTGGCGCGTCCGCGCTTGCTTCATAGTAAAGCAATAGAGTGGGCTCGAAAAACGTGTCAGCAGCTCCTTTGCTGAATTTCCCCCATGATGCGTCTATTATGTAATCAAAACATTCACCATTCACCGACGCATTGCGTCCGTTGTAGCTAATACACGTAACTTCTTCACCCAAACGGAGCACATTTTCTAGTCGCTTTGAAAAGAAGTGTCTCGCCCTGCTGATCATCAAAACGCGTTCGGCCGTCAGCACGGCGCCGTCAATGTCGTGCAGCCATTCTGCGTTGTCGTTATACTCGGCGAAATCAATTCCTGACGAAGCCATTATCATCTTGTAGGTGTGGAAATCGATCAGACTTTCATTTCTCGGTACGGCGTAGATGTTGGTTGGAACAGGTGCCGATAAATCAGGATATCTTTCAATAAATCTTAGAAAGCCGTCTCTCGACTGCTGGCGCGTGCCGTGGTGCCTCGCGTAGTGGAAGCCTAGGTGAAGTCGAAACTGATTGTGACCCGAAGCCTCATCCAGAACGCGTAACCGACGTTCGAAAACAGTCACTTCGAAGCCCAAACTGAGCAACGACGAAGCTAGGTGGCATCCATACCAACCTGCCCCAATGATACCGACCTTGAATGGCAAAAGGCTCTCCTGTTTGGAGTCTCCTTATGACGAGGAGCGCTCCGGTGGCAAGGAATGAACTCGTCGTCGCCTATGGCTGAAGCTTGGTGTAAGTGGTCCTAATGCTCGATTCATTTCTTGTTCGCCTACGGCGCCTCTATTACCAAGTCCGGTTCGGAATTCTCGAAAAAGTCCCTGCTTTCAAGGAAAGCATGGCAGCCGGGCAAATGGCCAAGAAGCGCGGCGACTGGCAGGCGGCGCTCGAGAGTTTCTCGCTGGCCATACGGGCTCGACCCGACAGCATCGGGGCGCGGCTGCAGCAAGGGCATGCATTCAAAGAGCTTGGACGTCTGGCCGAGGCGGAAACAGCATATAGAAGCGCCGTTAAACTCGATCCGTCTAGCGTGGCTCCTCATATACACCTAGGCCACGCATTGAAGCTGTTGGGGCGGCGGTCGGAAGCGGCCGATGCATATGCCAGAGCCGTTTCCGTTGCGCCCCGAGATGAGGTCGCTCGTAACGAGCTTATAGCCCTGGGGTTGCGCGAGAAGTTGAGTACCGACCATTATGGGGACACCGCCATTGCCAACGGAGTGCGGTACGTCAATGACGAGATCGACAGGCTCAGAGTTGCGGTACGTGACTTGTCGCGCGCCGCGACCTTTCCGCCGCAAGCTTGGCATGACTTTCGACGTGCCTTTCCCCCCCTTTTTCCGGCTAACGTGCCCGTCAAACGTCCTGTTTGTGTTATTTTGGATGCGCGCGGCGCTAGACCATCCTATGTCCGGGCCAGCTTGACCTCTCTCCTTGATCAGTCGTCAAGCGAGTGGCGGGCAGTGGTTTTGGCAGACACGTCGGTTCGCGAGCATTCCGTAGGAAGCCTAGAGAAGGTCGATCCACGAATTGGTTTTTTCGACACCGTTCCGCTGTTGGAATGGGGCAGCATGGACGTTCTTATTATTCATGCAGGTCTCATTCTTACTTCATCAGCGCTAGACTGGTTCTCCGCAGCTGGAGGTGATGAGCCAATCGCGCTTTATACGGACCATGACCACTGTGTACATATCAGTGGTGGTATCGGAGGCCATTGGCGGTGGCCTGCGCTGCAGGATGCGCCAGGCAAGTATGATCTAAGGTCTAACCCAATTCCACCGGCTTTAGTTTACAGCGTGTCGCCGCACTCAGATACGACGATCGACCTGATTGCGGCAGGAAATCTTGATCCTAGACTTCATTTGCTGTGCCGTCTCGAGGCGGGGGAACGCGTCGGACAAATCCCCCTTGTCTTAGCAAGCCGTCTCGTAGAGCCCACGGCTGATGGCCCGCCGGTCGTCGAAAGCCTGCCGCCTGCAGCGGAAACAATGGTTAGCAGTGAGTTTCGTATCCGCGTCGTCGTTCCGACGCGAGACCAGGCCGGCCTTCTTGAAAGCTGTGTGCGGTCGCTGGAGCGTACGGCAGCGCGACCTGAACTATTGTCCGTCGTGATTTTGGATAACCGAAGCGTCGAGCCTGTCACTCTTGAGTTGTTGCATAGGCTCGAAGCAGAAGGATCCACGCGCGTTCTCGTCGCCGATGAGCCCTTCAACTGGTCACGTTTCAACAACCTGGGTTCCGAGGGCGCGCAAGAGGAAATTCTCGTGTTTGCCAATAACGACCTAGAGATGTTGTCGGCTGGCTGGGATGATCGACTGCGCATCTTGCTGGCAGATGAGGGAGTGGGCGCAGTTGGGGCTCGTCTTCTCTATCCTGACCGGACGCTTCAGCATGTGGGGATTATTCTTGGCGCCATATCAGGCCGCCCGGTCCATGAGGGGCGCGCTGCAGGTCCTGGCGAGGGCGGTCCTCTCGCGCGATGGCGCCGTACGCGTGAGGCGGCAGCCGTTACCGGAGCTTTTCTCGCCGTGCGGAATTCAGTCTTCTTGCATGTGGGCGGATTTAACGAGCGTCTCACAATCGCCTATAACGACGTGGATTTCTGCCTGCGCGTAAGAAGCGCGGGGCTGTCAGTCGTATTTGCAAGCGACATTGAGGCTATTCATCACGAGAGCAAGACGAGAGGCTACGCTAACGCTCAGGAAAAGATCGCCTGGGATGATGCCGAATTTCGAGATTTGTGTCATATCTGGGGGAGGGAAGCGTTGGTCGATCCCATCGCTAATCCGCATTGGACATTTGCCGAACAGCGGTCTTTCGATGGTTTGCAGCCATCATCGCGCAGCCTGAAGGTACGAACAGACATTGTGTCCAATCCGTAGTTCCAACCAACGCATAAAGCAGAAATCCTAGACACTGTCGGTCACTGCTGATCAGAACCTCTGGAGTATCCCTTATGTCGATGAAGCCCAACCCGCTTCCGGGTGTGCCCAATGTCGAATCGCCATTTTTCGATCAGTTGTTTGCTGAAGGAACCACGCCCCCTGAACTGCGATCAATCGCGCTTAGCTTGGCACGGGACGGGTATGCGGTGATCGATTTCCCGGACGAAGACATCTCTGGGATGGCGGATCGGATACGGGCGGATTTACATGATAGGTACGATTGGGAGGCGCGCGCCGCCGGTCGCGGTGCGGACATGCGTCTTCAGGACGCTTGGAAGTTCAACGACGACGTTCGCCGCATCGCGGTCAATCCCAATATCATCAACCTTCTGTCGGAACTTTACGGGCGAAAGGCATGGCCCTTCCAGACCCTTAACTTTCCCGTAGGTACGCAGCAGCACTTTCACACCGACTCTGTGCATTTTTCATCCATGCCGGAGCGTTACATGTGCGGCGTGTGGGTGGCCCTTGAAGATATCGGTCCCGACCAAGGCCCGGTAATCTACTATCCGGGCTCGCACAGGTGGCCAATCTATACGAATGAGCACATTGGTTACCGGCCAACGCGCGCTCGAACAACGCAGATGGTATACGAAGGGCTCTGGAGCCAATTGGTGGCTGCTAGCGGCATTCAACCAAAAACGCTGACAATAAAAAAAGGGCAGGCCCTTATATGGCTCGCCAATTTGATGCATGGTGGAGATATTCATCTCAGCCATGAAAAAACGAGATGGTCGCACGTCACGCACTACTTTTTCGAGGGGTGCGTATACTATACTCCGATGAACTCTGATGTCCCTGGAGGTCTTGTTGATATTCGATCTCCGTACAATATTATTCTTGATACACACGCGCAGAACGCAAGCTTAGGTCGCCCTCTCAGGCGGGAGTATCTCGATGCAATCGCGGCAACCAGCTATTTCGCCGCAGAGCCTGAAGACGACTTTGACCCTGCGGCCTACCTTTTGGCGAATCCTGACGTAGCGGCTGCCGGTGAAGATGCCTATGCGCATTGGATAAAGCATGGACGCGATGAAGGGCGCCCATTGAAGCTAATATGAGCGACGTCAGGCCACGCGTGCGTACAACGTGTCTAGGCGTTCTGCATACGCCTGTGCGTTGAACACATTGGCTCGCGCCTTTCCTCTTTCAGAAAGTGCAGTCAGTAGATCGGTGTCGGCATCTAAAGCCCGCATTCCTGATGCAATGCTGTCAACGTCGTAAGGATCAACAAGCAATGCCGCTTCTCCAGCCACCTCTGCGGTTGCGCCGTCTTTGGAGGTAAGCGTCGGTGTGCCAAGGGCCATGGATTCCAGAATGGGTAGACCGAAACCTTCGTATAGAGAGGGGAAAAACGTCGCCTTAGCGCCCCTAATGAGGTTTAAGAGCATTCGTCTGGACATGTATTCATATAAGTAAATGCGTTCTGCGCTAGCACCTCCGATCCGTTTTATCTGATTGATAAGGGCGGTTTCATCTTCATCTAGCCATCCGCGGGACCCCACCACAACAAGGGGTGATTGAGATCCTGTAGATAAATAGGCTTCCACAATGCGACCCAAATTCTTCTTCGGTTCAATTGCGCCGAAATGTATAAAGTATGACTTCCAATCCAAGTTAAATGTGCTTCTAATTTCTTCGCACACATCTGAATCTTTTGTATCAAGTACACTGTCTGGAATATAGACAGACTGATATGTCGTTGTTATTCTATCCTCGTGTACACCAAATATAGATATAAGATCCTCTTTAGTTTTCTGCGAAATAACCGCAAATTGATCTGCATGTCGTATAATTTTCTTATGGAGGGTCATGTATTCAGCGCGATTATTTAAGGTCGTGAACGGCGCTGTCAGTGGTATTAGGTCATGTATGGTGTAAATATTCGGTACGTTGCGTGCCCATATCGGTAACGGCATCGTCCAGTGCATGACCGATGGCGGCTTTTCGGACTTTTCGAAAAGCAAGGGCGTCAGTGTATTGTAGTGCTTGAAGCATCTGTTTGCTCGGTTGTACAAATGTGGTGCCGACCAGAATTGATCTGCAGGAGGGTCGGCGCGGTCACGCCATCTGACTTGGTGGGTGGCTTTGATCGGCCACGCTGTGCGGCCAAATCGGCTTGTTGCGGTGTCTACGTCGCGGCGCAGGCGTTGCAAGCGCTTCAAACGCGCCGGAGCGCTAGCCGGCTCAACCAGGGCGGCCTCATTGACTAGGTTGCTAGCAGAACGCGTCGCAGCGGGGCCGAAAAGTATCTCGCACGTTGCTCCTCTCGCCTTGTTCGCTTCAAGCAGAGCTTTTCCGTATGTGGCAATGCCAGTTCCACGAGGAAGAGCAATGTTGTAGCCGTCGATACAAATCTTAGACATTGTCTGGCCCCTCAACGCATCTCGTCCAAAACAGGAAGTTTTTTATATATATTGAATGCTCGGTAGCATCTAATGATAATCGCCAGTTATAATAGCTATTATTGAATAAAAAATCTTCCGGAATTAAGTACCCAAAAACAATCCAGTTGAGCCAAAGAAGATGCTCTCGACTGTTTTTATTGTTCTGCGGGGCCGCCTCGGTATTGGCGCCCCAAGCAAACGGTGATTGTCCCAGTATGGTCGTGGGAATGCCTCTCAGCATAGCTTCTAGCGCCAAGCTTGAGTTAACGGTTACGAGGTGATCTATCTTGGATAGAAAATCGGCAGGGTCATCGGATTCGTCCCAGTCGACCGTGAGGCTATGATGTTTCTCTGGCATTGAAGGGTGGGGGCGGACCAGCACGTCGCCAAAATAGCGCTGAGCAGTGAGGATTGCGTCCAGGTTTGAGTTTCCATTTCCGAAGGCGATCAGATTCGAGTCGGTGGGGACTTGAAGCGCCACACCTGCCCTGTATCGACGGTCAACACTGCCGTCACGCCTTCGGCTTCGTGAAGTTCGGCCTTCTTGGCGGGCCCCAAGCACCTCGAGAAGGCGCTTTCGGCTGAGAACGGGAACGCCTTCCGCGCTTTTTCGGAACGTTTCCCAGCGCTCTAAACTGGATGTATTTCCGTTTACGCCGTTAAGGTCGAAATATGCGGTTGGCTTAAACCAAGGGCTTCGCAAAGGCCCTAGTTCGTTGTGAATCACAGGAATTTCTTGATTGCGGGCTGCTGCGCTGACGGAAGGGCAATTTGCCCACAGTATCACGGCGCGGGGTCGAGTGCGGGCCGTCATTAGTGCTATATTAATGCTAGATCTAAGTTCGGGGATCTCTTTTCCCAAAGTTTCCGCCCAAATCTTATTTGGGCTGGGGTATTGCGCCTTGATACGGGTGAGCGCTGATTCTTCGATCACTACACGCTCAACGCGTTCCATATGATTTTGCGTGGGGAGTTCGTACTTGTGCGTGACTTGGGTGGTTGCCAAAGTCGCCCAACTGTCGGAATTCTCCCTTTTGTCGATACCATCGAAGTACCAGGGTGGCGCGATTAGCATCAGGGCCTCTAACGATCCGAGCGCGCGATAGAAAACCCATTCATAGGTCATGGGATCGTTTCGGACCGCAAAGGGGAGAATGAATAGGGCGAACATACGAAAGCGTTTTGCTGTGCCCAAGCCGCTGTGGCAAGGTTCGCTGCCGAACAGATCGTGGAGATCGACGAGACCTTGGTGTGGCCCTATGGGGCGTCGAAGTGCGCCGAGATTTGAATGTTTGAGCTTGGCCGGCATAGAGCGATCTATGTCCGCACATGAGTAGATGAGCTAGGGCTACGGCAGCAGAAGGTCGGTGTGATGGTCGCGTGACTTCACGTGAATGCCCCGCTATTTCCTCGCGCGTGATGAACGAAACAGAACGCCAGTCGGAAGAACGCAGCTGGGAGACGGCGAAGACGCTCGCCGAGGCCTTGCCGTATATCCAGGTCTATGACCGCGAGACCGTGGTCATCAAATACGGCGGTCACGCCATGGGCGAGAGCGCCGTGGCGCGGCAGTTTGCGGCCGATGTGGTGCTGCTGAAGCTGATGGGCGTGAACCCGGTGGTGGTGCATGGCGGCGGGCCGCAGATCAGCGCCATGCTGGACAAGGCGGGGGTGAAGTCCAGCTTCGTCGACGGGCTGCGGGTCACCGATCCGGCGACGATGGAGGTCGCCGAGATGGTGCTGTCGGGCGCGGTCAACAAAGAGATTGCCCACTGGATCACCATGGCCGGCAAGGAGGCGGACGTGCGCGGCGTCGGCCTGTCGGGCAAGGACGCCGGTTTGCTGACCGTCGAGAAAACGCGTCGGACGAAGCGCGATCCCGACAGCATGATCGAGCACGAGGTCGACTTGGGCTATGTCGGCGAGCCGACGAAGGTGGATCCCAAACTGATCGCGGGTCTGATCGCGTCCGAGACCGAAGACTGGGTGCCGGTCATCGCCCCGATCGGCGTGGCTGAGGACGGACAGACCTACAACGTCAACGCCGACACGGTGGCCGGCGCGGTCGCGGGTTCGCTGACCGCCAAGCGGATGCTGCTTCTGACAGACGTGCCGGGTGTCAAGGGCGCGGACGGCGACATCATCCGTCAGATGACGCTGGACGAGGCGCAAAACCTGATCGACACCGGCGTCGCCACCGGCGGCATGATCCCCAAGCTGGAGACTGCCATGGCCGCCGTTCGCGCGGGCGTCGAGGCGGTGGTCATTCTGGACGGGCGCCGACCGCACGCCATGCTGGTCGAGTTGTTCACCGAGTTCGGCGCCGGCACCCTGGTGAAGGCGTCTTGATCGACCCCCGTTCCACATCCCTTGGGCATGTGCGCGCCTGGGTGTTCGACATGGACGACACACTGTATCCGCGCGAGCAGGGTCTGATGCGGCTGGTCCAGGCGCGCATCAACGCCTTCGTGGTCGAAGCTGTCGGGCTGGAGCCCGAGGCCGCAGCCGCGATGCAGCGCCAGTTTCTGGACGAGCACGGCACAACCCTGGCCGGGCTGATGGCGAACTATGCGGTCGATACCGAACGGTTCCTGCGCGAGGTGCACGACGTGCCGCTTGACGGGGTCGAGCCCAATCCGCGTCTGGCCGAGCAGCTGAAGGCCCTGCCCGGTCGTTGCTATGTCTTCACCAACGGCGCGCGTGAATACGCCCACCGTGTGCTGGAGCGTATCGGCGTCGCCGACTGTTTCGAAGGCGTCTTCGCCATTGAGGATGGGGATCTGACGCCCAAGCCCAATCCCGCGACCTTCCGCCGGATGCTGGATCAGTTCGGCATCGATCCGCACCGATCCGCCTTCTTCGAGGACACGCCCAAGAATTTGGAGCCGGCCAAGGCGCTGGGCATGGCGACGGTCCTGATCGGCGACGGCCATGGCAAGCCGATCGGGCCGCATATCGACCATGTGGCCCCGGACCTTTTCGACTTCCTTTCCGATCTGAGCTTCAAGGACGCCGCATGACCGATCTGTCGCATCTCGAATCCATCGTCGAGGCCGCCTGGGAGCAGCGCGCCGAGGTGTCCGCCGCCACGCATGGCGAGGTGCGGGACGCCGTTGAAACCGCCCTGGCCCTGCTGGATTCCGGGCAGGCGCGCGTCGCCTCGCGCGGCGGCGATGGCGTCTGGACCACGCATCAGTGGCTGAAGAAGGCGGTGCTGCTGTCCTTCCGTCTGAACGACAACCAGATCATGCGGGCGGGCGCCCCGTCCGTCATGCCGCTGTCGGTGGATCATCCCGTCGCCGTTGGTCCCTTCTGGGACAAGGTGCCCAACAAGTTCGGCGACTGGACCGCATCGGATTATCAGTCGGCCGGCTTCCGCTCGGTGCCCGGCGCCATTGTCCGTCACGGCGCGCATATCGCCAAGAATGTGGTGCTGATGCCGTCGTTCGTGAACATCGGCGCCTTCGTCGATGAGGGCTCGATGGTGGATGCCTGGGCCACGGTCGGCTCCTGCGCCCAGATCGGCAAGAATGTGCACTTGTCGGGCGGCGCGGGCATCGGCGGCGTGCTGGAGCCGCTGCAGGCCAATCCGACCATTATCGAGGATGGCTGCTTCATCGGCGCCCGCGCCGAGGTGGCCGAGGGCGTGATCGTGCGCGAGGGCGCGGTCCTGGCCATGGGCGTCTACTTGTCGGGCTCGACCAAGATCGTGGACCGGGCGACCGGCGAAGTGTTCCGAGGCGAGGTGCCGGCCTATTCGGTGGTCGTGCCGGGGTCGCTGCCGGATCCCAATGGCGGGCCGTCGTTGTACTGCGCTGTCATCGTCAAGCGTGTGGACGCGCAGACGCGGGCCAAGACCGGCGTCAACGAACTGCTGCGCGACTGATTAGGCGGCGACGCGAACAGCCTCGATCTGAGGCGTGTCGAAGGTCGCGTGCAGGGTGAAGGTCGATCCCTTGCCGGGGGTCGACGTCACCGTGATCTCGCCGTCCATCAGGGCGGCCAAACGCTGACAAATGCTGAGGCCCAGGCCGGTGCCGCCGAACTTGCGGGTGGACGACCCGTCCACCTGAGAGAAGGGCTGGAACAGGCGCGTCAGATCGTCGGCGGCGATACCGATGCCGGAATCGACGACACCAAGTCGCAAGGTCGTGCGGCCGTCGCTTGCCGGCTCGCTGTCGATAATCAGGCGAACCTCGCCCTGGGGCGTGAACTTGATGGCGTTGGCCAGCAGGTTGTGCGTCACCTGCGCCAGGCGCAGCGGGTCCATTCTGAGAAGCGGCGGCAACGCGCCGCGGATGTCGGTCGTGAAGGTCAGTCCGCGCGCTTCGGCCTGGGCCTTGAACGGGCCCGTCAACCGAGCGGCGAGGGTCTCGGCTTCGACATCGACGAAGTCCAGTTCCATCTTGCCGGACTCGATCTTGGTGATGTCGAGGATGTCGTTCAGCAGCACCATAAGCCCTTCGCCGGAGTCGCGGATGACCCCGACGAATTCTTTCTGGCGGTCGCTGAGCTCGGACATCTGCAACAGTTGCGCGGCCCCCAGAACCCCGTTCATCGGCGTGCGAAGCTCGTGTGAAATAACGCCCAGGAAGTTGGATTTGGCGGCGCTGGCGGCGTTGGCCGTGTCACGGGCGGTTTCCAACTCGGCGATCAGTTCGGCCTGGCGGCGGTTGACGGCTTCCAGATCGCTGTCCTTCATCTGGGTGATGGCCACCTTGATCAACAAGGCCAGCGCCAGAACCGGGATCATACTTAGCACCACCCAAAAGCCCGGCGTGCCCCACAGTTTCGCGAACAGCAGCACCACGACCACCGAATAGGGCGCCGACACGATCAGGGCCTCACGGGGCGCGGCGCGCATTTGGGTGAAGACCAGCACATAGCCGGCCATGAGAAGGGCGACGCCCAGCGGCACGCCATAGGCGCCACCGTAGATGAATGCGAGCAGCGGCGCCGCTGACCAGGCGATGCAGGAAATGGTGGCGGCCATCAGCTTGATCCGGCTGTGAAGCCCCTGATCCCGCAATACCAGCACACGTTCGGCGAACGTCCGAAGCAGACCTGACGCGGTCGCCGCTGCAAACCACAACACTGCTGTCGCCCAATCGGTGACGGTAAACAAAGCGACCGCCCAACTAGCGATGATCAAATACCGCATATGACCATTGGCAATCAGATGCTGCAGCAATGAGCGATCTTGGCCTGGCGTGTGGTTCGTCATCGTCGGATCTCGGGGTTCGATGACGTATCGTCGCCCAAATTCGACTAAGAGACTATGAACGCTAAGCTTTATGCGTGAAGTGTCCGGCGTCGGACATAGCGCGGAATGAGCGGAAAGGCAGGAAGCGGTCATCAGCCGCCTCCCATCTCTGTATCAAGCGGCCGTCTTCATGGCGTCCGCATTGACAGCCGCGTCGGCGATGCCGGTCAGGTCTTCGTCCGTCTGGGCTTCCTCCTGAAGCGTCTCGTCCAGAAGGGCGGCGGCGTCCTTCAAACCCAGCACCAGCGCCCAGCGTTTCAGCGTGCCGTAGCGGGTGATCTCATAGTGTTCGACCGCTTGGGCGGCGGCCAGCAGGCCGGCGTCCAAAGCTGCAGCGTCCTTATATTCTTCCATGATCTCGTCCCCTTCGGCCAGGATGCCCTCAATGGCGTCGCAGGTCTTGCCACGCGCGGGCTTGCCGATCAGCTCGAAGACCTGTTGCAGGCGTTCAATCTGGCCTTCGGTCTGACCCTTATGCTTCTCGAAGGCGGCCTTCAGCTCTGGCGACCGAGCCGCACGGGCCATCTTGGGCAGGGATTTCAGGATTTTGCGCTCAGCGTAATAGATGTCTTTGAGCGTGTCGTGGAACAGGGTGTCCAGGGTCTTGTCGGCCATGGTGAGGTCTCGCATCTGTGATGGAGCGCAGGCGCGCGCCCCATCACAAGCGATCCATCCCGTTAGTGTTCCTATGCGCGAATTCGCGCGCAGCGGATCAACCGGCGCGCTTGAAATCCGGCGGGGTCGATTCGTCGGTCAAGATGCGGAGGGCCTCCTCGACCGTGACCAACGTCTGGGCCTGAGAGCCGAGGCGGCGGATGGCGACCATGCCGTCTTCGGCTTCCTTCCTGCCAACCACGGCGATGACCGGGACCTTGCCGACCGAGTGTTCACGCACCTTGTAGCCGACCTTTTCGTTGCGCAGGTCGATCTCGGTGCGCAGGCCGGCGGCCTTGAACTTGGCCATCACGTCACGGGCGTAATCGTCGGCGTCCGACGTGATGGTGGCCACGACAGCCTGGGTCGGGGCCAGCCACAGCGGGAAGGCGCCGGCGTAGTTCTCGATCATGATGCCGATGAAGCGCTCGAACGAACCCAGGATCGCCCGGTGCAGCATGACCGGGCGGTGCTTCTGGCCGTCCTCGGCGATGTAGGTGGCGTTCAGGCGTTCGGGCAGGACGTAGTCCAGCTGGATCGTGCCGCAGGTCCATTCGCGGCCGATGGCGTCCTTGACGATGAAGTCCAGCTTGGGCGCATAGAAGGCGCCGTCGCCCTCGGTCACGACCGGCTCTGTTCCGGCGGCGCGGGCGGCCTCGGCCATCAGGGTTTCGGCCTTGTCCCAGAACTCGTCCGTGCCGGCGCGGTTCTCGGGCCGGGTGCCCAGGCTGATGTAGGCCGTCTCCATGCCCAGGTCGGCGTGGACGCTGCGGGCCAGTTTGATGAACTCGGCCGTCTCCTCGACGATCTGGTCTTCGCGACAGAAGATGTGGGCGTCGTCCTGGGTGAAGCCGCGCACGCGCATCAATCCGTGCAGCGATCCTGACGGCTCATAGCGGTGGCAGGCGCCGAACTCGGCCATGCGCAGCGGCAGTTCGCGATAGGACCGCTGGCCCTGGTCGAAGATTTGGACGTGGCCGGGGCAGTTCATCGGCTTGAGGGACAACTCCTCGCCCTCGACCGTCTCGCAGACGAACATGTTCGGACGGTACTTGTCCCAGTGACCGCTCTGCTCCCAGAATTTGCGGTCCAGCACCTGGGGCGTCTTGACCTCGACGTATCCGGCGGCGTCCAGGCGGCGGCGCATATAGGCTTCCAGAACGCGCCACAGGACCCAGCCCTTAGGGTGCCAGAAGACCATGCCCCGGCCTTCTTCCTGCATATGGAAGAGCTCCATCGCCTTGCCGACCTTGCGGTGGTCGCGCTTCTCGGCCTCTTCCAGACGCTGCAGATGGGCGTCCAGATCCTCCTTGGTGGCCCAGGCGGTGCCGTAGATGCGTTGCAACTGCTCGCGCTTGGAATCGCCCCGCCAATAGGCGCCGGCCAGCTTGGTCAGTTTGAACGCCTTGCCGACGTGGCGCGTCGAGGGGAAGTGCGGGCCCCGGCACAGGTCGATCCAGTCGCCCTGTTTGTACAGAGTGATGGTCTCGGTCCCCGGCAGGTCGCGGATCAGCTCGGCCTTGAACTTCTCGCCGCGCGCCTCGAAGAATTGGATCGCCGCGTCCCGCTCCCAGACCTCGCGCTCGAACTTGGCGTCGCGGTCCACGATCCGACCCATCTCCTTTTCGATGGCAGCGAAGTCGTCGGTCGAGAACGGCTCTTCGCGGTAGAAATCATAGTAGAAGCCGTCCTCGATCGCCGGGCCGATCGTGACCTGGGTGCCGGGGAACAGGGTTTGGACCGCCTCGGCCAGGACGTGGGCCGTGTCGTGGCGGATCGTATAGAGGGCGGCGGGGTCGTCGCGCATGATCAGTCGGAAGTCGCCGCCCGTCTCCAGCACCCGGCCCATGTCGCGTTGCTCGCCATTCAGTTCGGCCAGCACGGCCTTCTTGGCCAGCGAAGGCGAGATCGAGGTCGCGACGTCGCGCGCCGTCGAACCGGCCGGGTATTGGCGCACCGCGCCGTCGGGGAATTTCAGGTCGATCATGTGTCAGTCTTTAACTGGCGGGACCGGGTCGTATCCCGATCCCCCGAAGGGATGGCATTTACAGAGCCTGCGCACGGTGAGCCATCCCCCCTTTACCGGTCCGTGCTGGATCAGGGCGTCGCGCCCGTAATCCGAACACGTCGGCAGGAACCGGCACTGCTGGCCGATCAGGGGAGACAGCGTCAGCTTGTAGCCCCGATGGGCCGCGCGCACGCCGCGTTCATAGAGAGACATATGTCCCTTTGCCGGAGTTGGGTGGGGCCGGGGGCTTCAGAGGTTCGCCGCGCTTATCCCCTGTCATTGCAGGGGGATCAACCGGTCGTCGCCCGTCAGGCCGCGCCGGCGAGACGCGTTCGGGCGGCGAGGGCATTGTTCACCGCCTCCAGCGTCGCCTCCAGCGAGACCAGGGTAGAGGCGTGGCGGGCGGGGTAGTCGGCGACCTGTTTCAGCAGGCGCAGATCCTCGAACCGGCCGAGGGGGCCGTCGCCGCCGGATTTCAGCATGTCGATCATGGCGTCGCGGGCGTCGCTGAGATCATCGACCGACGCGCCGATCACAGATTGACCCAGAACCCCGGCCGCGGCCTGGCCGAGGGCGCAGGCTTTGACGTCCTGGGCGAAGTCGGCGATGCGGGCCTGGTCGTCCAGCGTCACATCGACCGTCGCGCGCGACCCGCACAGTTTCGCCACCCGTTCCCCGGTGCCCTGAGGAGTTGGCAGACGCCCCGCATGCCGCAGGTTCGCCGCCAGCGACAGGATGCGCGCGCTGTAAAGGTCGTCGATCATGGAGCGAAGATAGGCGCTCAATCCTCCTCCGTGAAGCGCAGCGTAATGGGGGAGGATTTAAAGCGTCAGGACGAGACGCCCCTCGGATCGGACTTCCAAACTCGCATCCGCATAGTCCGCCAGAGTGGGATGATCCGTCTCTAGCGGATGGGTCCAGGCGGCGGTGACGACCATCACGTCGGCGCCGGCCGCTTCGCCCGCCTTGATGCCGGCCTCGGCGTCCTCGAACACCAGGCAGTCGCCGATGTCGAAGCCCAGCGTCGCGGCGGCCTTCAGATAGCCGGCGGGGTCGGGCTTGCCGCGTTCGACGTCCTCGGCGGTGATCATCACGGCGGGCGGGGTCACGCCTGCGGCCCTCAGCCGGGCGCGCGCGAGGGGGAGTGAAGCGGAGGTGACCACGGCCCAGCGGTCGGGCGGCAGGCGTTTGACGAAATCGACGGCGCCGGGGATGGGGGCGACGCCGTCCACGTCCTCGATCTCGCCGCGTTCGACCCAGGCGACCTCGGCGTCCAGGTTGATATCGGGCAGGTTCTGACGACGAATGGTGTCGATGGCGCGCACGCCGTGGATGGTGGGAACGAAGGCGGCGACATCCAGCCCGTGGCGCGCGGCCCAGCGGGTCCATACGCGCTCGGCGGCCAGGGTCGAGGTGATCAGGGTGCCGTCCATGTCGAACAGGAAGGCCTGATAGGCGCGAGACGCGGGTGGGGCGGTCATGGCCTCATCCACCATGCGGGCGGTCAGACCGCAACGGGCGGATCAGCCGCCTTGCAGCGAATTCCAGGTGCGGGCGGTGTCGGTCGCGGGCGAAGGACTCGCCGCGCCGCCGCCGGACGTCGCCGCGCCGCCTGTGCTGCGCGAGCGCAGCCATTGCAGGTTCTGCTCGGCCTGTTCAGGCGGCAGTTCGCGGCGCAGGATCTGTTCGGCCTCGCCCATCTTGCCCTGAAGGCCCAGCACCATGGCCAGGTTCTGGCGCACCTTGGCCGAGGCGGTCGGCTGGGCCACGGCGCGGCGCAGCAGGGTCTCGGCGCCCGGCGCATCGCCATGCGTCAGGGCGGCGGTGGCGGCGTTGGTCAGGACATCGGGGTTGTCGGGCGACAGGGCCAGGGCCTGGTTCCAGGCGGCGCGCGCGTCGTCGGTGCGCCGCACCTGTTCATAGGCCACGCCCAGAAGGGAATAGGGGCGCCAATCGCGTGGCGCCAAGTCGCGCGCCTGCTCCAGCGGTGCGACGCCATAAAAGGCCTGGCCGCGCGCGATGTGGGCGCGCCCCAGCTCCAGCAGGGCGTCCAGATTGTTGGGCTGGATCGTCAGGGTGGCCTGCGCGGCCTCGGCCGCCTGATCGTAGCGGCCCAGCTCTCGCAGGGCCTGGGCCAGTTTCACGCCCGCCACGGCGTCGGTCGGATCGGCCTGCTGCTCCGAGGCCCAGAAGACCGAGCGCGACAGGGCGTCCATCCGGTCATAGGTGGCGCGCACCGCAGCCGACGACGGCGCGCGAGCCTGGGCCGCGGTCGCCGCCGTCGGATCGGCCGCCAGCGTCGGCGTGCCGGACAGGGCGATCAGGGCGACGGTTGCGAGAAGGGCGGGCATGCGCGACATGGGTCAGGTCCAGACGGTCCTAGAGGTCTCGCCCCTAGAATCGCCGGTTCGCGTCAACCGATGGTTAACTTCGTTTCGAGGGCCTCATGTCCGTCTCGCATCCTCTGCTGGTTTCCGCCCAAGACGGCGACGGCGCCATCCCGATCCGCTTCTTGCAGACGGGCGGCGTGCTGGACGATGCCGCTCGCCGCTGGGGCGATCTGCATGGGTTCGAAGGCAAGCCGGGCCAGCTGTTGGTCGTGCCGGACGCGGACGGCGAGATCGGCCAGGTGGTCGTGGGCGCAGGCGCGACCTTCGACCCCATGAGCGTGCGGGGACTGTCGGCGCGACTGCCGGGCGGTCTGTATCGGCTTGAGGTCGCAGCGCCCGATGCCGAACTGGCGACCCTGGCCTTCCTGCTGGGGGCCTATGTCTTCGATCGCTACAAGGCCCGGCCGGACCGGACGTCCGTGCGGCTGGTCGCGCCAGACGGTGTGGATGTCGCCGAAATCTCGCGCATCTCCGCCGCCTGCGCCCTGGCCCGCGAAATGGTCGATACGCCCGCGGCCGACATGGGGCCGTTGCAGATCGAGACCATCGCCCGCGAGATCGCAGAGAGCGCCGGCGCCGAGATCACCGTCACGACCGGCAACGCCCTGCTGGAAGACAACTATCCGGCCGTCCACGCGGTGGGGCGCGCCGCCGCCCCGCACCGGGCGCCGCGCCTGATCGAGATCGGCTGGAAGCTGGACCGGACCGACCTGCCGCTGATCGCCCTGGTCGGCAAGGGGGTGGTGTTCGACACCGGCGGCCTGGACCTGAAGCCCGCCGCTGGCATGCGCAATATGAAGAAGGACATGGGCGGCTCGGCCCATGCCCTGGCCCTGGGGCGGCTGGTGATGCAGGCCGACCTGCCGGTGCGGTTGGTGGTCATCGTCGCGGCGGTCGAGAACGCCGTGTCGGCCGACGCCTTCCGGCCCGGCGACATTCTGAATAGCCGCAAGGGACTGACCATCGAGATCGGCAACACCGACGCCGAAGGCCGGCTGATCTTGGCCGACGCCCTGACACGGGCGGGCGAGCACCAACCCGACCTGACGCTGGATTTCGCCACCCTGACCGGCGCCGCGCGGATCGCCCTGGGTCCGGAGCTGCCGCCTCTTTATACAGACGACGAAGCCCTGGCCGCCGGGCTGCTGGCGGCGGCGGGTCAGGTGCGCGATCCCCTGTGGCGGATGCCGCTGTGGCCAGGCTATCGCGGCGCGCTGGACGCCGAGATCGCGGATATCCGGAACGACCCGGCCGGCTGGGCCCAGGCCGGATCAGTGACGGCCGCCCTGTTCCTGCAAAAGTTCGCCCCGACCACGGGGGCCTGGGCGCACATGGACATCTTCGCCTGGAACCCCCGCGCCCGCCCCGGCTATCCGGAAGGCGGCGAGGCCCAGGCGCTGAGAGCCTGCTACGCAATGCTCAGGGCGCGCTACGTCGACTGACGATCAGGCGAAGGCGAACCCCGGCTCCGGCTCGGCGTCGTCGGACGGGGATCGCGGCGGCCTGGGCTTTCCGAGGCGCCCGCCCCGCGACCGTGCGCGGCGTCTGATGCGACCCAACACGGTGCCGACAACGCGGGTCGCCAATTCCCGCTGCCGCATCAGGCCACGCCACCCCGCGACAGCGCGAAGACTGATGGCTAGCACGACCAGATCGAAAATCACGGTCACGTCGAACATCAGGGCCCAGGCGATCATGTCTGGCGCCGCCATAGCGAACATTCGGGCGCCATCCGCCTCGAAGAGAACAATGGCGGCGACACCCAGCGCCACGATCAGACAAAGGCCCGCCGTCTGCCCGGCCGTCAGACGCGAGAGACGGCGCGCCGGCGTTTCCACCAGCCATCGCCGTAGAGTGATTCCGAAAGGTCCCTCGTCAGCGACCGTAAGCGCCAGCACGATCAGCAAGAACAGCCACAAAAGCATCAGAGCCTCCAGCGCGCCGACATGACGTCCGCCCTGCGACATGGCGTGACCAGGCGATGCTTCAAGACGGCTTCTTGATTTTGAGAACGCGGTTCTGTTGATTTTCTTTCGCAAAAGCGTCCCGCGTTAACGGCCCCTAAGCCATCGGGGGATAAGGCTATGGGTTCAGCAATGCGAGTTCACGTTGACCGACGTCCTCGACCTTCTTCCGCCCGGCGACCGCCTCGTTCGCCCTGACGTCGCCGAACAGGCGCTGGAAGGGCTGGTGCGCGCAGACGCCTATCGGGCGACCGAGGCCATGCATTGTCGTGTCGCCGTGGCCGACATCCTGTCCGACGTTGACGGTCGGATCGACCAGCTGCTGCATGGCGAGATTTTCGACGTCCTGGATCGGTCGAACGGCCGCGCTTGGGGCCGGGCGCGTCGCGACGGCGTCGTCGGCTGGGTCGTCCTGGACAGTCTGTCGGCAGGCGCGCCGTTGGCGACCCATTGGATAGCCGCCGTGGATGCCGTCCTGCCGCTGAACGCTCTGGTGGTCGAGGCGACGGACGTGGCGGAGGCTGATCTGAAGCCGATCGGCGCATTCGAGGCGGATATGGTCGCGGTGGCCGAGCGGTTGCTCGGGCGGCCGCATGAACTTGGCGCGCGGTCTTCGATCTCCACCGACTGTTCCGGCCTGGTGCAGCAGGCCCTGCTGGCATGCGGCCTGCCCGGTCCCCGCCGGTCGGACGCGCAGGCCCAGATGGGTCGCGCGGCGTCTTCATCGGATCTACAGCGCGGCGACATCGTCGTCTGGCTGGCGCCGAACGACCATCAAGACTGGACCGGCCATTCGGCGCTGATGCTGGATGGCGAACGCATCATCCACGCGACAGGCGGCAAGGGCGTGGTGATCGAGAGCCTGGCCGAGGTCGAGGCGCGTCTGGTCGTCGAAGGTTTTGCGACCGCCGTCTTCCGTCGGCTCTAGTCCCGCAAGGTCCGCATCGCGCCCAGCCGGGCGAAAGCCAGCGTCAGCGCCTTTCGGCGGGCGGGCGCCAAGCCGATCACCGGCGCGTCTCGCACGACCGCCCCGCCGAAACCGTCTGCGACGATCAGGCCCGGTTCGTCGGGCAGGATGTCCTGCGGAAACTCGGGCGCAACGGCGAAGAAGAAGGCGTCGCAGAACGGTCCGTATTCATGCCATTTGCGATCGACGCGATAGTCCTCGACGCCCGACTTCACCTCGCAGATGACGATGTCGCCCTTGCGCCCGATCGCCATGACATCGGCGCGGCGGCCGTTGGGCAGGCAGACTTCCAGGAGGGGCGCATAGCCCATGTCCATCATCAGCCGCGCCGCGCCGCGCGTGACCGAAAGGGTGGTCTCGGAACGGCTGAAGACGAGTTCGAGATGGGCGACGGCGGACATGCCGGCAGTTTATGTTCCGCCTACGTTCCTATCGCAAGCGGCGCCTTAGAGGCCGGTGTGGACTAGGCGGCCTGTGCTGAACCCTAGGGCGCGGACGCGGCTCAGAATGCGGTCGCGCTCAGCCTGCGGCGCATTCTGGTTGCGGTGCCAGATCCACCAGTTCGACTTGTCCGGCAGACCCATGATGGCCCAGCTGTAGTCCGGGGCATGATCGTAGACCCAGTAGTTCTGGCCGGCCAGCCCGCCGAAGCTGAGCAGGCCGGTCAGGCTGAATCGGAACTTCGCATTGGTTGTGGTGTCGGTGACGCGGGCGTTGGCGCGCAGCGTCTCGACCTTGCCGTCGGCGCGACGAGTACAGGTGACGGTGATGGCGTAGCGGTCCGCGGCGCCCTGCGGCGTGAAGTCGATCTGCGCCCGGCTGCAGTCCTTCTGGACATTGTTGTGATTGCGCTCGATCTCGAACCACCGGCCGTCGAAGCGGTTCAGATCGACGTTTGACGCCTGCGCAAACGCTAATGACGGCAGGGCGGCGAGGGCGGCGAGGGCGACGGAGGCGGCGATCAGGCTAGCGCGGAACATGGGCGTATCCTCGTTCGGTTTGGAAGGGATACGATGCGCCGACGCGTTCGGTTGTCGGTCAGCGATTCAGGCGCGTCCGATTGATCGCCCATTCGTCGCGCGTCTGGCCCCACAGATCGATGGCGATGTCCTGGAGCGGTTCGGGCAGGGTGCCCGGCCCGCGATTGCGTGATCCCAGCCGTGTCGCGACCGCCGCGGAGGGCAGGTTCTCGGGCGCGATGCAGTGTATGACGTCGTCCCACCCCAGCACGTCGAAGGCGTAGTCCATCGTGGCTGCGGCCGCTTCGACCGCATAACCCTTGCCGGTGGCGTCGCGATGCAGGCTCCAGCCCACCTCGCGGCCGGGCCAGCCATAGGGGTGCAGCGGCCCGATGCGGCCGATCCACTGGCCCGTCTTCTTTTCCAGTATCGAGAACATGCCCTCTCCCGTCAGGGCCCACATGCCCGCGACGGTGCAGATCAGGCGCCAGACCTGGGGTGCGGGCTGGACCCCGCCGATGAATCGGGCGGTCTCGGGATCGGCCATGAACTCAGCCCAGCGCGGAAAGTCCTCAACCGCCGGCGGACGCAGGATCAGCCGTTCGGTCTCCAAGGTCGGCCCCAGAGCGACATGGGGCGGCAGGGCGTAGGCGGCAGTGGTCACAGCAGATACTCCCGCTCCAGTTCGTAATGGCTGCCGCTGTCGGTCAGGACGCTGGAATACAGGCCGAAGCGATCGATGCGGATCGGCGGTGAATGCAGCAGGTTGTGCCCCGACACCCAGGCGCCGAGCCGGTCGGGATTGGTCTGGGTTTTCAGATAGGCCAGGGTCACATGCGGTTTGTAGGCGCGCGCCTCCATGCCGATCCCGGCGCGTTCGCCCGCGGCCTTGCAGCGCCCGGCGAGAACCGACAGGCGCTCGTTGGGCGTCTCGACCCCAGCCCACAGCGTGTGGCTGCGGTGGTCGTCGCCAAAACAGCCGACGCCTTTCAGCGCGATCTGGAACGGGCCACCCGTCACGCGCGTCAGCTCCGACGCCAGGTCGTCGGCGCGGCGTTCATCGATCTCGCCATAGAAGGCGAGCGTGACATGCAGGGCGTCCAACGGCCGCCACCTTGCGCCGGGCAGGCCCGATTGCCGTCGTTTCAGCGTCTCTGCGACGTCGGGCGGCAGGGTCAGGGCTGTGAACAGACGAAGCATGCGACCGAAAGTAGCGGCCGGAACACAAGCCTCCAAGTCCGGTTTTCCTTGCAGCGCGGGCCTCGGCTCACGATATTCAAAGCCTGTGATCGGAGAAGCCTCTCCGGCCAATCGGAGAAAGTTCGTCGCCATGAGCGATTTCAACAACGGTTACGCCCGTCCTCTGCCGCAGACGGCCGACATGTCGGTCGACGCCGGCCTGCGCAGCTTCATGCTGGGCGTCTACAACAAGCTGGCCCTGGGCCTCGTGGTCGCCGGCGCCCTGGCCTACGTCACCGGCAATGTTTACGAAGTGCAGCGCCTGCTGTTCGTCCAGACGGCGGACGGCCGGATCGGCCTGACGATCTTGGGAATGGTCGTCCAGTTTTCGCCGCTCGTGATGCTGTTCGGCTCGATGTTCTTCATGAAGAACCCGACGGCCAAGGGCGTGAACATGCTCTACTGGGCCGTGGTCGCCACCATCGGCGCGGGCCTGGGTATCCTGTTCCTGCGCTACACGGGCGGTTCGCTGGCCACCACCTTCCTGGTGACGGCGGCGGCCTTCGGCGGTCTTAGCCTGGTAGGCTACACGACCAAGAAGGACCTGACCGGCATGGGCACCTTCCTGATCATGGGCGTGATCGGCCTGATCATCGCCTCGATCGTGAACATGTTCCTGCAGTCCGGGACCTTCTACCTGATCATCTCGGGCCTGGGCGTGCTGATCTTCTCGGGTCTGATCGCCTACGACACCCAGCGTCTGAAGATGACCTACTACGCCTTGGGCGGCGACCAGAACGCGATGGGCGTGGCTACGGGCTTCGGCGCTCTGAGCCTGTTCATCAACTTCGTGAACCTGTTCCAATTCCTGCTGGCCTTCATGGGCGGCAACCGGAACTGAGAACAGTCGAAAGACGGATACGGAAAGGGCCCCTCGCGGGGCCCTTTTTGTTTTTACTCCACCACTTGGAACTTGCGGCCATCGAAGACGCGCAGCACCTGGGCCAGGTCGCGGCCGCGTTTCAGGATCTGGCCGCCCTCGCCGATGACGGCCCACTGGCCCTGGCGGGTCTGGAGGGCGGGGCGCTTTTCGATGCGGTAGAGCGGGGCGTCGCCGCTGCGGCGAAAGACGGCGAACTCGGCGAAGTCCTTGTGCCCGACCATGGCGTAGTCGCGCCATTCGCCCTGCGCGACCATGCGTCCATAGACCCTGAGAATCGGGTCCAGTTCGCGACGGTCGAAGAAGACGGGGCCGGGCGCCGGCGTCGTGTCGTGAGGGTTCAGGCTCATAGGTTCAACTTAGGCCGCTGGAGGCCCGACGCCAGAGGCCGCCAGGAAATCGACGCAGACACGAAATGGCCCCGTTTCGGTCCTTCGCCCGCCCGTATGCGCAACGAAATATCGATCATCGGCTCGTCGGAGTTCGGAAGCGTCCCGGATCCTGAACAGCCCCCCCAGCCCCCCTGGATGTTTCCAGTTTACGGGCTCCGGCGGCCGATGCTTCCTCCAAGCGAGCGCCCGCCCTGCCTTTCCCCTCCCCCTCCCTGGCAAGGCGGGCGTTTCGCTGTCTGGAGCCCGCCAGACAGCGCCACGTCGGCGTCTGACCCCGCTTAGAGCGACAGGGTCAGGTTCAGGGTCTCGCCATTTCTGAGCACGGTCGCCTCGACCGATCCCGAGGCGCTCTGCAGCGCGGTCGCGGCCGCGCGAGCGTCGGCGACGGGCGCGCCGGCGATGGCGGTGATCACATCGCCGGCCGTCAGCTCAGCCTGGGCGGCGGGCGAGCCGGCCGAGACGGCCGTGACCTGGGCGCCGCCGTCCTGGTCTCGCAACGTCGCCCCATAGGCCAGCACCGACTGGGCCCCGACGATCACGGGCTGATCAGCGGATGTCTCGACCGCCAGCGACGTGGTCGCCTCTCGGCCGCCGCGCAGATAGGAGACGCTGAGGTCCGAGCCCGGCGCGGCGATGCCGATGGTGGCGTTGACCGAGCCGGCGTTGGCGACGGGACGGCCCTGGATTCGGGTGATGACGTCGTTGTGGCGCAGGCCGGCGCGCTCGGCCGGCGATCCCGGCGCGACATCGGCGACGACGGCCCCACGCACGATGCCCAGATGCAGGTCGCGCGCGCGTTCGGCGTTCAGCGAGCCGAAGATGGCCCCGGTCGCGCCGCGCTTGACCTCGCCGTTCTTCTTCAGCTGGTCGGCGACGTAGAGCATGATCCGCGTCGGCACGGCGAAGGCGATGCCGTCGTTGCCGCCGCCCAGACCGCCCGACAGGATCGAGGTGTTGATGCCGATCAGCCGGCCGCGGCTGTCCAGCAGGGGCCCGCCGGAGTTGCCCGAGTTCACGGCCGCGTCGGTCTGGATATAGTCTTCGACCGCATCGCCCAAGCCTGAGCGGTTCAGGCCCGAGATGACGCCCATGGTCAGGGTCTGGTCCAGGCCCAGCGGATAGCCGACCGCGAAGGCCAGGTCGCCGGTGCGCAGGGTGTCGGAATCCACCGTCTGGACCTGTTTCAGGTTCAGCGGCCGACCGTCGGGCGTGATGCGCAGCACGGCGATGTCGGTCGCCTTGTCCGCCCCGACCAGCACGGCGTCGAACAGTCGGCCGTCCGTCAGATCGACGGTGAACTTTCGCCCGCCCTCGACGACGTGATTATTGGTGATCACCAACCCCTCGGCCGCATCGACGATGACGCCGGAGCCGGAGGCGTAGGGTTTGGGATCGGCCGCGTCCGAACTGGGACCGCGCGACTGGCCCAGGGTCGTGACCTGAACCACCGCCGGAAGGGAGCCCTCGAGCCCCGACGAGAAGCTGAAGACCCCGCGCCGGGCGTCATAGGGCAGGCCTGCCGCGCCCGATTGCGCCAGCACCGGCGTCGCTGAGGCCAGCAGGGCCAGGGCGACGGCCATGGAAGAGGCGGGCGAAAGGCGGATCGGCATGGGCATTTCCTTGATCGAACGCCGACCCTAGACCGAGTTTTCGCTTCTGACGATGGGTCTGAAGAGAGCGGGTCGCGTGTCGGTCACGTCCAATGAACAGATTGCGATGGGGGTTGCGTCGCCGGCCGTCCGGCGTGACCATGAGGCGACGAAGCAGGGAAGGCCGCCGCCATGAGTCAGACGACGATCGACCGCCGCCGTTCGGGTTCGACCCCGTTCGACCGCCTGTTCCGCGACCACCCGCGCGAGGTCGACGAGACCTATCTGCAGCATATGGTCGCCTCGGCCGGCTTCGGCTTCAAGCTGTTGGGTCTGGCGGGCGCCGCCTTCGCCCACGCGGTCGTGCCGGGCGTGCATAAGGCCACTGTCTCGACCGCGATCCGCAGCATGGCCAAGGACATGGGCGGCCGGGCCGAAGAGGCGCGCGAGACCCGGATGCGCGACGCCGGCGTCTGGGACGTGGGCCTCTAGGGCGGTCGAATCCGCCCCGGCCATGCAATCGCCGGGATCCGTGCTATATAGGCCGGCTCAACCTCACGCAGGATCGCCGCCTTGAGCATCACGCTCGATCTTTCGCGCGTCTCGAACGCGCCCGCCGTCAAGGCGCCCGTCAACCTCAGCGGTCTGACGCGCGCCGGCCTGCGCCAGGCCCTGATCGACGCGAACGTCTGTCCGCCCGAGAAGGCCAAGATGCGCGCCAGCCAGGTCTGGAGCTGGATCCACCACTATGGCGTGACCGAGTTTTCGGCCATGAGCAATGTCGCCAAGGACATGCAGGCCAAGCTGGCCGAGCATTTCACCCTGGCCCGCCCCGAGGTCGTCGAGCGCCAGGTGTCCAAAGACGGCACGCGTAAATGGCTGATCCGCACCGCGCCGGGCATCGAGATCGAAACGGTCTATATTCCCGACGTGGGCCGGGCCGGCGCCCTGTGCGTGTCCAGCCAGGTCGGCTGCACCCTGAACTGCACCTTCTGCCACACCGGCACGCAGAAGCTGGTGCGCAACCTGACCGCCGCCGAGATCGTGGCCCAGGTCCAGGTCGCGCGCGACGACCTGGAGGAATGGCCGTCGCCCAAGGAAGATCGGCGCCTGTCCAACATCGTCTTCATGGGCATGGGCGAGCCGCTCTACAATCTGGACCACGTCGCCGACGCCATCGACATCATCTCGGACAACGAGGGCATCGCCCTGTCGCGCCGTCGGATCACGGTGTCGACCTCCGGCGTGGTGCCGCAGCTTCAGGCCTTGGGCGACCGGACGGCGGCCATGCTGGCCATCAGCCTGCACGCCACCAACGATGCGCTTCGCGACGTGCTGGTGCCGCTGAACAAGAAGTACCCGCTGGACCAGCTGATGGCGGCGATCCGGGCCTATCCGGGCCTGTCGAACGCGCGGCGGGTGACGTTCGAATACGTCATGCTGAAGGGCGTCAACGACAGCCCGGAAGAGGCGCGGGCGCTGCTGAAGCTGATCGAGGGCATTCCAGCCAAGATCAATCTGATCCCGTTCAATCCCTGGCCCGGCGTCGAATACGAATGCTCGGACTGGAAGACGATCGAACGCTTCGCCGCCATCCTGAACAAGGCCGGCTACGCCAGCCCCATCCGCACCCCTCGCGGGCGCGACATCCTGGCCGCGTGCGGTCAGCTGAAGTCGGAGAGCGAGAAGATCAGGGCTTCTGCTCTGCGGAAGGCGGAGCAAGAGGCGGCCTGATCCTGATGCCCTCTCTTGATGAGAGGGCACAACCTTCGGACACATAATGTCACGCAGTGTGTCCCCGGCGCGCTTGCGGATTGGGGCGACAATCGGGCAAGGCGTCTGGGCATGGACCCCTCCTTGTCGAACGTCCTTTCCAGCGCCGAGGTTCAGGCTTTCGCCTCGGGCTTCCCGGTCATGGTGATGCACCTGATCGTGACCCTGCTGCTGCTCGCGGCGGGGGCGACGGTCTATGCCTTGCTGACGCCGTGGAAGGAGGTCGCCCTGATCCGTCAGGGCAATGTCGCCGCCGCCATCGCCTTCGCGGGCATTCTGGTGGGGTTGGCCGTGCCGCTGGCGGTGTCGCTGGCGGTGTCGACCTCGGTGCGCGACATCGCCATCTGGGGTGTGGCGACCGTGGTGCTGCAGCTTCTGGCCTTCCGGGTCGTGGACCTGCTGCTGACGGGCCTGCCGGAGCGAATCCGCCACGGCGAGATTTCGGCGGCGGTGGTGCTGCTGGGCGCCAAGCTGGCGACGGCCGTCATCCTGTCCGCCGCGCTGACCGGCTGATCGGCCGGAGCGATGCAGTTTCCCCGCCTGCCGGACTGGGCCATCTATGGAGCGGTGGCGGCCGTGTTTCTGGCGGTGTCCCTGGGGCGACGCGAGAACGCCGATGCGCCGCCGGTCGCGCAGGCCGATGCGGATGTCGCCGAGGGCGCGCTGTTGGGCCCCATCACCCCCTTTGACGCCGCCGTCACCGTCGATGCGGGCGAGGCGCCGTTCAAGCCGTCGTCGGGCACGGCCTTCTCCATCGCAGGACGGGGGCGCTGGGTGACGGCGCGCCATGTCGTCGAGGGGTGCCGCAAGCCGGCGCTGGTGGTCGGCGAGGGGCGGGCGGTCGCGGCCGACGTCCGTCTGGCGCCGCGCGCCGACGTCGCCTTGCTGATCACCGACGGCGGTCCCGCCGCGCTGCCGGTCGCGGTCGAGGCGCCGCTGCGCAAGGGTCAGCGCGCCTTCCATCCGGGCTTTCCGCAAGGGCGTCCCGGCGAGGTGACGTCACGCCTGCTGGGGCGCGAGACCTTGAAGGTCTTCGGGCGAGGGGCGCGCGACGAGCCGGTGCTGTCCTGGGCCGAGGTCGGGCGCACGAACGGGCTTGAGGGCACTTTGTCGGGCCTGTCCGGCGCGCCGGCCCTGGATGCGCAGGGCCGCGTCGTGGGCGTCACCATCGCCGAGGCGCCGAGGCGGGGCCGGATCTATACGACGGCACCCGAAACCTTCGGGCCGGCCATTCGCGGCGAACAGACGTCGGCCGACGACGCGCGCGGCCAGACCATCACGACCGAGGATTACGGCCAGGTGTCCAACCGCCTGAGGCGCGACCTGCGCGTGGCGCAGGTGGTGTGCCTGTCGGTCTAGCTTAAGAAAAGTGACGGCCCGCCACGCAGAGGCGACGGGCCGTCCAGCTTTCAGTTCTACTTCAACGAACCGCTGTTCAGGTTCAGGGCGCCGGCCTCGATGACTTCGAGGTTCGGGTGTTTGGCGCGCAGATCGTCCAGGAACTTCGAGCCGTCGCCGACGATGACCAGGCTGGCGCGGTTGACAGGCAGGTGTTCGGCGAAGGCGGCCTCGACCTGTTCCGGCGTGACGGCGCGAACACGGCCGGCGTAGTCGGCGAGGTCGCTCATCGGCAGATCATAGAGCGCCAGGTTGGCGACCAGGGCGCCCAGGCCGTCCACCGTCTCCAGCGAGCGGCCGAAGCCGCCGATCAGGGTGGCGCGGCGCGGGGCCAGATCGGCCTGGGTCGGGGTCTCGGTTCCCAGCTTGGCGATCTCGGCCAGGATCAGATCGGCGACCTCGTCGGCGGTCTCGTTCTTGGTCTGGGTCGAGGCGGTGAACAGGCCCGCATCCGCCCGTGCGCCCAGCGACGACGAGGCGCCGTAGGACAGACCGCGCTTGATGCGGATTTCCTGGTTCAGGCGCGACGAGAAGCCGCCGCCCAACAGGGTGTTGCCGACCGTCAGCGGGAAGAAGTCCGCATCGGTGCGCGACACGCCGCGAACGGCCGCGACGACCGCGGCCTGACCGGCGCCGGGCTGGTTCACCACGACGATGCGCGGCGCCAGGGGCTGACCGGCCGGATTGGTCGCAGCGGCCGGGGCCGCGCCGGCCGGGCGCCAGTCGCCGAACGCCTGTTGCGCCAGGGCGCGGGCGGCGGCCGGCGTGATGTCGCCCGAGAAGACCAGGGTCGCGTCCGACGGCCGGTAGCGGGCTGCGTGGAAGGCGGCGACGTCGGCCGCCGTGATGGCCGGGACCGTCTGCTGGGTGATCGTCGCGCCATAGGGGGCGTCGCCGTAGATGACGCGGCCGACCGTCATGCCGGCGATGGACGCCGGCTGGCTGAGGGCGACGCGCAGGCCGTCCAGGGTCTGGGCCTGCTGACGTTCAAGCTCTTCGCCGGCGAAGGTCGGGTTCTTCACCAGATCCGCCATCAGGGCCACGGTCGCCGGGAAGGCGTTCGACGGGGCGTTGGCGTAGACGTTGGAGAAGTCGACTCCGGCCGATGCGCCCACGCTGGCGCCCAGCTGTTCGATCTGGGTGGCGATTTCGGGCGCGGTTTTGGTCTTGGTGCCCTGGGTCAAAAGGGCGGCGGTCATGGCGGCGACGCCAGCCTTGCCCGTCGGATCATCGGACGAACCGGCATCGAAGCTGAGGCGGGCCGAGACCAGCGGCACGCCGTCGGTCGGGGCGACCAGGACGCGCAGGCCGTTATCCAGGCGGAAGTCGGCGACGGTCGGCGTCACGGGTGCGACCTCGGCGCCCGGCTGGGGCAGGGGCTTGCGCTCCGCCTCGGGCAGGAGGACGGCGGGCGGGCCGGCGGGGGCCAGGTCGGCGACCTTCACGGGGGCGTCCACGTTCATCTTCTGGACTGAGGCGGGGTTCTGATCGTCGGCGGCGAGGAAGGTGATCGTCGACTGGCGCTGCGGCGTCAGATATTTGCGGGCGACGCGCTGAATGTCGGCGACGGTGACGGCCTGGATCTGGGCGACCTCTTCGTCGGCGGCGGCGGCCGAGCCGGTGTTGATCAGCGAGAAGCCCAGGGCGGTTGCGCGGTCGTCCACCGTTTCGCGGCTGCGCAGGGCGTCGGCGACCAGTTCATTCTTGGCCTCGGCCAGTTCCTCGGCGGTGACTGGAACGTCGCGCAGCTTGCCGATTTCCTCGTTCAGGGCGGCGATGCCTTCGTCGGCCGTATGGCCCTGAGCCATGATGGCCAGGGCGGACAGATTGCCGGCCTGCTGCGAGAAGTCGGGGGTCGAGCCGATCTGGGCCGCGATCTGCTTGTCATAGACCAGCGAGCGATACAGACGGCTGGACTCGCCGGTGGACAGGATGCCGTCCAGAACGGTCAGGGCGGCGCGGTCGGCGTCGGCGTATTTCACCGTCGGCCAGGCGACGACGGCGGCCGGCAGCGGCACGTTCGGCGCATAGTAGGTGACGTTGCGCGGTCCCGTCGGCTCGGGCTCGACGACATTGTTGGTCGGGATCGGCGTGGTCGGATTCTTCAGCGGGCCGAAATACTGATCCACCCAGCGGTCCAGTTGGGCCTGATCGAAGTTGCCGGCCACGATCAGATAGGCGGCGTCGGGACGATAATAGGTGGCGTGGAAGCGGCGAACGTCTTCCAGCGACGAGGCCTCCAGCTCCTCGATCGAGCCGATGCCCGGACGGCGATAGGGGCTGTCCTGATAGATGGTCTCGGGCACGAACAGGCCGAACAGACGACCATAGGGATTGGCCAGAATCCGCTGACGGTATTCCTCCTTCACCACGTCGCGCTCGGCGACGAAGGTCGGCTCGTCCACGACCAAAGAGCCCATGCGGTCGGCCTCGGCGAACAGCATCCGTTCCAGATGGTTGGCGGGCACGGTCTCGAAATAGGCGGTGGTGTCGTCGGCGGTGAAGGCGTTGTTGGAGCCGCCCACGTCCTCGGTCAGCCGGTCGAAGGTTTCGGGCGGCAGGTTGGTGGTCGACTTGAACATCAAGTGTTCGAACAGGTGGGCAAAGCCCGAACGGCCGGCTGGATCGTCCTTGGAGCCGACCTTGTACCAGACCTGGACCGTGACGTTCGAAGTGTCGGCGTCACGCGCCGAATAGACTTCCAGCCCGTTCGCGAGGACGCGCTTGGTGAAGCCCAGTGGGGGCACGGTCACGCCCTGCGGCGCCTGCCCCGTCGATTGAACGGCGGCTGCGGCGGGCGCGGCGCCCTCTGCGAAGGCGGGGGCAGCGAGGCCGAGAAGGAGGGCCGAGGCGGCAACTGTTGCGATCAGGCGGGATTTCATGAAGGGCTCCGAAGCCCGGAACGCCGGGCGCTGAGACCGTATCAGCGATTGGGCGTCTTGCACCTTACCGAGATGTAATGAAGCGCAAGGAGCGCAGGTCGTTCATGGACAAATCCCCGGCGGCGATCTATTCGCCCAATGTCGCATGTCAGCGGCGACCCCCTGCCGAGGATGCGTGCCGAGACGAGCGAAAGCGACTTCTGTCTCCGACGAAAAAATCGCGGTCTGGGCCTTCGTCCTGCAAAATATGGTTACTCCGCCCGCCGTACTTTACGGCAGTTGGGCGGCCGCCGGGCTGATCCTGGCGGCCCTCGGGCAGCCGTGGGTGGGGCTGGGGTTCGCCCTCGTCGGCATGGCGTTCGACGCTTGGGCCCAGGGGCGCGTTAAACGATACCAGAAGGCTGAGGCGCCCGTCGCGGGCTGGCCCCCGCTGCTGATGGTCATCGTGGGGATTCGGTTCGCCCTGGGGGTGTCCGGGCCGCTGATCGCCTGGCTGATAAACCCGCGCGCCGATGTGATGCTGGTGGTGGTGCTGATCCAGGTCTGGTCGATCGGTGTGGCCTTCGTTCAGTTCAGCGCGGCGCCTCGGCTGTTGGGGCTGGCGGCGGCTCCGATCTGCGCGACCGTGTTGGTCGTGATCTATCCCTCGCTGATGGGGCCGCACGGTCTGGCGGTGGCGGCGGCCTTCGTCATGCTGGCGACGATCCTGTTCATCATCTCGCGCGCGACCCACGCCCTGTGGTGCGACCTGTTCGCGGCGGACCAGCGCAACAAGGCGTTGCTGATAGACGTGCAGGCGTCGCATGAGGCGGCCGTGCTGGACCGCGACGCCGCCCGATGCGCGCGTCAGGAGGCGGACGAGGCCAATGACGCCAAATCCCGCTTCCTGGCCAATATGAGCCATGAAATCCGCACCCCTCTGAACGGCGTCATCGGCATGGCGCAGATCATGGCGGGGGACGCGCTGGAGGATCGGCAGAAGGCGCGACTGGAGATTCTGGATCGGTCGGCCCACACGTTGCTGGACCTGATCAACCAGATCCTGGACCTGTCGCGGATCGAAGAGGGGCAACTGGAGATCGTGCCGCAGCCCATCGATGCGGACGCCCTGGTGCACGAGGTGACTGAGACGCTGCGGCCATTGGCCGAAAGCAAGGGTCTGGCGTTCCATGTCGTGTCGACGGGCCTGGGATGGGTCAGCGCCGATCCGGTCCGGCTGCGCCAGATCCTGTTCAACCTGCTGTCCAACGCCATCAAGTTCACCGCCGAGGGCCAGGTGGCGTTGGATGTCGCGCGGACGGACGCCGGGGCGGTGTTACGCGTGTCGGACACCGGGCGGGGCATACCGGCGGACCAGATCGGGCAGCTCTTTACGCGCTTCGCCCAGATCGAGGCGGCGGCCGTCGATCGGCGTGACGGGGCCGGGCTGGGCCTGTCGATCGTGGCGACCCTGGTGGAGCTGATGGGCGGCCGTATCGAGGTGGAGAGCGAGGCGGGCGAAGGGGCGATCTTCGTCGTCACGCTGCCGCTGACGCCGGCGCAACCTGTGAAGACCGGCGAGGATGCGCCGGACGCCGAGCCGGAGAGAGCGCTGCGGGTGCTGGTCGCCGAGGATCACCCGGTCAATCAGCAGGTGATCCGCGGCCTTCTGGGCCAGGTCGGGATCGAGGTCGAGATCGTCGACGACGGTCTTCAGGCGGTCGAAGCGACGCAAACGCGCGACTGGGACCTGATCCTGATGGATGTGCAGATGCCGAACATGGACGGTCCGACGGCGACACGCACGATCCGGCAGCGCGAGGCCGACCAGGGGCTGGTCCGCACGCCGATCATCGCCCTGACGGCCAATGCGATGGTGGAGCAGGTCGAGAGCTATCTGGCCGCGGGCATGGATGCGGTGGTCAGCAAGCCCGTCGATCTGAAACGGCTGCTGACCACCATTTCCGACGTGATGTCCGCAAAGACCTAGTCGCGGAAGACCTGAACGCCGATCTCGCCGGCGGGCGTCAGCCAGGCGTGCTTCATGCCCTGGCTGTTGAAGGGGGCGGCGATGTTTCCGGCGGCGTCCAGGGCGATCATGCCGCCGTCGCCGCCCATCTGACCGATCTCGTCGATGACGGCCTGGGTCGCCTCGGTCAGTGACTGGCCGGCGGCGACGCGCCAGGCGACCTGGGCGGCGGCGGCGACGCGGATGAAATATTCCCCCTGGCCGGTGCAGGAGGTCGCGGCGTAGGCGTCCGCCCAGGTTCCGGCGGCGGGGATCGGCGTGTCGCCGACACGGCCCGGCATCTTGCCGAACACCCCGGCGGTCGAGGTGGCGGCGGCGAGACGGCCCTGGCTGTCCAGCACGCAGGCGCCGACGGTGCCGTGGCTGAGGGTTCCGGGCGGATGATTGTCCTCACCCTTGCCCGCGCCGGTGAACCAGGCGGCCTCGTCAGCGATGGGCTCCATCCCTTGGTCGTGGGCGAACAAGGCCGCGCCCTCGCCGACCAGCATGACGTGGGGTGTGCGGTCCATCACGGCGCGGGCGGCGACGACGGGGTTGCGGAAGCCTTGGAGTGCGGCGACGGCGCCAGCGCGTTTGGTCGATCCGTCCATGATGCTGGCGTCCAGCTCATAGGCGCCGGCCAGATTGGGCGAGGCGCCCTTGCCCGCGACGTAGAGACCGGAATCCTCCAGCATAACGACGGCGGCGGTGGCGACGTCCAAGGCGCTGTCGCCCGCCTCCAGCCGAACCTTCATGGCCTCGACCACCTCGCGCATATGCTCGACCTCTGCGTCGTAGTTGCGTTCGCGCCGGGCGCCGGCGCCGCCGTGGAGGATGAGGGCGGTCATGTCGTCTTCCTGAGCCTTGTCTTTATCGCCTCTTTCAAACGGGCGTGGCGCTCTTTAGCGTCGCGATGAAGGCCGCGCCATGTCGGTCCAGGGAAAACGGCCTCAAGTAGCGCAAAGCGCGATAGGCCAAGAAAGGAAACTTTGATGCGCGCTGTTCTGTCCAAGACGCCTGGTGGCCCCGAAACCCTGGTCGTGGAGGACGTGCTCGACCCGACGCCCAAGGCGGGCGAGGTGATCATCGAGGTCAAGGCGGTTGGGATCAACTATCCCGACACCCTGATCATCGAGGACAAATACCAGTTCCGGCCCGAGCGGCCCTTCTCGCCGGGCGCCGAGGTCGCCGGCGTGGTCGAGGCGGTGGGCGAGGGCGTGAAGGGCATGCGCAAGGGCGACCGGGTCATCGCCGTGCCAGGCTGGGGCGGGTTGGTCGAACGGCTGGCGGTGCGGGCCGAGACGGTCATCCCCATCCCCGACGTCATGAGCTTCGAAGAAGCGGCGGCCCTGATCATGACCTATGGCACCAGCTACTATGCGCTGAAGGACCGGGCGCAGCTGAAGGCGGGCGAAACCCTCTTGGTGCTGGGTGCGGCCGGGGGCGTCGGCGCCGCCGCCGTCGAACTGGGCAAGGCTATGGGGGCCAAGGTGGTCGCCGCCGCCTCGACCAATGACAAGGTCGAGTTCGCGCTTGAACTGGGCGCCGACAACGGCCTGATCTATCCGTCGGGACCGATGGACAAGGCGGCGCAGAAAGAGCTGTCGGGCGAGTTCAAGCTGGCGACCGGCCGCGACGGCGCGGACGTCGTCTATGATGCGGTCGGTGGCGATTACGCCGATCCGGCGCTGCGGGCCATGGACTGGAACGGGCGCTATCTGGTGGTCGGCTTCCCGGCGGGCATTCCGTCCCTGCCGCTGAACCTAACGCTGCTGAAGTCTGTGTCGGTGATCGGCGTCTTCTGGGGCGCGGCGGTGATGCGCGATCCCAAGGCCCACGCCGCCAACATGACCGAACTGATGCAGATGTACGCGGACGGTAAAATTCGGCCGCGCGTGTCGCAGACCTTCCCCTTGGAAAAGGCCGGAGAGGCGATCAAGGCCCTGGGCGACCGTCAGGCGCTGGGCAAGATCGTGGTGACGGTCGAGAGCTGAGACATCAGGACGCCGGACACCGGAAATCTTCGCGCGGGACGCCCGATACGGACGACAGCCGCTCGGCGGGCAGCTTGATGGTCAGGCCTGAGTGCTCGAGCCGGAAGTTATAGATGGCGCCCAAAAGGCCGGCCATCGGGCAACCTGTGACCTGTGCGCCTTGGGCATCTAGACCCAGGGCGAGGCCCTCGCTCATGCTTCCGGTCCAGCGCCCGACCTTGACCCGAACCGCGCCGGCGTGATGGCGGCCGGGGCGGGGCAGCACTTCTTCGATCCACTGGCGCGGCACGCCGGTCTCGCGCTCTTCCGACATCAGGCGGTGCACCTGATAGGGGCGGGCTTCGCTCACGAACCAGCCCATGACCGCGCGTGCGACGACCGTGTTGCCGCCGCTGGGGGTGTCGGTCAAATCCAGGATGATCGTCTCGTTGCGGCGGGCTTGGGTCATGGCGGCGTCGAAGGCGGCGATGGTGCGGTCGTCGCCCAAGGAATCGTTGAAGGTTATGGTCAGGCCGTCACGTCCGCGCGTGGTCGTGATCGGCCCGGTGTCGGGGCGCGGCGCCGCATAAAGGTTGGGCAGCGCCAGCTCCCTTTGCGGACCGTCGCCGCGCTGGACCGTCAGGCGGCGCGGGCGGTCGCGGCGTCCCGCCGCCAGGACGCGCACGGCGTAGCCGGCGTCGGCGACCGACTCCAGGCCCAGATCACGCCAGTAGGCGGCGACGGCCTCGGCTACCGGGGACGCCGTCGATCCGAACCAGCCGGTCGCCCGGTGCCACGTCGGCGGCCCGGGCCGGCGATCCCTCCCGCACGGCGGTCACGCGATAGGTGTCGCCCTCCGGCTCGACCCAGAGGTCGGCGTAGCTGGGCACAATGGCCCAGCTGTCGGAAAACGAACTGCCGGTGATGACATGGGCGTCCGCCAGCAACGCCAGTCGCCGTTCGGCATAGCGCAGCAGGGTGGTGCTGTCGTGAACCGCATCAGCTTCGGCGCGCAGACGTTCAGTCATGGGCGCCTGGCCAAGCGGAAAACGATCCAGATAGGCGTAGTTGGCCGCGACCAACGCCTCGATGGACCGGGCGTCGCTCCTATAGTCTTCGGCTGTCGGCGCGCTTTTTTGGGCCAGGGCGGCAAGCGGCAGGCCGATAGTGGTGAGGGCGACGAATGGCGCCAGGCGCTTCAACAAGGACATGGCCCAAGATTGAGTCTCGCCTGGACACCAGACAACTGAATAATCGGTAAGCTGAGCTATTTAGCTTTCAGCCGCTGCACCGCGTCCTCGGCCTTGTCGCGGTGGCGGCGTTTGATGTTGGCGCCGACCAAGGCCAGCAGGGCGGTGATGACGGCCGCGTCGTCGGTATAGCCGATGCCCGCGAAGATATCGGGAATGGCGTCCACCGGCATGACGAAATAGGCCAGGCCCGCGAAGATCATGCCCTTGGCCGCCATCGGCGTCTGCGGATCGCGCGCGGCGTACCAGGCGGCCAGGGCCTGGTCCGCAAAGGGGATGCGGGCGGCCGTGCGCTGGATCTTGGGCCAGAAGCCCTTGGTCACGCGGGCCTCGTTGATCTTCACCACCGACGGCACGAGCGCCTTTTTCGGGTCCAGGACATCCGACGGATCGGCGGGTTTGGCTTTGGCGGTCATGGCCGCTAAATCCTCAATCGAAACTCAGGTTCACGACAATATAGGAACGATCAGGATGAAACTCGACAACACCATCGCCGCAGTGGTCACCGGCGGCGCCTCGGGCCTGGGCGAAGGCACCGCGCGCGCCATCGCGGCGACGGGGGCCAAGGTCGCCCTGTTCGACCTGAACGCCGAAAAGGGCGAGGCTATCGCCGCCGAGATCGGCGGCGTCTTCTGCCAGGTGGACGTGACTGACGACGCCTCGGTCGCCGCCGCCTTCGAAAAGGCCCGCGCCGCCCATGGCCAGGAGCGCCTGACCGTCAACTGCGCCGGCATCGCCACGGGCCAGAAGACCGTCTCGCGCAAGAAGGACACCGGCGAGATCAAGGCCCACGACATGGCCCAGTTCGAGCGCACCGTGCGGGTCAATCTGTTCGGCACCTTCCGGGTCCTGTCGCAGTCGGCGGCGGGCATGGTGACGCTTGAGCCGATGGCGGACGGCGAGCGCGGCCTGATCGTCAACACCGCCTCCGTCGCGGCTCAGGACGGCCAGATCGGCCAAGCGGCCTATTCGGCGTCCAAGGGCGGCGTCTATGCGATGACCCTGCCGATCGCGCGCGATCTGGCTCAGGAAGGGGTGCGCTGCAACACCATCCTGCCCGGCATCATGTGGACGCCGATGATGGCTGGGATGGATCAGAAGATTCAGGACGCCCTGGCCGCCGCCATCCCCTTCCCCAGCCGTCTGGGCACGCCGGCCGACTATGCGTCGCTGGTGCTGGAGCTGGCGCGAAACGTCTACATCAACGGCGAATGCATTCGTCTGGACGGCGCCATTCGCTTGGCGCCGCGCTGAGGCGCGGGGGGCGTGAGCGGGACTTGATCGCTTTTTGCAAATTCTCTCTTGCAGGACCGATCAACCCTCCGCTATACGCCCCCTCCTCGACGGGGAGCGCACCTAGCTCCTACGGAGTGCGGGCGTAGCTCAGTGGTAGAGCACAACCTTGCCAAGGTTGGGGTCGAGAGTTCGAATCTCTTCGCCCGCTCCAAGTCGAGACGAATAAAATCAGGGGCCTGTCGGTTGCGGCAGGCCCCGATTTTTTTGACCGCTGCCTGAGATGTTTTCAGATCAGTCCGGCGACGAGCGTCAGCGCGCCCAGGCCGATCGACAGCGGCGCGCGCAGCGCGAGCCAGCCCTCGGGCGTCAGACCGGCCACCTTCAGCTTCAGATCGATCAGGACGCTGGCGGCGATGAAGACGCCCAGCATGACCAGCGACACGGCCGGATCGGAACCCGCCGCCCAGACGACGCTGGTCGCCAGCGCGAGAAGCGAGGGCGCCACAGAGGCGATCCAGACCCATTTGGGCGCCTTCAGGCCCGTCGCAGCCGCCAGTCCCCACCAGACGCCGCCCAGGAAGCTGAAGATCAGGGCGGCGTAGGCGTAGGCCAGGCCGAGGGGGGCGGTCTGCTGGTCAGCATCGCCTGCAAGAAGGACGGCGACCGCCGCCACCTGGGGCAGCAGGCCGGCGAAACCCAGTATGCGGGCGAGCGGCGGCAAGCGATGTCGGCCGGTGGATTCAATCGTCATCGGACACCTGTCGAGGCGGGTTGCGATCCAGACTGTAGAGGACGCCCGTATAGGATGGCGAGCCCGTTCGCCGTCGCCGAGAGCCTTCGATCGTCATGACCCCCTTGCTTGTCTGGTATGATGGCGGCTGTCCCCTGTGCCGACGCGAGATCGCCCTGATGCGGCGGCTGGATCGACGCGGCGCGATCCGATTTGTCGATGTGTCGGACGGTCAGACGAGCTGCCCGCTGAATCGCGAGGCGCTGCTGGCGCGATTCCACGCGACGGAAAACGGAAGGCTGCTGTCGGGCGCGGCGGCCTTTGCGGCGATGTGGCGGGCCATACCGCTGTTGCGCCCGCTGGGTCTGGCCGCACGCATCCCCTGGGTCCTTGCGGCGTTGGAGAGGGCGTACCGGGTATTTCTGCGCCTGCGTCCTCGACTTCAGTCTCTCGCTCGCAAATGGGCCCGGTGATGGAAATAACGCATGTCCGTGCTTAGGCTGGTGCTGGGCGATCAGCTGTCGGACGACCTGCCGGCGCTGAAGGATCTGAACCCGGACGTCGATACGATTCTGATGGCCGAGGTTCGCGACGAGGCGACCTATGTCCGGCATCACAAGCAGAAGCTGGCCCTGGTCTTTGCAGCCATGCGCAATCACGCCGAGCGGCTGAAGGGGCGGGGCGTCAACGTGCGCTATGTGCGCATAGACGATGCGGACAACAGCGGCTCCATCACCGGCGAACTGGCCCGGGCGCTTGAGGAGGGCGCTTATGAAACGGTGGTGATGACCGAATGCGGCGAGTGGCGGCTGGCCGAGCATCTGGCCGCCTTTGCGGAAGGGGCGGAGCTGCCGGTCGAGATTCGCGAGGATCGCCGCTTCATCAGCAGCCACGACCGTTTTCGTCGCTGGGCCTCGGGCAAGTCGCAGCTGCGCATGGAGTTCTTCTATCGCGAGATGCGCCGCGCGACGGGTATACTGATGGACGGCGATCAGCCGGAGGGCGGGCGCTGGAACTATGACGCCGAGAACCGCAAGAAGCTGGCCAAGGGCGTGACGCCGCCCGATCGCCTGCGCATCCCGCCCAACGCCGTGGCGCGCGAGGCGATGGCGGATGTCGAGCGGCTGTTCGGCGACCATTTCGGATCGCTGGACGGGTTCGGCTGGGCCACGACGGCGCAGGAGGCGGAAGCCTCGCTGAAGCACTTCCTGAAGGACGTCCTGCCGTCGTTCGGGGACTGGCAGGACGCGATGGCGGAGGGTCAGCCGTGGATGTGGCATGGGCTGATCTCGACCTCGATAAACCTGGGCCTGCTGGACCCGCTGGACGTCTGTAAGCGCGCCGAGGCGGTCTATCGGGCGGGCAAGGCGCCCCTGAACGCGGTCGAAGGCTTCATCCGGCAAATCCTGGGATGGCGCGAGTTCGTGCGCGGCATCTACTGGCTGAAGGCGCCGGAGTATCGGGCGCGCAACTTCCTGGATGCGGACCGCAAGCTGCCCTGGTCCTACTGGTCCGGTGAGACCGACATGGCCTGTGTCGCCGATGTGGTGAAGACCACGCGCGACAACGCCTATGCCCACCATATCCAGCGGCTGATGGTGACGGGCAATCTGGCCTTGCTGCTGGGCGTGCATCCCGATCAGGTCGATGACTGGTACATGTGCGTCTATGCCGACGCCTATGAATGGGTCGAGATGCCCAATACGCGCGGCATGGCCCTGTTCGCCGACGGCGGCATCGTGGGGTCCAAGCCCTATGCGGCCTCGGGGGCTTATATCGACCGGATGAGCGACTATTGCGGGGCGTGTCGCTATGATGTGAAGAGCAAGAGCGGCGATGCGGCCTGTCCGTTCAATCGGCTGTACTGGGGCTTTCTGGAGCGCAATCGCGGCCGGCTGCGGGACAATGTTCGGCTGGCCATGCCCTATCGCACGCTGGAGAAGTTCGGAGAGGCCAAGCGCAAGGCCTTGGCGGCCGAGGCGGAGGCGTGCCGGACGCTGCTGGGCGCGACGCCGATCGATTGACCGTGGAACCCCAGGCGCAGCGCGACCATTTGCCTTGCTGTTTCGTTCTGCTCGAAGAGGCCGCCCCCGTGATCCTGCTCCGCCGTTCCGCCATTGTCCTGGCCGCCGCCGTCGCGGCCTCGGCCCTGTCCGCCTGCGCCTACAACGAGGCCTTGGGCCGCAATCAGCTGCTTCTGGTGGACAACGCCGCCCTGTCGCAGCAATCGACCGCGGCCTGGCGCGAGGCTATCGCCAAGCCAGGCGTGATGACGACCGGCGCTCAGGTCGATCGGATCCGGCGCGTCGGCGACCGTCTCGTCCAGGCGGCGGGTCTGGGCAATCGGACATGGGACTATGCGGTGTTCACGGAGGCCAGCCCCAACGCCTTCGTCCTGCCGTCCGGCCAGATCGGCGTGACGACCAGCCTGTTGGCCCTGGTACAGAATGACGACCAGCTGGCCAGCGTGATCGGTCACGAAATCGGGCACGTCGTCGCCAACCATGCGGCCGAGCGCGCCTCGAACCAGACGGTGACCAGCGTCGGTCTGGCGGCTGTCGGCGGGGCGGCCGGTCGATACGGAGATGCGGTCAACGCCTATGGCGGTCTGGCCGCCCAGTACGGGCTGCTGCTGCCCTATTCACGGCGCGACGAGCTGGAGGCCGACCGTCTGGGCGTGGACTATATGGCCGGAGCCGGGTTCAAGCCGTCGCAGGCGGTGGCGCTATGGCGACTGATGGCGGCGCAGCGTCAGACCCAGACGCCGCAGTTCGCTTCGACCCACCCGTCGGATGCGACCCGGATCGAGGCGTTGCAGCAATATGTCGCCAGCCGCGGCTGGAACTGATCAGACCCGGATGTCGAGATAGGAGCCAGGGCGCATGATCCGCGGCTCCTCGCGTTGGGCCGGGGCGGGGGGCGCCTCCACCGGCCGGGCCGGGTTGGCGGTTCGGATCGTGGACATGACGGCGGCGGCTGGGACCGGCGGCTTGGGCACCGCAGTCTGCTCCACCGCGTTCTGGTTCAGGGCAGCGCGGAAGAAGGCGGCCTGAGCGCTGCGGGCGCTCGGCAGATCAAGGCCCTGGGCGGGCGTGTTCAGCGGCAGGCCGGGACGAATCGCGCTCATGCCGACATGGTTAACGGAAACCCTCGAAAAAGGGTTAACGCGGCCTCACCGCTTGGTCGGCGCGGGACGAGGCGGGGCCTGCATGGAGGAGACCAGTCGGTCGATGTCGGCGTCGTCTAGCAGGGGGCCGGACTGTTTGGCGGTGATGCGCCCCATGGCGTCGACGGCGAAGGTCTCGGGCACGCCGGAGATGCCGAGGTCGAGGCCCGCGCGACCTTCGCGGTCCACCAGCACCATGGAATAGGGGTCGCCCAGTTCGTCGAGGAAGGCGCGGGTGGCGACCGGCTCGTCCTTGTAGGCGATGCCGACCACGGCGACGCCGCGCGCCTTCAGCGCCAGCAGCTTGGGGTGTTCGATCCGGCACGGCGCGCACCAGGAGGCGAACACATTGACCAGCATGGGCCGGCCGACGCCGGCGGTCTTCAGGTCCAGATTGCCCGGTCCCGCTTGGTCGCCCGACAGCAGGGGCAGGACCGTCTCGGGGATGGTCTGGCCGACCAGGGCGTCGGGCTTGAACGCCGGATCGCGCTTCAGCGACCAGCCGACGAACAAGGCCGCCAGCGCCGCGAGGACCGCCAGCGGGATCAGGGCCAGCCAGCGGTTCATTTCTCTTGTCCTAACGCGCTTCGCGCTGCTTGAGGGCGGTTGGTGTCCGCTGCTTCTGGATGTGTGCCTTGGTCTGCCTCAAGCCGGGCCAGTTCGCGCTTCCATTTGCGGGAGGCGACGACGGCGCGGATGGTCAGGACGATCAGCACCAGGGCGCTGACGCCCCAGGCGGGCCAGACGAAGGCGGCGTAAGGCGTCATGTCGAGGTCGAGCATGGCGTCAGGCCTCTTGAGCCAGACGGGCGCGCAGGGTCATGACGCGGCGGCGGCGGATCTCGGTGCGGATGGCGGTCAGCCACAGAGCCGCGAACAGCACGCCATAGGCCGCCAGCATGGTCAGAAAGGGCGGCAGATAGACGGGGTCCAAGCCCGACGATCCGGGGGTCAGGAAGCTGGCGGGCTGGTGCAGGGTGTTCCACCAATCGACCGAGAATTTCACGATCGGCAGATTGATCAGGCCGACCAGACCCAGGACGGCGGCGGCGCGCCCAGCCTTCTGCTCGTCGTCGATCGAGGCTCTCAGCGCCATATAGCCGAGGTAGAAGAGAAACAGCACCAGCACGCTGGTCAGGCGCGCGTCCCACACCCACCAGGTCCCCCACATCGGCTGGCCCCACAGCGAGCCGGTGAACAGGGCCAGGGCCGTGAAGGCGGCGCCCGGCAGGGCGGCGGCGCGGGCGGCGGCGTCGGCCAGGGCGTGACGGAAGACCAGCGCAAAAAAGCTGGATACGCCCAGCGCCGCATAGGCGCTCAGGCCCAGGGTGGCGGCAGGCACGTGGACGAACATGATCCGCACCGTGTCGCCCTGCTGATAATCGGCCGGAACGGTGAAGCTGAGCCAGGCGCCGACGCCCAGCAGCACGGCGGCGAGCCCCCACAGAACGGGCGTCACCGGGCCGGTGAAGGCCATGAAGCGCTGCGGATTGGACAGGCCGAACATCGGTTCAGCGCTTACGCGGCGAAGGGGCGGCGGGCAAGCTCACCCTTGCGCGTTGCGAACGGCGGCGGCCCCGGCGAAGGGCGCGACGACGGCGGCGAACAGCACGTAGGCGCAGAGCAAGGCCAGCGCCGGGCCGACCGGCTGGCCCGATCCGGCGCGCTCCAATGCCCCGGCGCCGAAGACCACGGGCGGGATGAACAGCGGCAGGACGACGACGGCGATCAGCAGCCCGCCACGCCTAGCGCCCAGCGCAAGGGCGGCGCCCAGCGCCCCGGTGAAGGCGAAGCCGGCGCCGCCGATCAGGGCGGTCAAGGCGACCAGCGGCGTCAGCGAAACGGGCAAGCCCAGCGCCAGGGCGGCGACGGGGGCCGTCAGGGCGAGCGGCAGACCGACGGCGATCCACTGGGCCAGGGCCTTGATCAGGACGACCTGCTCCAGCGCCAGATGACCGAGGGCGAGCAGATCCAGCGCCCCGTCCTCCATGTCGCGCTCGAACAGCCGCTCCAGCGACAGCAGGGACGCCAGGGCGAGCGCCAACCACGCGACGCCGCCGGCGACAGGGCCGAGCGTGCGCGGATCGCCGCCGGCCGCCAGCGGCAGAATGGCGGTCAGACAGGCGAAGAAGCCGCAGGCCAGCAAGGGGCCGCCGCCCCCGCCCCAGGCCAGATCCAGTTCGCGCTCCAGCAGCACGCGCGTCGCGCCGCGCAGGCCAGGCGGACGGGGTTCCTGATCGACATCGCGGCGGCTCACTTCAGCGCGCCCAGATCGAGAGCGCGGGTCGGCAGCGGCAGGGGGTCGTGGACGGCGGCGACGATCAGGCCGTCGGCGTCCAGATGACGCTGCATCTGCTCGGCGAAGGCTTCGCGCCAACGCGCGTCCAGCGGCGCCATCGGCTCGTCCAGCAGCCACAGGGCGCGCGGCGAACCGACCAGCCGGCCCATGGCCAGGCGACGGCGCTGACCGGCCGAAAGACGACGGACCTCCAGGTCCAGCAAGGGCTTCAGGCCGAAGGCCTCGACCGCGTGATCGACGCCGTACTGGGTGTGGCCCAGCCAGTCGCACTGAAACCCCAGCTCTTCGCGCGCGGTGCGGCCGCCCTTAAGCCCGTCCAGATGGCCGAGGAAATGGGTTTCGCGTCCACGCGCCTGTCGTTCGTCCAGCCGATTGCCGTCGCCGTCCTGGAAGGCGACCGTGCCGGCGTCGGGCCGCAGCAGGCCGGCGATCGCGCGCAGCAGGCTGGTCTTGCCCGCCCCGTTTGCACCCGTCAGGGCCAGCACCTCGCCGGCGCGCAAAGTCAGGTCGAGACCGTCGAACAGTCGCCGCTCGCCGCGTGAGACGGTCAGGCCGGCGAGGATGAGGGTGTGGATCATCGCGTTTCACCCGCCGCGCCAAATCTGCGAACCCTTCTCAATGTCCACGTCAGGGGTGTGGACACATGGACGGTGCGGCGTGGCGGGGCTATAGGCACGGTCGCCGCAGCAGGCTTTCGCCGCGCGCGCAGGGGCCCTGTGAGCCGCTGCGTCTGCCGCGCGAAGGCGCAACCGGATTGTCGGGCGGCGCTGACCAGAGGAACTCTCCATGCCGTCGATCGACAGCTTCAAGACCCGCCAGGACCTTTCCGTCGGGCGTAAGAAATACGCCTATTACAGCCTTCCCGCCGCCGAGGAAGCCGGTCTGACGGGGATTTCCCGCCTGCCGCGCTCGATGAAGGTGCTGCTGGAGAACCTGCTGCGTAACGAGGACGGCGTTTCCGTCACCGAAGACGACCTGAAGGCCGTCGCCGCCTGGGTCGAGAACAAGGGCTCGGTCGAGCACGAGATCGCCTTCCGTCCGGCCCGCGTGCTGATGCAGGACTTCACCGGCGTTCCCGCCGTGGTCGATCTGGCCGCCATGCGCGACGCCATGAGCGCCCTGGGCGCCGACGCCGCCAAGATCAACCCGCTGGTGCCGGTCGATCTGGTCATCGACCACTCGGTGATGGTCGACAACTTCGGCACATCGAAAGCCTTCGGCCAGAACGTCGAGCGTGAATACGAGCGCAACATCGAACGCTACAACTTCCTGCGCTGGGGTTCGTCGGCCTTCAACAACTTCCGCGTCGTGCCGCCCGGCACCGGCATCTGCCACCAGGTGAACCTGGAGAACCTGGCCCAGACCGTCTGGACCCTGGACGAAGGCAAGAAGACGGTCGCCTATCCCGACACCGTCGTCGGCACCGACAGCCACACCACCATGATCAACGGCCTGGCCGTCTTGGGCTGGGGCGTCGGCGGCATCGAGGCCGAGGCGGCCATGCTGGGCCAGCCGATCCCGATGCTGATCCCCGAGGTCATCGGCTTCAAGCTGACGGGCACGATGCCCGAAGGCACGACGGCCACCGACCTGGTGCTGACCGTCACCCAGATGCTGCGCAAGAAGGGCGTGGTCGGCAAGTTCGTCGAATTCTTCGGCGACGCCCTGCCGAACATGACCATCGAGGACCAGGCGACTATCGCCAACATGGCGCCGGAATACGGCGCGACCTGCGGCTTCTTCCCCGTCTCGGCCGCCACCATCGGCTATCTGACCGCCACGGGCCGCGACAAGGCGCGCGTCGCCCTGGTCGAAGCCTACGCCAAGGCGCAAGGCCTGTGGATCGACGAGAATTCGGAAGACCCGGTCTTCACCGACGTGCTGGAACTGGACATCTCGACCGTCGTGCCGTCGCTGGCGGGTCCGAAGCGTCCGCAGGACCGCGTCGAACTGACCACCGCCGCCCCGGCCTTTGAAACCGCCCTGACCGACGTCTTCGCGCGCCCGGCCGACGCCCCGCGCGCCGAGGTCGAGGGTGAGAAGTTCACCGTCGGCGACGGCGACGTGGTCATCGCGGCCATCACCTCCTGCACCAACACCTCCAACCCGTCGGTGCTGATCGCCGCCGGCCTGGTGGCGCGCAAGGCCAATGCGCTGGGTCTGAAGGCCAAGCCCTGGGTCAAGACCTCGCTGGCCCCCGGATCGCAGGTCGTGACCGACTATCTGACCGACGCCGGCCTGCAAAAGGACCTGGACGCCCTGGGCTTCAACTTGGTCGGCTATGGCTGCACCACCTGCATCGGCAACTCGGGTCCGCTGGATCCGGCCATCTCCAAGGCGATCAACGACAACGCCTTGGTCGCGACCTCGGTCCTGTCGGGCAACCGCAACTTCGAAGGTCGCGTGAACCCCGACGTCCAGGCCAACTATCTGGCCTCGCCGCCGCTGGTCGTGGCCTACGCCATCGCCGGCTCGATGCGGATCGACATCACCAAGGATCCGATCGGTCAGGACAAGAAGGGCAACGACGTCTTCCTGAAGGACGTCTGGCCGACCACGCAGGAAATCGCCGACATCCAGCGCAAGTCCGTCACCCCGGCCATGTTCGCCAAACGCTACAAGGACGTGTTCAAGGGCGACAAGCACTGGCAGGCCATCAAGGTCACCGGCGGGCAGACCTATGAGTGGGACGACAGCTCGACCTACGTCGCCAACCCGCCCTACTTCGACGGCCTGTCGATGGACCTGACCCCGGTTCAGGACGTGGTCGAGGCCCGCGTTCTGGCCATCTTCGGCGACTCGATCACCACCGACCACATCAGCCCAGCCGGTTCGATCAAGAAGACCTCGCCCGCCGGCGTCTATCTGACCAACCACGGCGTCGAGGCGGCCGAGTTCAACAGCTACGGCGCCCGTCGCGGCAACCACGAAGTCATGATGCGCGGCACCTTCGCCAACATCCGCATCAAGAACCGCATCACGCCCGAGATCGAAGGCGGCGTGACCAAGCACTTCCCGTCGGGCGACACCATGTCGATCTATGACGCGGCCATGCGGTATCAGTCGGAAGGCCGCCCGCTGGTCGTCTTCGCCGGCAAGGAATACGGCACCGGCTCGTCGCGCGACTGGGCGGCGAAAGGCACGCGCCTGCTGGGCGTTCGCGCCGTCATCGCCGAAAGCTTCGAGCGCATCCACCGTTCGAACCTGGTCGGGATGGGCGTCGTGCCGCTGCAGTTCAAGCAGGACGGCTGGCTGAAGCTGGGCCTGACGGGCGAAGAGATCGTCACGATCCGCGGCCTGTCGGACGCCAACATCGGCAAGCTGAAGCCGCGTCAGGACCTGTGGGTCGAGCTGTTCCGCCCGTCGGACGGCAAGATGGCCCGCTTCCCGGTCCGCTGCCGCATCGATAACCAGACCGAGCTGGACTATCTGCTGGCCGGCGGCGTCATGCCCTATGTGCTGCGCAACCTGGCGCGCGGCCCGGAAACCGAAGCGCCGATCGCCGCCGAATAGGTCGCGGTTCGTCCAGACAAGAAAGAGGGCCGGCGGAGCGATCCGCCGGCCCTTTTCCGTTTGCCGAAAGGCGGTGGTCAGTCGGCGCTGACGACCACCAGCTTGCGGTTCACAAACTCCTTGATGCCCACATCGCCCAACTCGCGGCCGAAGCCCGAGCGTTTGACGCCGCCGAACGGCAGTTCGGGCATGGAGGTCGTGGTGGTGTTGATGAAGACCATGCCGGTCTCGATGCGCGAGGCCAGTTTGCGGGCGCGGTCGGTGTCGCCCGAGAAGATCGAGCCGCCCAGGCCGAAGTGGGAATCGTTGGCCAGGGCCACGACCGCATCGTCGTCCTCGACCACGAAGACCTGGGCCACCGGGCCGAAGAACTCCTGATAGAAGGCCGGGTTGTCGCGCGCGACGTCAGTCAGGACGGTCGGTTCATAGAAGAAGCCGGTGCGGTCGGCGGGCTTGCCGCCGGTCAACGCCTTGGCGCCGTGCTGGAGCGCCTCTTCCACCTGTTTGGTCAGGGTCTTCAGCGCGTCCTCGGACGACAGCGGGCCCAAGTCGGTGGCCTCGTCCAGCGGGTCGCCCATGACGGCGGACTTCATGCCCTCGACGAAGCCGGTGATGAAAGCGTCGGAGACCGACTTCTGGACGATGAAACGTTTGGAGCCGGTGCAGACCTGTCCGGCGTTGGCCAGGCGACCTTCGACGCCCGCCGCGACCGCCTTTTCGATGTCGGCGTCGTCCAGCACCACGAAGACATCGCTGCCGCCGAGTTCCAGCGTGGACTTCTTCAGCATTTCCGAGGCGCGGGCCGAGACCTTGGCGCCGGCGCCCTCCGAACCCGTCAGGGCGACGCCCTGGATGCGGTCGTCGCCAATCAGTTCGGCGACCTTTTCGGATGAGATGTAGAGGTTGGCGACGAAGCCCTCGGGCGCGCCGGCCTCGCGCACCAGTTCTGCGAACCGGGCGGCGCAGCGCGGCACGATGCCCGCGTGCTTGTAGAGCACGGGATTGCCGACCGCGATGGCGGGAGCCACCACGCGGATCAGCTGATAGATCGGGAAGTTCCACGGCTCGACCGCCAGCAGCACGCCGATCGGGTGAAACTCGACCCAGGCCTCGCCCAGTTCGCTGTCAATCTTGTCGGGCTTGAGGAAATCGGCGGCCTTCTCGGCGTAGTAGGCGGCGATGCCGGCGCACAGATCGATCTCGCCCTGCCCCTGAGCCAGCGGCTTGCCCATCTCCTCGGCCATGGTGCGGGCCAGGTCGTCGCGGTTTTCGGTCAGAAGGCCCGACAGGGATTTCAGCACGGCGACACGCGGCTGGATGTCGCCCTTGGACCAATCCGAATGGAACAGGCCGTCGGCCTTGGCCAGGGCGGCCTCGACGGCGTCGTCGGTGTGTTCCGGATAGTCCTCGACCAGTTGTTCGGTGAAGGGATTGAGGGTGCGATAGGCCATGGGGCGTCCTGAAGCTTCGGTCGGACGCCCGGGGCGGCGCCGATCCGTTGTCAGGAAGGCAAACGCGACCTGTCGGGGCGGGTTGCCTGGCGGTCAGTCCGGATCGCTGAACGGCGGCGGGAGTTGGCCGGACTTGAAGAGGATGGTGGGCTCTTCGTCGTAGTCGCCCATTTCGGTGTCGGCCGAGACGGCGAAGGCGACGACGCCCAGACGCAACGGCGCCAGCCGTTCCGCCTTGCGACGCGCCTCTTCGGCATCCTTGCAGCCGACCTGGGGTTCGGCGCTCAGGGCCTTGCCCCGGCTCTGGACATAGGCCTGGACGATATAGACGGTTTCGGTTGCCATCCGCTTCCAAGCGACCTGTTCGTCGTTCAGGTCAATCGATCGATCGAATGTCAGCCCAGTTTCATTCAAGCTTCACTCTAGCTTCAATCCAGCTTCAGGGCCTCGGCCAGCAACCGGGCCTCGGCGGCGCGGCTGGAGCCGGCGCGCCAGGCGACGACGATCTCGCGGTGGGGCGGGGCGCCGTCGGCCTGGTTCTCAAAGGCGCGAATGGCGACGGAGGGATTGTCGGCCAGACCGGCCTGCACCGCCATCTTAGGCAGAAAGGAGACGCCGAGGCCCGAGCCGACCATCTGAACCAGGGTGTGCAGGCTGGTGGCCGCAAAGACGTCGTCGCCGCGCGGGGCCTCGATATCCAGCGCCGCCAGAGCGTGGTCGCGCAGGCAATGGCCGTCCTCCAGCAGGATCAGATCCTCGGCCCGCAGCGAGCCGGGACGGATGGGGCCGGGCGCGGCCAAGGCATGGTCGGCGGGGGCGGCGGCCATGATCTCGTCATCGCCGATGCGAGCGTGGGCGATGCCCGGCGCATCATAGGGCAGGGCGATGACCGCCGCGTCGATCTGACCTGCCTTCAGTGCCGCGATCAGCCGGGGCGTCAGATCCTCGCGGATAAACAGCTTCAGGCTGGGATAGGCGGCCTTCACCGACGGGAGTTTGGCGGGCAGCAGGAAGGGGGCCACGGTGGGGATGACGCCCAGGCGGAAACGGCCGGACAGCAGCCGCCCGGCGTTTTTGGCCGCCTCGACCAGATCCTCGGTGCGGGCCAGGACGTCCTCGGCGCGGCGAACGGCCTCGCCTCCAACGGCGGTCATGATCACGGCGCCTCGCGCGCGTTCGACCACCGGCGCGCCCAGGATGCGCTCAAGCTCCTGCACACCGGCGCTGAGGGCGGGTTGGCTGACGTGGGCGGCCTCGGCGGCGCGCGAGAAGCTGCCGTGTTCGGCCAGGAGCTTGAGATACTGGAGCTGACGCAACGTGGGGAGCATGCAAGGGAAATAGGCCTGTCCTATGCTGACGCCAAGGATAATCGATTGGCTTTATCCGTTTGACCCGTGTCGTATGACCGCATCATCTACAGGGCGATGCAAAAATCGCTCGCCGTCGTGCGCCAGTGCAGCAGGGAGAAAACACCATGACCGACGAAGCCAAATGCCCCTATTCCGGCCGGACGCCCCGATCGGTCGCAGGCGGCGGCGTTCAGAACCGCGATTGGTGGCCCAACCAGCTGCGTGTCGATCTGCTGAACCAGCACTCGACCAAGTCCGACCCGCTGGGCGAGTCGTTCGACTACCGCGAGGCCTTTTCCAAGCTGGACTATGAGGCGCTGAAGGCGGATTTGCGCGCCCTGATGACGGACTCCAAGGATTGGTGGCCGGCCGACTTCGGCCATTATGGCCCGCAGTTCATCCGCATGGCCTGGCACAGCGCCGGCACCTATCGCGTCGGCGATGGTCGGGGCGGCGGCGGGCGGGGCCAGCAGCGGTTCGCGCCGCTGAACTCCTGGCCCGACAATGTCAATATCGACAAGTCGCGTCGCCTGCTGTGGCCGATCAAGCAGAAGTACGGCCAGGCCATCTCCTGGGCCGACCTGATGATCCTGACCGGAAACGTCGCGCTGGAGACGATGGGTTTCCGCACCTTCGGCTTCTCGGGCGGCCGCGCCGATACCTGGGAGCCGGATCAGGACGTCTATTGGGGTCGCGAAACGACCTGGCTGGGCGGCGACGAACGCTATGCCCACGGCTCGGACGGGGTGGTGAAGCCGGGCGACGAGGCCGTGCTGGTCAGCGATGACAATGCGGACGGCGACAAGCATTCGCGCGATCTGGAGAACCCGCTGGCCGCCGTGCAGATGGGCCTGATCTACGTCAACCCGGAGGGGCCGGACGGCAATCCCGATCCGATCGCGGCGGCGCGCGACATCCGCGACACCTTCGCCCGGATGGCGATGAACGATGAGGAGACGGTCGCCCTGATCGCGGGCGGCCACACCTTCGGCAAGACGCACGGCGCGGGCCCTGCCGACCACGTCGGCGCAGAGCCTGAAGGCGACGGCTTGGAGGCGCAAGGCCTGGGCTGGACCTCCAGCTTCGGCACGGGGCACGGCGCCGACGCCATCACCAGCGGCCTGGAAGTCACCTGGACCCAGACGCCGGCCCAGTGGAGCAACTTTTATTTCGAAAACCTGTTCGGCTTCGAATGGGAGCTGGAGAAGTCTCCGGCGGGGGCGCATCAGTGGGTGGCCAAGGACGCGGGCGAGATCATCCCCGACGCCCACGATCCGGCCAAGAAGAAGCGGCCGACCATGCTGACGACCGACCTGTCGATGCGGTTCGACCCGGAATACGAGAAGATCTCGCGCCGGTTCCTGAACGATCCGCAGGCCTTTGCGGACGCCTTTGCGCGGGCCTGGTTCAAGCTGACCCACCGCGATCTGGGGCCGCGTTCGCGCTACATCGGGCCTGAAGTCCCGAGCGAAGTCCTGCTGTGGCAGGATCCGGTGCCGGAGGTGGATCATCCGCTGATCGACGCGACGGACGCGGCGGCTCTGAAGGCCAAGGTGCTGGAATCGGGCCTGAGCGCCGCCGAACTGGTGGGCACGGCCTGGGCCTCGGCCTCGACCTTCCGGGGCGGGGACAAGCGGGGCGGGGCGAACGGCGCCCGCATCCGCCTGGCGCCGCAGAAGGATTGGGCCGTCAATCAGCCCGAACAGCTGGACCGGGTGCTGAAGACGCTGGAGCGCATCCAGACCGAGTTCAATCAGGCGCAGACGGGCGGCAAGAAGGTCTCTTTGGCCGACCTGATCGTGCTGGCCGGCAATGCCGGCGTCGAACAGGCGGCCAAGGCGGCGGGCCACGACGCCAGCGTGCCGTTCACGCCCGGCCGGACCGACGCCAGCCAGGCGGACACGGATGTCGAATCCTTCGGCTATCTGGAGCCGGTCGCTGACGGCTTCCGCAACTTCCAGAAGGCCCGCTATGCGGTGCCAGCCGAGTCGCTGCTGATCGATCAGGCGCAGCGGCTGACGCTGACGGCGCCGGAGATGACGGTGCTGATCGGCGGCCTGCGGGCGATCAACATCAATACGGGCGGCGCGACGCACGGCGTGCTGACCGAACGGCCGGGCGTGCTGTCCAACGATGTCTTCGTCAACCTGCTGGACATGGACGTGAAGTGGGCGGCGACCTCGGACGCCAAGGACGTCTTCGAAGGCCGCGACCGCAAGACGGGCGAAGCCAAGTGGACCGGCACGCGTGTCGATCTGGTGTTCGGCTCCAACGCCGTGCTGCGCGCCCTGGCCGAGGTCTATGCCGGGGCTGATGCCGAAGGAAAGTTCGTCTCTGACTTCGTGGCGGCCTGGACCAAGGTGATGGAGCTGGACCGGTTCGACCTGCACGGCTGAGCCTGAGCCAGAACTGAAAGCAAAGGGCCGGACGCCGTCGTGGCGTCCGGCCCTTTCGCTATCTAGCGCAGCTTGATCTCGAACAGTTGGGGCCAGCGTTTGCCGGTCACGAACAGCCGCTTGCCCGCCGCGTCCCAGGCGATGCCGTTCAGGACGTCGTCGTTCGGGTCCAGACCAATGTCCTTGGGGACTAGGGCGCTGAGGTCGATGAAGGCCTTCACCACGCCGGTCTCGGGATCGATGCGGGCGATGCGGTTGTCCTGCCAGATATTGGCGAAGACGTCGCCGTCGATCCATTCCAGCTCGTTGATCTGATCCAGCGGCCGGCCGTCGGCGGTGACGGAGACGCGGCCGGTCTCGGCCAGGGTTTCAGGGTCCAGAAAGCGCAGCTGATCGGTGCCGTCGCTCATGATCAGGCGGCGGCCGTCGGTGGTCAGGGCCCAGCCCTCGCCCGGATAGGAGAAGCCGCCTAGAGGCGAGAAATCGTCCAGCTTCCAGATGAAGCCGATGTAGTTGCGCCAGGTCAGGCTGTAGAGTTTGCCGTTCAGCGTGGTCATGCCCTCGCCGAAGTAGATGGTCGGCAGGTCGCGCTGACGCTCCACGCGGCCGGTCTCCAGATCGACCTTGCGGATGAAGGACGGATACAGGCCCGTGCTCTCGTAAAGGTCACCGTCGTGGAAGAAGAGGCCCTCGGTGAAGGCCCCCGTGTCGTGGGGATAGGCCCGGACGACCTCGAAGGACTGGACCGGCACTTCGGCCCCGACCGGCAGGGCGACGCCTGTCGTCAGCAGCAGACCGGCGACAAGGCCGGCGAGCCGGGACGACAGGCGCATCATGAGCCTCAGCCCCGCTCGGCGGCGGCTTCGGCCTCGGCCTTTTGCGCGCGGGCCTCGGCGGCGTTCGCCTCGCTGCGGGCCAGTTCGGCCTTTTCCTTCTTGGATGCGGATTTGCGACCCAGCATGTTCAACGCCTCAACACCGGCCGAGAAGGCCATTGCCGCATAGATGTAGCCCTTGGGCACATGATAGCCGAAGCCGTCGGCGATCAACACCATGCCGATCATCAGCAGGAAGCCGAGCGCCAGCATGACGACGCTGGGATTCTTGTTGATGAAGTTGGCCAGGGGGTCGGCGGCCAGCAGCATGACGGTCACGGCGACCAGAACGGCGACGACCATGATCGGCAGGTGCTCGGTCATGCCGACGGCCGTCAGGATCGAGTCGATCGAGAAGACGATGTCCAACAGGATGATCTGGAAGATGGCCGCGCCGGCGTTGGCGATGACCACGTCCTTCTTGTCCATGACATCGTGGCTGGGGGTGGGATCGACCGTGTGGTGGATTTCCTTGGTCGCCTTCCAGACCAGGAACAGACCGCCTGCAATCAGGATCAGGTCCTTCCACGAGAATTCATTGCCCATGACGGTGAAGACCGGCTGCACCAGACCGACCAGCCAGGCGATGATCGACAGCAGGGCCAGACGCATGATCAGCGCCAGGCCGATACCGATGCGCCGCACCTTCTGCCGCTGATGCTCGGGCAGTTTGTTCGACAGAATTGAGATGAAGATCAGGTTGTCGATGCCGAGCACGACCTCCATCACGATGAGGGTCACCAATGCGGCCCAGGCGGCCGGATCGGAGAGCAAGGGGGTTATGCTGTCGAGCATGGGGTTTCCTGGTGGAGGATAAAGCTTGAGCGGAAAGCGCTAGGGCCGACGCAGGTTCCGATCAAGCGATGGGGTGCGGCGTCATGGTCGCACCCCCCTGGGCGCGGTCGCCCTTCCTACGCTGTGCGGAAGGAAACGGGGGCGCGCTCTCGCCCTGCGGCATCGGTGCGCCTTCACGCAATGTTGCGAGCGGCGAAACCCCGTGCTATCAGGCGCCCGGCTTGAAGGGGGCGTATTTGCGGATACGGCCTCCGTCGTGCTTTCCGTAAGCATTTCAAGCTTTTGACCGTTGCGAGCCTCGCAGTCGGTTGCGACCCTGACACAACGACCTCGGACCCTAATCAGTGGCTGATGATTTCAGAACGACGGAAGTCGGCGATCGCTACGCACAGGCGCTGTTCGACCTGGCGCTGGAAACCGGCCGCCTGGACGCCGTCCGCGCCGACCTGAAGTCGCTGAAGGCGGCCTGGACCGAAAGCGCCGACCTGCGTCGCCTGGCCACCTCGCCCGTCATCGCCGCGCCGGACCAGGCCAAAGGTCTGGTGGCTATCGCCGCCAAGGCCAAGTTCGAGCAGACCACGACCAACTTCCTGGGTCTGCTAGGTCAGAACCATCGCGCCAAGGATCTGCCTGCCGTGATCGCCGGGTTCGAGGCGCGCTACGCAAAACACGCCGGCGTGGTCGCCGCCGAGGTCGTCTCGGCCCAGCCGCTGGACGCCAAACAGGTCGCCGCCATCACCGCCGCTCTGTCCAAGAGCCTGGGCAAGGCGCCGGAACTGACCGCGCGCGTCGATCCGTCGATCCTGGGCGGCCTGAAGGTCAAGGTCGGCTCGAAACTGTTCGACGCCTCGCTGAAGACCAAGCTCGACCAGATGAAGTTCGCCCTCAAGCGCGCCTAAACGCGCTCCCGCCACAACGAATGCGCGCCTGAACGGCGCACCCGCAGAAGACTGAAGAACAGAGAGCCCGTCATGGACATCCGCGCCGCTGAAATCTCGGCCATCCTCAAGTCCCAGATCGCCAACTTCGGCGTCGAAGCCGATGTCTCCGACGTCGGCAGCGTGCTGTCGGTCGGCGACGGCATCGCCCGCATCCACGGCCTGGACAATGTCCAAGCCGGTGAAATGGTCGAGTTCACCAAGGCCGGCGTGAAGGGCATGGCCCTGAACCTCGAGCGCGACAACGTGGGCGCCGTGATCTTCGGCGCCGACGCCGCCATCGCCGAGGGCGACGACGTGCGCCGCCTGGGCGAGATCGTGGACGTTCCGGTCGGCAAGGGTCTGCTGGGCCGCGTCGTCAACCCGCTGGGCGAGCCGATCGACGGCAAGGGCCCGATCCAGTTCACCGAACGCCGCCGCGTGGATGTCAAGGCGCCCGGCATCATCCCGCGCAAGTCGGTTCACGAGCCGATGCAAACCGGCCTGAAGGCCATCGACACCCTGATCCCCGTCGGCCGCGGCCAGCGCGAGCTGATCATCGGCGACCGTCAGGTCGGCAAGACCGCCGTCGCCGTCGACACCATCCTGAACCAGAAGAACGTCAACAAGACCGATGACGAGAGCGCCAAGCTCTACTGCATCTACGTCGCCATCGGTCAGAAGCGTTCGACCGTCGCCCAGATCGTCAAGACCCTCGAAGAGTCGGGCGCGCTGGAATACACGATCGTCGTCGCCGCCACGGCGTCGGAACCGGCCCCGCTGCAATTCCTGGCCCCGTTCGCCGGCACCGCCATGGGCGAGTTCTTCCGCGACAACGGCATGCACGCCCTGATCGTCTATGACGATCTGTCGAAACAGGCTGTCGCCTATCGCCAGATGTCGCTGCTGCTGCGCCGTCCGCCCGGCCGTGAAGCCTATCCGGGCGACGTCTTCTACCTGCACAGCCGCCTGCTGGAGCGTTCGGCCAAGCTGAACGAGGATTACGGTTCGGGCTCGATGACCGCCCTGCCGATCATCGAAACCCAGGCCAACGACGTCTCGGCCTACATCCCGACCAACGTGATCTCGATCACCGACGGTCAGATCTTCCTGGAATCGGACCTGTTCTATCAGGGCATCCGTCCGGCCGTGAACGTCGGCATCTCGGTGTCGCGCGTCGGCTCGTCGGCCCAGACCAAGGCGATGAAGAAGGTCGCCGGTTCGATCAAGGGCGAGCTGGCCCAGTATCGCGAGATGGCCGCCTTCGCCAAGTTCGGCTCGGACCTGGACGCCTCGACCCAGAAGCTGCTGGCGCGCGGAGCCCGTCTGACCGAACTGCTGAAGCAGCCGCAGTATTCGCCGCTGGCGATGGAAGAGCAGGTCGTCTCGGTCTACGCCGGCACGCGCGGTTACATCGACGGCATCGCCGTCGGCGACGTGGGCCGCTTCGAGAAGGAACTGCTGGCGCGCATCCATGCGAACCACGCCTCCTTGCTTGAAGGCATCCGCACCAAGAAGGACCTGACCTCGGACCTCGAAGCCGAGTTGAAGGACATCCTGGCCGCCTTCGTCAAGACCTTCGCCTGAACCCGTCTGGTAAGCTGAGAGAGTAAGCGCCGGATGGCCAGCCTCAAGGAAATGCGCAATCGGATCGGAAGCGTGAAAGCCACGCAGAAGATCACGAAAGCCATGCAGATGGTCGCCGCGGCCAAGCTGAAGCGCGCCCAGGACCAGGCCGAAAGCGCCCGGCCCTATGCCCAGAAGATGGCCTCGGTCATCGCCAACCTGGCTGCTGGCGTCTCGGGCGCCGACGCGCCCAAGATGCTGTCGGGCACCGGTCAGGACCAGCGTCACCTGATCGTCGTGGCAACAGCGGACAAGGGTCTGGCGGGCGGTTTCTCGACCAATGTCATCCGCGCCGCGCGCGAGCGGATCAACAGCCTGATCAATGCCGGCAAGGACGTGAAGATCATCGCCGTCGGCAAGAAGTCGCGCGATCAGCTGGCGCGTCTGTACGGCGACAAGGTGGTCCACACCTTCGAACTGTCGGACCACAAGACGATTGGCCTGCCGTCGGCCCAGCCGGTCGCCGAGATGATCGCCACGGCGTTCGAAGAGGGTCAGGCCGATGTGGTCACCCTGTTCTACAGCCAGTTCAAGTCGGTGATCCAACAGGTCCCGACGGCCAAGCAGCTGATCCCGGCCGTGGTCGAGGGCGACGCCCAGCCGATCGACCTGAACGGCGCGGTCTATGAGTACGAGCCCTCGGAAGAGGAAATCTTGGAAACCCTGCTGCCGCGCGCGCTGACGACCCAGATCCTGGCCGCGCTGTATGAGAACCAGGCCGGCTTCTTCGGCTCGCAGATGGCGGCGATGGACAACGCCACGCGCAATGCGGGCGACCTCATCAACGCCCTGACGCTGCAATACAATCGCAAGCGCCAAGCCCAGATCACCACCGAGCTGATCGAGATCATCGCCGGCGCCGAAGCCCTCTGATCCCGACCGAACAGACATTCCGATACGGACCCTGACCATGACCGACACCGTCGCCCCCAAGAAACCCGCCGCCAAGAAGCCCGCCGTCAAGAAGGCGCCTGTCGCCGCGGCCGCGCCCGGCGCGGCCGTCGCCACTGGCAAGATCGCCCAGGTCATCGGCGCCGTCGTCGACGTCGAGTTCGACGGCCACCTGCCGGCGATCCTGAACGCCCTGCACACCCAGAACATCGACCAGAAGACGGGCGAGCCTTTCACCCTGGTTCTGGAAGTCGCCCAGCACCTGGGTGAGAACATGGTCCGCGCCATCTCGATGGACACGACCGAAGGTCTGACGCGCGGCCAGCCCGTGACAGACACCGGCTCGTCGATCCAGGCGCCGGTCGGCCCCGGCACCCTGGGCCGCATCATGAACGTCGTCGGCCAGCCGATCGACGAAGCCGGCCCGATCGCCACCACCGAATACCGCCCGATCCACAAGGAAGCGCCCAGCTTCGAAGAGCAGTCGACCTCATCGGAAATCCTGGTCACGGGCATCAAGGTCATCGACCTGATGTGCCCCTACACCAAGGGCGGCAAGATCGGCCTGTTCGGCGGCGCCGGCGTGGGCAAGACCGTGACCATGCAGGAACTGATCAACAACATCGCCAAGGCGTACGGCGGTTATTCGGTTCTGGCCGGCGTGGGCGAGCGCACCCGCGAAGGCAACGACCTGTATCACGAGATGATCGAGTCCAACGTGAACGTGGACCCGTCCAAGAACGGCGGCTCGACCGAGGGCTCCAAGTGCGCCCTGGTGTACGGCCAGATGAACGAGCCCCCCGGCGCCCGCGCTCGCGTCGCCCTGACCGGCCTGTCGATCGCGGAATACTTCCGTGACGAAGAAGGCAAGGACGTGCTGCTGTTCGTCGACAACATCTTCCGCTTCACCCAAGCCGGTTCTGAAGTGTCGGCTCTCTTGGGCCGGATCCCCTCGGCCGTGGGCTATCAGCCAACGCTGGCCACCGAGATGGGCAACCTGCAGGAGCGCATCACCTCGACCAAGAAGGGTTCGATCACCTCGGTCCAGGCCATCTACGTGCCCGCCGACGACCTGACCGACCCGGCGCCCGCCGCCTCGTTCGCCCACTTGGACGCGACGACGGTTCTGAGCCGCGACATCGCCGCCCAGGCCATCTTCCCGGCCGTCGACCCGCTGGACTCGACCTCGCGGATCATGGACCCGCTGGTCATCGGCGACGAACACTACAACGTCGCCCGTTCGGTTCAGGAAGTGCTGCAGCAGTACAAGGGCCTGAAGGACATCATCGCCATCCTGGGCATGGACGAGCTGTCGGAAGAGGACAAGCTGGTCGTCTCGCGCGCCCGCAAGATCCAGCGCTTCCTGTCGCAGCCCTTCTTCGTGGCCGAACAGTTCACCAACTCGCCCGGCAAGTTCGTCGAGCTGGCCGACACAATCCGCTCCTTCAAGGGCATCGTCGCCGGTGAATACGACCACCTGCCGGAAGCCGCCTTCTACATGGTCGGCTCCATCGAAGAGGCCGTCGCCAAGGCCGAGAAGATGGCGTCGGAAGCCTGATCATGGCCGGCAAGCTGAACTTCTCCCTCGTCTCGCCGGAACGCGAGGTCTTTTCGGGCCTCGTGGACCAGGTCGATGCACCGGGCGTCGAGGGCGACTTCGGCGTTTTGCCGGACCACGCGCCCTTCATGACCGCCCTGCGTGAGGGTCTGGTGACCGTCTATAACAACGGCTCAAAGACCCAGTACGACGTCCACGGCGGCTTCGCCGACGTGAACGGCGAAGGCCTGACCATCCTGGCCGAACAGGCCACCGAGGTCGTCGCGGCCTGATCCTGGCGAAGGATCGAACGATTTGAGGCCTCCCGTTTCGGCGCGAGGCCTTTTTCGTGGGCGGCGGGCGCGCTAGGACCGGCCCATGACCGATCTCATCGACATCCACGGCGTTTGCGCACCCGATTATGAGGCCGTGCGCGAGGCCTTCGCCGCCAACTTCACCGAGGCACCCGAGGGGCTGAACGAGCAGGCGGCGCGGTTCAGCGTGCTGGTCAAGGGCGAAACGGTCGTCGATCTGTGGGCGGGCCATGCGGATACGGCCAGGACGACGCCGTTCACCGACGCCACCCTGACCTCGGTGTTTTCGACCGGCAAGGCGGTGATGGCCATCCTGATGGCGAGCGCGGTCGAGGCCGGGCAGATCGACTATGACCAGCCGGTCGCCTCGCTGTGGCCCGAGTTCGGCGCGGCGGGCAAGGCGGAGGTCACCGTCGCCCAGCTGATGAGCCACCAGTCGGGGCTACCGGGCTTTTCCGAGGCCGTCGATCCAACGATCTGGTTCGATGTGTCCGCGGTTCTGTCGCGTCTGGCGGCTCAGCAGCCGATGTGGGCGCCGGGCACCGCCTCGGGCTATCACCCGATCACCGTCGGCTATCTGGCCAATGAGGTCTATCGCCGCGCGACCGGCCGAACGATGGGCCAGGCGCTGCGCCAGGACTTCCCGGAGCTGGACCTGTGGATCGGCCTGCCCGAAAGCGAACACGGGCGCGTGGCGCAGATGCGCAAACCCACGGCGGCGCCCAGCCTGGGAGCCATCGATCCGATCAAACAGGCGGCCTTCCTGGATCGCGGCTCGGCGCCGGGCGGGCGCGGTTCGGCGGCCTGGCGCGAGATGGAGATTCCGTCGGCCAATCTGCACGGCACGGCCCTGGGGCTGGCGAAGATGCTTGGGGTGGTCGCTAATGGCGGCGTGCTGGACGGCCGGTCGGTGCTGTCGGCGGGAACCCTGGATCAGCTGACGCGCGAGCGCATTCATGGGCCGGACAAGGTGTTGCCCTACACGATCAGCTGGGCGGCGGGCCTGATGCGCAATGACGGGCTGAAGGTGTTCGGGCCGAACGACGCCTTTGGCCATTATGGCTGGGGCGGGTCGATGGCCATGGCCGATCCGTCGCGGAAGCTGTCGGCGGCCTATGTGATGACGCGCCAGTCGCCGCACCTGATCGGCGACCCTCGGCCCAAGCGGTTGCTGGACGCGCTTTACGCCGCCTTTTGAACCGGGCCGGGCGCGGTCAGCAAGCCGATCAGGCCGGCCAAGCCCGCGCAGCCGGCGCACGTCAGAATCACGGCCCGAAACGCCGCATGGAAGGTGTCGCGGACGACGGGCGTGATCTCGGCGCCCGACATGACCTGGGCCAGCTGGGCGCGCGCGTCAGGCAGGTTGGCGACCCCGGCGAAGACCGCAGACAGCACGAGGCCCAGGAGGGCGACGGCCAGAAGGCTGGCCACGCGCGCCACTGCATTGTTGACGCCCGAGGCCACGCCGGCGTGGCCCGCCTTGACGGCCCCCATCACCGTCGCCGTCAGCGGCCCGACCGCCAGGGTCATGCCGATCGCCAGCACCGTCATCCCCGCCAGCGGTCCGTCGACATAGCCCGCGCCCGGCGCAGGCACGGCGAGCAGCGCCAGTCCGATGCCGGCCAGGGCCGGCCCGACACTGAGCGACAGACGCGCGCCGAACCGATCGGCGACCCGACCCGCGAGGCCGGAGAACAGGCCCATGACGGCGGCGAAGGGCAGCATGGCGGCGCCGGCCTCGGTCGCGCTCCAGCCGTGAACCCGGATCAGATCGAAAGGCAGGAAGAACATCGCCCCGCCTAGGGCGAAATAGAGCAGTAGGGTCAGCAGATTGATCCCGCTGAACACGGAAGACGAAAACAGGCCCAGCGGCATCATCGGGTGGCTCTGGCGCGCCTCGGCCCAGACGAAGGCGACCAGCAGCGCCGCGCCCACGACCAGTCCGGCGAGGATGACGGGCGATGCGAACCCCAGATCGGGCGCGGCGGTCAGGGCCCAGGTCAGGGCGCCCAGCCCGGCGACCGCCAGAACCGCGCCCAGACCGTCCAGACCGCGCGCGTCGGGATCGCGGCTCTCGGGCGTGGCGGCCAGGGTCACGAGGGCGGTCAGGATCGCCAGCGGGACGTTGATCCAGAAGATGGCGCGCCAGTCAGCGGCGTCGGCCAGCCAACCCCCGATCAGCGGTCCGACCATGCCGGTCAGGGCGCCGAAGCCGGCCCAGGTTCCAAAGGCCTTGCCTCGCTCCTCAGGCGGGAAGGTCGCGCCGATCACCGCCAGGGCGCCGGGCGTCAGCAGGGCCGCGCCGATCCCCTGGATCGCCCGGCCGGCGACCAAGCCCTGGACAGTGGGCGCCAGGGCGCAGCCGATGGAGGCCAGGGCGAAGATCGCGACCCCGATCAGAAAGACCCGCCGCCGTCCGAACCGATCACCGGCCGCGCCGCCGATCAGAACGAGAGCGCCTAGGGTCAGCAGATAGGCGTTCGACACCCACTGGACCGCCGCCGTGCCGGCCGCGAGATCCCGCTGTACGGCGGGCAGGGCGACGCCCAGCGCCGAGCCGTCGATGAAGGTCAGGCTGGAGCCCAGCACCGTCGCGGCCAGCACCCAGCGTTTGCGCGCCGCCGACAGCGGATGGGCCGGTTCGGCGGCGGCGTGGACCTGTCCGCCTTCGCAGGGGCCCGGTTGGGCGGTCGTCATGGCCTCGCCTCCGTGTGGGCGAAGGCTACGCCGGTTCCGCCGTGGTCTTCAACGCCTCGCGTGCGGCGCGGCTGCGATTGAAGGCGGCCAGGGCGAAGACGCCGGCGCCGGCCCAGATGAAGACGAAGGACACGATCCGCAGCAGGGTCAGCGGCTCGCCGGTCGCCACGCCGCAGGCGAACTGAAGCGTCGGGGCCAGGAACTGGATGAAACCGACCGTGGACAGGGGCAGACGCCGCGCCGACCAGGCGAACAGCGCCAGCGGGATCACGGTGGCCGGGCCGTTCACCAGCGCCCAGATCAGGCCGGAGGGCGATGAAAATCCGACCGCCTGACCGTGGGTGGTCAACCAGGCCAGGAAGACCGCGCCGATGGGCAGAAGCACCAGACATTCTACGAACAGACCAGTCTGGGCCGAGGCGGGCACACGCTTTCGGATCACCGCATAGGCGCAGAAGGTGACGGCCAAGGTCAGGCCGATGATCGGCACATGGCCCAGGGCGATCGTCTGGATCACGACCCCGATGGCGGCCAGACCGATGGCGAGCGCGCTCCAGCGGTCGATCTTCTCGCGGAACAGCACGGCGCCGGCCGCCATGTTGAGCAAGGGATTGATATAGTAGCCGAGGCTGGCCTCCAGCGTCGCGTGATGCGTGGTGGCGAAGACGTAGAGACTCCAGTTGGTGCCGATCAGCAGCGCGGACAGGGCCAGCCAGGCCAGGGTGCGCGGCGTGGCCAGCACCCGGCGCGCCTCGCCCCATTGCCCGGCCAGCAGCAGGACCAGGCCGGCAACGAAAACAGACCAGACCGCCCGATGCGCCAGGATTTCGGGCGCGCCGAAGCCGTGCGCCGCCATCGCCATGAAGAGCAGCGGCAGCAGCCCCCACAGGGTGTAGCAGGCGATGGCCGTACCGACGGCGCGGCCGTCGGCAGGGGTTGCGTCGGCGTTCATGACGGTTGAGACCGCCTAGACCGTGATCGAACGATATCCCGACGACGACTTGATCACGCCGGTCTCGTCCAGCAGCTGGGCGATCTGCACCGCGTTGAGGGCGGCGCCCTTACGCAGGTTGTCGGACACGACCCAAAGGTTCAGGCCGTTCTCGACGGTCGTGTCCTTGCGGATGCGGCTGACATAGACGGCGTGTTCGCTGGCCGCGTCGACGGGGGTGATATAGCCGTCGTGCTCCTGCTTATCGATGACCAGCACGCCGGGCGCCTCGCGCAGGATGGCGCGGGCCTCGTCGGGTTCGATGGGGCGGTCGAACTCCACATTCACGGCCTCGGAGTGACCCACGAAGACGGGCACGCGCACGCAGGTGACGGTGACCTTGATGTCGGGGTCCAGCATCTTGTGCGTCTCGTCCGACATCTTCTTCTCCTCGTCGGTGGAGCCGTCCTCGAGGAAGGAGCCGATGTAGGGGATGACGTTGAAGGCGATCTGTTTGGGGAACTTCTTGGGCGTGGCGTCGCCCAGGCCGTAGATGGCCTTGGTCTGGTTCCACAGCTCGTCCATGCCTTCCTTACCGGCGCCAGACACCGACTGATAGGTCGAGACCACGACTCGCTTGATCTTGGCCGCATCGTGCAGCGGCTTCAGCGCCGTCACCAGCTGGATGGTCGAGCAATTGGGGTTGGCGATGATGTTCTTCTTGGTCGCGTCCTTGATGGCGTCCGGATTCACCTCGGGCACGATCAGCGGCACGTCGGGGTCCTTGCGGAAGGCCGAGGAGTTGTCGATCACGATAGGACCGGCCTTGCCGATCTTCTCGGACCATTCCTTGGACACCGCGCCGCCGGCGGACATCAGGACGATATCGACCTTGGAGAAGTCGAACTGCTCGATGTCCTGGCATTTGATGGTCTTGTCGCCGAAGGAGACCTCGACCCCCTTGGACTTGCGCGAGGCGATGGCGTGGATTTCGTCGACGGGGAATTCCAGCTCCTCGAGGATGTTCAGCATTTCGCGGCCCACATTGCCCGTGGCTCCGACGATGGCGACGCGATAACCCATGATGCTTGGTCCTTCGGACGCGCTAACGCTCGGCTCAGCGGAGCCTTGCTGCTTGAGCGCGGTTTGGTGTGTGCTGTGCATTTAGGCGTTCGCAGCCGCGAAGCAATCGCTTTTCACTGTGCCGGGCTTTAAGCAGTCCTCCCATGACCTCCCGTATCCGCAACGCTTACGACATCCGCGTGGAAGAGGGCGTGCTGACGCCGGATGCGGCGCAGGAGAGCGTGATCACGGCGCTGGAGCGGCTGGAGGTCGATCTGGCCAAACGCGGCCTGTTCGGCAAGGCGCCGGAGGTGCGGGGCGTCTATCTCTACGGCCCGCCCGGACGCGGCAAGTCGATGCTGATGGACCTGTTCTATTCGGCGACGCCCGAACCGCGAAAGACGCGCGCCCACTTTCACGCCTTCATGGCCCGTATCCACGACCTGGTGAAACAGTGGCGCGAGGGGGATGCGAAGACCCGCAAGGCCGTGTTCGGAACGCATAAGGGCGACGACCCCATCCCGCCGATCGCGAAGCTGATCGCGTCGGAAGCCCGGCTGCTGTGTTTCGACGAATTGCAGGTCACCGACATCGCCGACGCCATGATCCTGGGCCGGTTGTTCGAAGCCTTGTTTGAGGATCGGGTGGTGCTGGCCATCACCTCGAACCGCGCGCCGGAGGAGCTCTACAAGAACGGCATCAACCGCCAGCTCTTCCTGCCCTTCATCGATATCATCCGCGAGCGCTGCGTGGTCGTGGAGACGGCCGGGGCGCGCGACTGGCGGTTGGATCGGATGACCTCGGCCCAGGTCTGGCACACGCCGGACGACCGCGCGGCGTTCGAGGCGTTATGGCGCGAGCTGAAGGGGGGCGAACCGGAAGAACCGGCGCATCTGACCGTGCTGGGTCGCGATGTGGTGGTGGAGCGCACCGTGGGGTCGATGGCGCGGGCGACGTTTGCGGAGCTGTGCGCCAGGCCGCTGGGGCCGCAGGACTATCTGGCCATCGCCCAGCGGTTCCACACCCTGTTCCTGGAGGACGTGCCGATCCTGAGTTCGGCCAACCACCACGAGGCGCGGCGTCTGGTGACCCTGGTGGACGCCCTCTATGAGGCCAAGACCAAGCTGATCGTGCTGGCGGCGGCCAAGCCGGAGGCCCTCTATACCGAAGGGGTGGGGGCGTTCGAGTTCGAGCGCACCGTGTCGCGCTTCAATGAAATGCAGAGCAAGGACTGGCTGGCGCACGTCCGCGACTGACGGCTAGGGTAGGGCTGACCCTCGGAGTGTTTCCATGCGCCGTCTCGCCCTCGCTGCCGCCCTTTCGTTGACCTTATCGCCGCTGACGGCGGGAGGAGCGTTCGCCCAAACGGCGCCGGCTGCGGCCAGTCGCGGGCTGACGCCGGCCGAGGTCGCGACGTGGATCACCGGGCTGGGCGGGCGGGTCGGGCCTGTGCAGACCGAGAACGGCCTGACCTTCTTCACCGTGACCAATGCGGGCCTGACCTGGGCGGTCTTCTTCTATGGCTGCGAGGCGTCTCGCTGCGGCGAGGTTCAGTTCAGCGCCGTTGTGCCGGGCGCCGGCGCGACGCTGGACAAGGTGAACGCCTGGAACCGCGACAACCGCTATCTGAAAGCCTTCCACACCGCGGCCGAAACGCCGACCGCGACGGTGCAGTACGATGTCGTCGTGCTGTCGGGCGAAGGCGTGAAGCAAATGGCGGACCCGCTGACGGTTTGGCTGCAACTGCTGCCGAAGTTTGCGGGCCAGATGGGATACGTCGCGCCGCGATGAGCTCCCTCTCCCAATGGGAGAAGGGACAAAAAAAGGGCCTGCGGATCGCTCCGCAGGCCCTTCGTCATTTGATCGTCGCGCGGCTTACGCCAGCGAGCCGTCGATATCTTTACAGGCCTGCAGCAGGCCCTGGACCGAGGCGACGGACTTTTCGAACATCGCCTTTTCTTCGTCGTTGGTGGTGAACTCGACGATCTTCTCGACGCCGCCGGCGCCGATCAGGGCGGGGACGCCGACGTAGATGTCCGACAGGCCGTATTCGCCCGACAGCCAGACGGCGCAGGGCAGGACGCGCTTCTGGTCCAGCAGATAGGATTTGGCCATGGCGATGGCGGATTCAGCCGGGGCGTAGAAGGCCGATCCGGTCTTCAGCAGGGCCACGATCTCGCCGCCGCCCTTGCGGGTGCGCTCGACGATGGCGTCCAGTTCGTCCTGCGACAGGAAGCCGGCGGCGACGGCGTCCGGCAGGGGCAGGCCGCCGACGGTCGAGTGGCGCACCATCGGCACCATGTCGTCGCCGTGACCGCCCAGGGTCCAGGCGTGGATGTCCTGCACCGACACGCCGGTCTTTTCAGCCAGGAAGTAGGCGAAGCGAGCCGAGTCCAGCACGCCGGCCATGCCGACCACCTTCTCCTTCGGCAGGCCCGAGAACTTCTGCAGGGCCCAGACCATGGCGTCGAGCGGGTTGGTGATGCAGATGACGAAGGCGTTGGGGGCGTGGGCCTTGATGCCCTCGCCGACGGCCTTCATGACCTTCAGGTTGATGCCGATCAGGTCGTCGCGGCTCATGCCCGGCTTGCGCGGCACGCCGGCGGTGACGATGCAGACGTCTGCGCCCGCGATGTCGGCATAGTCGTTGGCGCCCTTCAGGGCCACGTCCTGGCCGAAGACGGCCGAGGCCTCGGCGATGTCCAGCGCCTTGCCCTGCGGGGTGCCTTCGGCGATGTCGAACAGGATCACGTCGCCCAGGGCTTCGCGCGCGGCCACGTGGGCCAGGGTTCCGCCGATCATGCCGGCGCCGATAAGGGCGATCTTCGCGCGAGCCATGGATGTCTCCGTTTATTGCGTGTGCGAAAGGGGATTAATCGTGCGGGCGGTCTAGACCCCTCGCGCGGCTGTCGCAAGAACCTCGCTTTACGGCCTTGGTCAGGCTTGCGAAGGTCCGGCGAAAACCGGAGGATTTCGATGCGCCGTTCATTCGCTTTCGCCCTGCTGCTGGCGTCGGTCGCCACGCCTGTGCTGGCCCAGACGCCGCCCGCGACCATCGGCGACCGCTATATTCCCGCACCTTGGTGGATGCGCGATCCGGTCATCGCCTCCGTCGGCCAGGTGCGGGTGGAGATTCAGGCCAACCGCGCCTTCGTTTCGGCCAGCTTCCAGTCGGTGGACCGCAGCGTCGCCGAGGCCTCGCGCGCCGCCGCCGATCAGGTTCGGGCGCTGAGCCAGGCCTTGTCGGCCTATGGGGCGGACAAGGTGCGCGTCGAGACCAGCGTCACCACGCGGCCGCTCTATGACCAGTACCGCGACGAAAACGGGGTGATGCGCGACAACACCCGCGCCGACCGCGTGGCCCGCTATCAGGCCGACGCCTCGGTCAATGTGACGGTGCGCGATGTGCGCCTGATCGAGCGGGTCTATGCGACCATCGTGGCTTCGCGTCCGACCTCGATCGGACAAGTCAATTTCAACCTGGACCCCGACAACAGCTGGAAGGCCAATCTGCAGGCCGAGGCGATGAAGGATGCGCGACGTCGGGCCGAGGCGGCGGCGACCAACGCCGGCGCGACCCTGGGCCGGGTCAAGATCATCGATCCGTCGGGCCGAGTCTGCCAGACGGACGTGCTGGCGGGCTGGCCTTCATACGCCGCAGGGGGCGGGCAGGAGACGACGGTGGACGACATCGTCGTGACGGGGTCGCGCATGGCCTATGCACCCCCGCCTCCGCCGCCTAGCGAGGCCCAGATCGAGGCGGCTCGGCTGGCGCTGCAACCGCCCTTGCAGGTGATGACCGACAGCGCCTGCGTCATCTACGGGCTGAATTGATGGGGTTCGAGGTCGCGCCGGCCTTCGAGGCAGGATCGGTCGCCGCTGTCGAATGGCCGCTGTGCCATGTGCGGCTTCAGGACGACGCCCGCTTTCCTTGGCTGATCCTGATCCCGCGCGTCGAGGGCGCAGTGGAGCTGGAGGATCTGAGCGTCGAACAGCGAGCCGTGTTGATGGAGGAGACGGTGCGGGCCGGGGCGCTGGTTCGGCGGCTGGGTGCGGTCGAAAAGCTGAACGTCGGCGCCATCGGCAATGTGACGGCGCAGCTGCATGTCCATGTGGTCGGCCGCCGCCGCGACGACGGTCTCTGGCCCGATCCGGTCTGGGGTCGCGGACCGGTTATTCCGTATGCGGACGGTGAGCGGGCGCGGCGGCTGACGATCGTCTCCGGCGGCTAGATGATATCCAGCGGCACGGCGTGTCTCGGGGGCGGGAAGGCCGCATCCAGCCGTTCCAGGTCTTCCAGGTCGAACTGGATGTCCAGGGCGTCGGCGTTGGCCTCGACGTGTTCAACCGAACTGGCCTTGGGGATGGCGATGACGCCGTCGTGGCGCAGGACGGCGGCCAGCGCCACCTGGGCCGGGCTGGCGGAATGGCGATTGGCGATGTCGCGGATCAGGGGCTGCTCCAGCAGTTCGCCGCGCCCAAGCGGCGAATAGGCCATCATCGGCATGTCGCGCGCCTGCATCCACGGGAAGAGGTCGAACTCCACCCCGCGTGAGGCGAGATTATAGAGCAGCTGGTTGACGGCGCAGTCCTCGCCCCCCTCGATCTCCATCAACTGCTCCATGGCGCGCAGGTCCAGGTTCGACACGCCCCAGCGGGCGATCATCCCTTCGTCGACCAGGTCGCGGAACGCTTCGACGGTCTCTTCCAGCGGAACATGGCCTTCCCAGTGCAGCAAGTAGAGGTCCAGCCGCTCGACACCGAGCCGTTCCAGCGACTTCTCGCAGGCCAGCATCATCTTCATCTCCGACGCGTTCTCGGGCCGGACCTTGGAGACCAGAAAGACCTCATCGCGGCGTCCGGCGATGACCTCGCCCACCAGCCGTTCCGAGCGGCCGTCGCCATAGAGTTCAGCCGTGTCGATCAGGGTCATGCCCAGGTCGATGCCGCGCGCCAGGGCCTGCTGCTCCTCATCGCGCCAGGCCGGGTCGTCGCCCAGCTCCCAGGTGCCTTGGCCGAGGGCGGGAACGGTCGTACCGTCCGCAAAAGTGACGAGGCGGGTCATGTCCGTCCTGACGATAATGAGCGGCGAAGACGCCGTCGGAGGAAGCGATGCGAACCCGGCATATCAAGACCGACGGTCTGGTCCAACAGGTTCTGGAGGCCGGGTTCGAGGATGACAACGCGCCGCTGGTCCTGCTGATCCACGGCTTCCCAGAACTGGGGATCAGCTGGCGCGCCCAGGTCCAGGCGATCTCGCAGGCGGGCTATCATGTCGTCGCCCCGGACATGCGGGGCTATGGCGGGACGGACAAGCCGGCGGGGGTGGAGGCCTACTCCATTCTGCATCTCGTCGGCGACATGGTCGATCTGATCCGCGCGCTGGGCAAGGGGCCTGGCGTCGTCGTCGGGCATGACTGGGGCGCGCCGGTCGCCTGGCATTGCGCCCTGCTGCGGCCGGATCTGTTCACGGCGGTCGCGGGCCTGTCGGTGCCGTTCCAGCCGCGCCGACCCAAGGGACCGCCCACGGCCGCCATGGCCGCCATCTCGAAACGGGCCGGGCTGGGCGACCTCTATATCAGCCGATTCCAGGCGCCGGATGCGCACCGCGTGCTGGACGCCGATCCGGCGATGGCGCTGAGGAAACTGTTTTACGCCTATGACGGCGCGACCCCCGCCGATCGCAGATCGACCGGCTTCATGCCCGAAGGCGTGGCTCTGCTCGACACCATCGCCGACGACGCGACCCTGCCGCCATGGATGAGCGAGGCGCATTTCGACGAATATGTGCACGGCTTTTCGGCGGGCGGGTTCGAAGGACCCCTGAACTGGTATCGGGCGATGGACCTGAACTGGTCGCTGACGGCCTTCGTGCAGGACCAGAAGATCACCGTGCCCGCCCTGTTCATCGTCGGCGAGGACGATCCAGTGCGCCACTACGCCGGCGCGCACGAGGCGGGCCTGAAGGACTGGGCGCCGAACCTGATCCGCTCGGTCGTCGTGCCGGGCGCGGGCCACTGGATCCAGCAGGAACGGGCGGACGAGATCAACCGTCTGCTGCTGGATTTTCTGAACGGCCTTTAGGCCGCCTGCTTCGTCGCCATCTGATCACGCGCCTCGGCCACGATCTCCAGGCTGCGGATGCGGGCGGCGTTGTCGAACATCATGCCGGTGACCATCAGCTCGTCCACGCCGGTCAGGGCGATGAAGTCGGCCAGTTGGCGTTTGATGGTCTCCGGGCCGCCGATGGCGGAATAGAGCAGCCGGCCCTTGGCGCCGGCGATCTGCTGCGGCGTCAGGATCGCGGCGATGTCATCGACCGGCGGTGGCAGCTTGCCCGGCCTCCCGGTCGAGAGGCGGGCGAAGCTCTGCTGCATCGAGGTGGACAGGCGCACGCCCTCGGCGTCCGTGTCGGCGGCGAAGACATTGATCGCGGCCATGGCGTGGGGCTTGGCCAGGCGGTCCGAGGAGACGAACTCGCGGCGATACAGGGCCAGGGCCTCCAGCAGCAGTTCGGGTGCGAAATGGCTGGCGAAGGCGTAGGCCAGGCCGAGCTGGCCGGCGAGCTGGGCGCTAAATAGGCTGGAGCCCAGAAGCCAGATCGGTACGCGCAGGCCGGCGCCCGGGACGGCGCGGACGGGCTGGTTCTCCGACGCCGGCTCGAACCAGTGGATCAGCTCGACCACATCGCGCGGGAACTGGTCTGCGCCTTCGAAATAGCGCCGCAGCGCACGAGCGGTGGCGCCGTCCGTGCCGGGCGCGCGGCCCAGGCCGAGGTCGATGCGGCCAGGGAACAGGGTCTCCAGCGTGCCGAACTGTTCGGCAACGACCAGGGGCGCATGGTTGGGCAGCATGACGCCGCCGGAGCCGACGCGGATGCGCTCGGTCCCCGCCGCGACATGGCCGATGACGATGGCGGTCGCGGCGCTGGCGATGCCGGGCATATTGTGATGTTCGGCCAGCCAAAACCGCTCATAGCCGAGCCGGTCGGCGGCCTGGGCCAGGGCCAGGGTTTCATCCAGGCCGCGTCGGGCGTCGCCGCCTTCGACGATGGGGGAGAGGTCGAGAACTGAAAACGGGATCATGACGCCTAGATCGGGTCTGTCCTTCGGGGTTCAAGGGCGAGGGTCTGGAACCGCAACCGGATCAGGCGCTTTAAACTCATCTCGACGAACGGAGACTGCGTCATGACCGACACCGATCCCACCAAGCCCGAAGCGGATTGCGACGACGCCCGCGAAGCCGCCGACATGGGCGAGAAGCCGGATCTGGGTCACAAGGCGGATACGCTGATCGACGCGCTGGACGGCAGCGATTCGGGATCGGACACGCGGGCAGGCTCGCTGCGCGGCGGGTCGGCAGCAGGCACGGATGACGACCCGGATTCGGCCAAGATCAATGCACGTTTGGCCGAAGAAGGGTCGGCCGGCAAAGGCGCGGCGGATCAGGACGACGCCGCCGACTGAGCGGGCGCCTTGTCGCCGCCGCAACCATGCGCCACGGTGGCGCTCTGACCCTCTCGGTCCAAGGACGATCTCTCGATGACGCTTCGCTTGGCGGTCTCCGCCGTCTTGGTTCTGTTTTGCCTCGCAGGATGTGATCGCTCGGCCCAATCGGTCGAGACCAAGGCTGCGCCCGAAGCGTCGGCGCCGGTCACCGCCGATGCGACGCCTCCAGCAGCTGAAGCCCCCGCCGTCGTAGGGGGGGCTGCGCTCGCCGCCGCCGACGGCGCGCCGTCCTTTGCGGTCCTCTATCCCGGCGCACAGGTGGACGGGCAGCCGCTGGCCGCTGGCGGCGAGGCCGGGCCGGGCGGCCTGATCACCTTCACCACCACCGCCTCGCCGGACGATGTCGTCGCCTTCTATCGCGAGCGCGCCGAGAAGGCGGGCCTGCGGTCCGTCGCCGGAATGAACCAGGGCGACACGCGCGCCTATGGCGCGGCGGCGGACGCGGTGAACGGCGCCTCGCTGCAGGTCGTCGCCACGCCGACCGAGACCGGCCAGACCTCGGTCCAGCTGGGCTGGAGCGCCGGTCAGTGAGGCGGGTCGCCGCCTGGGGCGCGGCGACGGCGATGCTGCTGGCCGTGGGGTGCGCCGGCGCACCCAAGCCGGACGGCGCGATGCCGACGGCGGGCTTCCTCAGCGATGAAGCGATCGCCCAATTGACGGATGCGGTCCCGCCGGCGCCGGCCCCGGGGTCCGTCGCAGACCTGGCGGACAAGGCGGCTTCGGCGCGGTTTGCAGCGCTGGAAGACGGCGACCGATGGCTGCTGGCGACCGCCCATGCCGAGCTGCGCCCGCCCCTGGCCTTACAACATTTCGACTGCGCCTTGGGCGTGCGGCTGGGGTCGGCCGAGACGCCGGCGCTGGACCGCGTGATGGCGCGGATCTTCCATGATGCGAACAGTGCGGCCGAACGCGTCAAGGCGCGCCAGGCGCGGCTGCGGCCGGTCGGCGAAGATCCCAACCGGCGCGCCTGCCAGACCCTGACGCCGGCGGCGAGACGCAGCGCCTCCTATCCGTCCGGCAGCGCAGCGGTCGCGACGGCCTATGGCGAGGCCTTTGCGGCGCTGGAGCCGGACCGGGCCGAGGCCGTGCGCCGGATCGGCTACGAGATCGGGGTCAGCCGCCTGATTTGCGCTATGCACTATCCGACCGATGTCGCGGTCGGCGAACGGATCGGGCGGGATGTTGCGGCCAGGGTCGTCGCCACCCCGGCCTTCCAGGCGGACATGGCGGCGGCGAGGGCCGAGCTGGCGGCCGCGCGCCGCAGCGGCCTGACCAATCCCGGCTGCGCGGCCGAGCGCGCGGCCCTGGCGATCCCGCTGCCCTGATATGACGGCGGCGCTGGCCCTGGCCTTGCTGACCTTTCAGGCCCCGGCCGACCGGCCGTGCACGCCGCAAGAGGTCGCGGCGCTGACGACGCCGTCGACGCAGCCCTATCGCCTGACATGCCAAGCCGACCTGTCGGGCGTCGATATCCGCCGCCGCGTAATGATCGAGGGCGCGGAAGGCTCAGGGGCCTCACTCGATTGCGGAGGCGGATCCATCCGCGCGCCGGGCCCGGCGACGACCGCCGCCCCGACCCTCGCCGTCTGGTCTCGCCGCGAGGGCGATCGGTGGTCGCGGCCGGTCGATGTGACGATCCGAAACTGCACCGTCGTCGGCAATGTGCGGATCTGGGGCATGGGGGCGGGCGGGTCGATGCGCGACCTGCTGGCCTCGTCACGCACCGCCGGACACACGCAAGCGGCCCAGTCCGCTGCGCCGATCCGCGTCACCCTGGACCGGGTCCGGTTCGAGGGCGTGGGGACCATTCCCCTGTATGTCGGACCCGGGGTGACGCGCACCACGGTGACGCGATCCCGCTTTACGGGGCGCTCGACCGCCACCGCCATCTATCTGGACGCCGAGAGCGCAGGCGCGCTGATCCAGGACAACGATTTCGATATCCGCACCGGACGCGAGCAGATCGCGGTGGACGGGTCGGGCGCCAACCGAATAGTCGGCAACCGGCTGGCGTTGCACGGCAAGGGCGGGGTGTTTCTGTACCGCAACTGCGGCGAGGACGGCGTCATCCGCCACCAGACGCCGTCCTATAATCAGATTACGGACAATCTGTTCACCGGCGCGGGCTGGCTGAGGCCGCGCGCGGTGGTGATCGGGTCGCGCGAGGGCGGACGACGCTACTGCGGCGACGACCGGGGCTGGCCGTTCGGGTCCAGCGCGGACGACGGCGACGGGGCCACGGGCAATCTGACGGCGCGGAACATCGTGCGACGCTGATCGAGGCCTTGCGCACACCGGCGGTTCGGGGATGATTGCGGGACAGAGCGATCGGGGGATTGGATATGCGTTGGGTGTTGTTTCTGGCCTCCCTGGCGGCGGCCATCGGTTTGGCGGTGCTGACCGCCCAGACGCCCAAACCCCTGCCCGCCTCGACGCCTGCGGTCCAGTTCTCGGCCGCGCGCGCCATGATGGACGTGAACCGGATTGCCCGAGCGCCGCATCCGGTCGGCTCGGCCGAGCATCGGCAGGTTCAGACCTATCTTGTCCAAAGGCTGACGGCGCTGGGGCTTCAGCCCAGCCTGCAGACCGGCGCCCTGTCGCCCGCCGCCGTCGCGCGGCTCGAGCGGGAGGGTGGAAATGCGGGCGGCGTCCAGGCCGTCAATGTCATCGGCGTCCTGCCGGGACGGAATCCGGCCCTGCCTGCCGTGGCCATTATGGCGCATTACGACACCTCGCCGACCTCGCCGGGCGCCGCCGACGACACCTCCGGGGTGGCCGCCATTCTGGAGGCCGTGCGCGCGATCAAGGCGCGGGGCGGGGCCGAACGCACGCTGGTGGTCCTGTTCACCGACGCCGAGGAGCTGAATCTGGACGGGGCGCGGGCCTTCTTCAGCGAACATCCGCTGCGCGACGACATCGGCGCGGTGATCAATCTGGAGGCGCGGGGCGGTGGCGGCCGCGCCATGATGTTCGAGACCGGACCCGGCAACGCCCAGACCATCGCCCGCTATGCCCAGGCGACCCAGAGAGCGACGGGCGGGCCGTCCAGCAACGCCCTGGCCATCTTCGTCTATCGGCTGATGCCCAACGGCACGGACTTCACCGTGGCGGCGGATCGCAAGCTGGCGGGGATCAACCTGGCCTTCATCGGCCGTCCGGCGCAGTACCATTCGCCGTCCTCGACGCCACAGGCGCTGGATCAGGGCAGCGTGCAGCATATCGGCTCCCAGGCGCTGGAAATGGCCGATGACCTGCTGCGAGCGCCGACCCTGCCGCAGGCGACGCAGAACGCCGTCTATGCCGACATCTTCGGCCTGTTCGTCGTGCAGCATTCGCTGGCGATCGGCTGGCTGCTGCTGATCGCGGGGGCCCTAGCCACGGCCTTCGCCGCTTGGGGCGCGCGCCATGCGACGGGCTTGAGAGCCATGTCGGTCGTACGCGGCGCAACGGATGGCCTGTGGCTGCTGGCCAGCGCGGTGGTGGTGGGGCAGGCGGTGCGCGTCCTGGCCGGGCCGATCGGTCGTCGCGTGGATTCGGCCGACCTCTATTACACCTTGCTGCGTCGCCTGCCGGTTCTGGAAATCGCCGTGGCCTTGGCCATGCTGGCCCTGGTTCTGATGCTGACCGCAGGGCGACGCCTGCTGGGCCGATGGGGCGCGGCCGGGGTTGTCCTGGCGGTCTTCGCGATTGCAGCGGCGCTGGGCGGTTTCAGCCTGCCGGTCCTGGGGGCGACGGTGATCGCCCTGGCGCTCAGCCTGGCGCGGCCGAAACCGCAGGACGCAGACGCCGTCTGGGGCGGCTGGCTGGGGCTGATCATCTTGGTTCTGATCCTGGGCGGCGGGGTGCAGACGGTGGCGCCGGAAGCCGCCTTCCTGCTGCTGTGGCCGGGTCTGATCGCCGCCCTGGCGGCCGCGTCGACGGCGGTGATCGGCGCCCGCTTCGGGTCGTGGGCGTCCTTCGCGCCCGCCGTCGTCGCCACAGCACTCGTCGGCGGGTGGTTGCTGGTTCAGGGGCACGGGGTCTTCCTGGGGGTCGGCATGGACTTGCCTGGCGCAGTGGGGCTGATCGCCCTGATGATCGCGATGCTGGTCCGCCCGCTGGCGCCGCGATCGGGCCAGGCCTTGCCGATCTTCGCCGCCGCCAGCCTGGCGCTGGCCGTCGCGGTCGCCGTGGGGGCCAGGTTGGTCGCTTGATCCGGATGCGTTTCGCAGTCGTCCGCGCGATGAAACCGGGCTAAGCATACCGCTGCTGTTTTTCGGGGCCTCGGCGCGTTTGCACCATCTTCACGTCAATCCGTTCACCGTCCTGTCGCTGGCGATCGCGATCCTGGGCGCGTGGACGGCTCTGGATCTGTTCAACCGCACCCGCGACCAGATCGGCGCGACGCGGTTGCGTTGGCTGGGCGTGGCCGCCCTGGCGCTGGGCGTCAGCATCTGGTCGATGCATTTCATTGCCATGCTGGGGTTCGAGGCCGAAGGCCCCGTCTTCTATGATCCCGGCCTGACGCTGGTCTCCTTTCTGCTGGCGACGGCCGGCACGTCCGCGGCCTTCCTGACGGCAGGGACGGCCCAGGCCAGACCCTTGCGACTGGCGCCGGCGGCCCTGCTGATGGGCGGGTCCGTCGCCGCCATGCACTATGTCGGGATGGCGGCGATGCGGATGAACGCCGTCCTGAGCTATCAGCCCGTGCTGGTCGCCCTGTCGGTGGTCGTCGCGGTCGCCGCCGCCTACGCCGCCCTGATTGCGGCCGGCCAGGAGCGGAGCCTGGCCTGGCGCGCGGTCGCCGCCGTCATCCTGGGTCTGGCCATCGTCTCCATGCACCATGTCGGCATGGCGGCCCTGATCCTGACCCCGATCGCTGACGCAGGGCCGGTGGAGGGCGGGGCGTCGCCGGTGGTCCTGGCGGTCGCGGTGACGACCGGGGCGGTGACACTGCTGTTCCTCGCGCTGGGCGCCTCGATCGTGGATCAACGCGCCAATGTTCTGGCGGCCGTGGACGCCGGCGGCGTCGGCTTCTGGGAAGCGACCCTGCCGATGAAGACGACGATGATGTCGCACCGCGCGCGCGAAATCCTGTCCATTGATCCGTCCTGCCGCCTTGGCGCAACCGAGGTCGGCGATCGTCTGTCGCCCGAGGATTTGCCGTTGCATCGCCAGGCGCTGCAGCGCGCCTTGGCGGGAGAGGGCGAATATGATCAGGAATGGCGTCTGCCGGCCTCGGGTCGCTGGATCCATCTGCGCGGGCGCCTGATCCGCAGTCGTTCGGGCCGGCCGATTAAGATGTCGGGCGTCATCACCGACATCACCGATCGCCGCGAGGCCTTCGCCGCCTTGGCCGACAGCGAACGCTTGCAGCGATTGCTGATCAACGAACTGAATCACCGGGTGAAAAACACACTGGCCACGGTGCAGTCCATCGCCCACCAGACCGCGCGGCGCACGCCGGATGTCGCCACCTTCACCGCCCTTTTCGAAGCGCGGCTCGTGGCCCTGTCCAACACTCAGAACCTGCTGACGGCTGCGAACTGGGAGCATGTCGATCTGCGCGCCATGCTGGCTCAGGAACTGGCCCCCTATGCCGAGGAACAGGTCCGCCTGACCGGTCCGGCCGTCGATCTGAACGCGCAACAGACGTTGGGGATGGGGATGGTCTTTCACGAGCTGGCGGTGAACGCCGCCAAATACGGCGCACTGTCGAACGCCTCGGGCTGTGTGCGGATCGACTGGTCCGTGGCGGAAGGCCATCTGCTGCTGGATTGGGTGGAAAGTGGCGGGCCGGCGGTGTCGCCGCCTCAGCGCAAGGGCTTCGGTTCGGTGCTGATCGACTCGACGATCGACCGCTCGCTGCACGGCTCGGCGGTCATGACTTACGACCCCGAGGGCGCCAGCTTCAGCCTGCGCCTTCCGCTTTAGACGGCGTCAAAAACGGTCGTAGGATTTGGCTGTTCTCGTTTTGATCAATGAGAACATCTTGTGAACCAGAACAAACCATGCACATAGTCTGCCTCACGAAACGGGGGCGGGTCCAGGCGGGTCTCTCCCAAGCTGAATGACGGGAATCATGGCAAGGGAGACGAAGGCAATGGCTTCACAGGCGGCACTCAAATTGGTGGGCAAGGACGACGGCGACAAGCAACGCGCCCTGGAGGCGGCGATCGCGCAGATCGATCGCGCCTTCGGCAAGGGTTCGGTGATGAAACTGGGCAAAGCGGGCGTGGTCGCCGAGATCGACAGCGTCTCGACCGGCTCGCTGGGCCTGGACATGGCGCTGGGCATCGGCGGCCTGCCGGTCGGGCGGGTTATCGAGGTGTTCGGCCCGGAATCCTCGGGCAAGACGACCTTGGCTCTGCACACCGTCGCGGAAGTGCAGAAGAAGGGCGGGGTCGCCGCCTTCGTCGACGCCGAACATGCGCTGGACCCGGTCTATGCCCAGAAGCTGGGCGTCAATCTGGATGATCTTCTGGTGTCGCAGCCGGACACTGGCGAGCAGGCGCTGGAGATCGTGGATACGCTGGTTCGGTCGGGCGCCGTCGATATTGTGGTCGTCGACTCCGTCGCGGCCCTGACGCCGCGCGCCGAGATCGAGGGCGAGATGGGCGACAGCCTGCCGGGCCTTCAGGCGCGCTTGATGAGCCAGGCGCTGCGCAAGTTGACGGCCTCGATCTCCAAATCGAAATGCATCGTGCTGTTCATCAACCAGATCCGTCACAAGATCGGCGTCATGTACGGCTCGCCCGAGACGACGACGGGCGGCAATGCGCTGAAGTTCTACGCCTCGGTGCGTCTGGATATCCGCCGCACCGGCGCGATCAAGAACCGTGACGAGGTGGTCGGCAACACCACCCGGGTCAAGGTGGTCAAGAACAAGGTCGCCCCGCCGTTCCGCGAGGTCATCTTCGACATTATGTACGGCGAGGGCATCTCCAAGCTGGGCGAAGTCATCGACCTGGGCGTTAAGGCCGGCATCATCGAAAAGTCGGGCAGCTGGTTCAGCTATGACTCCACCCGGATCGGTCAGGGCCGCGAGAATGTGCGCGAGTTCCTGAAGCAGAACCCCGACATCGCGGCCTCGATCGAAAAGGCCGTGCGCGCCTCGACCAACAAGATCGCCGACGAACTGCTGGGCACGCCCGAGCCGGACGAAGGCCAGGACCTGGAAGGCTGACGCCAGCCTCCGTGGCTGGGCGGACTTTCAGAGTTCGTCCCGGGCTCGGTCCGGTCTTTTCACCGCTACTCCGTCGCCCCTAGCGACCCGCCACCGACCCCGCGAAGGGCGGCGGAGCGACCCGCTCGACCTCGTGTCGAGCGGGTCTTTTTCTTTTGTGAGCGGTGCTGATCCTTTTTTCGTCATTCCGGGCGAACCGTAGCGCAGAACCAGGACCCAGCGGCGCGCGTGAGCGCGAAGCTGTCGCGGACTCGACGCCCCAAGATCCTGCGATGGAACGATCGCCGCCGGCGCCGCTGGGTCCCCCCCGGTCGCGCTTCGCGCGCCGGAGGATGACGAAAGTCAAACGCCAAACGAAAACGGGCGACCCGAAGGCCGCCCGTTCCGTCTGTGGATGTCCGCGACCGATCAGGCGGCGGCCTTCTCCGGGGTGAACTTGCCGTAGAAGGTTTCGTTCTTCGCCGCCATGTCGCGCAGCAGCTGCGGGACCTTGAAGCGGTCGCCGTAGGTCGCGGCCAGGCGGTCTGCGGTTTCGACGAACTTGGCCAGACCGATGCCGTCGATCATGCTGATCGGGCCACCGGTCCAGGGCGCGAAGCCCCAGCCCAGGATGGCGCCCAGATCGGCTTCGCGCGGGTCGTCGATGACGCCCTCTTCCCAGCAACGGGCCACTTCGACGGCCTGGCGATACAGCAGGCGCGTCTTCAGTTCGTCGATCTGAGCGAAGGCGGTCGGCTCTTCCGGCTGGTCGATGCCCTTGGTGGTGGGGGCCAGTTCGCCCAGACCCTTCCAGATCGTCTTGGGCTTCTGATCGTAATCGTAGAAGCCCTTGCCGTTCTTGCGACCGAAACGCCCGCCCTCGACCATCTTGGCGACGATGTCGGCGCCTTCCGATGGGACGTATTTGTCGCCCAGGTCCAGCGCCGTCTGTTTGGCGATCTTGTAGGACAGGTCTAGGGCGACGTCGTCGTGCATTTCCAGCGGGCCGCGCGGCATGCCGGTCATGCGACCGACATTGTCGATCAAGGCGGGACCATAGCCCTCTTCCAGCATCGCCATGCCTTCCATCAGGAAGGTGGAGAAGCAGCGCGAGGTGTAGAAACCGCGGCTGTCGTTGACGACGATCGGCGTCTTCTTGATCTTCAGCACATAGTCCAGCGCCTTGGCGATGGCGGCTTGCCCCGTCTTTTCACCCAGGATGATCTCGACCAGCATCATCTTGTCGACGGGCGAGAAGAAGTGGATGCCGATGAAGTCCTCGGGCCGCACCGAGGCCTCGGCCAGGCCGGTGATCGGCAGGGTCGAGGTGTTGGAGCCGAAGACGGCGCCCTCGGCCAGTTGCGCCTCGGCGCGCTTGGTCACATCGGCCTTGATCTCCCGGTTCTCGAACACGGCTTCGACAACCAAGTCAGAACCCTTGATCAGCTCATAGTCCGTCGTCGCCGTGACCGAACCCAGCAGAGCGTCATACTTCTCCTGCGTCAGCTGACCGCGCGACAGGCGCTTCTTCAGCAGTTCCTCGACGTGGGCCTTGCCCTTGTCGGCGGCGTCCTGCGTCTGGTCGATCAGGATGGTTTCGATGCCGGCCAGCGCCTGCACATAGGCGATGCCCGCGCCCATCATGCCGGCGCCGATGACCGTGACCTTCTTCGGATCGGACTTGGGCACGCCGGCCGGGCGAACGGCGCCCTTGTCCAGCTCCTGCTTGGACAGGAACAGCGAACGGATCATGGCCTGGGCCTGCGGCGTCATCAGGGTCTTGATGAAGTAGCGGGTCTCGATGCGCAGGGCCGCGTCCATCGGCACCTGGGCGCCTTCGTAAACGGCCTTCATCAGGTTCACCACGGCCGGATAGTTGCCGTAGGACTGCTTGCGCAGCATGGCGTTGCCGACCATGAAGTTCTGGATGCCGGCCGGGTGATAGGGGCCGCCGCCAGGCAGTTTGAACGCCTTCTCGTCCCAGGGCTGGACGGCCTTGCCCCCCGACTCGACCTTATTCTTGATCCAGGCCTTGGCGGCCTCGACCGACTGGCCTTTCTCGACCACCTCATGGACGATGCCGGCGCCCTTGGCGTCGTTCGGGCGGAAGGACTTGCCCTCGCTCATCGCCATCATGGCGTTTTGGACGCCAACCAGACGGGTCAGGCGCTGGGTGCCGCCGCCGCCGGGGAACAGACCGACCTTGATCTCGGGCAGGCCCAGCTGAATCTTGTTGTCGTTCTCGACCACGCGGTAGTGGGCCGCCAGGGTGAACTCCAGCCCGCCGCCCAAGGCCAGGCCGTTGATCGCGGCCGCGATCGGCTTGCCCAAGGTTTCAAGCGCACGGAAGGCGCCGTTCAGCTTCCAGCCGGCATCGAACGCCTTTTGCAGGTCGCCGCCGCCCGACAGCACGCCGCCGGCCATGTCGCCCAGGTCCGCGCCGGCGCAGAAGCCCGAGGCCTTGCCGGAGGTGATGACGGCGCCCTTGATGGCGTCGTCGGTCTTGATGCGTTCGACCAACTCGGGGATTTCCTTCATCACCGAGGACGTCAGGGTGTTCATCGAACGGCCCGGAACGTCGAAGGTGATCAGGGCGATGCCGTCGGCGTCGACGTCGATCTTGAAGTTTTCCATATCCATTTGCTCCCGGATCAGACGCGTTCGATGACGGTGGCGGTGCCCATGCCGCCGCCGATGCACAGGGTGACCAGGGCGGTCGACTTGTTCGAGCGCTCCAGCTCGTCCAGCGCGATGCCGGTGATCATGGCGCCGGTGGCGCCGAGCGGGTGGCCCATCGAGATGCCGCCGCCGTTCACATTCATCTTGGCGTGGTCGATGTCGAGCGCCTGCATGTAGCGCAGGACGACGGCGGCGAAGGCCTCGTTCAGCTCCCACAGGTCGATGTCGTCGGGCGTCATGCCCAGCTTGCCCAGCAGTTTGCGGGTCACATATTCCGGGCCGGTCAGCATGATCGACGGCTCCGAACCGATCGAGGCGCCGCCCAGGATCTTGGCGCGCGGCTTCAGGCCCAGGGCCTGGCCGGCTTCCAACGAACCGATCAGCACGCCGGCCGAACCATCGACGATGCCGGACGAGTTGCCGGGCGTGTGGACGTGATTGACGCGTTCGACCTCGGGGTAGCGCTGGTTGATCACGCCGTCGAAGGCCATTTCGCCCATCATGGCGAAGGAGGGGTTCAGGCCGCCGAGCGCCTGCATGTCCGTGTTCGGACGGATCGTCTCGTCATGATCCAGGATGGTCAGGCCCAGCTGGTCCTTGACGCCGATCACCGAGTTCTTGAACCGGCCCTCGGCCCAGGCCTTGGCGGCGCGCTTGTGGCTCTCGACCGAATAGGCGTCCACGTCGTCGCGGCTGAAGCCGTATTTGGTGGCGATCATGTCAGCCGAGACGCCCTGCGGCACGAAATAGGTCGGGAAGGCCGAGGAAGGGTCGGTCGGCCAGGCGCCCATGTCCGAACCCATGGGCACGCGGCTCATGACTTCGACGCCGCCGCCGACGGCGAAGTCGGCCTCGCCGGACTTCACTTTGGCCGTCGCCATGTTCACGGCTTCCAGGCCCGAGGCGCAGAAACGGTTGATCTGGACGCCCGCCGTATATTGCGACCAGCCGGCCGAAAGCACGGCCGTGCGCGCGATATCGGCGCCGAGTTCGCCCACGGGCGTGACGCAGCCCAGGATGACGTCGTCGACCTTGGAGGTGTCCAGGTCGTTGCGGTCGCGCAGCGCTTCCAGCACCTGGGTCGCCAGGCTGAGGCCGGTGATCTCGTGCAGCGAGCCGTCCTTCTTGCCCTTGCCGCGCGGCGTGCGGACGGCGTCGTAGATATAGGCGTCAGCCATGGAAGTGCGTCTCCATCTTTGGGCCCATCCTCAACGTGCGGCAGGTCGCGGCACGACGGACAAGGCGGTTCCAAGCGTGGACGCCAAGAACCCTACGTTTACGTCAACGTCAAGTAATAAGCCGCGTGATCGCGGCCGCTTGAGGCGGATGCTTCGACGGACTGACGGTATCAGAACGTGGGAATGCCGGCCGAGCGCCCGCTGTCAGCGAGGCGGAATACGGGTGGCGCCGCCGGTGATCTTGCAGGCGTATTCGGTCTGCGGACGCCCGGTCTGAACGCCGGTCGGCGTCAGAATGCCTTGGTCACGCGTGCAGGCGGCTTCCAAGGCGTTCAGCTCCTGCTGATAGCTATTGGTCGCGCCCATCGTGCCGCAGCCCGAAAGCAGCGGCAGGACAATGGCGGCGGAAAGGATGAGGATACGCATGGTTCGCTGCTCCCTTTGGAGCGTCAACCGCTCCGCATAGCCCCCCGGCCCTCAAAGACTACTGCGTCGCCGACAGCCTGACCAGCTTACCGTTCTGCTCGTCGGTGATGGCCCAGACCGATCCGTCGGCGCCGACCGCCACGTCGCGTATGCGTTCGCCCAAGTCCGTCAGCAGGCGCTCTTCGCCCACCACGCGGTCATTCTGGATCACCAGACGCGCAATATGTTTTTCCTTCAGGCCCGCGACCAGCAGGTTGCCGTCCCAGCCGGTGAACATGGCACCCTGATAGAAGGTTGCGCCGCCGGGTGCGATCACCGGATCCCAGTAGTAGACGGGCTGTTCGGTGCCATCCTTTTGCGTCGCGCCGCTGTTGATCTGACCGCCCGCATATTCGACGCCGTAGGCCGCATCCGGCCAGCCGTAGTTGGCGCCGGCCTTGTCCAGATTGACCTCGTCGCCGCCGCGCGTGCCATGTTCGATGGTCCAGATGGCGCCCGTTCCCGGCTGAACGGCAACGCCCTGGACGTTGCGGTGTCCCAGGCTCCAGATTTCCGGCAGGGCTCCGGCGCGGCCAACGAAGGGATTGTCTTGCGGGACCGTGCCGTCGGCGTTGATGCGGATGGTCTTGCCCATGTGCGAGCCTAGATCCTGCGCCTGGGGCCGCATGGGCTTGTCCGAGCGCTCGCCCAGGGTGATGAACAACTTGCCATCTGGCGCGAAGGCCAGGGACGACCCGAAATGCTTGTCGCCGTCATAGACGGGCAGGGCGCGGAAGATGACCTGGACGTTCTCGACGCGCGATCCGTCGTCTGACAGACGCCCACGCGCGACCGAGGTGGCGTTGCCGCCTTCCCGCGGTTCGGCATAGCTCCAATAGATCATGCGATCCTGCGCAAAGCTCGGCCCGACGATCACATCCAGCAGGCCGCCTTGACCGCGCGCATCGACGGCGGGCAAGCCCGCGACCGGTTCGCCGAGCTGGCCTTGAGCGGTGATGATGCGCAGACGGCCCGGCTTTTCAGTCACCAGCCAGCGGCCGTCGGGCAGGGCCGCCAGACCCCAGGGGTGGACAAGGCCCGAGGCGACCACCGTGTGGGTCATGGCCTGTTCAGTCTTGACGCCCGGCGCGCGGGTCTGGCCGGCGAAGGCCGGTTGCTGATCGGGATTGTTCGCCGGACGGGTTTCCAGCGGGGCCCCAGCCTGAGGCCCGGCAACGGCGCTCTCGCTATTCGCGCCACAGGCGGCGGCGAGAACGAGCAGGGATGTCGAGGCGGCGGCGACGATCAGGCGCATGAAGGGATAGCTCCGGCTGGCTGTAGGCAGTCGTTACGAAACGGCGAGGCTAGCGTTACCGTTCCTGCCGCAGGGCGTCTTGCGCTCTATCGCCGCAGGTTCTGGTCCAAGACGACTTGAACCGCGCGCCCGACGGCGATATAGGCACGCCTCTTTCGCGCTGGCCCCGGCCTCGCGCGGGGCCCGGGACTGGGTAGCTCAGATGGTTAGAGCGGTGGATTCATAACCCACAGGTCGGCGGTTCGATCCCGCCTCCAGTCACCACTTTCCTCCCCAAAATCAGGCAGTTGGCTTGGCGCAGCAGTATGGCCGCGCCGCGATGACGGGGACCAAAAGGGAGCAAAAGTCCCGGTTCGGGAGAGAAAGTCCCGGAATAGTCCCGGAGGATGTTCTCGGGCCGTTCTTCTCGCGCACTGTCATCGACAGCCGACAGATGGACCTAGACCCTTCTAGATCATAGCTTGTCGAGATGAGCCTGATTTTGGGTCCAAGTTCCGATTTGGCATGTCGCTTGTGCTGGCGAGAGAAGCCGCTCCGCGTCAGCCACATAATTCCGGCGTTCGTGTTCCGCGACTTGAAGAAAAACAGCGCTACCGGTCACATGCGGTTTTCAGATGCGCCGAACAAACGCGCTCAGGACGGCTTGAAGCTTCCTTGGTTGTGCGGCGACTGCGAGCAACTATTCAGCGTTTGGGAGCGGAAGTTCGCAAATGAGGTGGTGGCAGCGTGGTCTGACGGGCGAGAACTGACTCGCTATACCGACTGGCTGCTAAAGTTCTGTGTGTCCGTCACGTGGCGCGTGCTTGTCTATGCAAAGGGGCGCAACCCCGAGGTGACCTACACGGAGGCTGAAGAACAGCTTTTCCAGCAGACGGAGTTGGCTTGGCGCGAGTTTTTACTGGGCCGTCTCCCTCACCCAGGCAAGCACGAGCAGCACTTGGTGATTTGGGACGTCGCTGAAACTGCGTCGTTCGTGGACCTCCCCACGAACTTCAATCGCTTCACGATGAATGCAATCATGCTCGATATAGTCGGCAATTCCAGGTCTACGTACGCCTGGGCGAAGCTCGGTCGCTTCCAGATTTTTGGGACGGTAGTAGACCCTGATCGTGTTTGGAAAGGCACGAAGGTTCACGTGAAGGACGGCGTCCTGAAACCGGGGAGTGTCGTTATTCCTGGTGAGCTGATGGGTCTCTATCAAGAGAAGGCTAAGATTGCGGCTGACGCCTCCGCCGCAATCTCAGATAGCCAGCATGAAAAGATTGAGGCGGCGATGTTTGCGGATTTGGATCGAGTGGCATCTTCTCGAACGATGAAAGCGATGCGTGCCGACGCGGCTATGTTTGGCAAGGAAGCCATCTTCCGCCGCCCCAGCCGCGACTGAGGTCGGCGTAGCTAGCCCACATTCTCCTGGGTTGCTGTTGGTTACAGCAGCTTGGCCTGCGGAGCAGCCGGAGCAAGCTCGACGTCCTTGGCGATCAGCAACTCGGCCGCGCTGGGCGCATTCCCGCCTTGGATGGAATAGATCGTCTTCACGGCCTCGATATCGGCCCAGGCGAACATCTCGCGGATCTCCGGCCGGTCGTTGATCGACAGCAAGAAGCGCCCCTCGATCGTCCGCAGCTTGTCGGCCATCCGCTGGAAGTCGTCCCGCGAGAACATGCCGGCGCCGTAGTCGCTCTCGCCGCCCCAATAGGGCGGGTCGAGATAGAACAGGCTGCCGGCGCGATCGTAGCGGCTGATGAAGGCCAGCCAGTCCAAGTTTTCGATTACGACCCCGGCCATCCGGTCATGCAGCTGACGCAGACGCGGCTCGATCTTCGTCAGGTCGAAGTTGTGGGGACTGGTCGGACTGACGCCATAGGACCGGCCGGCGACCTTACCGCCGAAGCCCAACGTCTGAAGGTAAAGGAACCGGGCCGCCCGTTCGATGTCCAGCAGATCGCCATCGGGTGTGCCGCGGATCCGCTCGAACTCCGCCCGCGCCGCCGGCCGCCACGCCAGTTCGCGGATCAGGGCGTCGGGGAAGCGCTGGGCGACGCGGAACAGGGTCACAACGTCGCCGCTCAGGTCATTGATCACCTCGACGGCCGGGCGAAACCGCCGACGCAGGAATACGCCGCCCATGCCGATGAACGGCTCGCAATAGGCGTCATGAGGCGTGGCGGCCAGAACGCCGCAGATCCGCCGGGCCAGGTGGCGCTTGCCGCCCAGCCACGCCGTCGGCGGTTCGCACGGCGCGACGGGGCGCTGATCAATGATGAGAACATTACGAGAACAATTCATTTGCGGAGTCGCCTTTTGCACGAGTAGGAGTCCCCGGCTCGCGTGAGCGGGGGCGGCGATCAGCCGGACGGCCGATCGGTCCTGGTCGTGCGGGGTAAGGCCCGCAGATCGACGCGTTGGCACGCGCCGATCCCGCCCCGGACGGAGGCGAAATGAAGGAGGAGGAAGGGCATGCCGATCGACAAACCGGGTTCGTCACGACCGATGCCGCTGTCAGAGCTGATGCGGTTTGAGGCCGAGCTGGCCGCGTGCGTCGTGCCGAATCCGCCGCCGCATCCTAGCTTACCGGCGACGCCGGGGCCGGGGTCGAATGTCGCCGATGTGTCGAAGGAAGAGAACGACCGCTTGGTCAGCGCCGCCTTGGCGCTGGGCATGGGGCAGTTCGCCAAGATGACGGCGGACGAAACCCATATGCTCGCGGCGCGCCTCTCGCGCCGATGAGCCGTGGGCTACAAGAAGCCGGAGAACCGGGGACTCGGCCATCACCTCAGCGTGGCCCCGCACATGACGGTGTCGCAGCTGCGCCGCGACCACTGGACAATCTCGACTCGGTGCCCGCGATGTCATCTGGATTGCTGGGTGGACCTGTCGGTCGTCATTCGCCTGTCAGGACCGCAGGTGAAGCTCTGGAACCGGTGGGCGCGCTGTCGGCGCTACGGATGCCCCGGCCGAATGGTCTTTCTGTTCACGCCCCCCGGCGAGCCAAAGGGCGTCTTTTGGCCCATGCACGACCCGCCCGAGGCGCGGGTGAAGGCGACGATCAGCGACGATCCGGAGCTGTGACGCCGTGCTGAACTTCTATCGCGACGACACGACGCCTGATGACATCCGCCGAGGCGACCAATGCGCTCTGGTCTGCCAGTGCGGCAGCAGCGTCATTCCGGCCTGGGCGAAGCTGCCCCAGGCGCAGCGGTTCACGCCTCTGCGCGACATGCGCGCGAAGATGGTCTGCAAGCGATGCGGCAACCGCCGCCCAACGATCGTGATCCGGGGGCACCATGGCAGCGGGGGCCAGTTGACGGAGTTGTGGCGATGGCCGCCGGCGAACCGGACCTGACGCTGGACCAGATCGATGCCCTGATCGAGGCGGCGACGGCGCCCAAGATCCTGATCGTCGCGCACTGGACCTGGTTTTTAGTTCAGGAGGCCGGCCGGCATCTGAAGATCCGCAACAACGGCGGGCTGAACTATCGGGGTCTTGATGTCTGGATCAGCAGTCAGACGCGGATCGGAACGGAGGCCGAGGCAGAGTTCCTCACGGAGTGCTGAAACGACGAGCGGCCGCCACCCGAAGAATGACGGCCCATGATACTGTCGGTAGCGACTTAGCAGTCCCAGGACGCGCGTTCCCAGCGTCTCACACAGTCGTTGTACCCCGAGGCCCCGGGATAGAGATTTTCCTCAACACCGCAGTACACGGCGGCATCGACATACTGGCAGTAGTCGCCCGGTGCAGCATGCGCACCGGTCGTGGCGATGGCGGCGGCGCAGAAAGCTGCGGCGGCGATGGTTGTGCGGATGGTCTTCGTGATCATGTCAGCGCTCCCAACATCAAAAATATTCGGTGCCGTTGGCGGTGCACCAACCGACATGTTCCTGGCCGTAGAATGCGGTCTGCTGGCCATAGGTGTACTGGCTGCTTCCAGCCCAGATTGGGCTGCCCCAGCCGCCGTAACAGACGCCCTGATTGCGGCCGACCTCTTCGGTCTTCGAGGCGTCGCTGTAATAGACGATGTCATAGAGCGCGACCCGATCGCCAGGGCCGGATATTTGCGCGGAAGGCGCCGTAGCGGTCAGCGCGGCGATGGCCACTGAACCGGCGGCGACCAGTGAAAGGCGTAGCGAGTTCTTCATCACATACTCCATTCCTTCAGGGGCGAAGGTGGTCCTATACCGGCACTCAGCAGTTGTGCTGTCAATGCAGTCATTCCCCTGTGAAGCTTACAATCATGGTTTACGACACGCCTGTGAGTTGATTTCAGTCAGCCGCGCGGCGCTCCTAGAACAGCACGCGATGGGGCGTGCACATGGGAGTGAACACGATGAAAATCCGCGTTAAAGCCCTGCTGGTCGGCGCTGCGCTGGTGGCCGCTGCCGGCGTGACGACAGCCTCCGCTCAGGCTGATCTGACGGCGTACAGCTACGTCTATTACGCCGACGCTGCGAAGACTGAATATCTCGGCGAAGTGTCCGATCGTGGATGCGGCGGTTGGGGCGACAATGTCTATGTGCTGCGGGCCAACGTGCCTTCGCCCTATTACGATGCGATGCCGATCTATGTCTGCACTGGCAGCGGCCCATGCTGCCGAACGACTTCTGAAAGCAGCCCGCCCTCGAAAGAGGGCGGGCCCACAGTATGGAGTGTCAGGTGTTGGGCTCGGGATCGATACCATCGTGCAGCCCTTGGATGCATTGGATGTAAACGACGTCAGCCCACATCTCGCAGGATGTGACACCGCCGCATTCGATCAGATCATCCATGTACTTCGACATGCAGGCTCCCTGGCTGCCGGCATTGGCGGCGGGAACGCCTATCAGGGTCGAAGCGGCAAAAGTGGCGGCGACGGCAATCTTCTTCAGCATAGTCAGTCCTCCAAGGGAGCTGATCTCCCGCCGTTCAATGCGTCATGCTATTACGCTGTTAGCAATCACAGATTGTCGTTAATTGATGTGGCATTCTGTCACGAGAGCCACGAGGGGTAGTTGCCCGGCGTCCTGCGGAAGGGTGAGATTCACCGAGCCACCGTGTTCCTACGGAGGGGAACACGCGCCCATAGGCTGAAAACGGAGAGCTAACCCGTTAATTGGAATTCATGCGGAGGGCGCTGCCGCGCCTCAATCCTCGATCTTCAAGGGCGACGTCGCCGGCAGCTGGGCCGACAGAACTGACCAACACAGCGGAAGGCTCATATCCGCCCTCCGTGTTCTCACGAAACGTCTTGAACATAACGCTCGGATAGGGATCGATCCGCGTACACGTAACAACGACATCGTTGAAACTTTGGGTCGCCAGCGTGCGATTTAGTTCGGGTAGGATGTCGGCGGCCTCGCCCCGTCCTAGATCGAGCTTGGAAACCCTTGCCCGGCCTGCGCTCACGGCAATGTCCAAGATCACCTGGCGCTCACCGCAGTCAAACTTATACGACGCTGACCAGGTTGAAACCGGCTGCGGGTGCGGTCCCATATACATGACGTTCGGCTTGTCAGCCTGCGGGGCGGGACTAAGCGCGAAGCCGGTCATGGCTGCAAGGAGGGCGAGAGTAACCATCCGTGTAGCCTATCACGCGAACTTCCACGCGCACCCCCGAATGACGAAAGGCCGCCACCCCGAAGGATGACGGCCCGAGATGCGCTGCCGCTTGTAGATGCTTCTGAAGATCAGAAGGCTTGGATGTTGACGGTCAGCTGGCCTTCATAGGCGCCGGCGAGCAGCGACTTGGACGGAACGGGGATGTTCACGTTCAGGGCCATGGCCGACTTCCAGGCGCCGTGGCTGGCGCTGGTGGAGTTGGCGTTGGCGGCCAGGTTGATGTAGTTGCCGTTGGTCGCGGCGGCCGTGGAGCCGACGGCGCCGGCGGTGTAGGTGCCGGTGACCGAGTAAGGCAGGTTGGCCTGGAAGACGTTGGAGTCGTAACCGGCGCCCGAGTTGTTCACCAGGCCGCGGATGTCGTTCTTGGACACGGTGACGGTGT
>NZ_FNKT01000007.1:0-78271 GCF_900102995.1 Brevundimonas sp. 374 | reverse complement strand
ACCGCAAGGAGGCAGGCGACCACGGTAGGGTCAGCGACTGGGGTGAAGTCGTAACAAGGTAGCCGTAGGGGAACCTGCGGCTGGATCACCTCCTTTCTAAGGATGCTTCTCCAGGCCGTCTCTCACGAGGCTGTCTATTGAGGCTCCAATAAACGGCGGAACGCCGCCGTCTCCGTTTCTCTTTCCACTTTCGTCATCGACGCCTCGACCATACGGGTCGTTGAGTTGGTGACGCGATCGCGAGCCTGGGTGTTTATGACCCGGCTGTCGCTGCCATAGGCCCGTAGCTCAGGTGGTTAGAGCGTACGCCTGATAAGCGTAAGGTCGGCAGTTCGAGTCTGCCCGGGCCTACCAGGACTTCTGGTTCGCTGGGGGTTCTCAGCCTCAAGACGGCATCGCCGACAGCTCTCCTGGGCTTCGCACTATTCCTGATGGAATGGGGCCATAGCTCAGTTGGTAGAGCGCCTGCTTTGCAAGCAGGATGTCGTCGGTTCGACTCCGTCTGGCTCCACCAGGATCTTGTGATCGCATCAAGAATTGCCCGTCGGCGCTCGCCGGCTGGCATTGATATCGTAAAGGAAGAACGTGACCGGCTCCCCTGAGCTTTGAGGTCTTGTTCGAGAAGAAGACATTGTCTGACAAAAATCAGGCTTGGTCCCCCGGCATCTTTCCAGTCGGGCGGAATAAACCAAGCATGAGTTTTGCTGAGAAACGATCAAACGTTGAAGGGCTTCTGACGGATGCCTTGGCGTAGAGAGGCGATGAAGGACGTGGCAAGCTGCGATAAGAACCGGGGAGGCGCTAGCACCCTTTGATCCGGTTATTTCCGAATGGGGAAACCCACCTTTACAGTCTTCCAACTCTGTTTCTTCGGAAGCAGCGATTGGCGGATTGTTAAAAGGTATAATGAGCTGAATACATAGGCTTCATTAAGCGAACCCGGGGAACTGAAACATCTCAGTACCCGGAGGAAAGGACATCAACCGAGACTCCCGTAGTAGTGGCGAGCGAACCGGGACCAGGCCAGTGCTCTTGTGAAATAAAGACGAACGATCTGGAAAGGTCGGCCATAGTGGGTGAAAGCCCCGTAGTCATCAAACAGCAAGAGACTCGAGTAGGGCGGGACACGTGAAATCCTGTCTGAACATGGGGGGACCACCCTCCAAGCCTAAGTACTCCTCTACGACCGATAGTGAACAAGTACCGTGAGGGAAAGGTGAAAAGCACCCCGACAAGGGGAGTGAAACAGATCCTGAAATCGGAAGCCTACAAGCAGTCGGAGCCGCCAAGCGCGGTGACGGCGTACCTTTTGTATAATGGGTCAGCGACTTCATGTGTCGAGCAAGCTTAAGCCGTTAGGTGTAGGCGCAGCGAAAGCGAGTCTGAATAGGGCGCTAAGTTCGACGTATGACGACCCGAAACCAGGTGATCTATCCATGAGCAGGTTGAAGGTTGGGTAACACCAACTGGAGGACCGAACCCGTGAATGTTGAAAAATTCTGGGATGACTTGTGGATAGGGGTGAAAGGCCAATCAAACCTGGACATAGCTGGTTCTCCGCGAAATCTATTTAGGTAGAGCGTCCGACGAATTCCTTGGGGGGTAGAGCACTGGATGGTTGCGGGCTGCGCGAGCGGTACCAATACTAACCAAACTCCGAATACCCAAGAGAACTATCGGGCAGACACACGGCGGGTGCTAACGTCCGTCGTGAAAAGGGAAACAACCCTAACCATCATCTAAGGCCCCCAAGTCACGGCTAAGTGGGAAACGATGTGGGATTGCTTTGACAATCAGGAGGTTGGCTTAGAAGCAGCCATCCTTTAAAGAAAGCGTAACAGCTCACTGATCAAGCGATCCTGCGCGGAAAATGTAACGGGGCTCAAGCCGTGCGCCGAAGATATGGGTTTGCAGTTTACTGCAAGCGGTAGCGGAGCGTTCCGTAGGCCGGTGAAGGTCAGGCGTGAGCCTGGCTGGAGGTATCGGAAGTGAGAATGCTGACATGAGTAACGATAAGAGTGTGAGAGACACTCTCGCCGAAAGACCAAGGGTTCCTGCGTAAAGCTAATCTGCGCAGGGTTAGTCGGCCCCTAAGGCGAGGCTGAAAAGCGTAGTCGATGGGAAGCAGGTAAATATTCCTGCACCAGCTGGAAGTGACGGATGGCTTAACTCGTACCCACTTATTGGATTGTGTGTGCGGGGGCGTTGTCCCAGGAAATAACTCCAGCAGAGACCGTACCCGAAACCGACACAGGTGGTCAGGTAGAGCATACCAAGGCGTTTGAGAGAACTATGCTGAAGGAACTCGGCAAATTGCACGCGTAACTTCGGAATAAGCGTGACTCACCTTGCGCAAGCAGGACTGAGTGGCACAAGCCAGGGGGTAGCGACTGTTTAGCAAAAACACAGGGCTCTGCGAAGCAGCAATGCGACGTATAGGGTCTGACGCCTGCCCGGTGCCTGAAGGTTAAAGGGAGATGTGAAAGCGTCGAACTGAAGCCCAGGTAAACGGCGGCCGTAACTATAACGGTCCTAAGGTAGCGAAATTCCTTGTCGGGTAAGTTCCGACCTGCACGAATGGCGTAACGACTTCCCCACTGTCTCCAGCATAGGCTCAGTGAAATTGAATTCCCCGTGAAGATGCGGGGTTCCCGCGGTCAGACGGAAAGACCCTATGAACCTTTACTATAGCTTCGCCTTGGCGTTAGCGACCGTATGTGTAGGATAGGTGGGAGACTATGAAACCGGGGCGCCAGCTCTGGTGGAGTCGTCCTTGAAATACCACCCTTACTGTCGTTGACGTCTAACCGAGGGCCGTTATCCGGTCCCGGGACATGGCGTGGTGGGTAGTTTGACTGGGGCGGTCGCCTCCTAAAGTGTAACGGAGGCGCGCGATGGTGGGCTCAGACCGGTCGGAAATCGGTCGTCGAGTGCAATGGCATAAGCCCGCCTGACTGCGAGACTGACAAGTCGAGCAGAGACGAAAGTCGGCCATAGTGATCCGGTGGTCCCGAGTGGAAGGGCCATCGCTCAACGGATAAAAGGTACTCTAGGGATAACAGGCTGATTTTGCCCAAGAGTCCATATCGACGGCAAAGTTTGGCACCTCGATGTCGGCTCATCACATCCTGGGGCTGGAGCAGGTCCCAAGGGTATGGCTGTTCGCCATTTAAAGTGGTACGTGAGCTGGGTTCAGAACGTCGTGAGACAGTTTGGTCCCTATCTGCCGTGGGTGTTCGAAGCTTGAGAGGATCTGTCCCTAGTACGAGAGGACCGGGATGGACATACCTCTGGTGTACCTGTCATGGCGCCAGCTGTGCAGCAGGGTAGCTAAGTATGGAATAGATAACCGCTGAAAGCATCTAAGCGGGAAACTAACCTCAAAACAAGGCTTCGCTGAGGATCGTGGAAGACTACCACGTTGATAGGCCAGGTGTGGAAGTGGGGCGACCCATGAAGCTTACTGGTACTAATAATCCGATCGGTTTGATCGTTTCTCAGCAAAACTCATTCGATGATTGCTCCTTGACCAGAGCAATCTCAGACAATGTCTTCTCATCATCCGCTGTCCCCCTGGTTGACCTGGTGGCTATGTCGGAGGTTCCCCACCCGATCCCATTCCGAACTCGGTCGTTAAGCCCTCCAGAGCCAATGGTACTTCGTCTCAAGGCGCGGGAGAGTAGGTCGCCGCCGGGTCTACCAGGCGGACAGCCGATGATGAACAAACACCGCAATCGCGGTCCTTCTCGATCCGTTCTTCCTTCACGATACACTACCGTTTGCCGCGGGATGGAGCAGCCCGGTAGCTCGTCAGGCTCATAACCTGAAGGTCGTAGGTTCAAATCCTACTCCCGCACCCAACTTCGTAGTATTTTCGCCGTCTTGGTTCACCAGGGCGGCGATTTTGCCTTGTACGGTCAAGCCAAACTTTCCGCGCTCTTCCAACGGCGTGACCACGACGGTTCCAATCAACTTGCGCACCAAGTCCCGTGCTTCAGTCGCTGCCTCGCTGTTGCTGCGAGCCAAGGTGCGCTCCAGCGAGCCCACGACGGTCCGGTAATGCTCGGCCACGCGAGGATGCAGGGCGACGACCGACGCCGCCGGTGCTTGGGCCAGTTCTGATTCAATCTGGCTTCGCCGCGCTTCCAGCGCGTCCAGACGATCCTTGACTGCAGCGCCCGTAAGGACGCCATCGGCGATCTGGTCGACCAAGCGTTCGGCGCGGCGCTTCACCTCTGCAAGCTCACTGTCGAGTTTTGATCGAGCTTGGGTGATCCTACGCGCGTCATTCTCTGCTGCGAGCCTCGCCTCTTCCACGGCGAGCGCCACGCGTTCCGGCGCTAGAAGTCTGTTCTTGATCGCGGCGAGAACGCGCGCCTCGATCTCGGCGCTCTTGATCCCGCGGCCGTTCATGCATGCCGATTTTCCTCGTTCTCGTCGCCATGAGCACATAAAGCGTTGGTCGGCGCCGCTTCGGATCATCGGGCCGCCACAAACTCCGCAAGTCAGCTTTCCGCTCAGTAAGTGCCGGGGCCGAACGGCTACGCGCGGGGAGTGCCCCCGTGACGATAAGGTGTTCTCCGCGTAGCGATGCTGAACTTTCGCCCATAGTTCTTCGGAGATGATTCGAAGATGCGGCACCTCGGTCCGAATAATTTCTTCAGGATCCGCCGTTCGCGCCTGGCGCTTTCCTGTGCGCCTGTCCTTCACCCAGGTTTGACGACCAAAAACCAGGACGCCGCGATACAACTCATTATGGATGACCCCATTGCCGCGCTCGGCATTGCCGTTGATCGTCGACGCGTTCCAGCTTCCGCCTCGCGGGCCGGGTATGCTGCGCCGATTCAAGTCGCTTACGATCGCCCGAGGCGATTGGCCGGCGGCGTAGCGCCGAAAGATCTCTCTGACGACTTCTGCTTCACCAGGATCGATATCGCGAAGGCCCCGGATCGGTTCGCCGATGGCGTCGACTTCTCGCCTAATTTTGTAGCCGTAGACACGGCCCCCAGTATGACGACCGGAGCGGACGACACCTTGAAGGCCGCGCCTTGTCTTTCGGCCTGTCTCGCGCAGTTGGAGGGCGTTCATGGTGCCCATCAGCCCAATCTGAAGCTCAGATATGTCGCCTTCGGAGATCGTGCGGATTTTGACGCCGTGAAACCGCAGATCCTCGAAGAGGGCCGCGATATCGGCTTGGGACCGAGAAAGGCGATCTAACGCTTCACAAAGCACGACGTCGAACTCCCCGTTCTTTGCGCCGTGCATCAGGCTGTGCAATCCGGGCCGGTTTGCTGCGGACCCTCCCGAGATGGCTGCGTCCTCAAACGTCGCGACGATCTTGGTCGCGTCCTTCGCTGCAAAGGATCGGCACGTCGCAAACTGATCCGCGATCGAAGCGACGTTTTGAAGGTCGGTCGAGTAACGGGCATATAGGGCTGCACGCATCAGCTCAGGCTCCGGGCGATGGAAGATCGCAACGGTGCATATCGAGCGTCATACGCGCAAGGATGCGGGCCAAGTCGTCGAGAAGGGACTCGGCGACTGCAACACGGCTGCTCGGCGAAATTCCATCGCACACGCTAATCGCGCGAGCGGTGTTGAGTATGACCTCAGTGGATTCGACTGCACAATCCTGCGAAGGGGGTAAGGCCGTAGCCTCGTCGCAGGATTGGCGATGACTTGTTGCTGGAGCGGTCGGGGTAAACCCCTCCAAACGGATACTGTTGGCTTCTGTTGAAACCTCTGGGGAATAACCCATATCCAAACCTTTCGATTAAAGTAAACGATGGTTTTGGATCGGTCTTACGGCTCGGTCAGAGTGCTAAGGCGTCGGTTAAGGGAGAGTTAACGCGGCGACGTGGGCGGGTTGAACAACTCGGACGGTCCACAGCCGAGGCCGACAGCCAAGGCGTAGACAGCTTTAATACCGACGTTACGTTCGCCGCGCTCAATGCCGCCGATATAGTTTCGGTGGAGCCCGGCTCTGTCGGCCAGTTCCTCTTGGCTTAGGCCAAGCGCAATCCGCCGCGACCTGACGGCGCGGCCAAAACTCACCAGTTCAGCGTCAACTTCCACGCAACCGCACTTGCGGCTGCCGCCCGATCTTCACTACACACTATCAGTGTGATTTGTGCGAGGGGTGTGATGGCTGATTTTGTCGATATTTCCGAGATGAGTTCCGAACTGCAGCTCATGATCGGAACAGGGTCGCATCTGGACCCAGCAGAGCTCGACCCGTTGATCATGCTTGCATCGCTTAGGGTTCTGCAGAACGCCGCCCGGGAAGGCTTAAACGCCGACGCACTCACGATCCTTTCGCTATTGCTGATGGTTTGGGTTAGACAGCTACGGGACAATCCCGACAATGGGGGGTTGGTGAAGACGACCGCCGAGGATCTGGCCGACCTTTCAGGCTGGCGGTTCGAAAGGGTGCTAACATCCCTACAGACGCTGGCGCCGCATATCCTGATCGATGACCTCGCCCTGTTTGCTGAAGGGGATCTAGAGATTGGCTTGGCGCCTCTGCTTCATCATGACGACGCTGACTGCGGCGATCTATTGGTCCGGTATTGGACGGCTCACTATGTGATGAGAATGGCCCCCAAGCTCGAGGCTGCCGAGGAGGTCGTCGCGGAGGGGTTGGCACGAGCGAACGACCTTGTCGGTTCCGGCGAGCGCGTGGCGAAGCTGAAGGCTCGTTGGGATGCCTATCGAGCCCAGCGAGGAGGCCTCGCTCACTACACGGTGTACGGGGCCGGCGCGGACCTGGCCTCTTTCGTGGATGACGTCTCGACGCTAGAGGGATTGCACGACGCCGTGGTTGGTCTGATCGACCCCGCCAATCATGGGCCGCTGACCTTTGCTCAGGAATGCGGCCTTCTTGCGTGTACCAAGCTTCAGGCTCTCGCGATCAGTGCGGCTGAGCTGCAGCTGAACCCCGTCGAGACGAAGGGCGTTCGACACTGAAAAGCAGGCATTCGGACGTGTGCTCTGGTCGCCGTGCCGCCGCACAGCTTCGGTCACACGACATACTGCCGTGTACGAGAGCCACAGACTTTGTTGGGAGACGCCTGATGATGGACGTTCTTATATTCATGGCCGGTGGGTTCACCGCTGTGTTCATAGCCTGGTTGGTCAAGCCCATTTTTGGAGGGCTCATAGAAGGCATGAATGGCGGGACGAGCCGGCGTAAAAACAAGTCAGAGTAGCAGCTGGCTTCGCGTGTCGGTCGATGTATCGGCCGCGCGTTCCTCCGGCCCGGAGGATGTGCACGCCTTGTCGCGGTAGCCCTGCGCCTACTGGACGAGCGCAGCCGGATCAACGCGAGAAATTTAGGTCAAGATTGCGTGCTTGACTCGTCATGATCGCCGGCTCGGGCCTTTCGATCACACAGCGCTCGCGCCATTTTGGAGATCACCGTCTTGATGGCGAGGACCGCCACAATGGTGAACGAGAACACCAAAGCCATCTGCACAATGTTCATCTGAAAGGCTTGCAGCTCAGCGTCGCTCACCGTCGTTCTCCTAGCTGGTTGTGCAGCCAAATCTTCCATCTCAAGCGCCATCCTAATCACAGCCTAGGGGGCGATAGCCCGTGCTCTAAACGACGGAACCAGACGACAAAAAACGTCTAACCCCAGTTGGGGGCCATTAGGAATATCATCCTGTGGAGGATGATGCACACCTTACGCACACCTGCGGTAGTATTAGGTGATTGTAAAACAACAAGAAAACTCGGGCGCAAAATAGGTTACAGGTGACCCAAGAATCTGTAGGGCTGATTTACCTAGATAAAACAGAAGGTTATATGGGTTGCGCGTAACCCATTTAAAGACACACATCTGTACGTCAGCTCAGCTTCACCCTCATCATGGGGGCATGGGTCCTGATCATGAAATGGCGATTTCACGATGGGGATTCTGACCCGTCCTGCGGTCGCTCCTGGCGACTATCGGAAATCGCGCGCCTTCGGCTTGATCGTGTCGAGATGTAGATCGGGAATGTAGATGTCCCGGACCTTGATCGCGCGAGGCGGCGAGTCGCGCGCATCCGGCGACCCGCCGCGATGGAATTCGTCGCCGCGCCCGTGGGGCAGGGGGAAGACCTCGCCCCGGTTGCCGACCGAGGCGAGCAGGGCCGATGCGTCATGAAGTCTGGTCGCGACGATGTGGACGACGTCGCCCTCACGCTGGACCTTGCCGTCGACGACGAGCATGGAGGCCGACAGCACGATGCGGCGCTGCCGTTCGTAGAGGCTCGGCCAGATCACCAGATTGGCCACGCCGGTCTCGTCCTCGATGGTGATAAACATGACCCCCTTGGCGCTGCCGGGCTTCTGACGGACCAGCACGAGGCCTGCCACGCGCGTCAGCCGGCCGTCGCGCATGGCGGTCCCGTCGGCGCAGGTCATGACGTGGCGTGACTGCAGATCGCCGCGCAGGAAGCTCAGCGGATGGTCGCGCAGGGTCAGGCCGATGTGGCTGTAGTCCTCGACCACTTCGCGCCCGGGCGTCATCGGTTTGAGGCCCGGATCGGGCTCCGAGATTTCCGGCGTCTGGTCGTGGGCGTCGGCGGCGGCGAACAGGGGGAGGGGATCGTTTCTTAGCACCTTGATGGCCCACAGCGCGTCGCGGCGGTCCAGATCCAGATCCGGCCTGAAGGCGTCCGCCTCCGCCAGCCGGACGAGGCTGGCGACCTGGGCGCCGGCGCGTCGCCACAGGTCATCGACCGAGCGGAAGGCGCCGTCCGTCCGCGCCGCCAGGAGGCGGGCGGCGTCGCTGTTCACCAGGCCGCGCACCATGCGAAGGCCGAGGCGGACAGAAAGCCGGCCATCCTCGCCCGCAGTCTCCAAGGTGCAGTCCCAGCGACTGGCGTTGACGCAGACGGGCCGGATCTCGACGCCGTGCTGCTGGGCGTCACGGACGATCTGCGCCGGCGCATAGAAGCCCATGGGCTGGGCGTTTAGCAGCGCGGCGCAGAAGACATCCGGGTGATGGCATTTAAGCCAGGAGGAGGCGTAGGCGATCAGGGCGAAGGAGGCCGCATGGCTTTCCGGAAAGCCGTAGGAGCCGAACCCTTCCAGCTGGCTGAAGGTCTTCTCGGCGAAGGCGGCGTCATAGCCGCGCTCGACCATGCCGCTGATCAGCTTGTCCTTGAAATGGCTGACCCCGCCGGTGAATTTGAACGTCGCCATGGCGCGGCGGAGCTGATCGGCTTCCGAAGCGGTGAAGCCGGCGCATTCAATCGCGACCCGCATGGCCTGTTCCTGGAACAGCGGCACGCCCAGCGTCTTGCCCAGCACCTTTTCCAGCTCGGGCTTGGGATAGACGACGTCCTCCTTGCCCTCTCTGCGGCGCAGATAGGGATGGACCATGTCGCCCTGGATCGGCCCGGGACGGACGATGGCGACCTCGATGACCAGATCGTAGAAGGTGCGCGGCTTGATCCGCGGGAGCATGGCCATCTGCGCCCGGCTCTCGATCTGGAAGACCCCGAGCGTGTCGGCCTTCCGGATCATCGCATAGGTCCGGGGATCCTCGGCCGGGATGCTGGCGAGGTCGAGCGCAATCCCCTTGTGCTCGGCCAAGAGGTCGAAGCCGCGCTTCATGCAGCTGAGCATGCCGAGCGCCAGCACATCGACCTTCATGAACTTGAGGACGTCGATGTCGTCCTTGTCCCATTCGATGACCTGGCGATCCTTCATCGCCGCCGGCTCGATCGGGACCAGGTCGTCCAGTCGATCCCGGGTCAGGACGAAGCCGCCGGGGTGCTGGCTGAGATGGCGCGGGGCGCCGATCAGCTGGCGCGACAGCTCCAGCGCCAGGCGGAGCCGCCGGTCCTCCAGATTGAGGTTCAGGTCCGCGACATGTTTGTCCTCGACGCCCTCGCTGGAATAGCTCCAGACTTGCGACGACAGCGTCTTGATCAGGTCTTCGCTCAGACCCAGCGCCTTGCCGACGTCGCGCAGGGCGCCGCGCGAGCGATAGCGGGTGACGACGGAGCAGAGGGCGGCGTGGTTGCGGCCGTAGGTCTCGAAGATCCACTGCATGACGACCTCGCGCCGCTCGTGCTCGAAATCGACATCGATGTCCGGGGGCTCACGGCGCTCCTGGCTGACGAAGCGCTCGAACAACAGATCATTGCGGCCCGGGTCGATCGAGGTGATGCCCAGCACATAGCAGACGGCGGAGTTGGCGGCCGAGCCGCGGCCCTGGCACAGGATGTCCTGGCTGCGGGCGAAGCGCACGATCGAGTGGACCGTGAGGAAATAGGGCGCATAGTCCAGCGTGCCGATCAGATCGAGCTCGTGACGCAGGGTCTTGCGCACACTGTCCGGCAGACCCTCCGGATACCGATCCGCCGCTCCGGCCCAGGTCAGCTGTTCGAGGGTCTGCTGCGGCGTCATGCCCGGCGTCGAGACCTCGTCGGGATATTGATAGGCCAGTTCGTCGAGTGAGAAGCGGCACCGGCCGGCGATCTCGACCGAGCGGGCCAGGGCCTCGGGATAGCCCTTGAACAGGCGGTGCATCTCGTGGGGCGGCTTCAGATAGCGATCCGCATGGCGTTCGCGCCGGAGGCCCAGTTCGTCGATGGTGCAGCCGTGCCGGACGCAGGTGACGACGTCCTGCAGCAGTCTCTGGTCGGGATGATGGAAGAGGACGTCATTGGTCACGACGGTCGGCACGCCGGCCTGGACGGCGAGGGTCGACAGGTCGTGCAGCCGCAAGGCATCGCGGGGGCGTCGCCGCAGCGTCAGGGCGAGATAGGCGCCCGCGGGAAAGGTCGCCTTCAGCCGTCGCAGATTGGCGGCGCAGGCCTCGTCCGCCTCGTCCGGTACCAGGATGGCGATAAGGCCCTCCGACCAATCTTTCAGATCCGACCAGTCGAGGTGGCATTTGGCCTTGCCGGCGCGGCGCTTGCCCAGGGAGAGCAGGCGCGTGAGTCGGGAGTAGGCCGGCCGATCGGTCGGATAGACGAGCACCCCCGTCCCATCGATCAGATCAAGCCGGCAGCCCACGATCAGCCGTACGCCGGAGGCCTTGGCCGCCTCGTGGGCGCGGACGATTCCGGCCAGCGAGTTGCGATCTACGATGGCGAGGGCCTCAAGCCCGCACAGCCGCGCCTGTTCGAACAGCAGCTCGCAACTGCTGGCGCCGCGCAGGAAGGAGAAGTGCGAAGTGGCTTGGAGCTCGACGTAGGACATAGGGATCAGGCGGCTGTTTGATCTCCCCGACAGCACTCCGGCGAACAGAATGGCAAGCGTCGCCTTGGACAAATGTTTTCTTTTTGTTCTCGTCTTGATATGCAGGCTGCATGTCCGGCGTCGCCACCCGCAAGATCGTCCACGTGGACATGGACGCCTTCTTCGCCTCCGTGGAACAGAGGGATGATCCCGCCCTGCGCGGTCGGCCCGTGGCGGTCGGTCATGCGGCGGCGCGCGGCGTGGTCGCCGCCGCCAGCTATGAGGCGCGGCGGTTCGGGGTGCGTTCGGCCATGCCCTCGACAACCGCCCAGCGGAAGTGTCCAAACCTCGTCTTCGTCCCGCCGCGCTTCGAGGTCTATCGCGCGGCGTCGGCGCAGATCCATGCGATCTTTTCGGACTACACCAATCTGATCGAACCTCTGTCTCTAGACGAGGCCTATCTCGATGTGACGGCCGATCGGCGAGGCCTGGGGACCGCCTCGGCGACGGCGCAGGAAATCCGGCGGCGGATCTTTGAAGAGACCGGCCTGACCGCCTCGGCGGGCGTTTCCTACAACAAGTTTCTGGCCAAGCTGGCGTCGGACCAGAACAAGCCGAACGGCCAGTTCGTCGTGGCGCCCGGGCGCGGCGAGGCCTTCGTGGAAGACTTGCCGGTCCGGCGGTTCTACGGCGTGGGGCCGGTGACCGCCGCCAAGATGGAAGGGCTAGGAATCCGCACCGGCGCGGATCTGCGCCGCCAGTCCCTGGCCTTTCTCCAGCATCATTTTGGCAAGTCCGGGCCCTGGTATTACGCCATCGCGCGCGGGCAGGACGACCGGGCGGTCAATCCGGACCGGACGCGCAAATCGAGCGGGTCGGAAACTACCTTCGCCTCCGACCTGACTGATCCGGACGCGATAGAGGCCGGGGTGGGGGCCATGGCCGACGATGTCTGGGCCTGGTGCGAGCAGACCGGCAGTCGCGGACGGACGGTCACCGTCAAGGTCAAATGGGCGGACTTCCAGCAGTCGACGCGAAGCCGGTCCCAGTCCGAGCCCGTGGCCTCCCGCCAGACCCTGCACGAGGTCAGTCGGGTGCTGGTTCGGTCCCTCTACCCGCTAAGCCGGGGCGTGCGCCTGGTTGGTGTGAGCCTGTCCAATCTGGAGACGACCGGCGCCGCGGTGAACCAACTGGTCCTGGCGTGACCGAACTATCGCAAATCGACCTGTTCGACGATGCACCCGCGCGCACGCCCGTGGTGGCGGGCTTTGACTATTGGGCCGGCGTCCTGTCGGCGCCTGAACAGGCCGCGCTTGTCGCCGCGCTCCAGACTCTGGCGTTCAAACCCTATGAACATCTGGGCTACCTGGGTCATCGCCGGATCGCCGCCTTCGACCGCGGGGGTGATGGCGCGGGTTGGCCGGCGTTTCTCTCGACCTTAATGGCGCGCTTGGCGGGCCGCCTCGATCTGAAAGGCGCGGCCTTTGTGCAGGTTCTGGTCAATGAATATGCGCCGGGCGCCGGCATCGGCTGGCATCGCGACCGCCCCGTCTATGGGGAAATCCTGGGCGTGTCCTTACTTGCGCCCTGCGTGATGCGGCTGCGCCGTCGCCAGGGGGCGGGCTTTCTACGTCGAAATGCGGCGCTGGCGAGCGGCTCGGTCTATCGCCTGTCAGGAGAGGCGCGCGCTGCCTGGGAGCATTCTATCACACCTATGACAGCCTTTCGCTATTCCATCACCTTCCGGACCCTGACGGCTTGACGATTGTTGGGTCGACTGACGTCCAGCGGTCCGGATCGGCTGGGTCAGGCAAGCTCGATCCAGACCGGCGCGTGGTCGCTCGCGCCCTCGGCGCCGCGCACCGCGCGATCAACGCCGGCGTCGGTCAGCCGTTCGGCCGCGAGACCGTTGAGCAGCACATGGTCGATCCGCAGACCGGCGTCGCGGCACCAGGCCTCGCGGAAATAGGACCAGAAGGTCCAGGGCGGCGGATCGTGCGGGAAACGCTCGCGCAGGGCGTCGGTCCAGCCCTGGTCCAGCAGGCGCTTGAAGGCCGCGCGGCTCTCGGGCTGAAGCAGGGCGTCGGCCTTCCACGAACTGGTGTTGTAGATGTCGGCGTTGGTCGGGACGACATTGTAGTCGCCGGCGAGCACGACCGGCGCTGCAGTGGCGTAGAGGGTCCCCGCATGGGCGATCAGCCGGTCGGCCCAGGCAAGCTTGTAGTCGAACTTGGGCCCGGGCCTGGGATTGCCGTTGGGCAAATAGAGGCAGCCGATCAACACGCCATTGACTGCCGCCTCTATATAACGGGCCTGGGGATCAGTGGCGTTGCCGGGCAGCCGGCGTCGGGTCACGACCGGCTCGCCGATGCGGCTTAGGATTGCGACGCCGTTCCAGCGCTGTTCGCCAACCCAGGCCGCATCGTAGCCGGCCGCCTTGATCTCGGCATTCGGAAATTGGCTGTCGGTCGCCTTCAGCTCCTGAAGGCAGACCACGTCCGGCTGGGCCTGTTCAAGCCAGGCGAGGAGATTGGGCAGGCGACGATTGACGCGGTTGATGTTGAAGGTGGCCAGCCGCATCCCGTCACGGCGTCCGCAGGGCCGCCAGGGCGGATCGCACATGGGGTGCAAGGGTGTCGGCCATCTTGCCCACGCCGGCGGCGTTGGGATGGATCCGGTCCGGCAAGACATAGGCCGGCTGCAACGCTACACCCTCCATCAGGAAGGGCATCAGGGGCACGCTCGCTGCGCGAGCGACCTCGGGGTAGACCGCGTCGAACGCGCAGGCGTAGGCGCCAAACCAGGGCGGCGCCCGCATGCCGCTCAGCAAAACGGGGATGTTGCGCTGTTGGAGTTTGTCGATGATCGACAGAAGATTATCCCTGACGTAATCGGCCGGGACCAACTGCATCATGTCGTTGGCGCCCAAGGCGACGACGCAAAGATTCGTTTGCGCCGGCACGTCCCGATCGAGCCGTCGCAAGCCATCCCTTGTCGTATCGCCGGACACGCCCGCGCCGATGACGCGAACCGGAGGCGTTCCGCTCGCCAATCGCGCCGCCAGTTGGCGCGGCAAGCTTTCGGCCGGCCTGAGGCCATAGCCGGCGGTGAGCGAGTCGCCGAGAAGCGTTACGACCTGCTCAGCGTCGATCACGAAAATGCTCTTCCGTCGCGGGATGATGAGGTGGGCAGGCCGAGACCGGATTCTAAGCGATCGGCGAGCAGCGGGTGTAGCGTCATGGCCTACCCAAAGGCTCGCTGAACCCGTCCTGTTCCTGCCAGGCCTCGTGAAACAATCACGGACTTCGCTATGGTGCGATCGGATGTCTGGCTGTCCATCGTGTCATGGCGGTAGGGCTCGAACGACGGCCGTCGATCAGCCGTGCGGCTTCAGCACCACCTTCGTCCATTCGTTCGGATTGTCGTGGAAGTTCTTGTAAGCCTCTGGCGCCTGCTCAAGCGGCAGGCGATGGCTGATCAGATCCGTCGTGTCGATCTTGCCGTCCATGACCAGCTCAAGGAGCTGCGGCAGGTATTTCTGCACATGGGTCTGGCCGGTCTTGATCGTCAGACCCTTCTGCATGAGGGCGCCGATCGGCAGCTTGTCGCCAATCCCGCCATACACGCCGGGGATTGAAACGCGTCCTCCCTTGCGACACGCCATGATCGTCTCGCGCAGGACATGTTGGCGATCCGTTCCCAGCTTCGTTTCTTGCTTCACCGCATCGATGATGTTGTCGGGCGAAAAGCCATGCGCCTCCATGCCGACGGCGTCGATGCAGGCATCCGGCCCGATGCCGGCGGTCATCTCCATCAGGGCTTCGCGAACCTTGACCTCATGATAGTTGAGGACTTCCGCGCCATTCGCCTTGGCGAGCTCCAGTCGGCGTGGATGATGATCGACGGCGATGATGCGGCCGGCGCCCATCAATCTGGCGCTCTTGATGGCGAACAGACCGACGGGCCCGCAGCCCCAGATCGCCACCGTGTCGCCGGGCTCGATCTCCGCGTTTTCGGCCGCCATCCAACCCGTGGGGAAGATGTCGGACAGGAACAGGACCCGCTCATCCTCGATCCCGTCCGGCACCACGATCGGGCCGACGTCGGAATAGGGGACGCGGACATATTCCGCCTGGCCGCCCGCATAGCCGCCGGTCAGATGCGAATAGCCGAACAGCCCGGCAGCCGGGTAACCGTAGGCGATCTCGGATGCGTCGGACTTGTCGGCGGGATTGGAGTTGTCGCAGGCCGAGAACTGCTGCTTGCCGCAATGGAAGCAGGAGCCGCAGGCGATCACGAAGGGGACGACGACCTTTTGGCCGACCTGAAGGCTCGTGTTGCCACGGCCGATCTCGACGACCTCGCCCATGAACTCGTGGCCGAGGATGTCGCCATTGGACATGCCGGGGATCACGCTATCGTAGAGGTGCAGGTCTGATCCGCAGATGGCGGTCGCCGTAATCTTGATGATCGCATCGCGGGGATTGACGATCTGGGGATCGGGGACCGTGTCCACCTGAACGTTGTGTTTGCCGTGCCAAGTCAGGGCGCGCATGGGAATTCCTTCCTGGATCAGAAATGACGGTCGGCGCGCGGCGCCGCGTCGGGAGCCTTGGACGTCGAGATTTCGCCCGTCTCCATCAGCTGTTTGAAACGTCGCAGCTCGCGCCGGGCCTGGACCCGGGGCTCGCGCTGCATCACCTTGGCGACCAGTTTGCCGACGGCGCCCGCCGGCGGATCGTAGCTGATCAGAACACGGACCTCGGTGCCTCGGCCGAAGGCGTTGTCGCGAAACGTGATCCAGCCCTCGTGATCGACATCGCTGTCCTCGGTCGACCGCCAGGCGATGTATTCGCCGGGACGATCTTCAATGATCTCGCTGACAAGTTCGATCTCCGCACCGGCGGGGCCCGCGACGGTCCAGCTGGATCGGACATCGTCCAGAACATCGACGGACTTCACGTTCTCCATGAAGCGGGGCAGGTTTCGAAAGTCGCGCCAATACTCATACAGCGCCTGACGCGGCCGATTGATCATGACGGCGCGGACGCTGGTGGCGTCATAGGCGCCCTCCACATAATCGTCGTCATGGAAGGCTGGGGATTGGACGTCGGCGTCGGTTGAGAGGGGGGCGGACATCGTCGATGCCTCCTTGATGTTAAACAGTCGGGATCAGGCGGCTCGAGACTGGGGCGCGCCAGCGTAGCGTTCGAACTCTTCGGCGTAACGCGAGGCCAGACGGCTCTGGTGGTGACCCTTGGCCTTCAGCGTCAGGAACCAATCGCTCTCTTCCTCGAACATATGGGTGAGAACGGCGCCTTCGATGTGCGCCCACTTGTCCAGCCAGGCGGGCTTCGAGGGCGCGATGTTTTCAAGCTCCGCCATCTGAGCCTTCGTGGTCGTCTGCTCGAGATAGGCGTGGGCCGCGTGCATCTTTTCGCCGGCCTGGCCGAGGGCGGGATAGAGGACCAGCTCCTCGGCCAGCGCATGGCCGTTCAGCACGACGGCGAGCGCATCGCGCGCGGCCTTTCTTTCGACAGCGGTCTTGGCCGTTCGGCCGCAGGCGAAGGCGGCGCGGATGGCGTCGTGATGGTCGAGCACCAGCGAAAGCCAGTCTCCAGCCTGGGAGGCGGCGCGGGCCTTTTCCGTCGCCGCCTTGCGCGTATTTTCGTCAGGCTGCGGGCTGACGGCGGCGAGCGCCTTGTCGATGAGGGACATCAAACCTCCCGTGAAAGAAGGTTCAAGAGCCGCGCGGAGTTGTCCGTTCCGACTGTCCAATAACGGGCACAACCGATGTCCGCGCTCGACAGTAATACGATTCAAGGTCCGAAAACGACCTTCGGGACAGCACTCGGAATGGCCCGGTTAGCTCGGCTTCAATCCCAAGGAGCCAACCATGTTCATGCACAACAAGCGCCTGATGTATACGGTCATGGTGTCCGAACCGAACCCGGGTCTCGCCACCCTGATGCTTGAGCAATTCGGAGGGCCGCAGGGCGAGCTCGCCGCCGCCATGCGCTACTTCACACAGGCTTTGGCGGACGAAGATCCGGGCCGCAAAGACATGCTGCTCGACATCGCCACGGAAGAGTTGAGCCACCTCGAGGTTATTGGCTCGATCGTGTCGATGCTGAACCGAGGCGTGAAAGGCCCAGATGGCTGAAGCCGCGATGGAGGAGGCCGATCTCTACGCCTCGCTGAACAGCGGTGATGAGAGCCATACCACCTCCATTCTCTATGGCGGCGCGCCTGCCCTGATCAATTCCGCCGGTGTCCCGTGGACCGCCGCCTACATCGACTCGATCGGCGATCCCGCCTGCGACCTACGCTCCAACATCGCCGCCGAGTCCCGGGCCAAGATCGTCTATGAACGTCTGATCAACTGCACGGACGATCCCGGCGTGAAGGACGCGTTGAACTTCCTGATGACGCGCGAAGTGGCGCATCAGAAGTCCTTCGAGAAGGCCCTCTACGCCATGGAGCCGAACTTCCCGGCAGGCAAGCTGGTCGGCCTGCCTGCCTTCGCTGACAAATACTACGACATGTCCCAAGGAGAGGGCGATGCCCGCGGTCCCTGGAATGAGGGTGAGCAATGGGAGTTCATCGACGACCGTGAACAGCAGGGCGCCGTGGACGGCGGCGACGGCTCCGCCAGCGTCTCACTGGGCGAACGGGACGCCGCCGCTGTCCAGGCCTTCGCGGCCCGAACAGCCTCTGACGCCGACAGCAATCCTGTGACCGGCGCTGATCTAGGGGCGGGACCTGGGGCAGGGACCACGACCGAACTGATCGAGGACGAAGGCGTCAGTTAACCCATGTAAGTGCGCTACGCCCGGAAAGTCGCAGGATGCGCCTATGCTCGATCCTGCGACACCGTCCGGCGAAACCTCGCCATGTCTAGAGCCGCGCGAGGAAATTCTTTCGTTGTGGCGGGCGTTTGATCCGCTCTCCTTCGAAAGTCGCAGTCGCGCGCTACGCCTGGGAGAGATCATTCCCGTCGTGTCGGGCGGACCCTATCGTCCGGATGGCGAGATCGCTGTCGTTCTCGACGGTTGTCTTCTTCTTGATGACGGGAAACGAGGAACCCATTGCGGCGTCGCTGCGGCGGGCGATCTGATCGACATCGCAGGGGGAAGCCCAGGGCTCTGGCTGTCGAACGGCTTGGTTTACCGGGCACCCGTTGCGGCTTTCTGCCGGGAGGCGGGTGAGGAAGGCGTTCAATTTCTGCTTTCAGGCGGCGTCAAGCGATTGAAGGCGATGGAGACGCGTTTGAGGTGCGCCATGTCGCATGGGTCGATCTCTCGCGTCGCCAGCTTTCTTCTGGATATTCATCGCGCTACCGGTGGCTTTGAGATCGCTCTGTCACAATCGAATATCGGAGCGTTGCTGAGCCTGCGCCGATCCAGCATCAATCAGGCGTGTCAGAGCCTTCGCGCCGCCGGCGCCCTATGCACCGTGCGGGGACGAATCCTTTTGAAGGATGAGGCCGTTCTCGCGAGCGTGGCCTGCTGTCACTATCGTCCGCAGTCTCCAGCGTTCGCCGAAGCCATCGCGGCCGAGGCGGCCTAGATCAGCTCGTCACCGGTCTCGGACCGGTGCGCCGAATACATAGATGCCGGCATGGACGAGCTTTGCGATCAAGTCGGGCGAGAGGAGCGACGGGGCTGAATCAACGTCGGCGATCCACCGATCATCGCACCACAGGGCGACAGCCTGACCCACCGCTTTTGCGCGCTGAGACGCCTGGGCCATGGCGTCAGCCATGTCGTTTGAGATCAGGGTATCAGGCTCTCCGCCATCACGGTAGCGGATCTGATAGCGCAGAACGGGAGGATGGACGGTCATGCCACCCATGCCCCCAGCACCTCTCGGCATTCGGCAGTTTCGACCTGCAGACTGAAGCGGTCGCTGTAGAGTGCCAGAAGGTGATCGTGAGGCTGATCAGCCGAACTGCAGACCCCGTCGCTGACCACCACGATGCGATAGCCCAGATCGATGGCTCCGAGCACGGTCGAGAGAACGCAAACGTCAGTTTCCGCCCCCGTTACGACGAGCGTATCGACACCCTGATCTTTGAACGCCTTGTGGAGGCGTGTGCCTGACCAGGCGGAATAGACCGTCTTGTCGATGATCTGGGCGGGCGGCGCGAACCGCTGAAGCGGAAGCGCCAGATCCAACATCGCCGGATCAAGAGCGTTCTTCGTCATGGTCGACCAACGCCGCCAATAGTCGCACCAGGCGCCTTCCGCCTCATCGGGCGTTGCGGCGGGGATGAATCGGGTGAACCACAGCTTTTCAAGCCTTGCAGCGCATAGCGTCTCGATGGCCGGAAGCGTTTTGGCTGCCCAGGGCGTATGCCACTCGGTCCCTTCCACGAACATGCGCTGCATGTCGATGCAAAGGTGCGCCGCTGTTTCCGGAATGCGCGTCTTCAGGCCGCGTGTCACGGCCTGAGCCCCGGCGTCTCTTCGCCCCGGTGGTGTTCGGTCTCGCCTTGCTCGACTTCGGTGCGGGAGAAGACCTCCTCCTGGCCCGCGTCGAGTATTTCGTCCTCGGGACCACCTAGACCGCCCTGCGCCAAGCCGCGCGTATGATCAATCTTGTCCCTGTGTGGCGTATGTCGGGTCATGTCGCCTTCTCGCCGGATCAAAAGACAACCAATCCTGGTGCGTCCGCTGAGTTTCATAGGTCCGATTTTGGACAGGCTTCTAGCCTGTCGAGAGTACCCCCGAAGGTGCGTCGGACAGCCCTTTACATGGGTTAGTGCAGGCATGCCGGGTTTGGGGGAACGCGGGGCATGGATGAGGACCTGCCGCCCCCAAACGATTCGCAATCCGATGCGCCGGGGCGGTTGGGGGAATTCGTCACTCTGTCATCTCGCGAGCGTGCAGCGCTGGCCGGGCTTCTCGAGCCGGTTCAGCATTGGCCTCGCCACCATGTGTTGCGTCATGAGGCGGCTGAACCTTCGCATCTCTATCTGCTGACCCAGGGCTGGGTCGCATCGTCCATCGCGCTTGCATCGGGCAAGCAGCAGATTGTGAAGGTCCATCTTCCGGGCGATCTCCTGGGAGCGCCGAGCTTGTGCCTGACGACAACGGTCGACTGCCTGACCGCCATGACGCCCATCGCTGTGCACGCGATATCGAGGTCCAGGCTGATAGCGACATTTGAGGCCTATCCGCGGATTGCGCTTTCGCTCTTTCTGAGCGCGCAGAAAGAGCGTGTCGCGTTGATGGAAAGTCTGGCCGTGGTTGGTCAGGCACCCGCACACGTTCGCATCGCCGCCACGCTGACCAATCTGTTCGATCGATTGTCCGAACGCGGCGATGCGCCGGGCGGCATGTTCCATATGCCTTTGACCCAGCGCGATCTCGGCGACCTGATCGGGATCACGCCGGTGCATGTGAACAGAACCCTTCGCGAAATGGATCGCCTGAATCTGATCAAACGGTCCGACCAGACGATTTCCCTGCTCGATGTTGATCGGCTTCGCCGTATCGCTGGGCTGCCCGTCAGGCGCTATGTGTCCGGTCCCAACCGGATCGCGAGCGCCTGACGGCGCAGGCGCGGAGATGGAGGCGCAGCGGCCGCGCGCTAATGAGCTTCGGATAGATTTAGGCCGTCCGCCGTCTCGCGATCGGCGCGCCGCTTGAGGACCTCGACAGCTTCAGATCGAGATAGGAGGCGTCGAAGGCGACGCGCTCGGTCAGCGCCGTCCAGTCGTCGATCCACACCTGACCATTCCGCCATCGCACCAGGCCCGTGTCGCGAAGGACCTTGAGCGAGCGGTTCACGTGGACGCTCGACATCCCCAGCATGTCCGCTAGGTCCGATTGGGTCAGAGGGCATTCGAAGGTGTGGTCTTGGGCGAGGGCTACGGCTTCCAGACGGAGGTAGAGTTCACAGATCAACTGGCCCAGTCTTGTCCCTGCGTCTCTGCGTCCCAGCGCCACCAGCCACTGCCGGTGGATGGCCGCATCTATCAGCGTTTCAAGCCAAAGCGCTCGCGCAAGGCGAGGGGCGTGTTCCGTCACGCGCCTCAAGTCGGCGTGCTGGACAACCGCAACAGTGACGTCAGACAAGGCTACAAGGCTGTGGTCCATCGTTTTCAGAAGAAAGCCATGCAGATCGATGAAGTCCCCGGGAATGCTAATCGCTGTGATCTGACGACCGCCGTCCGCCAGGGTCGAGACTCGGCCGACAAATCCCGAGAGCAGCAGCGTACTGAACGTGGGTCGATTGCCCTCTTCCACCAAGGCTTCGCCGGCTGCTGCGCGACGGCGCCCACTTAGGAGGTCTCCAAGCCGTCCGCGATCGTCGTTCGAGAGGTCGCCGAGGCGATGAAGCTTGGCATCGATGAGCGATTCCACGGACGTCATCCTTGAGAACAGAGGCGTCGGGACGCTGCGGCCCTTGTCACAGGATCAACGCGACGTAGCCGAGGACCGGCTCGCATGAGGGTCATCCGTCCTTGGCGCCAAATTCGACGAATGCGGCGCGTATCGTCTGTTCCTCGTCATCGGTTTCTGCAGACACGACGACTTTGACACGGCCGGCGATCGGCACGTCCGACCGAGAGTCGACGCTGGGGCTGTCGGCTTCGACGTCTCCGCTCGAAGGCCTGTCTCCAACCGTGTTCGCCTCGCCTTCAGGGGCGACCTGAATGGCGTCTCGTTCCATGCCATGGGTTTGAACGAGCCGTTCGACCACAAGCTCGGCGTCTCGACGTGTTGCGAATGTGGAGGCGAAAAGGTTGGTCATGGTTGGGTCCTTTTAGCTAGTCCAGAGAACGCGCCGAGTAGTTTATCGCTCCGGGGCTGACCGCTTTCAGCGGCGCTCGCGCGTTTTCATTGGATCATCCCAAACAAAATACGCAGGTTTCTGCTGGCTCAAAAAAGCCCGAACGCCTCCGATCGGCTTGAGACCATTATCGCACACAGGAACGAATGTCCTCGGCATAGCTTTGACCTTCAGGCTTTACGCCATGGACCGATCCGAGGGGGATCGGGTTGTCGATCACGGCGGTACGGATGCGCATCGGCGTCATCGCACATCTCAAATATCCGATCGCAGAACCCTTCGCCGGCGGGCTGGAGATGCATACGCATCTCCTCTGTCGCCAACTGCGGCTGAACGGTCATGACGTCACTCTTTTTGCAGCGACCCTCTCCGACCCGGAGTTAGGCTTGGAGGCGATCTGCGACCAGACGGAAATCGCCAAGGTCGGGACCGCAGAGGCGGGCGACGTCGCCTTCTTCCGAGAGCATCACGCCTATCTGTCGTTGATGAGCCGGCTTCGTCGCAGTTCGTTCGATGTCATCCACAACAACAGTTTGCACTATCTGCCGGTCTCGATGGCCGAGACCCTGCCGATGCCGATGGTCACCACGCTCCACACGCCGCCGTTTTGTTGGCTGGAAAGCGGTATCCGCGAAGCGAGCGCGCCCTTCGCGCGGTTTGTCGGCGTTTCCGAGGCGATGCGCGAACGATGGAGTTCAGTGCGGACGATCGATCAGGTCATTCTGAACGGGATCGACCTGGAGCGCTTTCCGTGGCGTGCGAGTCACGACGAAGCCGGGCATTTGATCTGGTATGGGCGGATCGTGCCCGAGAAGGGGCTGCATCTGGCGCTGGACGCGGCGGCATTGGCGGGTATCGCCCTGCGGTTCGCGGGCCCGATCCTCGATCAGGCCTATTTCGATGCCGAGATCGCTCCGAGATTGACGCGCGAAACCACCTATATCGGCCACCTCGACCACGAAACGCTGTCGAAGGAGATTGGGCAGGCGGCCGCCTTCGTCTGCACGCCGCGCTGGGACGAACCCTACGGGTTGGTGGTGGCCGAAGCGCTGGCGTGCGGCACGCCCGTCGCCGCCTTCGCGCGGGGCGCCATTCCCGAGATCCTGACCCCCGACTGCGGCGCCCTGGCGCGCGCGGACGACGTGCAGGATCTGGCGCGCGCCATCGTCCGGGCGGTCGGCCTGTCTCGGTCGGCCTGCCGCGCCCGCGCCGAGGCGGCCTGCGATGTGCGCCGGATGATCACCGCCTACGAAGGGCTCTACGGCGAGATGATTCAGGCGGCTGCGGCAGGGCAGATGCAGGCCAATGACGCGCTGGAAGATCGGTTGATCGCATGACGGGCGAATCTGCCTTCTGCGTTTGCGTGCCCGCGCGGAATGAGGAACGGCGTCTTCCTGTGCTTCTGGCCGCCTTGGCCGCGCAGGATCTTCAAAGCAGGATTTCGGTCGCGCTCTGCATCAATAACTCCACGGACGGTTCGCTCCCTCAGGCGCAGGCAGCGGCCGATCGGTGGAAGGATCGACTGGACATCGTCGTCGATCTGCAGACCTTCCCGGAGCATCGCGCGCATGCCGGCGCGGCGCGTCGCGCGGCCATGTCCGTCGGTCTCGAGCATCTCGGAGATCGATCCAATGGCGTTCTGATCTCGACGGACGCCGACACGCGGCCGCCGCCGAACTGGCTGTCCGCCAATCTCGCAGCCATCGCGGATGGAGCCGATCTGGTGGGCGGACGGCTGGTGCTGGATGAAGCGGAACCGATCTCGGCGGATGTCGCGGCTCTGCGGCGACTATGGGACGCCTACTGGCGTGAAGTTCGCATGATTGAGGACGAGATCGACCCTTCGCCACATGATCCGGCCCCTCGGCATGGCGATCACACCGGAGCCAGCCTCGCCATCACGGCGGCGGCTTATCTGTCAGCCGGCGGCGTGCCGGAACAGCCGACGGGTGAGGATCGGGCGCTTGTGATCGCCGCTCAGGCGCAGGGGGCCCGGCTTGTGCATCCCTTGGCGGTGTGGACCCGCGTGTCGGCACGCACCACGGGCCGCGCCGCCGGGGGGATGGCGGAGGATATGACCCGCTTGTTCGATCAGGCGCGGAAAGGCGGTCCGATCATGGCACCGGACTTTTCGCATTGGCGACAGCGGGCGAGTTGGCGCCGGGGTCAGCGACACGACGCGGCGAGCGTCAGGCGGCTGCCGGCATTGGAAACCCAGCTGCCCGCCCTGCCGCTCGACATGGATTTACGAGGTTGGGCCGACGGCGTTGCGAGAGCCGCAGCGTGAAGGCTCCGATCGGCTACTATGTCCACCATCAGGGCGACGGCCACCGTCAGCGGGCTCTGGAAATCGCCGCCGCCGCGCCCGAGCGCTTTGTCCTGCTCGGAACGGGACTAAAGGGGCGAACAGGAGACATCGCCTGCGTGGATCTGGAGGATGACAGGCCCCATAAGGGAGACCGCTTCTCCGGCCAGGATGAAGCGCCTGTCCGGCCTCAGGCGCTGCATTACGCCCCCTACCATCACGCGGGCGTCCGCGCGCGAACCGCTAGGTTCGCTCAGTGGATCAGCGACGCCAAGCCGGCTCTGATGGTTATCGATGTGTCGGTCGAGATGGCGATGCTGGCCCGGCTGTCTGCGACGCCTGTCGTCTATGTCCGCCTCGCGGGCGATCGATCGGACCCGGCCCATCTGGACGCCTTCCGCGGCGCGGAAGCCTTGCTTGCGCCGTTTCATGAGCGGCTCGATGGAATGGGGGCCAGAGAGGTGCGCGACAAGACGCAGTACTTCGCACCCAGGCGGCAACCAGTATCGACCCGAGGCTCCGGCGTCCTGGTCGTTCATGGGCGAGGCGGCGAACCGTTGGATGGCGCTAGGCTGGCGTTAGCTGCAGAGGCAACGCCCGATCGCTTGTGGACCGGGGTTGGGCCGATCGAACCTCCACCGGTCATGCCGCCGAACCTAAAGCTGGCGGGCTGGATCGACGCCATCGGCGACCAGATCGAAAAGGCCGAGATCATCGTCGGAGGCGCGGGAGACGGCCTGCTGAATGCGGTGGTTTCGGCCGACAAGCCCTTCGTCTGTCTTCCCGAGCCTCGCGCCTACAATGAGCAGATCGCGAAGGCCGAACGGTTGGCGGATTTGGGCTCCGCCATCGTTCTTGCGCAGTGGCCGCACGCTCACGAATGGCCGGGCATCCTTCAGTCAGCACTCGCACTGTCGCCCGCTGATCGGCAGCAGATCAGCGGGCAGGGACTCGGCGCCGCCGGACCCTGGCTTGTCGATCTCGCATCAGAGCTTAAGGCACGCCGATGACAGCTCTGGAAGCAACGCCGACCGCGTCATCGCCTCTAAAACTTGAGGTTAGATTGGCGGCGCTAGGTGCGCGCTACGACGCCGCGCCGCGATATCCCGCCGAGAGTCTGACGCTGCTCGCGTCGGAGGGTTGGGGGCGGCGGTTCGCTCCGGTTCAAAGCGGCGGAACGGCCTATGACAATCCACTCCACAAGGCCTTGGCATTGATGAACGCTCTACGCAGCGTGGGACGGTCGGATCTGAGCGTCGGCCGACTGTTCGAAGGACATGTCAACGCCCTGGCGCTGTTCGACTGGTACGCGGACCCGGCCCAGAAGGCTTGGCTGGGGAAGGTTGTGGCGCAGGGCGGCTGGTTCGGCGTCTGGGCGACGGAACCGCCGCCCGGCGTTCGTCTGGTCGGCGACCGGCTGCAGGGCGCCAAGATGTTCGCGACCGGCGCGGGCGGATTGGAATATGCGATCATCACCGCCCAGCCGGAACAGGGCGAACGCCAGCTGATCGTCGTGCCGGCGAACGAACCCGAGAGGGCCGATCTGAGCGGTTGGCGCGTCCGCGGCATGCGCGCAACGACCAGCGGGCGCTATGAGGTGACCGGGTTGACGGTCGATGCCGATCAGCGGCTCGGACGTCCTGGAGACTATGATCGCGAACCGCGTTTCACGGCCGGAGCCTGGCGATTTACGGCGGTGCAGTTGGGCGGCGTCGAAGGCCTGGTCATGGCGATGCGTGACGCGCTGTCCGACGCCGCGCGCGCAGATTCCATCCAGCGCGCGCGCTTTGCCGATGCGGTCGTTGCGATGCGGACGGCCTGGCTCTGGGTCCGCGAAGCCGCGATCCGCGCGGCCTCCGAAGCGCCGGACGCCGGGGATTTCGCCCGCGCCACGCGCGGCGTCGTCGAACGCAGCGCCCTAGATGTAATGGAGTTGGCGGCGCGGTCGGTCGGGACGCGCAGCGCCTTCGACGGCGAGCGCATCGACAAGATCACCCGTGATCTCAGCCTCTATCTTCGGCAGGCCGGACCCGACTATGCGAAGGACCAGGCGGCCAAGACCTGGCTGGATCGCGATCTCTGGGGCGAGGGCGACGCCCTATGGTGAGCGAGAAAACCGGCCGGCTGGCGACCCTGGCGCTGGAGCGTTCGCCCTGGCGATCCGCGCGGTGGCTGGTCATCGCCCCGCATGCCGACGACGAGACGCTGGGCGCCGGCGCCTTGATCCATCAGGCGGCCGAGGCTGGGCGGTTGGCGGGCGTCGTGATCCTCACCGACGGTGCGGGTTCGCACGATCATTCGAATGCGGCCTCCCGTGCGAGGCTCATCCGGACCCGACGCCTGGAGGCAGGGCGCGCCGTTCGACGGTTGGCGGGGGATGCGGCTGCGGCGCCCGTGTTTCTGGATTGGCCTGATGCTCAGCCCGCTTCTCCTGGCAGCACGGTATTCGAGGCGACCGCCCGTCGTCTGGCCGCCCTGTGCCGTGATCGGCGCGTCGATGCGATCGCCGTCACTGGACCAGACGATCCCCATTGCGATCATCAGGCGGCGGCCCAGCTTGCGCGCCGCGCGGCCGGGCTGGCCCGCCGGCCGGTCGCCGTGTTCGATTATGTCGTGTGGGGGGCGGCTCCGCCCGGGTCGAAACTACGGATCACGACGCGACCTCTTAGGGCCGGCCTCAGAGCGTACGCCTTATCGAGCCATCAAAGTCAGTTGACGCCGATGTTCGGCCAAGGGTTCCGGCTTGAGAAGGAGAGGGGGCTGCGCGCCGCCTCGGACACCCTCTATCGGCGCGACGCCTATGGCTGAACGCTCGCTTCCCGCCGCCTATTTCGAAGGCATCTTCGCCGGGGACGCCGATCCGTGGAGTCTGGCCTCCAGCCCCTATGAGGCGGCCAAGTTCGATCGCACCATCGCCGCTCTGTCGGCGCGGCGAGCGGCTTTTGCGCTCGAGGTCGGTTGTGCGGGCGGCGTCCTGACCGAGCGGCTGAGCGCGGTCTGCGATCATCTGCTGGCGATCGACGTCAGCCCGACCGCCCTGGAGCGGGCGCGCCAGCGTCTGTCGGGGCGGCCGAACGTCCGGTTCGCGGCTGCGGCCTTCCCTCGCGACTGTCCGGTTCTGGACGGGCTGGATCTCGTCGTCCTGTCCGAAGTCGCCTATTACTGGAGCGACGCCGATCTGGACTTTGCGGCGCAACGCATCGCCGACGGTTTGGTCGAGGGGGGACGCGTTCTTCTGGTGCACTGGACTGGCGAGACTGACTATCCCCAGACCGCCGACGACGCCGTCGAGCGCCTCTGGCTTGGATTATCGGAGCTCATGCAGGTGGATCTCGCCGAAAAGCATCCGAACTATCGGCTGGATTTGTGGAGCCGGCGATGACGACGCTGTCCGCTCTGACGCTGGTTCGCAACCGGCAGGCGCATCTGGACCGATTGGTCGAGGGATTGATGCTCAGCGCCTCGCCGCCCGACGAACTGATCGTCGTCGACATGAGCGATGCGCCCGTGAGGCTGCCGCCGTTGGGTTTTCCGGTCCGCGTCGAACGTCTGGCGGGCGACGCCCTGCCTCTGGCCGCCGCCCGAAATCTGGCGGCCGCCTTGGCGTCGGGCGATATTCTGCTGTTTCTGGATGTGGATTGCATCGTGTCGTCGGCAGTTTGCGACCGGATGCAGGCGGTGCTCGCCGAGCATGACGCCGTCATCTGTCCAGAGGTGCTCTATCTTCCCGCTGGTGCCGTCCGGCCGGGACCCCTGTCGGAAGTCGATCTGAGCGCCGCCGGGCGACCCCATCCCGTGCGCCCCTTTCCACGGGAAGGCGAAAGCCCGGAGGGCAATCCGGGCCTGTTCTGGTCTCTGGCTTTCGCGCTCCGTCGCTCGACCTTCCATCGGCTTGGCGGGTTCGACGAGACCTATGTCGGCTACGGCGCCGAAGACACGGACCTAGGCTTCCGCATTGCGCGAGAGGGCCTGCCGCTGCTCTTCGCCGGCGGCGCGCCGGTCTTCCACCAACATCATGACGGCTATGATCCGCCCCTGCAGCATTTCCGCGCCCTGATCGCCAACGCCAAACGCTTCCACGCCGCCTGGTCGATCTGGCCGATGGACGGTTGGCTGACGGCGATGGCGGATCTCGGACTGGTCGACTGGTCGTCGGATGATTTGATCATCCGCCGCGACCCAACGCCGGCCGAAATCGCTGCCGCACGAAAAGATCCTGCAAATCCCTTTTAGGATTGCCGTCTTTCAAAGCGCAGGCTCGCCGTACGTATGAAACTCAACGAGCCGACGCAGTTCAGTGTCCGTCTTCTCGAGTGAGGAAGCGATCTTGATCAGGCGACGGCCAAGCATTGGGCCGTTATTGCGTAGCTGGCTAGGTCGCTGAACTCGTGGCTTTGACCGAAACGTGCGCTTCGACGCCGTCAGTCTTGCCGCTCAAACCCGGTACCTCATCGAGCTGGCGAAGGCTGGTGAAACGACCTCTTTCCTCCCGATAACGAACGATTTCGAACCCGTGGCCGCGCAACATCTCAATCCCGTCCAAAGCGTCGGCGCTGGCGATGTTCAGGTCGATCATCTCTCGTCTCCCTCAGCTCTGCCCGCCGGCCGGTGTCCGAGGGCGAAGTCGATGGCTTCGATATCGACCTTCAGCTTCACCAGATCACGGATGCGCTCGTGGTCGCCGGACGTCGCGGCGGCCACGGCGGTTGACCACACTTCGGTTGTCAGCTGCTCGCGGATGGCCAGCAGCTGTGCGGCGACGGCATCATTATCCTGAATCACCGACACTATTTAAGGTCGGCGATCGCCTCGCCGGCCTCTTCTTCCTCGAGAAGAGCGGCGTTGTCGGCGTTTGCCGACAGGCGCACCTGATTGCCCTCGACCTCGGCGACCAGACCGCCCGAGAGGTAGTGGTGGTGATCACTATGCGAGCCGCTGTCGGCCTTGGTGAGCTTGATACGATCGCCTTCGACCTTATCGACGGTGCCGAGATGGACGCCGTCGGCGCCGATCACTTCCATATGTTCTTTGATGTTCGAGAGGTCGGTCATGCTGGGTCTCCGTTTACCTACGCCATCAACGAGGCGCGACGCGCCGCGTTCCAGAGATGAAAGCGTCGTAGCGGGTAATGCGGCTGCGATAAGGGCGCCTGCGCTGGGCGTTGGGCGCTGGCGACAGGCTCACCGATAAGACCGGCGGCTCGCCCGCACCATTTCCTCGACCCAGTTGATCAGCAGGGTGGCGTAAAGCCGCTGATGGGCGGGATCGCGCATCGCGTGGGTCGCTTCGGCGATGATCCTGTGGCTGAACGAGTTCGCGTCCTTGAAGGCTGCCTGATATGAGGCGATGACTTCGGGCGGAATGCGATCGTCCTTGCCCGACTGCACGATGAGGACGTCGCCCTTGAACGCGGCGCAGGCCGATAGCGCTTTGTCTTCCTGCGGCGTTCGCAGCTGTTGTCGATAGGCGCGCACCGCGTCCTTATCGAGCTTGGCCTTGGGGACCTCCCAGTGCTCGTCCGGATAGAGGGCCGGGACACGCAGCGCCAACCAGCGCACGTCACGGATGCTCGTCAGCAGAGCCGACAAATAGCCTCCGTAGCTCGTGCCGATCACGCCGATCGCACCGGGATCGATCAGAGGCTGGGACGCCAGGTAGTCATAGGCCGCTGTGACGTCGTCCAACCCATTCTGCCGAGTGACCTCGTCTCGGCTCGCATCGCTTTCGGCATGGCCTCGAAGGTCGAAGGTGAAACAGACGCAGCCCAGTCGAGCGAGATCCTCTGCCAGGCCCAGGTCTTCTTCCTGATCGCCGCCCCAGCCGTGCACAAACAGAAATCCCGGCACGGGCGCTTCCGGAGTCAGAAGGGTACCGGTCAGCTTCTGTCCGTCGACAGTCAGTCGAACCCGGCCCTCGTCGATCTCTTCAGGCGCGATCACGCTGTCCTCGTGACGTATTTCGTCATCGGCCCGACCTTGGGGTCCTCACCCCGGAAATAGACGACATCCTCCGGTCCGACATCGGCGAGGCCGTACACCTCGACCGTGGCGGTTTCGACGGAAGTCAGCGCCGGCGACGCCGCGAAGGCCTCTAGGGCGGCGATTTCCGCGCCCGTCGCGCCGCCGACCCGCCACGACTGCTCCAGAACGCCTACTCGCCTTCGCCCTCGCGCATCCTTGCCGGCGAGGACATCGTAGTTCCGGCGGGTCAGAACCAAGTCCGGATAGGCGCGCTGGGCGGCGTCGTCGAACACGGCGGCGCAACGTACCGCTTCCACCGCCTCGGGGGTCAGTCCGAGGTGAGTCAATCGATCGAGATCGCCCCTGACGCACCTCAGTCGTGAACCGCCGTACACCTCGCGTCCCTTGTGATCCGTCGTTTCCCGCTGATCGCCGACATAGCTGATGCGTAGTCCGCCGACCGACAGGGTTCCAACGCTGTAGGTTTCCACGCCGAGCAGGTTTTCCTCAAGGACGACGCCGAAGGCGGCGATTTGCGCTTGGTCCTGATCGGCGATGACGGCGACGAGCGCCTCAGGCGTTTCGACGACCGTCTGGCCCAGCCCTGCCTTGGCCAGGACATCCTTTACGCGGACAGGCCCGGTTTCCAGGAGGCGTCGACCGGCTTCGATCGCGTCGGCAACGCAGAAGGCGGTGTAGCCGTCCAGAGCCGCATCGCCCAGACGGTCGGCCATGGTGTTGGACCAGCCGGGCGGGCAGGTCGCGGACCGATCGATCAGGCCGTGGGTGATCGCTTTGGTCGCGATGAAGCGGTGGGGCACGCGGCCGCCTAACAGATTGCCCGCGGTGAAGACCGTGCGCGAGGTCATGTCTTCACCGATCAGGGTGTCGCGAGGCACCAGCAAGACGTCGGGTCCGACGTCTTCCGCATCTTCAACGACATCAATGACCGGGAGGCGCAGAAGGCGCGCCAGGCGAGAAACCAGCATCTCTCTGGACGCCTGATCGTGCAGATTGCCCGGATTGTGCCCGTCCGGATCGAACAGCGCGATGCCGGCAAGGGCGGCCGCATTGGTAAACGAAGGCATCGGGGCGACGCCCAATGGATTGACGATGGTCATGGCGGTCAGCGCTCCCTGCCGAGGGTCAACCCCAAGACGGGTCAACGGTTCAGCAACCCGGTCCTTCTTTTTTGCGAGAGCTGAGGCGTCGTCGTTGAGAGGACAGGCCGGCGCCGCGACGGGGGCAGAAATCGGGATTGGAAACGTCCTATCCCCGCGCGGCTTCGCCACTGTAGAGGTGCGTTTTCGCACACAGGAACGGTGACCCAAGGGGCGCCGTTGCCCCTCCATGAGCGACCTGACAGCCAACATTGTGGGTACAGCGGCGGCGGTCTGCTCGATCACGAGCTTTGCGCCCCAAGCCCTCAAAATCTGGAAAGAGCGCGACGCGTCTTCGGTCAGCCTCAAGACCTATTCGCTCACCGTCACCTGTTTCATCCTCTGGGTGGTCTATGGCGTCATGACCCGAGCCTGGCCGGTGGCTGTGTCGAACAGTTTTGCCCTGGTCATGGCGGCCTGCGTCCTGATCATGAAGTGGCGGTTTCGCGATGGCGATCCTGACGGGCATTAGGTTGCATCTACCGGCTACCGCGTATCCCTCGCCTTGCCCGTGCCTGTCAGACGTGGCCCGGTACAACCGGTATTGCTGGGGAGGGCCATGCAGACATGCTATTTGTCCGATCAACAAGCGGCAGCCAAGGCCGACGGTCAGCAATTCCGAGACAGCGCGGACCACTCGAGATTGACATTGACCCCGGTCGAAAGGTGTCAGCCGAAGAGCCCGTGGAGCCACCAGCTGAGATCGCCGGTCTGAGACTGTTCGCCATCGCCGCGTCGAAAGACCCAGAAGCGCGCGCCAGCTTCGTCCTCCAGCTGAAAATAGTCGCGCACCGCATCGCGTTCGCCGTCACGCCGCCACCATTCGCCGAAGATCCGCTCAGGACCGTCAGCGCGCCTGACGCGATGACGAACGCCGCGCCAGCTAAAGGCGACCGGCGGCTGATCGGGCATAAGCGCGACGGCCTCGATGGCTTCGGGTTGGGCGAGCAACCGGGAAGGGCGCGGCCAGCGTCGCGTCCAGGTTTCCGGCACCGGCGGCGCGGTCGGCGGCAGTTTGCGGATCGAGCGTTCCGGCACGTCGCTCTGCGCGGGGGCCAGTCGATACAGGTTCTGCGGGCCGAGACGATTGGCGAGCAGATCGACGAGATCGCCGATGTCCGGCGTCGCCGGGCCGCCCAGATCGCCGGAACTCGGCGACCAGTCCAGCGGTAGGACGACCGGTGCGGCCAGAACCATGGCCTCCACGCCGAGACCAGGATCGACGGTTTCGATCTTGTCGCACAGCAGGCGTGTGAGCCGCGCGACATCGCGCACGGGGCGCGCCAGGCCGACGCGGACGGCCTCGGTCCGGTTGTCGATCCGTTCAAACCGCAGGTCGAGCCGCGACGCGCCAAGCCCCTGAGCCTCGAGCGCCTCGCTCAGGGCTTCGACCAGTTTCAGCGTGTAGCGTGCCAGGGTCTCGGGCGCGCCGATCGGCTCGGCGAAGACCCGCCGGACCTGGATCAGTTCCGGAGCGTCGATCGGGGTGATCGGCTCCTGGGCGCGACCGTAGGCCTGATCCAGTCGGCGGATCAGTTCCGGCCCGAAGCGCAGGGCCAGAGGCGCGCGAGGCTTGGCCTCCAGTTCGCCTATGGTGTCGATCCCCAGACGTCCCAGGCCATCGACCATGTCGGCGGGCAGGCGCAAGGCGCGCAAGGGCAGGCGACGGATGGCAGGCCCCCCGCGCGCGACGACGATCGTCGGTTCGGCGAGGTTGCGGGCCAGGGCATGGGCGGCGCCCCAGGTGTCGGCGAGGGCGGCGTGGGCGCCCAGGCCGACAGCGGCGGTCTGGGCGATCAGATCCTCGAGCAGGCCCTCATCGCCGCCATAGCGGTGACCGGCCCCGGTGACGTCGAGCACCAGGCCGTCCGGCGGGTCGGCGGCCACGATCGGCGCATAGCGGCGCAGCGCCCAAAGGGCGAGCTGGTCCAGGGCGGCCGCGTCGCCTGCCGGATCGAAGGGATGGAGGACAAGATCGGCGACCAGGGCCCGGGCCTGGGTCGCGGCCATGCCGGGATGCAGCCGATGGGCGCGGGCGGCGAGGTCGGCGGCCAGAACGACGCGTTTGCGGCCCTGGCGCCCGACCAGGACCATCGGCGTATCAGGCGACGGCGCGTCGGGTCCAAGACGGCGTCGCAGCCGATCGGTCGGCCAGGTGGGGAGGTAGAGCGAGACGACCCGTCTCATCGCAGGCTTCCAGTTCGAAATCCGCGCAGGCTCCGGCGCGGCAACGGATCAGTTCGACAAACCAGCGCGGGCGGCCGACGCCGGGCACGGGCAGGGGGGCGGAGGGCAGGGCGGTGACCCGCCAGCGGGTGGCGGCGGCGGTCGGCTGGCCGAAGTCCGCCGCCTCGGCCTGACGACGCCATCGTCGCACCGCCAGGCCGAGCGAGCCCGTGTCCTGGGCGACCAGCTGCAGCCGCCGGGACGCCGTCATGGACAGGCGGGCCACTTCGCCGACGACCGCGCCGAAGCCGCCGTGACGCAGGCCGTCCTCGAAGGCGGCCAGCAATCCGGCCTCGTCGCCGGCCTCCACATAGATGACTCGGTTCGAGGACAGCCCCGCCTGCTCCAGCGCCGGCGCGAACAGGTCCGGGCGGGTCACACACCAGAGCACCGGCCCCTGGGTGCGCGCTGCCACACCGGCCGTAAACAAGGCGGCGACGGCCCCGTCGATGGCCCCGTGACCGCCGCCGGCCACCTCATGCAGCGCGCCGAGCGCCAGGCCGCCGGCGGGCAGCCGGCGATCAAGCGCGGCCAGGCCGAACGGCAGCACGCCGCCAGGCGGACGTCGACCCGCCTCGATGCGTGCGATCTCCGCGCGGAGCGCCCGGAAGGATGGTGGGGCGGCGGACATATTCTCCTGAAACCGAATGCGAGCTAAATGTTCCGTGTTTGTTCTTATTTGAGCGTATGAGAGTCAAGGCGGATCGCAACGGCGTTGTGGATCGCCCTGTGGGCGGCGCCATCCCGGTTCGCTGTGCGTTGTCCCGACGATGACGCAGCCCCTCCGATATCCCACGACCCCCGACGGCCGCTATTTCGTGGTGCGAGGCCGGCTGTGGCGGTGCTCCAATCCCGCTCTATCGGCGGAGGCGAGGGATAAGCTGGTGCATGATCTGATGTCGGCGCGCCGGGCCGCGAGGACAGCGCTGGCGTCTGAGGATACGGACGCACTGGCCGCAGCGAGGCGCAGCGTCGACAAGGCCAAGGTCGGATTGGGGGAGCGGGGCCCGGTGTGGTGGACCGACGGCTCGCCGGATCTCAATCGGCACATGGCGCGAAACACCACCTATGCGGACTGGTTCGCCAGTCTGGGCGAAGCGCCCGAATGACCACAGCACTCGACCGTTTCGTCCTAGCTCAAGACCCCGTGTTCGAAACGGCGATGGCCGAGCTCGCGGCGGGTCGCAAGACAAGCCACTGGATGTGGTTCGTCTTCCCCCAGGCGCGGTCGTTGGGACGGTCTTCGACGGCTGCCTTGTATGGGATCGGATCGCTCGCGGAGGCGCAAGCCTATCTGCTGCATCCCGTTCTAGGGGCGCGTCTCATCCGCGCTGCCCAGAGCGCGACCACAGCGCCGGCGGTTTCGGTGCATCAGCTGTTCGGATCGCCCGATGACCTCAAATTCCGCTCGTCGATGACCCTGTTTGCCGCCGTGGCGCCCGATCCGAGTGTGTTCGATGCGGCGCTCGCACGTTGGGGCCTTTCGCCTGATCCGTTGACCGCAGAACTTGTGTTGACCGCCAGGACGGGACCGGATCGTCTTTAAACAACTATCAGAGGCTTTACGTGGCCTAGGCGTCGATAACTGACAAAGCGCCGTCGGGCAGCGGGCGCTGCAGCGCCTTGGCCGTCTCCCACGGCGCCGTCATCCAGGCCTCGATCTCGTCGGACTGCGTCAGGATCACCGGCATGGCCTTGGGGTGAACCGCGCCGACCTCGGCGTTAGGCTCGGTCGTCAGAAAGGCGAAGACATCGATCGTCTCCATGCCGGTCTTGATCTTGCGGACGCTCGTGTGGGCTTGGAGGTGGATGCCGGCGAAGAAGGCGAGCGGCTTGGGTTCGTCTCCCGCAAGCTTGAACCAGACGGGTTGGTATTTTCCGGCCGCATCACGGCCCGGTTCGCTGAAGGCAGTGAAAGGCACCAGGCATCGAGATGCCGGCGACAGATATGGGCGCCAATGGCCGGAGCTGGTGTTGCGGACGTTGGTCGTGCCGCTGTCGGGTTCGAACTCGAGGACTTTCTGAAAGTCGACCTCGCCGCCTTTGGCCCTTAGCTTGTCGGCACGTCTCGTCGCATTGTCGAAGATCATCTTCTGGGATGACGGCATGCCCCAGCGCGCCGAAGCCAGAATGCGCTCTGCGCCCTCCCAGCGCACGATCGGCGCGGGATAGTCGGGATAGACGTCGCCCGGCGCGAGGTTTCCGACGGTCGATCGCATGGCGTTCGCCGCATCCAATATGGCTTGGGGGCCGGAGCGTTGGCGGTACAGGTTGCACATCAGGCTTTGGCCTTTTTCAGAGCCGCAGCCAGGGATTTGCGCTCCGCCTCATAGGTCGTCTCCGCCTCCTGACGCGCCTGATTCAGCGCGGCCTGTCGTTCTTCGAAATTAGCCATCTCGGCCTGACGGCGTTCGTCCAAATCGGCCAACGCCGTCTTCAGCTTTTCAATCCTGGCGGCCTTCGCCCTGGACGGTTCCCGAGGTTTGGCGGGTTTCGCCTTGCCGATCTTGCCGACATCGATCGCAAGCCCGCGCTCGACGACCTCGCCAGGAGAGGCTAGGGCGGCCTCGTAATCCGGTCCGCCGGAAAGCTGGCTCGCCAGGCCGGTTGCGAACAGATCCTGCTTTGAGCCCCAGGCCTCCAAAGCCTTGGGTCGCGAGCTTGTGGCGACGGTGAAGGCATGGAAGCCGTCGGACCAGGTGAAGACCTTCAGCTTGGCCGCCATGTCAGTCGATCAGTCCGCGACGCTGCATGTCCATGATGATGGGATCGGTCAGCGAAGCGATGACCTCCATGTCGAAGGCGTCCTCCGCTTCCATCTCATCGGCAAATGAGCGTGGCGGGTTTTGGCGCAGGGTCGAAAGCCGCCAGGACGACTGGACCACCTGCTGCCGGGCCAGATGCTCGATGCGTTGAAGGCGAACGCCGGCGCGCGATCTGATGAGGGTCTTGCGTGTCGCCATCAGTCGGTCCTCCCGGCCGAACCCTGACACGCAGGCCGACGAATGTGGAGTCGCGACCGCGCAAAGACCGCGTTCGAGCGCCATCGCCAACAAGGTCAGGCGTGAGCGCTCCAGCTACGTCTGGCCTTGACTCATCTCGGCGGTTAGCAACGTCCGCTTCCGGGGTTGCCTTTGGCCCGCCGATGCCCGTCATGACTTCGAGATCGTTGGATAACCGGGAAGAAGTTCTTGGTTTGTGCTCACCCTCCGTTATGCTTCCAACTCACCAGCAGATGAGCACCGATGGCGAGCCCAGATTCAACAGGTGGCGGCGGCACACACTTCGAGGCGAGGGTAGTCGCGTATTATTTAGCCGCTGCTCTATCGGAGAGCCCCGCGAGGGCCCTGCCGGGTCTTTATGCAAGGGAAGTGGTTACTCAGAGGGCCGCCTTCGGCGAACCGCTAGACGATGTGGTCATCACGGGCGTCGCCCTGGACGGCCGGACGACTAAGCTCTCCGTCCAGGCGAAGAGCTCGCTGTCGTTCACGGAAAACGACAAGGAGTGGCTGGCAGTTCTAAAGCAGGCATGGAGCACCTTCTTGTCTCCGGCCTTCGACGCTGAGCTTCATCGCCTCGCGGTGGCGATCAGTTCGTACAACGCACGCGCCGACAAATACTACCGATCAGTACTGACTTGGGCGGCACACAGTCCGAACGCTGGGAATTTTTTTCGAGCGAATATCCCGCCCAGACTTTTCTCACAAGGATCAGCGAAAGTTCGTCGAGACTACGCGCAAAATCTTAGATGGTATTGCTGGCGAAGCCGTTGATGATGACGCCGCGTGGCGCTTTCTAAAATCGTTTCAGATCCTCCATTTTGATTTCGATCTCGGCGATGCGTCGCGCGACGTTGAGGGTGCGATCGATCGACTTCGCCATGGGCTTGCTGCCGATCAGCGGGAGCAAGCCGCAGCCATTTGGTCAGGGTTGATTGCCTACGTCGGCGAGATGACGCCCGTAGGTGGCGGAGCGACACGGCAGTTGCTGGCCGCTCACTTGGCGACGACGGGCTTACCGTCCTCCTTTGCCGGGACCCACTGGGGTGATGTCCAAACGCTGGACCGGGAATCGAAGCGCGCGCTCGATGGGATCAAGTCGGACATCCATGGGCTGCGCCTGAACCGTGCCGGACCCTACGAGCAGGTCCAAGACGCGCTCGCCACTGCACGGTTCGTTCAGATCGACGGGGAGCCTGGCAGCGGCAAGTCGGCGCTCCTCCGGCAGCTGGCCGAGGAGACGGCCGAGATCGGACCTGTCTTCGTCCTGAAGGACAACAGGGTTCAACCGCGAGGATGGGGCGCGCACGCCGGCCAGTTAGGGGTCACGGGCGACTTGGTCGACTTGCTATCGGAGATGGGCGCGGCCTCGGAGCCGATCCTGTTCATCGATGGGATCGATAAAATCACCGACCCCGCATCGCAACTGACCATCAACGATTTGGTTCGAGCGGTAGCGACCGAAGTGTCCTTGGCGAACTGGAGGATCGTCGTCACTGTTCGTGAGCAGAACTTGGATCACATTGCGACGTGGCTCGACCCTGAGGCCTTGCGGCTGCTTCCGGTTCGATCCGTCACTGTGCCGGCCTTGGGAGATGACGAGTTAGGGGTCATCGCGAGCGAGTTTCCTCGCCTACGGCCACTGTTTCTTGAAGGAGGCAACGCGGACGTCATTCTTCGGCGTCCATTTTTCCTCGAAGCAATCCTCAAGTTGGCGGGGCGCGAAGGAACGACAGCGCTCCCGGCCTCTGAGGTGGAGCTGCTCAAACTTTGGTGGGCGCATGGTGGAGCAGATGAGCCGGGATTCACTCCCGCTCAGCACCGGCGAAACGCTTTACTATCCTTGGCTGAGCGATACGCCGCTACGCCGGCTCAACCGATTTCGATACGGGGTATCGCCCCCGAGCCGCTCGACGACCTGAAGTCTAAAGGTGTCCTGCGAGATCGACTGCTCGGACACAGTGTCAGCTTCGCCCATGACATCTATGAAGAATGGGCTCTGTGCGAATGGCTGATTGGGCAACTGCCGGCTATCGCGCCCGCGCTAAAAGCCGTCGGCGAGCCCCAGGAGCTCGTCCGGCCGGTCCAACTCGTAGGGTCATTTCAGCTCGAAACGAACGCCACTGAGGCTGAATGGCAAAGTCTCTATGAGGATTTGGCCGATCCGTCTCTGCGACCTGTTTGGCAACGGGCGGTTCTGACGTCCTGTCTGAGAACTACCCGAACTAAGGAAGCGCTCACGAAGCTTTCGGCCTACCTCCGCCGCGACGAAAATGAGGGCTTGAAGAAGCTTCTGAACGCGCTTCGGACATTAGAAGTCCTGCCAAACAGCACGTTTCTCGACGAGACGACGTTCCCCAATCTCGATCCGGAAGAGAGGGTCCAATTCGCTCATGCCACCGCATGGCCGAAACCGCTGACCTGGGTGCGTTTTTTCGACTGGTTCTTCGCGGAAAGCCCAAGCCCTTCCCCTGAACTCATCCCTGATTTGGTGCCGGTTTTTTCGACATGGCAGCAGGCCTGTGCCGGCCAGAACGTTCGACACTGCCGCCGCATTGGCGGGATCGCTCACCGGTGGCTCGAAGAGTTTGAGGCAGCCCTTCACCCCGAGCAGTTCCGAGATCGGCGAGACCCGTTTGGCGTTGCCTTCGACAGCGACGAAGAGCGTGGCTTGGAGGCAGCGCTACGAACGCTGTTCCTATCTTCCGCAGGCGATGTCCCGGAGTTGGTCGCGGCGTACCTAAAGGCGCGCGCCACAGATCGCCTCGGCCATATGTATCGGGACAAGATACTCGCCGCGAGTGCGTCGGTTGGTCGGGCGCTGCCGGCCGAGATGGTCGATTACATCATCGCGGCTTGCCTCGTTCATCCGAAGAGCAGCGCAAGGGCGCGTGAGCACTCCCGGCTGAATAGCGGGGAGCTTGGCGTCGAGGCACATCAGAGTTTCTACCCAGCCTCGCCGTACCAACCGCCGTTTCTAGCGCTGCTTCGGCACCACGAAGCCGAAGGCCTTCGGCTCGTGCGGGCTATCTGCAACCACTCGGTCGATGTGTGGAGATGGCTACGGCAGCATCCGGGTTACCATCGAGAGGCGGTTACGCCCCTCCCTGTTGACGTTGAGTTCAGCTGGGGCAAGCAGACCTTCTGGGGCGATGGACAGGTCTACACTTGGTTTCGTGGGAGCTGGGGTAACCACGCGAGCCAGTGCGCCCTAATGGCGCTCGAGCTTTGGGCGTTCGAGCGTATCGACGACGGCGATAATTTCACTGACGTGATGAAAAAGGTGCTCGAAGGGAACGAGTGTGTGGCGGCACTGGGTCTCGCCGTGAGCCTTGCTATGGCGCACCAAGACAAATCCGTTGAGGCGGCGCTGCCGCTCATCACCTGCCCGCACATCTGGCAATGGGACTTGGCCCGGTCGGTCCATGATCAGAGCTCGATGCCGTCGAACGAAATCGGTGACTGGAGCCGCCATCGTCATTTGCTGGAAGCGGTGCGGGGACTGAACCGCCGGCCGCATCGCGCGGGCTTTATTCGCGACATGGTGCCCTATTATGTGTTCTGGCACGACGCGTCAGTGAAGGCCCGTTACACAGAGGGCATTCGAGCTTTCACGTCGAACTTGCCTTTCGAGTATGAGGAAGACCGGGACGACGCAGACTTTGCGGCCGAGCTCCAAAAGCGCATGGGCTGGTACGTCGAGCAGGCTGACCCTCAGTACTGGCATTCAGAGCCGACAGAGGACGGCAAACAGATCAAGTTCTGGAACGACCCTCCTTCGGCGAACTCACCCGAGCATGTGCGCCAGCGAACGGAATACGAGGAACTGAACCGGTTCCTTCGGATCGCTCTGTGGGCACAAAAGTCCCTGGACGAAGGCGTTATTCAACCCGGGCTCACCGTTGCCGAAGCTCTAGCTGAGGCTTTGGCTCTGGATGCCGACGATCTCTTCGAGCGTCCCGACGCGACCTACAACGCCGGGAATCGTAAAGCCGCCGTGGCGGGGGCAGCGTTTGCTTTCGCGCGCTTTGCCGATGATGGCGAGTGGTCGGCCGAGGGTGCCGCATGGGCACTGGACACGCTCCAGCGCGCGGCCACATCGGTCAGCTCGGAGGATCACGCTTATCGCGGAAGCATGCTGTCCATGGACCCCCTCATCTTTGCCGTTCACGGGTACGGTGCGATGTTGGCCCGAGGGCATGAGGTTGCACGATGCCAAGATGCCCTTCTGAACTTGGCCGTAGATCCCTTTGAAGTGGTCAATCAGGCAGTTCTTGCCACCGCGAGTACTTTCGCAGAGGCCTTACCGGACTTCTACTGGGCGCTGTTCGCGCTATTTGTTCGCCAGTCGATCTATGAGGATGGCCAAATCGGCAGCAGGCATGCGCCGTATTGGGATGAGCCGGAGGCCGCCCACAATATGCGCCTGTTGGGGGAGGCTGAGCGCCTTCTCGCTGCCGGTGAAGATGTTGACCTCACTCCCATCCCACTTCCCTGGCTCATGCTGCCGCCAGAGCTACGAGGCGACCCCGAAGCTTTCGGCTACGCTCGTAATGACGAAATGTTCGATTGGCACTTCGCCGAGAAAACCATCCTGCGGGCGGATATCCCGCCCTTGCTCTCGTCAGCGAGACGACGGGAGCAGTTCCTGCTGATGGTCGAGCAGCTGCTGGCGATGACGATTCAGGAAATCGTGCCACCCTTCGCGGACACGCGTCGGGACAACCGGGGAAACACACCCTTCGAGTGGGTGTTCGCGTTCTCACACTGGCTAGGCAAAGTCAGCGGCCACCTGACACCGTCAGAGGTTGAACGCATCATTCTCAATCCGATTTTTGGGGCTGATAACGAGACGGCCCTGTTGATGATGCAGAGTTTCGCACCATCGTTTTTGGCCCACACGCTGTTGCCGCCAGCAGAGTTCTCGGACGATGCATTTAGCATCTGGGAAAAGATCGCTGACTGGATTTTTGCCAACCCTGAGGCGCGTCAGCGGCGACATGTTGATCGCGAGTACTCGCTCTGCGTCTTCATCCTGCTGTTCTGTTTCAGCGGCGACTTCCGGCCGCTGGTCTGCGTTATCGATGAAGGGTGGAAACCACTGCAGCGCTTCGTGCCGATTGTGGAGCGGGCCATCAAAACGTTTGGCATCAACTCGACCCTTTACCTAGGCGTTCTCCGGTTCTTCAAACGCGGCGGCCTCGATCTCATGCCTACGCCCGGCCTTGAATGGCTAGGGACAATCGCTGTGGAGAAAAAGCAGGATCAGGACTTCTGGAAGAGCAATGGCGACGAGACTGTTGAGGTCCTGAAACTCGTCCTCGCCAAGAGGGCCGATATCCTCACTGCCAGCCATCGCGAAACGATTACGCTGATCACCGACATCCTGGTTGATGGCGGCGTGCGCGGAGCAGGCTTTCTGCAACAGGATCAAAGTCGCTAGTGGTGCGCTTCTAGTCAGCATCGAAATGAACGACGCTCCAGAACTCTCTGAGCAAAACGCCCTCTGACGTCTTGTCGGATCCGCTGTGCGGACCCGGCGGGCCCTGTATGGGCAGACAGCAGCCCCCTGACCTAAGCAGCTGCCAACGTCCAGATCTCAAGCCAAATCGTATTTCCGCTGTTGGCGCACGCCGGACTCGATGTGAGACGGCTGGTGCCGCACAGCATCGGCCGACATCGTACTGCCTAGCCATTGCCGAATCAGCTTTTGGTCTCGCCCGAAGAAAGCATCAGAGCCGGAGCTCAATGGGACCGCCCCCGGCGAACCTGAGTCTTAGGCTTCGTTGCGCCCCGTGCTGAGCAACGTTGTGGGAGGACTTGATTTTGACGCCAAGGCAAAAATTCTGGAGCGGCGTGGTCGCATCGATCACGATCGGGGGTTTCCTGATTACGTTGTGGACCCTGTACAGATCAGAGGCCGACCGACCGCCGGAGTTCAAGGCGGAAGCCGTCTATTTTAACGAGTACAATCAGATCAATGATGAGTTTCTTCGGTTCCTGCGAAAGAACGACGGGGAGAAGGTTGTCGTGAACACGGTCTTCGATTTCAGTCCGTTCTTTGTTGAGCATTACGATACGCTCAACAAATGCAATAACGCCTACCCCGCGCAGGGGCAGAGCGAAGCGGAATTCCTTGCGGCGGGCGGCACCTTCGATTTGCTTGATGGCAAGATTTTCAACAGGCCGCTGCGGATCCCCCATCACCATCGCTGGGGTGAAGGCCTCACAGACGATTGCCCATCAACCCTTGAGATTTTGGTGAACTCCCCTCGCGAGAACGCCCCGAAGACCCACGGCGGCACGGGGGTCGTGAGGATGACGGTCAGAGGGAGCTTCATCGTTCATCAGAACCTGTCCGGCGCGATGGAGACGCTCACCTTGAGAGAAGTCGACGTGGACGAGAACTAGGTTGAGATGTCGTGTTTCGCGCAGAGACGGTGTGTCTCCTTCTGGCGCAATGCTGCTTGATTGGACGCATGCCAGAGCTGCTGATCAGGTCAATCGTACGCATCGGGGTGGCTTTGGGTCTCAGCCGTTGCTTCCCGGAGAAAGTCATCCAGCGACGAGGGAATGTCGGGTATGGGTAGGATGGTCTTAGGGCCGATCTCGTCTTGGTAGTCCCGGTAGTTTTGGCGCGCTGCATCGAGAACTCGCGCGGCACTCTTGAGCCGCTCAGTCCGTTTTGACCGGAGTGACGGCTTCGTTTTCTCGGTCGTATAAATCTCGGTAATGCGAGTATTGATCGCGAAGACGCCCGCCCGCAGGTATGCGAAGTGCTTGATTAGATTCGGGTCTAATCTGCCAAGTTCCAGTTCGCGCATGGCTTGGACCATTTCCGTTGTTTGAGCTCCACGCAGATTGAATAGTGCCTTTCCGTGCAGGCAAGCTTCCAAGCGAACCGCAACGAGATTTAGGGCGTGTGCGCTCATCTCACCCGCGCTTCGCGCGGTGTCGCGCCGTTCATCTTCCAGCCGTCTACGCTCGGCCCGCTGCTGCCGAGCGAAAAAGACAGCGCTTGCACCGATCGCTACGACGGCGAACACCGCCTGAACCCAGGACGCCATCTCAGATCCAGTCACGCCCTTCTTTCCAGCGACATAACACAGGAAGAGGAGAGCCAGGATCCCGAGGGCCCCAGCCGATGCCTTGATCAGCAACATTCGTCTCCACATCAACCCGCGGCGCCAAGCGCCCCCGCAGGCTCCAAGCATCTTTGAAGGCTAAGGTTGTGGAGCGGCTTGGGCAACTAGGCTTCCGTTGATCGCCCCGCGCTTAGCAGCAGAGCTTCTTGCGGCGCTGCAGGCTGGATAACGCCAGCCGATGTCCGGCTTGCGCTTAGGAATGAAGGTCCGGCTTTGGCGCCTCAGCGCTGTCTGAAGCGTATAGTGAGGAGGGGGCGTTGATCGTGGGAGGTGGCCATGAGCCAGCCCGATCTTTTTTGTCTACCTCGTAAGCCCTGGAATGCTGGTCGGATGACTGGAGCCAAGGCCCCACTCAAGCCTAAGCACATCTGGGCAATCCGACAGCATCTCAAATCGGTCGGATCGGTCCGGGATCTGGCGATGTTCAACATCGCGCTGGACGCGAAGCTCCGAGGCTGTGATCTGGTGAAGCTTCGGCTAGCGGATATCGCTCAAGGCGGAGCCATTCGCCAGCGCTCGACCATCATTCAGCAGAAGACAGGTCGCCCGGTCCCGTTCGAGATAACTGAGGCCGCGAGGGAGGCGCTAGCGCATTGGCTGGAGCGCCGGGGGCGCCGACGCGACGACTGGCTGTTTCCCAGCCGTAGCAAAGAGGGCGCGCACATAGGCACGCGCCAGTATGCTCGGCTGGTCGATACTTGGGTAAGAATGATCGACCTAAACCCAAGTGCGTATGGGACCCACAGCCTGCGACGGACAAAGGTAGCGTTGATTTACAAAAAGACCGGAAATCTGCGCGCGTGTCAGCTTCTGCTCGGTCACGGAAAGCTGGAAAGCACCGTTAGATACCTCGGCATCGAAGTCGATGACGCTTTGGAGATATCGGAACAGATCGACCTCTAAGCCGGCTTTCGGGCAGTTCTTTGGAGAGCGGACTGCCCAAAAGTCTGCTTAGGGTGGAAAACAGACCTACGGTCGCCGTTCTTCGCCAGCGGCGTAGCGGGGCATATCAGCAATTGCGGCGGCGAAGGCGTCCCGGATTTCAGTCTGACTGAATCCAGCGTCCCAAAGCTCGGTCATCAGGCTGTTGATCGCTTGGGGCAGGAGGGGCTGATCGAGCCAGGGGTTGGTTTGATGAAGGGCCTTTAGGTCCTGTCCGAAACGCCACACGACGTCCGACAACCTCAGCTGCCAAGCGTCGTTCGGGCTATCTGGATCAAAGTCGGTCATGCCTGAAGTCTAAGGCGCGCTCCGACGTCTGCAATGGGTCGATTTCGGACTTAGTCTGACGTGTTGAAAGCAGACGTAGACGTTTCAGCCTGCAAGCGGTCGCGGTCGGCGTCAGCTAAGGGTGGGAAACGGACTCCCCCTCAGCTGCCGTAACCCCCAGCGCGTCGCTCAATGCGCAAAGCTGCATCTTCGGCGTCTTGGGCGTCATTGAAAAAGGTAAAGCCACCTCGAGGGCGATTGAACCAGGCGGTCTTAAGCTGCTTACTCTCGACGGGCTGGACGGTCCGCATTGTGGTCATCGAACCGCAAACTTCGTCGCGCCAATCGACGAGAAACGCAGCAACGACGTCAGCTTCCGCTGCTTCTTTCGATACGGCCTTTGCCTGCCGTGTGGTGAAGAAACCGACCCACTCGCCGTCGTTGTCTATGCCCTCTCCACGCAAGAGGACGCGATAGATTGGAAGATTCTTGGTTCCTGGCATGGCGTGAGCCTAAGTCTCATCGCAGAGGTCCGCTATGGGTCGGAATCGGCCAAAAGCATCGGACCAAAAAGCGGACGTCCCCAGGCCCAGACCGCATCGATGAATGACCTGCTTCCGGCGCTCAGTGAATGACCGCTCCTGGCGCTTTCTAGATCTTCAAACGACTAGCCGCTTCGGACTAAGAACCTGACGTCGTCACGTTTGCTGTCCGGCAGCCAGCGCGCTTGAGCCTCCGAAGGGACCTTCGACCACCACTCTTGATGACAACCTCCGTCAGACGACGTCTTCGAAAACAATCCGCAAGGAGACATGTCGGGCCGAGGCGCGGGTTCGACCGGCGTGAGGCTGGTCGATGGCAGAGGGCTCTCGCCAGACGCGCTTCGCCTATCAATCGCTCTGGCGATCCTTCAGATCATCAATCCGCTGCGACGCCTCGGCCTTTATGAGGTCGTCCTGGAAAGCCTCTGGAGCATGAAGTTCCTCCGACAGGGTCTTCAGATACGAGGCTTGCGCGCCCGTCATCGCCTCACCGCCTGTAACCCAATCGGATGGGTCCTTCTCCGTGTTGCCGTTGGGATGGGGCTCGAGTTTGGGGTTGTGACTGTCCGTCATCATCATCTCCTGTGTTCCCGTAATGTTCTGGGTTTGCGGTGGTTCCTTGAGCAGGCGCGTCGAAAGTCTGATCGAGCCATCAAGCCGAGCGCCGCAGCGGCTGACGATCTCAGGGGGGGGGACTCTCATCGTCACCCAATCGACACAGCCGGCGATTGGCAGGCCGGGTGTCGAAAGCCGGTTCTGCGACTGGGCGACCGACCAGTTAGACCTTCGACATGGACCTGCTCGCCGAGCGAGCGCTGGCGCAAATAAGGGAGATCTCGGACGGCCAGCTCTATCCGGGCGGCTGACACGCTAGTATCCGGGCCTGTGGCCATGTTGCGGCGTATCGCTCGGCGTCGTTCCTACTCGAACATGTCTGCTGATCATCCACGAGGGCAAGGCGGCCGCGAGCTGCGCGCGCATAAAGCCCGCGCGGCGCAGGCCTCGTTGACGCCGACGGACGGTTGACCGGAGGCTGCGTCGAGGCCCCGTGACCGTGCTCCGTTTCGACAGACGCCTAGACCGGAATGATCACCTAGCTGGCCGAGCGAGGGGACTGTTGGTGCTGCACCACCCGCCAGACGTCGTGCTCCAGACGGCGATAGGTCGTCGTGCAGACCGCGGCGTAGCGGTCTTGGGCGTTCGAGACCGAAACACCATAGGCGATGACGATCCATCCCTCCTGAGGACGTGAGACCTGTTGGTCCTCGAAGGCGACCTCCGTCCATTGCGGCGTCCGACTGACGGCGGCGACTGCGGCCTCGCCCGAGAAGACGTATGGCGCGTCCGGAAGAACCATCAGCGCTTCGGGTGCGATGATCTCGCGATAATGGTCAGGGCTCGCGGTCCACAAACCCTGTTCCGACCCCCATAGGCGTGCATCATCCATGACCGTTCTCCGTGGATGCCATGGGCTGTTGCGCTGCAGCGTGACCGGGTGTGACCGGGGCGAACTCGGCGGCCTGGCTCTTCGGGGGAGCGGCGTCGAGGGTGAGGGCGTCGGACACCGCCTCGTCCTCAAGCTGCGCGACGCTGAGGATGACCTCGTTCTCGCGCATCAGCGGCCGGGCGGCGTCCGCCGCCTGTACGTCGGTGGGGGACGAGACGGTTACGGTGCGTTCGACGCCTGAGGGGGCGCCCAGTTTTACGGCATAGGTCTTGAGGGTCATCGCGGCTCCTTTCCAGAACAACCGCACGGGCCCGCCGGCCGTTCCCGCCAAAAACGTGGTCATCGCCCGGTCGGCCTTCGACGTCGGCCGGTGTCGAGTGTGAAGCGCTCGCCAGCCTCCCACGGGGCGGTTCACGAGCGGCGAAGCGGCAGCCCCTCGCACTGGAGGGCAACTGATGACAGTCGGGTCGTCAGCCGCAGCCGCGCTTTCGCCTGAACCGGGGCGAACGGTTTTTGTCGAGCTTGGCTTTCGAACGCACAGCAGCCGCTTCGACCGGTTCGACGCCGGCGGATCACCGTCTCCGTCGCAGCCGCGATGCAGGAATCTTGGCTTTGGTCGCCGCCCTTTCGCCGGAGGTCATCGGAGTCGCCGGCGTCATACACGCCCCGAAGGGGCAGCACCGGTCCCGTCGTCGCGCCGGAACCGTGAGGTCACCCCGACGCTCTCATTTGGAAGCAAGAACCCGATGAAAACAGGAGAGGGTCATGGCAGGCGGCTGGACGCGGGATGGCGCCGTTCTCGATCAGATCGAGGACACGGTGCTCGACGGCGTTCTGAACGCCAGGGCCGGTTTGCCGAATGGCGAGGGAACCCCGGATTGCGTCGAATGCGGGGACGAGATCCCTGCGGCCCGGCGTACCGCCATGCCCGGGGCGACCACTTGTGTGCACTGTCAGTCGGGTCGCGACAGTCGCATCGCCCACTCAACGATCAATCGTCGGGGGAGCAAGGACAGCCAATTGAGATAGACCGCACACCCGTCTTGGAGCGACACGACCGGCGGCCTGTCTCCGATACCGATCGGCCGGACCCGTGTCGGGTTTGAGCGGCGCCGCCTGTGACACAACACGGCTCCCGGTCGTGCCCAGGTGTTGACAGGGCGTCAGCCGATCAACGGTATTCAAATCCGCCTTCAAGTTGACGGTTGAAGACGCTGTTGCGGCTCGTGGTGCGGGAGTGACGCGTGGCGGTTGACCCGCTCGGGATGATTGACCTCATGATGATATTGAGCGGCGCCCGAGGCTGGCGTCTGTTCGCCCGCAGGATCGGAAATTCGGGCCCAACCGGCTTGAATCTGCTCCGCGGCGTCATTCGCCGCACCGACGTAGATGCCGCGGGTCATCGTGATATTGGCCTGTTCGAAGGCGCCGGCGCCGGCAAGGAGGATGGTTCGCGTCGGGGCGTCCTCGGCGGCCAGGGCGACGACTCCCGGACTGACAAGATCCGACGATAAGCCCTTGAGATCCTCGGGCGAATATAGGTCCTGCGTCATCTGGGTCGCGGCGCTGGGTGCCAGACAGTTGACGCGGATGCCGTGACGTTCGCCTTCCAGGGCCAGGGTCTGCATCAGGCCGACCAGCGCCATCTTGGCGGCGCCGTAGTTGGACTGGCCGAAGTTCCCGTAAAGGCCGGAAGAGGAGGTCGTGAAGATCACGCGACCGTAGTTCCGCTCGCGCATGGCGGACCATACAGCCTTGGTGACATTGACCGATCCCATCAGGTGGACGTCGATGACGGCGGCGAAGTCGTCCAGGTCCATCTTGGCGAAGGTCTTGTCGCGCAGGATGCCGGCATTGTTGACCAGGATGTCGACGGCGCCCCAACGGTCCAGGACGTCGGCCGCCATGGCGTCGACGGCCGCTCGGTCCGTGACGCTGCAGACATGGGCGATCGCCTCGCCGCCGGCGGCCGCGATCTCGTTCACCACGGCTTCGGCGCCTTGAGCCGACATGTCGTTGACTACAACCCGGGCGCCGTAGCGGGCGAGGGCGAGGGCGTGACTGCGACCCAGGCCGCCGCCGGCTCCGGTGACAATGGCGACGCGGCCGGTGAGAGCGATGGTCATGATGTCCTCCAAGGATGTTCGCCGGACGATCGCCTGCGTTGCGCCCATCTGACCCGACACTGGTCGAACGGTCAATATTCACCCGCCGACTAGTGAAGTTGACAGGGCGCGGAATCGGTGGGAACGTCCGGGCATGGCGACGAAGAGCGCCGAGGAAACATTGAGGAAGGGAACGACCATGGGCCGCAAGCTCTGGATAACGACGTCCGCCGTCGTGCTGTTGTGGGCCGGCGTCGCCCAGGCCCAGCAGGCTGACGACGCCGAGACCAAGGCCCAGGCCGATCAGGCGGAGGTCCTTGGCGATGTGGTCGTCACCGCCGAACGGCGCACCAGCAATCTTCAGACGACCGCCGTCGCCGCGACCGTCCTCAGCGGGGAAGACCTGACCAACAAGGCCGTGACCTCGCTCGACCAGCTGCAGTTCGCCGCGCCGTCGACGACGATCCAGAACTTCGGCCAAGGCAACTTCTTCAACGTGCGCGGCATCGGCAAGTCGGAGGCGACGACGGCGGTGGGCGTGGGCGTCATCACCTATCGCGACGGCGTGGCCGCCTTCCCCGCCTATTTCCAGACAGAACCCTATTATGACATCGGCAGCCTGGAGCTATTGCGCGGGCCGCAGGGTACTTTTGCCGGCGCGAACGCCACCGGCGGGGCGGTGTTCATCACCGCCCGCAACCCCGACTTCTCGGGCATCAACGGCTATGTCTTCGGCCAGGTCGGCAACTACAGCGACGTCAAGCTGCAAGGGGCGATCAACCTGCCGCTGACGCAGACCCTGGCCGCGCGGCTGGCGTTCAATCACGAGACCCGAGACAGCTTCTACACCGTCACCGGGCCCTACCGCGGCCGTCCCGGGGTCGTGGACTCCAACAGCGTTCGCGCCAGCCTGCTGTGGCAGCCGACCGACGCGCTGAAGGTGCTGTGGAAGACGGATTACAACAACATCGACCTGGGCGGCTATCCGGCCGATCCCGCGCTGGCGACCAACGACCCGTTCAAGATCACCTCGAACGGACCCAACGAGGCGCATGACGAGTTCGTCCGCTCCACGGTCAACGTCAGCTATGTGTTCGACAGCGGCATGACCCTGAAATCGATCACCGGCTATCAGGCCGGCCGGTCGCGTTTCGCCACAGATCTGGACGGCACCGCCGCCCTGAGCAACACCTTCGCCGATCAGCTGGACGAAGAGGTCTGGTCGCAGGAGTTCAACCTGATCTCGCCGGACCAACAACGGGTGAAGTGGCTGCTGGGTCTCTACTATCAATACGATATGGCGCGTTTCCCCGCCAAGGCCTTCCCGACTGCCGAATACCGGATCGGCTTCCCGGAGAACGTCCTCGACATCTACCTGTGGGGCGATACGCCCAAGGAGACGGCGGCCGTCTTCGGCCAGGTCAGCTACGACATTTCGGACCGGCTTCAGCTGCAGCTGGGCGCGCGCTACGCCCATTCGGTCTCGACCAATGACGACGTCTATACGACCTATCCGCAGTTCGGGATCGTCCTTTTCCAGGACGACGAGGTCAAGGATGACAAGGTGACCGGCAAGGTCACGCTGAACTGGAAGGTGGACGAATCGAACTTCGTCTACGGCTTCGTGGCGACCGGTCATAAGGGCGGCGGGTTGAATGCGCCCAATCTCTATCGCCCGGCCCTGACATTCGGCCCCGAAGATCTCGTAGATTACGAACTGGGCTGGAAATCGACCCTGCTGGGCGGACGTCTGCGCAGTCAGGTCGGGGCCTATTACACCGTCTATCAGGACTTCCAGGTCAATATCGGCGACCCTCAGTTCCCGCAGGTGAGCCGCATCCAGAACATCCAGGGCGACACCACGCTCATGGGTTTGGAGGCCTCGCTTCAGGGACGGTTTGGACCCCTGTCCTTCGATGTCGCGGGCTCCCTGTCCAGCTCCGAGATGGGCGACTTCTTCGGCGCGGACCCGCGGCTGGGACGGACGGGCGTCTGCAATCCGTCGACGGGTCCGGCGAGCGCCAACTGCGTCAACATCTCGGGCAACACCAAGAGCTACGCCCCCGAGGCCACCTTCAACGCCGGGATCGAATACGCCTTCCCTCTCGGCACGAACATGACGCTGACGCCGCGGGTGGACTACGCCCATATCGGCGAGAGCTGGACGACAATCTTCAACAACGCCGCCCTGGGCGATCGTCTGGGCGCGCGCGACATCGTCAACGCTTCCCTCCGCCTGAACACCGGGCCCTGGACCTGGGCGGCTTATGCGCTGAATGCGACGGACGAGACCTATATCGCCGCGATCAACTCGGGCCTGCGCTACGCCGGACCGCCGCGCCAGTACGGGCTGAACCTGACCCGCACCTTCTGACCTCAAGGCGGGGCGGCTTGCGCTGCCCCGCCGCCCTATCGCCCGCCCGGACCTCCTATCGAATGTCGCTTGCCTCCGCCCCGCTCATGCAGGACTACGCCCTGACCGTGGATCGTTTCCTCGATCACGGCGCGAAATGGCACGGTCATCGCGCGGTAATCACGGGCGCCGGGGAGAGAGACAAATCCATCGGCTACGGCGATCTGCGCGACCGGGCCAACCGGTTGTCGGGCGCCTTGATCGATCTGGGTCTGCGGCCCGGCGACCGGATCGCGACCCTGGCCTGGAACACCCAGCACCATCTCGAAGTCTGGTACGGCGCCATGGGCGTGGGCCTGGTCTGCCACACGCTGAATCCCCGCCTGACCGTAGCGCACCTGTCCGCCATGATCCTCCAGGCGGACGACCGGGTGCTGGCGGTCGGCGCCGGCCTGTCGGCTCTGGCGCGAGAGCTCGCCGCGGCCTGTCCCTGCCTCGAACGTCTGATCCTGCTGGACAGCGATGCGGCGGACGGCGACCTCGGTCTGCCGGCGCACGCGTTCGAACCCCTGCTGACGGCGCACGGCCGTCCCGCCGTCTGGGGCGACGTGGACGAGCGCAGCCTGGCCGGCCTATGCTTCACGTCCGGAACGACGGGCGCCCCGAAGGGCGTCGGCTATACGCATCGGTCGAACTATCTGCACACGATCCGCGCGCTGCAGGCCGACGCCATGGCCCTGACCGCCGAGGACCGCGTGCTGGTGGCCGTGCCCATGTTCCACGCCAACGCCTGGGGCCTGCCCTTCGCCGCGCCAGCGGTAGGCGCGGGCCTGATCCTGCCGGGCCGGTCGACGGACGGCGCCTCCCTGGCGCGGTTGATTCAGCAACATCAGGCGACGGTCGCCGTCGGCGTCCCCACCGTCTGGCTGGGACTGCTGGATCATCTCGACGCGGTCGGCGGCGAGACGCCCAGCCTGAAGCGGATCATCATCGGCGGCTCTAGCTGTCCCGACGCCTTGATCCGGCGGATGCAGGACCGGCTGGGCGTCGTCGTGCAGTTTAGCTGGGGCATGACCGAGCTGTCGCCCCTCGGCGCCATTTCGCCGCCAACCGGTGAGCGCGGCGGCCCGCACGGTTCAGGTCGGCCCGTCATGGGGCTGGATGTCCTCCTGACCGATGAGAGCGGCGCGCCGCTTGCCCCACAGCGCAATGTCGTCGGCCGGTTGAAGGTGCGCGGCCACAGCGTGACCCGGGCTTATTTCGGAGCCTCGGAGGACGCGGTGGATACCGACGGCTGGTTCGAGACCGGCGATCTGGCCAGCCTGGATGACCGCGGCAATCTGACGCTCGCGGGTCGCTCCAAGGACCTGATCAAGTCCGGCGGCGAGTGGATCAATCCCGTCGAGATCGAGGACATCGTCGGCGCCTTGCCCGCCGTTGGTCTGGTCGCCGTCATCGGGCAGGTCGACGGCAAATGGGGCGAGCGGCCCCTGATGGTGGTCGAGCCCGCCCAGGGCGAGGCGATCGACGACGTCGCGCTCAAGGCCAGCCTGAAGGGGCGGGTCGCGGACTGGTGGATACCGGACCGGATCGTGCGGGTCGAAACCATGCCCCTGGCCGCGACCGGAAAGATCAACAAGACGCAGCTTCGCGCCCTCTACGGAGGCGCTTAGGATGACCGCTGTTTCCGTCAGGGAGTCGGCGCGTCGCTCACCGACCGCGCCGAACCATATCGAGGTTCCGGTCATGTCAAAGTCGCCCCGAAAGCCGCGCAGCAAGGCCGAGCAGCGCGCCGAAACCCTGGAACAGCTGTTGGACGCCGCCGAGGCCCTCTTCTCCCAGCACGGCTTTTCGGCCGTCACCATCAAGGACATCGCCGAAAAGGTCGGAGTCCATAAATCCCTGGTCCACTACTATTTCACCGACAAGCAGGAGGTGTTCGACAAGGTGATGGCCCGCAGGGCGCCGGTCACCAGCGGACGACGGATGGAGGCGCTGGACGCCTATGAGCGGGCCGTCGACGGCAAGCCGACGGTCGAGGGCGCGCTGCGGGCCTTCCTCGACACCGACTTGGACACCTATTCGACCGGCGGGGCGGGGTGGCGGAACTTCGGCGCGCTCAGCGCCCAGATCAACAACACCCCGGCCTGGGGCGCCGAGATCATGGATCGGCTCTATGATCCGGTCGTGCTTCGGTTGATCGACCTGCTGAAGAAGGCCATGCCCGACAGCGCCGAGGAGGACATCTTCTGGGGCTATCACTTCGTGTCCGGCGCCCTGACCCTGACCCTGGCCCGGACCGGACGGATCGACCGGCTGTCCGACGGCCTGTGCCGCTCTGACGACTTCGAGGCCGTGAAGGCGCGGATGGCCGAGTTCATGGCCCACGGCTTCATCGGCATCTGCCGCAGCCGCGCGGAAGCGCGGGCAGGGCCGTCCCATGGCTGACCCCGCTGACCTGCCCGTCGCCCCCAGTCCCGAGGCGGTCGGTTTCGATTCCGGTCGCTTGGCGCGGCTCGACGCCTATATGGCCGAGATGGTCCAGACGGGCCAGGTCGCCGGGACCTCGACGCTGCTGATGCGGCATGGTCAGGTCGTCGCCTTCACCACCCAGGGCAAGGCCGACCTGGCCTCCGACGCCCCGCTCGGGCGCGACGCCCTGTTTCGCATCTATTCCATGACCAAGCCGATCACCGGCGTCGCCCTTATGATCCTGTTCGAGGAAGGGCGATGGAGCATGGATGATCCAATCACGCGCTTCCTGCCGGAACTGCAGGGCCTGAAGGTCTTCGCCGGGCTGGATGCGGACGGAAACCTGCTGACGACAGACGCCGTTCGGTCGCCCACGATGCGCGAACTGCTCAGCCACACGGCGGGGTTCGGCTATGGTCTCTTCGACGTCCATCCTGTCGAGCGCGCCTATCGCGACGCGGGCGTGCTTCAGGCGGACAGTCTGGACGATCTGGCGTCTCGGATCGCGACCCTGCCGCTGCACTTCCAGCCCGGCGGCGAATGGTTCTATTCCGTCGCCACCGATCTGCAGGGGCTGATCGTCGAGCGGATTTCCGGTCAGAGCTTCGGCGACTTCCTACAGACCCGGATCTTCGACCCCTTGGGGATGGTCGATACGGGCTTCCAGACCCGTTCCGACAACGTCGATCGCCTGGCCGCCATCTATTGCGACGACGGCGCCGGCGGGCTGAAGCCGGCGACCGAGGCGTTCGACATGCCGATCAACGACTTCACCCGCCCTCCGCGGTTCGTCAGCGGCGGGGGCGGTCTGGTCTCGACGGCGACGGACTATGCGCGGTTCTGCCAGATGATCCTCAACCGCGGCGCGCTGAACGGGGTGCGGATCCTGTCTCCCGTGGCCGTCGCGCTGATGGGAACCAATGTCGTTCCGGACGCCGTGCTGGCGGTGGCCAATCCAATGCGCCTTCTGCCCTTCAATCCGGCCTTCGGCTTCGGCCTGGATTTCGCGGTCGCCCTGGATCCGCGCCGGCTCGGCATGGTCGAGGGACGGGGCACGCTGAGCTGGGGCGGCGGGGGCGGGACCTGGTTCTGGATCGACCCGGAAAACGAAATCGTCTTCGTCGGCCTGATTCAGCGCATGGCGGACCCGGTCAGTAGCGCCTTCCGAAATCGCGCCCGGACCTTCGTCTACCAGGCGCTGACCCAACCCGAAAAATAGACGGGCCGCCAGGTCCGCATCACGAGGAAACGACCATGAGCCAGTCTGAAGCCAGCGTTCCCGATGCGGCGGGCGGGGCGCCGCCGGGGCAGGGCGTCGGGACGCGCGCCTGGATCGCGCTGGGGTCGTTGTGGTTCATCTATGTGCTGAACTTCCTGGACCGGCAGCTGCTGTCGATCCTGGCCAAGCCGATCCAGGACAGTCTGAAGATTACGGACAGTCAGCTGGGCCTGCTCGGCGGCCTGTATTTCGCGATGTTCTACTGCTTCATCGCCATCCCTGTCGGTTGGCTGGCGGATCGGACGAACCGGGTGCGCGTCCTGGCGATCGCCTGCGGTATCTGGAGCGCGGCGACCATCGCCTGCGGCCTGTCTCGAAACTATACACAGCTGGCTGTCGCGCGCATGACGGTCGGGTTTGGCGAGGCCGGGGGCGTGCCGCCGTCCTACGCCATCATCGCCGACTATTTCCCGCCGCATCGGCGCGGCATGGCTCTGGGCCTCTATAATCTCGGCCCGCCGATCGGGGCCGCCCTGGGCATCGCCTTCGGGGCCTCGATCGCGGCGGCCTTCAGCTGGCGCGACGCCTTCCTGGTGGTCGGGGCGGTCGGCATCGTGGCGGCCATTGCGGTGGTCTTCGTGGTGCGCGAGCCGCGTCGGGGCGGCCTGGACGGTCTCGCCGTGGGGACCGTGCAGCCCAAGGCCGGTTTCGGCGAGACCCTGAAGATGTTCTTCACCAGCCCCGTCCTGCTGCTGGCGTCCTTCGGCAGCGGCGCGACCCAATTCATCACCTATGGATTGGGCAATTTCGCCACCCTGTTCCTGATGCGCGAGAAGGGGATGGCCCTCGCCGACGTGGCCGTCTGGTACGCTCTGGTCGTCGGCGTCGGCATGAGCGCGGGCATTTTTTGTTCGGGCTGGGCGATTGACCGGTTCACGCGCCGATCCAAGCGCGCCTATGGCCTGGTGCCGGCGATCTCGCTGATCCTCGCCATTCCCTTCTATTGCGCCTTTGTCTGGGCGCCGTCCTGGCCCCTGGCGCTCGTCTTCCTGACCGCTCCAACCTTCCTCAACTATTTCTACCTGTCCTCATCCGTCGCCCTCGTCCAGGCGGAGGTGCGTCCGAATCAGCGGGTGATGTCGGGGGCCCTGCTGTTGCTGGTGATGAACTTCATCGGTCTGGGGTTGGGACCGACCTATGTCGGCGCCGCCAGCGACGTTTTCCGGGCGAGCCATCCCGATCATTCGCTGCAGATGGCCCTGTACACCCTGGTGCCCTTCTACGTCCTCGCCATCGGCCTCTTCTTCTGGCTGGCGCGGGTCCTCGGCCGCCGCGCGAAAACGGAGATCGTCCAATGATGCGTCTGAACAGACTGCCTTTGCGAGGCGCGGTTTTCGCCCTCGCGGCTTGCCTGGCTGCTCTTGTCGCGGGAGCCGTCCAGCCGGCGGTCGCCGCGGCGGCCGGTCGGGAAGGCGAACGGGTCATCCTCCAAACGCTCGCTGGCGGTCTGTCCGGCGTGACGCTCGACGGCGTTCGCGCCTTCAAGGGGGTACCCTATGCGGCGCCGCCAGTGGGGCCGGGCCGCTGGCGGCCGCCGGCGCCGGCGCCGCAGTGGACCGGTCTTCGCGACGCCCGCGCCTTCGGCCCCGCCTGCGTCCAGCCGACGCCGCGCGTGCAGACCATTTATTCCGCGGACCTTGGACGCACCAGCGAGGACTGCCTGACGCTGAACATCTGGACGCCTGCTCACGCGGAGACGGCGCCGGTCATCGTCTGGATCCACGGCGGGGCCCTGGTTGCGGGATCCAGCCGCGAGACCCTCTACGACGGTTCGCGTCTCGCCGCCGAAGGCGTGGTGGTGGTGTCGATCAACTATCGGCTCGGCGTGCTCGGCTATCTCGCCCACCCCGCGCTCAGCGCGGAATCTCCGGACGGCGTGTCCGGCAACTACGGCCTGATGGATCAGATCCAGGCCCTCAAATGGGTCCAGCGCAATATCGTGGCCTTCGGCGGCGATCCGCAGAATGTCACAATCGCCGGCGAATCCGCCGGCGGGCTCAGCGTAATGTATCTGATGGCGTCGCCTCCGGCGCGCGGGCTGTTCGCCAAGGCGATCGCCCAGAGCGCCTATATGATCTCCACGCCCGAGCTCAAGACGGCGCGCTACGGCATGTCTTCGGCGGAAGACGCCGGCTCGCGGCTGGCGCGGACCCTTCAGGCGCCGAGCCCCCGCGCCCTGCGATCGCTTGACGCCCAGACTCTGACGGATGCGGCGGCGCTCGCCGGCTTCTCGCCCTTTGGCGCGGTGGACGGAAAGCTGCTGCCCGGCCAGCTGGTGGACGTCTTCGATCATGGCAACCAGGCGGCGGTCCCAATCCTGGCCGGCTTTAACAGCGGTGAAGTGCGCTCGTTGAAGATGCTGGTTCCGCCGACACCGTCCTCGCCAGCGGACTACGAGCGCACGATCCGGGAGCGGTATGGCGACCTGGCCGACGCCTTCCTCGCCCTCTATCCGTCATCGGATATGGGGGAGAGCATTCTGGCGACCACGCGCGACGCGCTCTACGGCTGGACGTCGGAGCGGCTGGTCCGGTCGCAGACCGGGCTTGGGCGCCCGTCTTTCCTCTACTTTTTCGATCACGGCTATCCCGCCGCCGATGCGGCCGGCCTGCATGGTTTTCACGCCAGTGAGCTGCCTTACATGTTCGGCATGCTAACGCGCACGCCGCCGCTGTGGCCAAAGGTCCCGGACACGGCGCAGGAGCGGGCCATGTCCGACGCCATGGTCGCCTACTGGACGGCCTTCGCCCGGGACGGCGCGCCGGGACAGGTCGCCGGAATCTCGTGGCCGGCCTATGGCGAGGCGCGACGGTTCATGAGCTTCGATACGACCCCGCATCCAGCTGAGCGGCTGCTGCCTGGCATGTTCGAACTGCACGAGCGGACCATGTGCCGGCGCCGCGCCAGCGGCGCCCAGCCCTGGAACTGGAACGTCGGATTGGCGTCGCCGGCGTTGGCTGCAGGCGCTGGCGCGACAGCGGGAGATTGCGGCTAGCCCAGGGTCGTTAGCCGGACTGCCCGCACGGGCGATAGAGCCGCTTCTGACTCGAAGAAGACATTGGAAAGGTCCGCTTCTTGGGCGTCAAAACCTTAAGGACGCCTGTTAACGACGGTGGTGACGCCTGCTTTGTGCTGAGAAAAACTGATCTCCTCGTTGCGATCACCATGCCGGCCGATTGAAGTCACAAGCGTCGACCAACTTTCGACTCTCAATCAATCGACGGTCGCAGCCTGGCAAGAACGATTGCGTCGAAGGCTTACACATTAGACGATGGTGGTAGACGCAGTTACACGCAGAAGTAAGCATGCATGGACGCGGTCGTTGGAGTGGGATGATGAGCAACAGTGTTCTGAAGCGATTGGGTCTCGCGCTGGCGGTGGGTGCTTTGGTCCTAGTTCTTGCCTTCGTCGGCTTGGAAATGCGACGCGATTTTGAGCGCGTGCGCGCTTTGCGCCAGGAGACCGCCCATTCCTACCGGGCCCGGGAAGAACTTCAGACCGTCTTCTCCCTGATGCAGGACGCCGAGACGGGTCAGCGCGGTTACATCATAAGCGGCAATCCAGACTTTCTGACGCCGTATCAGACGGCGATCAGACGCCTGGATCGCGAGCTTCCCAGGTTGAGGGCCGCTTACGCTAGCGACGCTGCGCAGAGCGCCAATATCAAGGACCTCGAAGACCGGATCGCCGACAAGTTGGCTGCGATCCGGGAAGCCCTAGACGCCCATGATCAGCGCGGTAGCGAAGCCGGCCTTGCCGTCGTCTCCAAGGGGGAAGGCAAGGCGGCGATGGATCGCATACGGGTCACTATCGATCGGATGACTGAGATCGACGCCCGGGCGCTGGCTGCCTTGACCCAACGGGTCGAGGCGCGTTCCCGCGCGACCGAGATGATGGTGACGAGCCTGTTCCTGTCGCTGATCGTAGTGGTGGCCGGGGCGACGCTATTGCTTGTGCGGTACGTCGCCACAAGACGGAAGTTGCTGGCGGAGGTTCGGGCCACGGCGGCGCGGCAAGAAGCGATTTTCGACAGCGCCATCGATGCGATACTCACACTGAACCCCAGCGGCACCATCGAGACGATGAATGCGGCCGCGGCGCGGATGTTCGGTTGGTCGGCTGAGATGCTGGGGCGGCGAGATGTGTCGGTTTTGTTGGAAACGGCCGACCGAGACGACGCTGGTCTGATGGCGCGGATTCGGGCCGGCGGGGCGGACGCGACCGGTGGGCTGGTACAGGAAATGATCGGGCGTCGGCGAAGCGGCGAGGGCTTTCCGGTCGATGTCGCGTTCAGCCCCCTTGCGCTGCCGGCCGGCGTACATCTGGTCGCGGTGGTGCGGGACATCACGGATCGACGGCGGGTGGAGGAGTTGAAGAAGCAGTTCGTCTCGACCGTCAGCCACGAGTTAAGGACGCCTTTGACCTCCATCGCGGGTTCCCTCGGCCTTTTAGCGGGCGGGGCAGCCGGCGTTCTGTCTGAGCGCGCCAGTCGTTTGATCGGCATCGCCCATTCCAACAGTCTGAGGCTCGTGCGCTTGATTAACGACATTCTGGACGTGGAGAAGCTGGAGTCGGGTCAAATCAATCTGCAGCTTCAGCCGCTGGATCTGCGCGATGTCGCCGTGCGGTCGCTAGACGCGGTACGCGGTTATGCTGACGAACTGGGCGTGTCGCTGGAGTTGGCCGACGGCCCATCGGCTCCGGTCTTGGGGGACGGGGATCGCCTGGTTCAGGTGGTGGTCAATCTCCTGTCAAATGCCGCGAAATTCTCGCCATCCAATGGCACGGTCGAGGTTGTTGTGATCCCAGAGGCGCGCATCGTGCGTCTGAGCGTGCGCGATTATGGTCCTGGCGTACCCGAGGCATTCCGCGCGCGGATCTTTACCAAATTCGCCCAGGCGGACGGGTCGGATACGCGCCAGAAGGGAGGAACAGGCCTTGGCCTGGCGATCGCCAAGGAAATTGCCGAACGGCATGGTGGGCGGTTGTGGTTCGAGTCGGCGCCTGGGGACGGAGCTACCTTCCATCTCGACCTGCCGATGACGCTCGATAACAGCATGGCGCAGACGAGCGACGGACCTCGCCTCCTTATCGTGGAGGACGATCCCGACGCGGCGGAGGTGTTGCGCATCATGTTGGCGCAGGATGGATTCGATGCGGTGATCGCAACCAGCGCGACAGCAGCATTGGAAGCCGTTGAAAGCGAAACCTTCGCCGCCATCCTGGTGGATCTTCAGCTTCCGGACACGGACGGCATCGGCCTTATCCGAGCGTTGCGGGAACGGCCCGAGACTCTGGAAACTCCCGTGGTCGTCGTCTCGGCCGATGTGGCGCGAGGACGGGCCCGGGGAAGATCGCTTGAGGTCATCGACTGGCTGGAGAAACCTTTCGATCAAGGTCGACTGCGCGCCGCTATCTCGGCGGTGCTCGAACGATTGGGTCGCCGGGCGCCGATCATCCTGCACGTCGACGACGACCCCGACATTCTGCAGGTCACCGCCGAGACCTTGAGCGGCATCGCTGCGATCACCAGCGCTGTCAGCCTGTCGCAGGCGCGGCAAGTTCTGACGCAGATGAAGCCAGATTTGGTAATCCTCGACCTCGGTTTGCCGGATGGGTCCGGGCTGGAGTTGTTGCCCGAACTCGGGTCAGGGAGGTCGGGCGTCCCGGTCGTTGTCTATTCCGCTCAGGACATGGATGGCGCGTTGAGCGAACGGGTCGAGGCCGTTCTGGTCAAGTCATCAGCGTCGCTGGCCGATCTGGCGCACACGGTCCGGCGGCTGACGTTTACGCCGCAAGATCACTGAGAGGAGAGCCCATGACCCTGACCGTGATGCACGTGGACGACGAGCCGGACATCCGCGAGGTGGCGGCAATCGCCTTGGAGCTCGATGCCGATCTGACCCTTACGAGCGTGGCGTCGGGGGCCGAGGCGCTGACACGGCTCTCGGAGGGCGCACGCCCGGACTTGATCCTGCTGGACGTGATGATGCCGGGCATGGATGGCCCTCGTGTTCTTGCACGACTTCGTGAGATGGAGGGCCTGGCGACGACGCCCGTCATCTTCATGACCGCGAGGGCGCAAAGTGATGAAGTCGAGCGTCTCAAGGCACTGGGTGCCATCGGAGTGCTAGTCAAGCCGTTCGATCCCATGACGCTGGCCCGTCAGTTGCGCGACATCCTTTCGGCTGATGCGGCATGACGAGCGATCCCCTTGCCAACTTGCGTATCGAGTTTCGGCAGAGGGCGGCGCGGGATCGGGCAGCCTTGATTCAAAGCCTTGCAGCGGGCGACATCGGCCAGGTCGAGTGGATCGCGCATGGTCTGGCAGGATCGGCCGGAATGTTCGGCTTCTCTGATTTGGCCGAGGCGGCGCTAGCGATCGATGAGGCCTTTGCCGCAGGGCGGGGACTGGACGCTGAAGAGGCGGATCGGTTGGTCGCGAGGCTTGAGGCCTTGGACTGATCTATTCGTAATCAACGCTGAGCGGCAGGGCGGCGATCGGCTCTGTTGCGCCCGCTGCGGGACGCAGACGGCCCGAGACGCGCAGCAGGTCGCGACCCTCGAAATCCATGCGAGAAGTGCGGCTGGAAGAGATGTCGCCCGTATTTTCGCTCCAGATCCGCAGGCCTTCGACCAAGGCGACGCCTTCGACGGACGTCAGAGTGTCGGGCACGCGGATGCGATAGACCCGCCCCGGATCGCCCGTCACGCTGATCACGGCGGGGGCGTTGGGCTGGATGTCGGCGCGCATGGACAAGGTGGCGACAGGATCGTCCGGCGACAGCTGGATCGGTCGAACGGAGGCGATGCTGAGGCTTCGCTCGACGCTGAGCGTCGCGCGGGCCGGCTCCTGGGCGAGGACTGGAAAAGCGCAGGCAAGAAGCAGGGCGGTGAGCGACAGCGCGCGCGGGATCATCATGTCACCAGTTGAACCGTGACGATGTAATCGAAGGCGTACGATCCGCTTGCAGGGTTGGCGGCCAGCACCACGTCCATGCCGAGACGCAGGGTCGCCGTGCTCAGCAGCCCGATCGGATTCAGGTCGAACGTCAGGCTGGCTGCGTCCGCTGGCGGCGATCCGGTTCTGTAGGTCGCTCCGCTCAGCGAGCCGACGCGCAGACGAGAAATGGAGGCAGGGCCGCTGCCCGTCACGGGCGTGATGGTGACGCGAATGTAGCGAACGGCGCACAGGCCTGACAGGTTCAGCAGGCCGCAATTGATCGACAGGGTTGGCGTCGTCACCGAGCTGGACGACAGTCGAATGGCGTTTCCGCTGGTCCGGGTCACGACGCCGGCTGTGGAAATGCTGAAGGTGGTCGCCGACGTGCCGCGAATAGTGGTGCCCAAGGTCGGCGCGGTCGCGGGAGAGCGCGTCACCGAAGCGTCGGCGATGGCTTGCCGAGGCGCGGCGAACACCAGACTGGTCGCGATCAAGATAGAAAGAGCGAACCGGTTCATTGCTGCGCCTCGCCAGTGATGCGGACCACCACGCGTCCGGCGTCAACGAAACCGCCGTGCGGCGGAACGATCACCCGAACACCCTCGATCAGCGACACGCCTAAGGCCTGCGCCTGGGCGGCGTCGAGACGAAGATCGTAGGCGCCGGGACGCAGGCTTTCGACGAACAATACTCCGGCATGATCGCTGCGGCCTGGAACGGGGGCGCCGCCGGCCTGCGGAACGAGCTCGATGGCCAAGGCGGCAAGAGGGCGGGGTGCGGCGGACCCGCGCGCCAGCAGGGCAAGCAACTGCACCTCGGCGCTGCGCTGCATCGGATAGTCGATCTGCGCCGTCTGGCCGGGGCGCGGAACGATCTGGATGTCGGTCGGGCCGCCCAACAGGAACGGATCGTCGACGCCCTCGGTCGTCAGCCGCACACGCGCCGTCGGCACGTCGCCCAGGCCGGTGGCGTAGACACGCCCATCGGCGTCGGTCGTCACGCCCCCAGCATTCGTATCGGCGACCACGCCGGGCACGCCGGCTTCGTCGATCTGACGCCTGCCGTCGCCGTTCTCGTCCACCCAGGCGTTGATGACGACCGACCCGCCGCCTGCCACGCCCGGTCGGGTGATCCGGTAGCGTTCGCGGCCGGGGTCGTAGCCGAAGCCGAAGCCTAGCTGCAGACCGATGCGCCAGTCCTGATGCCGCGTCTCATAGGCGACGTTCAGGGCCAGATCGAACCTGGGCGCCCGCCACAGGTGAGAGGCCTGGACGGCGGTCGAGGCCTGGGGCCCGAGGGCGCGAATGGCGCCAAAACGCAAGGCGGCGGTCGGGCTCAACTGCCAATCGGCGGTGACGTAGGCGGTCTCGAGGCTGGGGTTCGGCGATACCTCATAGGTCAGGCCCGCGCGCGTTTGCAGCCGCGCCGAGATCAGGGTGTTCACATCGAATCCGCCCAGCCAGCGGCGCCGCTCGAGCACGCTGACATTTTCGGCTTCGTAGGCGACGTTGGCCGAGGCGTAGTAGCGACCGAAGGGGGCGGAGGCGCGCAGTTCGGCGGTGGTCAGGTTGACACCGTCGACGCGGCTGAGACGGCGCGCATTCAACGAGATCGGCACGATCAGGCCGCCGGGCGCCGTCCACTGTCCATCGGCGCGAAAGTCGGTGGCGCGCGAGAGGGGCGCCTGGTCCAGCACGCCGAGCTGGCGCGTCTCGTCGATGAAGCCGGCGCCGTACTCGGAATGCCGACCTAACAAGGACACGCCATGGGCGCGGGTCGCCATGCCGACGGAAACGCCCCGGCCGCCTTGGTCGTCCAGGGCGGCGTCGATCTGGGCGGCGATGGGGCCGAGCGAGCTGCGAACGCCGGCGGTCGTCAGGGTGCGGCTGTCGCGGCCGGTCGGATCGTAGCGACCGGCGCCGGCGCTGAGCGTGAGACCGGACGTCAAACCGTAGTCGAGCGTGGCGACCAGACGCAGCGATCCGACCTCGGGCCCGCCCAAGCGCTCGCCGACGTCAAAGACGGTCATCCCTTGTTCGATGGCGCTGAAGCGCATGACGAATCGACCCGGCTCGATCTGGCCCGAGCCGAAGTTGATGCGGCGCACGACCTCGCGAATCTGACCCTGGGATCCATAGAAGACCAGGCGAATGGTGTTGAGGCCAAAGGCCAGCGGCACGTCCAGAAACTCGTAGCGTCCCTGAACCGCCGAGGTCTGCGAGCGCTGCAGCACCTCGTTGACGTACAGTTCGACCTCTTCGCCCAAGGCCAGTTCGCCTCGAAGGTTCAAAGGGGTGGCGAGGTCGAGATTTTCCAACGGCGCCGACGAATAATAGACGCCGCGTCCAGCGACGCCCGATGCGCCGATGGGCATGGAAGGCGAGAACACATCCCCCAGGCTGGCGCGAGTGCCGCCCAATGGTCCGAGGGCGCGGCCATACGGATCCTTGCGGGTCAGGGCAACGCGAATATTGCTGATCGCGCCGTCGTCGTCGGAGCCGACATAGCCCTCGAACCCGGCGTAGAGGAGGTCCCCGGCCACCCGCACGTCGTAGCGTCCGGCGTTGTCCTGACCGTCGCGCGTGATCTGACCGCCGATGTTGACATCGAAGGCCGGAGGGCTCGCGATCCGATAGGGGGTCGGCTGGCGCACGACGCCGTCGTCAGTGTCCATAGCGCCGGAGGCGGCTTGACGCCGGGCGCGTTCGGCGCGCTGCTCGAACGGCAGGGCGCGCGTCGTGGTGACCGTCAGTTTCTGGGCGCTGGGGTCGGCCTTCAGTTTCACAGGCAACAGCTGTTCGATCAGATCGACGCGCACATAGAGATCGTCGTCGTAGATCGCCGCCTGATCGACGGCGAACCGGATCGTGCGCCCGGCGACGACCGCCTCGCGCGTCGTCAAATCGACCGTGATGCGATTTGTAGGGTCCAGCACCCAGCCTTCGGCCCGGCGCTGCGCCGGAAAGACGCCGACGGCGAGATCGAGTACGCGCGCGAACTCGCCCAACGGCAAGAACACGCCGGAACGGGACGCATAGACGTTCATGGAGTCGGTCAGGGCCACGCCGCCGGCGTCCACCTGCATCCACAGCAGATCGTCGGCGCTGAACGGCTGAGGATCGGCCGCAATGACCAGATTGCGGACCAGATTGTCCTGCGCCGCGGCGCTCCAGGCGATGCCCGAGGTGGCCAGGGCCATCAGAGCCGCGCCTGTGGAGCGCGCCGCCATCACGGGGCGATCAGCGTCGTCGTCGCCAGCACCTCGCCCTTTGCCGCATCGTCGTCGCGATAGACAATGGCCAGGCTCTGGCCGGCCGTGATGCCATCGGGCAGGGCGACGACGACAGTGCGACGCGCGACCTCGGGATAGACGGCCACGCCGCGAACGGCGGTCAGAGGACGGCGGCCCGCGGCGTCCTCCACGAAGACCTCCACGTCGCCATAGACGGAACTAGCGCCGTTACGGACCAGATCGAGCGAGAGCAGGGTCTGATCGCCGTCCTTCTTGACCGCCACGCGATCGATAGCCGCGCGCGCATCGACCGGGCCGTCGCGGACGATGACCGGTATGCTGACGCTGAACAAAGCCACGACCTGCAGGGTCACGTCGCCGCCGCCGGCCGCCGCCTGATCGACGGTGAAGCCGGCGTTCTCGGGCGGCAGGGCGGTGACGGTCAGATGGCTGCGGTGTTCGCCTTCGGCACCGGGACGGGCGCGTACCCGGATGGCCTGGCTTTCACGCGGTTGAAGCGTGATGCGGCGGGGCGTGTACTGGACGAGATCAAGCGCGGAATCGACCGTCGCATCGGGCCGATCTGCGGCGGCGACGATCTGGCCGTCCGCCGTCATCACCCGGTCGACCATTTCGACGGAATAGGTCGCAGGTTGGTCGCCCTGATTGAACACATAGACTGTGGCGCTGCGCTCGCCGGGCCCGAACACCACGCGCTTGGGCGAGATGTTCAGGTCGGCCCCAACCTGGGCGATGACCGGATCGGCGATGGCCAGGAAGGCGATGACCGGCAAAAGGTATCGAACCATCTTCACTCCGATCCCGCGCAACTGCGGCACGAAAGGACCATGGTCCTTCAAGCCTTCCGCTTCGTTAAGCGTCGACGGCGTTTCGTGGTCGACCTGGAGCGGATACATGGCCCTAGTTGTACGCCGCCGAGACGGTGAAGGTGCCGGTGTAGGCGCCCGTTGCCGTGGTGGAGGCGACGGGGACAGAGCCGCCGACGCTGAAGGCGAGCGAACCGGCCGATCCCAGAGCATTGGACAGGGTCTGGCTGGCGGCCGAACCCGTCAGGCTGTTCGAGGTCGTCACCGTCAGGGTGTCCGTGCCATTGGCCATCGAGAAGGTCGCGGGGATGGTTACCGACACCGACTGTCCGCCTTCACCGGCGACCGAGAAGGCCGCGGCGGCGGGCGTATCGCCCGAGTTCAGGCCGACAACGCCGCCCGTGACCGACCGGGCGCCGGCGGAGCTGACCACGACCGTGCCCGAACCCGTGCCGGGACGAACGACAGTGCCGAACTTCAGGTCGGCGGTCTTAGTGATGGTCAGGGGGCGGATCACGGTGATCGATCCCGACCCTGTGGTCGATGCGGATTGGGCCAGCGCGGGCGAGGCGATGGCGGTCAGGACGAGGGCGGCGGCGGCGATCAGCGACTTGTTCATCATCAGCTCCAACTGCGAGGCGGCGCCGGACAGGCGTCGTTGTTGGAGCGCCAAATCAGCCCGATCTGCAGCGGAGTCCACAAGCCGGACGTGCAAAACGGCTCAAACATAACCAAAGTTATAGCGCTGATGCTATTTTCCTTAGCAAGCTTTGCATACTGGCCTGAGTTGTATGGGAAACGCCTCATTAAGGTGTCCTAGGCAATCCTTACATGAGGCGAGACAACTTAAGGCTTAGCTTTGGAGGCGCTGGAGCGATGCGCTGGACTGTTCTTATCGTCGATGATCACCCCCTGGTGGGCCAAGCGTTGGAGCTGTCCATCCGATCGGCCTATGCGCACCTGGATGTCGCCCGCGTCTTGTCCGCTGCGGAGGCCGAGGCCTGCGCCAGACAGTTGGGCAGCCGGATCAAACTGGTAATGCTGGATCTGATCCTGCCCGACGCGACCGGGTTTGACGCCTTGCTTCGGCTACAACAGCTCCTGCCGGACGCCGATTTCGCTATGGTGTCGGCGCGCATCGACGCCCACTCGGTCGCCATGGCTCGCGCTTTCGGCGTCAAGGCCTATTTGTCCAAGGCCGCCCCAGTCGAGACCCTGGTCAATGCCGTTGGCGACATCATGCGCGGCGAGGAACGATTTCCCCACGCAACGCCGCCCGATCCAGTCGCCGTTGATTTCCATCGCCGCGTCGCGCGTCTCTCGGCAGCTCAGTTACGCGTGCTTCGCGCCCTCGCCGAGGGCAAGCTCAACAAGGAAATCGCAGGGGACATGAATCTGACTGAAGGCACTGTGAAGCAGCATGTCTCCGCCATTTTCAAAAAGCTTGAGGTCAACAATCGGAGCCAGGCCGTTCTCGCTTCCGCACCTTTTCTCCGGAATACTGGTTGAGGATACTGACAGCGACGGTGCGACAATCGCCTACACGCGCTTTGCAGATCACGGCGCCCCACTCAAAACACTGGACTAGCCGAAGGTCTTATTCTGGCCGCGAGGCCAATGCCCGCTTATGGCGCATTGCCGACCTCGGTGAGTGATGAAGGGTAGGGCGTTGCGCCTAGCGCCGTTCTAGAAAAAAGCTGAACACGTAAACCTAACGAGCATGATGATCGATTCCGCGCCACCACGGCCACGGAACAAGCTAATACCATTGGTGAATCCGCAATCGAGTCCGATAATCGTGACTGAGGTGCAACTTGGCTGACTCATCCTTGATCATAGATCGCATCGTCATCGTCGGGGGCGGGACGGCGGGGTGGATGGCGGCGGCGGCGCTGGCGCAGGCGTTCGAGGGCGCGGGCAAGACCGTGACCCTGGTCGAATCTGAGGCCATCGGCGTCATCGGGGTGGGCGAGGCGACGATCCCGGAAATCCTGAAGTTCAATGCGCGCCTGGGGATCGACGAGGCCGACTTCCTGCGCGAGACCAAGGCCACGTTCAAGCTGGGGATCGAGTTCGACGGCTGGCGACGCGAGGGTGAGCGTTATTTCCATCCGTTCGGCGCCTTCGGGCTGGATATGGAAGGCATCGCCTTTCATCATTTCTGGCTGAAAGCCTCCGCCGAAGGCGAGTCGGAGCCGCTGGAAACCTATTCCATGGCCTGGCAGGCTGCGCGCCGTGGCCGTTTCGTCCATCCGCAGGGCGGGCCGCAGTCGCCGTTGTCCAGCCTGGGCTACGCCTACCATTTCGATGCGGCGCTCTATGCGGGCTTCCTGCGCCGGCTTGCGGAAGGGCTGGGTGTCGTTCGCCATGAGGGGCGGGTGGTCGAGGTCCAGCAGGCGGCGGATGGCGATATCGCAGGCGTCAGGCTGGACGACGGGCGGATCGTCGAAGGCGACTTCTTCATCGATTGCACCGGTTTCGTCGGACTTCTGATCGAGCAGGCATTGAAGTCAGGCTATGAGGACTGGAGTTCCTGGCTCCCGTGTGACAGCGCTGTCGCGGTACCGTGCGAGCGCAAAGAGTCCTTATCGCCCTACACGCGGTCGACGGCGCGCGAGGCCGGATGGCAATGGCGCATCCCGCTGCAACACCGGGTGGGCAATGGCTACGTCTATTCCTCGGCGCATCTCTCGCATCAGGCCGCCGAGGACGCGCTGATGTCGCGGCTCGAGGGCACGGCTCTGGCCGAGCCGCGTCGCCTGCGGTTCGCCACGGGCAGGCGCAAGGACTGTTGGAAGCGCAATTGCGTGGCGGTCGGATTGTCGAGCGGATTTCTCGAGCCGCTTGAATCGACCAGCATTCACCTGATCCAGAGCGCCATCACCAAGCTGATCACCCTGTTTCCGTCGCACAAAGACAGCGAGGGCCTTCGCCGCGAGTTCAACGCGCTGATGGAGGAGGAATTCGTCACCGTCCGCGACTTCCTGATCCTGCACTATAAGGTCACGCAGCGGGAAGGGGCCTTCTGGCAGCAGGTGCGCGACATGCCGATCCCGGACCGGCTGGCGGCCAAGATCGCCCTGTTCGAGGAGACGGGTCGGATCGTCAGGCGCGACCATGACATCTTTTCCGAATCGAGCTGGCTGGCGGTCGCGGCGGGGCAGGGACTGACGCCGCACGGGCGTCACCCGATTTCCGACGTGATCAGTCATGACGCCAATCTGGGCCGGCTGTCGGCGATCCGAGATAGCATCTGGCGCACGGCCGACGCCCTGCCGACGCACGAAGATGTTCTGGCGACGACGATGAATCGCAAGGCGTTTTGAGGCTGCGGCTGCCGCCTGAAAGCCGTGTCAGCAGACTGGCGTCCGTTGCATTGATGCGGGCGCACCGCTTCTGAAGTCGCCGATCGAAAAGGCGACAAGTTTGTCGCGAGAAGTTGACATCGCTGTCAATCGGTAGTCCAACACGCTCGCGGACGGTCGATCAAGGCTGCCGAAACGATTGCGACGGGCTGAACCGTCCTCGGGGGGATCAGAAGTGAAGTCAGAAATGTTCCAAGCCGGCTATGCGCCCGCCGCTCGCGGGTTGCGCCGTTCCGTGTCCGCCCTGGCGTTGACCGTCGCCGTCGTTGGCGCGAGCGCCGCCCACGCCCAATCGACGCCGGCGCCGCAGACGACTGCCCCGGCCACGGACGATGCGGCGCAGGTCGACGACGTCGTCGTCACCGGCATCCGCGCGCGGATCGCCTCATCGCAGGCGATCAAGCGCGACTCCGACACCTTCGTCGATGCCGTGACCGCCGACGACATCGGCGCCCTGCCGGACAAGTCGGTCAACGAGGTGCTGCAGCGCATCCCCGGCGTGAATATCAACCGCTTCCAGGGCCCGACCGACCCCGACCACTTCTCGGTCGAAGGCTCCAACGTCATCATTCGCGGCCTTTCTTACGTCCGCTCGGAGTTCAACGGCCGCGACGCCTTCAGCGTGAACACGGGTCGCGCCCTGGGCTTCAACGACGTGTCGCCGGAACTGCTGTCCAGTGTTCAGGTGTTCAAGAACGCCACGGCCGACCGGATCGAAGGCGGCATTGCCGGCGTGGTGGATCTGCGCACCCGCAAGCCGTTCGACAGCCGCAAGTTCGTCTTCGGCGCGACGGCGGAAGGCTCTTATGGCGATTTGCGTGAAAAGCCGGGCCTGGGCTTCTCGTCCCTGATCAGCAACGTCTGGGACACCCAGTACGGCTCGTTCGGCGCCCTGCTGAGCTATGGCGAATCCGACCTGTATTCCGAAGCTTACGGCAGCCACCTGACAGATTTCACCTATCGGTCCGATCTGTCGAACGGCGAGGATCGCCGATACGTCCCGCGCGGCGGCGCGGTGCGGACCCAGCAGTTCGACCGTTCGCGTTCGACCTTGGATGGCTCGCTGCAATGGGAATCGACTGACGGCCGCGCCAAGCTGACCGGCGAATACATTCGCGCCGACTCGACCTCGGCCTGGGGCGAGCGCGTGGTCGAAGTGGATCTGGGCAGCGGCGGCAACCCGACCCCCTTGCCGGGCCAGTCGTTCACCTATGATTCCAACGGCGTCTTCACGAGCGGTCTGCTGGTCAGCAATGCGCCGAACCTGCAGGTTCTGCCCAAGCGCCAGCGCGATCTGCAAACCCTGACCGAAGATTTCTCTCTGGCCGCCGAATTCCATCCGACCGATCGCCTGTCGATCTGGTTGGATGCGCAGTACAGCAAGGCCAGCGCCGACGATCTGGACATGAGCGTCTATGGCGCCATCACGCCGCTCTACACCCTGATCGGCGAAGGGCGTCACGGCGTGCCGGACATTCAGTTTGTGGACGCCTCGGGCCAGCCGTCGGCCAGCACAAACGATCCGTCGAACTTCTACTATCGTTCGGCGATGGATCACATCGAGCAGTCGGACGGTGATCAGACCGCGTTCAAGGCGGACGTCAAATACGACTTCGACAACTCGCCACTGCGCGCCATTCGCATGGGTGCGCGCTATTCGGACCGCGAGCAGACGCGTCGCTACACCGCCTATAACTGGGGTGCCATTTCCGAAAGCTGGGCCGGCGGCGTCACGCCGTTCCAGACCACAGGTCCGCTGGCCGTCGAAGCTTATGACTTCCCCAACTTCCAGCGCGGCCATAATCCGACGCCGATGAACGGCTTCTATCCGACGGCCGATCTGATCGCGGCCTATCGGGACGGCACGCTGCAAGCGGCCCTGGCTGCAGCCAGCAGCTCGGGCTCGACCTGGCGTCCGCTGGATCAGCGTCCGGGCGCCATCGCCGGCACGCCCTTCCTGCCTGGTGACATCAACAACTCGGCGGAACAGACCACCTCGGCCTATGTCCGGTTCGACTTCGGTTGGGATGACATCTTCGGCGCGGACACCGCCATCACCGGCAACCTGGGTGTTCGCTACGCCAAGACCGACTTCCAGACACGCGGCTTCATCTCCAGCCCCAACATCGCGCAGAACTTCGGTGATGCGAACGGCAACGATCCGCGCTTCCCGGGTCAGAACATTCCGGTCACCCAGGCCAACGCGGCGGCCATCGCCCGCTTCCGCTGTTCGACGGTTCAACCGGGTCAGTCGGCGCCAGGCTATTGCCTGCTGTCGAACGACCGTCTGAACCAGCTGGTCGCATTCAGCGACGGCAGCTTCCAAGAGATCGAGCGCGGCAACAGCTATGACGACTGGCTGCCCAGCTTGAACGTCAACCTGAAGTACAAGGAGTGGGTGTTCCGCGGCGCGGTGTCGCGCGCCATGACGCGCCCGGACTTCGGCGTGACGGCCTTCGCCGCCACCCTGTTCTACACCGACATGAACCAGGTCCGGAACAACGGCGGCGACGTCAACACCGCCCCGCTGCTGACCACCTTCACCGGCGGATCGCAGCTGACGGGCGTGCGCTCGTGGAACTATGACCTTGGCGTGGAATGGTATTTCAAGCCGGGCAGCTCGCTGACCTTCAACGCCTTCTACAAGGACCTGTCGGACATCCTGGCCAGCGGCTCGACCGTCCAGCAGTTCAGCAACGCGCAGGGCGTCTCCACCGACGTCCAGGTCAACCAGCAGGTCAATATCGGCTCAGGCTGGATCAAGGGCTTCGAAGTCGGTTATCAGCAGACCTACAGCTTCCTGCCAGGTCTGTGGAGCGGGCTGGGGATCGAGGCGAATTACACCTACGTCGAGCCTTCGACCTTCCCCAACGCCGTGACCGAGCCGCGCTATGTGGGTCTGGAACTGCCGCTGCAGCAGCTGTCGAAGCACACCTACAACTTCTCGGTCTTCTACGAGAAGGATCGTCTGTCGGCGCGTCTGGCCTACAACTGGCGCAATGGCTTCCTGCTGACGCCGCGCGACGATGTGAACCCGTTCTCGCCGATCTTTAACGACTCGACGGGGCAGCTTGACGGTTCGATCTTCTACACGCTGAACGACAACTGGAAGATCGGCCTGTATGGCGCGAACCTGCTGGACGAGGTCACCGTCACGCAGCAGCAGACGTCCTACAACCTGAACGGCGCAAACCAGGCCGGTCCGCTGGCGCCGCGATCCTACTTCCGCAGCGACCGCCGCGTGACGTTCAGCCTGCGCTACACCTTCTAAGACTTCTTCTCTGAGCGAAGACTTGGGGCGTCGATTTGATCGACGCCCCTTTTTTTCGTTCTGGATCAGCCGCCTTCGCGCAGCCGGTCGATGAACTGAGAATGAGCGGGCAGGGCGGCCAAAGTCTGGTCGAAAGCGATGACCATTCGACCCAGCGACGCCATGGCGGCCTTGATGTCCAGACGGTCGGCCTGGATGTCGTAACGGCGCGGCATCAGGCCCAGACTGGCCATCAGCATTATCCAGTGTTGAGCATCATAAGGATCGCCATCCAGGCCGACGCCGGCGTTGCGAGACGTGAACTGAGCGATGCGACGCGCCAGGTCATCGCCAGCCGGGGCCAGTCTCTCGCCTTGCGATCCGTTCAGAAGGATAAGATGGAGTTGGTCCGCGCGGTGCGCGATGTCGCGAACCACCGCCTCATTGTAGGCCTCGGCGCAGGCTGAAATCTGCTCGGACGTGCCCGGCAGCGATGCGACCAGTTGTGTCAGCTGTCGCTCCAGCGCGGCGCTATCCAGGCTCAAAGCGTCGCCAAAGCGCGCCGCCGCCGGACCAAGAGCAAGACGACGGCCGCTCCAGGGATGCGTGTTCAGGCCGGGAGCGAGGACGACGTCGGACTGGGTGGCGACATCAACGTCGCCCAGCCAGGCCGCCAGCGCCGCCTTCGCAACGTCAACGGTGGTGCGATCTGCGGCGTAGGCCAAGCTGGCGAAACCGCCTCCGGGCAGGGGGCTGCTACTGACCAGCCCTTCGACCAGATTGGCCATATCCAGACGCGGCGGGTGATCGCCGCCCACGTAGCGCATGGTCAGACAGCGGTCGTAGCCCAGCCGCCCGGTCCAGTCGCCGTCGCCGCTGAAAACTCCGTTCGCTCGCGTTTCCAGGGTCATGAAGGCCTCGACTTCACGGACATCATCAGGCGTCTCCCGCACGCCAGCGCGCAGGGCGATGTCCCGCAGTCGCGCCGTCAGAACGCGCGCGTCCAGCATCAGTCTGGGACGAAGAAGGGAGCGCGGCGACTGCCGATCTGGGCTGGGATGGGCGTAACGACCGGCCGCCATCACGCGCGCCTGGAACTGCAACGGCGCCATAAGCGCGGCGTAGTCGGGGGCGGCGGGCGACTGACGGGCGGCGCGCAACACCACGTCCGTCAGCGCGACCCCATCGATCCCAGGCAGCGGCTCCTGCTCGACGACGGCGATGTCTCGCCCGTCGCACCAGTTTCGCAGCAGCGAGCCCAGGAAGAAGCCGCCGTGGCCGTGCGCCAACAGGTCCGCGCCGTCCGACAACTGCACGAGCACGCCGTCGGGTTCGGCGACCACGACCTCAGACTCTTCGCCGAGTGCGGGGGAAACAGCGTCTTCGATCAGGACCGAATTACCAGACGGCAGGTGGCGGGCCAGCAGCGCGGCCGCCGCCCAAGCCGCTAAGCCGGCGCCCTGAATGACCCAAATTTTTTCGGTTCCGCTCATCGGAGGCTACCTGCGCGCGCAGCCGCATCGCTGATGAAGGTCATGTGATCGGGCGTTCGATCGACGGTTGATCGGACGTCGTCGCGCAGGGCTGCCAGCTTGTCGGACAGGACGTGTGGTTCCAGCCGATCGACGCGCGGATCCCAGCCGTTCGGGACGATGTTCTGCCCCACCAGTACGGCGAGCCAGCTGGGTGGCAGGAAGACGCCGATGTCGTAGTCGGGCAGCAGGCCGCGCGACTTGAAGGCCTCGACCTTGGCCGAAAGGCTGTCGGGCCAAGCCATGGTCCGCATCTCTCGCCAGAACGGCTCGTCACGTTGGTTGGCGACATAGTGCAGGACGAGGAAGTCACGAATCCGGTCGAACTCCAGCGCCATGATTCGATTGTATTCCTCGGCGTCCGCCTCCATCCCGACCCTGTCGGGGAACAGGTCCAGCAAGGTCGTGATCCCCAGCTGGATCAGATAGATGCTGGTGGATTCCAGCGGCTCCAAAAAGCCGCCGGACAGGCCGATGGCGACGACATTTCGGTTCCACAGCTTGTGTCGTCGCCCGGTCCTGAAGCTCAGCCGACGCGGCTCGGCCAGCGCCGGACCTTCCAGATTGGACATCAGGGTCGCCACGGCGTCCTCGTCCGAGATATGGGCCGATGAAAAGACGTGGCCGTTTCCGGTGCGATGTTGCAGCGGAATGCGCCATTGCCAGCCTGCCGCCCGGGCCGTCGCGCGGGTATAGGGGCCGACCGGCGCCGCCGTCTGGCATGGCACGGCGAAGGCGCTGTCGCAGGGGAGCCAGTGGCTCCAGTCCTCGAACGTCGTCTCCAGCGCCTGATTGATCAGCCGACCGCGAAAGCCCGAACAGTCGATGAAGAGGTCGCCCGCGATGCGGCGCCCGTCCGACAGGACGATAGCGTCGACATCGCCCGTCGCGCCATTCAGGACATGATCGACGACCTTCCCTTCGGTGCGGACCACGCCGCGCCCGCACGACACCTGGCGCAGGAAGGCGGCATAGAGGCTGGCGTCGAACTGAAAGGCGTAGCTGAACGTGGATAGCATCGAGCCGGGGTCGGAAACCGGCCGCTGGAAGCGGTTCGCCTCGGCCGCCCTGACCGGATAGCTGTAGTCGCTGATGTCGGCGGCGTCGCCCATGGCGCGGCGCGCGGCCCAGACATGGTGGAAATCGATCCCCTCGATTGGCTCGCCATAGGCGCCGAAGGGATGAATATAGCTGTCGCCGGGCCGTCCCCAATCCACGAACTGGATGCCCAGTTTGAAGGTCGCCTGCGTCTGGTCGATCAACGTCTGCTCGTCGATGCCCATGGCCGTGTTGAAGGCGCGGATGTGGGGCAGGGTGGCCTCGCCTACGCCGACGATGCCGATCTCGGCGGACTCGACCAGTTCGATCGACACGGGGCTGCCCGCCAGACGATGAGACAGGGCGGCGGCCGTCATCCAGCCGGCCGTCCCGCCGCCCAGTATGACGATTTTTCGGATGGGACCGGCATCGTTTTGGGTCATCATGCCGACTGTCTAGCAGACCATTTTTTGGCATGACAGCGATGGACAAGCCTGACCATAAGCTGTGTCGGCATCGCCTTTTCGAACGGGGATGTTAGAAGCGGTCAGAGCGACGTTCAGGGGGACGGAATTTGGCGACGGTGACGATCTATGACGTGGCCGCGAAGGCGGGCGTGTCTATCAAGTCTGTGTCGCGTGTGCTCAACAACGAGCCGAACGTCAGCCCCACGCTGAGAACCAAGGTGGAGGAGGCGGCTGCGTCTCTGGGCTATCGGCGCAGTCTGTCGGCGCGCAGTCTGGCGGGGGCGTCGTCGTCGTTGATCGCGGTCCTGGTGGACGCGGATCTGACCATCGAACACTGGAAGAGCGGGCGCGGCAGCGACTATCTGGGGCGTCTGGAGTTCGGCGCCCTGATGGAGGCGCGCCAGGTCGATTATCATCTGATGATCGAGTTGGTGGATCATAACTCGCCTAATCTCGAACGCGATCTGATGGCGCTGTTGAACTCCATCCGGCCCGAGGGCGTCATTCTGACCCCGCCGAACTCGGACAATACGGTGGTGATGGACGCCCTCGACGCGGCCGGTACGCCCTATGCCCGCATCGGTGCGGAAGCGGCGTTCGATCGGGGTTTCTGCATCGAGATGGACGAACGGCGCGCCGCGTTGGAGATGACCCGCCATCTCATCGACCTCGGGCACACGCGGATCGCCTTTGTCACCGGACCGGTCGCCTATGGCGCCAGCCGGCGTCGTCTGGCCGGTTACAGGGACGCCATGGCCGAAGCGGGCCTGGACGTGGCGCCGGCCTGGGTGATGGAGGGCGACTTCACCTTCAACTCCGGCGCGCTGGCGATGGAGAAACTGCACCAGACCGCGCCCGACATCACGGCCATCTTCGCCAGTAACGACGATACGGCCCTAGGCGTCCTACAATGTGCGGCGCGGCTGGGGCTGTCGGTGCCCGGCGACCTGTCGGTGGCCGGTTTCGACGATTCGCCTGGCGCGGGTTTCAGTACGCCGGATTTGAGCACCATTCGTCAGCCGGTGGCGGAAATGGCGGCCGCAGCAGCCCAGCGGCTGATCCCGCCGCTACGCCGCCTTTTGACCGGCGACGCCCATGCACGCGTCATCGTTCCGCACGATCTGATTGCGCGTCAGTCCACGGCTCGCATCGCGCTTTGAAGTCAGCGATCTGACAGATGTTGACAGCGCTGTCAGGCCTTTGGCACAGTGGCCGTCGTCCAAAGGTGCTTCGGACGTCCATATCGGCCTGAAGGCGCGTCTCCGGGGTTGGCTTGGGCGGCGCGATGGGCCCAGCGATCAGGTCTCTTTCCATGCGCAAGGCCGCCACCGCCCTGGTGATCACCCTCATGTCGAGCGCCTGCGCGATCGACCCCGGCATGGCTCGGGCAGGTCCCGTTCAGGCCGTGACCCCCCAAGCCTCCATCGTGACCGACGCGACGCGCGCCCATCCGGCGCTTTGGCCCCGCGCGGCCTCGCCGGCGGCGATGACGGATGCGGCGACGGAAGCCTTCGTCACCGAGCTGATGAGCCGGATGACGCTGGAGGAGAAGGTCGGGCAGACAATCCAGGCCGATATCGGCTCGATCAAGCCTGAAGACCTGCTGACCTATCCGCTCGGCTCGATCCTGGCGGGCGGCAACTCTTCGCCGGGCGGGGACGAGCGCGCCTCGGCCCAGAAATGGGTCGAACTGGCTCAGGCCTTCCGTGCGGCGGCGGCCCAGCGTCCGGGCGCCAAGGTGCCGCTGATCTACGGCATCGACGCGGTGCACGGTCACAACAATATCGTCGGCGCCACCATCTTTCCGCACAACATCGGCCTGGGCGCCGCGCGCGATCCCGATCTGATCCGCCGCATCGGCGAGGCGACCGCGCTGGAAGTCGCTGTGACCGGCGCCGACTGGACCTTTGGCCCGACCCTGGCCGTACCGCAGGACGACCGTTGGGGCCGGACGTATGAAGGCTATGCCGAGAACCCCGAGGTGGCCCAGAGCTACGCCGGTCCCATGACGCTTGGCCTGCAAGGCGCGCTGTCTGCGGATCATCCGCTGGCGGCCGGCCACATCGCCGGCTCGGCCAAACACTTCCTGGCCGACGGCGGCACCACGGGCGGCAAAGACCAGGGCGACTTCGCCGGGTCCGAACAGGAGATGATCCGCACCCATCTGTCCGGCTATCCCCAGGCCATCGACGCCGGGGTGCTGTCGATCATGGCCAGCTTCTCCAGCTGGAACGGCGTCAAACACTCGGGCAACGAGACCATTCTGACCGACGTGCTGCGCGGCCCGCTGGGCTTCGACGGCTTCGTGGTGTCGGACTGGAACGCTCAGGGCCAGCTGCCGGGCTGTTCGAACGAAAGCTGCGCCCTGGCCTTCAACGCCGGCATCGACATGTTCATGGCGCCGGACAGCTGGAAGCCGCTGTTCGCCTCGACC
>NZ_FNKT01000008.1:0-76254 GCF_900102995.1 Brevundimonas sp. 374 | reverse complement strand
GGATTGCCGGCACCGGGATTCCCGTTCCCAGGATTTCCATTACCCGGATTACCGTTGCCGGGGTTGCCGTTGCCCGGAGTGCCTGAGCCGGGGTTACCGTTGCCCGGAGCGCCTGAGCCGGGGTCGCCGTTGCCCGGATTGCCGTCGCCAGGGTTGCCCGAGCCCGGATTACTGTTGCCGGGGTTGCCGTTGCCCGGATTGCCGGCGCCGGGGTTGCCAGAGCCCGGGTTATCGTTGCCCGGAGTGCCCGAACCAGGATTGCCCGCGCCGGGGTTGCCAGAGCCCGGGTTATCGTTGCCTGGATTGCCGGCGCCGGGGTTGCCGTTGCCCGGAGCGCCTGAGCTGGGGTCGCCGTTGCCCGGATTGCCCGAGCCCGGATTGCCAGCACCGGGGTTGCCGGCGCCAGGGTTGCCAGGATTGGTCGCTCCAGTATTGGCGTTGTTGCCGGGGCCCGCTGCGGCATTATTGCTCGCGTTGGTTACGGCTGGCGGCGGTGAAGCGTTTCCGCTTGAACCGGAGTTTCCTGCCGCAGCGGTGGAAGTCGCTGCTGAAGATGTAGCTGGAACCGCAGTCGTGCTTGTGGTCGTAGCCGATGGTGTTGTCGTCGCGGCAGTCGCGGCGCCTGATGTAGACGCTGTCGTGGTGGTGGCCGCTGGCGCCGTCGCAGGCGGGTTCTGGACTAGGCCATCGGTCAAGGTCTCGTAGTCAAGGCTCGGCGCCGCGACTGGAGCCGCTTCGATCGGAACCGATGCAACGGGTGTGGAAACCTCGACGCTGGTCGGTTGCTGGCGCGGGACCAGGGCGGTGGCTCCCGCCGCCACGTCGCTGACGGCATTGCCGTTATTGGCGCGGACTTCGACCAGACCTTCGGCGACATGCACGCGGTCGCCCATGGGGTCGACGGTGACTGTAAACGTCGTGCCCTTCACCACGGCGGCAAGCAATGGCGTCTCCACCCGAAAGTGCGGCTGCCTCTGCCGATCGACCTGGAACAGGGCCGAGCCAAGGTCCTGCAAAACCCGTGTCATGCCTCCGACTTCTGGCGCGAGCGTGGTGCGACTGTTCGGCCCTACCACGACCCTTTGCTGACCGTTCGTGATCATCGCACGGCCGTTTCCGCCTGTCGTGACGCTGGTTCCGGTCGGTAATACCTGCCCAACCGAGCCGTTTGCAGCGGGCCGCGCCGGTATGGCCACGCGAACAACGCCCGCCACTTCCCTGATGCGCCATTCATCCGCCAGAGCCTGGGTCGGGTAGCGCACAAAGAAGAAGAGGATCGCGAAGAATATTGCGTATCGATTGGCCAACACACACTCCAGACATTCTGTTTGATGTTCTGGATATCAGGACGTGCCTGCCAAGCTCTTAACTGGTGATATTAACACGATTTTTAGCCCGAACGCCGTAAATGATCTCCTGTGTTTGGAGAACGGCGTGCGTCATATTTTTTCGACTTCATGGTTAAGAACAATCAGCGTCCTGTGGGGGATGGTGGCGGTGCTGACCATGGCTGTCGCGGGACCGGTTCGCGCGGACGCTGAGCCGGCCTCGACGCCGGACGCCGGATGCGCCGGATGTCTGATCCTGACCAGCATGCTGATCCAGGGGGTGAGCGCCTATCCACTCGCCGATCTCGCCGACACCTATGACCAGCAGTTGGCGCGGCGCGTCTCGGTGGACGATCTCGTGCAGTCGGCCAATGCAATCACCGCCCGTTATCGCAACGACGGCTATTTCCTGACCCGCGCCGTCGTCGCCGAAACCGACCCCTCCATCGGCGCCGCCCGCATCGTGGTGTTTGAAGGCTATATCTCGGAACTGAAACTGACCGGCGATGGCGCACGCGCCGTCGAACCGATCCTAAAGCCCTTGGTGAACCAGCGCCCCCTCACCATCGGCGAACTGGATCGCCGCCTGTCCCTGGCGTCCGACGTGCCCGGCGTCAAACTGACCAGCCGCATCGAGCCGATCATCGGCGACCCGGCCCAACACCGCTTGGTTGTCGAGACGGCAATGACCTCGGGCAGCGCCGGCGTCTATGTCGACAATCGCGGTTCCGAAACCCAGGGTCCGTGGCAAGTCTACCTGTCCGGCGCCCGCAACTCGACCTTTATGGCCGGCGACCAGATCACATTGGGCGTGCTGACGGTGCCGGATCGCCCTGACGAACTTACCTATATCGATGCGTCCTACTCTGTCGTCGCGTCCGGAGGCGGCCGCGTCCGCTTTGGCGTATCGGGCTATGAGACGGATGCGCCGCTTCAGAACGCATCGGGCTGGGTCGGGGGGAGCAGCCGCATGGCCTCGGTCACGCTCTCGCATCCTCTGGTCCGTTCGCGCGACAAGAACCTCTGGCTCAACGCGGGACTGGATGTCCGTCGCGTCGAGCAGAACTACGTCGCCACGGGTCGCACCGACGAGACCCTGACCGTGGCGCGGATGTCGGTGGCGGGACAGCGGCGTTCCAGCTCCGGCTGGATGGCCGGCTCAATTCAGCTGTCGAAAGGGATTGACGCCTTCGGCGCCACGACCGAGCGCTCGCCGCTGAATACGCGCTACGACGCGACGGGCGAGTTCTTCAAGGTCAACGCCCAGGTCAGCGCCTATCGCGATCTCAGCAAGTATGTCGGCGTCTATGTCGAGGCCTCAGGCCAATGGTCGGACGACGCCTTGCTCAGCTCCGAAGAGTTCTTCGTCGGCGGCCCGACCTACGGCCGGGCGTATGACTATGGCGAAGCCAGCGGCGACAAGGCCGTCGCCGGGATGATTGAGGCGCGGGTCGGATATGATCCCAAGGGCGACCTTATCACCTTCGCTCAGGCTTTCGCCTTCTTCGACACCGCCAAGGTGTGGAACAAGACGCCCGGTCGCGACTGGTCCGAACAGCTGACGTCCGCCGGGGTGGGTTCGCGCATCACCTTCGACCGCAAGACCACCCTGCGTATCGAGTTCGCCAAACCCCTGTCTCGTGCGCCCTATAACCAGCCCGACAAAGGCTGGCGCACCTTCGTGTCGTTGTCGAAACAGTTCTAGGCGCGCGCGCAGAAGCCCTCGCGATGCGTTGCGACGTATCGCGAGGCGGTGAACGGCCCGCGTAAATCGGTGCCACGTTTTAAGTCGTATTGTTTGGAAGAAGTGGCGCACCCGGAGCGATTCGAACGCCCGACCCTCAGATTCGTAGTCTGATGCTCTATCCAGCTGAGCTACGGGTGCGGCTGCCTTGCGGCGAGGGCGGGTCTTTAGCCGGTGGATCGGGCGGACGCAAGCGGGGGAATGCAGTTTCTGCGTCTGAAGCGGTTGGCGTGGCGGCTGCGACGGCTTAGGCCTGTCTGACGCTCCCCTGCTTTCGGATCTTCCATGCGTTCATTCCGTCGCCAGATCGCCGCTGTGCTGGTTCCCGTCCTCTTGGCGGGATGTCAGACCGCGACAGCCAGCCAAGGGGCGCCCGCGCTGGCGACAGCATCGCCGCAGGCCGTGTCGGCCCCGTCGTCGGCCGCATCGCACGCTCGGGGCCCATTCGTGGCGGCGGCGAATCCGCTGGCGGTCGAGGCGGGGATGACCGTGTTGCGGCGCGGAGGATCGGCCGTGGACGCCGCGGTGGCGATCCAGGCGGTGCTGGGCCTGGTGGAGCCGCAGTCTTCAGGCCTGGGGGGCGGGGCCTTTTTGATGAGCTATGACGCCGAGACCGGGACCGTCACGGCCTATGACGGGCGCGAGACGGCGCCGGCGTCAGCGACGCCCGAACTGTTCTATGAGGACGGCAAGCCGCTGGGCTTCATGGATGCGGTCCTCTCGGGGCGATCGACCGGCGCGCCGGGGGCGGTGGCCATGCTGGCGATGGCGCAGAAGGATCACGGCAAGCTGGCCTGGCGTGATCTGTTCGGGGACGCCGAACGGCTGGCGCGCGACGGGTTCACGGTCAGCCCGCGTCTGGCCGGCATGATCAATGGACGCTATCCCCAGGCGCGGACGCGTTGGGCCAGCGCCTATTTCACCAAGCCGGACGGCACGCGGTATCAGGCAGGCGATACGCTGAAGAACCCCGCCTACGCCGACACCGTCGCGCGACTGGCGCAGCAGGGGCCGGGCGTCGTCTATGGCGGGCCGATCGGGCGCGACATCGCGGCGGCGGTTCGCGAAGGACCGCGCCCCGGCGGTCTGACCGAGGCGGACATCGCCGGCTATCGCCCCTTGCGCCGCGACGCCCTTTGCCGGCCGTATCAGGCCTATGTGGTCTGCGTGCCGCCGCCGCCGTCCAGCGGCGTGGCGTTGCTGCAGTTCCTGGCCATGGCCGATGCGACGCCGGATCTAGACAAGGGGGCCAAGAGCCCTGAGGCCTGGGTCGCGTTCGGGCGGTTGCAGCGGCTGATGTATGCCGACCGGGACCGCTATATCGGCGATAACGACTTCGTCGGGGTGCCGATCGCCGGTCTGCTGGATTCCGATTATGTCGCGTCGCGCGCGGCCCTGGCCCCGCAGGTGAACGGCCCGGTCGAGGCCGGCGCCCCGACGGGATCGCCGCCGCGCGGGGTCGACCAGACCGCCGAGCCGGGCGGCACCTCGCACATGGTCGTGGTGGACGCATGGGGCAATGCGGTCAGCATGACCACGACGGTCGAGAGCATCTTCGGCAATGGCCGGATGGTCGACGGCTTCTTCCTGAACAACCAGCTGACGGATTTCTCCTTCACGCCGCACGAGGACGGACATCCGGCCGCCAATGCCGTGGCGGCGGGCAAGCGGCCGCGCTCGTCGATGACGCCGGTGCTGATTCTGGATCGTCAGGGGCGGCTGGTCGGCGCCATCGGCTCGCCGGGCGGGTCCAGCATCCTGGCCTATGTCGCCAAGGCCCTGGTCGGGACGATGGACTGGGGCTTGTCGATGCAGGAGGCGATCGCCCTGCCCAATCTGGTGGTGCGGGGCGAGATGGTCGGGGCCGACACCGACCTGATCGCGCCCCATATCCGCGACGCCTTGGCGGCGGCGGGCATGGCCCTGAGGCCCAACGCCACCGAGACCTCGGGCCTGCATGGCGCGATCTGGCGCGACGGGCGCTGGGACGGAGGCGCCGACCCGCGTCGCGAGGGCGTGGCGCTCTCGGAGATTCGTTAAAGGCTCAGCGGCCGGGACGGATCGACAGCTGGAAGGCCAGCAGGCCTTCGCTGACGTCGGTGTCCAGACCGTTCATGCCGCGCAGACCCTTGCCGGCGTCGATCTCGCGATAGACGACGCCGAACGACGTCTGCATGTCGCCCTTGCGATAGGCCACGCCGATCGAGGCGTCGCCCAGGAAGCTGCCCTTGTCCTGGGTATAGCCGGAGCGCGCGTAGTCGCCGTCGCGCGTGCGGGCGAAGTTATAGCCCACGGCGCGGCCCGAACCGGCGGCGTACAGATACCAGCGCGGCCGCTCGCCGAACCGCTCGCGGCCGTTGGGGGCCAGACGATCCAGACCCTCGCCGATCTTGAGCGTGACGCCGGCCTCGGCCGAACGGCCTTCGCTGCCGACGCCCAGGCCTGCGTGGGGCGTCAGGCTGACTTCCAGGCCCGAGGCGGTGTGGCCCCGCGCGCCGCGGAAGCCGCGCACATAGCGCAGGTCGTAGGCTTCGGGGTCGAGTTCGGCCCGGTCGATGGGCGTGACCGGCAGGGGCGAGCCGTCGGCGCGGCGCAGACGGCCGGCGGTCTCCAGCGTCACACGGTCGGTGAAGTCGGTGCGGTCGATCCAGACATCGTTGCGGGTGCTGGCGGACAGGCCGGATCGGTCGTCGGGGCGGAAGGCGATCGGGATTTCGATCTGGCCGCCGAACCGGGCGTCGGACGCGACGCGGAATCGGGTCTGGTCGCTCAGGCGGGCCGCAGCGGAAATCTCAGGCGCGGCGTCGAAGGCGTTGGGGGCCCAGGTCTGCGCACAGGCGGCGTTCGCACAGGCTGTCGCCAATACGCCGGTAGCTCCAATCATGCAGGCCTTTAATCGCATCCGGTCTCCCCACCGATCCGCTGGACACACACTGCAACCCTCAGGCGCAAGAGTCCAACGGCTTTTGGTCATGGTTTCGTCGCTTTTGAACGAGGACGCCCAGCAGCGGTTCCCAAACGAAAAAGGGCCCCGCTGTCGCGGAGCCCATCGGGTCGTTTGGTGCAGATGGCCTTATTGGCAGGCCAGGCACTCGTCGTAGTCGGTCTTAGGCAGGGAGAAGAGATCCGGCTGATTGGGATCGATCACCTCTTCGGCCTTGTCCTCGGCGCCTGCGAAGGCGGCGCGCTGCACCGACTTGGAGCGTAGATAGTACAGCGACTTCACGCCGCGCTCCCAGGCGGACCAGTGCAGCATGTGCAGGTCCCATTTGTTCACGTCGCCGGGGATGAACAGGTTCAGCGACTGGGCCTGGCAGATTTCCGGCGCGCGGTCGGCGGCCAGTTCGATCACCCAGCGCTGGTCCAGTTCGAACGCGGTCTTGAACACGCCCTTCTCATCCTCGTCCAGGGCTTCGAGGTGCTGGACCGAACCTTCGTTTTCCAGGATGGAGCTCCACACCGCCTCGGTGTTGATGCCCTTTTCGTCGAGCAGGCGCTCCAGATAGGGGTTCTTGACCGCGAAAGAGCCCGACAGGGTCTTGTGGGTGTAGATGTTGGCCGGGATCGGCTCGATGCCGGCGGACGTGCCGCCGCAGATGATCGAGATCGAGGCGGTCGGGGCGATCGCCAGCTTGTGGCTGAACCGCTCCATCACGCCGCGCTCTTCGGCGTCCAGGCACGGGCCCTTCTCTTCGGCCAGCAGGCGGCTGGCCTTGTCGGCCTCGCGGCGCAGATGCTTAAACAGACGCATGTTCCACGACTTGGCCATGGCGCTTTCGAAAGCCACGCCCTGACCCTGCAGGAAGGAGTGGAAGCCCATCAAACCCAGACCCACCGAACGCTCGCGCTTGGCCGAATAGACGGCGGCGGCCATGGCGGGCGGGGCGCGGCGGATGAAGTCCTCCAGCACATTGTCCAGGAACCGCATCAGGTCCTCGACGAAGCGCGGCTCCTCGCGCCATTCCAGGAAGGTCTCGGCGTTGACCGACGACAGGCAGCAGACGGCGGTCCGGTCCACGCCCAGATGGTCGCGGCCGGTGTGCAGCATGATCTCGGCGCACAGGTTCGACTGTTTGACCTTAAGGCCCAGGTCGCGCTGGTGCTGCGCCATCTGGCGGTTCACCGTGTCCGAGAAGATCAGATAGGGCTCGCCGGTCTGCATGCGGATGTCGAGCAGCTTGGTCCACAGCGAACGCGCATCGACGGTCTTCATGACCGCGCCGTCCTTGGGCGACTTCAGGTCGAAGGTTCCGCCGACCTTGACCGCCTCCATGAACTCATCGGTGACGTTGATCCCGTGGTGCAGGTTCAGGGACTTGCGATTGAAGTCGCCCGACGGTTTGCGGATCTCCAGAAACTCTTCGATTTCCGGGTGGTGGATGTCCAGATAGACGGCGGCCGAACCGCGGCGCAGCGAACCCTGGCTGATCGCCAGCGTCAGGCTGTCCATCACGCGGATGAACGGGATGATGCCCGAGGTCTTGCCGGCGCCTTTCACCTTTTCGCCGATGGAGCGGACGCCGCCCCAATAGGTGCCGATGCCGCCGCCGTTGGAGGCCAGGGCCACGTTCTCGTTCCAGACGTTCTGGATGCCGTCCAGGCTGTCGCCCACCGCGTTCAGGAAGCAGGAGATCGGCAGGCCGCGATCCGCGCCGCCGTTCGACAGGACCGGGGTCGCCGGCATGAACCACAGGCGGCTCATATAGTCATACAGGCGCTGGGCGTGTTCGGCGTCGTCCGAGAAGGCGGTCGAAACGCGGGCGAACATGTCCTGGTAGCTTTCACCCGGCAGCAGATAGCGATCTTCCAGCGTCTTCTTGCCGAAGTCGGTCAGCAGATCGTCGCGCGAGCGATCGACCTGGACCGATTTGACCACGGTCAGGTGGGGGCGTTCCGGCGTCGGCGTCGCCGCAACGCCTTGGAATTCCGTCGTCTTCAATGCCTCGCCGCCAGCCATGGTCATCTGCGTCCTGAACAAAAAATCGTTTGAGCCGCCCGCGCCGCGACCACATCATCTTGTGGCCTCTGCGCTCCCCGAGCCCACATATAGGGCGCATATGCCTAATGACCCGTCAACGGGTTGACGCCGACCATTGTGGGCGAATCGGTCGGACAAGTCCCAGCCGTCTGGGGAAAAGCCAGCACGCAAGCCAGCACGTCCGTTTTACGCGCCTGAGACAGCGTGATCACGAACGCGTGATCGGAACGACTGCCCAGCTTGGCCGTTGGCTCGCCCATGACGCTTTCCGATTTCCGCGCCTTTTTGATACGCGTCCTGACGGTCGCCCGCACGGAGATCGCCGCGCTTCTGGCTCTGTTGGTCGTCGCCGGCGGCGTTCTGACCTTCGCAGGCCTCGCCGATGAGATGACCGAGGGTGAAGGGCAGGCCTTCGATCTTCATGTCCTGGCGCTGATACGGCCCTATGCCGACGATCCGGGGCGACCGTGGGGGCCGTGGTGGCTTAAGGAGGCGGCGGCGGACATCACCTCGCTGGGCGGCATCTCGGTGCTGGGGCTGTTCGCCCTGATCGTGATCGTCTTTCTGCTAAGCCAGCGGAAATGGCTGTCGTCCCTGCTGCTGGTCGTGGGCCTGGCCGGCGGCGTCATACTTTCGGAGGGTCTGAAGGCCGTGTTCGAGCGCGCGCGCCCCCCTGCGGCCATGCAGGCGGTGGAGACGATCAACGCCAGCTTCCCCTCCGGCCACGCCCTGCTATCCACCGTCTTCTATCTCAGCGTCGCCGTCATGCTGACCCGCGCCTTCCCGCGCGAGCGATTCAAGGTCTTCGTCCTCGGCGTCGGCATTCTGCTGGCCCTGCTGGTCGGGCTGACACGCATCTATCTGGGCGCCCATTGGGCCACCGACGTCTTCGCCGGCTGGGCGGTCGGCGCGGCCTGGGCCATGGCCCTGTGGCTGGTCGCCTATGGGGTAGCGCGCTGGCAGAAGCGCCATCGCGCGGCGCTGCAGGACGAAGCCTCCCCTATCGAAGCCGCGCCCAACCCGACCAAAGTCTAGGCCCGCCGACCGCCTCCCGGCAGGCTAGTCTGGCGACATGACGGAGACGCACGCCATGGATCACGCCGCCCTCTACGCCGAACGCCTAAAGACTCCTGACCAGGCCGCTGCCCTGATCGTCTCGGGCGCCAAGGTGGCCATGGGGCTCGGCGTGTCCCAGCCGCCCGCCCTGCTCAGGGCCCTGGCCGAACGGGCCGCGCGCGGCGAGGTCGAGGATGTGAACCTCTATTATCTGCTCTCCACCGCCATCGCGGGGGACACGGTGCTGCGCTATGAGCTGATGGATCGGATCCGGCCCTGGAGCCTGTTCCACAGCGCCATCGAACGCCGGCTGGAACAGCGCGCGCACGAGGAGGGTCGCCCCAACCCCGTGCAGTTCATTCCCACGGGCTTTCAGCAGTCGCCCCGCCTGTTGTGCGACGAGGTCAAGGTGGACGCGCTGATCTGCACCGTCTCGCCGATGAATGCGGACGGCTTCTTCTCGTTCGGGACCAACACCGACTACGCCAAGCCGGTGTCGCAGACGGCCCGGACGGTGATCGTCGAGGTCAATCCGCACATGCCGCGCGTGTTCGGCAACTGCACCGTCCATGTGTCCCAGGTCGCCGGCATCGTCGAACATGTGGCGCCCCTGCTGGTCGTGCCGCGCGCCGAGCCTCAGCCGGCGGACCTGGCCATCGGCCGCATCATCGCCGGCCTGGTCGAGGACGGGGCGACGCTTCAGATGGGGATCGGCGCCCTGCCCAACGCTGTTTGCGACGCCCTGATGGACCACCGCGATCTGGGCGTTCACACCGAGATGCTGACGCCCGGCCTGGTCGAGCTGATGCAGGCCGGCGTGGCCAACCATGCCCGCAAGACCCTGCATCCGGGCGTGGGCGTCTTCGCCTTCTCGATGGGCGACCTCAACACCTATGAATTCCTGGACGGCAATCGCGGCATGGAGGCCCATCCGGTCTCCTATGTGAACGACCCGGCCGTGATCGCGCGCAATGCGAAGATGATCTCGGTCAACGCCACGCTTCAGGTCGATCTGACCGGCGCCTGCTGCTCGGAGTTCCTGAACGGGCGCCAGTTCACGGCCGCCGGGGGCCAGTTGGACTTCGTGCGCGGCGCCTATGGATCGGAGGGCGGCAAGTCGATCATCGCCTGTCATTCCACGGCGGCGAAAGGGACGGCCTCGCGCATCGTCGCGCGTCTGGACGGGCCTGTCACCACCCCGCGCAACGACACGCACATCGTCGCTACCGAACACGGCTGGACCAATCTGAAGGGCAAGTCGTCCAGCGAGCGCGCCCGCGCCCTGATCGCCTTGGCGGCGCCTGAGTTTCGCGACGGCCTGACGGCGGCGGCGCGCGAACAAGGGCTGATCTGACGCCTGACTTGATCTTGGGCCTTCCGTCGGGACTTCTGGCGCCATGAAGACCGTCCGCCTGCTGGCCCTGCTGTCCCTGCTCGTCGCCGCGCCTGTCAGCGCGAAGGCCGCACAGGGCGCCTATGCCACCGACGGCGACTGTGGCGGCCGACCCATGACCACAGTGAGGATGGCGCCGGGCTATTGCCTGGGGCTGGTCTGGCAGGGCGCGGGGGACGAGGGGCCGCGAATGCCGCGCGGCCTGCTGGCGCTATCCAACGGCGACTGGTTGGTGACGGATCTCGGCAGTTGGGACCAGGGACGCGGCGCGATCTGGCGGCTGTCGTTCGGCGCCGACGGCGCACCGCGCTGGTGCCGGCTGACGCAAGGCCTGAGCATGCCGCACACGGCGGCGCGCGGGCCGGACGGGCGCATCTATGTGTCCGAGATGAACCGCATCCTGACGCTGGATCCCGACGCGGCCGATCCGGCGGCGACCGTGCGCACCGTGATCGGCGACCTGCCCGACAATCGGCTGCACGCCAATCGCCACCCGCTGTCCAGCTTCGTGTTCGACGCCAACGGCGACCTGCTGGTCAATGTCGGCGCCCTCAGCGACCGCTGCGTAGATGCGCGAGGCCGGGCGCGCGCCAATGCGGCGGGCGCCTGCATCGACAGTGCGGCGACGGCCCAGGTGCGGCGCCACGCCTATCTGGGAAACGGCCGTTGGGCCGGTGACAGCACCGTCTTCGCCTCAGGCCTGCGCAACTCCATCGCCCTCGTGCGGCACCCGTCGGGCACGATCCTGCAAGGCGAGAACTCGGTCGACCTGACCACGCCTGACCATCCCTATGACGAGATCAATGTCCTGCGTCAGGGCGGCCATTACGGCTGGCCCTATTGCGTCGATCTGGCGACGCCCCTGCCGGGCTGGAGCGCGGCCCAGGCGCGATGCCGCCAGCGCGACCGCCCGGTCGCCCTGCTGCCGCCGCACGCCGCGCCGCTGGACCTGATCTATTACGACGGGGCGATGTTCCCCGAACTGCGCGGCCGGCTGCTGATGAGCTGGCACGGATATCGTCGCGCGGGCGGCCGGATCGTGGCGGCCGAGACGGATGGCGAGGGCCGCCCGCTGACCGATATCGGCGGCCGCTACGCCATCTATCCCCGGGGCGCCCTGCCCTATCCCGCCGGCGCGCCCAGCGTGCGAGGCAAGGTTCTGACGCCGGGCTGGGACACGGTCGCAGGCCTTCAGCCGCGCGGCGCGCCGGTCGTGCTGGCCGTCGCCGCCGACGGATCGATCTGGGTCACGGACGACCGAAACCGGACGATCCTCAGGATCGCCCGGTCGGATAAGACGCCCTAGCTCTTGCGTGCGTCGCGCTTGGCCAGGACGCGCAGGCGAAGGGCGTTCAGCTTGATGAAGCCGGCCGCGTCCTTGTGGTCATAGGCCTGGACGCCTTCTTCGAAGGTCACCAGGTCCTGATCGTACAGGCTGTTGGGGCTTTCGCGGCCGATCACCGAGACATTGCCCTTGTACAGCTTGACCTTGACCGTGCCGGAGACGTTTTCCTGGCTCTTGTCGATGGCGGCCTGCAGCATCTCGCGCTCGGGCGAGAACCAGAAGCCGTTGTAGATCAGCTCGGCGTACTTCGGCATCAGCTGGTCCTTCAGGTGCATGGAGCCGCCGTCCAGGGTGATGCTTTCGATGCCGCGGTGCGCCGCGATCAGGATGGTGCCGCCGGGGGTCTCATAGACGCCGCGCGACTTCATGCCGACGAAGCGGTTCTCGACCAGGTCCAGGCGACCGATGCCGTTGTCGTGGCCGTACTGGTTCAGGGCGGTCAGGATCGTGGCGGGCGACATGGCCTCGCCGTTGATCGAGACGGCGTCGCCCTTTTCGAACCCGATCTCGATGACGGTGGCCTTATCCGGCGCGTCCTCAGGCGCGATCGTGCGCTGGTGGACGAACTCGGGCGCCTCGACCGCCGGGTCTTCCAGAACCTTGCCCTCGGACGAGGAGTGCAGAAGGTTGGCGTCGACGCTGAAGGGCGCCTCGCCGCGCTTGTCCTTGGCGATGGGGATCTGGTTCTTTTCGGCGAAGTCCAGCAGGGCCTCGCGGCTGCGGAACGCCCACTCGCGCCACGGCGCGATGACGCGGATGTCGGGCTCAAGCGCATAGTAGCCCAGCTCGAACCGGACCTGATCGTTGCCCTTGCCGGTCGCGCCGTGACAAACGGCGTCGGCGCCGACCTGACGCGCGATCTCGATCTGGCGCTTGGAGATCAGGGGCCGGGCGATGGAGGTGCCCAGCAGGTAGTCGCCCTCATACTGGGCGTTGGCGCGGAACATGGGGAAGACGAAGTCGCGCACGAACTCTTCGCGCAGGTCGTCGATGAAGATGTTCTCGGGCTTGATGCCCAGCTTCAGCGCCTTCTCGCGCGCCGGGCCCAACTCTTCGCCCTGGCCCAGGTCGGCGGTGAAGGTCACCACCTCGGCGTTATATTCGGTCTGGAGCCACTTCAGGATGATCGAGGTGTCCAGCCCGCCCGAATAGGCGAGGACGACTTTCTTGACGGGCTTGTCGGCGGGGGCGGACATGGCGGCTCTTTCAGCAAGGGGCGGTCAGTCGGGGAGTTGACGCGCGCATAAGACCGGGGGTGCGGCGATGCAACCTTTTCCGGGTCGCGCGGGCGAGAACATGAACCTTTCGTCATGTTCCATTTGGTCGCGTTGCCAGGCGGCAGACCGGCGTTATGGTCCCCTCCAACTGCAATCCCGAGGATATCGCATGCGCCGCACTGGCTCTCTCGTCGCCGCCGCCGCCCTTCTGGCGGTTTCAACGCCCGTCTGGGCCTCCGTGGCCTCTGCAACCGCCGCCCAGGCCGCCGGTCAGGCTGCAGCACCCGCCGTCCAGGCCGCGCCGGTGTCGCAGCTAATCAACGAAGTCGACATCCCCTACACCAAGTTCACCCTCGACAACGGCCTGACCGTCCTCGTCCATGAGGATCACAAGGCCCCCGTCGTCGCCGTCTCGGTGTGGTACAACGTCGGCTCCAAGGATGAGCCGGCCGGCAAGACCGGCTTCGCCCACCTGTTCGAACATCTGATGTTCGGCGGCTCGGAAAATGCGCCCGGCAGCTATTTCACGCCGATGCGCAACATGGGCGCGACCGACATGAACGGGACCACCTATTTCGACCGCACCAACTATTTCGAGACGGTCCCGACTCCGGCGCTGGAACAGGCGCTGTTCATGGAAAGCGACCGCATGGGCTACATGCTGGGCGCCATCAGCCAGGAAACGCTCGATCTGCAACGCGGCGTCGTCCAGAACGAAAAGCGTCAGGGCGACAACCAGCCCTATGGCCTGAACCAGTACAAACAGCTGGAGGCCCTGTTCCCCGAAGGCCACCCCTATCGCCACTCGACCATCGGTTCGATGGCCGACCTGGACGCCGCCTCGATGCAGACGGTGCGCGACTGGTTCACCTCCAACTATGGACCCAACAACGCCGTTCTGGTGCTGGCCGGCGACATCACCCCCGCCAAGGCGCGTGAACTGACCGACAAATACTTCGGCCCGATCGCCAAGGGTCCGGTGAACAATCCCGCCCAGGCTCCGGTCCCGACCCTGTCCGCCCCGCTCAGCGAAACCACCCACGACCGCGTCTCGAACGCCCAGGTCGAGGTCAGCTGGGCCGTGCCCGGCATGCTGGACCCGGATTCCGTGCCGCTCAGCGTCGCGGCATCGGTCCTAGGCGGCCTGGCCTCCTCGCGCCTGGACAATGAGCTGGTGCGCGGCGAACAGACCGCCGTCTCGGCCAGCGCCGGCAACAGCGCCTTCCACCGCGTCGGCATCTTCGAGATGAGCGCCACGATCAAGCCGGGCGAAGACCCCGCCGCCGTTGAGGCGCGCATGCGTGAAATCCTGAACGGCCTGATCGCGAACGGCCCGACGCAGGACGAGATCAACCGCGTCGTCACCCAATACGCCTCGCGCCGCATCCAGGGCCTGGAACAGGTCGGCGGCTTCGGCGGCAAGGCCACGGCGCTCGCCGAAGGCCAGCTCTATGCCGGCGATCCGGAGTTCTACAAGAAGCAGCTGGCGGCCTACGCCGCCGTCACGCCGGCCCAGGTCAAGGCGGCGATGCAGAAGTGGCTGACCCGTCCGGCCTATACGCTGACCACCCTGCCCGGCCAGCGCGAAGCCTATCAGGAGGCGGCCGCCGCGCCGTCCGGCGCCAATCGCACCCCGGCTCCGGAAATCGAGCGGAAGCCGCGCATGCCCAAGCCCGAGATCGGTCAGGTCGCCAACGTCGACTTCCCGGCCGTCGAGCGCACCCGCCTGTCGAACGGCATGGAGGTGATCTACGCCCAGCGCGACGCCACCCCGACGACGAAGATCGCGCTCGACTTCGACGCCGGTCTGGCCGCCGACGACCGGTCCAAACTGGGTCTGCAGACCCTGATGCTGGACCTGATGGACGAGGGCACCCGCACCCTGAACGCCACGCAACTGGCCGAGGCGCAGGAAGCCCTGGGCGCAACCATCACCACCGGGGCGACGATGGACAGCTCGGTCGTCCAGCTCTCGGCGGTGACGCCGAACCTGAAGCCTTCGGTGGATCTGATGGCCGAGGTGGTGCGCAATCCCGCCTTCGCCCCGGCCGAGCTGGAGCGCCTGCGCGCCACCCGCCTGTCGCGCATCGCCGCCGAGCGGACCCAGCCGGCCGCCCTGGCCAGCCGCGCCCTGCCGGAACTGATGTACGGGCCGAACAGCCCCTATGGCCGTCCGTTCAGCGGCAACGGCGACGAGGCCAGCGTCAAGGCGATCACCGACGCCGACATCCGCGCCGACTACGCCAAGTGGATCCGCCCGGACAACGCCAAGCTGTTTGTCGTCTCCGACCGCCCCCTGGCCGAGCTGACGCCGATCCTGGACAGCGCCTTCGGTCAATGGGTCCCGCCCGCATCGGCCAAGGCCGTTAAGGACTTCTCGGCCCCGATCCCGGCCGCGACGCCCAAGATCGTGCTGATCGACCGTCCGCAATCACCCCAGTCCTACATCATGGGCGGCGAGGTCCTGGGCCTGTCGGGCACCGACGACCTGTTGGTGCTGAATGCGGCGAACAATGTGCTCGGCAACGACTTCCTGTCGCGCATCAACTCGGATCTGCGTGAGACCAAGAGCTGGTCCTACGGCGTCAACGCCTCGGTCAATCCGTTCGCCGGACGCGTGCCCTATCTGGTCACCGCCCCGGTCCAGGCCGACAAGACCGGCCCGGCTATCGAAGCCCTGAACCAGCAGTTCAACGACTTCCTGTCGGGCGGCAAGGGCGTGACGCCCGAAGAGCTACAACGCACGATCAACGGCAACACCCGCCGTCTGGCCGGCAGCTACGAGACCTCGGCCGCCGTCCTCGGGGCGATGCGCTCCAACGCCCTGCTGGGCCGTCCGGACGACTATCCGGAAACCATCGCGGCGCGCACCAACGCCCTGACCGCAGCCCAGCTGGACGCCGCCGCCAAGGCCGCCATCGACCCGTCCAAGTTCGTCTGGGTCGTGGTCGGCGACGCCTCGGTGGTCAAGCCGCAACTGGACGCCCTGGGCATCCCTGTCGAGGTCCGCGCGGCGGCCCCCGCCGCCCAGTAGGGCGACGACAGACCAGAACGACAAAGGCCCGGAGAGCGATCTCCGGGCCTTTTCTTTTTGCCGTCATGCTCGGGTGTGACCCGACGATGAGGGCCTTTAGTCCAGCGTCGCGCCCGTCGTGCGCATGATCTCGGCGCGCAGTTCGGGCAGACCGAGACCCTTTTCCGACGAGGTCAGGGCCACCACCGGGAAGGCGGCGGGGCGTTTGGAGATGGCCTTCAGGGTCGCGGCCTGCACGGCCTCGCCCTCGCCCTTCTTCAGCTTGTCGGCCTTGGTCAGGACGATCTGATAGCTGACGGCGGCCAGGTCCAGCGCATCCAGCGCCTCCGTATCCACTGATTTCAGCCCGTGGCGGCTGTCGATCAGCAGATAGACCCGCTTCAGCGTCACCCGGCCGCGCAGATAGTCGCGGCCCAGATCCTGGAACCTCTTGACCGTGGTCTTGGACGCCTTCGCCCAGCCATAGCCGGGCAGGTCGACCAGACGCATCCGGCCATCCAGGTCGAAGAAGTTGACCTCGCGCGTGCGGCCCGGCTCATTCGAGGCGCGGGCCAGCTTGTGCATGCCCACCAGCCCGTTGATGAGGCTGGACTTGCCCACGTTCGAGCGGCCCGCGAAGGCGATCTCGGGCAGATCGGGGTCGGGCAACTGCTCGATCTTGGCCGCGCCCATGACGAAGGTCGCAGGCCGCGCGAACAGGACGCGCGCCGCCTCGATGTCCTCGGGCGTGAACTCGGTCTCGTCGATCACGCCGGTGACTTCTTGAACCGGGCGAAGAAGGTATCGATCGGGTTCTCGGCCTTGTAGCGGTGCATGATCACATACTGCTGCAGGATGGTCAGGATGTTGGACCAGGCCCAGTAGATCAGCAGGCCCGCCGCGAACGGCGCCATGATGAAGGTGAACAGCAGCGGCATGAACTGGAAGATCTGGCGCTGGACCGGATCGGCCGCCGGCGGGTTCATCGCCGTCTGCAGCCACATCGTCAGACCATAGGCGATCGCCAGCAGACCCAGGTGCAGCGGGCCGGCCAACAGGCCGCCGATCAGCGGCGCCATCGCCGGATCCCACGGGATCAGGCCGAACAGGTTCCAGATCGACGACGGGTCGCGCGCCGACAGGTCATGGATGAAGCCCAGGAACGGCTGGTGACGCATTTCGATGGTCACAGTCAGCACCTTGTACAGGGCGTAGAAGACCGGGATCTGCAGCACCAGCGGAAGGCATCCGGCGACCGGATTGATCTTCTCGCGCTGGTACAGGGCCATCGTCTCCTGCTGCTGCTTCTGGGGGTCGTCTTTGAACTTCTTCTTGATCTCCTCCATCTTGGGCTGGAGGTTCCGCATCTTGGACATCGAGGCGTAGGCGTTGTTGGCCAGCGGGAACATCACCAGCTTGACGATGACGGTCAGGGCCAGAATGGCGACGCCGAAGCTGCCGACCAGGCCATAGACGTTCTCCAGGATCCAGAAGATCGGACGCGTCAGGAACCAGAACATTCCCCAGTCGATCGCATAGACGAAGCGCGGCAGGTTCAGGCTCTGCTCATAGGATTTCAGCACCTCGGCGCGCTTGACCCCGGCGAACAGGCGCTGGGTCTCGGTCGCGGTGGCGCCGGGCTGGATGGTGCGGGTCGTGCCCAGGACATTGGCTTCCAGCTGCTGGGCGCCGTTCAGGTCGCGGACGCGGAATTCGGTCTCGACCGCCTCGTTCTGCTGAGGCAGCAGGGCCGCTAGCCAGTATTTGTCGGTGATGCCCAGCCAGCCGCCGATCGAGGCGTTCTCGATCCGCGGCTCCTTCAGCCAGTCCTTGTATTTTTTCTGCTCGGTCCGGTAGTCGCCCGGCTTGCCGAAGGTGCCGATCGCACCCTCGTGGACGATGTGCGACGAGCCCGCTGCCGGCGGCACGCCCTGGCGCTGGACGCTGCCGTAGGGGGCGATGGTGATCGCCTGCGTGCCCAGGTTCTGGACCGTGTCCTGCACCGAGAAGACGTATTTGTCGTCGACCGAGATCACGCGGGTGAAGCGCAGGCCCTGGCCGTTGTCCCACGTCAGGGTGACCGGCGTCGTCGGCGTCAGGGTCGACCCATTGGTGAGGCGCCAGACGGTATTGGGTCCGGGCACGCCGCCGGCGACATTGGGGCCGGTCCAGCCGAACTGGGCGAAGTAGGCGTTTTGCATCCCCTGCGGCCGGAACAGCTCCACCGGCTGGGGCTTGTCCTGAACCTCGCGGTAGTCGGTCAGGAACAGGTCGTCGATCCGGCCGCCCTGAAGCGACAGCGACCCCTTCAGCGTGCCGGACTGAATCGGCACGCGCGCGGCGGTGCTCAGCGCCTGGCTGCGGTCGGTGACGAAGGTCGGCCCCTGCGGGCTCAGCGCCGTGCGCGCGGCGTTGTCAGCGGTCTGCGACTGTTCGGCCTGGGCCTGCTGTTGCACGGCGCGACGCTCGGCCTGCGGACGCAGCACGGCGAAATAGTAGATCCCCATGATCAGGACCGAGCACACGATGAAGATGATCGTGTTGCGCGTGTTTTCGTTTTTCATGGATTCTGGCGGTCCTGGCCGGAGGGGGCGCGGGCGGGCGAGGGCTTGTGGGCCCCCCGATCATGTCGCGGTGTCGCCAGCCTTGTAAGCGTCGATTTCACGTCGTCAAGCAGACGGTCCCACGCACGCTCGGTCGTGCCCATGCGGGCGATGAAGACATAGTCGCTTCCGGGCACGCCGTGCTGGGCCAGCATGGCCCGTGCGGCCTCCCGCAGACGGCGTTTGGCGCGGTTGCGCTGAACCGCCCCGCCGATCTTCTTGGTGGCGGTGAAGCCCAGGCCGATGTGCGGCGAACCGTCGCCGCGCTCCAGCCGCTGGATCACCACGGCGCCGCGCGCCTCGGAAACGCCTTTGGCGGCCGCCAGGAACTGGGGCCGCCGCAACAGACGCTTGATCTGTAAAAGGTCGCTCATGCGTCCAAAAGATCCGGACGCGTAAGCCGCTTACGCCGTCAGGCGCTTGCGGCCCTTGGCGCGACGGCGCGCAACAATCTTCTGGCCGTTCTTGGTGGCCATCCGGCTGCGGAAGCCGTGACGGCGCTTGCGCACGAGTCGCGACGGCTGATAGGTCCGCTTCACGGTCGGCTCCTGACGTTAAAAGGTTGGGCGACGGGGCAAGAGGCGTCCGCCGCAGGAAGGGCGGGCGTATAAGTCGCATGTCCGCGTGAGTCAACGCTCGGACGGCATTTCGGGACGATGAAACGGATGGCGAAACGAACGGCGAAGGAATGGGCCCTGCGGCTGGCGCCGCTGGCGGCCATCGCCGGGCTGGTGGTCGCCTTCTTCGCCTTGGGCTGGAACCGCTATCTGTCGATGGATCTGATCCGCGAGCACGGGCTGAACCTTCAGGCCTATGCGCAACAGAACTGGTGGATCGCGCTGGTCGCCTTCATCGCCGTCTACGCCCTGGCGACCGCCTCGACCATTCCCGGACCCGTTTTCCTGACCCTGCTGGGCGGAATGATGTTCGGCCCCTATGTCGGGGCCCTGGCCCAGGCGACGGGGGCCACCATCGGTTCGGTCGTCATCTATTATGTCTATCGCACCTCGATCGGTTCCTGGCTGCGCGCCAAGTTCGAGGCCGACGCCGGCTTCATGGATCGGCTGGCCAAGGGCATCGACCGCAACGCCTTCACCACCCTGTTCACCCTGCGCGTGATCCCCAGCGTGCCCTTCGTCCTGGTCAACGCGACGGCGGGGATGATGGCGGTGCCGCTGAGGCCCTACATCATCGCCACCTTCATCGGACTGCTGCCGTCCACCTTCATCTACACCTGGATCGGATCGCAACTCGGCGACCTGCTGCGCGCGGGCGTGCAGCCGGACCTGCCGATGCTGCTGCAACAGTTCTTCTGGCCGTTGATGGGCGTAGTTTTCCTGTCGCTGCTGCTGCCCATCGGCATCAAGCTGTTCCAGATGATCCGTGCACGGCGGATCGGAGCGACAGCGGCATGAGCGCCCTGTTCGACCGGATCGCGGCGCGGCTGAACCTGACGCCGGACCAGGCCAATCTCTGGCGCGAGCGCCTGACGCCGCGCGCGCCCGACGGTCTGTCGGCGCGGCTGCTGCTGCTGACCGTCGCCTTCACCCTCGCGGTCGAGGCTTTGATCCTGGGCCCGAACCTGGCGGCCTTCCATGAGCGCTGGCTGCGCGACCGGCTCCAGGCCGCCGAACTGGCCTCGGTCGGGGTCGAGGCCCTGCCCTATAGCGCGGTCGAGGACGACACGGCCGCCGAGTTGATGCGGATCGGCGGGGTTCAGGCGGTCGCCCTGACAGAGCAAGGCGTGCGCCGCCTGCTGCTTCAGGCCCCCAACCTGCCCCGCGCGCCCGAACTGATCGACCTCAGGCGTCAGGACAGCTGGTCGCGCCTGACCGACCCGTGGCGCACCCTGTTCGGCCATCCGGACCGCTCGCTGCGGGTTCAGGCCAAGCCGCGCTATCGTTCCGGCGACTTCATCGAGATCGTCACCCCCGCCCAGCCGCTGAAGCTTGAGCTGCGCGCCTTCCTGCTGAACAGCCTGCTGGTGTCCCTGCTGGTGTCGGTGACGGCGGGCGCGCTGCTGTATGGCGGTCTGGCCCTGCTGGTGCTGCGGCCGCTGCGTCGCGTCACCCGCTCGATGGAGCGTTTCGCCGCCGATCCCGAGAGCGAGGCCGAGGCGCCGTCAGATCGCCACGACGAGATCGGCCGCGTCGAGCGCGAACTCAGCCGGATGCAGGAGGAGGTGCGCCATTCCCTGCGCTCTCGTGCCCGTCTGGTCGCGCTGGGCGAGGCGGTGGCCAAGATCAACCACGACCTGCGCAACATGCTGACCTCGGCCCAGATGGCGTCCGAGCGGCTGGCGACCTCCGCCGACCCGCAGGTAGCCAAGGCTCTGCCCCGGCTGGAGCGCGCGCTCAGTCGCGCCGCCGGCCTGTCCCGCAATGTGTTGGAGTACGGAAAGAGCGAGGAGCCCGCCCCCCAGAAGACCCGCGTCGTCCTGACCAAGGCGCTGACCTTGGCAGCCGAGGACGCCGGGCTGGATCCCGACGGGGTGCGCCTGGTCAAACAGTTGCCGCCGCGGTTCGCCGTCGAGGCCGACCCGGATCAGCTGTATCGCATCCTGGTCAATCTGATGCGCAACGCCCGCCAGGCCATCGAGGCCGATCCCACGCGTCCGCCCGAGCGGCGCGGCAAGGGCGCCATCACCGTCAGCGCCTTCGGTCAGGACGGCTTCTGCGTCGTGCGCATCGCCGACGACGGCCCCGGCATTCCGCCGCGTCTGGCCGAACGACTGTTCGAACCCTTCGTCAGCTCAAAGAGCTCGGACGGTTCGGGCCTGGGCCTGACCATCTCGCGCGAGCTGGCCGCCCTTCACGGCGGCGACCTGCGGCTGGTCGAGACCGACGGAACAGGCGCAGCCTTCGAACTGCGCCTGCCCGGATAGGCGATCAGGCCGCCTTCAGGGTCGCCATGTCGATGACGTAGCGGTAGCGCGCCTCGCCGTTCTCGATCTTCACATAGGCGTCGTTGATCTCGGCGATGTCGATCATTTCGACCTCGGGGGCCACGCCGTTGGCGGCGCAGAAGTCCAGCACGTCCTGGGTTTCCTGAAGATTGCCGATCAAGGATCCGCCGACGGTCTGGCGTTTGAAGGCCAGTTTGGAGTTATCGACCCCGTCCACGACATCGAGATTGCCCACGACGATGAAGGCCGCATCGCGCTTCATCAGGTCCAGCAGGGCGCCGATCTCGTGCTTCTCGGGCACGGTGGACAGGATGAAGTCGAACGTTCCCGCCAGGGGCGCAAGGGCCGTCTTGTCCGTCTCGATATGGGCCGCGTCGGCGCCCAGCCGCTTGGCGTCCTCGATCTTCTCGGGCGTCGAAGTCAGGACGGTCACTTCCGCCCCCAGAGCCTTGGCCAGCTTGGCCGCCATATGGCCCAGACCGCCAAAGCCCAGGACGGCGACCTTGTCCCCCGCCTTGACGCCCCAGTGTTTCAGCGGCGACCAGGTGGTCACGCCGGCGCACAAAATGGGCGCAGCCGCCTTGGGGTCCAGGCCTTCGGGGATTCGCAACACGAAGTCCTCCGGCACGACCACCACATCGGAATAGCCGCCGTAGGTATTGTCCCGGCCGTACATGTTGGCGCCGTCTTCGGTCTCGGTCGCCGGCGTCATGGGACCGTTATAGGTCGCCAACCAGCTGTTCGGACCCTCGCAGTAGTTTTGATCGCCGGCGCTGCAGGCCTCGCATTGGCGGCAGCTGTCGATCATGCAGCCGACGCCGACCAGATCGCCTTCCTTGAAGCGCGAGGTCTCGGCGCCCGCCTGTTTGACCCGCCCGACGATCTCGTGGCCCGGCACGCACGGATAGACCGTGTTGGCCCATTCGTTTTTGACCTGGTGGATGTCGGAGTGGCAGACGCCGGCGTAAAGAACCTCGATCACCAGCTCGTTGGGCTTGGGATCGTCGCGCTCGAACGTCATGGGCTCGAGCTTCGACCGGGCGGTCTTTGCGCCGTAACCGATTGATTGGAACATGAAAGTCTCCGGGGGCAAGGGGATGTTGCCGCAATCCCCCGCGCTCGAAGACGTTCCAGCGTCGCCCTATTCCAGACCGTCGTCCGACACGACGAAGGGCCGATTCTCCGCCTTGGCCTGGGCCGCCAGCTCCTCCTGAACCAGATGCCAGCGCCGCAGCCGCTCATAGTCGATGGCGTGCTCGGGCGAGGCGTCCAGCCAGTGACGGAAGTCCTCGATCTGAAGCCGGGCGTCCGCGGCGGTCGTATCGGGCAGGGCCGGCACGTTCGGCAACTGGCGCGCGACCTCCGCGGGAATGGGGAAGTCGCCGGACGCGGTGCTCAGGATCATCGGTCTTCTCGGATAGGCTGCGGTCTGGAGAGATCGACCATGACGCGAAGCCGAGCCTTTCGCCACCTTTTCATCGCTGCGGCGTTGTGCAGCAGGATCACAATGGCCAAGCTGCGCAGAACGCCACGGCCTCGGGAGAGACAGTCATGATCGTTCGCACCGCCGCCATCGCCGCCGCCCTGCTGGTCGCCGCCCAGACCGCGCCCGTCGCCGCCCAGACGACGACGGCGCCGGCGACCGCCGACCCCTATCGCGATCAGCGCGCCCTGCCCGACCCGGCCGATCCCGCCAGCCGCGACGCCCTGCTGAAGGCGCGGGGCGAGGCCTATCATCGCGCAAGCGACGCCCAGCAAACCGAAGAGGAACTGCGCACCACCCGCGCTCTGAACGACGAGATCGCCGCCCAGAACGCCTTGGCCGACAAGACCGACGCCGCCAACCGTCTGGACTACGACGCCGCCCTGGCCCGTCATCAGATCGAGGTCAGCCAGGCCGAGGAACAGGCGCGCGCCGCCGCCGAGACCGCGCGGCTGGCGCAGGAGAAATACGACCGCGACTACACCGCCTGGCAGGAACAGGTGCGACTGTGCCGCACGGGCTTCCGCCCCGCCTGCACCGCCCGACCGGCGTGGGTCGCGCCGGCGCAGTAAACGTCATCAGTCCGCCTTGGCTTTCGCTTCGGCGATCAGGGCGTCGTCGATTTCGCGGGCGCGAACAGCGGCCGGTCGCGTCGTGATCCGTTCGGCATAGGCCGCGAAGGCCGGCCGTTCGGGCAGGCTCTTGAACATCAGCCCCCAGGCGATCTGGCTGCCGACATAGACATCGGCGGCGCTGAACCCCTCGCCAAGGATCCACGGACTGCGATCCAGCGCATGTTCCAGCCCGTCGATCGCCTGATCGAACGAGCCGTAGCCGACCATGGCCGACTTCTCGGGCGGCGGCAGTTGGCCCAGCGACTTGGCGGTCACCGCCGCCTCGACCGGTCCGGCGGAGAAGAACATCCAGCGATAATAAAGGCCGCGCAGCGGATCGTCCGTCGACGGCGCCAGGCCGGCTTCAGGAAAGGCGTCGGCCAGATAGGCGCAGATGGCGGCGCATTCGGTCACGACGACGCCGCGATGGGCGATGGCCGGCACCTTTCCCATCGGATTGATCGCCAGATAGTCCGGCGACTTCATCGCCGCATAGTCGACCACGACGGTGCGATAGGGTTGGCCTGCCTCCTCAAGCATCCAGCGAACGATGCGTCCGCGCGACATGGGGTTGGTGTAGAAGACGATCTCTTCGCTCATGGGGTGCTCTCCCTTTCGAGAGAGCCTACGCCCGAAATGGGAGATGTGTCAGCCCGCGGCCAGGCTCATGTCGCGCCGCGCCATCATGCGATCGAACGCGCCCCAGACGCCCTCGACACCGCGCCAGCCCGGAGCAATATGATCGCGACTACGCCCCTTGGCAGGAACAGGCGCGGCTATGCCGGTCGGGCCTCTGCAAGGCCTCATCGCGCGACCGGCCTGGATCCGGCCAGCGCAATAAACCGTGCCGGCTGAAACCATAGAGGGATCGGGCGGTTGTCTCTATCGAACCCCAAGCGAAAGAGACCCTTCATGGCCGATGCCACCGCCAATATCGCCGCAACCAAACGCTTCGGCGAGATCGTCAACACGGGCGCTCTGGACGCCTTTCCCGAGGTCGTGGCGGAGGCTTGCGTCGACAACGATCCCGCACCGGGTCAGGGACCGGGGCCCGAAGGCTTCAAGGCCTTCTTCACCGAGATGCGGACCGCCTTCCCCGACCTGAAGGTCGAACCTCAGACCATGCTCAGCGAAGGCGATCAGGTGGCCTTCGCCTACACCCTGACCGGCACGCACAAGGGCGACTTCCAGGGCGTAGCCGCTACGGGCAAGTCCATCGAGGTTCGCGGGATGCAGATCGGCCGGTTCGAGGAGGGCAAGATGGTCGAACGTTGGGGCAGCTCCGACGAGCTGGGCATCCTCAAACAGATCGGCGCGGCCCCCGTCTGAGGCCGCGCCCCTGGTCGCGGGTTCAGCCCGCGACCAAGCTCATGTCGCGGCGCGCCATCATGCGGTCGAACTCGGTCCAGACGCCGTCGGCGCCGTGCCAGTTTCCTTGCGTCGCCGCCTTGGAATATTCGGTGGCGCGGGCCTCGAAGAAGTTGGCGTGTTCGACGCCCGACAGCAGCGACTGCAGCCAGGGCAGCGGGTTTTCCGTCACCCCATAGACTTCCGGCAGCTTCAGCTGACGCAGGCGCCAGTCGGCGATGAAGCGGATGTACTGCTTGATGTCGTCCGGCGTCATGCCCTGGACCGAGCCCATCTCGAAGGCCAGGTCGATGAACTTGTCCTCCATGCTCACCACCGTCTTGCAGCAGTCGACGATGTCGTCCGCGACCGACTTGGTGACGGCGCCCGTCTCCTTGTTGAAGGCGTGGTACAGCTTGATGATGCCTTCGCAGTGCAGGCTCTCGTCGCGCACCGACCAGGACACGATCTGGCCCATGCCCTTCATCTTGTTCTGGCGCGGGAAGTTCATCAGCATGGCGAAGGACGCGAACAGTTGAACGCCTTCCGAGAAGCCGCCGAACATGGCCAGAGTCCGGCAGATGTCGGCGTCTGAATCGACCCCGAACTGGCCCATGTAGTCGTGCTTGTCCCGCATGGCCTCGTATTCCATGAAGGCGCCGAACTCGCTCTCGGGCATGCCGATGGTCTCGAGCAGCAGGGCGTAGGCCGCGATATGGATCGTCTCCATATTGCCGAAGGCGGCCAGCATCATCTTGACCTCGGTCGGTTTGAAGACCCGACCGTAGCGTTCCATGTAGTTGTCCTGAACCTCTATGTCCGCCTGGGTGAAGAAGCGGAAGATTTGGGTCAGCAGGTTGCGTTCGCCGTCGTTCAGGGTCGAGGCCCAGTCCTTGACGTCCTCGCCCAGCGGCACCTCTTCGGGCATCCAGTGGACCTGCTGCTGCTTCTTCCACATGTCGAACGCCCACGGATAGCGGAACGGCTTGTAGGCGGCCGACGGGGTCAGAAGACCGGCGCGCTCGGGGAGGATGATCGGAGTGATGGCGTTCATCGAACTGGACCTGAGGGCGATTCTGAAGACGCGTTCACCATGCGGTTTGAAGACGTCGGCGCCAAGTCAAAATAGGTCTATGTTGCGATCACAATTTATCGCGACCGCTAGATGTTGTGTCCGTGCCGCACATTCCTGGGGACGGGCCTGGGGATGAAGCCGCGCCCGACGGCTCAGGCGGCTTGGGCGTCCAGTCGCGACGCAGCGGCTCTCAGCGTCTCGTCGATGGCGGCATAAAGCTTGGCCTGGGTCACCGGTTTGGCCAGATGACCGTCCATGCCGGCGGACAGGCACCGTGCGGCGTCTTCGGGCATGGCCTCGGCGGTGACCGCCAGGATCGGCGTCTGGCTGGCGGGATCGGCCAGGGCGCGGATCGCGCGAGTGGCGGCCAAGCCATCCATCACCGGCATGCGCACATCCATCAGGATCAGGTCGAAAGCTTCGGCCGAGGCGGCGTTCACCGCCTCGCGCCCGTCGCAGGCCTCGGCGGTGTCGCAGTCGGCGGCCTGCAGCATGATGCGCAGCAGATCCCGATTGGCCGGGTGGTCGTCGACGATCAGAACCTTCATGCGACGGCTGTCCAGCGGCGCGCCGCTCTCCGTCTCCACCGGAACCACGACCGGCGCCTCGATCTCCACGGTGAAGGTCGAGCCCTGCCACTGCACACTTTCGACGGCGATCGTTCCGTTCAGCCGCTCGGCGTGGCTCTTGGCCAGGGCCAGGCCGACGCCCGCCCCCTCATGCGCGCGGCTGGTGGAGGCGTCCGCCTGTTCGAACAGGCGGAACACGCCGGCCAGGGTCTCGGCATCCATGCCGCAGCCGGTGTCCGACACGGCGATCCGCAGCCGGTCATCGGTCCGATCGACCATGACGCCCACGCCTCCGTGCGAGGTGAATTTCGAGGCGTTCAGAGTCAGATGATGCAGAATCTGGCGAAGCCGCCGCATGTCGGTCAGCACCCAGCCCTCGGCCTCCGGCGCAATGTGCAGGTCGAACGTCAGGCCGCGGACCTCGGCCCACTCGCGCGCCGGCGCCACGGCGTCCTGGATCAAGGCGCGCAGATCGGCGGGCTTCAGCACGACCTCGTCGCCTCCGCGCGAAATCTCCAGCAAGTCCTCGACCAGACGCAGCATGGATTCGCCGCACTGGCGCACCGCATTGACCTGCCGATGGCCCTCGGCGTCCAGACTGGTGGAGCGCGACAACAGGTCGGCATAGCCGGTGACCCCGGTCAGGGGGGTTCGCATCTCGTGGCTCATCAAGGCCAGGAAGCGCGACTTCGCCTCATCGGCGCGCTTGGCCCGGGCCAGGGCGTCCAGCGCCGCCGCCGTGCGCGTCCGCAGACGCGCCGTCAGACGCCGACGCTCGGTCGACAGGGTGGTGATGGGCAGGACAGACCCGACGACGCACAGCAGGAACAGATGAAACACGTTCATCTGGCGCATCACCTCAGGCAGGGCGGCGAGAACCGGATCGGGCGGCAGGCGGGTCAGCACGACCGGCCCATGGCCGCCCAGCGTGGCGGCGCCGCCGATGGCCGCGACCAGCACCACCGCGCAGGCGGTGGTAGGCGGACCGAGCCGGAAGGCCAGAAGAATCAGCGGCGGAAGCACCGCGAACATCACCGGCGCCGACGACTGGGTAAACACCCACAGCGTGACGCCGCCGACCAGAACCAGCAGGGCGGCCGCCTCCGTCATCGTGGCCTGGGCGTCGTCCCTGAAACGATGGTTGCGCGCCAGCAGCAACAGGGACGGCGTGACGATCATCATCGCCAGCAGCTCCATGTCGAACAGGTGGTGCATCCGGAACGCCAGCGTGCCCGGCACCTTCCAGCTCATCAGCACCGCGACCGCGCCCGCCAGCAGGGTGCTGATCAAGACGGCCGGTACGGCGGCGAAGACGGCGAAACGGAACAGACGCCAAGGCCGGCGCATATCCAGCGCGGCCCCGCAAAAACGGCGCGCCAGCACGGCGGCGATGCAAACCTGCGTCAGGTTCAGGGCGACATTGGTGAACATCATCACGCCGGGGTCGCCGCGCACGATGTTGCTGGCGAGGTTGATCGCGGCGCAGGCGAGCATGACGCCGATGGCCTGGCGACGATGAAGCTGAAGGACGGCGGCCAGAAGCACCGCGTTGGCGGGCCACAGAACCGTGGCGCCGAAGGCATGCATGCTCCACTGAGCGACCGACAGACACAGGGCGAACAAGGCCACATAGGCGTAGGGCGACGGCCCAGCCGCGCGGCCGGCCTCGTGACGGAAAAACCGCCAGCGCCCGCCTTCTGCGTTCACCCACTTCAGCCCCATAACGGAACAGTGACACGCAGGGGTTAAGGATCCCGTAGCGGCCCACCTAGGTAGGATTGCGGAACCGCCGTTCAGCGTCGCCGTTTACTCGCCCTTGCCAGCAAAGGGCCCCAGCCGATGTCAGACGTGATCGCCGAACCGACCTTCGAGCCGCCGGCGGACGCCCTGGCCTTCTATGAAGAGAGCCTGCGCCTGCTGAAGGAAAGCGGCATCCCCTTCCTGCTTTCGGGCACCTATGCGGTAACGGCCTACACCGGCATCCGGCGTCCGACCAAGGATTTGGACGTCTTCTGCAAGCCTGGCGACTACCCCCGCATCCTGGCCTTCTTCCAGAAGCACGGCTACCGAACCGACGTCGAGGACGAGCGCTGGATCGCCAAGGTCTGGAAGGACGAGAAACACTTCTTCGACGTCATCTTCGCCATGTCCAACGGCACCATCGCCGTGTCCGACAGCTGGTTCAGCGAGGACCGGATCACCGTCTATGGCCATCAGGTCCAGATCACCCCGCCTACGGCCCTGATCCTGTCCAAGGTCTTCATTCAGGACCGCTATCGCTATGACGGGGCCGATGTGAACCACGTCATCCTGAAACAGTCCGACGCCATCGACTGGAAGAGCCTGCTGGACCAGATGGACCTGTATTGGGAAGTGCTGGCCGCCCATCTGCTGAACTTCCGCTTCGCCTATCCGACCGAGCGCGACCGGATTCCGCGCTGGCTGATGGAAGAGTTGGTCCAGCGACTGACGGCCCAGATCGATCTGCCGGCGCCGCGCGTGAAGGTCTGTCGCGGCCGGCTGTTCAGCCCGCGCGACTATGTCGCCGACGTCGCCGAATGGGGCTTCGGCGACGTGGTGGGCAAGGGGCTGGAGGAACGCCACGACCCCGTCAACCTGGGCCACTGAAAGGTAAGCCGCCATGACCGACGCCGTCCCCGATCCCCAGACGACCCAACCCGGCCTGGAGCCCGGCCCCGCCAAGACACTGCGCGTCGCCGCCGTCGGCGACCTTCACGTCGGCGAAACCACAGAGCATCGCTACCGCGACCTGTTCGAGCGGGTGTCGGACGACGCCGATGTCCTGTGCCTGTGCGGCGACCTGACCAACTACGGCAAGACGCCCGAGGTCGAGCGGCTGCTTGAGGATCTCAAGCTTTGCAAAATCCCGATGGTCGGCGTGCTGGGCAACCATGAGCACGAGTGCGGCCAGCCCGAGGTCGTCACCAAGATGCTGACCGACGCCGGGGTCAAGATGCTCACCGGCGAGGCCTATGAGATCGACGGCGTCGGCTTTGCGGGCGGCAAGGGGTTCGTCGGCGGCTTCGGCCGTTACATGCTCTCCTCGTTTGGCGAGGCCTCGATCAAGCGTTTCGTGCAGGAGGCGGTCGAGGACGCCAATCTGATCGAAAACTCGATCCGCATGCTGCGCACCGAACGCTCGGTCGTGCTGCTGCACTATGCGCCCGTGGTCGAGACGGTGATGGGCGAGCCGCCCGAAATCCACGCCTTCCTGGGTTCGTCGCGCCTGGCCGAAACCATCGACCGCTATGACAATGTTCGCCTGATCGTTCACGGTCACGCCCATCGCGGCGGACCGGAGGGACGCACCACCAAGGGCACGCCCGTCTATAATGTCGCCCTGCCGGTGCTGAAGACCCTGGGCGACAAGCCTTATCGGGTCTTTGAAATCTGACCGGACTGTAGGAGGGTGCGGCCGGGGCTGGGATGCAGCCTCGTTCGGGGCCGCAAGGCGGCCCATCGTGGAGTTTCCGATGCGCCTTCTGTCTTCCGCCGCGGCCGTCGCCGTCCTGGCCCTGACCACCCCCGCCTTCGCCGCCGGTCAGACCGCCGCCCCTGCCCCTGCGCCCCAAGCCGCTGCGGCGCCTGAACCGGCCGAAGAGGCGGACAGTCCCGAGGAAGCCGCCTTCGAGGCCAAGGCGGAAGCCTTCGGCCAAGTCATGGAGACGATGGCCAGCGAGATGCAGGCCGCCGCAGCTCAGGCCGACAAGACCAAGGCCAAGGCCGACCTGGACGCCATCCAAGCCAAATATCAGCCCCAGGTCGACGCCTTCGCCGAAGATGTCCAGACGTTCGCCGTCAGCAGCGGCCAGGCGACGCCCGAACAACTCGCGCCTGCGATCCAGCAGATCAAGGGCATCCCTGCTGATGTCCGAGGCAAGATCGACGCCGCTGTTGCAGCCCCTGCCGCCTCTGCGCCGGCGACGCCGCAGTAAGCCAAGCCTTACCGCGATTTCACTTGAGACGGGGCGGCTGAGGGCGGAGTTTGCGCGGGTCATTCAACGGGAGCCGTCCCATGATCCGCCTGCTCAGCCTGACCGCCGCCCTTGCGCTCGCGCCCGTGTCCTCCGCCCTGGCGCAGACCCCGGGGCCTGCGCCCACGCCGGCTCCGGCTCCGGCTTCCGCTGAAGCCGCCGAAGCCCGCATGGAAGCCGCCGCCGAGGCCTTCGAAGCGCGCATGGAGACCTTTGGCGAACGCGCCGAGGCGATTTCCGAAGACGAGAGCCTGAGCGAGGCCGAACGCGGCCGTCGCATCGCCGCCCTGTGGTCGGACTATGCGCCCGATGTCGCCGCCTTCACCGCCGAGACCACGGAACACGCCACCGAAATGGCCGCCCAGGCCCTGAAGGACATCGACGTCGACGCCATTGTCGCTGAGGCGCTGAATGACCCCGAGGTCAAACAGGCGATGGAAGAGGGAATGCAGAAGGGCGTCGTCACCGCAGAAGGCATCGCCCGCAACAGCGCCTGGACCAATCCGACGCCCGAGCAGATGGAGACCTACAGCCTGGTCGCCCAATACGCCCTGGACCAGGCCGCCGACGCCGTCGTCGAGGACGAAGCGGCCGACGAGGTTCCCGAAGCGCCCGAGGCGCCTGAGGCCCCCGAACCGCCCGCTCCGCCGGCTCGTCCGGCTGCCTAACATCCTTGTCCCCTCCCCATGAAATGGGGAGGGGGACCGCGCAGCGGTGGAGGGGTTCTTTGATCCCTACGGACGCCGATGAATGGGTGAAGAACCCCTCCGTCACGGCGCGAAGACGCGACGCGCCACCTCCCCACGACGTGGGGAGAAGACAGAGTTTCTTGACCGCGCTCGACTAAGCAGCGACATCGCGCCGCATGTCCGCCCTGCCCGTCGATCCGCACCTCTATTCGACCTTCCTCGGCGTCATGGCGGTGATGGCGATCACGCCCGGCCCCGCCAATCTGTTCGCCGTCGCGACCGGCGTTGAAAAGGGTCGCGCCTCCGCCCTGATCGGCGTGCTGGGCATGAATGCCGCGACCCTGGTGTGGTTCGGCGCCGCGGCCCTGGGTCTGGGCGCTCTGGTGAAGGCCTTTCCCGCCGCCTTCAAGGTCATCGCCGTCCTGGGCGCGCTTTATGTCGCGTGGCTGGGGATCAAGGCGCTGCGCGGCGCCTTCGCCACCGCCGCCGATCCCGATGAGGTCGTCGTCAAAAAAGGCCGCAGCGCCCTGATCGACGGGTTCGCCGTCCAGATCGCAAACCCCAAGGCCATCCTGTTTTTCACCGCCGTTCTGCCGCCCTTCATCGACGTGAACCGCCCGGTCGCGCCGCAGATGGCGATGTTCGCCATGGCGGCCATCGGCATGGATATGGTGTCGATGAGCAGCTACGCCCTGTCGGGCGCCGCCTTGTCGCGACGCATGCAGCAACCGCGCTTTCGAAAGGGCTTCGGCGTCTTTGTCGGCCTGCTGCTGATGGTCGCCGCCGTGCTGATCGTTCTTCGGCTCTAGACGCCGCGACGCTTCGTCATACAGTGGTCGGGAACGCCTTCGTTCATGCTCCGTTCAGCCGTCAGAGCGCCCGAATGGGCGATCAAGGAGTTTGATGTCATGAAAACCCTCCCCTTCAAGACCTTGGCGGTGACCGTCGCCGCCGGTCTGGCCTTGGCGGCCTGCGCCACCGCCACCCCGTATCAACCCGCAGGCTTCAACGGCCAGCGCGGGGGCTATGCCGAGCAGCGCCTGGAGAACAACCGTTTCCGGGTCAGCTTCTCGGGCAATTCGCTGACGTCGCGCGAACAGGTCGAACAGTCGCTGCTGCTGCGTTCGGCCGAGCTGACGGTCGAGAGCGGTTACGACTGGTTCTCCACCATCAACCGCGCCACCGACCGCGACACCCGCTTCGTCGGCACGCCCGATCCGTTCTATTCGGGCTATAACCGCTTCTACAGCCCCTACTGGGGTCCGTCGTGGCGCTACTACCGCAGCGGCTTCTGGAGCCCGTGGGACCGTTACGGTCCGTGGGGCGTCAATGACTTCGACGTCCGCCAGGTCGACCGCTTCGAGGCCAATGCCGAAATCGTTCTGGGCCGCGGCCCCAAACCCGCCAACGACCCTAACGCCTTCGACGCCCGCGAGGTGATCCAGAATCTGGGTCCGCAGGTCACCCGCCCGGCGGCTTGATGATAAAAGCCCCTCTCCACGGCGTGGAGAGGGGCTTTTTCTTTCATCCCACGCGCGGCGACTTCAGCCGGCGCTTGTTGGAGTGGGTCGCCGGCGCCGTGCCCAGATCCTCCGGCACTTCGCCCTTGAAATAGTAGCGCTGCCACGCCTCCTTGGCCGCATCCGGATCGCCGCCGGCCAGACGCTGGTTGAAGTCGGTGCGGGCGCGGTTCCAGGCCTCGAACTGACCCTTCATCACCGGGTTGGATTCCAGGGTGCGGATGATCGGCTGGAACTGCTCGACCTTCTTGTGCTCGATCAGATTGATGAAGCAGAAGGGCTCGCCCTTCTCGAAGGTGATCCGCCCCGGTCGGGTGAAGATCCAGTTCATCGTGAAGGGGAAGGGCAGCCAGTCCGTCTCGATCAGGCCGACCAACGGTTGGATGCCGTCCTTCACATGGTTGGGCGACCCCGAACACATCATCCCCCAGCCGGGCGGCGTGCGGAACAGATATTGCGGATGCATGGTCAGCACCCCGCGCGAGAAGTGCGAGGTGACGAAATGGGCCAGATCGTGCTGGGGCCGATCCGGCGTAATAACGATGTCTTCCTGGCGCGGACCGCCGTTCCACTCGGCCGAGAAGCCGAAGGGGCACAGGATCTCCCACCCCGTGGTGTTGGCCATGTTCAGCGGCAGACAGCGATAGGGGTGGCGACTGATGAAGGCGTCCATCCAGTTGCGCGACTGGCGGCCGGGGACCAGGTCCGGCGGCCGGGCCGTCATCGGATAGCATTCCAGTTCCAGAGGGCGCGTGTTGACGGTATCGACCATGACCATGTCCTAACGCCCGAAACCCGACGGCTCAACCATGACTGACGCACCCGCTTTCGACCGCGAGACCCTGACCGTCTGGCTGAAGGCGAACGGCGTCGATCACCTCACCCACGACCACCCGGCCGTCTTTCGCGTCGAGGAAGGGCTGGACCTCAAGGCCGACCTGCCCGGCGCCCACACCAAGAACCTGTTCCTCAAGGATCACAAAGGCCGGCTGTGGCTGATCTCGGCGCGTCAGGACACGGTCATCGACCTGAAACGCGCCGCCGCCGTCATGGGGTCGGGCCGCCTGTCGTTCGGCAATGAGACCCTGATGTGGGAAACGCTGGGCGTCCGCCCCGGCTCGGTCACGGCGCTGGGCCTGATCAACGACATCGACCGCCGCGTCACCTTCGTCCTGGACCGGCGCCTGTGGGACGCCGACATCGTCAACTTCCACCCCCTGACCAATACGGCGACCACCGCCCTGGATCAGTCGGCCTTCCGGCGAGTGCTGGCGCTGCTGGAGCGGGAGCCGATCGTTGTGGATTTCGAGGCGCTGTGCTGATCGAAGGCACCGTGTCGCCTCCGCATTTGGATCTCTTGATGTAGCCTTCGGTTGGAAAGGCCATGACGCTCTTAGACATTCAAGCGTCCGCTCAGAGAGATTTGGATCATCTAGGGGCCGAGGGGGGCATCAGGCGGGAGGCACGTCCTTCTCAGACCAAGCCCTGCATTCTCGGAGCAGGCGGTTCCTCTTTGCGCCAGACGACACCACTTCCGCCGAAACGCACGCCGCCAGCGCGATGACAGCGTAGAATCCGACTTCGACGGAGACCCCGGAGCGGATCGTTGAATAGACCCCCATCAACCCGCATACCGTGCAAAGAAGGCTCGCGATCGCATACGCGTATGTTGACCACTGAAACCGATAGCCGGCTGGATGCAGCGTCTTGGTCTCCCAGTCTCTAAATGCTTTCAAATCGACCTCGGTAAAGCGAAACTCGATCGATCCGAGATGATAGACGCCGTCTGTATACAGCCAGTGCATGTAAGCGCCGATCATGAGCACGATAGCTGCCGTGTAGAGAGGCGCTCCAGGTGCCGAGGCTGCTGCATCATCACCAAAAACCAGGGCCGCCGCAGGCAGAGCCCCTATCGCCCCCAGGACGGACTGAATTCTCTGCCCCTCTAACGCCTTCCATTCCATGCTCACTGTATTCCCTCCATCCGTTATCGGTGGACCAGTGATCGTTCGGTTCGACTTAGACGTCCAGCTACAGAGTTCCCGCTAACCAACCATCGGTAGAAGCGCCTACCCCGCTTGACGATCCGCGCCGCCGCCCCATCTCGTGGATCACTGTCAACGGGCAGACGAGCAGCGGGGGAAGTCAGACGAATTAGACGAATTAGACGGTGTTTTTCACGACTGCCGTCTGAAATCCCGGCGCGACCTTTTCCCGGCTTGATGCCGACGCATCCCGACGCCATCTGAACCGTTGAACCTGACCGATCTCTGCGCGGACCTCGCCCATGACCCTGCTCGACCCGACCCTGACCCCCGACGCCGCCGGCGACCTGATCAAGGAAGGCACCGACGCCTCCTTCATGACCGACGTCATCGAGGCGTCGAAACATCAGCCGGTCATCGTCGACTTCTGGGCCACCTGGTGCGGGCCGTGCCGGACCCTGGGTCCGGCGCTGGAGAAAGCCGTGCGCGCCGCCAAGGGGGCGGTGAAGATGGTCAAGATCGATGTGGACGCCAACCCGGCCTATGCGGGCCAGCTGCGGGTGCAGTCGATCCCGACCGTCTACGCCTTCGTCAACGGCCAGCCGGTCGACGGCTTCCAGGGCGCCATTCCCGACAGCCAGATCAAGGCCTTCATCGACAAGCTGACCGGCGGTCAGGGCGGCTCGACCGAGACGGCGCAGCTGCTGGAGCTGGGCGAGGAATCGCTGGGCCTGAACGACTTCGGCGGCGCGGCCCAGGCCTTCGCCCACGTTCTGTCGATCGAGCCTGAGAACGAAAAGGCCATCGCCGGCATGGCGCGGGTCTATCTGGCGGGCGGCGACCCCGAACAGGCGGCCCAGACCATCGCCATGGCGCCGCAGGATTCCAAGGAGCCGGCGGTCCAGAGCGTGCGCGCCCAACTGGCCCTGGCGTCAAAAACCCCTTCCGGCGCCTCGGCCGAACTTGAGGCCAAGGTCGCCGCCGATCCGAACGATCATCAGGCGCGTTTCGACCTGGCCGAGGCCCAGAGCGCGGCCGGCGACTTCAACGGCGCGGTCGACAATTTGCTGGCCATCATCCAGGCCGACCGCGAGTGGAACGATCAGGCGGCCCGCAAACAGTTGCTGGTCATCTTCGAGGCGGCGGGGCTGACATCGGACGTATCCAAGGATGGTCGTCGCCGCCTGTCGTCCATTCTGTTTTCGTGATCCAGAACAAGCGGGCCTCAAGCAGCGCGAAGCGCGGTAGGCCCCAGGAGAAGTGATGCCTCAAGGCTATGTCCGCGCCCTCGACCTGCCCCAGGTGATCCCGGTGTTCCCGCTGGGCGGGACCATCCTGCTGCCGCGCGGACAGCTGCCGCTGAACATCTTCGAGCCGCGCTATCTGAACATGGTGGACGACGCCATGGCCGGCGACCGGATCATCGGCCTGGTCCAGCCCAAGGGCGGCACGCCGGCCCTGCCCGGCCTGTCGCCGGTCGGCTGCGCCGGTCGGATCACCAGTTTCGCCGAGACTTCCGACGGGCGCTATCTGATCACCCTGACCGGCGTGTCGCGTTTCCGCATCGCCGCCGAGATGCCGTCCAAGACCCCCTACCGCCAGGTTCGCGCGGCGTTCGAGGCCTATGAGGACGATCTCGTCTCCCCGCCCGAGGAGCCGGACTTCGACAGGGACGCCTTCCTCGACGCCCTGCGCGCCTATATGGCCCACCGGCTCCTGGACATCGATTGGGAGACGGCCGAGACCGCGCCGATGGAGGCCCTGGTCAACAGCCTGTCGATGGCCCTGCCGTTCGAACCCGCCGAGAAACAGGCTCTGCTGGAGGCCATGGGCCTGATGCCCCGCGCCGAGGCCCTGACCGCCCTGATGCGCATCGACGCCGCCGACGGCGGTGACGACGCTGCGCCGTCCATGCAATAAGCGGCTACGCTTTCAGGAACCCGCCATGAGTGACGCCTTCAATACGCCCGTGTCCGTCGATCCCCGCCTGTTGGAGGTGCTGGTCTGCCCCGTCACGCGGGGCAAACTGACCTACGACCGCGACGCCAACGAGTTGATCTCGGCGGGCGCCAAACTGGCCTATCCGATCCGCGAGGGCGTGCCGATCATGCTGGCAGAAGAAGCGCGTCAGATCGACTGAGCCGCCGCACCGACACCGAACATCCACTGGCCCGGAGCGCGGCGCGCCCAATGGGCCTCAAGTAGCGCAACGCGCGATAGGCCCAAGAAAAATGACCCTCAGAGTCGCCATCCAGATGGACCCGATCGAGGCCGTCGACATCGCCGGGGACACCACCTTCCTGATGGCCGAGACGGCGCAGGCGCGCGGTCATAAACAGTGGGTCTATGACTTCCGCACCCTGGCGCTGGAAGAGGGCCGGCTCTTCTGCCGCGCCCGCCCGATCACCGTGCGGCGCGAGGTCGGCAACCATGTCGACTTCGGCGACTGGGAAAAACTGGATTTGGCCCAGGACGTGGACGTGATCCTGATGCGCCAGGATCCGCCGTTCGACATGGCCTATGTGACCGCCACCTATCTGCTGGAGACGGTGCATCCACGGACCCTGGTGGTCAACGACCCGGCCCAGGTGCGTTCGGCCCCCGAAAAGCTGATGGTCACCGCCTTCCCCGGCCTGCAACCGCCGACCCTGATCTCGGCCGACCCCGTCGCCCTGGACGCCTTCCACAAGAAGCACGGCGAAGTTGTGCTAAAGCCCCTGCACGGCAACGGCGGCTCGGGCGTGATCAAGCTGCGCGCCGACGACCCCAACCTGGACGCCCTGATCGAGATCCATGCTGCGGGCAGCCGCGATCCGCTGGTGATCCAGAAGTTCATTCCCGCCGTGTCCAAGGGCGACAAGCGCATCCTTCTGATCGATGGAGAGCCCGTCGGCGCCATCAATCGCGTCCCGGCGGCGGGCGCGGTGCGCTCGAACCTGCATGTCGGCGGCACGGCCATGCCGGTCGAGCTGACGCCGCGCGACCTGGAAATCTGCGCCGCCATCGGCCCGACGCTGAGGGAACGCGGCCTGATCTTCGTCGGCATCGACGTGATCGGCGACTATCTGACCGAGATCAACGTCACCTCCCCCACCGGCGCCCAGCAGTTGAAGGCCTTCACCGGCATCGACGCCACGGCCCTGATGTGGGACGCCGTCGAGGCCACACGCGCCGCACAGGTTGCGTGATCGCCACTTGAATTAGATTTCGGTTCATGGTTCGTTCTCTTGCTCAGCTGGGAGAACGACATGGTCGCGCGGGTTGTCACGGTCGCCTTTGACGGGGTCGAGGCCCGGCGCGTGGACGTCGAGGTCCAATTGATCGGCGCTGACGGGCCGACGATCTTCAACATCGTGGGCCTGCCGGACAAGGCGGTGGCCGAAAGCAAGGAGCGGGTGCGCGGGGCCTTCGCCGGCATCGGTCTGGCCCTGCCCGCCAAGCGGATCATCGCCAACCTGGCGCCGGCCGACCTGCCCAAGGAAGGCAGCCATTTCGACCTGCCCATCGCCCTGGCCCTGATGGCGGCCATGGGGGTGATCGCGCCCGATGCGCTCGACGGCTGGGCCGCCATCGGCGAGCTGGGGCTGGACGGCCAGATCGCGCGGGTCGGCGGCGCCCTGCCCGCCGCCGTCGCAGCAGACGCCATGGGCCTGGGTCTGATCTGCCCCGAGGCGACGGGACCGGAGGCGGCCTGGGCCGGCGGCGCCCGCATCCTCGCGCCGCGCTCGCTGATCAGCCTGGTCAACCATTTCAAGGGAACCCAGGTTCTGCGCGCGCCCGAGCCCGGACCGCTGGCGGACGGCAAGGCCGTGCCCGACCTGCGCGAGGTCAAGGGTCAGGAAAGCGCCAAGCGCGCGCTGGAGATCGCGGCGGCCGGCGGCCACAACCTGCTCTTCATCGGCCCGCCGGGGTCGGGAAAGTCGATGATGGCGCAGCGGCTGCCGGGCCTCTTGCCGCCCCTGACCTCGCAGGAACTGCTTGAGACCTCGATGGTCTGGTCGGTCGCCGGCCTGATCGAACGCGGCGCCCTGACCCGCAATCGCCCGTTCCGCAGCCCGCACCATTCCGCCTCGATGGCGGCCCTGACCGGCGGAGGTCTTCGCGCCAAGCCGGGCGAGGCGTCGCTGGCGCACAATGGCGTGCTGTTTCTGGACGAACTGCCGGAATACTCGGCTCAGGCTCTGGACTCGCTGCGGGCGCCGCTGGAGACCGGCGAGATCGTTGTCGCCCGCGCCAACGCCCACATCCGCTATCCCGCGCGGTTCCAACTCGTCGCGGCGATGAACCCGTGCCGCTGCGGCATGGGCGGGGCCGGACGCGGGGCCTGCGGCAAGGCTCCGCGTTGCCAGCGCGACTATCAGAACCGCGTCTCGGGTCCGATGTTCGACCGGATCGACCTGACGGTGGAGACACCGCCGGTCACCGCCGCCGACATGGCCCTGCCCCCGCCTGCTGAAGGCACGGCCGAAGCCCGGGCGCGCGTCGCGACCGCCCGCGCCATGCAGGAGGACCGGGTGCGCGAGGCGGGGCTGGACGCCGCCCAAGGCCTGAACGCCCGCGCCTCCGGCGCCACGTTGGATCGGTTCGCCACGCCGGACGAGGCGGGCCGGATGCTGCTGATGCGGGCGGGCGAGGCCGGCGGCCTGACCGCGCGCGGCTGGACCCGCACCCTGCGCCTGGCGCGCACCATCGCCGACCTTGAGGGCAGCACCGGCGTTCTGCGTCGCCACATCGCCGAAGCCTTGATCTATCGCCGCACCACCATCGGGGCCGAGGCGGACTTCGACCGCCGCGTGGCGCAGCGCCATGAAGGCTTCGGCCTGCGCGAAGGCGATGACGAGCAGACGCCCTTCCTGCACGCGTGAGGCGCCCGCGTCATGGTGGAGACATCCTTAACCGTCCGCTTTTAGTCTCCGTGCCTGACGGGGAGGCGGCCATGACGCGACGGACGGCGACGAAGCGGATCGAGGAGCGGACGAGCGCGCCCGTCGACCCCGCCCAGCAGTTCCTGCGGCTTATGAGCCACGAGATGCGCACGCCGCTGAACGGCGTCATCGGCATGATCAACCTGTTGCAGCGGACCCGGCTGGACGGCGCCCAGCGCGCCTATGCCGAGAACGCGCGTCAGTCGGCCGAACATCTGCTGGGTCTGGTCAACGATCTGCTGGACTATGCACGGCTGGAGGCCGGGGCGCTGGAGTTCGACCTGGCGCCCGTCGATCTGGAAGGTCTGGTGCGCGGCGTCGCCGAGTTGCTGAGCCCGCGCGCCCACGACAAGGGGTTGGAGATCGTCTGGTCGGTCGCCGCCGACGCGCCCGACGTGCTGGCGGACGAAGGCCGGCTGCGTCAGGTGCTCTTCAACCTGGCGGGCAACGCCGTGAAGTTCACCGAAACCGGCGGCGTGCGCATTTCGGTCGAGCGCGTCGGCGGCAGCGCGGCGCGCCCGCGTCTGGCCTTCCTGGTCGACGACACCGGCCCCGGCGTCGCGCCCGAGGCGCGTACACGGATCTTCGAGGAATTCGGCCATGCCGACAGTTCCGACGCGGTCCGTCAGGATGGGGCGGGCCTGGGTCTGGCGGTCGTGCGCAAGCTGGCCGCCGCCATGGACGGCTCGGTGAAGGTCGAGAGCCGGCCCGACGGCGCCGCAACCGGCGGGGGCGCCCGCTTCCGCTTCGAGGCCGCCTTCGCCGCCGTCGCGGTGGCGCGCGACAAGCCGTTGCGCGGCCAAACGGTCGCGGTGCGCGCCATCGACCCCTTTGTCCTGTCGGCGGCTCGCGCCCAGATCGAGGCCTCGGGCGGCGTCGTGGCGGATGCGGCCCCGGTGACCCTGGTCGATCACGCCGACGCCCCGGCGGGCGCGCTGGCGGCCCTGCCTTCGAGCGGTCGCGGCATCGTCCTGCTGAAACCAGCCGAGCGCGACCTGATCGCCCGCTATCGCGCCGTCGGCTTCCACGGCTATCTGATCAAGCCCTTGCGTCGCGCGTCCCTGGCCGAGCGCGTCCTGGCCGCCATCGGCGCGGAGGCGCCGGACAAGGCCAGCGCCCACTGCGCCGCCCCGGTCGAAGACGACCGTGTCGCTCCCGTGCAGTTCGCCGGAATCCGCGTCCTGCTGGCCGAGGACAATCCTGTCGGCGCGCTTCTGGCCCGCACCCTGTTGCGCCGCGAGGGCTGCACCGTCGAGACGGCCGCCACCGGCGACGAAGCCGTCGCAGCGCTGAAACGCGCGCGCTATGACGTGGTCTTCATGGACATGCGCATGCCCGGCATGGACGGCCCCGCGGCCGCCCGCGCCATCCGCGCGGCGGGCGATACGACGCCGATCCTGGCCCTGACCGCCAACGCCTTCGCCGAGGACCGCCGCGCCTGTCTGGAGGCTGGCATGAACGACCATATCGTCAAGCCGCTGGACGCCGAGGCCCTGCGCGCCGCCCTCGCCCGCTGGACGAAGCGCGACATCCGCGCCAAGGTCGGCTGAGTTACAGGCGCCCGCGTTTCCGGCCGCCGCGCCGGAGCCGTGCATGACCGACCAAGCCCATCCCCCCGCGAACGGCAAGCCCGCCGGCCGTTTCGGCGGCCTTGCCGTCTATGGCGAGCGGCGCGTCTTCATCATGCTGTTGCTGGGCTTTTCGGCAGGCCTGCCGAACCTGCTGATCTTCGACACCCTGACCACCTGGTTGCGAGAGAGCGGCCTGACGCTGGAAGTGATCGGCTTCTTCGCCCTGGCCACGCTCAGCTATTCTTTGAAATTCGTCTGGGCGCCGTTGATCGACCGAACGGCCGTGCCGCTTCTGACGCCTCTGCTTGGTCATCGACGCGCCTGGATGCTGGTCACGCAGGGCGTGATCATCTTCGGTCTATGGTCGATCTCGACCCTGAACCCCTCCAACGCCTTGATCGCCGTGGCCGGATTCGCCGCCCTGGTCGGCTTCTTCGGCGCGACCCAAGACATCGTCATCGACGCCTGGCGAATCGAGGCGGCCGACGACAGCCGCCATGGCGCCATGGCCGCCGCCTATCAGCTGGGCTACCGCGTCGCCATGATCGTGGCCGGGGCCGTGCCGCTGGTGCTGGCCGATCTCTATAACTGGAACCTCTCTTACGCGGTGATGGCCGCACTCATGGGCATCGGTATCGCCGGGGTGCTGTTTGCGCCGCGAGAGAAGGCGCACTCGATCCGAGCCATCCCGGTTGGGGACGTCCCCTCGCGACCAAAGCTGGAAATCTTCGAGTGGATCGCGCGTCTGGCGGTCATCGGCGTCGCCGCCATGTTCCTGGGTTCGGGCCTGACGGGACAGTCGGCGCCCTTGAACGCCCTGTTTGGGCTCTTCGGCCTCGGCCCGGACGGCAAGGCTGCGGTCGCAGCAGCGCTGGCGGCGAAGCCGGAGGGCGTCTATCTGCAGTTCGCTCTGGTGCTCATGGGGCTGGCCGTCATGGTCATGGCCTGCTGGCCGCTGCCGGGAACCAAGACGCGGCCGGGCGCCTATCTCGCCGGATCGTTCGGCCAGCCCCTCGCCGATTTCTACAGGCGTTTCTCGGGTGTAGCGACGCTGATCCTGGCGCTGATCTGCGTCTATCGCCTGGCGGATTTCGTGCTGAACATCATGCCGCCCTTCTACATCGACCTCGGCTTTTCCAAGACGGAGCTGGCCGAGGTGCGCAAGGTGTTTGGCGTGGTCATGACCAGTCTGGGCGTGATCATCGGCGGCTGGTCGGTCGCCAAGCTCGGCCTGATCCGCACCATGGTGATCGGCGCTTTCATGAGCCCTGTGTCCAACCTGATCTTCGCCTGGCTGGCGACCCAGGGGCATAGCTTGTCGGCCCTGACCGTCGCCATCGGCGTGGACAACGTCTCGAGCGGATACGCCGGGACCGCCTTGATCGCCTATATGTCCAGCCTGACGTCGATCGGCTTCACCGCGACCCAGTACGCCCTGTTCACATCGTTGTACGCCCTTCCCGGCAAGCTGATTGCGACGCAGTCGGGGCGGATCGTCGAGGCTTCGGCCCGAGCCGCCGAGGGCACCGGGCCTTTCGCTGGCCTGCGGGCGCTGTTCGCCAATCTGCAACCCGGCGTATTGACCACCGGAGCCGCGACAAGCGGCGTGACGCCAGCGGCGCTGGGCGCGGGCTACGTGGCCTTCTTCCTGTACTCAGCGATTATCGGTGTCTTCGGGATCGTTCTGGCTTTCATCGTGGCTTCCAAGCAGACCGCGCTTCAGGCGCGCCAGAAGGCCGCGATGGAAGAGGAAGCTGCGATCGCGGCGACCGAGGGCCAGCCGTCCTGAGGCTTCAGCGCTTCAGAAAACCGCCGATCATGTCGCCCAGGCCGCCCGGCAATTTGCCAAGCAGGTCGTCGGCGCCGTCGATCTGACCGCCGGGGGTCAGGCGATCGATGGCTTCGGGCAGAAGACCGGCCAGGGTCTCGCCGGCCTGTTCGGGGGTCACGCCCATCTTGGCGGCGATGTCGGCGATGGGGCCGTGGCCGAGGACGGCCGTGATCTGCTCGGGCGAGATGTTGGCGTTCGGACCCGTGCCGACCCAGGAGCCGATCACGTCACCCAGCCCTGCCTGATCGAACTTCTCGGCCAGTCCGCCGACACCGCCCTGACCCTTGAGCAGGTCGCTCAGACCGCCTGCGGCGTCGTCGCCGAGACCCTTCACCACATTGTCCAGAAAGCCCATCGCCGTCTCCCGAATGATGACGCACCGTAACACCGTCATGCGACGGATACGAGAAAGGCCCGCCGGGATCCGGCGGGCCTTTCCAACATCGGCTTTTAAGAAAGCCTTAGTTCTTGGCGTCGTTGGCGCCTTGCGTGACGGCCGAACCGGCGGCCGAGACGTCGCGGCCGGCGCCGGCGATGGTGTTGCAGGCCGACACGGCCAGAGCGGCGGCGACGATGGACAGGGTGATGATCTTGCGCATGGTGTGAACCCTTGTTGGTATGGTCAAGTTTCGTCGAAACGCCGACCCTGAACTTGGGTTGCATCAAGCGACGCCGTATCGAAAATTTTGCCGTCGGCGTGTCCGATCGCCGCAACGGCGGCGGCATTGAGCGCTTGCGCCGCGCCCATGCGACCCCGAAGGTGCGTCCCTGTTTCACGAGGGGTTGTTCATGCGTCGTCTTCTGATCTCGTCCGCCGCCATGATGGTGGCGCTGTCCGCCGCGCCCGCGCTGGCGCAGACCTCCGCCCCCGCACAGGCAGCCGCGGCTGAAAGCGAGGATGCGCGGCTGAACGCCTTCTTTGAACAGGCCTTCCAGGCGCGGATCGCGCTGAGCCCGCAGCAGATGACGTCTCTGGGCATCAAGACCGACTACGACAAGCTGGACGATGTGTCGGACGCCGCCGCCGACCGGGCCCTGGCGCTTCAGGAGGCGCAGCTGGCGCAGATGAAGGCCCAGTTCGATCCGCAGAAGCTGGGGCCGCAGGCAGCGCTGTCGTGGCGGATGTTCGAATATGGCGTCCAGCAGGCGCGGCTGTCGAACCAGTGGCGCGACTGGGGCTTTCAGTTCGCCGCCAACGGCAATCCGACCACCAGCCTGCCGGTCTTTCTGATCAACAACCACCGGGTCTCCAGCGTGGCCGACGCCGAGGCCTATGTCGCGCGGATCAAGGCCGCCGAGACGCAGATGGATCAGGTTGCCGAGGAACTGCGTCAGCGCGCGGCGGCGGGCGTCGTCTCGCCGCGCTTCGTCTTCGCGCCGTCCATCGCCAACACCCGCAACGTCATTACCGGCGCGCCGTTCGACGACGGGGCCGACAATCCGGTCTGGGCCGACTTCAACAAGAAGGTCGCGGCGCTGGAGACCGATCAGGCGACGAAGGACCGGCTGCTGTCGGAAGGCCGCGCCGCCCTGACCGGCCCCTACAAGGCCGGGTTCGAGACCGTTCTGACGGCCCTGGCCGAGGTGCAGCCGAAGGCTGACAGCGATGCGGGCGTGTGGCGCCTGCCGCAGGGAGAGGCCTATTACAACGCCCGGCTCCAGCTCTCGACCACCACCGACCTGACCGCCGAACAGATCCATCAGATCGGTCTGGCCGAGGTCGCCCGCATCCAGGCCGAGATGGAGACCATCAAGACCCAGGTCGGCTTCACCGGCTCGCTGCAGGCGTTCTTCACCTTCCTGAAGACGGATCCTCGGTTCCAGTATCCGAACACGCCCGAGGGCAAGGAGCAGTATCTGACCGACGCGCGCGGCTTCATCGCCCAGGTGATGGCGGCGGCGCCGCAATGGTTCTCGACCCTGCCCAAGGCGGCGTTGGAGGTGCGGGCGGTGGAGCCGTTCCGTGAGGCGACAGCCTCGATCGCCTTCTACAACTCGCCCGCGCCGGACGGATCGCGGCCGGGCATCTACTACGTCAACCTGTCGGACATGACCCAGGTGCTGAAGCCCCAGATCGAGGGCATTAGCTATCACGAGGGCGCGCCGGGCCACCATTTCCAGATCGCCTATGCGCAGGAGATCGAGGGCCTGCCGCGCTTCCGCCGGTTCGGTGGCTACGGCGCCTATGCGGAAGGGTGGGGGCTGTATGCCGAACAGCTGGGCAAGGAGATGGGCTTCTATCAGGACCCCTATTCCGACTTCGGCCGGCTCTCGACAGAGCTGTGGCGCGCGGTGCGTCTGGTGACCGACACCGGCCTGCACGCCAAGCGCTGGAGCCGCGAACAGGCGATGGACTATTTCCGCCAGAACTCCCTGCTGTCGGAACGCGACATCGAAAAGGAAGTCGAGCGCTACATCACCAACCCCGGCCAGGCGACCAGCTACAAGATCGGCGAGCTGAAGATCGAGGAATTGCGCGACCGGGCCAGGACGGCCTTGGGCGACCGGTTCGACATCAAGGACTTCCATGCGGTCGTGCTGGGTTCCGGCTCGGTGCCGCTAGACGTGCTGGAGGATCAGGTGGACAGCTGGATCGCGGCGGGCGGCGGGGCGCCGAAAGCATGATCGCCGGCTATGAGTTGACGGCCGAAACGCCTTCGGTCGCCGATTATCTCCGCCTCCGGATCAACGCCGGCCTGAGCCCGAAAGCTGAGGCGAACGCCATCGCCGGCCTGCCGCACACCTGGTTCGCCGTTGTCGTACGACGGGATGATCGGGTGGTCGGCATGGGTCGGATCATTGGCGACGGCGGTCTGTTCTTCCAGATCGTCGACATGGCCATCGAGCCTGCACATCAGGGGCGCGGCCTGGGAAAGGCGATCATGACGGCCTTGATGGAGCGGCTGCGCAGTCACGCGCAGGGCGCCTACGTCAGCCTGATCGCGGACGGAGAGGCGAACCGACTGTATGCACAATACGGCTTTGCGCCGACCATGCCGAAATCCATCGGCATGGCCCAGGTGATCCGCTGACGCGCATTTCCTGCGCGTTTGGTGTAAGAGCCGCCGCCATGCCGTTCACCGCCACCGTCCTGACCATGTTTCCCGAGGCCTTTCCGGGCCCGCTCGGGGTGTCTCTGATCGGCACGGCTTGGCGCGAGAAGGGCTTGTGGAGCCTGGAAACGGTTGACATTCGCGCCTTTTCCACAGATACGCGCGGCTTCCTGGACGACACCCCTGCGGGTGGCGGCCCGGGAGCTGTGCTGAAGGCGGACGTGGTGGCCCGGGCGGTGGATAGCCTGCCGGGACGCAAGCGGCCGCTTTTGTACATGAGCGCCAGGGGTCGGCCCCTGACCCAGGCGCGCGTCAAGGAATGGGCCAAGGCGGACGGGATCGTCGTGCTGTGCGGTCGTTTCGAGGGGGTGGATCAGCGGGTGCTGGACGCACGCGGGTTCGAGGAGGTCTCGGTCGGAGACGCGGTTCTCGCCGGCGGCGAGGCGGCGGCGATGGTCGCGATCGAGGCGTGCGTAAGACTGATCCCCGGCGTGCTCGGCTCAGGCGACAGCCTGTCGTCCGAAAGCTTCGAGGATGGGCTCTTGGAACACCCGCAGTACACGCGACCGCGGACGTTCGAGGGGCTTGAGATACCCGAGGTGCTGCTGTCGGGCGATCACAAGAGGATCGCGGGATGGCGTGAGGCGCAGCGGGCGACGACTACGCGGGAGCGGCGGCCGGACCTCTGGCAGGCGCATCTCGCCAACTCACAGCTAAAGGGCGCAAAGCCCGAGGAGAAATGACATGAACATCGTTCAACAGCTGGACGCCGAAGAAAAAGCCCGCGTCCTAGGCGAACGCAAAATCCCGGAATTCCAGCCCGGCGACACCCTGCGCGTCAACGTGAAGATCAAGGAAGGCGAGCGCGAGCGCGTTCAGGCCTTCGAAGGCGTCTGCATCGCCCGTGACGGCGGCGGCATCAGCGAAACCTTCACGGTCCGCAAGATCTCGTTCGGCGAAGGCGTCGAGCGCCGCTTCCCCATCCTGTCGCCGAACATCGAGTCGATCGAAGTGAAGCGCCGCGGCGTCGTGCGTCGCGCCAAGCTCTATTACCTGCGCGATCGTCGCGGCAAGTCGGCCCGTATCGCCGAACGCCAGACGGTTCGTCCCGCCAAGGGCGTCGTCGTTCCGGAAACCGGTTCGGCCGCCAAGACCGAAGAAGCCTAGGCCACTTTGTGGTGCGCTAACGCGCTTCGCGCTGCTTGAGCGTGGGCCAAATGATCAAATGACGAAGGCCCCGGCGGTGACGCCGGGGCCTTTTTCTATTCCGTCAGTCCGGGATTACTGCGGGAACAGGGGGTTGGCGGCGTCGCGCTGGCCTTCAAGGCTGTGTTTCAGGGCCTCCATCTGCTCATGCTCGGTCTTCACCGCCGCATAGGCCCGCCGGATCGTCTCGCGCGTGGTGGCGGAAATGCCCGTGTCTTCCAGCGCCTTTTCATATTTGTTGGCGATGAACCCCTCGCCCGAGTTGATCGAACCGACGACGGAATCGTCGTTGCGCAGCAGGGCGTGTTTCACATCCAGAAATGCGCGGTGGGCCTTAGCCAAGATCGATCCATCGGATTCCGGATCGCCGCCCAGACCGCGCACGGCGGCCGAGAGGTCGTCGACGACCTTCTGGCGTTCGCTGCTGCGGCGCTCGAACAGCGTGCGGTAGTGCGGGTCCTGCGTCTGGTCGGCGGCTTCGCGATAGCCGTCCGCGCTGTCCAGCGTCGTTTCGATCAGGCCGTTCAGAACCTTGATGTCGTGGGCGTTGGGGTTGCTCATCTCGTCCATTCCTTCCGCTGTTGCGGTCAAACGGCGAAATGGTCCGGCGCAGCGAAGGTTGCCGCCTGCGACATCAAAGTTTGGTGCGAAGCGACCACAGTTCGGGGAAGCAGCGCTTGGTCAGGGTCGAGGCCAGATAGGCGGCGCCTTCGGTTCCGCCCGTGCCGCGACGCCGACCGATGATGCGTTCGACCGTGACGACATGCTTGTGCCGCCAGGTCAGCAGGGCGTCGTCCAGATCGACCAGCTTCTCGGCCAGCTGATACAAGATCCACCACCGCTCCGTGTCTCGATAGACCTCCAGCCAGGCCGCCTCAACGGCTTCGGACGGCGTATAGGGTTGGGTCACGTCGCGGTTCAGCACCTCGGCGGGCACCGGCAGACCGGCCTTTGCCAATTGGGCCAGGGCGTCATCGTAAAGGCTGGGCGCGGCGATGGCGGCCTGAAGCGCGGCCAGGGCCTCGGGGCGGTCTTCGTGGAACTTCAGGAAGCTGGCGTCCTTCAGGCCCAGCATGGCCTCGAAACGTCGGAACTGGTCGCTCTGGAAGCCGGAGGACGATCCCAACGACCCCCGGAACCGCAGATAGTCCGACGGCGTCATCGTCGACAGAATGTCCCAGCTATGGGTCATCACCGCCTGGATGCGGGAAACGCGCGCAAGGCTCTTGTAGGCCGGGACCAGGTCACCGGCGCGCACCATCGACTGGGCCAGGGCCGTCTCATGCAGGATCTGCTTGAGCCACAGTTCCTTGGTCTGATGGATGACGACGAACAGCATTTCGTCGTGCTGGTCCGACAGCGGGTGCTGGGTCGAAAGCAGGTCGTCCAACGCCAGATAGCCGGCGTAGGTGATGTCGCTGGATTGGGTCATGCCCGCCTATCGCCCGCGATGGCGGGCGGTGCAAGCTTAGTGCTGGCCTTGGGCCGAGACGTTGGCGGCGATCTGACGGCCGGCGTCGAAGGCGTCGCGGGCGCCTTTGTAGATGAAGCCGTAGGTCGGATAGACCGTCGTGCCCAGATCGTTGATCGGATTGTACCAGACCTTGACCTGCGACCAGTCGTTGGAGGGCGAGACATCGACGACGGTGACGTTCTCTTCGACCTTGCCGCGGCTGCCGCCCCAGTTGGCGTGGGTCACGCGCACGACGCGGTCGGTCAGGATGTCGGAGACGACGGCGACGTGGCCCCGGCTCATGCGGCCCTCGGGGCGGAAGACCAGAACCGAGCCGGTCTCCGGGGCCTTGCCGGTGCGGAAGTTGGCGGCGGCCTGACGCCACCAGGTCCAGGCGTCGCCGAAGATGTTGATGCCGGAGAACATGCGCGCGAAGGTCACGCACTGCCAATAGGGCTCATCAGCCTTTGCGGTGGAGGGGACGGCGCCCAGCGCAAAAAAACCGAGGGTCGCCGCAACCGCGGCGGCTTTGAGCCGTTTCAGCATGCTTGGGGTATCCCGACCCGCCTTTGGAAGCGCCCTTTAGGCCACGGGATCACGCCCTGTCGCAAGTTGTTTCGGCATATCGCCGTGCTTCATATTTCCTTCTGAAACCTTGTCGTGACGCTTGGCGCGCTTGTCGGCCATGTCTCTGAGAGCCTTGCGCGCCGGGCGTTCTACCAGATGGTACGACAGGGCGGCGACGACCGGCAGAAGGGCCAGGATCGCCACCCACACGAAAATTTGAAGCTGCTTGTCCGGCGCGTCGAACAGTTTGGCGGCCAGACCGACCGCCAGAAGCTTCCACGGCACGCAGACCATATAGACCGAATAGCTGATCTCGCCGAGGTAGACGGCCGGCTTGGAGGCCAGCCATCCGGCGCGCGCGTTAGGCAGCGAGGCGAGCGACAGGATCAGGGCGCCGGCCAGCAGAACCGTGACGCTGTCCCATAGGGCGAGCGCGGCGCTGAGCACCATCAGCCCGAACGAGACGGCGGCGCACAGCCACGGCGCCTTCAACGGCGCGCGGCGATAAACGAGATAGAGGGCGCAGCCCAAGGCGAAGCACGGCACGATCCTGAGCGCGCCCCAGCGGATCGTCGCCTCGGTCAAGGCGAAGCCGGCCAACTGCTCGAACGCGAAATACAGGATGACGAGGAAGGCCGCCGCCCCGACCACTGCCGCGATCGGCCGATGACGCAGGCGCCAGAAGACGAAGGCGAACAGCGGGAAGCACAGATAGGCGAACCACTCCGCCGAGATGGACCAGGACGGATGGTTCCAGCCCGCGACCGGCGCCAGCCCCCAGGCGTGAACCATGAAGAGGTTGGCGGGCAGCGACGCCCAGCTCAGCACATTTGCGTCCACGCTCATGCCGGCGAAAAGGGCGGCGGCCGCCAGCAGCCCCACGCCGATCAGGGTGGCGATATGCAGCGGATAGACGCGCGCGATCCGCGCCCACAGGAAGCCGCGATACGAGAACCGCTTCTCGCCCGCCGCCGCCAGATAGACGTGACTGAGGATGAAGCCGGACAGGACGAAGAACAACTCGACCCCCAGATAGCCCTTGGCGACGAGACCCGACTGACCTGCGCCCGCCAGGTTCTCCCAGAAGCTGTAGACGGCGACCCACATGGCCGCGCCGAAGCGCAGGGCGGTGATGGGGCGAAGGTCGGCGGGCGTTTGGACGGGGGTCATGGTCTCACCTTGGCACGTCAGCCTTTTCGAACCGTGAAGGCCCGCAAAGGTTGTGCCCGGGCGGCCCTATCCTGCCCACACGCCGTGGAAGCCGGCCGGCAGGGCCACGTCCGCCTGCCAGGTCGCGACCGGGCCGTCCTCGATCCGCGCCACGTCGAAGACGTGCAGTTCCGTCCGCCCATCCTTCAGATTGACCGACGGTCCGACCAGCCAGGCGTCCCGTTCCGCCGTCGCGCCGGGCTTGGGCACGAAGACCGCCTCCTCGACCACCTGATGCACGCCGAATTCGAAGGTGTGCGAGCGACCGCTGTCCCAGTCGTGGACCGCCAGTCCCGTCGGCAGGGGCCGGCCGCGAGTCTCGCCGGAGGTATGGGCGGTCAGGCTGCGCTTCAGTCCTGCACGACGCGGGTCCGCTTTCGGGAATTCGCCGACGACATCGCTGTCGGTCATGTCGGCGCGTCCATCCGGCCGCAGGGTAATCAGCGCCAGTTTCGCCGGATCGCCCGAAACGACCCCATGCCCGTCCACCAGAACCCGCGCGCCATCGACCGCGAAGCGCGGATCGCCGCTGGCCGCGACATCGAAGCGGATCGTGCCGTCGCGCTCGGCCCAGGCGTCGCCCAGGTGGAAGTGGAAGAAGCCCGGCAACTCATAAAGGCGGCGCTTCGACAGGTCGTCCTTGTCCAGCACAAGGACCTGCGTCCCCATCTCGGGTCGCCAGGTCAGGCCTGCGGTCACCGGCATGGCGTGGGTCGCGAACACCCAGGGCTGGAGCACCAGGATCACGTGCCGGGCGGTGGCGGTGAAGTCGTGCATATAGCTGGCGCGCGGCAGGGGCACGACCTGCGCGTCGCTCAGGCTACGGTCAGCGCGCAGATGCCAGATGACGGCCTGACCGCCCGCCGACCCAACGTTCCAGATCAAGCCGTCGGGGGCGTAGCGCGGGTGGGCCTGGAACGGCATGCCTTTCAGGTCATCGCGCAGGGTGACGAAGTTGCCCGTCGACAGGTCCGACGCCGACAGAGCGAGAGGCGATCCCCCCTCCCACAGCGCCCAGACCTGATCGCCGGCGACCATGACGGCGGTGTTGGCCGCGTTGGCGTCGTCGTTCGAGCCAATGCGGGCGCGGCCGTCGCCCTTGGTGCCGAAGCCCGGCGTAACCACCGCGTCCAGCTCCGTCTCCGTGCGGCGCTTGGGCGTGTCGGCGAACCGCGCTTCCAGCGTCGCCTGGCCGTCCTGGATGCGGAAGGCGCGCATCATGCCGTCGCCGTCGAACCAATGGGTCGCCGACCCGCCCGGCCGCCGGAACTTGGCCGGTCCGTTGCGATACAGCGCGCCCTGCAACCCCGCCGGCGCCCGGCCGTGGACCAGGCGCATCGTTTGGCGCGCGATGTCGCCTTCGATGTCCTGGGTCGCCAGCGCCCAGTCGGCCTTCGTCGCGGCGACGGCGTCCAGGGCGGCGGCGGCGCGCACCATTTCAGGCGTGGCGACTGCGGCCGAGAGGGCGGCGGCCCCCATCAGGAAGGAACGGCGGGAGGGGGTCATGATCAAGCTCCGGCTTTCGTCGCTTACTTCAGGTCGATCGACTGGGTCGTCGCGCCGGCGGCCGCGAACTTGGCGCGCTCCCAAGACGCCGGTCCCATATTGCCAACGGCGTTGTTGGAGAAGGCGAAGGGCTCGACCGGCATGCCGAAGGGATTGGTGTTCATCTTGCCGTCGCCGTTCAGGTCGTGGAAGGCGCGCACCGCATAGTCGCCGTCCGGCAGGCCGTCGAAGGTGACGCTAGTCTGGCCGGCGGCGGCATCCAGCATGGCGACCTGGGCCGGCTGGCCCTCGCCGCCATAGTTGGCCTCGCTGTTGAAGACGGCGACCATGATCTGGCCTTGGGGCGCCGCGCTCGGGAAGGCGACGGTCAAGTCGGCGGCGAAGGCGGGCGCGGCTGTCAGGGCGGCGGCGAGAGCGAGAACGGGAGCGATGGCGGCGACGGTCTTCATGACGGCGTGTCCTGTGTCAGTGGAAGGACCGACGACCGGCCCTCGATGACCAGACCGTGCCGTCGTGCCCTGCCCTTCACCACCGCGCTTGCGGCGATGAACGGCCGCCGTTCGCCAACGACCACCCTCGTTCATTCGCGAAGCGCGAACGCCCACTGTCGAAAGCATCACGTCCGGACCGCAAAGAAAAAGGCCCGGAACCTGGAGTTCCGGGCCTTAAACTCTTCGTGCTCGCGACGAGGAACTAGTCCAGCGTGCGCTTGATCTCTTCGACCGTGAAGCACTCGATGTAGTCGCCTTCCTTGATGTCCTGGAAGCCCTGGAACTGCATGCCGCATTCCTGGCCGGCCGTGACCTCGTTGACCTCGTCCTTGAAGCGCTTGAGCGTGTTGAGCGTGCCCAGCTCCAGCACCACGACGTCGTCGCGGATGATGCGGACGCGCGCGCCCTTGCGGACCACGCCTTCCGACACCCGGCAACCGGCGATCTTGCCGATCTTGGAGATGTCGAACACCTGAAGGACAGCAGCGTTGCCCAGGAAGGTTTCGCGTTGCAGCGGCGCCAGCATGCCGGACAGCACGCCTTTGATGTCGTCCAGCAGGTCGTAGATGATCGAATAGTAGCGGATCTCGACGCCTTCGCGCTCGGCCAGATCGCGCGCCTGTTTCGAAGCCCGGACGTTGAAGCCGAGGATCGGCGCGCCGGCCGACTTGGCCAGGTTGACGTCGCTCTCGGTGATGCCGCCGGCGCCGGAATAGACCGTGCGGGCGCGCACCTCGTCGGTGCTCATCTTGTCCAGCGAACCCATGATGGCTTCGGCCGAACCCTGCACGTCCGCCTTGATGACGACCGGCAGTTCCGAGGCCTTCTTGGAGCCCAGCTTGGCCATCATGTCGACCAGCGACACCGAGCCGCCCGAAACCTGGGCCTTCTCGCGCTTCACCCGCTGACGATATTCGGTCAGCTCGCGGGCGCGGGCTTCGGATTCCACCACGGCGAAGACGTCGCCCGGCGAGGGCGCCTCGTCCAGGCCGAGGATCTCGACCGGGACCGACGGACCGGCTTCGGTCAGCTGTTCGTTGCGCTCGTTCAGCAGGGCGCGAACCTTGCCCCACGATCCGCCGGCGACGACGATGTCGCCGCGCTTCAGCGTGCCGCGCTTGACCAGCACGGTGCCGACCGGGCCGCGACCCTTGTCCAGCTTGGCCTCGATGACCACCCCCTCAGCTGAGCGATCGGCGTTGGCGCGCAGGTCCATAACCTCGGCCTGGATCAGGATGGCTTCCAGCAGGCCGTCGAGGTTCATCCGCTCCTTGGCCGAGACCTCGATGATCTGGGTCTCGCCGCCCAGGCTTTCGGCGATGACTTCGTACTGCAGCAGCTCGTTGACGACCTTCTGCGACGTCGCGCCGGGCTTATCCATCTTGTTGACCGCCACGATCAGGGGCGCGTTGGCCGCCTTGGCGTGTTGGATGGCTTCGATGGTCTGCGGCATGACGCCGTCGTCGGCGGCGACGACCAGAACCACGATGTCGGTCACATTGGCGCCGCGCGCCCGCATGGCCGAGAAGGCGGCGTGGCCCGGGGTGTCCAGGAAGGTGACCTTCTGGTCGTCCGGCAGGCGAACCTGATAGGCGCCGATGTGCTGGGTGATGCCGCCGGCTTCGCCGCCTGCGACGTCGGTCGTACGCAGGGCGTCGAGCAACGAGGTCTTGCCGTGGTCGACGTGGCCCATGATGGCCACGACCGGCGCGCGGGTGTCGGAGGCGTCGGCATCGTCGGCCTCGCCCAGGAAGCCGGTTTCGATGTCGGATTCCGAGACGCGCTTGACGGCCATGCCGAACTCTTCGGCCACCAGTTCGGCGGTGTCGGAATCGATCACGTCGTTGATCTTCATCATCAGGCCCTGCTTCATCAGGAACTTGATGATGTCGACGCCGCGCACGGCCATCCGGTTGGACAGCTCCTGCACGGTGATGACGTCGGGAATGACGACTTCACGCGGACGGTTGGGCGCATCGGTCGAGCCGCCCTTGCGCTTTTCCTTCTCACGTTCGCGAGCACGGCGGACCGAAGCCAGCGAGCGCATCCGCTCGGCGGCGTCGCCGTCGCCGACCACGGACTGGATGGTCATGCGGCCTTCGCGGCGCTTGGGCTCGCCACGCGTGCGGCTGACGGCCTTACCGGCGTCGGAGAAACGCTTCTCGCGATCGTCGTCACGACCGGCCGGGCGACCGAAGCCGGCGCCGGGCGCACGAGCTGGACGCAGAACATTGGCCTCGGCCGGCGGGGCGTTCGGGGTCGGACGACCGCCAGGGCCGGTGCGCGCGCCGCCGGGACGGGCAGCGCCGGGCGCCGGACGCGGATTCAGGGCCGAATAGCGGACGGGCTCGGCCGGCTTGGCGCCTTGCGGACGCTGACCGCCAGGTCCGGGACGGGCGCCCTGCGGACGGTCGCCTTGCGGGCGATCGCTCTGGGGGCGGTCCGAATAGGCGCGATCGCCGCCGCCCATCGCCTGCTCGCGGGCCGAACGGCCGCCAAAGGCCGGACGCTCGGGTGCGGCGCGTTGGGGATTGCCGGGCTTAGGCACACGTTGGCCGAAGTTGACCACCGGGCGGGCCGGAGCGGCCGGACGGGCGGGCGCAGCCGGGGCCGGAGTCGCAGGCGCCGGGGTCGGCGCGACAGGCGCAGGCGCGGCGGCCACGGGCGCGGCCGGCTTGGGTGCGGGCTTGGCCGGCGCGACAGGCGCAGCCGCCGTCAGCTTGGCGGCTTCGGCGCGTGCAGCTTCTGCGGCGGCCTTGGCGGCGGCGGCCTCGTCGCGAGCGGCCTGGGCGGCGCGTTCGGTGGCGGCGGCCTGTTCGCGGGCTGCGGCGTCTGCGGCGGCCTTGGCGGCGGCGGCTGCGTCAGCCTTGGCGGCGTTCGCTTGCGTGGCCAGGGCGATGGCGCGACGGCGGGCTTCCTGCTCCTCGGCCGACAGGGCGCCGCCGGCGGGTTGCGACGGACGCGGACCTTGCGGACGCGGCGCCTGAGCAGCCTGTTGAGGACGTGCGACATCGAAGCCCTGCGGACGTTGCGGTCCGCCGGCGCCGGCGCGGCGCTTGGTCTCGACCACCACCGTCTTGGATCGGCCATGGCTGAAGCTCTGCTTCACGGTGCCGGTCGGCACCGATCCCACAACGCGCGGCTTCAGGCTCAGCGGAGCGCGCGGCCCCGTCTGGGACGGCGTGCCGCCCGTGTTGCCCTGGCCTTGGTTGGTCTTGTCGTTTTCGTCGCTCATCCGGTCGCTTTACTCGGGGCGGAAAGGCCCGCCGTCCTCATCTAATACCCATGAACGACCGTGAGCCCGTCTCCGCCCTTGGAGACAGGCCCTCGGCCGCTAAAATCCTCAGCTCGCCCCTGTAAGGGGTGCTCCCGCCGATCCGTCCTCGACACTGGAAACGTCCCAGTGAGGGGGGCGAAGCGGCCGAAATCCAGCCAGTCGTTCGACCTCGATGGTCCACCGATCGGCGCGTCCGCCCGCAAGCAGGACGGCGTGTATCGCATTTTCCAGCCCAAGGGCCAAACTCAAATCGTCCGCCGTGAACGCGCCGCAGATCTTGGCGGTCTGATGACGGGCCAGGGCGAGGATCTTTCCGCGCCCGTCGGCCGAGCCATCGGCGGCTTCCAGCACCCAGGCGGCCTTGCCCGCACGCAGGCTCGCCGCGGTTTTCTCGAAGCCGGATATAAGAACGCCTTCGCGCCGGGCAAGACCCAGCTGGTCGAGACAGCGCCTTGCCAGCAGCCGTTCGACGACATCGGCCAGGTCGGCCGGGGCGGTCAATTTGGTCTTGGCCGCGCGGGTGAAGCCGTTCTTCTTGACCGCCGCCTCGACCGAGGCGCGGCTGGCTTCGACCCACAGGCCGCGTCCGGGCAGCTTCCTGCCCAGGTCGGGGACCACCTGGCCATCGGGCCCGGCGACGAAACGGATCAGGCGAGATTCGTCCATGACCTCGTGAGAGACGAGGTCCCGGCGTTCCCTATCGATCGTTGCGTCGCGCAAGCTCATATGTGGCCAGGTCTCCCATCACGCGTTCGACGGTTCGGCGTCGGACTCTTCGCCCTCAGCCGTGTCGTCTTCGGCAGGCGCGTCGCCGAACACCTGGTCCGGATCGTATTCGCCCTCGGCGTAGTCGCCCTCTTCTTCGTACTCTTCCGGCTCGGGCTGCGGCAGTTCCGAAGCGTCGATCCAGCCGGCGGCCACGCGCGCCTGCAGGATCAGCAGCTCGGCGTCTTCTTGCGCCAGGTTGAAGCTTTCCAGCACGCCGGGGACCTTCACCCGCTCGCCGTTCTTGACCTCATAGCCGCCGCGGATTTCGTCGGTGGCCAGGTCGGCCAGATCCTCGACCGTCTTAACGCCGCCTTCGCCCAGGGCGACGGCGATGGGCAGGGTGACGCCCGGCACCTGAAGCACGCCGTCCTCGACGCCCAGTTCGACGCGCTTGGCGTCCAGCTCGGCGGCCTTCTTATCCAGATATTCGCGGGCGCGGGCCTGAAGCTCTTCAGCGGTCTCTTCGTCGAAGCCTTCGATCTCGGAGACTTCGTACGGATCGACGTAGGCCAGGTCTTCGACCGTGGCGAAGCCTTCGGTGACCAGGAGCTGGGCGATGACTTCGTCGACGTCCAGGGCTTCCTGGAACAGTCCGGTGCGCTCGGCGAACTCGCGCTGACGACGCTCGGAGTCCTGAGCCTCGGTGATGATGTCGATCTGCCAGCCGGTCAGTTGCGAGGCCAGGCGGACGTTCTGGCCGCGACGGCCGATGGCCAGCGACAGCTGCTCGTCCGGCACGACCACTTCGACGCGACCGGCTTCTTCGTCCAGCACGACCTTGGAGACTTCGGCGGGGGCCAGGGCGTTGACGATGAAGGTCGGCTCGTCCGGATTCCACTGGATGATGTCGATCTTCTCGCCCTGCAGTTCGGCGACGACCGCCTGAACGCGCGAGCCGCGCATGCCGACGCAGGCGCCGACGGGATCGATAGAGCTGTCGTTCGACAGGACGGCCATCTTGGCGCGCGAACCCGAGTCACGGGCGGCGGCGCGGATCTCGATCACGCCGTCATAAACTTCCGGCACTTCCTGGGCGAACAGCTTGGCCATGAAGCCGGGGTGGGCGCGCGACAGCATGACCTGCGGCCCCTTGGCCTCGGGCCGGACGTCGTAGATATAGGTGCGGATCCGGTCGCCGATGTTGAACACTTCGCGCGGGATGGACTGGTCGCGGCGCATGACGCCTTCGCCCCGGCCCAGGTCGACGATGGTGTTGCCGTATTCGACGCGCTTGACCGTACCGTTGACGATCTCGCCGACGCGATCCTTGAACTCTTCGTACTGGTTGGCGCGCTCGGCCTCGCGGACCTTACCGGTCACGACCTGGCGGGCCATCTGGGTTTGCACCCGACCGAATTCGAACGGCGGCAGGTTCTCGACGTATTCCTTGCCGACCACCGCCTCCGGATCGCGCTTGGAGGCGTCCTTCAGGCGCACCATGGCGCTGTCGTTGAACTCTTCCAGCTCGTCTTCCGGCATCCAGTCGTCCTCGACGATGGTGACGTGACGGGTCAGCGACAGCTCGCCGGTCTTGTGGTCGATCTTGGCGCGGATATCGTGGTGCGCGCCGTAGCGCGACTTGGCGCCCTTCTGGATCGCTTCTTCGATCGCCTCGATGACGATTTCGCGCTCGATGTTCTTCTCGCGGGCGACGGCCTCGGCGATCTGCAGCAGTTCGAGGCGGTTGGCGGAAATACCGGTGACGGCCATCAGGCGTTGTCCTCAGAAGGGGTCGTGGTGTCGGTTGTCAGGTCGGAGGCTTCCCCTTCGGGTAGGCCGTCGTCTTCGGGTTCGCCGCGTGCGGCGCGAATGGCGGCGCCCCGTTTCATCAGGGCGTCGGTCAGGACCAGCTTCGCGTCGCTCAGCCAGTCGAAGGGGATCAGCGCGGTGTCGTCCTCGCCGTCCAGGTCGATCAGGACGTTGCCGTCTTCATAGCCGGCCAGCACGCCCTTGAACCGCTTGCGGCCCTCGATCATCCGGTCCGTTTCCAGACGCGCCTCCTCGCCCTCGAACAGGTCGAAGTCGATGGGACGGGTCAAGGGCCGGTCGATGCCGGGCGACGACACCTCCAGCATATATTCGCCGGGGATGGGGTCGGCGGCGTCGAACACTTCCGACACCGCGCGGCTCAGCTTGGCGCATTGTTCGACCGAGATGTCGTGGTCGGACGGCCGCTCGGCCATGATCTGAAGGCGCTGGCGCTTGGAGCCGGTCATCAGGCGCACGCGCACGACGTCCAGGCCCAACGACTCCGCGATGGGGTCGATCAGGTCCAGCAACTGGCGATCCTGGGCGGTTCTTGCGCGCAAGCGACGAATATCCAAAACAAAAGCGGCGGTCCGTCCGGGCCGCCGCTTGGAACGACGCCGTTGGACGCCGGTCTAACGATGTGAGCGCCATATAGGCCAACCGAAAGGGGTTGTCAGCCCCCCCACGATCAAACCCGCCGTCAGCGCGGCCCCAGATAGTCGCGCTTGCCGATCTCGACGCCCGCCGCGCGCAACAAGGCGTAGGTCATGGTGACGTGGAAAAAGAAGTTCGGCAGCGCAAACCCGGTCAGATAATCGACGCCGTTGAACTCGTGCTGCCCGCCGGGGAATTTCAGCACCACTTCGCGTGTCTCGGCGCCCTCGAACGCATCGCGGGGCACGCTTTCGATATAGGCGATGGACAGAGCGATGGTGGCCTTCAGCTCGGCGAACGACGCTTCGGTATCGTCGGTCTTGGGCCAGTCCTGTCCGACCAGCCGGGCGACGCAGGCCCGCGCCGAAAACGCCGCCGTGCGCACCTGGGCTGGGAACGGGTTCATGTCCGGGGCGAGACGCGCCTCCATCAGGGCCGCCTCATCGAACCCCTGAGCAAGCGCCTTGTCGAGCAAGGCCGACAGATTGTTCAGCGTACGCACGAAGACGGGCGCCGAGGCGTCGTAGATCGAAAAGGCCATGGAGGTCAGGTCCGGTTGGAACGACCCCTTAGCTGCTAATCAACGCGCCGATATTCAAGGAAGACCGGGGTCGTGTCGCCCAGCTTCTTTTCTTCGTAGCGCGTCACGACGTGATCGGCAGGCGGGACGAACCAGTCCTGATCCGCGGAGCCGATCCGCTCCAGTCCCGGCGTGCGGTTCAGCCGCTCGAGCGCCCATTCGGCGTAGTCCAGCCAATCGGTGACGAAGCGCAGCGTGCCGCCGGGCTTCAGGATGCGGGCGAAAGCCTGGGCCGTCTCGTCCTGCAACAGACGGCGTTTGTTGTGGCGCGCCTTGTGCCAGGGGTCGGGGAACAGGATCAGCACCCGGTCAACCGAGGCGTCCGGCAGGGCGTCGACCAGGTCGCGCGCGTCGTCGGCATGGATGCGGACGTTCTTCAGTCCGCCCTCTTCGACATGACGCAGGGCCGAGGCCACGCCGTTCAGGAAGGGTTCGCAGCCGATCACCAGCGCGTCGGGCCGCGTCGCCGCCTGGGCGGCCATATGCTCGCCGCCGCCGAAGCCGATCTCCAGCCAGACATCGGTCGCCTTGGGCATCATCGTCTTGGGGTCCAGCGGCCCGGCCTTGGGATCTGGCACGGCGATCTCGGGCAGCAGGGTCTCCATCAGCGCCGCCTGGCGGGGCTTGATGGGGCGGGCCTTGATGCGGCCGAACGACCGCAGCGGGCGGTCGAGATGCGGGTTTTCGTCCTCGGGACGGTCATCGGCGTTCATGCGCCTGCCGTTAGCCGTCGCGGCTGCGGGCGTCCAGAAGACGAACGCCGAAACCTTTTGACGGTCGCGGCCGAACGCCCTTCTATGCCCATCGTAAGCGGCGTCGGGGCTGACGCTTCGCGGGAGAGGGATTTCGATGATCGGACATCATCTGCGGGGCGTCAGCCTCGCGGCCATTACATGCGCCGTGCTGGGCCTGTCGGCCTGCGCCACCACCGGCCAGACGCCTGATGATACGGCCTCGAAACCGTCGAAGGAGCGGACATTGGCCGCCGGTCTGGATCCCGCGACGACGCTGGATCCCTATCCCTCCACCTATCAGCCCTTGCCGCGCGAGAACTTCGCGGTGGTCGGCGCCACCGTCCTGACCGGCACGGATCGCAAGATCGAGAACGGCGTGGTCGTGGTCACGGACGGCAAGATCGCCGCCGTCGGCGACGCCTCGACCCCCGTCCCTGCCGGCTATCGCGTCGTCGAGGCGCGCGGCCGTTATGTCACCCCCGGCGTCATCGACGTGCACAGCCACCTGGGCGTCTATCCGTCGCCCGGCGTCAGCGGCATGAGCGACGGCAACGAGGCGACCAGCCCGAACACCGCCCAGGTCTGGGCCGAACACTCGCTGTGGCCCCAGGACCCTGGTTTCAACACCGCCCGCGCCGGCGGCGTGACCACGCTTCACATCCTGCCCGGCTCGGCCAATCTGTTCGGCGGACGCGGCGTCACGATCCGCAACGTGCCCTCGATCACCATGCAAGGCCTGAAATTCCCGGCCGCCCCCTATACGGTCAAGATGGCCTGCGGCGAGAACCCGTCGCGCGTCTATGGCGGCCGCAACCAGAGCCCGGCGACGGGCATGGGCAATATGGCCGGCTATCGCGCCGCCTTCATCGCCGCACGCGACTACAAGGCCAAATGGGACAAGTGGCGCGAGGACGGCGAAGGCGCCGCCCCGACCCGCAACCTTCAGAACGAGACCCTGATGGGCGTTCTGGACGGTTCGATCCTGATTCAGAACCACTGCTATCGCGCCGACGAGATGGCGCTGATGATGGATATGGCCAAGGAGTTCGGCTACCGCATTACAACCTTCCACCACGCGACCGAGGCCTACAAGCTGGCGCCGCAACTGGCCGCCAACGGCATCTGCGCGGCCATGTGGACCGGCTGGTGGGGCTTCAAGATGGAGGCGCTGGACGCCATCGAGGAGAACGCAGCCCTGGTGGACGCCCAACAGGGATCGTGCGCCGTCATCCACTCCGACGACGCCGAGCTGACTCAACGGTTGAACCAGGAGGCCGCCGCCGCCCTGTCGGCCGGTCGCCGCGCCGGGCTGAACATTTCCGAGGAACACGCGATCGGCTGGATCACCTCCAACGCCGCCAAGGCCATCGGCATCGCCGAACAGACCGGGTCGCTGGAGCCCGGCAAGCGCGCCGACGTGGTGATCTGGAGCGCCGATCCCTTCTCGATCTACGCCCGCGCCGATCAGGTCTTCATCGACGGCGCCCTGACCTTTGATCGCAGCAACCCCGCCTATCAGCCGACCAGCGACTTCGAACTGGGTCAGCCGGGCTATGGCCTGACCGCCGCCAATGTCACGGAAGGAGCCCGCTGATGCGCCTGTCTCACATCCTCGCGGGCGCCGTCGCGGCCCTGTCTCTCGCCGTTCCTGCGATGGCGCAGGAAACCGTCGCCATCGTCGGCGGGCGCATCCTGACCGGAAACTCCGTCATCGAGAACGGCACGGTCGTCATGCGCGACGGCAAGATCGTCTCGGTGGGCTCAGGCGGCGCGCCGTTCGGCGCGCGCGTCATCGACGCGGCGGGCAAGACGGTCGCCCCTGGCTTCGTCGCCGTGGACTCCGGCCTGGCCGGGACCGAGGTCGGCTCGGTCAGCGGCACCAACGAACTGCGCAACAGCGCCAATACGCTCAGCGCCGCCTTCGACATCTCTTACGGCCTGGACCCCTGGTCCTTCACCCTGCCGGTCGCGCGGCTGGGCGGCATCACCCGCGCCATCGTCGTGCCCCAGCATCCCGGCTCGTCCGGCGGCCACGTCCATGAGGACGAGACGGCCGGCGCCGGCGACGGCGGCTATCAGACGCCGGGCCTGTTCGCGGGTCAGGCGGCGATCATAAACCTGGGTCAAGGCTCGAACATCCTGGTCAAGCCGCGCGTGGCCATGGTCGCCCCCTTCGGCGAAGCGGGCGCCGACATCGCCGGCGGCGCGCGCGGGGCGCAGTTCGTCCTGTTCAAGGAGACGCTGTCGGAGGTCCGCTTCTATGCCCGCAACAAGTCGGCCTATGAGCGGGCGGGCCTGCGCGATCTCAGCCTGTCGCGGGCCGATCTCGAGGCTCTGATCCCCGTCGCCCACGGGACGATGCCGCTGATCGTCACCGTCCACCGCGCCTCGGACATTCAGCAGGTGTTGCGCCTGGCGCGCGAGGAAGGGATCAAACTGATTCTGGACGGCGCCGAGGAGGGCTGGCTGGTCGCCGGCGACATCGCCGCTGCCGGCGTGCCGGTGCTGCTGAACCCCATCTCCAACCTGCCCAGCGATTTCGAGATGCGGGCGGCGCGGGCGGAAAACGCAGCGGCTCTGAACGCGGCGGGCGTCGTCATCGCGATCAAGGGCAACGAGGGCTCGACCCACCGCGCACGCGAGGCCCGTTACAACGCGGGCAACGCCGTCTCGCACGGCTTGCCCTATAGCGCAGCCATCGCCGCCCTGACGGTCAATCCGGCCAGGATCTTCGGCATGGCCGGTCAGTTCGGCCAGATCGCGCCGGGCGCAGCGGGTGACGTGGTGGTCTGGTCCGGCGATCCGCTGGAGCCGCTCAGCCAGCCGTCGGCCGTTTTCGTCAATGGCGTCGAACAGCCCCTGACCAGCCGACCGCTGATGCTGCGCGACCGCTATCGCCAGCAGACGCCGATGCCGCCGGCCTATCGCAACTAAGGACCGCTTTGGTCTGAACGGAAAGGGCGGGGCCGCACGGTCCCGCCCTTTTTCATTGGCCGCGTCCGCGCTAGGTCACGCCCATGCCCACGGTTCTCTACATCGACGCCGACGCCTGCCCTGTGAAGGAAGAGGTGTATCGCGTCGTCCGCCGCTATGGGCTGAAGACCTATGTCGTCTCCAACACTTGGATGCAGGTTCCGCGCGAGGCGCTGATCGAACAGGTGGTGGTGGACGCCGGCCCCGACATCGCCGACGACTGGATCGCTGAGCGGGCGGGCGTAGGCGACGTGGTCATCACCGCCGATATTCTCCTAGCGGACCGCTGTCTGAAGTCGGGCGCCCAGGCGCTCAAATCGAACGGCCAGCCCTTCACCCCGGACTCCATCGGCTCGGCCCTGGCGGGACGGATGGTGGGCGAGCATCTGCGGTCGATGGGCGTGGCCACATCCGGTCCGCCGCCGTTCTCGGCCGCCGACCGTTCGCGTTTCTTGCAAGCGCTGGACCAGGCCGTGGTCAAGGCGCGCAAGGCGGCGACATGACCACCGTCATCCCCGAGGACGAGCTGGAGTTTCACTTCTACCGCGCGGGCGGTCCGGGCGGGCAGAACGTCAACAAGGTCTCGACCGCCGTCCAGATGCGGTTCGATGTAAAGAACTCGCCGTCGCTGACCGATCCGGTCAAGGCGCGGCTGATGAAGCTAGCCGGCAGCCGGCTGACGCTGGAAGGCGTGATCCTGATCACCGCCGTGCGTCATCGCACTCAGGAGCGCAATCGCGCCGACGCCATCGAACGGCTTCAGGCGATGGTGGACGAGGCCTCGATCCGCCCCGTCTATCGCGTGCCGACACGCCCGACCAAGGCGTCAAAGGAACGCCGCCTCAAGGCCAAGACGACCCGCGCCTCGATCAAGTCGGGGCGCGGCAAGCCTTCGCTGGACTGACGATCAGCTCTCGGCCGGGCGGAACAGCAGGGCCGCGATCTTGTCCTCGGCGTCGAAGCCGATCAGCCATTCGGTGACCTGATTGTCGAAGGTGACCTTGAACATCTGGGCCTCGCCTTCCTGCTTGACGTATTCGACCGTCTTGACGGCGCCGAAGCCCTTGATCAGCGGGACCACCTGGGCCTCCTGCTGACGGATCTGGGTTCCGAGGCCGGTCGTGAAATCCGAATAGTCGAAGCCGGTCCCCTGGGCGCTGGCGATCACGGCGCGCAAAGCCTCTTCCGAACGCGCGATGTCGGGAGCCTGGGCGACGGACGCCGTTGCGGGCGCAGCGGCGGGGCGGGCTTGAGGCGCTGCGGCTTGAGCCGGGCGGTCGAAGCCGTTCGGCACGGCGCCGGCGGCGGCCTGAGCCAAGGCGGGCACGGGCGCCAGCAAGACGGCGGCTGCGATAGCGGTCTTCATCAAGGTCGGCTTCATAGCGAAAGCTCCGGTCAGGTCAGATAGGGCCAGAGCGAAAGGCCCAGGGCCGCCAAGGCCGCGATGACCGCGACCGTGACTGAAGCCGTCACCCAAGCCGGAGTTCCCGACTTTTCGATGACCACCGCCGCCGGGCGCGGCGGCTCCTGAACCAGGCGCGAGATGGCGCGGGCGGCGGCGATCATTTCGTTGATCGCATCACGCGCCTGGGCCTGCGGTCCCAGCTCGCGGCGGATCCAGCGTTCGACCACCGGCTGGGCGGCCTTCCACAGATCGTGATCGGGTTGCAGCCGCCGCGCCACGCCCTCGACCGAGACCATGGTCTTTTGCAGCAGGATCAGTTCGGGCCGCAGCCGCATGTCGAACAGGGCGGTGATCTCGAACAACTGGCCCAACAGCCGGCCCATCGACACCTGGCTGGCGGCGCGGCCGATCACCGGCTCGCCGACCGCGCGCAGCGCCTGGGCGAAGGTTTCGACCGAGTGGTGCGGTGGGACGTAGCCGGCCTCGAAATGCACGCGCGAAATCCGGTCGTAGTCGCGGCTGATGAAGCCCCACAGAATCTCGGCCAGATAGCGCCGCTCCGCCGGTCCCAGCCGCCCGACGATGCCGAAGTCAATCGCCGTCAGATGGGCCGGCGCGCTGGCGAACAGATTGCCCTCGTGCAGGTCGGCGTGGAACACCCCGTGGTCCAAAGCCTGGACCAGGAAGGCGCGCACGACATTGTCGGCCAGCTGATCCTTGTCCAATCCCGGCAGGTCCAGCAGCGCCGGATCCGTCATGGGCACGCCCTGCGCCCACTCCAGCGTCAGCACGCGCTTGCCCACACCGTCCCAGATCACGGCTGGCGCGGACATATATCCGTCCTTGGCCAGCACCTCGGCCATCTCGCTGGCGGCGGCGGCCTCAAGCCGCATGTCCAACTCCAGATCCAGCGAGTTGGCGATGGTCTCGACAAAGGCGGACGGCTCGAGCCGCCGCGCCATCGGCACGAGCCGCCAGACCAGCCGGGCGGCCAGACGCATCGAATCCAGGCCATTGGCGACCCGCCGCTCGACTCCCGGCCGCAGCACCTTGACCGCGACGGCCCGCCCATCGGCCAGGGTCGCGCGGTGCGCCTGGGCCAGGGAGGCGGCGGCAACCGGCGGGCTGAGGTCGATGAACAGACTTTCGGCCGGTCGCCCCAGCGACTTCTCGATCTCGCGACGCGCCTCTTCCAGAGAGAACGGCGGCAGAGCGTCCTTCAATCGGCCAAGGTCGCGCGCGAATTCCAGCCCGAAGATATCGGCGCGCGTGGCCAGAACCTGACCCAGTTTGATCGCCACGGGGCCCAGATGTTCGAACGCCTTGCCCAGCCTCTGGCCCGGCCGACCCTGGCGGCCAGCTCGACCTGAGAACAGTTGCACGAACCGAGCAAACGGTCGCGTCCAGGCCGGCAGCAGATGGGTCACCTCGCGCGGGATCAGGGCGTCATGACGCGCCAAGACCCAAAGCCAGCCCAGCAGGCGCAGGAAGGACGCAACCGGGTTCTGGACCGCGACCGTCGCGGGCGGCGGCGGGGCCGTGCGATAGATCCGGCTGGTCAGATCGCCCACCCGTGATGGATGGCGGCGATCCCGCCCGACAGATTGGTGACGGACACGCGGCGGAAGCCGGCGTCCTCGATCATGCCCTTGAACGTATTCTGATCGGGGAATCGACGGATGCTCTCGACCAGATACTGATAGCTGTCGCGATCCTTGGCGACCCAGCCGCCGATGCGCGGAATTGCGTGGAAGGACCAGGCGTCGTAGACCTTGCGGATCGGCGTGGTGGTGGGGCGCGAAAACTCCAGGCACAGGAACCGACCGCCCGGCTTCAGCACCCGGCGCGCCTCGGCCAGGGCCTTGTCGATATGGGCCACGTTGCGGATGCCGAAACTGATCGAATAGGCGTCGACCGAGGCATCCGGCAGCGGCAGGTTCATGGCATCGCCGACGCTCCACTGCATCTCCGGTTCGCCGCCCTTGTGGACGCCGGCCAGGATCATCTCGGCGTTGTAGTCCAGCACGATGACATTGGCGTCCTCGCCGCCGCGCCGCTCTTGGGCTGCGCGCGCCATCTTGGAATAGCGACGCGCCATGTCGCCGGTGCCGCCGGCGACGTCTAGAATGGTCTCGCCGGGACGCGGATTCAGCTTGGCGGCGGCGATATCCTTCCAGATGCGGTGGACGCCGACGCTCATCAGGTCGTTCATCACATCGTAGTTGGAGGCGACGGAATCGAAGACCCCGCGCACCATCTTCACCTTCTCGCGCGCATCCACGTCGCGAAAGCCGAAGGAGGAACGATCGCCCGACGAATGCGGGCCGTGGGAGGAGGCGTCGGTCATAGTCGTCGTCTAGCGCGTCGCAGCGCCCCCGTCATCCGATGAGACACCCGATCAGGCCGCTTCGGGCTGCGGCAGTTTCAAATCCTTCATCACGTCGCGCATCAGGCCGTAACAGCCGCACGAGGCCGCCTCCAAGCCGTCGCGATCCAGCACCCTGACCCAGCCGCGTCCCCGCTGGATCAGCGACTTGCGCTCCAGCACTGTGCCGACCTCCGACACCGTGGCGCGACGCACGCCCAGCATGCCGGCGATATCGGCCTGCGTCAGATCGATCCGGTCATCCTCGGCCCGGTCGTGAAGCATCAGCAGCCAGCGGGCCAACCGTTCGTCCAGCCGATGCTGGGCGTTGCAGGCGGCCGCCTGCTGCACCTGCGCCATCAAACCTTCGGTGAAGCGCGACAGGGCCGAGCGCAGCGTCTCGCTGTCTTCCAGCGCCTCGCCGAACACCTCGGCCGAGCAATGGGCCGCGATCCCGTCGCGTTGCGAAATGGCCCGACTAGCGGCGCGGGCGTTGAACGGTCCGCAGGTCACGCCGATCAGGCCTTCACGCCCGATGGCGGCCGTCTCCACCATCTTGTCATCCGGCAGGATGGTCATCAGCGACACCACGCCCTTGATCGGAAACCAGACCTGATCGACCGCCTCGCCGGCGTCATAGAGCATCTGGCCGCGCGTGATCTCGCGCTCTTTCAAATGCGGTTCGATCCGCTTGCGGTCGGCCGCATCCAAAGCGGCGATCCAGAGATTTTCCATCCTAACCCCGCTGGCGACCGATGACGCCGAAGAGCGACGATCGCTGCTCGATCAATGCACAAGCTTGACCATGGGTTCCCTGGACGGATCCGCGCGTCTTCGCCGCTTGCCGCCATCCATCAGGCGCCCTACGCAAAATGGAAAAAGAGGAAACGCGATGACCGACACACGGCTTGACGTAGCGGAAACGCTGAAGGATTTGCCCGCCTGGCGCGCGCATGACGGCGATCGCCCGGCCATCACGCGGACGCTGAAGTTCGCGGATTTCAACGCCGCCTTCGGCTTCATGACCCGCGTCGCCCTGATGGCCGACAAGATGGACCACCATCCCGAATGGTCGAATGTCTATGACCGCGTCGAGATCCTGCTCACCACCCACGACGCCGATGGCGTGACGGACAAGGACGTGACCCTTGCCCGCTTCATTGACGACGCCGCGGCCGGCATGGGGGTGAAGTCGTGAACGGCGCCGCGCGTCCCGGCCGCGTCGCCGGCAAGACGGCCCTGATCACCGGCGCGGCCGGCGGCCTGGGCGAGGCCATGGCCTTCATGCTGGCCCGCGAAGGCGCCCGCGTCGCCGTCACCGACATCGACGTCGCTCGCGCCCAGGCCCTGGCGAGCCGGATCAATGCGGAAATCCCGGACGCCGCCTTCGCCTATGCTCACGACGTGGCCAGCGAGACCGAATGGGAAGGCGTGATCGCCGCCGCCGTCGCCGATCTCGGCGGTCTGTCGGTGCTGGTCAACAACGCCGGCGTCGGCGGCCCGCTGGCCTTCGTCGAACAGGACACGATCGAGAACTGGCAGCGTCAGTACGAGATCAACCTGCGCTCCATCATGCTGGGCGCCAAACACGCCATGCCGCATCTGCGCGCCTCGGCTCCGGCCTCGATCATCAACATCTCCTCGATCGCAGGGCTCGCGGCCGCCCCCGGCATGGGCGCCTATAACGCCACAAAGGCGGCGGTCTGGATGTACACCAAGACCCTAGCGCTGGAGGCCGCCAAGGCCGAATGGAACGTGCGCTGCAACTCGGTCCACCCTGTCTTCATCAAGACGCCGATCCTGGATCCCTTCATCGCCATGGCCGGCGGGGACGAGGACAAGGCGCACGAACGCCTCGCGCGGGGCATTCCCTTGAAGAGGATCGGCGAACCCGACGACGTCGCCTACTGCGTCCTCTATCTGGCGTCCGACGAATCCAAATTCGTCACGGGGTCCGAGTTCAAGATCGACGGCGGCATGACGGCGCAGTAAGGCGCGAGCGCCCTACTGCTTTCTTTTTGGGCCTATCGCGCTTCGCGCTGCTTGAGGCCGTTGGCCTTCCTTGTCGGTGATTGATGGCGGCCATCCAGTCGTCATCCGCGCATTCGGGATTGAGGCCGCTTGCGCCATGCTGTAAGCGGCCTGTTCCGGCGTCGCGCCGGCCGACGCACCCGTAGCTCAGCTGGATAGAGTGCTGCCCTCCGAAGGCAGAGGTCACAGGTTCGAATCCTGTCGGGTGCGCCATTTTCCCCTTCAAGATTGTCCACGACTCTTCTCCGGCCGGCGGCGCCGCTAGAGACACGCCCGACACAAAATCGTCGTCGGGTTCTTGATTGCGCAAAGCCTATGTGACGTTATCTCGTAACAAGTCACTTCCTCCCTAGGCTGAGAGTTTTTCCATGCGTCCCTCAAGCGTCTCGCGATCCCTGCTCATGGCGGCCGCAGGCTCCACGATTCTGGCAGGCGCCGCCGCCGCGCAGTCCGCTCCGCAAGCCCCGGCGGAGTTGGGCGATATCATCGTCACAGGCGCGCCCTATGGCATCAGCCAGCGGGCCTCGGTAATCGCGACGGACGTCGTGGACGAACAGACCCTGGCCACGGCGCCGGCGGCCTCGCTCGGCGACATGCTGAGCGGGCGTCCGGGCATCCGTTCGACCGACTTCGCGCCCGGCGCCAGCCGACCCGTCATTCGCGGCCTCAGCGGGCCGCGCGTCCAGGTGCTGACCAACGGTATCGGCCTGATCGACGCGAGCTCTGTCTCGCCCGACCACGCCGTGGCCACCGATCCGGCCGAGGCCAATCGTATCGAGATCATCCGCGGACCCGCGACCTTGGTCTATGGCGGCTCGGCCATCGGCGGCGTGGTCAATGTTCTGGACGATCGCATCCCCACCGAAATCCCCGAGGGCGGCGTGTCCGGCGTGGTCTCCACCCAGGCGTCCAGCGTCGATGACGGCCGCAGCGCTTTCGGACGCATGACCGTCGGCAGCGGGAACTTCGCCTTCAACGTCGATGGGGTGAAGCGCAAGACCGACGACTATGACATCCCGGCCCCGGCTATTTCCGCCAGGCGCGCCGCCGCCGAAGGCCTTGCGCGCGAGGACACCGGAACCCAGCCCAACAGCTATACCGACCTGGAAGCCTGGGGCGTCGGCGGTTCCTACATCGGCGACAAGGGCTTCGCCGGCGTTTCCTACAAGAACACCGACAGCGAATACGGCACGGTCGCCGAGGAGTCGGTCTTCATCAAGCTGAACCAGAAGCGCTGGGACGCGCGCGGCGAATACCGTTTCGACAGCGGGCCCTTCTCGGCCCTGCGCGGCTCCTACGGCCATGCCGACTACACCCACACCGAGTTCGAGGCCGTGGGCGAGCCGGGCACCATCTTCAACTCCGACGGCTGGGAAGGCCGTGCGGACCTTGTCCAGCGCGAACGCAACGGCTGGAACGGCGCCGTCGGCGTCCAGGCCTTATCGCGCAACTTCGAGGCCATCGGCGAGGAGGCCTTCGTGCCCTCCGTCAAGATCGACGAACTGGGCCTCTATACGGTGCAGCGTCTGGACCTTGGCAACCATGGCTTCGAGGGCGGCCTGCGCTATGACCGGCGCGAACTCAGCGGCACGCCCATCGGCGGCGCCAGCGAAGTCACGCGCGAGTTCGACAACTGGTCGGCGTCCGCCGCCGCCTTCATCCGCCCGACCGCCGGCCTGTTCCTGGGCCTCAGCCTGGCCCACAACGAACGCGCGCCCAGCGAGGTCGAGCTGTTCGCCGACGGCGTCCACATCGCCACCGCCGCCTACGAGACCGGCGACCTGACGCTGAACTCCGAAAAGGTGACGACGCTGGAGGGCACCGCCCACTATGATCGCGGCCGGTTCACCGGCGATCTGCACGTCTATCACTCTTGGTATAACGGCTTCATCGACGAACGGCCGACGGGCGACCAGTTCTATTTCGAGGAAGAGGACGAGTTCTTCCCCATCTATCGGTTCGTCCAGACCGACGCGAAGTTCTATGGCTTCGAGCTGGAAGGCGCCTATGCGCTTTGGCAGGACGGCGATCGCAAACTGTCGCTGGAAGGCGCGGCCGACTATGTCCACGCCCAGACGGACTTCGGCCCTGCCGCGCGGATCCCGCCCTACTCCGTCACCGGACGTCTGGCCTGGACATCGACCAAGTTCGACGCCAGCGCCGAGGTTCGCCACGTCGGAGAACAGGACCGGGTCGCTAACGAATTCGAACTGCCGACCGACGACTACACCCTGGTCAACGCCTCGGTCGCGGTCCGTCCCTTCGCCCAGCAGAACGTCACCCTGTTCGCCGAGGCGCGGAACCTGACGGACGAGGAAGCCCGCGAACACGTGTCCTTCCTCAAGGACATCGCCCCTCTGCCGGGGCGCAACCTTCGGGTCGGCGTCGCCTACCGCTTCTGACGAACATCGAGAGCCTTCGGCGCAGCCTTGGTTGCGCCGAAGGCTCACACGCGTCGGCGAACGCGAACCGCCTCCGTGCGTTGATCGCCCATGACCGACAAAGAACCCCGTAAAGTCCCGATTGGCTACGAAGACCGGCCCGACAAGCCGACACGCGGCGCCTTTCGCATCACGGCTCTCGCCATAGCGGCCGCAGCCGTCGTCTTCCTGACGCTGATCGCAGTCGTCGTCGTGCGAAGCGGCGGGATCTAGGGGCCCAAGGCCTTCCGACCTGTATCGGGGCGTGGCTTGCTGCACGTCCTTTCCAATCGCTTGAACTTTATAACAGCCGGCGAAGTGGCCAGCCCGCGCAAACCCGCGGCCACCGGCCGTGAGGCTCTACTACGGACCGCGACAGATGATTGACTTGAACACCGCCACTTCGGCCGAACTTAATGGCGTTGAACTTTTGCGTGGCCATGGGTTTGAGATTGTCCGCTATCGTGAGGAACGCGGTCTGTTCACCAGCCTTCGCCAGCTCGACGAAGTGCCCGGCCTGGCCCAAAAAACGGATGGCGTCGAAACGCACCTTTACGTCGAACCTGCCGACGCCACCTAGGCGATGTCTTCCATCAAACGGGTGTCCATAACCTCGGTGACGTAACGCTGCCGCATGGATTTCTATCTGTTGGAATGCTTGGGCAGGTTCGGTCTTCAGGGACACGGCAGTTTGACCGCAACTCGGCATCTGGTCATCAAACAGCAGAAAGCCCCACGGCTTTTGGCGGTGGGGCTTTTTGGTATTTTGGGTGCGGGAGTAGGATTTGAACCTACGACCTTCAGGTTATGAGCCTGACGAGCTACCGGGCTGCTCCATCCCGCGGCAAACGGTAGTGTATCGTGAAGGAAGAACGGATCGAGAAGGACCGCGATTGCGGTGTTTGTTCATCATCGGCTGTCCGCCTGGTAGACCCGGCGGCGACCTACTCTCCCGCGCCTTGAGACGAAGTACCATTGGCTCTGGAGGGCTTAACGACCGAGTTCGGAATGGGATCGGGTGGGGAACCTCCGACATAGCCACCAGGTCAACCAGGGGGACAGCGGATGATGAGAAGACATTGTCTGAGATTGCTCTGGTCAAGGAGCAATCATCGAATGAGTTTTGCTGAGAAACGATCAAACCGATCGGATTATTAGTACCAGTAAGCTTCATGGGTCGCCCCACTTCCACACCTGGCCTATCAACGTGGTAGTCTTCCACGATCCTCAGCGAAGCCTTGTTTTGAGGTTAGTTTCCCGCTTAGATGCTTTCAGCGGTTATCTATTCCATACTTAGCTACCCTGCTGCACAGCTGGCGCCATGACAGGTACACCAGAGGTATGTCCATCCCGGTCCTCTCGTACTAGGGACAGATCCTCTCAAGCTTCGAACACCCACGGCAGATAGGGACCAAACTGTCTCACGACGTTCTGAACCCAGCTCACGTACCACTTTAAATGGCGAACAGCCATACCCTTGGGACCTGCTCCAGCCCCAGGATGTGATGAGCCGACATCGAGGTGCCAAACTTTGCCGTCGATATGGACTCTTGGGCAAAATCAGCCTGTTATCCCTAGAGTACCTTTTATCCGTTGAGCGATGGCCCTTCCACTCGGGACCACCGGATCACTATGGCCGACTTTCGTCTCTGCTCGACTTGTCAGTCTCGCAGTCAGGCGGGCTTATGCCATTGCACTCGACGACCGATTTCCGACCGGTCTGAGCCCACCATCGCGCGCCTCCGTTACACTTTAGGAGGCGACCGCCCCAGTCAAACTACCCACCACGCCATGTCCCGGGACCGGATAACGGCCCTCGGTTAGACGTCAACGACAGTAAGGGTGGTATTTCAAGGACGACTCCACCAGAGCTGGCGCCCCGGTTTCATAGTCTCCCACCTATCCTACACATACGGTCGCTAACGCCAAGGCGAAGCTATAGTAAAGGTTCATAGGGTCTTTCCGTCTGACCGCGGGAACCCCGCATCTTCACGGGGAATTCAATTTCACTGAGCCTATGCTGGAGACAGTGGGGAAGTCGTTACGCCATTCGTGCAGGTCGGAACTTACCCGACAAGGAATTTCGCTACCTTAGGACCGTTATAGTTACGGCCGCCGTTTACCTGGGCTTCAGTTCGACGCTTTCACATCTCCCTTTAACCTTCAGGCACCGGGCAGGCGTCAGACCCTATACGTCGCATTGCTGCTTCGCAGAGCCCTGTGTTTTTGCTAAACAGTCGCTACCCCCTGGCTTGTGCCACTCAGTCCTGCTTGCGCAAGGTGAGTCACGCTTATTCCGAAGTTACGCGTGCAATTTGCCGAGTTCCTTCAGCATAGTTCTCTCAAACGCCTTGGTATGCTCTACCTGACCACCTGTGTCGGTTTCGGGTACGGTCTCTGCTGGAGTTATTTCCTGGGACAACGCCCCCGCACACACAATCCAATAAGTGGGTACGAGTTAAGCCATCCGTCACTTCCAGCTGGTGCAGGAATATTTACCTGCTTCCCATCGACTACGCTTTTCAGCCTCGCCTTAGGGGCCGACTAACCCTGCGCAGATTAGCTTTACGCAGGAACCCTTGGTCTTTCGGCGAGAGTGTCTCTCACACTCTTATCGTTACTCATGTCAGCATTCTCACTTCCGATACCTCCAGCCAGGCTCACGCCTGACCTTCACCGGCCTACGGAACGCTCCGCTACCGCTTGCAGTAAACTGCAAACCCATATCTTCGGCGCACGGCTTGAGCCCCGTTACATTTTCCGCGCAGGATCGCTTGATCAGTGAGCTGTTACGCTTTCTTTAAAGGATGGCTGCTTCTAAGCCAACCTCCTGATTGTCAAAGCAATCCCACATCGTTTCCCACTTAGCCGTGACTTGGGGGCCTTAGATGATGGTTAGGGTTGTTTCCCTTTTCACGACGGACGTTAGCACCCGCCGTGTGTCTGCCCGATAGTTCTCTTGGGTATTCGGAGTTTGGTTAGTATTGGTACCGCTCGCGCAGCCCGCAACCATCCAGTGCTCTACCCCCCAAGGAATTCGTCGGACGCTCTACCTAAATAGATTTCGCGGAGAACCAGCTATGTCCAGGTTTGATTGGCCTTTCACCCCTATCCACAAGTCATCCCAGAATTTTTCAACATTCACGGGTTCGGTCCTCCAGTTGGTGTTACCCAACCTTCAACCTGCTCATGGATAGATCACCTGGTTTCGGGTCGTCATACGTCGAACTTAGCGCCCTATTCAGACTCGCTTTCGCTGCGCCTACACCTAACGGCTTAAGCTTGCTCGACACATGAAGTCGCTGACCCATTATACAAAAGGTACGCCGTCACCGCGCTTGGCGGCTCCGACTGCTTGTAGGCTTCCGATTTCAGGATCTGTTTCACTCCCCTTGTCGGGGTGCTTTTCACCTTTCCCTCACGGTACTTGTTCACTATCGGTCGTAGAGGAGTACTTAGGCTTGGAGGGTGGTCCCCCCATGTTCAGACAGGATTTCACGTGTCCCGCCCTACTCGAGTCTCTTGCTGTTTGATGACTACGGGGCTTTCACCCACTATGGCCGACCTTTCCAGATCGTTCGTCTTTATTTCACAAGAGCACTGGCCTGGTCCCGGTTCGCTCGCCACTACTACGGGAGTCTCGGTTGATGTCCTTTCCTCCGGGTACTGAGATGTTTCAGTTCCCCGGGTTCGCTTAATGAAGCCTATGTATTCAGCTCATTATACCTTTTAACAATCCGCCAATCGCTGCTTCCGAAGAAACAGAGTTGGAAGACTGTAAAGGTGGGTTTCCCCATTCGGAAATAACCGGATCAAAGGGTGCTAGCGCCTCCCCGGTTCTTATCGCAGCTTGCCACGTCCTTCATCGCCTCTCTACGCCAAGGCATCCGTCAGAAGCCCTTCAACGTTTGATCGTTTCTCAGCAAAACTCATGCTTGGTTTATTCCGCCCGACTGGAAAGATGCCGGGGGACCAAGCCTGATTTTTGTCAGACAATGTCTTCTTCTCGAACAAGACCTCAAAGCTCAGGGGAGCCGGTCACGTTCTTCCTTTACGATATCAATGCCAGCCGGCGAGCGCCGACGGGCAATTCTTGATGCGATCACAAGATCCTGGTGGAGCCAGACGGAGTCGAACCGACGACATCCTGCTTGCAAAGCAGGCGCTCTACCAACTGAGCTATGGCCCCATTCCATCAGGAATAGTGCGAAGCCCAGGAGAGCTGTCGGCGATGCCGTCTTGAGGCTGAGAACCCCCAGCGAACCAGAAGTCCTGGTAGGCCCGGGCAGACTCGAACTGCCGACCTTACGCTTATCAGGCGTACGCTCTAACCACCTGAGCTACGGGCCTATGGCAGCGACAGCCGGGTCATAAACACCCAGGCTCGCGATCGCGTCACCAACTCAACGACCCGTATGGTCGAGGCGTCGATGACGAAAGTGGAAAGAGAAACGGAGACGGCGGCGTTCCGCCGTTTATTGGAGCCTCAATAGACAGCCTCGTGAGAGACGGCCTGGAGAAGCATCCTTAGAAAGGAGGTGATCCAGCCGCAGGTTCCCCTACGGCTACCTTGTTACGACTTCACCCCAGTCGCTGACCCTACCGTGGTCGCCTGCCTCCTTGCGGT
>NZ_FNKT01000009.1:0-60000 GCF_900102995.1 Brevundimonas sp. 374 | reverse complement strand
TGGAGCGCGGAACCTAGTTAAACCAACCGATGAAAGCAAGAAGTTTTTCGCTTCTTTCTTCCGTGGGACCTTGGAGATCTTCACCCCCGCGGCCCCGACGGCCAGCCCGTTTCCGAGCGAGGCGGCTCTATACGGAGACGCGGATTTGTCAGCAAGCGGATTCTGAGAGTTCGGAGGAAGTTTCTCGCAAAACCGGAATCGGCCAACAGCGCGCCCCTCTCAGCTTGCAATATAGGTCCGCAAGCTCTCGGCCTCATGGGCGTGTTCGGCGATCTGGCATTTCACCACGTCGCCGATGGAAATGACGCCGACCAGACGATCCGCCTGCATGACCGGCAGATGCCGGATGCGCCGATCGGTCATGCGGGTCATCAAGGCCGACATCTCCTCGGCCGGTTCGGCATAGATCACCTTGGCCGTCATGTAGTCGGCGATGGGACGGTCCAGCGCATCGGCGCCATCGGCCGCCAGCGCCTTGACCACATCGCGTTCGGAGAACACGCCGACCACCCGGTCGCCGTCACAGACGACCAACGCTCCGACCCGCTTCTGCTCCAGTTCTTCGCACGCCCGCGTCACCGTCAGATCCGGCGCGATGGAGAAGACGGCGTTTCCCTTTGTCTTGAGGATTTCAGCGACGAACATCGCGGTCCCTTCTCTCTATAAGAGACGACCGCAGGGCCGGAATGGCGACAGGGCCGCTCAGGGAGCGATGATCGCTCAGCCCCCGTCCGGAATCAACGCGCCTCAGCGATCAGGCGCGGCCCCGCTTCCGAACATCCGCCCCAAGGGACCGATGGCCAGAAAGCCGACGACGAAGCCGACCGCGTGGGCCTCCCAGGCGATCCTGGCCCCTTCGGCGCCGGGTAGTCCGCCGATCATGCCGGTCACGGCGTTGACCGCCATCCAGGTGATGGCTGCGCCGATCACGCGGCGATCGCCCATCGGCAGCACCCTGCCCTGTCCGCCCAGCAGCCGTGTCGCGGCGCCGATCAGGCCGAAGACGGCGCCGGACGCGCCGACCATCGGCTCGCTGGATCCCCAGTGGATCAGTCCATAGCCCAACGACGCCAAGACGCCGCACCCCAGATAGAAGAGCAGAAAGACCGTCGGACCAACCTTGGTCCCGAACAGCCGCGCCACCGGCGTCCCGAACGCCAGCGCCGCCACCGCATTCATGATCGCGTGGGTCCAGCCGCCGTGCAACAGCATGGCCGTCAGCAGCCCGCCCCACCGTCCCTGCTCCAGGTCAAGGGGCGCGAAGGCCATGCTCATGCCCATGTCGGGCAGGTCGCGCTGGAAGAAGAAGAGCGTCGGCATCGACGCCGCGATCAGCAGCACGACCAGCGGCACGTTGAACATCGGCTCTCGCGCCGGGCGGCTGTTCGGCGGATCGAATCGACCGGATGCGTCTGACATGACGCCACAAATGCTCAGTGACCTGCGTCACATCAAGCGCTTCTTAATAACCTTAATGCAGGTTGGGGTGCGGATCACGCTCGTGGTCCGGCGTCCGTTTGTGCGCGAGGAACCCCGGAATGCCCGCCAAGAGGCTGTTTGTATCCACCGCCGTCATGGCTTTCGCCGCCGCTGCAAGCGTGCCGGCGATCGCGCAGTCGACGGGTTCGGGCGGCGCTGCGCGCTTCCAGCAGGGCTATGGCGGCGCGCGAACGGCCGCCAATACGGCCGCGACCGGCTATACGCGTGACGCCAACGGCAATCGGCTGATCGTCAACGGCATCATCCAGTCCGGCGCCTCGTCCTATTCCAGCCAGTCCGGCGGCGCGGCCTCGGCCTATGCCGGCGCAGGCGCGTCCAGCAACGGCGGCACGACCATCGGCGGCTCCACCGCCATCGGCAATCAGCTGAACGTGGTGGTCCAGGGCAGCCGCAACACCGTCATCGTCAATTCGACCCAGACCAACACCGGCGCCATCAACGCCGGTACGGCCCTGAACGGGAACATCAACCTGCCATGAGCCGCCGTCATCTTATAAAGGGGTCCGCCGCCGTCTCGGCCGTCGCCCTTCTGCTCGCCGGCTGCGTCAGCCCGGTCGCGGGTCCGTCGGGACAATATGCGACGCCGATCGGCAATGCGCCGGTGACCGCCAACCCCACGCCCTATTCCGCCGCGCTCTATTGCCTGGCCGACTACGCGCGTCGCTACAACCTGCCCTCGCCGCGCATGGCCGTGGGCCGGATCAGCGACTACACCGGCACGGTGTCGTCCGACGGCGGCCGCCAGATCACCGGCGGCGCCTCCCTGATGGCCAACTCGGCGCTGGCCAAGGCCGGCGCCCGCATCGTTGAGCGCTACGACACTTCGGTGTCCGAGCTTGAGTTGCGCTACGCCAACAACAAGCTGATCGGCGACCAGGCTCCCGACGCCAAGGGGCCAGAGGACACCCAGTACCGCCGCATCCTGGCGGGTCAGGTGCCGGGCTCCGACTTCTATGTGGTCGGCGGCATCACCGAGGTGAACTACAACATTCGCTCCGGCGGCTTCGACATCGCCGGCGGCGAGGTGGACAGCAACCGACCCGGCTCGGGCATCGTCAACCACCGCGTCTATGTGATGAACATCGCCATGGATCTGCGCCTGGTCCAGACGACCACGCTGGAGGTGGTCGATGTCGTCTCCTATCAGAAGCAGATCATCGGCCGCGAAATCTCGGCCGGCGTGTTCGACTTCCTGAACGGCAACGTTTTCGACATCTCGGCCGGCACGGGCGGGATGGAGCCGACGCAGTTGGCCGTCCGCGCCCTGGTCGAACGGGCCACGGTCGAGTTCATGGCCAACCTCTATGGCGCGCCCGGCCCCGAAATCTGCCTGAACCCCGCCAACGACCCGCTCGGCGATTCCACGGTCGGCCCGACCGGCGGCTATTATCCGGCCTATCCCACTCAGGACACCAACAATGGCCAGACCCGCGCCGATCCGTCTCGTTGGCATGATGGCCGCGACGGCGACGTTCGCCGCACTCGCCACTGAGGCGAGCGCCCAGCAAACGCCGACCTGCGATCCGCAAGCCGGCGAAACCTGCTCCAGCACCCAGATGCAGACTGGCGATGTCACCGGCCTGGTGGATATCGACCTGTCCGTCGATCAGGTGACCGTCAGCACAAACGCCCAAGGCAATGCTCTTGCGGGCGGGGTCACAGCCGCCTCCGCCGGCCTGGTCTCGCGCCAGTTGATGACCGGCGCCACCGTGGCCCGCAGCAATGTGGTCGTGAACGGAGAGGCCGACGGCCAACTCAGCGTCGATACGACCGCGCGCGGCAACTATCTCGGCGTGACCACCGATCGCGCAACCTTCGCCGTGGACTCGAGCCAGTCCGCGACCGGCGACCGGGTCGAGGCCGGAACCTATGTTCAGGCGCCGAACGGCCGCGTGCTGCAGGGCGGTTTCGCGACCAGCACCGCCGTCGCCAACACCGTCGCCCTGGGCGGCCCCTCCTCGTCCCTGACCGGTGTCATCGACCAGCGTGCCCAGACCACTGTCTTCGCCGAGACCGTCGCCGACGTTCAGTACATTCCCGCGCCCGCGACCTTCTCGTCCCAGGCCGTCGCCAATGCGGTTCAGACCAATACGACTGGCGCCTCGCATCAGGATCTGGCTATCCGCCAGTCGAACGCCGCTTCGACGACCGAGGCGCGCACCGATGTCTATGTCGACAACGGCTGGGACCTGACGGTCGGCGCCAATGCCGGGGCCAACCAGGCGATCACCGCCAACGCCGGCGGCTCCATGCTGATCCAGACGGACCAGGCCAACGCCGGCCGCGTCCGCGCCGACGCCCGCGTCCAGACCAACCTCCAGGGCCAGACGGTTCTGGCGGCCCGCAGCGTCGCCAACGAGACGGTCGCCGGCAACAACGACATCTATCTGAAGCTGGACAACACCCAGCTGAACACCGGCGGAGTCGAGGCCAACGCGACCTATGTCGGCGTCAATGGCTATGACGCCTATGTCGGCTCCGACGCCGTCGGCAATGCGGTGACGGGCTATGCCTGTTCCCAGTGCGGCGGAGACGTCAACGTCAACAACAACCAGACCAACACCGGCAATGTCACCGCGACCACCAACGCCACGGTCTCGTCCGGACGCACCGCCGTGGTCGGCGCCAACGCCGTCGGCAACAGCGCCAGCTTCTACATCAGCCGCCCCGGCGGCTGATCCGAACATGACAAGTCGGTAAGGTTCGCCAGCCCCGCTTGTGGCGTAGGCAAGCACACTTTACACATCCGGCATCGCGCCATCGGGGGTTGCGGTTTCGGAGTGATACTATGCGTTCTGCGCGTCATCTACTGCTTGTCGCCGTCTCGGGACTGGCCCTGACCACCGGGGCGTTCGCCGCCCCTGCTCTCGCCCAAACTGCGCCGCCCGCTGCGGCCGCCGCCGGTCAGGTCGCGCCGTCCGCCCCCTGGGCCCAGGCCGCCAGCGACATCCCCGCCGATCCAGCCGTCCGTTACGGGCTGCTGCCCAACGGCATGCGCTACGCCCTGCTGCACAATGCGACGCCTCCGGGTCAGGCCTCATTCCGTCTGCGCATCGACGCCGGCTCGCTGATGGAGCGCGACGATCAGAAGGGTCTGGCTCACTTCATGGAGCACATGGCCTTCAACGGCACCAAGGACGTGCCGGAAAACGAGATGTTGCGCATCCTCGAACGCCTGGGTCTGGCCTTCGGCGCCGACACCAACGCCTTTACCAGCTTCGACCAGACCGCCTATATGCTGGAGCTGCCCAACACCAAGGACGAGACGGTCGATCCCAGCCTGCACATCCTGCGTGAGATGATGTCGGCGGCCCTGATGGCGCCAGATGCCATCGATTCCGAACGCGGCGTCATCGTCGGCGAAGAACGGACCCGCGACACGCCGCAACTGCGCGTGCTGAAGACCCAGCTCGGCCTTCTGGCGCCCGGCCAGCGTCTGTCGGAACGCCTGCCCATCGGCGACCTCGACATCATCCGCACCGCGCCGCGCCAGCGCTTCGTCGACTTCTACGACGCCTACTATCGCCCCTCGCGCGCCACCTTCATCGCCGTGGGCGACTTCGACGTGGATGCGATGGAGGCCAAGGTCCGCGCGGCCTTTGTCGACTGGAAGCCGACCGCCGCCGATGGTCCGGAGCCTGACCTGGGAACCGTCGCCCCGCGTCAGCCGCAGACCAGCATCCTGGTCGAGCCGGGCATTCAGTCCTCCATCCAGATCAACTGGATCAAGGCCCCGGACCTCAGCCCCGACACGGCCGCCGAGCGCGCCGCCGACGTCCGTCGCGGCCTGGGTCTGGCCGTGCTGAACCGTCGCCTGGGCGAGATCGCCCGCGCCGACAACCCGCCCTTCATCGGCGCCGGCGCCGGCTATCAGTCGCTGTTCGACAGCCTGGACGCCGGCACCCTGTCGGTCGCCTTCAATCCCGGCGGCTGGCAGCGTGCGCTGGAAAGCGTCGAGCAGGAAAGCCGTCGTCTGGCCGAATACGGCGTCAGCGACGCCGAGCTTCAGCGCGAGATCATCAACACCCGCACCGCGCTTCAGAACGCCGTGGCCTCAGCCGCGACCCGTTCGACCCCGGCCCTGGCGACCGGCCTCCTGGGCGCCGTCAACGACGACCAGGTCTTCAGCTCGCCACAGACCAATCTCGATCTCTTCAACAAGGCTGTCGAAGGCCTGACCGTCGACCAGGTCAATCAGGCGACCAAGGCGGTGTTCGAGGGCCAGGGCCCGCTGCTTCTGTTCAGCTCCCCCGTCCCGGTCGAGGGCGGCGAGGCCGCCGTCACCGCCGCGCTGGAAGCCTCGCGTAACACTCCGGTGCAGGCCCGAGCCGCCGAGGCTGAACTGAAATGGCCCTATGACAGCTTCGGCGCCCCGGCGGTCCCCGCCGCCCGTTCCGAAGTCGCAGACCTGGGTGCGACCCTGGTTCGCTTCCCGAACGGCACCTTGCTGAACATCAAGAAGACCGACTTCCGCGCCGATCAGATTCTGGTCAGCGCCCGCACCGGTCTTGGCGAACTGGGCCTGCCTGCCGACACCCTGTCGCCCCTGTCGATGGCCAGCACCGTCCTGGCCCCCGGCGGTCTGGGCAAGCTCAGCCTGGACGAGATGAACCGCGTCCTCAGCGGACGCACCTACAGCGCCGCTGTCAATCAGGCCGGCGACGCCTACATCTTCGCCGGCGCCACCAAGCCCGCCGATCTCCAGCTGGAGCTTCAGGTCTTGGCCGCCTATCTCACCGATCCGGGTCTGCGCGGCGCCTCGTTCGAACAGACCAAGGCCATGTTCCCGCAGATCCTGGCCCAGCTGGGCGCCACGCCGCGCGGCGTCTTCCAACGCGACGCCTCGGGCCTGCTGGCCAGCGGCGACGCGCGTGAGACGACCCCGACGGCCGAACAGATCGCCGCGATCCAGATCGACGACATCCGCTCCGGCGTTCGCTCGGCCCTGGCCCAGGGTCCGGTCGAGATCACCGTCGTCGGCGACGTCGACGTCGACGCGGTCATGGCCGCCGTCGGCTCGACCTTCGGCGCCCTGCCCTCGCGCGGTCAGGTGCCCACACCGCCCGCCGGCTCGACGGTGCGCAAGTTCCCCGCCCCGACCGCTACGCCGGTCCAGCTGTATCACACCGGCCCCGCCGAACAGGCGCTGGGCTTCGTCGCCTGGCCGACCACCGACCAGGTTGAAGATCGCAAGACCGCGCGTCAGCTGTCGATCCTGTCGGACGTGCTGCAACTGCGCCTGAACGACGAAATCCGTGAGAAGCAGGGCCTGGCCTATTCGCCCAGCGCCGGCTCGACCGCCTCGGACACCTATCCGGGCTACGGCTTCATCTCGGTGACTGCGGAAACCCCGCCGGCCGCACTGCCCAAGCTGTTCGAGACGGTGGACGCCATCGCCGCCGACCTGCGCGACAATCCGATCAGCGAGGACGAACTGAACCGCGCCCGTCGCCCGGCCGTCGAGCGCATCCGTCGCAGCATGGCCGACAACGGCTATTGGCTGACCCAACTGTCGCAGGCCCAGAGCGATCCGGCGACGCTGGACCAGACCCGCAACCAGATCGCCACCCTGGAAGCCGTCACCGCCGCCGACCTTCAGGCCCTGGCTCGCCAGTATCTGAAGGCCGACAGCGCCTGGCGCGCCACCGTCACCGCTCAACCGGCGGCCCAGTAACGCCCACGAAAAAGGCCCCGGCTCTCGCGAACCGGGGCCAGTCGTCAGGATCGTCGACGGAGAGCCGACGGTCGCCTTATCTCATGTCCCGCCTGATCGGCGGCTGAACGGGCGTGTTTAGGTCCGGTTCAGAAGACCCGGCCGCCGACGCCGCCGTCCAGGGTGATCACCCCGGTCAGCACGGTCGCGCTCTCGACCTGTTCCTCGCGGTATTCGGTGTATTCCTCTTCGCGATACATCGTCAGGATCTTGATCCCGGCGCCGTAGCGACGCAGCAGCGAACGCTCGTTGCAATCCCGCTCGGGCTTCTCGGGCCGGCATTCCAGCTTGCCGCCCGTCCCGTACCACAGCGCCTCATGCTTGCGGCAGGTCAGGGTCGTGCCGTGATCGAAGCTGATGTCGCCGTTGTAGTCGGCGATGGTCGCCTGCAGCCAGGTGCCCGACAGGCAGCGATACAGCTCGCCCTCGAACCCTTCGGCGATCTCGCGATCCGGCCGCACCTGCGAGGCGGGGTGCGGCACCTGGCGGTCGTCGATGCAGACGGCCTGGATGACGACCCGCTTCATCATGCTGCGGAATGCGCTGTAGGGTGTGCGCACGGTCTGGGCGATCACGCCCTCGACGGCCAGGCCCTGGATGGTGGTCGGATAGGGCTGATCCACGCTGACATAGGCCGCGCCGCCGCCTCCGCCGAAGCTGCCCGAGAAGCCGCCGGCCCGCGCATTGACGTAGGACCGCGCGCCCGAGTTGGCGTTGGCCCCGGCGCCCGCGTTCGCATTGGCGCTCGCGCCAAGGTTCACGTTCACATTGACGTTTGTGTTGATGTTGCCGTTCCAGTTTCCACCGCCGCCAGGACCGCAGTTTCCACCGCCGTTGCAAGGCGGCGGCTCGGGCGGAGGCGGCGGCTCGCACGAGGTGCAGGGCGGCGGCTGGCAGCCGGATGTGCATTGCGCCAGCGCGGCTCCGGCGCCCGCCGAGACGGCGAGACCGGCCGCCAGGCCCAGCATCCATTTCGTGATCCGCAGCCGCATCGGCGGGAACTCCCAAGCGAATATCGTGTCGGCCGAACAAGATTCCGGCCGATCCTCCCGTCACAAAACCGCAAAAGCCTTTCGTTTCCGTTGATGAGGCCTGCGCTTCGGGATGGCGCAATGCCGCATCCGTCTGCTAGACCGCCCGCACAATGACCGTCCGCGTCTCCATTCGCCTGATTTCGATTAGCCGCCCGGCGTAGCGCTCCTGGGCCGCATGGCCCCGTGCACGCCGGGATCGACAGCCCTCAAGCAGCGCGAAGCGCGATAGGGCGAAGAGAACAGCGACATAATTTTCAAGACGCCGAGACGACCCATGGCCGACGCCCCCGAAAACACCTCTGAATCCACCGCCCGCGACTATCGCGACACCGTCTTCCTGCCCGAGACCCCCTTCCCCATGCGCGGCGGCCTGCCCCAGAAGGAGCCGGTCATTCTGGAACAGTGGGGCGACCTCTACGGGACCCTGCGCGCCGAGCGGCAGAAGCAGAACGCCCCCCTCTACGTTCTTCACGACGGCCCGCCCTACGCCAACGGCGACATCCACATCGGCCACGCCCTGAACAAGACGCTGAAGGACTTCGTGGTCCGCAGCCGGTTCCTCCTGGGTTACGATGTCGATTACGTCCCCGGCTGGGACTGCCACGGCCTGCCGATCGAGTGGAAGATCGAGGAGCAGTTCCGCGCCAAGGGCCGCCGCAAGGACGAGGTGTCCAAGGACGAGTTCCGCCGCGCCTGCCGGGAATACGCCGGCAAATACATCGACCTGCAAAAGGACCAGTTCCACCGGCTGGGCATCGTCGGCGACTTCGCCAACCGCTACGCCACCATGGACTTCACCTCTGAAGCCGCCATCGTCGCCGAGTTCCACAAGTTCAAGAACTCGGGCCAGCTCTATCGCGGCTCCAAGCCCGTCATGTGGTCGCCGGTCGAGCGCACAGCCTTGGCCGACGCCGAGATCGAGTATCACGACCACGTCAGTCCGACGATCTGGGTCAAGTTCCCGGTCACGGCCATGTCGGACGACCATCCCGACGACCTGCTGGCCTTCCGCTCCAGCACCCCGTCCATCGTCATCTGGACGACCACGCCCTGGACCATCCCGGCCAACCGCGCCATCTCCTACGGCCCCGAGATCGCCTATGGCCTGTATGAGGTCACGGCCATGGAGGAAGGCCTGGAGTTCGCGCCCTGGGCCAAGCCCGGCGACCGCCTGATCCTGGCCGACAAGCTGGCCGAGGAGGTGTTCAAGGCCGCCAAGATCGCCGCCTGGACCCGCGTCTATGACATCAATCCTTCGGGCCTGGAGACCGCCCACCCGCTGGCCGCGCTCGACAGCGGCTACGGCTTCTCCGTGCCCCTGCTCGCCGGCGATCACGTCACCGACGACGCCGGCACCGGCTTCGTCCACACCGCGCCCGGCCACGGCGCCGACGACTTCGAGGTTTGGAAGGCCCACGGTCATCACGAAGTGCCCGACACCGTCGATCCAGACGGCGCCTACTACCCCGGCGTCCCCCTGTTCGCGGGCCTGAAGGTGCTGGAAACCGAAGGCAAGAAGACCGGCAAGTTCGGTCCCGCCAACGGCGCGGTGATGGAAAAGCTGATCGAGGCCGGCAATCTGTTGGCGCGCGGGCGGCTGGAGCACTCCTATCCGCACAGCTGGCGCTCCAAGGCCCCGATCATCTTCCGCAACACCCCCCAGTGGTTCATCCGCATGGACACTCCGCTGGAAGGGGGGCCGCTGAAGAGCGGCGACACCCTTCGCGAGACGGCGCTGAACGCCATCGACGCCACCGCATTCCATCCCGTCGCCGGCAAGAACCGCATCCGCTCGATGGTCGAGGGCCGTCCCGACTGGCTGGTCAGCCGCCAGCGCGCCTGGGGCACGCCGCTCGCCATGTTCATCGACAAACAGACGGGCCAGCCCCTGCATGACCCCGAGGTCGACGCCCGCATCGTCGCGGCCGTCGCCGAACACGGCGCCGACATCTGGTTCACCGCGCCCGACAGCGATTTCCTGGGCGCCCACGACCCGGCCCGCTACGAAAAGGTCGAGGATATCCTGGACGTCTGGTTCGATTCCGGCTCGACTCATGCCTTCACGCTGGACCCGCGCCTGACGGAAAACGGCTACACCGGCGACCGTCCCGCCCACTGGCCCGCCGATCTCTACCTGGAAGGCTCCGACCAGCACCGCGGCTGGTTCCAGTCGTCCCTGCTGGAAGGCTGCGGCACGCGCGGCCGCGCCCCGTTCAAGGCGGTCCTGACCCACGGCTTCACCCTCGACGAAAAGGGGGAGAAGATGTCCAAGTCCAAGGGCAATACGACCGACCCTCTGACCATCATTAAGGAGTCCGGCGCCGACATCCTGCGCCTGTGGGTCGCCCTGGTCGATTATTCGGACGACCAGCGGATCGGCAAACAGATCCTGCAGACCACGGTCGACGCCTATCGCAAGCTCAGGAACACCGTCCGCTACCTGCTGGGCGCCCTGGCCGATTTCGACGAGGCCGAACGCCTGCCGCTGGACCAGATGCCGCCGCTGGAGCGGTTCATCCTGCACCGCCTGCACGAACTCGACGCCCAGGTCCGCGCCGCCTACGCCGAATACCGCTTCCAGGACGTCGTCCGTCCGGTGTTGGAGTTCTGCGCCGGCGACCTGTCGGCCCTGTATTTCGACATCCGCAAGGACGCCCTGTACTGCGACCGCCCCGACAGCCTGCGCCGTCGCGCCGCCCGCACGGTGATGGACGAGGTCTTCATGCGCCTCACCGCCTGGCTGGCCCCGCTGACGCCCTTCACGATGGAAGAGGCCTGGACCACGCGCTTCCCCGACGCCGGCTCCAACTGCGCGCGGGTCATCCCCGACACTCCGGCGGAATGGCGTAATCCGGCCGAGGCCGAGCGTTGGGCGGCGATCAATACGGTTCTCGAAGTGGTCAATGAATCGCTTGAAGCCGCCCGCCGCGAGAAGCTGATCGGCGGCGCCCTTGACGCGTGGCCGACCGTCACCGCACCGGCCTCCGCCTTCGCCCCGTTCGAAGGCCTCGACGCTGCCGAGATCTTCCGCACCTCGGGCGCCGATCTTGTCGAAGGCGAAACCATCTCGGTCACGGTCGCTGTCGCCGACAACCCGAAATGCGCCCGCTCCTGGCGCCGGGTCCCCGACGTCGGCTCCGACCCCGCCTATCCCGACCTCTCGGCCCGCGACGCCGATGCGGTTCGGTATTGGGACCAGACGCACGCCTGATCGCAGCAAAGTCTCCTCCCCACTTGTGGGGAGGGGGACCGCGAAGCGGTGGAGGGGTTCTTGAAGCCCCACAGAGGTCGGGGATTCGCTGAAGAGCCCCTCCGTCTCTCCGCTGCGCTTCGAGCCACCTCCCCATTTCATGGGGAGGAGACGATGCTCAGCCATCGCAATGCCGCTGGTCCATCCGCAGCGATTTCAACCGCTTGCCGATTTATGTCCCCCGTCTCCCATCCACGGGGTTAAACAGCCCCATAATGCATCTGTCTCGTCGCTTGGAGGGCTCGCCTGGCCTGCGACCTTGCGGCGGCGGGAGCGGAGGGAACGGGGGCGGTGGTGAAATCCCATCGCGGCGGCGCCGGGACTGATCGGTCGGGGAATCGCCCCGGCGTCCGCAGTCGCGTCGCAGGGTCGAGGGGGATACTCGGCCGAACCGGGGATCGGGGATCGCTGCTCCGACCCGCCCGTCGCAGGCTTATGGGGTTAGGCGATAAGACCGCCACCGCTCGGCGCCCCGAGCCTGCAGGCCAACCACCCGCGCGGAGCGTCACACCCTTCGTCGAAACGGTACTTACAAACTCACACTCCGGGCGAAGGCCCGGCGCTCCGCCCAGCCCTCCAAACTTCGCAGGCCGAACGCCGCGAAGACAAAGCCGTTTTCCGTCCCGCGCGACACCGCGTCATCTTGTCAAACCGCCCCTCGCGCCCCAACTGCAAAGCCTACCCAAATCCCACCTTCGCTCGCGACAGGAGCCCTGATGCCGCATGCCGACAGCCTGATTCTCACCCTGGTCGGGGGCTTCGTCCTCGCCTTCGTGTTCGGCATGCTGGCGCATCGGCTGAAACTGTCGCCCCTGGTCGGCTATCTGGTCGCGGGCGTGATCGTCGGCCCCTATACGGGCGGCTTCGTCGCCGACACCGAACTGGCCCCGCAGCTGGCCGAGATCGGCGTCATCCTGCTGATGTTCGGCGTCGGCCTGCACTTCTCGCCCACGGATCTGATGCAGGTCCGAAAGGTCGCCATCCCCGGCGCCCTGGTTCAGATCGGCGTCGCCACCGTGCTGGGCTGGGGGCTCGGCCGGTTCGTGCTGGGCCTGGGCGATGTCGAGGCCCTGCTGATGGGCTTTGCCTTGTCCGTCGCCTCGACCGTCGTCCTGCTGCGGGCGCTGGAGGAGCGTAAACAGGTCAAGGGCGAGATCGGCCGCATCGCCGTGGGCTGGCTGATCGTCGAGGATCTGGTCATCGTCATCGCCCTGGTCATGCTGCCCATGGTGCTGGTCCCTGCCGGAACCCAGACGGACTTCGCCGCACTGGGGACCGACGTCGGCCTGACCCTGCTCAAGGTCGTGCTGTTCGTGGTCGGCATGCTGGTCGTCGGCGGCAAGGTCATCCCCTGGCTGCTGATCCGCATCGCCCACACCAAGTCGCGCGAGCTCTTCACCCTGGGCGTCCTGGCCATCGCCCTGGGCATCGCCTGGCTGGCCTATTTCCTGTTCCACTCTTTCGCGCTGGGCGCCTTCCTGGCCGGTCTGGTGATGAACGCCTCGCCCCTGGGTCACAATGCGGCCGAGCGGTCCCTGCCGCTGCGCGACGCCTTCGCGGTGCTGTTCTTCGTTTCGGTCGGCATGCTGTTCGACCCGATGATCGTGGTGCGCCAGCCGTGGGCAGTCCTGGGTGTGCTGGGCATCGTCATCGTCGGCAAGTCGGTCGCGGCCCTGATCATCACCAAGACCTTCAAGCTGGATCGGCCGACCGGCTTCACCGTCGCCGCGTCCCTGGCCCAGATCGGCGAGTTCTCCTTCATCCTGGCCGCGCTGGGCGTGTCGCTGGGCGCCATGAGCCGCGAGACTCACGACCTGATCCTGGCCGCCGCCCTGCTGTCGATCTCGCTGAACCCCTTCGTCTTCCTGTTCACCGACCGGATGGGCGGCAAGCCGAAGCCGCCCGCCGCTGGCGCGATCCGACCCGCAGCTGCGGACGGCCCGATCACGGATGCGGTGGCGGCGCCCTGAGCCCCTTTCCGCGCCGCGCGCCGCCCGCTATCGTCTGCTCATGGACAAAATCGCCGCAGATCAGGCCGTGCTTCACTATGGCGACGGCGAGTTCGCCGTCTTGAAGCCCGGCCGCTTCGTGCGCTGCGCCGTGACGGACAAACCGATCCCGCTGGAAGTCCTCCGCTACTGGAGCCCCAGCCGTCAGCAGCCCTATTTCGGCCCGGCCGAGTTCATCGCGGCCCAGCAAGGCGATCGATGATCCCGTCGCGCCGCGCCCTGCTGACCGGCGCGGGCGCCAGCCTGATCGCCGCGCCATTGATGGCTGAAGACCGGAACACCCTGCCGCTGGCCTTGAACGGCGCCTGGCGTCAGAGCGGCTACGCCTTCGGCCGCACCGCGCCGCGCGCCCTGATCTTCGTCGACGGCGAGGCCCTGACCACCGCCTCGGCCGCCGGCCTCTTCGTGATCGGCTTCGACCGCGACGCCTCCGCCAGCGTCCAGATCGAGGCCCGCGCCGACGGCCGGTCCGCCCGGCGCACCCTCGACATCGCTCCCTACGCCTTCCCCTCGACCAGCGTGAACGGCCTGCCGTCCTCGACCGTCGAGCCCAGCGATCCCGCCCTCCTGGCCCGCATCCAGCAGGAGATCGCGCTGAAGACGGAGGGCTTCGCCAGCCGCATCGACGCCGACGACTTCAAGGATGGCTTCGCCTGGCCGCTCGAGAGCTACCGCGTCTCCAGCGCCTGGGGCGCCCAGCGCGTCCTGAACGGCACGCCCGCCCGGCCGCACTACGGCATCGACCTGGCCGCCCCCCAGGGCAGCGTGATCCGCGCACCCGCCGACGGCCGCATCGCCTTCGTCCGCCCCGACATGCATTTCGAGGGCGGTCTGACCCTGATCGACCACGGTCAGGGCCTGATCAGCTGCTATTTGCATCAGTCGCGGCTGGACGTGGCGCTGGGCCAACGCGTCCGGCGCGGCGATGCGCTGGGCCGCGTCGGCATGACCGGCCGCGCCACCGGCCCCCACCTGTGCTGGCGCATGAAATGGCGCGATCGCAACCTGGATCCGTCACTCATGATCGGGGCGCGTGTTCCAGAAAGTCTAGCCTGATCAAAGGCTCCTCTTGCGAGACTACGCATATCCACTTAGCCTCGATCGAAGATCTGGCGGGGCCCGATGTTTTCTCTGAAATCGCTGAACGTCCTGCTTGTGGACGACAATCAGAATATGCGCGCCATCGCGTCAGCCGTGCTGCATTCGGCCGACATCCGCAACGTCTATGAGGCGTCCGAAGGCGCGACGGCTTTCGATTTGCTGCGTCGCCACGCGATCGATCTGGCCATCGTCGATTTCAACATGTTCCCGCTGGACGGGGTCGAGTTCACCCGCCTCGTCCGCACCAGCCCCGACAGCCCCAATCCGTTTCTGCCGATCATCATGATGACCGGCCATTCCGAACGCAGCCGCGTCTACGAGGCCCGCGACGCCGGGGTGACCGAGTTCATCGTCAAGCCGATCACCGCCAAGGCCGTGCTGGATCGGCTGAACGCCGTCATCATGAAGCCCCGCCCCCTCATCAAGGCCGATGGCTATATCGGGCCCTGCCGTCGGCGTCGCGATACGCCGGACTACGCCGGGCCTTACCGTCGAGGATCGGACGCCTCGCGGTCCAACGCCGCATAAACCTTGTCCGGCCAACGCTTGTGGACCCAGAACCAGTCCACCGGATGCTCTTTCACCCGGTCCTCGACGAAGCGATTGGCGGCCTGGATGCCGGCCAGCGTATCGGCCGCCTTGTCCTCGCTCTGGCTGACCACGATTGGCTCGTGCGCCGTCACCCGGAACCGCACGCCCGGCAGGCGCACCACCGACAGCGGCAGCATGACCGTGTCGAACTTCAACGCCAGCCTGGCCGCCCCAGGCGAGGCGTTCACCGGCTGACCGAAGAACTCCACCTCTGGCCCCTGATTGTATTTCTGATCGACCAACAGGGCGATGGAATCGCCGCGCCTCATCCCCGCCATCAGTTCGCGCGTCCCGTCGCCCTTGGGCGCGAACAGGCGGATGCCGTAACGCTCCCGGCTCTGGCGGATCAGGGCGTCGACGTACGGATTATTGGCGGCGCGATAGGTCACCTGACACGGCACGCCCGAGGCCATGATCACCGCCGCCATCACCTCGAAGTTGGCCAGATGGCCCGAGATCAAAACGGCCGGCTTGCCGCTGTCGCGCAGGGCGTGCAGCCGCTCCATCCCGACCACCTCGACCCGCCCGCCTTCGGGCGTCAGATGATCCATGACCGCCAGTTCGGCGAAGGTCCGGCCCGTCTGATCCCATTGCGCCAAGGCCAGCGCCTCGCGCTCGTCTGCCGGCATGTCAGGAAAGGCGATCCGCAGGTTGCGCATTACCGTCTTCTGCGTGCCGGTCAGCGGCCCCAGCGTGCGCAGCAGCCAGCCGCCCAACCCCGACGCCCGCTCGACGCCCAGCAGGCGCAGAAAGCCGAACAGCGCCTGAAAGCCGAAGGCCTCCAGGCGCCATGCAAAATCCTGCTTCCAATCTTTTGCGCTACCGCCCTTCGGGCTGCTTGAGCGCGTGTCTTCACCAGGCAATCGTCAATCCACCGTCCACCACAAGGGTCTGGCCGGTCACATAGGCCGACGCAGGGCTGCACAGATAGACCGCCGTGCCCGCGATTTCATCGGGCTGACCGATCCTTTTCAGCGGCGCCGGTTCGGTGACCTGTTTCAGCAGCTCCGGATTCTCCCACAGATATTTGGCGAAATCGGTCTGAACCAGCCCGGGCGCGATGCAGTTGACCCGCACGTTCGACGGCCCCCACTCCACCGCCAGATTGCGCACCAGCTGCATGTCCGCCGCCTTGGAGATATTGTAGGCGCCGATCAGGGCGTTGCCGCGAAGCCCTCCGATGGACGAGATGACCAGGATCGCCCCATCTTTCCGCTCCACCATCTGCGGCGCGACCATCTGGATCAGCCAGTGGTTCGAGATGACGTTATTCTGCAGTATCTTCTCGAACTGGTCGTCGGCGATGCCCGCCATCGGCCCGGCGTACGGATTGGTCGCGGCATTGCACACCAGGATGTCGATCTGGCCGAAGACGGCGTTTGTCTCGTCGACCAGCCGCTGAAGATCTTCCTTCGAGGCGATGTTGGCCGGCACCGCGATGGCCCGACCCTCCCCATATTTGCCGTTGATCTCGGCGGCGACCTCGTCGCACGGCCCGGCCTTGCGCGACGAGATGACGACCTTGGCGCCATGTTCGGCCAGCCGTTCGGCGATGGCCTTGCCGATTCCCCGCGACGAGCCGGTGATGATTGCGACCTTGCCGGTCAGATCGAACAGTTCCATTGCGTTTCCCGTAGGTTTGGCGGGGATATTTGCAGCCCCGCTCTAGCCGAATGACATTGATAGCCTGATACTCAGGCGATTCCATCCGGGAGTGGCCGACCGCCAGCCGATGCGCAACGTAACAACGGGCTTTCTCTACTTCGCCTATCTGTTCCTTGGCATGACCGTGGGCGCCTTCCTGTGGCGCGCGGGCCTGGGGATCGGCGCAGGCGTGGCCGGAATGCTCGGCGCACTTGGGCTGTTGGGCGCCTTCCACGGCATCGTCACCGGCATCGCCGAGCGTCGCGTCCTCAAAAAGGAGATCGGCCAGGTCCGCGAGGCCCACCGCCTGCTCGCCGATGCGATGGAGTCGACCCAGGGCGCCCTGACCGAACTGGCGCACGCCATCGAGACCGGCGTCCTGTCCGACACCGACGCCCTGACCGGCGAGGTCCGGATGCTAGAATCGCTGGTCCAGCAGATGAGCGAAAGCATCGACGAGCGCCTGGCCGCCGCTCCGCATATCGGCGTGGAGACTTTCGAGGGCCGCCGCATGGCTCAGTCCAACGTTCTGCTGCGCACCATCCACGAAGCGCTCAGCGAAGGGCGCGTCGATCTGTATCTTCAGCCGGTCGTCTCCCTGCCCCAGCGCCGAACCATCTTCTACGAGAGCTTCACCCGGCTGCGCGACGCCACCGACCGCGTCATGATGCCGGCGGAATATCTGTCCCTGGCCGAGGGCGAGGGCCTGGTGCCGGCGATCGACAATCTGCTGCTGTTCCGCTGCGCCCAGATCGTGCGGCGGCTGGCGCGTCAGGATCGCAAGGTCGGCGTTTTCTGCAACGTGGCCCTGACCTCGCTGGGCGACGAGACCTTCTTCCCACAGTTCCTGGACTTCCTCAGCGAGAACCGCGACCTGAACCAGGCGCTGATCTTCGAACTGGGTCAGGCCACCTTCGACGCCCGCGGCGCTATCGAGGCGCGCAACATGGCCAAGCTAGCCGACCTGGGCTTCCGCTTCTCGCTGGATAAGGTGCAGACGCTGAATCTCGACTTCGCCGATCTGCAACGCTCGGACGTCAAGTTCATCAAGGTCGCGGCCGACCTGATGATCGAACAACTGCTGGACCTGGACGGCGGCGCCCCCTTGCGCTCCATGCCCGACATCCAGGCCGCCGACTTCGCCGCCCTGACCCGCCGCTACGGCGTCGAGGTCATCGCCGAAAAGGTCGAGAACGAACGCCAGGTCGTCGACATCCTCGAACTGGACGTGGGAATGGGCCAGGGCCACCTGTTCGGCGAACCCCGCGCCATCAAGGAACAGGTCCTGGCTGAGACCGACCCCCCGGCCGAGTTCCTGCGCTCCACCCTGCGCAGCGCCGAGCAGCGCAGGCGCTACTAGAGCCACTGTCCCGTCTCCTCCCCGCTTTGCGGGGAGGTGGCGCGGTGCCCCTTCGCGCCGCGACGGAGGGGTTCTTCCCCCACAACAGGCGCCGAGCCAGTTTCAGGACCCCTCCACCGCTTCGCGGTCCCCCTCCCCATTTCATGGGGAGGAGACTTTCGCCTCTGCGTCGTAGCGGCTACCAAAGTCCCATGAACCTCCCCCACGCCCTGCCCCACCTCGGCGCCGTTGCCGGCGATTATGACATCTTGCTCTGCGACGTCTGGGGCGTGATCCATAATGGGCGCGAAAGCTGGGCTGGCCCGTGCGAGGCGCTGACGCGGTTCAACCGCGAGGGCGGCCATGTCGTGCTGATCTCCAACTCGCCCCGTCCAGCGTCGGACGTGATCGCTCAGTTGGATGAGCTGAGCGTGCCGCGTGAGGCATGGAAGGCCTTCGTCACCTCCGGCGATGCGACCCGCGCCGAACTGGCCAAGCGCGCGCCCGGCCCGGCCTGGATCGTCGGCCCCGAACGTGACGCGCCGCTGTACGCGGGTCTTGGCCTCGAGCGCGCCGCGTCGCCTGAGGACGCCGCCTTCATCTCCGTCACCGGCCCGGTCGACGACACAGTCGAAACGCCCGAAGACTACCGTGAGCGATTCGCCGTTGGCGCCGCACGCGACATCGAACTGATCTGCGCCAATCCCGACCGCGTCGTGCAGCGCGGCGACCAGCTGATCTACTGCGGCGGATCGCTGGCCGACCTTTATGAATCGCAGGGCGGCCGGGTCGTGATGGCGGGCAAGCCCTTCGCCCCGATCTATGATCTGGCGATCAAGGAGGCGAAAGGCCTGCTGGGCCGCCCCGTCGATCGCTCGCGCATCCTGTGCATCGGCGACGGCGTCGTCACCGACGTGATGGGCGCAAACGCGCAAGGGCTCGACTGCCTGTTCATCGCCCAAGGCATCCACGGCGACCAGGCCAAGGGCGAAGACGGCGCGCTCGACCCGGCCCGCGCCGCCGCTCTGCTGAAGGCGGAAACGACCTATGCGCGATACGCCGCGCTCGAACTGAACTGGTAAGGCTCGCCATTTTGTCGCACCGCCGCTAAAGCCTCATCCATGGTCGAATTGGTTCAGCAGCATCCGTCCGGTGGTTACATCCTGGACGAACTTCACGTCGGCATGGCGGCCGAGAAAATCGTCGTCGCGACGGAGGACCGCATTCGGCTGTTCGCCGAGGCGTCCGACGACTTCAACCCGGTGCATCTGGACGAGGCCTTCGCCTCTAAGACCGCCTATCGCGGCCGGATCGCCCACGGCCTGCTCAGCGCCTCGTTCGGCTCTGCGGTGGTCGGCACCATCCTGCCGGGCGCCGGCTCGATCTACATTTCCCAGACCCTGGCCTTCCATCAGCCGGTGCGGATCGACGACGTCGTGCGCATCCTGATCACCGTGATCGAGGTCGAGCCCGAGAGCGCGCGGGTCAAGCTCAGCTGCGAAGGCTTCGTCGGCGAGACCATGATCATGGACGGCGTCGCCGTCGTCCGCGTCCCCCGCCGGCGCAAACCGTCCCAGCGTTGATGCAGGTTGCGCGTATTTGGCGCGACTGGCGCGAGGTGCCGGACGCGCTGAAAGGCGCGGCGGTCGCCGTCGGCGCCTTCGACGGCGTGCATCGCGGGCATCAGACCGTCATCGCCAGCGCACGTGACGCGGCGGAACGGCTGGGCGCGCCGTTGGGCGTCGTCAGCTTCGATCCTCATCCCCGCCGCTGGTTCCAGAAGGACGCCGCGCCCTTTCGACTGATGACGGCCGACCAGATGGCCGAGGCCTTAGCGCCGCTGGGTGTGGAGATCCTGTATCTTCTGCCCTTCGACGCCGAGATGGCCGGCATGACCGACTCCGCCTTCGCCGAGCGGGTTCTGGCCGAGGGTCTGGGCATTCGCCACGCCGCCGTCGGGTTCGACTTCACCTTCGGCAAGGGCCGATCCGGCTCGCCCGAGGCCTTGCGCGCCTATGGCGAGCGGCTGGGCTTCACCGTTTCTGTCGCCGAACGGCTGGATGACGCGGACGGGCTGAAACTGTCGTCCAGCGCCGTGCGCGAGGCCCTGAAGGCCGGCGACATGGCCCGCGTCGCCGCCATCCTGGGCCGCCCCTTCGCTATTCGCGGCGAGGTGATCCACGGCGACAAGCGCGGCCGCACCATCGGCGTGCCGACGGCCAATGTCGCACTCGGCGACTATATGCGCCCCGCCTATGGCGTCTATGCGACCCGCAGCCGATTGCCGGACGGGCGGGTGATCGACGGCGTCGCCAGCCTGGGCGTGCGTCCCATGTATGCGCTGGAGACCCCGCTGATGGAGGTCTGGCTGTTCGACTTCGACGGCGACCTCTACGGCCAGACGCTGGACACTGATCTGGTCGTCTGGCTGCGCGGCGAGGAGACCTTCGACGGTCTCGACGCCCTGAAGACCCAGATAGACGCCGATGCGGCGGCGGCGCGAACCATCCTCAGCCGATCATAGAGGCCGCAGCTCCGCCGCGAACCGCTTCCAGTTCTGCACATAGTGTTCGGCCGACATCTGCAGCACGGCGATGTGCGCCGGGTCACGTTCCCGCACCACCTTGCCGGGCTGGCCCACCACCAGACTGTTGTCCGGGATGATCTTGCCCTCGGTAATCAGCGCATTGGCGCCGATGATACAGTTGCGCCCGATCTTGACCCCGTTCAGCACCACCGCCCCGATGCCGATCAGGCTGTAGTCCCCGACCTCGCAGCCATGCAGCATGGCCTTGTGTCCCACCGTCACGCCGCGTCCCAGCGTCAGCGGCGAACCCATGTCGGTGTGCAGCACGCTGCCGTCCTGAATGTTGCTGTCAGGCCCCACTGTGATCGGATCGTTGTCCCCGCGCAGCACGGCGCCGAACCAGACACTGGCGTTGGAATGGAGAATCACATTCCCTATTACGGACGCGCCTGGCGCCACCCAGTATTCGCCCTGCGGCGGAAGCTGTGGTTTGCTGTCGCCCAAGGCGTAAATGGTCATCTGTACACCGCCTAATCTTTGAAAAACGAGGGCTTTAACGGATCGCTAACCACGATAGCATCATTCTGTTGATGCGATTCGTGGGTCGCCATTTCGGCCCCGGATCCGAAACCGGATCAAGCCCGATCCGGTCATCAAGTCGGGGCTTTCGCGTGGCGCGTTGGGATCCTGGTTCGGTTGTTCGGCGGCGGGCGCACCCCGTTGCAGACGGCTCTGCTGTCGATCCGGGCCGTTGCTCTGCAGGCCGCGACCTCTTCCTCCCCAAGACCATCCAAGGCGGCGCCCGTTCGGGTCCGCCTTTTTTCATGCCCTGGAGGCGTCCATGACCAAGCGTGCTGCAACCAAGCGTCAAACGCGTGAACACGGAATCCTGGATTCGCGTGATTTCATGGAGGAGTCGAAAGTTCGTCGGCTTCACGCCCCGCATAACGAGCGATCAGGGTGGTCGCCCTACCCTTCGAACGACGACCGCGACCAAGGCTATCTGAAGACGTTGAAGCCCAAATCCGAGGGCCAGGGCGAGTTGATGGAAGCCATCGACCACCACAACCTGGTCATGGCGCTGGGTCCCGCAGGCACCGGCAAGACCTACCTCGCCGTCGCCAAGGCGGTCGAGGCGCTGGAGGCGGGCAAGGTCGGCCGCATCGTCCTGAGCCGCCCTGCTGTCGAGGCCGGCGAATCCATCGGCTTCCTGCCCGGCGACATGGAAGACAAGCTGGCTCCCTATCTGCGCCCGCTCTACGACGCCCTGTCCGATCGTCTGTCGATGAAGCGGGTCAAGGCGCTGATGGCCGAAGGTCTGATCGAGATCGCCCCGGTCGGCTATATGCGCGGCCGCACGCTGAACAACGCCTTCATCGTCGTGGACGAGGCGCAGAACTGCACCTACGTCCAGCTCAAGATGCTGCTGACCCGCCTGGGCTGGCATTCGACCATGGTGGTGACCGGCGATCCGCAGCAGTCGGACCTGCTGCCTGGCATCTCGGGCCTGTCGGACATCTCGGCTCGACTGGAGGCCGTGCCCGACATCGCCGTGGTGCGTCTGGCCGAGCGCGACATCGTCCGTCACCCGCTGGTCGCCTCGATGATCGGCGTCCTGTAAAGCCCGATCCTGCAGCCGGCGCTGGACGGCGTCGGCTGCAGGCGCGTTGCACCGCGAAACCAAAAGCCATTGTCCCCGGGCGCACCGCACCGCTAAAGGTCGGCTCGCGGCTGATGAGGGATTTCGATGCGCGTAGCGATGATTGGGACGGGCTATGTGGGCCTGGTGTCCGGCGCCTGTTTCGCCGACTTCGGCCATGTCGTCACCTGCATCGACAAGGACCCGTCCAAGATCGAACGGCTGGAGCGGGGCGAAATCCCGATCTACGAGCCGGGGCTGGATGATCTGGTCGCCGCCAATGTGCGCGAAGGCCGACTGTTCTTCACCCTGGACGGCGCCGAGGCCATTCGCCGGGCGGACGCCGTCTTCATCGCCGTGGGCACGCCGACGCGTCGCGGCGACGGCCATGCCGACCTGTCCTACGTCCACGCCGCCGCCGAGGAGATCGCCGGCCTGATCGAAGGCTTCACGGTCGTCGTCACCAAATCGACCGTCCCGGTCGGCACGGGCGACGAGGTCGAGGCGATTATCCGCAAGACCAATCCGAAGGCCGACTTCGCCGTCGTCTCCAACCCCGAATTTCTGCGTGAAGGCGCCGCGATCGGCGACTTCAAACGTCCCGACCGCGTCGTCATCGGCATCGACGACATGACCGGCGACACCGGCGGTCGCGCGCAAAAGGTGATGAGCGAACTTTATCGTCCGCTGAACCTGAATGAGAGCCCGCTGCTGTTTGTGGGCCGTCGCACGTCCGAGCTGATCAAATACGCCGCCAACGCCTTCCTGGCGATGAAGATCACCTTCATCAACGAGATGGCCGACCTGTGCGAAGCCGTCGGGGCCGACGTCCAGCAGGTCGCGCGCGGCATCGGCCTGGACAAGCGTATCGGCTCGAAGTTCCTGCACGCCGGCCCCGGCTATGGCGGCTCGTGCTTCCCCAAGGACACTATCGCCCTGGTCCGCACCGCCCAGCAGTATGGCGCGCCGACAAAGCTGATTGAGGCGACGGTCGAGGTCAACGACGCCCGCAAGAAGGCCATGGCCGACCGCGTCGCCGCGACCCTGGGCACGAGCGTCCAGGGCAAGACGATCGCCCTCCTGGGCCTGACGTTCAAGCCCAACACCGACGACATGCGTGACGCCCCATCACTGGACATCGCGCCTGCCCTGATCGCCGCAGGCGCGACCGTCCAGGCCTTCGATCCCGAAGGCATGCATGAGGCCGCCAAGCTGTTGCCGGACATCCAGATGAAGGACAGCGCCTATGACGCCGTCGTCGGCGCCGACGCCGTGGTCCTCGTCACCGAATGGGACCAGTTCCGCGCCCTGGATCTGGACCGCATCAAGCTGCTGATGAAACAGCCGGTCCTGGTCGATCTGCGCAACATCTATCGGCCCGAAGACATGAAGCATCGCGGTTTCCGCTATATGGGCATCGGGCGCGGCTGATGGGCGCGCCGATCCTCGTCACGGGCGCGGCCGGCTTCATCGGCATGCACGTCGCCGAGCGTCTGCTGGACCGGGGCGAGCAGGTGATCGGCGTCGATGTCTTCAACGACTATTATGATCCGCACCTGAAGGCCGCCCGCGCCGCCCGCCTGGAAGGGCGAGACGGCTTCAAGATGGTCCGCGCCGACATCGCCGACCACGCGCAGATGCGCGCCCTCGTTTCAGACGCCGGGGTAAAGCGGATCGTTCACCTCGCGGCTCAGGCGGGAGTCCGCTATTCGCTCGAAAACCCCTTCGCCTACGAGCGGTCCAACCTGGCCGGCCATCTGTCGATGCTGGAGGCTGCGCGGCACAATCAAGTGACGCACCTGGTCTATGCCTCGTCCAGCTCGGTCTATGGCGACCGGCCTCTGGAAGGTTCGGGCTTCCGAGAGGACGATCCGACCGTCCACCCGGTTTCGCTCTACGCCGCGACCAAACGCTCGTGCGAACTGATGAGCCAGAGTTACGCCAAGCTTTATGGCTTTCCGCAATCGGGCCTGCGGTTCTTCACCGTCTATGGCCCCTGGGGCCGGCCCGACATGGCCTATTTCAGCTTCACCCAGAAGATCGTGCGCGGCGAGCCGATCGAGGTTTATGGCGAAGGCAAGATGGCGCGCGACTTCACCTATATCGACGACATCGTCGACGGCGTGGTCGCCGTTCTGGACCGTCCCCCCGCGCAAGGCGTCCATGAGGTCTACAACATCGGCGACAGCCAGCCCGTCGGCCTAATGGAGATGATCTCCACGCTGGAAACGGCGCTGGGCGTCAGCGCGAACAAGATCATGCGGCCGATGCAGCCCGGCGACGTCACCGCCACCTATGCCGACATTTCAAAGCTGAACGCCTTGTGCGGTTATCAGCCCAAGGTCCCGCTGGAGATCGGACTGGAAAAGTTCGTCGCCTGGTGGCGTCAATACGAGAACGGTTGACGCAAGAAGGCTGGGGGGCCGATGCGACGCGAAATCCTGCCGGCCGGCGTCGTCCTGTTGCTGTTCGGCGCAACCGACGCCTCCGCCCAGGCTTTGCGCTCGGCTCAGGACGCGCAAATCGACCTCTTCTTTCGCAACCGCGCGGTCGCCGTGCGTGATCGGCCGCAACCCGCCTATGACCCGCTCGGCATCCGGGCCGGCGGCTTCACGGCCTTTCCCCGGCTTCAGTCGGGCGTCGTTTATGACGACAATGTCTTTGCGGCCGAAGCCGACCGTCAGTCCGCAACGACCTTGCGGGTGACGCCTGAGGTCGTCGTCCGATCCAATTGGTCGCGCCACGCGCTTGAAACCCGCGTCCGCGCCGAGATCGACCGTAACCTCGACTTCGACAGCGAGAACACGACCGACTGGAGCCTGGGCGGCGCCGGCCGTCTCGACATGGTTCGCGGCGCCGACATCACCATGGCCGCGGACTACGCCCGCGATCACGAGGCCCGCACGGCCGCCGGAGCCGGCCCCGCCGCTCGCCGCCCGATCGCCTTCGATCTGGCCTCCGCCTCGCTGGCGGCGACACGCACTCGGGGTCGATTGCGCCTGTCCGCCAACGCCGCCGTTCTTCGCTACGACTACCGCGATGGTCTGAGCGCCGCCGGCGCCGTCATCGAACAGGACGGGCGGGACCGCACCGTCGCCCGCCTGGCCGGCCGCGCCGACCACGCCCTCTCTCCCGCGACGGCTCTGTTCTTTCAGGTCGCCCGCGATGACCGCAACTATCGCAAGGTGGCAGGGTCGCCGGAACGATCCTCTTCCGGTCACGAAGCCTTGGCTGGCGTGGACTTCGAGCTGGGCGCGCTGATCCGGGGCGAGGTCGCCGCCGGATACATCCGCCAGGACTTCCAAGACGCAGCCTATGGCGATCTCGACGGCTTCGGCGGTCGTGCGCGCCTGTCGTGGTTCCCCACCCAACTGACGACTCTGACCGCCACCGCGGCGCGCAGCGTCGCGGACACCGGCGTGATCGACTCGGCCGGCGCCCTGCGCACCGACCTGTCGATCAGCGTGGACCACGAACTGCTGCGCAACCTGATCCTGACGGCGGAAACGGCGTGGAGCGAGGACGGCTACAACGGCCTCGACCGCACGGACACGCGCTTTACCGCCGGCTTCAGCGCCGTCTATCGCCTCAACCGTCGCTACGGTCTGACCGCCGGCGTGACCTTTCTCGATCAATCCTCGTCCGGCGCGGCGGCAGGACCGAGCTATCGCTCGACGCGCCTTTCCGTCGCTGTCGTCTCGCAGTTCTGAACACACGGCCACAGCGCGAAGATTGACAACCTGAAGGCATCATCGCACCACTGGACGGAACGATCACCGTTCGATGGCGCGATGACCCACCACGACCCCACGATCGGCGGTCCCGGCCAGCCTGCGGACGACGCCATCGACCTCCACGCCCTGATCGCCGCCTTCCGGCGTCGTCTCGGCCTGTTTATCGCTGTCGCAGCAGCCGTCTGCCTGATCGTGCTGGCGCTGATGCTGGGCCAGCCGCCCGTCTATACTGCGACCGCCAGCCTCCAGATCAACACCCGCAAGGAACAGGTCGTGGCGGGACAGGCCGTGCTGTCGGCGCTCGACGCCGAGGCGGCCATCGTCGACACCGAGGTCGAGGTTCTGAAGTCACCCCAGCTTGCCGCCCAAGTCGTGCAGACGTTGGATCTAATTCGCGATCGCGAGTTCAACGCTCGCCTGCGATCCTCGCCCCTTACCCGGCGCCTGCCGCGCGCCACGCCTTCGGCTACCGACCCTCAGATCGAGCGGCAACAGGTGATCGACGCCGTCCGGCGACGCCTGACCGTGCGCCGCGTCGGCCTGACCTATTCGATGGCGGTCAGCGTCACCTCCGAAAGTCCGATCAAGGCGGCCCGCATCGCCAACGCCTTCGCCGACGCCTATCTCCAGTCTCAACTCACCGCCAAATTCGACGCTAACGACCAGGCCAACACCTTCCTAGGCGCCCGGCTGGAAGATCTGCGCCGCCAGGTCGAGGCCGCCGACGCGGCCGTCTCAGCCTACCGGATAGAAAACGGCCTGCTCAGCGCCCAGGGCGCCACCCTGACGGAGCAGGAGATCTCGGCCTACAACCAGCAACTCGCCTTGGCCCGCGCACAGCAGGCCGAGCAGGACGCCCGCCTGCGCACCGCACGCGCCCAGATGGCGGCCGGCTCCAACGGCGACGATGTCGGCGAGGCCCTCTCCTCTCCCGTCGTCCAGAACCTGCGTGCCCAGCGCGCCGCGATCAGTACGCGCGTCGCGGACCTTTCTGTCCGCTACGGCCCTTTGCACCCCGACATGATCCGCGCCCGTCAGGAGCTGTCCGACATCGACGCTCAGATCCAGGCCGAGATCCGCCGTGTCGTCTCCAATCTCGACGCCCAAGCCCAGGTTGCCCGCCAACGCGCCGCCTCGGTCCAGTCCAGCCTGGACGCCGCGCGCGGCGCGCTGGCCGACAACAATGCCGCCTCGGTGCGCCTGCGCGAACTGGAAGGCGAGGCCGAAGCCGCCCGCGCCATCTACCGCGCCTTCTTGGATCGTTATCGCGAGACCAGCGCCCAGACCGGCGTCGAACAGGCGGACGCCCGCATCGTCTCGCGCGCCACGCCTCCGACCGCGCAAAGCGCGCCGAACCTGATGATCAGCCTCGCGCTGGGCCTAATGCTCGGCGCGGCGGCGGGAACCGGCGCCGTCATCATCGCCAACGCCACGCAGACAGGTCTCAGCGGCCCCGATGACATCGAGCGCAGGCTGAGCGTCGCCGCCGTCGGCGCCGTTCCGCTGGCCTCCTCCGTGGCGACGGCTGAGGATCAGACGCTGCATCCGATCGACCTCGTCGTCCAACGCCCGCTGTCGGTCTTCGCCGAGGCCTTCCGGGCGCTACGCACCTCGATCACCCCCATCGTCAGCGTCGTGGGCGAACCGTCCGCGCGCATCGTCGCCGTCACGTCCGCCCTGCCTGGCGAAGGCAAGACCACTACAGCCGTCTGTCTGGCCCGCGTCGCTGCGCGCTCCGGCGGACGCGTTCTACTGATCGACGGCGACCCGCGTCGGCGCGGCGTGACGCGAATGCTGGGCCTGAACCCTGACCACGGCCTAGCCGAGGTCCTGCATGGCGCAGCGGCCTGGCGAAACGTCTTGGTGCTGGACCCGGCCTCCGGCGCACAACTTCTGCCCCTGTCGGGATCAGGCCTGTCGGCCGACGACCTGTTCGGCGCCCCGCCGATGAACGCCCTGCTCGACGAACTGCGTCAGGCCTTCGACCTGATCGTCATCGACACCGCACCTGTCCTGGTCCTCGCCGACGCCCGCATCCTGGCGGCCAAGGCCGACACCGTCATCCTGCTCGCCCGCTGGCGAAAAACCCCCGCGCGGGCCGTCGCCGCTGCGATCCGCATCCTCAGCCAATCCGGTGTTCGCCTTTCCGGCGTCACCCTGAGCCAGGTCGATGTCCGGGCGGAGGCCGGCCTAGGTTATGGCCAAGCCGACTACGACTACCGGGCCTACAGAAGATACTATGCGGCCTGATTGTCGGTAGAGATCAGGCCGCACAATCAGCTCCATATTCTGCCATCGACGATAAGCACCAGAGTTTGAAACACGACGCCGATTGCACCAAGCAAGCTCCCGGCTATCGCGAGGAGCAAGCCGAAGGATCGTGTCGCTTCCGGCTTTGCACGCAGGGCAATCAGGCATTTCCAACATAGGGCGCCAATGCTTGCCAGGCAGAGGACGCTGAAAGTCAGCCCGAAAGCGTTCCAGGCGTCGGCATCCCCACGCGCCACGTCGGCGGCGCTGGACAGCAGATACAGGCCCAGGAAATGGGCGGCCCAGATCAGCAGGCCGCCCAGCATAAGCAGCCAGAACCTCATGCGCCGACGCCCGGGAACAGGCGGATCAGCAGGGTCGTCGCCGCGCCCTGAACCGCCGTGAAGGCCACGAACAGGGCGACCACTTCGAACGTCGCCGTGTAACGCGGCGACACCAGGCCGCAAAGCCAGCGCAGCACGACGAACGGTCCCATCAACAACGAGATGCCGACGAATGTCCCCTGCCAGGCCAACAGCGCATAGACGGTCGCGCCCTGGCTGGAGACGTCGGGGCGCAGGCCCGAGTTCCACCAGGCCGAGGCCTCGGTCGCAAAGGCGCCGCCCGCCGCCACGGTGGCGACCAGCATCAGAATGGCGGCGATGCCGGCGCTGCGCGGCCGGTCCAGCTTCAGCGCGCCTTGAGACGCCCAGGCGCCGAGTCCGGCGGCCGCCAGCAGACCCAGGGTCAAAGGCAGCGAGCCGATCTCGGGCGGCGCCTCCCACAGGTCCGGCCGGCGGCTCCACAGGAAGACGTAGGAGAAGCAGGCCATGATCGCGACCATGCCCGACACGATCAGGGTGATGACCATCGCCCACCACCCATGACTGCTGGGGCCGGACACATAGGTCGGCAGTCGCACGCCGCCGCCGACATCCACCGCCGCTGGACCGCTGGGTCGATCCAGTCCCCAGCACCATTTGAGGATGCAGTAGACGGCCAGCACGCCGCTGACCAAGGAGGCGACGTAGGCCTGGATCGTCAAAATCAAAAAGAAGCCGGCGGTGAAGATCGCGCCCCAGACATACCAGCTGGACGGCCGGGGCATCCGCTGGAGATATTGAGGCTCGGCGTTGATCGGACTTGTGATCATGGTTTCTCGCTCTCCGCGCGGGGCGCCGGGCAGGAAGTAGCGGCCGGCCTCGACATCGCGCGCCAGGTTCGGCTGGTCCCACACCGGATACAGGCTCTTGATCACCGGGACGGACCGCAGCGAGTATCGACCGGCGGGCAGCCACTCCAGCCCCGGCCCGCCAAAGACATTGCCCGCGTCCTTCTCTCCGAAGGGCCGAAAGTTGCGGATCATGTCGATCATCCACAGCACCACCGCCAGGCCGAACATGAAGGAGCCGACGGTCGAGATCATATTGGGCAGGTCCCAGCCCCGATCCGGCAGATAGGTATAGACCCGGCGCGGCATGCCCATCAGCCCGGTCAGGTGCATGGGCATGAAGGTGACGTTGTGACCGACGAACATCAGCCAGAAGATCCACTTGCCCCAACGCTCGCTGAGCGGCCGGCTGCTGGACATCGGCGTCCAGTAGTAGATGGCGGCGAACAGCGGGAAGACCATCCCGCCGATCAGGACGTAATGCAGGTGGGCGACGATGAAATAGCTGTCGTGGGCCTGCCAGTCGAACGGCACCATGGCGACCATCACCCCGGTCAGCCCGCCCATGACGAAGATCACCAGCCCCCCGACCGCAAACAGGCCCGGCGTGTTGAACCGCATCTTGCCCGCCGCCAGTGTGGCGATCCAGGCGAAGACCTGCACCCCTGCCGGCACGCTGACGGCCATGGAGGCGGCGCTGAAATAGTTGATCGAGATCTGCGGCATGCCCGTGGTGAACATGTGGTGCGCCCAGACGCCGAAGCTGATGAAGCCGGTCGCCAGCATAGCCAGGACCACCAGCCGATAGCCGACCAGCTTGGTCTGGGCGACGGCCGGGATCAGGGTCGACATCGCCCCCGCCGCCGGCAGGAAGATGATGTAGACCTCGGGGTGGCCGAAGAACCAGAACAGGTGTTGCCATAGCATGGGGTCGCCGCCCTTGGCCGCATCGAAGAAGGGCCAGCCCAGCGCGCGTTCCAGCTCCAGCAGCAGGGTCGACAGAATGATCGACGGGAAGGCGATGATGATCATGCAGGCGAAGATCAGCATGGCCCAGGCGAAGATCGGCAGTTTGTCCAGCGTCATGCCCGGCGCCCGCGTCTTCAGCACCCCGACGATGATCTCGATGGCGCCGGCGATGGCCGAAATCTCGATGAAGCCGATGCCCAAGAGCCAGAAGTCGGCGTTGATGCCCGGCGAGTAAGTCGTCGACGTCAGCGGCGGATACATGAACCAGCCGCCATTCGGCGCCAGGCCGAAGAACAGCGAGGCGAAGAAGCACAGCCCCCCGACCAGATAGGCCCAGAAGGCGTAGGCGCTCAGCCTCGGGAACGGCAGATCGCGCGCCCCCAGCATCTGCGGCAGCAACAGCACGCCCAGCGCCTCGACCGCGGGCACCGCGAACAGGAACATCATCACCGTGCCGTGCATGGTGAAGATCTGGTTGTAGGTCTCCTGCGCCAGGAAACCCGTCATCGGCAGGGCCAGTTGGGTCCGCATCAACAGCGCCAGCACGCCTGCCAGCACAAAGAACAGCATGGCCGCGCCGACGTAATAGACGCCGATGTAGTTGTTGTTGATCGCCGTGATCCACTCCCACGGCCGCCGCGGGCCGCACCAGACCTCGTCGAGCTGCTCCAGCTCGCCCTCGGGTCGGGCTTCGGTGGTTGGGAAGCGTTTGTAGAGTTCGGGATCGAACCCGGTTTCCGAACTCATTTCAGACTTTCCAGATAGGCGGCGACGGCGCGCACGTCCTGGCCCGAGAGGACCGCATAGGACGGCATACGATTGCCGGGCTTCAGGCTCTGGCTGTCCGAAATCCAGCCGGCCATCGTCCCCTGATTGTTCGGAAGGATGCCGGCGCCCAGCGTCTGGCGCGAGCCGACGTGGGTGAGGTCCGGTCCCGCCAGACCGTTCGCCTCGGTTCCGCGAATAGTGTGACAGGCGGCGCAGCCCGAAGCAGCGAAGACGTTGCGCCCTTGGTCGATCAAGGCGAGCGGCCCCTGGGCCGAGGGCACGACGGCGGCCGGCCGCAACTGCCGCGCCAACCAGGCGGCATAGTCGTCCGGCGCATGGGCCACGACCACCAGCCCCATTAGGGCGTGAGGACCGCCGCAGTATTCGGCGCATTGGCCGCCATAGGTGCCAGGCGCGTCGGCTTGTAGGCGCATGAAGTTGCGGCGGCCGGGGATCATGTCGGTCTTTCCGCCCAGGCGCGGCACCCAGAAGCTGTGGATCACGTCCGCGCTTTCCAGCTCGAACACGACAGGCTGGCCGGCCGGAATGTGGACCTCGTTGGCGTCCTGCACGATCTCGCGCCCCTGACCATCCAGATAGGCGACGCGCCACCACCACATTTCGCCAGTGACGCGCACCCGCATTTCGCCGGGCTTGGGCGCATCGGCCACCCGCGCCGTGGTGGTCAGCCCATAGACCAACAGCCCGGTCAGAACGACCACCGGGAATATCAGTCCCGCAATCCAAATCAGGCGTTCGCCGCCAACCCGCCGCTTCCATTTGCGCGGCCCGAACAGGGCGATGCCGAGCGCCACGGCCACCACGATCATGACCACCGCCGCCATGGTGAACAGCACCCAGGCGACGGTCTGGATCGGTCCGGCGAACGGCCCGGCCGGATCCAGCACGGGCGGCGGCCAGCCGGCGATTCCGGGAGGGGCGTCAGTCTTCATCGAGCGTGTACAGGTATGCCGCGACGTCGCGGGCTTGGTCTTGCGTCAGGGGCATGGGCGGCATGGCGGTTCCGGGGTCCATCGACGGCGCGTCGATCAGCCAGCGGATCAGGACATCGGGCTGGTTCGGCAAGCGTCCGGCGATCAGGGGGCGCGCGCCGAACCCCGCTAGGTTCGAGCCGGACCGGCCCTCGGGCCAGGCGACGCCGGGTATCCGGTGACAGGCGGCGCAACCGACCTCCTTGATCACCGCCAGTCCGGCGGCGGCATCGGCCTGAACTACCGGCCGAGGCAGGTCGGACTTGTCCACGCAGGCGCACAGGGCGAGCGCCAGCGCACAGACCGCCGCCCGTCGTCCCATCGCCTCGCCCGCTGTCCGAAAACCCATCCGCCCCCCAAAGCTTCGCCAGAGCAATCCTCTTGTCGGAAGGAGGTTCCCGACTGCGACATGGAGCCTCGGCGCATCGCCACAAGGAACCTTCGCCATAAGCAGGTGTTGCACCGCCGTGCGCGCCTCCCTTTCCGTCCTTGTTCTGCTAACCGGCCTCGCCGCCTGCGACTCCACGCCGGGCCAGACGGATCGCACCTTCACGGCGAATGGTCAGGTCATCGCCATGAGCGGCGGCGCCGGCGGGGCGGCCAACGCCTGCTTCACCTGTCACGGCCTGGGCGGCGGCGGGGATGGGGTCGCCGCCCCGCGCCTGGCAGGCTTGGACGCCGGCTATCTGCAAAAGCAGTTGGAAGACTATGCATCGGGCCTTCGTCCCGACGACGCCATGACGCGCATCGCCAAGGCCTTGGACCAACAGGGCCGACGCGAGGTCGCCGCCTACTACGCCGCCCTGCCCGCGCCGCCGACGCAAACGCCCGCGTCGATGGTGCCTGCGCCCGCCCTCTATCTGAACGGCGACCCTTCGCGCGGCATCGTCGCCTGCGCCTCATGTCACGGCGACCGGGGTCAAGGCTCGGGCCAAGGCGGCAACCCGCAGATCGCCGGTCAGCCCGCCGCCTACACACTGGAACAGATCGACCGCTGGAAAGCGGGCAAACGCCGCAACGACCCGCGCGGCGTCATGGCCGCCGCCGTCAAATCGCTTTCGGACCCAGAAGCCCGCGCCATAGCGTCCTGGCTGTTGACGCAACCCGCTTCTCCAGCGCGCGCCAGCGCCGCTGCCACCGGGTCCGCTTCGGTCGAAGCAGCGGCACGACCGGCAGCATCGCGTGAAACACGTCGTCCCTATCGATCAGATGGTGCTTGAGCGCCGCGCCGGCGTGGATCGGGATCATCAGCAGCAGCGTGATGACCAGTCCCCAGTGCATCCATTCCGCCGCCGCCTCGATCGCCCATAGCTGAGTGTTCGACAGATCCTGCAGCGGCAGCAGCGGCCATTTGATGAAGCCCAACGTCTCCAGCTGACGCGTCCGATCCGTCGCCGAGATCATGGCCCAGCCCGACAGCGGCAGGCCGAACAGGCAGATGTAGAAGACATAGTGGGTCACATGGGCGGCCATGCTTTCCCAACCCGGCTTGTCCGCATCATTGATCAGGTCGGGCGCCAGCAGTCGCCATGACAGCCGGCCGATCACCAGGATCAGCATCAGCACGCCGATCGCGAAATGCAGGTCGTAGGCGGCCATCATGGCCCCGCCCACCGGCTGCCGCCCCATCCACCAGCCCCAGCCGAGCTGGAAGATCACCAGCCCCGCCATCACCCAATGAAAGCCGATGCCGACGGGCGAATAGCGGCCCTCGTCATGGTGACCCGCCGCCCATTCCAGCAGCTGCCTGAACAGTCTTTCGATCATGCCGGATGCGCCTCGGCGTCCGGGCCGATCATCCGCCCCAGCCGCCACAGGGCGGCGAACAGATACAGCGCCGCCGCCGGCGCCCACATGATCAGTCCGGCCGCCTGCTGATCCTCCAGCGGCGTCAGGCCCCAGGCCAGGGTCGAATAGGCATGGGGCGCATAGACCGCCTGCCCCGCGAAGGTCAGCACCGCACCAAGCAGCCCCATCGCCAGCATGGCCGCCAATAGGGCGATGACCGCCGCCGGCGCAGACGCCGACCGCGTCGCGCACCAGAACCAGACGGCGCTCGCCAGCAGACTGATCTGCATCACCCAATAGACCGCATCTCTCGACAGGGCGGCGCCATACGCGTCAGGCGCGTGCCAGGCCCAGAACACCACCGCCTGCACCGCCGTCGCCAGGATCAGCGACCCATATCGTCTCATGGGCAGGGCCGCCGCCAGCAAGGGCGCGGCGACGCCGACCAACAGTACATGATGAACTGTCCTCGCCGAGAACAGCGCCGAGCTAAGGGCGCACAGCGGGGAGACAAATCCAACGGCCAATACCGCGACGGCCGCCAGACCATAGCCGCGCCGCCGCCCTTCCAGCCGCCACAGGACCACGCCCGCAGCTGCGACGAGAACGGCCAGCAAGATCGGATCAAGGTTCCAGCGCCACTCGCCAAAAGCTGGCGCAGGACCGCAATACGGCATCCAACTCAAACCTGCACCCTCGCCCTTGCCGGATCTCCTGATCCCCGTGAAAGGGAAAAGCCAAGCCAGCTGTGACGGTTCCGCGGGGATCATTTCTACGACGAATTGCCGCGATCACCCCGTTTCAGCACTAGGGGCGACTTCGGTAGCGTCCCTTGCAACCGACCGTGGCCGCAGTTGATCGACCAAGAAGTCGACGAACACCCGGACGCGAGCGGGAACGCTGGCGCCGCCGACGAATACAGCATGGATGGGCTCACGATCGCCAGGATTGAAATCCTCAAGCAGCGGTACGAGCTCACCCTTCGCAATGGCGTCGGCGACGCTGAAGTTGCCCACACGCGTTACGCCGACGCCGGCCAGCGCAAGCTGCGTCAGGCTCTCGCCATTGTTTGCTTCCACGGGGCCGCGAACCGTGAGCGCATAGTCACGACCGTCCCGTCGGAAAGGCCACACGGGCTCCAACCTTCGGAAGTTGAAGTTCAGACAGTCATGTTGGTGCAGGTCCTCCGGCACGCGCGGCACGCCGCGACGCGCGAGATAGGCCGGCGACGCCACGATCGTTCGTCCTGTCTCACCCAGCCGTCGCGCCGTCAGCGGACTGTCCAGCAACGGCCCGAAACGAATGGCGACATCGGCCTGCCCAGCCGCGACATCCACGACAGTATCCGTCAGATTGATGTCGACGAGGATTTGCGGGTAGCGCGCCACGAACGCGCCGATCAGCGGCACGACCACCTGCCGACCGTGCGCCAGGGATGCGCTAACCCTTAGGCGTCCCTGCGGCGCGCCCTGGTCCGAAATGGACTGTTCAGCCTCATCCAGGTCGGCGACAATTCTCCTTGCGGCGCTGAGATAGGCCTGGCCTTCGGCCGTCAACGTCAATGCGCGGGTTGTCCTCAGAACGAGCCGCACACCCAGTCGCGCCTCGATCCGATCGATCGTTCGGCTTACGGCCGATGGCGTCAGCCCAAGAACCCGACCTGCGGCTGAAAAGCTGCCGGCCGCAGCCACAGCCGCGAACACCTCCATATCGCGGGCGCGATCTGCGCCCGCTGACGGCGCCTTTGCGTGCATTTCAAAAATCCTTCGCTTTCGGAAGGCCTAACCGCTGGGCACGACCGCGTCCATCTGTGCGCAAGTCTTATTGGTCTGCGGATTTCCATCCTATGAAACTCAACCCTCCCCTGCTGGCGCTTGCCGCCGGCGCGTTCGGCATCGGCGTGACCGAGTTCGCCCCGATGGGGCTGTTGCCCGTCATTGCAACCGATCTAAGCGTGTCTATTCCATCGGCCGGTCTGCTGATCAGCGCCTACGCTCTGGGCGTCGTCCTGGGCGCGCCCTTGATGACCTTGGCCACAGGCCGCGTTCCTCGCCGCACCCTGCTCACCGGGCTCGCCGGCATCTTCACGATTGGCAATGCGCTGTCTGCGCTCGCTGACAACTACGCCCTGCTGATGATCGCGCGGATCATCACGTCGCTGAACCATGGCGCCTTCTTTGGGGTCGGCGCCATTGTCGCGGCCGGGCTCGTGCCGCCGGACCGCAAGGCCGGGGCGGTGGCTGCCATGTTCATGGGCTTGACCATCGCCAATGTCGTGGGCGTGCCTGTGGCCACCTGGGCTGGGGAAACCTTGGGATGGCGGGCCAGCTTCTGGGGCATTGCGATGATCGGCGTCATGGTGATGGCGGCCCTCGCCCTAACGCTACCGAAAGCCGCCGCACCTGCCGCCGGCGACATGTTGGCTGAACTGCGCGTGCTTGGCCGCAGACGTGTCCTGTCGGCCTTGGCCCTGACCGTTATCGGCTCCAGCGCCATGTTCACCGTCTTCACCTACATCACGCCGATCCTGCGCGAACAGACCGGCGCATCGCTGGGTTTCATCACCGCGATGCTCGTCCTCTATGGGCTTGGCCTGACCGTCGGCAACTGGATCGGCGGCAAGTTTGCTGACCATTCTGTCGATCGTACGCTGATCGTAACCCTCGCCGGCCTGTCGCTCGTCCTGCTGACCTTCGCCGTGGCCATGCCTTTGGCCAACGTAAGCGCCGTTCTCATCTTCCTGTGGGGCATCGCCAGCTTCGCGCTCGTGCCGCCGCTTCAGGTTCGCGTGATGGATGCAGCGCGTGAGGCCCCGAACCTGGCTTCGGCCGTCAACATCGGCGCTTTTAATCTCGGCAACGCCATCGGGGCCGCTCTGGGCGGCGCCGTCATCGCCGGCGGCCTCGGCTATCCAGCCGTTGCTCTGGCCGGCGCCGGCGCGTCCGCCCTTGGTCTGCTGATGATCGTGCTGATGTCACGCCGACCAGCCGTCGTGGTCGCAGCCGAATAGGGAGCTCCGTCAGTCAGCCGTTGTCGTTGCCGGCGCTTTGGCAGCGGTGTTCGAGCGATAGTCGGCGGACGTCGGCGGCGTTCTGAAAGACGGCGCGGCTGATGAAGGCGCCCATGTCGCGCCAGGCGATCGATATGGTCTGGAAGGTCTGTTCGTCGGTCTGGCTGGCGGCCAGGGCTTCGTTCCAGCGCGACGTTAGCGCATTGATCTCGTCGAGCATCAAAAGCCGCCCGCAGGCGAGGGTCATCCGGTAGCTTGCGCTTCCTTGGCTCATTGTCAAAACTCCTCCCAGCCGGCCGTGTCCGCCTCCTCCACGACGGCCAGCGCGGCCGAGCCGGAGGATCGCAGCGCGGCCGGACGTATGGGCCGTGCCGCGCTCGGCTTGCGCGGCGCCGGCGCGGCGAGGGCTCGGCTGCTCAGCGCGGTTTCGCGCGTCAGGCTGAAGCGCTGGACCAGATCCGACAGCTGACGGCTTTCAGAAGTCAGGCTGTGGCTGGCCGCCGTCGATTGTTCGACCATGGCGGCGTTCTGCTGGGTCACCTGGTCCATCTGGTTGACGGCGGTGTTGACCTCTTCCAGCGCCGTCGACTGCTCGCGCGTCGAGGCCGTAATCTCGTTCATGAGCTCGTCGATTTCGGCGACGCGCTTGACGATGGACGATAGGGCCTCGCCCGTTTCTGCGACCAAGGTGACGCCGGACTTCACCTGGACGGACGAGGTGGTGATCAACGACTTGATCTCCTTGGCGGCCTCTGCGGAGCGCTGCGCCAGGGCCCGAACCTCGGAGGCCACCACGGCGAACCCTCGTCCCGCGTCACCCGCGCGCGCAGCCTCCACGCCCGCGTTCAAGGCCAGAAGGTTGGTCTGGAAGGCGATCTCGTCGATGACGCCGATGATCTGGTTGATCTGCGACGACGACTGTTCGATCGCGGTCATGGCCTCAACGGCGCGGCTGACCACCTCGCGCGACTGCTCGGCGGATTGGCGAGAGGTTTCGACGACCGCGGCGGCGCGACTGGCGCCTTCGGCCGCACGCTTCACCGTGGCGGTGATCTCGTCCAGCGCGGCCGCCGTTTCCTCCAGCGTCGCCGCCTGATGTTCGGTGCGCCGCGACAGGTCGTCAGCCGCTTCGCTGATTTCGGCGGCGCCCAGTTGCATGGCGCCCGTATTGCTGGCGATCTCGGCCATGGCGTCGTCCAGACGCTGCATGGCGGTGTTGAAGTCGGTCTTCAGGCGCGCGTAGCCGCCGGTGAAGTCCGACGCGATGCGAGTCCGAAGGTCGCCCTGCGCCAGAGCCGCCAGAGCCGCCGCGGTATCCTCCACCACCCGCGTCTGCTCGGCCTCGGCCTCTGCGCGCTTCTGGTCCGCCTCCAGGCGCTTGGTCTCGGCGGCTTCCAGATACAGCGAAATGACGAAATCCATGTCGAGCATGGCGGCTTTCACCACACTGGCCAGCGTCGCCGACAGAGCCTTGCCGTCGTCGCGCTTCGAAAACAGCGACCGCGTCTTGGCGTGGGATGTGACGATCGCCTCGATCAGCCCTTCCAGGACCAGGGCGTAGCCGCCGATATACCAGCGCGGCTCCAGCCCGATGCGGGCGTGGGTCTGGCCGATGCGGCGCACGCCCTCGACATAGGCCGGATCAAAGGCGCCTGAGGCGATCAGGCCCCAGTGTCGCGCCTGGGCGTCCTTGGCTCCAGCGATCTGGCTTTCCGCACCGAAGAAGCGGGCCACGTCCGGCGTCGCACGAACCTGGGCGTAAAAGGCTTCAAGGCTGGGCTGAAGCGCGGCCTCGATGACGGGTCTGGCGTCAGCGAGACGAGACCTCGCGGCCTTGTCCAGCTTCAAGAAGCGAAGTCTTTGGTCCAGATTCATTGCGTCCGACATGACGGCCCCCTTGCATGGCGGTCAGTTGGACGAGGTTCGATCTAAAGGCCGGTTGAAGTCTCTTCAGCCTGTAGACTGTTTCACAGCGGAAGCATTGTTTGCGCCGGTCTGACGTCATGTCGCGGCGTGACCGACGTCCTTTGCCATGGCCTGCAGCAGCGGGATCAGCTGGGCGGCGGTCGTCAGACCCTCGCTGGTCAACAGTCCGGCCAGACGGCCGTATTGCGACCGCCGATCTTCGAGAACGGCGCGGCCTGCCTCGGTGATTTCCAGCATGGTGACGCGCCGGTCGTTCGGATGGGGCGAACGCTTGACCAGATCGGCGCGAACCAGATGATCGACCAGACGCGACAGCGAGGCCGGCGGCGCCTGAAGCGTCGATCCGAGAGCGCATTGTTTGACACCGCGACGGCCCTCGCCGGCAATCAGGCTCAAGGCGCGGACGGCGGCATTGCTTTGACCATCGGCGCGCAGGACGCGATCAAGCTGGCGATCGAGTTCGAGCAAGGCGGTGTCGAGCGCATAGAGCGCCATCGCGGGATCATCGAACTCCCGCACGGTGAACTCATCCATCGTCCCCCGAACACCCATAGGTCCGGTGTGACAGGATTGGCGGCAACCTGCAAGATAGACGAAGGTCAACCCTTAGGGCTATCGAACTCCTAACAGCGCATCCATGAGGAAATGATTTCATACCGACGCAATCCTAGATTGCCGCGCAAGCCTTTGGAAACAAAGTGGCGAGGCAACAACCGGAAAGAGCCGATGGCGTCGGTCAAAAGACATCCCGCCCACCCTTTGACAGCGACCCGATCGCTGGGGATGAGCACGGCAGGCGCGCTGGATGCCGAGCTTCGAAGAGCGCTCGAAGTCGCGGCTATTCTGGTGACGACCGATCGCCATGGCGTCATCACCGACTGCAATGAGAAGTTCGTCGCAGTCAGCGGTTACAGCCGAGAAGAGTTGATCGGCTCGACCCACCGAATCGTGAACTCCGGCCTGCATTCCAAGGCCTTCTTCCAGGATCTGTATCGCACGATCCGCAGCGGCAAGGTGTGGACCGGCACGTTGCGGAACCGTCGCAAGGACGGCAGCCTCTATTGGGTCGACACGACCATCGTCCCGGCGCTCAGCGGTCCCGAGGGCCCGACGTCCTACACGGCCATCCGTTTCGAGGTGACCGAACATGTGCTGGCTCTGGAGGCCCTTTCGGAAGCGCGGCTCGTCGCCGAACGCGCCGCTGCGCTGCGCGACACCTTCCTCGCGACGATGAGCCATGAGGTTCGTACGCCGTTGAACGGCGTCCTGGGCCTGGCGCAGTCCCTGTCAGGCGCCGACCTACCCGACGATGCCCGTCAAAAGGTCGATCTGATCATCAAGTCCGGCGAGACGTTGAGGCGCATCCTGGACGATGTGCTGGACCTGTCCAAAATCCAGGCCGGCGAAATGAACCTGGTCAACGAACCCTTTGCGCCGTCCGACACCATTTCCGGCGCGGTGGATCTGATGCGGCCGCTGGCCAGCGAAAAGGGACTTGAGCTGATCTCCCGTTTCGACGGTCTTCCGCCTCACCTCATGGGCGACGGGGCCCGGCTGCGTCAGATCGTGCTGAACCTGGTCTCCAACGCCATCAAGTTCACTGCAGTCGGCCAGGTGCTGGTCGATGCGCGCTACTCGAAGCCGTCCCGGCGTCTTCGCATCCGCGTCGCCGATACCGGCATGGGCTTTGATCGATCGACGGCGAAACTGTTGTTCTCGCCGTTCAGCCAGGCCGACGATTCCATCTCGCGGCGGTTCGGCGGCACGGGCCTTGGCCTTTCCATCAGTCGTCGTCTGGCGGAGCTGATGAGCGGCGGCCTCAGGGTGCGTTCAAAGCCCGGTCGGGGAACGCTCTTCGTTCTCGACTTGCCGATGGATCCCAGCGGCGAGATCACCCGCGAAAGCGAGAGCCATGTGGAGGCGCTGGATCGACTCTACGGCGCGCGGATCCTCTTGGCGGAGGACAATCTCGTCAACCAGCAGGTCGTCCAGGCGCTCCTCAGCGGCTTCGGCTGTCAGATCGATGTCGCCGAAAACGGCCAGGAAGCCGTCGACCTGTGGTCAGCGCACGCCTACGACCTGATCATGATGGACATGCAGATGCCGGTCATGGACGGCGTCGAGGCCATCCGCAGCATCCGCAGAGGTGAACAAGAGCGCGAGGCCAACAGGCTCCCGATCGCCATGCTGACCGCCAACGCCTCGTCCAACCATCGCGATCTGGCCTCACGCGCCGGCGCCGACGTCGTCATCCCCAAGCCCCTGTCCGCCGATCACCTGATCTTCGAAGCCGCCCGCCTCCTCAACAACGCCGCCCGCTGTCATTGGATATAGCCCCTGACAGAACAGGCTTCCGGGCTCGCGTCCGGAAGCCTGCTTTGCGTCAGAAGTAGAAGCGCACGGCTGCGGTGATGGTGCGGCCAGGCAGGGCTTGGGCCAACACAACGCCGCTGGCGGGCAGCGTGTCGGCCGACACTTCCGTCAGCGCGGTTTCGTCGAACAGGTTGTTGGCGGTCACCGACAGCACGACGCGGTCGATGGGGCGCACCTGGACGAAGGCGTTGACCGTGGCGTAGCCCGGCATCTTCAACTGGTTGACGTCCTGCGTATAGCTCTCGGTCGTGCCGACGACGCTGGCGCCCACCGTGAACAGGTCCGTCTCGTACTGCGGCATGACCTGGAAGATCAGGTCGGCCTGACGGCGCGGCGAGTTGCCGACCAGGGCCGCGTCCTCGGCCTTGGTGATCTCGGCGCTGGTGACGGTGGCGCTGCCGGTCAGGCTGAACGGACCGTGACGCACGCCGGCCTCGAATTCGGCGCCCTTGGCCTCGTAGCTGCGCTGGACCAGCACCAGACGAGTGACGCCGCCGGCATCCGCGCGGATCTGCTGATTGGTCTCGCTGACCTCGGCCCAGAAGCCCGTGACGTTGGCGAACAGGCCGTTGGCGCGATACTTCATGCCGATCTCGGCCTGGTTCACCGGATCATAGGCCGCGTCAGCCTGCAGCAGGTCGCCATCGACATTGCTGATGGCCGGCGAACGCAGGATCTTGTCCGCTGCGGCGCGCGCGCCCTCGCTGTAACGAGCGAAGGTCGAGAAGCTGTCCGAGACGCGGTAGTTGGCGCTGAGCGAATACGAGACATAGTCGTAGTCGTAGTCGACCGGCGTCGCGCTGGCGGCAGGCGCGAAGGCGAAGGTGCGCTCGGCTTCCGAGATGACGCCATCGTTGTCCACGTCGATGGTGCGGACGTCGGTCAGACCGTTGGCCACCGTGCGGCCGCTAACGTCGCCGCTGTCGAAACGGATCGACCCACCCAGCGCCAGCTTGCCCAGCCGGTAGTTCAGCGAGGCATAGGGCGCCAGCACCTTGTAGGTCACATCGGTGCGCGAGTTCGACCCGGCGCCCGAGGGACCGAAGAAGTTGACCACGCCGTCCTGGGTGCGGGGCGTGCCGTTCGTATTGAAGATATCGACCAGGGCCGAGTTTCCGCCGCCCACGACGTCCTGAAGGAAGGGGATATACTGGCGATCGAACTTCAGATCCTGCTGGGCCGAATAGACGCCGACGGTGGTCGTCAGGTCGCCGCCGCCGATCTTCCAGACGCGGTTGGCGCGCAGATCGTTGGTGAAGTTGTCCAGGCTGTCGATGTCGGTGTGGACCAGGGTCGAATAGGCCAGCAGGCCGTTGCCGTTCAGGGTCGTCGGGCTGGTGATCGCCTGACCGGCGCGCGGACCTGTGGCGTAGGCCAGGGTTCCGGGACGACGACCGAACGCCAGCGGCGCCTGGGCCGCCGGCACCACGGCCAGCGGGTAGTTGAACGACTGATCACCCGATTGCTGCGCATAGCGCATGTGCTCGGAAATCGTCCAGCCGTGCAGGTTGAAGCGGGTCTGGAAGCCCAACGCGCGCACCTGAACCTGATTGCCGTCCTGCAGATTGACGCGCTTCAGGTTGTTGTCGCCGTCCAGCAGCGGGAAGACCGTGGTGTTGCGCGACGTCAGGGTGTCGCGCGTCATCGAGAAGTTGGGAACGTCGCTGTAGTTGGGATCGTCGTTCGTGCCGGACACCAGCAGAGGCGTCGGACCATAGGCGACGACGGTGTCGTCCAGGATCTTGCCGTACAGACGCACGAAGCCGCCGTCGAAGGTCTTGGTGATGTTGGCCTTGATCTGGCCGCCCTTGTTGCCCGTGAAGCCGGAGTCGCGCGGGCCTTCACCCTCGCGATAGAAGCCGCCGACGTGGAAGCGCACGGTGTCGCTCAGGTGACCGCCATAGCTGAAGTCGCCGCGATAGGTGTCGTAATCCAGGCCCGAAGACACCTGGACCGAGCCGCCTTCGACCTCACCCGTCTGCGAGATCAGGTTGATCACGCCGCCCGGCGCGTTCGATGCGAAGGTCGAGGACGACCCGCCGCGGATGGACTCGATCTGGCCGACGTTGAAGTCGTAGCGCATGAAATAGTCGGACGTCAGCGCCAGGATGTCGCCGAACTCCAGGACCGGCAGACCGTCTTCTTGGAATTGCAGGTACTTCGCGCCGGTGCTGACCATGGGCAGGCCGCGGATCGTATAGTTGCCGTTGGTTTCGCCCGTGCTGGCCTCGGCGCGAATGCCGGGGATGGTGCGGAACAGGTCGTTGACGGAATAGGCGCCGATCTTGGCGATCTCGACATCATTGATCGAGCTGGTCGAGGTCGCGCTGTCCAGCCTGTCGCGCGCCTTGGCCACGCCCGTCACGATCACGTCGTCATTGGCCCGCGTCCGGCTGGCCTCCCAGGCCGTCTGGCGCTGCGGCGCAGGCTGCGTCTGCGCATGAGCGGGCATGGCGAGGATAAGCGGCGCAAACGCAGCCGTGAGATACAGGGATTTCAAGGAAGCCTCCAAGGCGTTGTCTTGCAGTGCAGAGACTGGACAACTGATTTTCGTTCGGAAATTCTTCCATGCAGTTTCTTGCATGGCTGTTATCAATAAAACACGGATGTGTTTGATGATTTATAATGCCAGACTACGGATTAATACTGACATAACGGCGCTTATAAAGTTCGGATTGTTGCGCCGGCTTCTTCACCACTCAACTGGATCGATATCTTAGAACTCGCTCCAGTCGTCATCGGCTGCTTCGCTGGACAGCGCGAGCGCACCAACCGTGCGGACGCTCTTTGGTGCCGGTCGCGGCACGGACGCGGTGTCTCGGCGAGGCACCGGCGCGGCCGAGGTCGTCGTATTCAGACGGAATCTGGAAACCAGGGTCGCCAGCTCATCGGCTTCGGTCGCCAGGATGCGCGCGGCCGCCGTCGCCTCTTCCGCCATGGCGGCGTTCTGCTGGGTCATACGGTCCATGCTGCCGACAGCGCTGTTGACCTGCTTCAGGTTCTCGGACTGGACCTGCGCCCCTTGCGCGATGTCCACGATCAGGGTGTTGGCGTCGCCAATCTTGGACACGACCCGCGCCAGCATCTCGCTCGTTTCGCCGACCCGATCGACGCCCAGCCGCACCTCGTCCGACGACTTGCTGATCAGTTGCTTGATGTCCTTGGCGGCGTCGACGGTGCGCTTGGCCAGTTCGCGCACCTCGCCGGCGACAACGGCGAACCCACGTCCGGCATCGCCCGCTCTCGCGGCCTCGACGCCGGCGTTCAAGGCCAGAAGATTGGTCTGCAAGGCGATGGCGTCGATCATGTTGATGATCTCGCCGATCTCCTGCGATCCGGCCTTGATGGCGTCCATGGCGACGATCGCTTCTTCAACGATCACGCGACCGTCTGCGGCGTCGCCATTGGCTAGGGTGATGGCGTTACGGGCGTTGGCCGCGCTGCGCGCCGTGTCGCCGACCATGTCGGTGACGTGGTTGGTGGCGGTGGTGGTTTGCTGCAGGCTGGACGCCTGCTGTTCGGTTCGCAACGACAGGGTTTCGGACGCCGAGCAGATCTGCGTGGCGCCCAGGCGAACGCTTTGGGCCGAGCCGGCGACGCTGGCCAGGCTTTCTTCCAGGCCCTGCACCGCCACGTTGAAGGCCGTGCGCAGGCGCTCGTACTCCGGGGCGAACGGCGTGCGAATGGTGTGGGTCAAATCACCGGCGGCCAAGGCCTCCAGAGCTGTGTCGAGCTCCTTGACGACGTGACGTTGCGCGGCGTCGGCGACGATCTTCTCGCGCTCGGCCGCGTCCTTGGCCAGATCGGCGGCCGCCTTGGCTCGTTCCGCCTCGGCCTTGGCCAGAGCCGTGTCGCGGAACACCAGGACCGCGCGCGCCATATCGCCCAGTTCGTCGGCATGGCTGGCGTCCACGACGATGTCGTTGTCGCCCTTTGCCAGTTGGCCCATGGCCTCGGTCAGGACTGTGATCGGACGCGCGATCATGCGGCTGAGCATGGCCGACAGCACCATGGCGATCGTGATTAGGGCGATGCCGCCGACAATCAGGGCAATGATCGCGGTGACGATCGCAGCTTGCTGACGTTCCAGATTTTTCTCGGTGACCGCGGCTTCGGCCTCGCGCAGGTCGCGCAGAGGCAGGACGGCGTCGCTGACCAACACCTTCTTGCCCGCGTCTCGCACGTCTTGCTGGGCCTGCTCGCGCTTGCCGGCGCGAACCTCGGCGATCATGCGGTCACCCCAATCGGCCCTCCAAGCAAGGGTGGCGAGGCGCGATTTTTCGAGCAGGGCCTGCTTTTCGGCGTCGCCCAGCTGACCCTTCAACTCGACGACGACCTTGTCGAACTCGTCGCGCCCTTCGTAGTAGGATTTCAGATAGGTCTCGTCGCCGGTGACCAGAAAGCCTCGAAACTGGCTGTTCTGACGCAGGATCGCGGTTTCCAGCGACATCGCCTGCGCCTCGATCGTGCGGCTGAGATTGTTGCTCTCGATGGACGCGCGGATCATCATGATCGTGGCGAAAAAGACCGCCATCATGATCGCCGCCGAGACGCAGATCAGGATGAAGGAAAGCCGCAGCTTTCTCGGAATTCGCATCTTCGACATCATGAGCTCGCCCCCGTTACGCACTTATACTTACCTAGAGGCAACCGATTACTCAGCTGACGCCACTGCGCACAGCCCGGTCTCGGTTCGAGCTACGCAAAACACCCTGTTTTTCAGGTGACTATCCACCCTTATGACGAAACGACTAAAAAGATAGTTAAGCTGCCGACGCCCGGCCGCTTACATCGACCGGACCTGAATTTCGCGAGATTCATGCGCTGTTAAGCGAGGTGATCATAGGTAAGTCACCCTTCCCGTCCGCGCTTCAAGCAACGCCGGGTCGCAACCCCCGGGTGAATACTTCTTCAGGCCGGGGACACACAAGTAACAGTTCGTTTTATTCGGAATGCGCGACGATGCGATTGGTGACTGGATGATCTGCCCCGTCGCCGACCGTTTCACCCAGGAACTCGCGGCCCAGGCCGACCGCTGCCGCGCCATGGGGTCGCCCTTTGTCGCTCGCGTTCTCGAAGCCGCAAGCCGGCAGCTGTCGCATGCGCCGCTCACCGCCGCACGGCTGTATGACTGGTCGGGAGATCAAGCCGCAGCCGCCTTGGCTCTGCGTTTGAACGGCGCCCTGCATGCCCTGGCGCGCGCGGGCCGGTCCTACGCCCTGACCAGCCTTTATCGTCGTGAACACACCGACTTCGACGCGGCCGTGGCCGACGCCCTGGCCCGGAACGATCGATACATCGCCGACTGGATCCTGCATCCGCCGCAAACGAACGAGGTGGCGCGCGCCGCCGCGCTGATGAGCGCGCTGATGGCCGCCCCTCTGGATCGCGCCATGCCTTTCGAGTTGCTCGAGCTCGGGTCCAGCTGCGGCCTGAACCTGAATCTGGATCGCTACGCCTATGTTCTGGGGTGGGCGTCAGCCGGCGCTCCTTTCTCGGACGTGCAGATCGAGCCCCTGTGGCAGGGTCCATTGCCCAAGGTCGTCCCGGTCTCCATTGCGGCGGCGCGCGGCGTCGATCTGCACCCGCTGAACGCCGCAGACCCGACGCATCGCGAACGTCTGCTGGCCTTTGCATGGGCTGACCAGCCGGCGCGCACCCAACGCCTCGAGAACGCCCTACGCATCGCCGCCGATCATCCGCCGCGCATCGATCAGGGCGACGCCGTGACCTGGTTGGCCGACCGGCTGGCCGAGCCGCAGCCAGCCGGGCGATGCCGCGTCGTCATGCACACCATGGTGCTGCAATATCTGAGCGACGACGACCGGCTCCAGATCGCAGCGCTGCTCTCGACCGCCGGCCGCCGAGCCGACGCCGACCACCCGCTGCTCTGGATCAGCTTCGAATGGACCCGCGACCGCAGCCACGTCGAACTGCGCCTGACAGCCTGGCCCACCGGCGAAACCCGCGTCCTAGCGCACTGCCATCCCTACGGCGACGAGTTGGAGTGGCTGGCGTCACCAAAGGCGGCTCTGGCAGCCTAGCGACATTCGTTAACCTGTGTGTAGATCGTCGTCTTGTTAAACCGATCTGGCGATCCGCCGCCCCGACTAGTCGCGCGCGGAAGCTGAAACCGTCATGTGAATCGTGAGGGTTTCGCCGGGCTTAAGTGCAACCAAGCCATTGGCGCTGCCCCCCCAAGAGACGGGCCCGTTGAAAGCGTCGGGACAGTGGGTGACAGGTTCGACACAGAAGAAATCTGTATCGGTGGGAGCATAGACCTGTACCCAGGCGGCGGACGACGATGCCTTCATCACGACCTCGCACGATCCGCCTGTCATCCGGGCGACGCCGTTCCAACCGCCGTAGGCGTGGTCAACAAAAGGCACCTCGTTCAAAGCGCGCCCCGAAGACCAGTCGACCAGGTCGAGGGGTGAGATAAACCGATCAGGAAGATCAAACGCGTTCGTGGCCAAAACACCGGACGCCGTCAGCGCCAGACGAGAGTGTGGATGACGATGGAAATAGGGATGCAGCCCCAATCCAGCGGGCATGATCTCGTCCCCCGCGTTTGTCACGGACAGCTCGATTTCTAGTCCAGAGTCCGCCAGGGATACGACCTGCTTCGCTCGCCAAGGCCACGGCCAACCGGCCGGCTCGCCTTGCCAGTCTAGTGTCATTGCAACGACATCCGAGGATCGGCTTTGAATGGTCCAGGGCTGTAACCAGCCCTCACCGTGGATGGCATGAGACGCAAATCGTTCCAGGACTGGCAACCGAACCGAGCGCCCTTCAAATACGAAACGTCCGTTCGCAATCCGATTGGCGTATGGCACCAGCGGGAAACAGGACGTCTGCAAGATATCGGTCGCACCGTCAGGCGTCGGGCGAAGCACGGGTCGACCGCGCCAGTCTAGGCTCAGCATCGCCCCACCCATGTCCGGCGCCAGGGTCGCGCGCCAGTCGCCGGCCGTCAGGGCGATCATAGGCGGATCCGGTTCTGCGGCAGGCCCGGCGTCTCGACGCGCACGCGATAAAGACCGCCCAAAGTCGGCTGGTCCGTGCGCTTGTCGGCGTTCCCCAGCCAAGCCGTGGTCATATAGAGGTCGCGTAGGTCCGGGCCGCCGAAGGCCGCCTTGGTCACGGTCTGGACCGGCATGTCGATCTTGCCGATCCGCGTGCCGTCGGGGGCGAAACGCGCCACGCCCCAGCCGTTGAAAAGACCGACGTGAAGCACGCCCGCCGCATCCATGCTGGGGCCGTCGGCATAGCCGTCCTCGGTCACGGCGAAGACGCGGCGGTTGGAGATCACGCCGTCCTGATGGTCGAAAGCCAGGACGGTCTTCTTCAGCGTGTCGTGGTGATAGAGGGTGCGGCCGTCGGGGCTGAGGCAGGGGCCGTTGGTGACCCCATAGTCGTCGTCGTGCCGCGTCAGCTCGCCCCGGAACCAGCGATAGAGGGCGCCGGACTCGACTTCCTCGCTGTCGTCCATCGAGCCGAACCACAGCGACCCGTCCGGCGCGACGAAGCCGTCGTTCAGCCGGTTCTGCGGCCGGTCTTCCTCGACCGGCTGAAAGCGCGAGAAGTCGCCCTCCTCCGGGTCGAAGCGATACAATCCGCCCCGAACGCCGCAGATCAGCGACCCGTCCTCGGCGGGCAAAGCAAATCCGGTCTGGTCCGGCGTGTCCCACGACCGTTTCTCACCGGTCGCGGGGGTGTAGCGGTGCAGTTTTCGACCCTTGATGTCGACGAACCACACCGCGCCGCGCGCGGCGTCCCAGACGGGGCCTTCGCCCAGCTCCGCCTGGACATCCCAGATCAGTTCCGGCTCGCTCATCGATCAGCCCGCCGAGTAACTGGTCTTGATCTGGGTGTAGAACTCCACCGCCGCGAAGCCCTGTTCGCGTGAGCCGTAGGAGGACTTCTTCGAGCCGCCGAAGGGGACGTGATAGTCGACGCCGGCGGTGGCCAGGTTGACCATCGTCATGCCGGCGCGGGCGTTCTTCTGGAAGTCGCGGGCGTGTTTCAGCGACTGGGTGACGATGCCGGCCGACAGGCCGAACTCGACGCCGTTGGCGACGGCCAGCGCCTCCTCATAACTGGCGACGCGGATGGTCGAGGCGACGGGGCCGAAGACCTCTTCGTTGTTGATGCGCGCGTCGGCGGCGGTGTCGGCGATCAGGGTTGGCTGGACGTACCAGCCGGGGGCGTCGAAGGTCAGGCGCTCGCCGCCGGTGACGATGCGGCCGCCGGCCTCGCGGGCGATGTCGATGTATTTGTAGGAGACCTCGCGCTGGGCCTCGGTCACGGCCGGGCCCATCTGGGTATTGGAATCCAGAGCGTGGCCTACGCGAAGCGCCGCGACCTTCTCGGCCAGGGCGGCGACGAACCGGTCGTGGATGCCGTCCTGAACGATCAGGCGGCTGGAGGCGGTGCACCGCTGGCCGGTGGCGAAGAAGCTGCCGTCCAGCGCGATGTTCACCGCCCGATCCAGATCGGCGTCGTCCAGAACAATCAGGGGGTTCTTGCCGCCCATCTCCAACTGGACCCGCGCCTGGCGCTTGACCGCGCCCTCGGCGACGCCCGCGCCTACGGCCTGCGAGCCGGTGAAGGAGATGCCGTCGATGCCCGGGTGGGCGACGATGGCGCGGCCGACGTCGCCGTCGCCGATGACCATATTGACCACGCCCTTGGGCAAGTCGGCCTCATGCAGAATGGCGATCAGAGCCTCGGCCGTCGCCGGGGTCGGGCCGGCGGGCTTGATGACGACCGTGTTGCCGAAGGCGATGGCCGGGGCGATCTTCCACGCCGGAATGGCGATGGGGAAGTTCCACGGCGTGATCAGGCCGAACACGCCGACGGCCTGGCGATAGGTCTGGATCTCGACGCCCGGCCGTGTCGAGGCCAGGTTCTGGCCGTGGACGCGCAGGGCCTCGCCGGCGAAATATTTCAGGATGCGGGCGGCGCGCATGGTCTCGCCGATGCCCTCAGGCAGGGTCTTGCCCTCTTCGCGAGACAGCAGGCGACCGATCTCGGCGGCCCGTTCCATGATCAGCGAACCGGCCTTGTCCAGCACGTCGAAGCGGACCTCGGGCGAGGCGTCGGACCAGCCGGGGAAGGCGGCGCGGGCGGCGGCGACGGCCTGATCCACCTCGGCGGCCCCGCCCTTGGGCGTGCGGGCCACGACGTCGCGGATATCCGACGGGTTCAGGCTCTCGCCCGCCAGGGCTCCCGCGACCTTCTCGCCGCCGATCCAGTGCGAAAGTTCAAGCGTGTCGGTCATGGGACATCCTTTTCATAAGGCTGACGGGCGGCGGGGGAGCGCCGCCCGTTTCGGGGAGGTGGGTATGAGATGGCGAAAGATCAGCCCGTCATGTCTTCCAGTTCGCGACCGCGCGTTTCCTTCACCCAAGCCTGGACCAGGAAGAAGGAGATCAATGCGCTGACCGCATAGAAGCCGTAGGTGACGACCAGACCCAGCGTCGCCGCCATCCACGGGAAACTGACCGAGATGGCGAAGTTGGCGATCCACTGGGCGAAGCCCGCGACGGCCAGGGCCGAACCGCGCATCTGGTTGGGGAACATCTCGCCCAGCATGACCCACATGACGGGCCCCCAGCTGAAGTTGAAGAAGACCACATAGGCGTTGGCCGCGATCAGGGCGATCAGGCCCGTCTGGTCGTCCAGGTGCAGCGACCCGTCGATGAGGGCGGCCTTGGAGAAGCACCAGGCGACGACAGCCAGGGTCACGAACATGCCCGCCGAACCGATCAGCAGCAGCGGCTTACGGCCGATCTTGTCGATGACCGAAATGGCGGCCAGACAGGCCGCGATCGACAGGACGCCGGACAGGATGTTGATCTGCAGCGCGTCGTTCTCGGAGAAGCCGACCGACTGCCACAGCACCGCGCCGTAGTAGAAGACGATGTTGATGCCGACCAGTTGCTGGAACACGGCCAGGATCAGGCCGGCCCAGACGATGGGGCGTACCTTTTTGGTTGCGGGATCCAGCAGATCGACGAACTTGGGCTTGTGGTCAGCGCTCAGCGAGGCGCGGATTTCACCGACCTTGCGCGCGCCGGCGCCGGGTCCGAACAGCCTGGACAGCACGGCCTCGGCCTGGGCGTCCTTCTTTTTGGCGACTAGGAAGCGCGGGCTTTCGGGGATGACCAGCAGGGCCAGCAGATAGATGGCGGCGGGGATCACCTGCAGCCAGAACATCCAGCGCCAGGCGGGGAAGCCCAGCCAGAAGTCGGCCGTCGAACCGCCGGCGGTCTTGGCCAGGGCGTAGTTGGCCACGAAGGCGCCGGTCAGGCCGGTGATGATCATAATCTGCTGCACCGACGACAGTCGACCACGGATTGAGGCCGGCGTAACTTCGGAGATATAGGCCGGCGACAGGACCGAGGCCGCGCCCACGCCCAGGCCGCCTATGAACCGGGCGATGATGAAGTGGGCCGAACTGTCGGCCGCACCCGCCCAGAAGGCCGAGACGATGAACAGGCCGGCGGCGATCTGCATCACCGTGCGACGGCCGATAGCGTCGGCCAAACGTCCCGCGATGAAGGCGCCGACGGCGCAGCCCAAGAGGATGGCGCCGACGTTGAAACCGGTGCCCAAGGCCGACAGGTTGAAGGCCGCCTCCAGCCCGTCTTGGGTGCCGTTGATGACGCCGGAATCATAGCCGAACATGAAGCCGCCGATGGTGGCGACCGCCACGATCAGGGCGATGAACGCCATGTTGACGCGGTCGTCACCCGCGATGTCGGGGCCTGTGCCCCCCGTCGGTCCTGCCATCTCGATATTCCCTCCGAATGCCCGTCTGACGCGGGCGTGAAACTCAGAAAACCTATCGCCAGCCAGCGTCCACGAAATACTCGTGGCCTGTAATCAAACGTGCATCGTCGGATGCGAGGAACAGGCCGAGCGCCGCGACGTCGTCGGGCTGAAGCCGGCCCGGCAGGCATTGCGCCGCCACGATCTCGGCCTCTCCTTCCGGCGTGTACCATTTCATCTGACGCGGGGTCTGGACATTGCCCGGCACGATGCAGACGACACGCACGCCGTCACCGCCCAGCTCGCGCGCCAGGGCGCGAGTCATGCCCTCAATGCCCGCCTTGGCGGTTTCGTAAAGCGACAGATCCGGCAGCCCCAGATGCCAGCTGATCGAGCCCAGGTTGATGATGACCCCCCTGCCCTGCTCGCGCATCCCGGCGGCGACCGACTGGGCTGCGAAATAGAGGTGACGCAGGTTCACGTTGATCCGATTGTCCCAGTAGTCGGGCGTGACCTCGGCCAGCATGTGCCGGTCGTCGTTAGCGGCGTTATTAATCAGGACATCGATGGGACCATGTTCGGCGACGATCTCGGCCAGGCAGGCCTGCAAGGCGAACACGTCCATGAGGTCGCACTGGTGGAATTTTGGAGCCGGCGACAGTTCGGCCAGTGATGCCTCCAGCGCCTTCGAGTCCGCCTCGGCGATGTCGAAGAAGACGACACGGGCGCCCTGACGCGCAAAGGCCTCGGTGAAACCGGCGCCGATGCCGGACCCGCCGCCGGTGACGACGACCAGACGGCCCTTTAGCGACGGATAGATGGCGCCGCTCATGCGGAAACTCCGAGAAGGCCGCGACCGGCCAGATTGCGCATCAGCTCCAGCACCCCGAACTTCCAGGGCGGGGCCTGGTCGCAGGTCGCGACGATGTTTTCCAGCACGCCCAGTTTCTCGGACGAGACGCGGACCCGGTCGCCCATCTTGTGGGTGAAGCCCTTGCCCGGCGCATCGCGGTCGTCGATCGGCGCGAACATGGTCCCGAGATACAGGGCGAAACCGTCGGGATACTGATGCGCGCTCAGGGTCTGACGCACCAGTTCCTCGGGATCGCGGCTGATCAGGCTCATCGAGCTTTCGCCCGTCATCATGAAGCCGTCCGTTCCCTCGACCTCCAGCCGGACCGTCGCTGAGCGCACGTCGTCCATCGTGAAGTCGTCGTCGAACAGGCGGATGAAGGGGCCGATTGAGGCCGAGGCGTTGTTGTCCTTGGCCTTGCCCAGCAGCAGGGCCGACCGGCCCTCGATGTCGCGCAGATTGACGTCGTTGCCCAGGCTGGCGCCGACCGGGCGGCCGGACGGATCGCAGACGACGACCACCTCCGGCTCCGGGTTGTTCCAGGCTGAGTCCGCCCGCACCCCGACCTCGGCGCCCCAGCCGACCGAGGCCAGCACCGGCGCCTTGGTGAAGATCTCGGCATAGGGGCCGATGGCGACTTCGAGATATTGCGACCACAAGCCCTCGGCGATCAGCTGCGCCTTGACGGCCTCGGCTTGATCCGAACCCGGCCGCAGATTCTTCAGGTCGCCGCCGATCCGGTTGAGGATGGACTGGCGCACGGCGTTGGCGGCGTCGGCGTCACCGCGCGCCCGCTCCTCGATCACCCGTTCCAAGGCCGAGACCGCAAAGGTCACGCCCGAGGCCTTGATGCATTGCAGGTCCAGCGGCGACAGCAGCCGCACGTCCGCCGCGTTCGACGACCACGTCGAGGCGACCGTCAGTTCGTCCAGCGGCCCCATATCCATGCCGGCCGCGTCCAGATCGTCCCGCGCGACTGCCTGGGCCGTTGTGGCGACGTGGTTCGAAAGATCATAGAGCCGCCCGCCCCGCACCAGAACGGGCGAGGGTCCGACCTCGGTAAGGACCCGTCCGAGCAGGCGCGCATTGCGCCAGTCCGCCGGCAGGCAATCGGCAAGCAACAATCTCATCCTCCCCACGCTCTCGGACGTGTTAGCGCTAACATCTTTGAGCAAGGGATGGATGTCAATCGTATGGAGGCGCGGTGCTTTCTCTGGCGATGAATTGGTGGGGGACTGGACCGTCCGCCTCGCCGCCCCGCCCCAGGATGACCGCGGCCGATCGGGCCATTTCGGCGACCGGCTGGCGGATGGTGGTCAGGGTCGGCCAGACGCTGGCGGCCAAATAGGTATCATCGAACCCGGCCACCGATATGTCGCCCGGTGTCGACAGGCCCGCAGCGTGAACGGCCGCCAGAACGCCTGCGGCCATGTCATCGTTACTGGCGAAAATGGCCGTCGGCCGGGGTGAGCGCCCCAGCAGCCGCTGCCCCGCCTGGAAGCCGGAACGATAAGTGAAGTCGCCCGCCTCGGCCCACATCGTCGCGCCCCTCACCGCATCGACCGCGACTTGGGCGCCGTGGCGACGATCCGCAGTGGCGGTCTGATCCCGACGCCCTTCGACGAAGCCGACGGCGCGGTGGCCCAACCCCAGCAGATGCCGCATCATCTCGTGGGCCGCACCCTGGTCGTCCACCCGCAGGGAGATCAGACCGTCCCGAAGCGCGGGCGCCGCCAGAACCACCGCCTTCATCCCGCTCTTGCCGATAGCGTCCAGGGTGGCGTCCGATTCGCCCAGCGGCGGCGGAACGATCACACCCTGTGCTCCGCCGGCCGCCAGCCGCTGAACCGCTTCGCGCTCTTCATCAGGCGCGCCGGGCCGCGATGGCTCGATCAGCAGTAGCAAACCTACCGATCGCGCCCCATCCAGGGCGCCCGACAGAAGTTCGGCCAGATAGGCGCTGGACGGGTTGGCGTAGAGCAGGCCGATCCGTCCACCTCCGGCCCGCGCCAGGATTCGCGCCGCGGGATCGGGCACGTAGCCGGTCTCTCGAATGATCGCCTCGACGCGCTCACGCGTCGCCCCGCGCACCCGCGCATCGCCATTGACCACGCGCGACACCGTCATTGGCGACACGCCGGCTAGGCGCGCGATATCGCCCATGGTGTGGTTGCGGCGGGGATTCTGTTGATCAGTCACGTCAGAGACAGCAGCACGCTCACGCAGTTACGTCCACCATTTGCAATGCCCGTCGGTCCAGGCTCCACGGACGACGCCCATCTGCTGACTATCTCTGCGGAAATAGGCTGGACGACACCCGGCTCGCCCCATCCGCCAAGACGGCGGCTAGCGAATTGAGCTGGAGGGATTTGAAGTCACAGCCGCGCCTTTGAGCTTCAGCGTCCCTGCGAGGCCGCGATCTCGACCATGACCACGTCGTAGACACGCATAGGCACCTCCATCTGGGCCTCACCGTCGGCACGAGCGGTGACCGTCAGGGTCTCTGGTTGGTCCAGCGTCAGCGTTTGCAGTGCCTCCAACTGTTCTTCACTGAGCGTCGCCGGCGATCCCATCTCCAGATAGGCGGTGTATGCGTCATTCGACTTGAAACCGACGCGGCGGATCGTGGCGACATGAACGCCGGGGCGCAGGCCGCTCAATGCGATCCTCAAAGGCGCAGCCGTCGCAGGCTCCCGCACCTGGCGGAAAAAGGGTCGGTTGCTGATCGGCTGGTCCGGCAGTTCGTAGCGCCAGGCCAGCACCTGCACCGTGTCGTCTTTCAGCGCTGCGATGCTCTGGTCGTCGCCAGTCGGTAGTTCGCGGTCGCCCATGCTGTTCAGATATTTGTAGGCGAACCACGTCGGCTTGCGCACGCCCTGGGGATTCATCAGTCCGAAGCCGCCATCGAATGGTTTGGTCTGCGGGCCTGGCTCTTCGAACAGGTCGCTGTAGGCCCAATAGCTCATGCCCTGCGCCAGACCCTCGCTCTGACGCAGCTTGGTCAGGATATAGGACGCGCCGAAATAGTCGTCGTGGATCGGATCGCGCGGATTGTAGCTGGTGCTCCATTCCGTGAAGAACAGCGGCAGCCCCGGACGCGTCGAAGCCTCGATCTCGGCCCGGACCTTGCGCACGTCGGCGACCACGGCGTCAGGATTGCGCGACAGCTTGTTGTCCCCCTCCCCCTTCTCGTCCAGGAACCCGCCCTCGACGCCATAGGTATGGGTGGTGACGAAATCGACCGGCGCCCGGTGTTGATCGGCGTAGGCGAGGAATTCTGGAACCCAGGCCGCCCCGGCCGTCGCCGGCCCGCCGACGCGAAGCGCGGGATCGATCGCCTTGATCGTCTGCGACGTCCGTACGTAGTAGTCAAAGTAGGCGGCCTGGTCCGCCCGCTCCCAGAATCCGTCCAGGTTCGGCTCGTTCCAGAACTCGAAATACCACGACCGAACCTCGTCGATACCGTACCGGTCGATCAGATGCCGCACGAAGGCGTCGACCAGCCCAACCCATTTTTCGGGCTGCGGGTGCGAAGTGTTGCCCTTCCAGTAGAAGAGCGTCTGGTCCGACGTCTTCATCGCATCGGGGGTGAAGCCCAGTTCGATGAACGGCTTGATGCCGATGGCCAGGAAGCTGTCGTAGAGATGGTCGATCTTGGTCCAGTCATAAACGGGGCGGCCGTCCACCTCGCGATAGACGCCCATGTCGTCATGGAAGATGTCGTGAAAGCGGATGTAGCGGAAACCCAGCTCGTCGCGGGCCGTTTTCAACTGCGCCAAAGTCTCGGGACGGATCGTCGTGCCGGGATAGTCGGCGCCGACCGAGAACTCGGCCATGCGATCGCGGGGCGTGGACGCACCGCCGACATCGATCGAAATCACCCTTGGTTCTGGCGTCTGGGCGTTCGCATCCATAGAGGCGCCGATGAGGGTTGCGACCAGCGCCAAACCTTTGATGTGTAAGTACTTCACAGGCGTCGCCCTCGAGTTATGGATCTGGATTTAGGCGCGTACCGGCGCAGCGTCGTCGTGATCACCGGTCGTGCCCAGTTCGCCCCGCGCCCTCGCCTTCCGGCCGTAAACCCATTCGAACAGGGGGGAGGCCATCAGGGTGGTGATGATGGCCATCAGCACCAGGATGGAGAACAGGGCCGGGCCGATGACGCCTTTTTGCAGGCCGATGTTGATGATGATCAGCTCCATCAGGCCGCGCGCGTTCATAAGGGCGCCGATGCCCATGGCCGTGGCGTTGTCCTGACCCGTCAGGCGCGCGGCGGCCCAGCAGGCGCCGCCCTTGGCCAGGATCGAGCCCAGCAGGATGACGACGGTGACGGCCAGCAACCCCAGGCTGTTGACCATGGTGAGCTGGGTGTTCAGGCCCGAGAAGGTGAAGAACATCGGCAGCAGCACCAGGACGGCGAACGGCTCCAGCTGGCGCCGGATTTCCTCGCCCAGCAGGCCGCGCGGCATGGCGACGCCCAGGATGAACCCGCCGAAGACAGCATGGATGCCGACTGCGTCCATGGCCCAGGCGCTGAGCATGAACAGGATCAGCACGATCCCAAGCACGGTCGGGCTGAGCCGCCCTTCCCGCTCGACGATCCGGCCCAGCGGCGCCAGCAGCTTCGGTCCCAGCGTCAGCATGAACAGGGCGAAGGCGCCGCCCCCCGCGATGGCCGTCACCGCCAGCATCGGCCCGGCGCCGAAGCTGGCCAAAACGATGGCCAGGACGCACCAGGCGCCGGCGTCGTCGATGGCGCCCGCCGCCAGGGACAGCGAACCCAGCCGCGTGCCGCTGAGCCCCCGCTCATGGATGATGCGCGCCAGCATGGGAAAGGCCGTGATCGAGATGGCCGCGCCCATGAACAGCATGGCCTGCCAGGTCTGGATGCCCTGCCCGAACAGACCCTCAGCGACCAGCCAGGGCGCAAGGGCGACGGCGACCACGAAGGGCGCCGCCATGCCCGCCAGCGACACGGCAGCCGCACTTTTCGCATTGGCCCGGAAGTGGTCGCGACGGAAGCCCAGCCCGACCAGGAACATGTAGAGGCCAACGCCCAACTGGGCGCCGACGAACAGGATCGACCGCGACTCCTTGGGGAACAGGGCCGCCTGAAGATCGGGCGCCAACAGGCCAAACAGCGATGGCCCGAGGACCACTCCGGCGATCATCTCGCCCACCACCTGCGGCTGGCCGAGGTAGCGTTTGGCCAGCCAACCCACGATGCGGCAGGCGGCGATGATGATCGCCATCTGCAGGAAGAAGGCCACGCTCAGTTCAGCATTGGTCACGCGGCCGGTTCCCCCTTGGCGAGCGCCAGCCTACTGCGTCGGACAGACGGCGTCGCCCTCGTTCGACGCCAGGCGGATGTCCTCGACCGTGACCGCGAAGTCGGCATTGGCGCGCAGGCCCCAGGGTTGATCGACGGCGGCGATGTCAGCGCCGCGGTCGCGCAGGCACGACAGCCGCACCTTCAGCGTGCGCCATTCACCAACGGGCGCGGCGTTGATCAGGCTGGAGATGTCGACCGATCCGGCGCCCAGCGTCAGGAAGACCGGGCCGCGCGCGCGCGCATCGACGCGATAGCGGAAGGCGATGGCCATCTCGCCGTTCGACTGGCGCGTCAGATCGACCGCTTGAGCCGCGATGATGGCCTGCCCCCCGCCCTGCGAGAAGGTCAGGGCGCGCGCCGATTCCTGACCGGCGCCGTCGGTGGCGCGTGCCGACACGCCGCCGCGCGGACTGGCGCCGCTCTTTTCGGCGCCCAGGCGGAACTCGCCGCCGGCGTCGCGCAGCATCAGCGACCAAGGAGCCACGAAGCGGCCATCGACGAAATAGCGATCCAGATTGCTGCCGGACCCGACCACGCCGCTGTCTTCGGACAGGGCGCCGACACGCGCCGTGCGGGCATAGGTCAGGCCGTAGCCATAGGCGAACTGCGGGTCATAGCCCGGCTGGCCCACGTTCAGCGGCTCGCCCCTGGCGGTCTTGGGCCAGCTGAAGGACAGGGTTCCGGTAAAGTCGTTGCGTGGCTTGCCCGCCGCATCGCCGACCAGCACATCGGCGATCCCGCCGCCCTCCGTGCCCGGCAGCCAGGCGGCGACGAAGGCGTCGGATGCATTGATCTCAGGGTTGGTCCACATCGGGCGGCCCGACAGGAAGACCGACACGGTCGGAATGCCCGCCGCCTTCAGGCGCTTCAGCGTCTCCAACGGTTCGGTCGGCAGGAAGTCCAGCGTGTCCACATCGCCCTGGAACTCGGCATAGGGGGTTTCGCCGAAGACGACGATGGCCACGTCGGGCTTCTGGGTGAAGGCCCCGTCGGGGCTGAGCGTCGCCTGACCGCCGCCCGCGGCGACCGCCTCGCGGATGCCGCCCCAGATCGACTGGCCGTTGGGGAAGTCGGCGTTCGAGTTGCCCGTGCCCTGCCATGTCAGGGTCCAGCCGCCCGAGGCCTGGCCGATATCGTCGGCGTGACCGGCGACCAGCACCCGCGCGCCCGAGCGGATCGGCAGCACCGAGCCCTCGTTCTTCAGCAGCACCAGCGACTTGCGCACCGCCTCGCGCGCCAGGGCGCGGTGGGCCGGCGAGCCCAGTTCGTTCAGATGCCCCTCGACCGGGCGGCTGTCGTTGAACAGGCCGGTCTTGACCTTGACGCGCAGGATGCGACGCACCGCCTCGTCCAGGCGCGCCATCGGGATTTCGCCCGACTTCACCTGGGCCAGGGTCGAGGCGAACAGCGGCTTCCAGCTGTCCGGCGCCATGAACATGTCGATGCCGGCGTTGAAGGCCAGGGCGCAGCTTTCGTTCGAACAGCCCGGCAGCTGGCCCTGAGCGTTCCAGTCCGACACCACGAAGCCGTCGAAGCCCAGCGGGCCGCGCAGCACGTCGGTCAGAATGGTCTCGTTGCCCGAGTGTTTGACGCCGTTCCAGCTGGAGAAGCTGGCCATGATCGACAGCACCCCGGCGTCGATGGCCTGGGGATAGCCGGACAGATGGGTGCGGATCATCTCCTGTTCGGACCCGGCGAAGTCGCCCTGGTC